>CAYSPG010000013.1:0-87386 GCA_964432885.1 uncultured Flavobacteriaceae bacterium
ATGTGTATAATTAAAATACTTTGCGTATGCGTTAAATAAATTTCCTATCTGTTGGATCACCGCATTTGCTAATTATCTTTCGTCTTTTTGTATTTTTTCTTCTATACTAAGCCTGCCGGTATTTTGTTCATTAAGCACTTTTATTATTTCCTTTTCACTTTTTATTCTCATCACAAAATGAAAATGATTAGGCATCAAACAAAATGAATACACCTCACTTACAGGAACAACATATTCTCTAAACTTTTCTAAAAACCATTTGTAATCACTATCGCTTTCGAAAAAATTTTCTTTACCTATGGCATGATTATAAATTTGATAAAATTTATCCGGTTCAAGTGGTATTAAATTTTCAGCCATCTCTTTTTTTGAAAACCGAAAAATAATACTTTTACCTTCATGATTCCGTCTCCGTATTTTCACCTGGACGGGGGCTGCGCGACCCGTCAGGTGAAAACCAGATCTTGTTGCCGTGTATTTTTGTATTAAATGAAAAAACTACTATTAATTTTTTTGCTGTTTCCATTTACCCTTTTAAGTCAAATTTGGAAACCATTAGGAGCTGGTTTTGATGCCCCACCAGTGTGGGATTTACATATTTTAAATAACCAATTATACTCTGGTGGAAGTTTCTTTATGTCCGGAAGCACAAATGTATATACCATAGCGAAATGGGATGGGGTTTCATGGACATCAATTGGATTTTCCAGCCCATTTGGAGCAGTAACAAGTATCGGTAAATTTAATAATGATTTAGTAGTGGCTGGCGATTTTCAAAGTGTGAATGGAAACTATAGCTCAAGAAGGATTGCCCGCTATGATGGTGCAACATGGCATTCGCTTAACACAGGCATTACAAATGGCGGTTCATATTATTGTTTTTTAGAATACAACGGAGATTTGCTTGTAGGCGGTGAGTTTAATATTGTAGATGGTATAAATATGAAAAATTTGGCCCGTTGGGATGGCTCATCATGGTATTCGTTTGCTACCGTAGCAGGAACATTTTCACAAATACACGATATGATTATTTATAATAACGAGTTGTATATTGGAGGTTATTTTTCAAGCGTAAACGGGCAAACAATTGTAAACATTGCAAAGTTTGATGGCACTACATGGAGCGATGTGGGCGGTGGCTTAAGCAGTGATGTAATTGCGTTTGCCATTGACTCGGTAAATAACCGATTATATGCGGGAGGAAATTTTACAGGTATATATAACACCTCTACCGTTTTTCCTTCAAGAGTAGCTTATTGGGATGGTAGTAACTGGTATGCTGTTGGGGGTGCGCCTGCCATTTCGCCAAGGGCATTATGCTTTTACAAAGGCAGTTTGTATGCGGGTTTTTCTTTTGAAGCTATTAAACCAAATGGAGATACCCTTAAGCACATGGCTGTATGGGACGGCAACGAGTGGCAGCCGACCAATGGCAATTTAAATGATATTGTAAAAGACTTCTGTGTTTTAAATAACGACTTAATTGTAGGCGGGGCATTTACAGTTGCCGGAGATTCGGTGGTAAATTATATTGCTGCATATACAGATACCACAACGGGCATAACATCATTAAATACAAAAACAGAAAGTTTCACTATCACACCTAACCCTGCTAATTCTACTATTACAATTTATAGTGGTAGTAAATTTACCAGTTACACTATAGCATCAACCACTGGCAGTAAAATAAAAAGCAAAAAAGTAAAGCCCACTGATAGTTTTGAGATTAACATAGCTGCTCTTGCTAAAGGGGCTTACATACTTACAATAAATAATGGAAAAGAAGAAGCAAGCCAGCGGTTTATGAAGGAATAGTGCAGATATTGAAGAAAACAATACAACGTTATCCACAGAGTACAAGGACTCTTTAAGGGCATATCTCCGTACGCGCGAGGCTCTTTTGCCTCGTGTGTATTTTATTCTTTTTGATGTCACCTGACGGGTCGCCAGCGTAAGCCTGTGGGGTGCGCCCCCGTCCAGGTGATTAGTTTAACGTAAAGCCTATCGCTTACATCGCCAAAGACCTGACAGGTGAATTCATTTGTAATCACTATCGCTTTCGAAAAAATTTTCTTTACCTATGGCATGATTATAAATTTGATAAAATTTATCCGGTTCAAGTGGTATTAAATTTTCAGCCATCTCTTTTTTTGAAAACCGAAAAATAATACTTTTACCTTCATGATTCCGTCTCCGTATTTTCACCTGGACGGGTGCTGCGCGACCCGTCAGGTGAAAACCAATTGGTTGCGCATAACGAAGAAGGGCTTAACGAAGTTTTTAAAATGGGGGTTTAGATGCACAACTGTTCGATTACCGACACTGCTTGTTAGAAGCACAAATGTTTGTGTTACGGTTAAAGCCCCCATTTTAAAAATTTTGTTTAAGCTAACTGTTATAAGCTGTGCTGTTCGCCTTATCAGGGCTTTGGTGGTTTGAGTTTTGCAGACAGGAAAACTTGCAATGTCGTGTGCGGTGGCTTGCTTTCTCTATTTAAAGTTTTGGTGGCGCGATTGCTTTTGTGCGCGACTTTAAATTGTGAAAGCAACTGTGAGGCGGTTTTTTCTTTTAATTGTTTTGTACTTTTGTTATCGTTAAAAATAAAAGGTATGAATCATGTTTACGTTATTGAATCTTACTATAAGGGCGGCAAGATGCCGCAGAACAAACAAGGCACGAGCGGAAAGGACGCTCGCGCCTACGGGGGAAATAAGGATGGCATTGTAAACGTTAATGGAAAATTAGTTATTATTAAATAGCAAAAAGTGGCTCGTAGAATTTTACGAGCCACTTTTATTTTTAAGATTTATGAAAAAAATATTTTTATTCTTTATACTAATGTTGCCTAAAGTAACTATGGGACAAGGAATAAATAACAACTGGTTTTCCGGATATGACAGTGAGTGGAGCACTCCCAACTTTGGCATCAGCAAATTAGATTTTTTTAGTGGATTACCGGTTATTACGCAAGACTCGTTTGCAATGGAATTTCGACACACCCATGCAAATATTTCTGACGTTTCTGGCAACATGTTGTTTTACACTAATGGTTATTACATAGCCGATGCTACAGATGATACCATGCAAAACGGTAATGGAATTAATCCCGGAGCATACGCAAATTTTGCACCCGATGGGTTTTTAATTGCGCAGGGTGCGCTAATTATACCAAAACCCGGGAGCAATACTATATACTATTTGTTTCATAATTCGGTTGATAATTATCCAAGTGCATTTGGCAGCAAGTCATACAATCTTAAAAAATCAGAAATTGATATGTCTCTTAATGCAGGATTGGGTGCAGTTGTTTCCAAAAATCAAATAGTTATAAATGACACGATTAATGTTGGAAAAATTACCGCATGTAGACATGCAAATGGAAGAGATTGGTGGGTTGTAGTTCACCGTGTTAATACAAACACGTACTATAAATTACTTGTTTTCCCAAACTTTATTTTAGGTCCATACGCGCAGAATATTGGAGCAATAAGAACAATGGATGATGGGCAGGCAAAGTTTTCGCCTGATGGAAAAACATATGCTTATTACCATTACGCATCAGGGGGACTTGATATTTTGGATTTTGACAGGTGTACCGGAATGTTTAGTAACCCACGAAATGATGCTAGCATACCAACAGTATATGGAAACGTAGGATGTGAATTTTCTCCAAATTCTCAATTACTCTATGTTTCTAATGTTTTAAATGTTTATCAATACGACTTGACAGCCACTAATGTAATAGCAAGCAGAACTATGGTGGCTGCGTGGGATTCATTTACGCAGCCCGGCCAACCTAATTTGGGAGCTTACTTATGTAATCAACAACTTGCACCTGACGGAAAGATATATATAACAACAGGAAACAGCACTACATATTTTGGAAGGATAGATGACCCGGACATTGTTGGAGTGGGTTGCAACGTAGCACAACACAGCGTTTTATTGCCAACATATAATTTTAACACCATACCCAATCACCCAAATTATTTTTTGGGGTGCGATACTACGGGGGGGTGTACTACGTGTTATACCAGCCTCGCCAGCCCCTTACCACTCGAAGGGGAAATAAAAGTAGCGCCTAATCCAACTACTGGAGCATTTGCTTTTCAGTTTGATGCGCATAGTACAAGCGGTGAGGTAGAGGTTCATGATATGATGGGGAATTTGGTGCTACGGGATTATGTTGCGCCTTGGAGTCTATATAAGTATGTAAATATTAGCGCACTTTCTAACGGGATTTATTTCTGTAAAATGAAGTGGAAGGATGGGGAGGTAAGCGTTAAAGTTATTAATGAATGATTTATGAAGTTTATTAAAAATATGAAGTGAAACGGTTTTGTGCGGTTGGGTAAAATAAAAAGTGAAGCAACTTAGCGGTGGTTTTTGTGCGCTGTGTTGCTTCTCTTTTTATTTTACGAAGGATGGCAAACAAGGCTATGCCTGCCGTGCAGAATGTTAAAAAGTATTAGGGGAATTTGGTATAAGTACAGAAGCCCGCATTGCTTATAACGAAGAAGGGCTTGGCGAAGGTTTAAAAAGCAAGAGTTAGAATTACTTCTACTCATTAAAAAAAATGCAACAGTTAGATAACAATTTTTTGCCTTGATGTTATGTTGCATTTTTTTTAACATGCAGTAAAGGTAAAAAAGAATTACATCAATTTGATAACCGATGCAGACTTGCTTTTTAAACTTTTGCTAAGCTTGCTGTTATCTGCTGGGCTATGTGGTTTATCAGGGCTTATCTGTTTGGAGTTATGGCAGTATTGAAAGAATAGGTTGATGTTAGCACAGCAGTTTTATCCAGGCGGGATGTGCGGTTGGATGTATTATTATTTTTTTTTAGCAGAGGGGAAATTAACGAATACGAATCTGGTACGAATTTACGAATTGGAAAAGGTGGTGGGTTTGCACACTCTATTTAAAGTTTTGGTGGTGCGGCTGGCTTTTGTGGGACTTTAAATTGTGTGTGCAATGGCAGAGGTTTTTCTTTTTTTGTCACGCGGAAGGGTTGTATGAGGAAACGTAAATGAAAGCCGGATGCTGAGTTATGTGTAATGATTGTGCGCAAACTTGGGAATATGTTCCGCCTATGGTTGGGGTTGTTGCCGCTTTTTTAAAGGGGATTGGGATTAATTGTTTTGCGGCTAACGCGAATGATTTTGTGATGGGCGCGAACCAATTATGGTTTATGCGCGAATTAATTACCCCCCTCCGCTAACCAATTACGGTTTTGCGCAAAGCATGTTATCTATTACATTATTAGCTAATTACGTTATGTTAGCTATACTAAAGGGTTGTGTTATCAGTTTGATTTGAGGCAAAACTCTGATTATCAACACTGTTTTACAAAAAATATGCACCTAACTATTTATTTATTAGCATATTAACGTTTGCTTTGTGTAAAAAAGGATATGATGCTGCGAATTAGTGGAGAGAGGAGGGGTAGCCATCCGGCAAACGCAACCGGTATTTAAAAGTGTGCTTACTATATTATATATATAGCAAAAAAAATGCAGTGAATCTATTTATAGCCTTTACTGAAAAGCTACGTAGAAATAATTTTTGGCTCAAGCCACCGGGTAGTTGTTCTTTAAATATGTAATGCAAAAAGTTTGCCGAAGATTATTTTGCTGATGTGATGATGTGTTGATGGGGAGATGAAGTTAAAAAATCTTGTGGATAGTGTAACAAAAGAAAAAGAGGTGCGTAAGAAAAGAAATAATGGATGTGGCGGTGGGATAGGTAAACAGGTGATTGGGGTAATTAAAATAATTAGCGTGAATTGAAAAAATAAGTTTAGTTGATGAAACAAAATAAACAGGGATTGCGTAAAAGACAGAAATTAATTACAAAAAAATAATTGTAACCATTAGTAAAGAGTTTTCGTTAGAGTATCAAAATTGAAATTCAAAATTTAAAAACCATATAATAAAAAAAACAAAATGGACACAAACTACAAAATCGCACAAGCCAGATTATATCTTGCATGCAGGGTAATTTTAAACAGCACCAGACTGTATTTACCAAAATTCACAAACCATAAGGCTAAATATACACCAGCGTGGATAACTGCCTTTTTAGGAGAAATTTTAGCGGCAGAGTTGCTACCGGATGAGCAAGCCCGCGCACTTACGCATGAGAGTCTGAGACGTGAAGTGTTGGAGGTAGGTGACAAGGCATTAAGCGCCTGGAAAGGGTTAAAACGCTATATTTACGATGCCTATTCTGTGCCGGAGCCTGAGTACCGCTCGGCCGGATGGGGTTATTATGATGCCGCAGCTAATGAGGGGTTTGAGGAGCTATCGCAGCTTATGATTGAGGGTTTGAAATACATTAATTCTCACGAGGCTGTGCTTATGGAGAATGAGAACATGCCAAGCACCTATAAAGAGGAATTTGAAATTGCGAAGGCAAATTTTGATGAAAAATTAGCCTTATTTTACGCAGCCGAGGAGCAAGCCATTGTGGATACTGTTACTAAGATTACAGCTAATAATGCTTTGTATGCCAAGATTATTGCGTTGTGCTTGGACGGGCAGTTTATTTTTGAAAAAGAAGAAGCTAAGAGCAGACAGTTTTCGTTTTCGAATGTATGTCAGTTAATTTCTCCTGCCGGTGCATCTGAAGTTCAATTTGAATTGACTAACGAGGAAACGGGGCTACCGGTGATTGGTGAGATTATTCATGTAGGTTCGGATAAGGTAATTGTTACGGGTGCTGATGGTCGTGGATTAATGACACAATTATCATCCGGTGATAATAGTTTTAGAATTGTTGTTGACGGTTTTAATGAGAAGTTGCTTACGCTAACGCTTAACGGTACTAAGAAAACCGAGCATGTGCATTTGCAGCCATTGTTTACCGGGGAATTGAGTGAAAGCCCCTCTCCTGCTCCAGAAGAAACCCCTGCTGAAACACCAGTAGTTAACGAATAGAAAAAAGAATACAAATGAAAAAACGCTCTGATTTTTCGGGGCGTTTTTTTTATTGGTGGAAGATGGATTGAGATATAGAAAAATACGCTGATTTTTTATCAGGGTATTTTTTTATGGACTAAAAGCTGAATTGAAAATTCGGTTTGCGTTAAGGATGGTAGCGGTTATCCTCCCCGATTTTTCATCGGGGAGATAATAGCGGACAGCATGACTTTCGCTGTTGCTTTTTTGCAACAGGGAAAGGAACGCCCCAAAAAATATTTTTAAACAATTGTTCTTTGTTTGGATTTTATTTTATACTATTGGTGAAACTTTTAATCTTGAGGGCTATGGAAAACATAGAAACTCCACCCAGTGTTTGACGAATGCCGAGAGGGAAGAATTTTTTACCTGCTTTTAAACAGGATTATTTGTTTTTATTGGAGATTTATTTTTATTTTATTCTGATTTTTCTTTAACACTAATTAAAACATACGATTATGAAAAAAGTTATATTTATACTGATGTTTATTAACTTAACTTTTTTGTTAAGAGCGCAACGTTTTGTATACTCATATGACCAAGCAGGCAATAGAACAGAGAGAATGTATATGCTGTCTCGAATGTCAGGTGAGGCAGATACTACAAAAGAGTACGCTCAAAAGATAAATGATAATAAAATTGCTGTGCTTCCTAACCCAACACGAGGTCGATTATCAGTAAAAATTGATAATTTAAAATCTGAACAAAAAGCAACTGTAATGTTGTTTGATGAAAAAGGTATGCTCCTAAGCAAAATGGAAAATGCAAGCGAGATTTCCTATATTGATATTTCACAAAAGCCAGCGGGTGTATATATTTTGAAGGTTTATATTGATAAAAATAAAAAAGAATGGAAGATTTTGAGAATTGAGTAGTAAATAAATTAATATTTTAACTCTGTTAATATTAAAAATATGAGAAGCCTAAGCAAACTGATTTTTTTAATTTTGATAATTCTACTATGCAAAACCGCTTATTCGCAACGAACAGGAGGTGCGGTAGGCAGTTTACCCGGGGTTTCAGGTGTTTCACCAAGCGGTGCCGGAACGTATGACATACCTGTTTGGGTGTGTCCGGGCACGAACGGAATGCAACCGGAGTTGAATATTAATTATAACAGTTCGCGTGGAAATGGAATGTTGGGAATGGGTTGGGGTTTAACAGGACTTTCTTCGATTACAAGAGCTGCCAAGGATTATCAGCATTTTAGTACTAATAATAGCGGTGTTAATTGCACAATGGATGACCGGTTTATGCTTGACGGAAATTTATTGATGGTTTGGAATGGTGGCACGTATGGCGCGAACGGAACGGAGTATCATACTGAAATGGAAAGCTATTCTAAAATTGTTTCTCATGGGCAACAGGCAAATGGGCCTGAATGGTTTGAGGTATTTACAAAAGATGGAAAAATTTTGGAATATGGGAACTCTTCAGATTCGAGAGTTGAATTGCCAACTAATTTATCAACCAGTACACCGATTTATTGGCAACTTCATAAGGTTACAGATGCGAATGGAAATTATATGACTTATTTATATCATGAATATAATGGAGAGTCGTTGATATGGTCAATTGACTATACCGGAAATGCAAATGCAGGATTTACACCGTTTAACCGTGTAACTTTTACGTATTGGACAAATCGGTTTGATGGAAATGTGAATTATGTTGCAGGAAATGCTTTGCCGATGACAAGACTTTTACGTTATATGGATGTTGAATATTTTAATAATAATGTGCGCAGGTATGAGTTTATTTACCAAAACGATTTGTACAGTCATTTATCTGAAATAAAATTTTGGAACGGAGGGGGTGAACAATTTAATAGCACTCAGATTACTTGGGGACAATCAATTTCTGATTTTAATGATATTTCATTGGGATATAATCCTCAAAACGATTTTAGCAGTTATAAGGGAGATTTTAATGGAGATGGAATATCAGACCAGATTGCTGTGTTAAGTTATAGTATGATTGGTTATGTAGGTTTAGACTGTCACTTTTTTAACAGGCAGGGACAATTTTTCACTAATACAATACCTTGTTCTTACTCCTATTTTAGTGATGCTATGAGCACAACGGCAGATATTGATGGTGACGGAGTTGATGAATTTATTGGAGTTTTCTTAGATTATCAGTGGTCTTCCACTTCTTCTGGTACTGTACGTATTTATAAATATAACGGTTCATCTTTTTATGAATTGAGCAGCGCATCGATTACGTTTGGCAGTGGAGGGTATGTGTTAAAAGCAGGTGATTTTGATGGAAATGGAAAATCAGATATTTTTTTAATGAAAAAAACAGCCTCAGGTAGTTCTGATTGGACATATTATTCTTATGATGCGGCATCTCAATCTTTTATTGCCGGGGGCACTGGTTCTATTTGGTCATTAGCGGTTGACTTATATTCGATGGATTTTAATGGTGATGGAAAAACAGACCTGATGGGCATAGATAATAATGCAACATCGGGGCAGGTGTTTTATCTCACACCAACCGGCAGGGTTACATTATATACTTCATCGTACATTACAAATTCAACCGGCATATATACAGGTGATTTTAATGGAGATGCTAAAACAGATTTATTGAAATGGAATTCGAATAATAATACCATGTATGTTAGTTACTCTGATGGTACACAATTTTTATCTGACCAGCAATTTTATAGCGTTCCTCAGGTAATTAATGAGAATCCTAAATCTAATCCGAGCAATAAAAATTTTTATGTTGCAGATTTTAATGGTGATGGAAAAGATGATGTTATTGGCATTGGATTAACAGGGCAAGCAGGTTGTTCTGGTGTTACAAGCGTACTTTCAGTTTTTATAAGTCAGGGTAACAATGATTTTATCCTTGAGTGGCATTCAGGGCAAACAGATTGCATCTATGATAATGGGATAACCGTTGGCGATTTTAATGGAGACGGTAAGCAGGACTTATTGAATCAGCATTACAATACACAATGTAGTGTTAGCGGTTTTTGGTATAATACGTGGAACTTATTTACATTTCATCAAAACGAAGAGAGAGACTTGGTACAGTCAATAACAAATGGGTTTGATGTTACTGATTATTTTAGTTATGAACCGTTGACAGAATTGGCAGCAAGCAGTTCTTACGGATATTATACAAAAGGTAGCGGGGCAATTTTTCCGGTTTTTGATTTGCAAAGTGCCATGTATGTTGTAAATCATAGATGGAAAAGTGATTTAATGAGCAACACACTGAATGATTATGTTTATTCGTATACAGGAGCAAAAGTTCACAGACAAGGCAGGGGGTTTTTATGTTTTGAATGGCTATATGAAAGAGAAACGGCAATAAATTTTATTAAGGCTACAAAAAATGGATATGATTTAACTTATTACTATCCCTATGTTAATATAAGTAAGCAATATCATTGGGGTGGGGGTTTTAATTTTGATAACCATTATATTACTTCTTTTACAAATACTAAAACAGTTTTAGGGAATGGAGTTTTTTTTCCTTACGTTAGCAGTTCACAGAGTACGGATTTTCTAAAAAATATTACTACAAATCATGTTTATAATTACCAAGATGGTAATTTAATTACAGACCATAGCTGGACGGCAAACGGTTTTGATGAGCTAACTACTAATTTATATTTAAAAGTTCCTGCAACATTTCATTGTGAGAATAAATTATGGAAAAGTACAAAGGTTATTAAATACCCATCGCAAACACCCTATACTGTTGAAAGGAATTTTACATATTACCCGGATGGTAACGTAGAATATTATGAAACCAAGCCGGGTAATGGAAGTGTGTGGATAAAAAATTACTATGAATATAATTTATTCGGATTTAGTTGTGGTAAGGTAAATAGGATTACACAAAGCGGAAGTGATAATATTACTGCTGCCTGGACGGTACCGTTTCCACAACAAAGAACATCAACTTTTTATTATGACAATAAATACAGATATATAATTGGAACTGAAAATGCCTTAGGGCAATTAGCCACAAAACTTTATGATTTGCCAACAGGTGTTGTTTTGGCTGAAACAGATATTGATGGATTGTCAACCGGCTATCGTTATGATGGTTTTGCCAGAGAGATAGGGAGAATGCCTAAACGAAATGCGATAAAACAACTTGATGAAATTGTTACAACTTATGAATGGTCATCGGGAGGAGGAAATGAACCAACAGGTTGCAGATACGTGATAAGTTCTTTACCAGCTGACCTTTTAAAATATGACAGACCTTATGTAACTAAATACTATGATGCTTACCAACGGGTTTTGCGAACAGAAACTGAAAAGTTAATTGATGCTGCGACCCCAGCCGTTGTTTTGGCTGATAAAGTTTATCAATCAGGAACAGGCAGGCTGCAAGCAGAGTATTCTCCTTTTTACTCAGGAAGCCCTACCTATGAGCATACCGACTATTTATATTCGGTAAAAGATGGCAGAGTTGAAAAACAAACTACATATAACGCGGCTGGAAATTCTTTAATAACACAATTTGCCTATGATAATTTACATAATAAAATAACTACAATACTTCCCTCAGGAGAGATACAAATAAAAAAATATAATGACTATGGTAACGTGATAGAAAGCACTCGTTTAAATGAAACGGAAACTTTTACTTATCTGAGTAATGGAAAGCCGGGTACTATAAACGGGCAGCCATCTGTTTTAAATATAGCGTATGATGAGATTGGAAACAGGATTAGTTTTACTGACCCTGATGCTGGTAATACTTTATATCAGTATGATTCATTTGGACAAATGACCAAGCAGACGGATGCAAAAGGTGATGATTTTGAAATGGAGTATAACTTATTAGGAATGCTAATTACAAAAACGGAGCATTGCAACAGTTGTTCGGGAGGAGCTACAATGAATACGTATAATTACAATTATAATGGATTCGGTATGAGGTCGGTTAATAAAATAGAACGGATAGATAAATCGGATGGCTCGGCAATAGAATATGAATACGCATCGGATTTAGGTGGACCTACAGAAATGCCAGAGTTGAAAGTGAAGACTGTGAACGACAATAACGGAATAATTTTTAGCACACAATACAGATATAAGCCTGATGGCTTATTAGAAACTGCTACCTACCCCAATAATGTGGTTGTAAAGAATCATTATTTGAGAGGGATTATGACAAAAATAACAAATGCTTCGAACACATTTAATTATTGGATTACCGGAAACGAAAATGAATATGGACAACCATTGGATTATACGTATGGTAACGGTTTAATGGCAGCGTTTGAATACGATGACTGGCATTACCTTACAGGAATAAGTATGAGTGATGGTTCGTGGATGCAAGGATATAGTTTTGATGCGGCATCAGGAAATTTGATGAGCAGGTCAGATGCATTGCGGGGTTTTGCCGAAGATTTTACTTATGTAAATCATTCGCAATTACAATCTGCATTGCCGCAAGGTAGCATTCCCGGGTATGAGCCATTTAATATTATTTATGGTTCGGAAGGTAATTTTGAAGTTAAAGATAATATAGGCTCTTACACGTATGACCCTGTTAAACTGCATGCGGTTACTGAAATTGGCAACTTACCATTATCCAATACCATTTCGCAAGAAACTCAAAATATGACTTATTCGGCTTTTAATAAAGCTACTACAATACACGAAGGGCCGAATCTATTAGAGATTTTTTATGCTCCTGATAATAGCCGTTTGCGGACTGATTTAAAGGATGCGGGTGGTGCTGTTATTAAAACAAAATATTTTGTAGGCAATTACGAAAGTGTGTTAGATGTACCAAGCGGAACAACAACAGAAACAATTTACTTAAACTGTCCTTATGGATTAGTTGGAGCTTTGGTAAGTCAGAATGGTAGTACTCCGGTTACAAACTATATACGAACTGATTATCTTGGAAGCATAAGCGCGGTTTATGATGGAAGCGCTTCTTTACTAGAAGAAAACTCGTTTGATGCCTGGGGCAAAAGGCGTAATCCTGATGATTGGAATTATTATCAAGCTGGAACTGCACCAGTGATGATGTTTGAGCGAGGCTACACGGGGCATGAGCATTTATCAGAATTTGAATTGATAAATATGAATGGCCGCATGTATGACCCTGCCGTGTGCAGGATGTTGAGTGCCGATAATTTTAATAATGCACCCTTAAGTACATTAGGATTAAACAGGTATGCGTATGCAGGAAATAATCCTTTGAAGTTTACTGACCCGAGCGGGCATAAGTGGTGGCATTGGGCAGTTGCTGATGTTCTAACTGGGGGTGCTGTCTCAACTACAGTTGGAGTAAGCGCTTTAGGAATTTCCGCTGCAATTTCTACCTCTGCAACTTCTTCTTTGATAGCTATAGGAGCTACTTATTCAAATCCTTTAAGTGCCGGTTCATCAGCATGGATGGCAGGAGTTGCAAGCACGGGTTCCTTTACTGAAGGAGATAGGCGAGCAAGAAACTCATGGAGAATTTGGGATGGATTAAGACAAACCGATGGTAATAGAACAGTTGCTGGCCAAGGATTGCAGCTTGTTTCCCGCTTTACTTGGGAAGCTCCGCAAACTGCACTTGGGAATGTGTTTTCACAAGTCAGAAATACTTCAGGGGATGTTACTGATGTTAATTATTATGGAGGCGCAACAATTGTCAATTTTGATGACCCAAGTAATCCGGGAGGATGGGGTGCAACTTTAGGACCCTATATAAATGGAGTGAACATATCTAATGACCCATACAACGATGACTTATTTAGACATGAGTATGGGCATACTCTACAGAGTAGAATCTTTGGCCCCTTGTATTTAAGCCATATAGCTGGACCTAGCACAATGAGTAGCATTATAGATAGAAATGTAGGTTGGTTTCCTACTTCTCATCTGCATGAAGATTCTTGGTTTGAGACTCAAGCTAATAACCTATCTTTTAATTATTTTACTAATCAAGAGCCAAGTGTATTTGATATTAATCAAGGAGGACAGCCTTGGACGCTAGCAGATGATTATCATTTAGATTACCGCCCTGACTGGTTTTGGTGGTTTATACCTTTTTAGAAAATGAAAAAGTTTTATTATTTAATCATATTTAACATTCTTATTTTGACATCTGGGTGTAAAGAGCCGGAGGGTGTAGAAAAAGTTTATAGAATTAAACTCACTAACAATACTGCTCATGTCCTAAATTATTTAAATAGTTATAATTATCCGGATACTTTAATTCCTGATTTGTATAATAATTTAAGAGGAATACGAGAAATGGATTTTGCATATTTTGATAGCAAAAAAGAATGGTCGAATGTTTTTTCTGAGAATGGCGCTAGCAAAATATCTTTTTTCTTTTTTAGCCCTGATACAATTAATGCTTACGGTTGGAATGATGTGAGAAATAACTATCGGGTGCTTGCAAGAAAAGATTTCACTATACAAGAGTTGGAAAATAGTTCTTATAATATCAATTACCCTTAATATTTTTAACATACAAAAATGAATAAATTAGGTTTATTTTTTATTAGCTTTATTTTTATATTAAATTCATCCTGCAAAAAATGTCGTGTGTGTGAATGCACCAAAAACGGAGCTTCAGAAGAGAAAAAAAATTGCAGCTATGGTGCCACAAACGATAATACTCTGGATGCATGGGAAGAAAACTTGCGCCAAAATGGAGGTTATGATAAAGTTGAGTGCCATAATGAGTAAGAAATAAAATATGCGCGCATTAATTTTTTTTGTGTTTATAATGCAGCCATGTATGCTTATAGCGCAAGAGGCAAATAACTGGTATTTTGGTTTTAACAGCGGAATAACATTTAGCACCGACCCACCAACGTTTGTATCGGGTGGGCAGATTAATACTTACGAAGGTTGTTCGGGTATTTCGGATAATGCAGGCAACCTGCTTTTTTACAGTGATGGAATTAAAGTTTGGGACAGGAATCATAATCAAATGCCAAATGGATATGGTTTGTTGGGACATCAGTCAACAACTCAAGTATTAATTGTACCAAAGCCTGGGAGCAATGCGCAGTATTATATTTTTACCCCGCCATATTATTATTTTACCACACCTCTTTGTTACTCTGTGGTTGATATGAGTTTGAATGGAGGGAATGGTGATGTTACTTTAAAAAATATTGCTTTACTGGATAGCAGCACAGAAAAAGTAGCTGCGGTAAGACATTCAAATGGTACAGATATTTGGATAGCAGCACATACTTTTGGTAATGCTGATTTTCATTTGTTTCTTTTAACAGCATCAGGCATTGGCAGTCCGGTTGTTTCTACAATCGGGAGTGTGCACACAAGTTATTTTTATAATAAAGGTGGCTATTTAAAATTTTCGGCTGCCGGAGACAAAATTGCTGCTGCTGTTGTAAGAGATAATTTATTGGAGGTTTTTGATTTTGATAAGACTACAGGGATTGTAACTCATCCAATACATGTAGGGCCAGGGGGTGCGACAACCAACAATGGTTTTTATGGTGTAGAGTTTTCACCGGATGGCAGTAGGCTTTATGCTACAAAGCTAACACCAAGTTATCTTATTCAATTTAATTTATTGGCAGGGAGTGATAGTGCTGTAATAAACTCTGCTGATACAATTTTTAGCCTGCCAACCGGAACGGGTTTAAATCCCTTCTTTGGCGGATTGCAAGCAGGGCCTGATGGGAGGATTTATAGTCTTATTGCCTATACTCACCATCTTGCCTGCATTACCAATCCTAATCAATTAGGTGTTGCATGTAGTTATGATACTGCCTTTGTAAGCTTAGATACAACATCTGCGTATATAGGACTACCGGGATTTATGGCAGATTATTTTAATAATCTGAATGTAGGTACTTCGATGTTAAATATTGATGATATAAATATTCAATTGCAACCCAACCCCAATAATGGAATTTTTGATTCGCATTTTCCGATTCAAAATATAAGTGGTGAACTTCTTGTGTATGATGTAATGGGCAACCTTGTTTATAAAGATTACATTGCCCCTTGGAGTCAGTTTAAGAAAGTTGGCATAGGGCAGTTGACTGATGGAATTTATTTATGTAAGATGACGTGGGGTAATAAAACTGCAAGTGTGAAGGTAGTTAAGGATTAGCATATTATTAAGCAATATGGCGGGGAGGAAAAAATTTGTGTGCTGCATTTTTCGGTTGTGGGATGGCATGAGCGAAATGCAGCACTCTAATTTTGTGCGGTTGGTTTTTTACACACAGGCGCGCTGGAAAAAAAATAATAATACATGGCGTTAGGATGCGCGGAGGATTTAACTATGCAGGATGCTTCGGTTAGGCAGGTTGGATTGGGTTTGCAGTAAAGCCCAAAGCCTTGCAGATAACGCATCAGGGCTTGGCGAAGTTTTAAAAAAGGGGGATTAGAAGCACAAATGTTCGTTAAAAAAAATGCAACAAATAGATAAACTTTTCTTCCGCTTTCCTCTGTTGCATTTTTTTTAGCTTGCACACACTTCATTAGAAGCACCACTGTTCGTTTAACCACCAAGCCCCCGTTTTTTAAAATTTTCGCTAAGCTTTCTGTTAGCTGCTGCTCTGCTTTTCCCACGAAGCCGTCACTGTCCGAAGTCCGCACAAAGCTTTGTCCGAAGCGATTTACATTAGAAGCACAACTGGTCGTGTCCGCTGTGAACCCGTGCGGTGGGAAAAATAAATTTGTAAAAAAAGGAAGGGTGGATTTTTTGGGTGGCGAAAAAAATACTCTCTTAAAAAAAATGCTTTCAGCGTTGGCTTGTGCATTTTTTAAGAGTGTATTTTTTTGTGCGTTGGCTTTTTTAATCATGCTTCAACGACTTCTTTTTCTTCTACAATTTTTAAGAACTCTGTCAAGTCAGGATTTACTTGAATGGAATGTTCGGCTGAAAAGAAACTGCCATTCATGTTTCTTGTATGTTGTTTAAAATATTCCAACATTTTTGGGTCGCTGTCAACAAGGATTGAGTTTCTGCTTTCTTCAATGCAAATTCTTCCTGTCGTGCCTGAACCTGCAAAGAAGTCCAACACTAACGAACCTGGATAAGAAAGTCCTCTTACAAATCTCCGAATGAGTTCAAGTGGTTTTTGTGTTGGGTGTCCAACTCTCTCAACTGAATTTCCATTGAGCCGTCCGATTTCCCAAACATTAGTTGGGTTTTTTCCTTTGTCAATATTTTCTGCAATCAATCTTTTGTCTCGCTTATACATTTCTTTTGTCGCTTCATCAAAAGGGATTCTAACAGAATCTAAGTCAAAGAAATATTTGTTTGTCTTTGAAAGCCAAATTGCTTCTTCATGTCGGTTCGCAAAAAAGCGGTGAGCACTCATTCCATTTTTGTAATACCAAATCACAAGATTTGTAAAACGCAAATCAGTGTGATGTCTGGTATAGTGCATTATCTCTAACAAGTCGCCTTTCTTTAGGTCTTGATATTGAAAGCCGCCAAAGATTACACAATTACCTGTGTCCGATAATACACGGTAGATTTCATCTAACCATTGTTTTGCCCAATCAAGATAATCGTTGAAGGTGTCCCAAGTCGCTAAGTCAAGATTATACGGTGGGTCAATTAAAACCAACTGAATTGAATTGTCAGGAAGTTTTTTCAAAAACTGAATTGCATCTGCTGTAAATAAAGCATGATGTGTTTTTGTCGGCATTTGCGATTCAATATGACTACTATGAGCAACTCCATTTTTTTTGAGTTTGTTCATTGCAATGTGTCCTGAATTGAAATGAGATTTGTTTGCCATTTTATTTTACAGTTTTGAATTTGTTTATGAAATAATTTTTTGTCAAAAAATCTTTTCCGAAAGATTCTTTGAGCAAAGAAGTTTCTTCTGATGAAAGTTTGTTTGGAGATTTTAGGATTGTTTCAATCCGTTCAAAAATTTCTTTTTCCGTTTCCTTCGGTTTTAGTTGCATTGTTTGTTTTGAATATACAAACTGCAACACTTCAATTGAACTTGTTTCTTGATTGATGATTCCTAACGCTTCAAGAATATTTAAAAGTAATGGACATCTTCTTTTTGCTCCTTCGTCAGTTGCTGCCTCAATTCCGTTTTGGTCGCAATAAGTAAAGACAAATGGTGCGTTGAAGAAACCTTGATAAATACTGTTCTTGGTAATTATCTTTTTGCGTTCAACACGATACAAGTAGTTAAGCATTAAACCAACTGCTGGCATTTTAAGAAATACTCTTGAAATGAATTCACCGTCTTTTGGATTTGTCTTGATAAAATTCTTAATCGCTTCATTGAATACTGATGGTTGTGCATTCATTTCCCAAGAAGGAATATCATCATCTTTCTCTTTGAAAGTCAGGTCAAGATTTTTGAAAATTGGTTTTAGAATTTCTGCAAACCTTTTTCCGTCTGGGGTTAGCTGTAACTGATAATCTTCTTCTGCTGAAATTTTTCTATCGTCTGCAATTAGCCCAAGCTCCATTAAAGCCCAAAGTTTATAATTGGTTTGTCGCTTTAAACTTCCAATTCTTTCTTCACCAAGTTTTCCTTCACCTCGGATTCTAATGTATTTGCTGTCAAGATGAGTGTTCTTTAACCTTCCGCTTTGAAGTAATTTCAAAATGTAAAGGATATGTCCAAGGTGAACTCCTTGCGGAAAATGATAGCTTGCTTCTGTAAACTCTCCGATTTCTCTTAGGAATTTTACCCACGAACCAAAAACGGTCTGATACTTTCCAACTTTAAATTCTCCTTGTTCGTTTACTTCGCTTTGAGTTGGCTTGTGTCCCAATGCTTCTGCCAAAGTGTAGTAAGCATCAATCAAATCTTCTTTGGTAACTTCTCTCGTTGCCTTGTCTTGTGAATCAAGTATTTGTTCTACTTCTGCATCAAAATGAACTTCACACTTAGGAGAATACTCGTAAATAATTTTCTCTATTCTGCCTGTCTTTGGATTTTTGTTTTCGGATTTCCCCTTTGCTAAATACTCTCTGATTTTATTTGCTTTTTGATAGTTGCTTATAAAATCAAGTATCACAACATTGTCTTTGCCACTGCAAAGCCGAAGCCCTCTACCAAGTTGCTGAATGAAAACTGTTTTTGATTCTGTTGGTCGTAAGAATAGTAAAACTCGTAAGTCAGGAAAGTCAACTCCTTCATTAAATAAGTCAACTGTAAAAGCAACGGTAAATTGGTTCTCTCTAAATTGTTTTACAAGTTCGTCTCGGTTTGGAGTTAGAGAAGTAATGGCGAAAGATGGGATTCCATTTTTAGTAAAAAACTTTGCCATTGCTTCGGCATGTTTAACAGAGCAGCAAAAGCCAACGGCTTTGTTGCTCTGTCCTTTTTCCAAATACTCTTTGAGTATTTGCTCGTTGCGTTCCTCAATTATTAAGAGAGTATTTAAGTCGGTCTCTCTATACTTTGAACCGTTGAATCTGATATTGCTATAATCAATGTTGTCCTTTAGTCCGTAGTATGTATAAGGAACAAGAAAACCATTTTCAATTGCTTCGTTTAATGTGTATTCAAAAATTTTCTGATAGTCAAATAATTCAAAAATGTCTTTCCTGTCCATTCGGTCAGGTGTGGCTGTTAAGCCCAACATGAAAAAATTTGCTTGAAAGTATTCTAAGATGATTTGATAAGAAGGTGCTTGTCCATGATGAACTTCATCAACAATTATGTAATCAAATTCAGTTGGAGAGAATTGATAAAGCACTTTGGGATTTCTTAAAGTGTCTTTTGATGCAAATAAAATTCTTGCATCAAGGTTATCCTGCACATCGCCTGTAAGCAACCCCAAAGTTTCTTTGGGATATGCTTTTTCAAATGCTTCTTTTGACTGGCTTAAAATATCTAACCTGTGAACTAAGAATAAAATTCTGCCTTTCGTCTTTTTGGTGTCAAAAGCAGAAAGGAAAGTTTTACCTGTTCCTGTTGGTAAAACAATTATTCCCTTCTTCCAACCTTGATTGCGATATAAGTCAAGTGCATTTAATGCTACTTCTTGTAAGTATGTTGGTGTGATTAAACTTTCAGAAAGAATTTCTGGAAATGTTTTGTAAACGATTCTTCTTAAACTTTCGCTTACTCGTTGTCTCCATTCAGGGTGTTGCAGTTGGCTGTAAGAGTAACGCAACAAATGCCAACCTGCATTTAAGATTTCATTCTGACGATTCAGATTATCGTCAAACATTTCATTGGGAATTATTCCCTCTGCATGATAGGTTTCTCCGTTTACTTCTAATGCAAGTTTTTTACCGTCCTTAACAAGTGCAAAGTCAATCCTTCTTGTTCTCCCTTCGGAATCTAAGAAAGGGTGTTGTGGAATTATAAATTTGATATTTTCTTTTCCTAAAAGCGGAAACAGAAACTCTCTCACAAAAAGTTTTTCGCTTTCCTGTGTAATTCTTGTTTCATAGGTTTTGAAAAATTCTTCAAGCGAAACAGATTCTTTTTCTGCTAAAAGATTTTTCCAAATTATTGGTTCAGTTATTTCGTTGTCTTGGCTCATTTCTGTTTTTTGAGATACTCAATTTTTTTCTCTGCCACTTTGAAAGTGTCAAGGTCTGCTTCTTCTTCAATCATCTTGTAGGCGAATTGGTCACTTAAAACTTCTTTAGCAAGTTGCTTCTCGTCTAACTTGAAAAATGCTGCAACTTGTTTGAGTTGTTCCTTTGTTGGTTGCCTTTCATTCCGTTCAATCTTTGCTAACAAAGAGGTGTCAATTCCAATTTCACCTGACAATGCACGAAGAGAAAGTTGAGAATCTTCTCGGAGAGTTCTTAATCTTTCTCCGAAAGTTGATACACTATTTTTAGTCGTTGCCATTGTGGTCTGATTTTGTCCAAAGGTAAGTTAAAATGTTTCTCATGGACAAATATCGTCCACAAAAGTTTTCAACAAACAGCGAACTTAAACAGCCCCGTTTTCGGGGCTGTTTGTTTTTTGTTTTTTTTTCTGGGTGGCGAAAACACTCTTTCATTTTTTTTCTGCAGTTGATTTTTGTGGGTGGCAAAAAAAATGAAAGTGTGTTTTGTGCGGTGGAGTGGGTGGGCTTTTTTTACAAATTTATTTTTGAAGCGTTGGCATTAAAAGCTGTGTCGGTTGTTGTCCAAAGTAATTCCAATACTGTTCATTCAAAGCCGTAAAGTTCAAGGTTCGCACTGTCGCCATAGAGTTGCAGCTAACGCATCAGGGCTTGGCGAAGTTTTAAAAAAGGGGGATTAAAAAGCGATACACTTGCCGCAAAAAAATTGCAACAAATAGATAAATCATTTATACCGCTTTCCTTTGTTGCAATTTTTTTGCACATGCACAAATGTAATTAGAAAGCACAACTCTTTGATTAACCACCAAGCCCCCCCTTTTTTAAAATTTTCGCTAAGCTTTCTGTTATGTGCTGCTTTACTTTTCATCCGAAGCGGTGTCCGTCCGAGTTAGCACACACTTTATTCAAAGCGATTTACATTAGAAGCACTGTCTGTCCGATTACGCACTGCCCCCGTGCGGTGGGAGAAAAAAAATAAAAAAAAGAAGGGGAGGAAAAATTTTTTCTTGGGTGGCAGAAAAAAATACTCTCTTGCAAGCTTTGGTTCGTGGGTGGCTTCAAGCGGCTTGCAAGAGTGTATTTTTTTTGAGCGTTGGCTGTCTTTGTCTTTGGTTTTCTATTCTCTCTAAAAGCAGGATTGAAGTTTGCTTTTGTCGGCTCGTTACTTCCATTTTCCGTATGCAAGTTTCCACTTTGCGGATAGGAGTTTCCAAAAGTCGGATGCTTACTTCCAAAGTAAGGATACAAGAAACCTTTTACAACATTCATTTCTCCTAAATGCGAAAAGGTTTCTCCATTGTCGGGCAATGAAAAAACCTTTTCAGGTATGCTGTCACTAAAAAGGACTTACTTCTTTGGTGTCGTGAACTTCAATTTACTTACTTGTTTGTATTGTGGACTTGTCCCGCCAAACACACTTTTTACATACGCCTTTACATCACCTGCAACTTTAACCAGTCCTGTGATTTCGTCATAAAGAATTTTGTTGCGGTCAATCCGTGAATTGCTCAACGGTGTGTAAGCGTTCACTGCATCGGTGTTTGTGGTTTTCATGTTTGTGAAAACCGTTGTCAAACCTGCAACGGTCAGTTCGGGTTCGTTTGGAGTGTAGCCCGGTTGTGCTGTGAGCAGTTGAATGAGTTTATCCATGTTCTCAATGCGGCTGTCAAAACTCATTTGTGAAGCGGAAATACTTTTTTCCGATTCGTCCTCCGGTGTTGCCGGGTTGTCAACTACGGTGTCCTTTTTTGCCGATGCTCTTTTGCCTTGCAATTTTCTCGCAATGGTTTTTACATCTGCAATAACTTCTTTTGGAACATCGCTTGCCGCAACTGCATTTACAACTCTTGTAATGAGTTTGCTCAACGGATTAAAAACTTCTTCTCTTGCGTTCACGGCATTTGTCCAAGGTGGCAAAGCTGCGTTAACGGCTGCAAGTGCATTGACTGCATCGGTGCGTTTTACTCCCAATGCTGCCAACTTGATACTCGCTTTTGAAGGGTTGTAGCTTGCACCGTAACCAGTGCAGAATGAAATGAGGTCTTCAAAGTTTGCTACATTCTTTGCATGACCTGTTTCTGTTGTTGATGCCATGATAGTTTGATTTTAATTGTTAGAGGATTTGAATTTGTTGTAACCTTTGGTATTGAAAAAATCGGAGTGCTTGCACTCCAAATTCTTAATCACTTTGTCAATGTAATCGGCTGAAATATTGATTCGCCCGTTTTCCATCTTCCAGATATATTGTCGGTCAACTCCCATTTTCTCTGATAGTGCTTGCTGGCTTAACCCTTGCTTCTCACGCAGCAGTTTTATTTGTAGTCCTAATATGTTTCGTGATGTAGCCATTGCACGGCTACAAAGGGAGAAATAAGGTAGCAGATTCCTGTAACCTTGTGATGACTACAAACGGAATTTCAGAGTGAAACGGTTGTCCGCATTAGGGATAGAAACGGAAATCCTTTTTGCTGCGATGGTATTGTGGGGTGAGCAAAAAGATTGAAGTGGATAGCCCGACACTTTTTTTTCTTCTTCAAAAAAAAGTGGAATGCCCAAATTCTACAATTGATATTTAAACAACTCGGCAATTACTGCATGGTATTCTTTTTCGGTTTGATAATAATTGTTGAGAGCTGTGGTGTAGTAATTCATTTCAAGGAAGTATTCAATGGTTGAAATTTGTCCGAGTGAAAGTGCCTTGCTGAGAAGTGCTGCGTTGTTGAGTGTTGCAAAAACGGTTTGGTATTCCTGCAAGATGATTTTGAGGTTACTGTATTTTTCATACAGTTGCTTTATCTCGTAGTAATGTTCGTTGCGGTGGTCTTGCAGGTTTAATTCATCAAACAGCAATTTGGTCTTTTGAAGTTTGACTGTGTTTTTATTTTCCCAAAGCGGAATTGAAATGCCTGTGTGAATGCCGTTATAGGTCTGCCCTAAAATTCCCTGATAGTGATAACCCGCTTCAAGCTTTGGCAGCCATAATGCACGACTTACTTCTAATTGTTTTTGTGTGATGAGTTTTTCCTGTTCTAAAAATTTACGCAACGGGTCTGCATTTTCATAATCGGTTTCTAACTGTTCAAACGGTGGAATGTTTTGCGGCACGGGATAAATGGTGTCTGTGAAGTTGATTTGATTTCCTCCGTTGAACGCAGTGAGTTGCTGATTGAATTGGGCAATGGCAGAAACATTTTCCTGAAATTGCTTTTTAATTTCAATGAGTTGAAGTTTCGCTTTGTTCACATCTAAAATATTTCCATCGCCTTTATCTAATTTGGTTTGAAAATCACTCAACAGTTTTTCGGTGTTAAGTTTTATTTGTGTGAGTTGCAATTGCAATTTGTTGCGATGCACTAATTCAATGCAAACTATTTTAGCTTCTAATAAAATATCTTGTCTTGTTGCGGTAAGTTGAATTTCTGCCTGTGTGGCTTGTTGTTTTGCCAATTGATTTTTCTTGATGTAGGAAGTTGGAAAATCAAATGATTGAGTAACGCTGAAGTCATTCTGATTGCCCGCACCAACAGGACTTCCAACCAAATAATCATACTCAACACTTGGATTGGCAGGGGTTAGTCCTGTTTTGAATTGCAACTTTTGTGCTTCCAAAAATTGAGTGCTTGCCAAAATTGTTTTGTTGTTTTTAGCAATGTCGGTAAGGACAGTTTCCATTTGTGATTGAGCATTTGCATTAAACGCATAAGCAACAACAAACAATTTTATGATGATGATTTTGTTTTTCATTTCAATTCTGTTTTAGTATTTGACAAATAATAAACCACCGGCACAATAAAAATATTGAGCAGCGTAGAGGTGAGCAGTCCACCCAAAATAACTTTTGCCATAGGGCTTTGAATTTCGTTTCCGGGCAAATCTCCAGCGATGGCAAGCGGTATTAATGCTAATCCTGCTGTTAATGCTGTCATTAAGATTGGACTTAACCTGTCTTTTGAACCTTGAATTATTGTGTCGTATAAATTCAATCCTTCTTCTTTTAAGGTTTTGTAATGCGATACGAGTAAAATTCCGTTGCGTGTGGCAACTCCAAACAAGGTGATGAAGCCGATGATGCTCGGAATACTCATTATTCCACTGGTGAAATAAATACTGAACACTCCGCCAATCAATGCAAGTGGAAGATTAAGCAAAATGATACTTGCAATTTTTACATTCTTAAATTCCTGAAAGAGCAAAAGAAAAATTACGAGCAGCGAAAGCAGCGATGTAATCAAAAGTGTTTTTGATGCTTCTGCTTCTGCCTCAAATTGTCCAGCGTATTCAAGGTGATACCCTTCGGGAAGTTTTATTTTGTCGGTGATGATTTTCTGAATGTCCTGCACCACACTCTTTTGGTCTCGTCCTGCAACATTGGCACTGACAACAGTTTTGCGTTGCACATTTTCACGGTTGATGGTGTTGGGTCCTGTGGTGCTAATTACATCTGCTACATAATGCAGGGGAATTTTTTGCCCGTCATGTGTGTCAATCATTGCGTTGCGGATGTTCTCCATTTTGCCTTTGTTGGCATCATCAAAGCGAAGGATTAAATCAAAAGTTTTTGCTCCCTCGTATATCTCTGAAACCTTTTCTCCTGCAAAAGCCACATCTACAAACTCATTAAACTCTCCGATTGTAATTCCATAATAATTTAAAATATCCCGCTTTGCTTTTATCTGCACCTGCGGAATTTCTACCTGCTGTTCCACACTTAAATCAACAAGTCCTTCTACATTTTGAATTTCGTTTTTGATTTGGTTAGAAAGCGTAAAGAGTTTGTTCAAGTCACTGCCGAATATTTTGATAGCGATGTTCGCTCTTGTTCCCGAAAGCATGTGGTCAATGCGGTGAGAAATGGGTTGCCCGATGGTGATGTTTGCACCTGTAACGCCTTTAAGTTTCTCACGGACTTCTTCCAGAAATTCTTCACGGCTTCTTTCATTCAAAATAAATGGAGCATCAATTTCAGCAGCGTTTACACCTTGTGCATGTTCGTCTAATTCCGCTCTGCCTGTTCTTCGTGTAGTAATTTTTATTTCGGGAACGGACAATAATGCTTTCTCTACTGCTGTTCCAATCTTATTACTTTCCTCTAATGAAATTCCGGGCAACGAAACGGCACTTATTACCAAAGAACCTTCATTGAACTCGGGTAAAAAACTTCTTCCTAACTGGCTCATTACAATCAATGCACCAATAAGCAGCAATGCGGAAAATGCAATGACTGACTTTTTCCAACGCATTACTTTTATCAATGTGCTTGCATAATATTTTTGCAAGCGTTGCACCAACCAACTTTCGCCATGTTGCTTTTGCAACATTTTTTCATTGGCTAATAGATAACTTCCCAAAACAGGTGTGAGTGTAATTGAAACGATAAGTGAAGCAAAAAGCGAAACGATAAATGCAATGCCAAGCGGTGCAAGCAATTTGCCTTCCATGCCGCTTAAAAAGAAAAGCGGAACGAATGCAACAATGATGATGAATGTTGCATTGATGATGGATGTTCTGATTTCAACGGATGCATCAAAAATTACTTTGAGTTTGTCAGTGCGTTCTGCAATAGGTTTGACAGCATTTTGTTTTAACCGCTTAAAAACATTTTCCACATCAATAATTGCATCATCAACTAATGCACCGATGGCAATTGCCATTCCGCCCAAACTCATGGTGTTGATGGTAAAGCCAAGCCACTTCAATGTGAAGATGGCAACGATTAAAGAAATTGGAATTGCTAAAAGTGAAATGATTGTTGCTCTCCAATTCATTAAAAACAAAAACAAAATGATGATGACAAAAACACTTCCTTCTAACAGTGTTTTGTTGATGTTGCTGATAGAGGCATTGATAAAATCTGCCTGACGGAAAATTTTTGTATTGATGTGAATGTCTTTCGGCAAATTGCTTTGCATGTCGGCAATGGCTGCATCAATTTTTGTTGTGAGTTCAAGTGTGTTGGTGGCAGGTTGTTTCATCACGGTCATAATCACAGCAGGGTTTCCTTTCAATGAGCCATCACCGATTTTCTGTGCTGCACCAATTTTTATTTCAGCAACATCTTCAATCTTTACAATGTTGCCGCTAACGGTTTTGATAACTGATTTTCCTAACTCATCTACCTCGCTTGTTCTGCCGATGCCCTTTACAATGTATTCGTTGTTGTATTCGCTGATGAAACCGCCTGAAGAATTTCCGTTTGCCTGTTCACTTGCTTTCAGTAATTCGGAAAGCGAAACATGGTAGTAATTCATTTTTTGTGGTGATGCCAAAATCTGATACTGCTTGTATTCGCCACCAATTACAACTACCTGTGCAACGCCACCTGTGGCTAATAATCTTGGTCTTATTGTCCAATCGGAAATTGTTCGCAAATCCATTTGCGAAGTGCTGTCGGCTGTTAAACTAATGAGCATGATTTCACCCATGATGGAACTTTGCGGAGCCATTGTAGGATTGCCAACTCCCTGCGGAAGTTTTTCAGCAACAGCAATTATTTTTTCGTTTACAATTTGTCGTGCTTTAAAAATGTCGGTGTTCCATTCAAACTCCACCCACACAATTGAAATTCCTGCCGATGATGAACTGCGAACCCTGCGAACATTGGTTGCACCGTTTACAGAAGTTTCAATAGGAAAGGTTACGAGCTTCTCCACTTCTTCGGGAGCCATGCCGTGTGCTTCCGTCAGCACAACAACAGTTGGCGCAGTGAGGTCGGGAAATACATCTACTTCCATTTGTGTGGCTACATACGAGCCGAACACAATGAGCAACACGCTTGCTACAATGACGAGCAAGCGGTTGGTGAGCGAGAAATTTATGATGCGATTTAACATTGCTTATTTGTTTTAATTATTCAACTACAGGAACATTTACATTTACTTCACCGCTTTCGGCAGTTATGGTAAATGGAATACCACCAAATACTCTTTCATTAATTGTTGTGTCAAAACCTGTAGCAACAATGAAGTAGTCGCCACACTTCAAACCGGTGCAATGCACATCGGCATCGCCAACACTTCCAACAAAATATGTATCAAATGCCGATAGCCCTCCGCTTGGTAATTCCTGCGTGTTGAATTTCAGGTAAACAGTGTCAAGGTAAGTTGCCTGATTGTAAATAGGCACAGAATGATGCTTAGGAAATGCAACCAATGTTACATTGCCGCCTGTTCCTGCGTTGCACTTTTCTTCTTTTTTGCATGATGAAACAGAAAGAAGTATAACTGTTGCTATAATTGCTGAAATGTGAATTTGCTTTTTCATTTTGCTTTGCTTTTGTTTTTAATTTTTGAATAAAATTTAAAGTATTAGTGTTCGTGTCCGTGTGCAGGTAGTGTTCCGCTTGCTTGCGACAATTTAATCTGATACGCTCCTTTGGTTACTACTCTTTCGCCTTCTGAAACTCCGCTCATTACCTGAACATTTATTCCGTCCGTTGCACCAAGTTTAACTTCTCGCTTTTGAAAACTTTCACCTTCGGTTTGCACATACACAAAAAAGTTTCCCTGTTCTTCAATCAATGAAGAAACCGGAATTGTCATAGCATCAGGGATTGGAAATGATTTGAGATACACTTCTGCCACCGAACCGGGAATGATGTTTCCTGTGTTGTCAATTTCAAAAGTTACAGGAATGAATGGTGAACTTGCCGTTGCGCTCTTGCCGTAAGAAATCACTTTGCCGTTAAGTTCTGCGGTGCTGAAAAACTTGTCGCTGTCGGTTGCTTTGAAATTTGCAGAAGTGATTGCCGAAAGATTGTTGAAATACTTTTGAGAGACATTGGCTTGAAGAATAAGTTTCTTGTTTTTTGAAATGGTTGCTAATGGTGTTCCTGCTTCTACAAACTGTCCTTCGGTTACAAAAATGTTTTTCACAAAACCATTCATTACAGATGAAACGGTTTGTCCGTTTGCAGAATAATTTTTTGCAATGGTATTAAAAGCGGTTTGTGCGTTATCGTATTTCAGTTTTGTTTCCTGAAAATCTTTTTCGGAAACGATTTTGTCTTTCACCAATTCCTTTGCACGGTCGTAATCAGTTTTCGCTTTTTCGTAATTCGCTTTTGCTTCTTTGAAGTTTGCATCAATATTTCCTTCTGCTAAGTCACCACCCGAAATGGTGAACAAAGCTGTGCCTGTATTTATGGCTGAACCTATAATGGTTTTGTTTCCTGTAAACAAAACAATGCCGCTTGCTTTTGCGGTTACTATCATTTCATCGCCCGGTGCTGAAAGAATTTGTCCGCTTGTTTTAATGATGCTGCTGAAAGGCTGCGTTTTTACAGGTGCGTTTGCAAATTCAACTTTCCATGCTTGTTCTTTCAAATAAGTGATGTCGCTGCTTCCGCTTTCTTCGGGTTGTTCTGCCAATGCAGTTTTTTCATCGGCATAAACTTTAACATTGTCAATCACAATCTGGTCAGTGAAAGATTTTGTGACGATGTCAAAAATCAATTTTCCTGTTCCCGCAGTTGTGGGTGTTAACCGTAAACGGAAAATTCCAGGCACTTCGGGTTTGTTTGCTTCTACAGTTACAGGTTTTCCATTTACTGTAAGTGTCAATGTGATTACGGCTTCCTGCAAGGGATAAAAGCGTTCGCCTAAAATGGTGAAGTGTGCAGCGAACCTTGTTTCAGTTCCCACCACTGGCGGTTTGAACTCAACAAAGAGTTCTGAATTGTCGGTGTAAAGGGTGTAAGCAAGTGCTTCCAATCCTTTTTCTTCTGTTCCGTGTTCGTGTGAATGTTCGTGAGAACATCCAATGAACATTGCTGTGATAATTGCCAAAGGCAAAATTATTTTTTTCATTTTTATTTTGTTTGAAATTGAATTAAACGCACTGCGCCTCTCGCACTTGTTTATGCAAAAGGTGTTCGCTTTCCGAAAGGAAAACTTGTTACGCTATAAAAGCAGGAGGAGCCCGCAAACCCGAAGAGTGGGAATGAGGCGAAATGTAAATAAGATGTTCGGCAGGCGGTGAACCAAGTAAAGGCGGAATGTCAAAATTACTTAGCGCAAAATTGTCGGGTAACACGGCAACAAGTGAAAGTTGCAGTTTTGAAAAGGTGTTGCTGATGTTGTGGTTTGGAGTGAAGGAAAAGCCGTCAGCCGCATGAGTGAAATGAGAGAACATGTGGTTTAGTCCATCGTTGTCCTCGCCATCATCATGGTTGTGGTGGGTGTTGTGCTGCCCGGTTAAATGCTCGTCATGGTCGTGGTGATGATGCGGAATGATGTTGTGCCCAAGCAGAATTGCGTAGGCGGTAAACATCATCAATATAGCTGTATATTTTTTCAACATCGGGCACGAAGGTAGGAAAATTAAGTGGTAAAAGTTGATTGATATGAAGATGGATTTAATGGAGCGTTGGCGATTGCACTCTTTTGACTTTGCCTTTGGGCTGGCTTCGTGCGGTTGCAGGCAAAGGCAAATGTGTGCAATGTGTGGTGGCATAAAAATTTTTCGTGCGGGGGCTTTTTTTTATTTTTTTTCTTGAAGCGTCAGCCCTTAGAAGCGGTGTCGGTCGTTAACCAAAAGTTGTCCGAAAAAGTTAATTCAAAGCTCGTCAGTTTGAGGTTAGCACTGCGCCAAAAAAGTTGCACATAACGAAGAAGGGCTTGGCGAAGGTTTAAAAAGCAAGAGTAGAAGTTACTGCTGCCTTGAAAAAAAAATGCAACCGAAAAGACAACATTTTTCTGCCGACAAGTTGGTTGCATTTTTTTTATCATGCAGTAAAGGTAATAAGAATTACTGCTGTTTGATAAACTGAACTGCCTTGCTTTTTAAACTTTTGCTAAGCTTGATGTTATGTGCTGGGCTATGCGGTGCATCAGGGCTATGTCGGCTTGTTGTTGCACTCTGTAAAAGACTGTTTGAGTTTAGCACTGTTGTATTAGACCAGGCAGGGTGAGGGGTGCGATGGTAGTGCGGTTGGAAGGGTAAAGGTTTTTTTTATTTTTTGCGTGGAGGCAAACCTTTTTATCCCGCTCACGGGATATTGCGGTGGCATTGCACACTCTATTTAAAGTTTTGGTTGTGCTGTTGGCATTGCGCGACTTTAAATTGTGTGTGCAATTGGCGGTGGCAAAAACTGTTTGCAAGAGGCATACGGATAGGTTTGCGGGAATGGCAGATTTGGATTTGGTATTTTTAGTTTTTGGTTTGGTGCTTGCTGATACGGGTGTGGTATGCTTAGATTTTGGTTTGGGTTATACCGATTGCAATTATGGCAGGTTAGTTTGCGGTTTGGGTTGCTTAGATATTGATTTGGGGCATCCCGATACCGATTTGGGGACAGTTTGGCAGAGCCCCCTAAATCCCCCTAAGGGGGACTAAAAAAAATGTTTCAGTAATTGAAACATAAATTTTTAAAAAAAGTAAAAGGGTTTTTTGATTTTTAAAAAAGCAATCGTTTGGAAAAAAAAAGAGGACTGAACGAGAGGGAAGGTTATTGCCTAAACGGAACGGTGGGTGATGATGGTTGGAGGTTGCTCGCAGATTTCGCGGATTGCGCAGATGGGAAAGCTATAAGATGTTTCTTAGAAAACATGCTATATATATAAGGTGTATCAAAAATATTTTGTTTTGATTGAAACATTCTGCTTTTTGTATAAGTACAAGACCATGTTCAATATTTGTGCCGAAAGCAACGAAATGGGAAATTGAGCAAAATAAAAAATATTGAATCTTTATAAAAAAAGTTGAAACCTTTAAAAAGCAAGTTACGTTAAACCAGCATCAACAAATTAATTAATCTCAAAAAATAATTGTAACCCAAATAAAATAACAAACGTTAAACAACGAAATTCAATTTTAAAATAACAAATAAAACAACACTATCATGATTACTCCATTATTTAGCTGCTCACAACCATTAATGTATCAAACTGCTCGTACTATGTGGATAAACTGCAAAGAGTTTATTATACAAATGGGTGGGTTTAAAAGTTTTTATACTGTTGATTATTGCGATGCGCGCATTGCTGAAATTGATGCTGCCGAAGCAATGAAAAGTGAGGCTGCGCGTGCTTTACAGCATGAGTCTGTTCGCTTTGATTTGGTTACGCTGGCTGATGATGTGCGCGGAAACTGGCAGGCATTGAAGCAATATATATCAAGTGTATATAAAGAAAAGGAATTGCGTGAAATGAACTGGCGTGCCGCAGGTTGGTCAAGTTATGACCGCGCAAGTGATGATAACTGGACGAGTGTGCAATCGTTAATTAGCGAGGGTAAAAAGTACATTGAAGAAAATTTGGATACGCTTACCGAAAACAATAATATGCCTGTAACATTTCCTGCAACGTTTATTGCTGCCGGTTCTGCATTTAACAGCAAGTTGGTTGATTTTGGACAAGCACAAGAAACTGCGGGTGTTGAAACTGATGCTAAGAATAACGCTAACAATGATGTTTATTCTAAAGCAATAGACATGGGACAGGACGGACAGTTTGTGATGCGCAAGGATGAGAGCAAGCGCAAACAGTTTTCTTTTGAAGCAGTTAGTGAAATGTTAGAACCAAAAGGCAGCAGCACGTTGGTGGTTGAGTTGAGGGATACGGAGACTAACGCTGTGATAAAAACTTTTGAAGTAACAAATTTAGAAACGCAAAGAACTGTAACATCTATTGAAGGCAGAGCCGAAATGGGATTACAGGCGGCAGGTGAAAACAAGCAGTACAGAATTGTTGCTGATGGTTACCCTGAGGAAACCATATCAGTTAACATGAACACCGGAACAAAGGTTGTAAAGAAATTGACTGTAGCACCATTGATAAGTGCTGCTGCAAAAGCTGAACTTGAAGAAATTGAAAATGCAACTCCTACTCCTTCGCCTGAATTGGTGACGGTAAGGTAAAGCACTAAAGATTAATACGAAGTAAAAAAGCCTTTACTCATTCTTTTCTTAAAATTTAATTGTAATCGTGAATGCGCTGAAAGGCGCATTTGCCTTTTCCGGCAAGGGCTTTTTGTTTTGAGTAGCTTGATAGCGTTAAGGATGGTAGCGGTTATCCTTTAAATTATTGAGGCACGAAATAATTAAAAGATAATAGCGGACAGCCTGACCATTTGATGCCGCCATTTCGCGGCATGAAATGGGAACGCCCAAATTATTTTTCTATTTGACCTGTTTCTGAAATTATAATTTCCGGCTTTTGTTTTTGGTTTAGTTTTATAGTTCCTTTTACACAAACATCTTTTTCGTTAAGTTCTTCTAACTGATATGAAAAATTTAATCTTGCATCAATCCAAACTAATGCTGAAAAAATGTTATCGGGATATTTTGCTCCGAAATTAATATATGTGGGTTGTCCTTTAGAGCCTTTTGCCTGATATACTCCGTAAACTTTTCCGCAAACTTTTACTTCCTTTCCGATGTAGTCTTTTGCTTCTTCAGGTTTTATTGTTTGGGCTTTTGCAATTGAAAAGAGTAATAGAAAAGCGGTAATAAGTTTTAGTTTATTCATTTTGTATTAAGAGTTTTTTTGTGGCGGTAAAGTTATCGGAACTAATTTTTACCGCATAAACTCCATTAGAAAGTTTTGGCAAATTTATTAACTGAAAGGTGCTCCATTGTGGCAAATTTTGTTTGTAAACTTCTTTGCCAGTTATATCAAATATTTGGAGTGTGCCGAGTTTGTTTTGAGTTAGCAAATAAATGATTTTAAAATTTCCACTTGATGGGTTGGGGGAAATTGAAAACCTGAAATCATGTTCTGCAATTTCGTTTATGCCTGTTAGTGAATCGCAGGGGCTGCCGATTTTTCTGCCGAGGTAGTAGTTGGGGTGGTTGGGTAAGGCTTGGGTATGGTAGCAGGACAAGTAAATTGAATGTTGTTGAATATCGCAAGATATTCCATTGCTATCGGGTTGGTGAATTTTATGCAAGTAATTTGTTCCGTTACCCGTAGATAAATAAATGTTGCCGTCTGCTGCAAGATTCATTAAGTTGAAACTTGTGTAATTAGGGGGAGCAGGGTCAGCAAATGAATCATTGTTAGCGGCTACTATTAATCCATTTTGCATAATTAATGAGTCAGTATTTATTTGATAAATATGCCATGATGTTGAACAATAGAAATATTTTGAGTTAGGGGAAAAGGAACATCCGAAACCCGGAAGTGTGTCAGTTAAAATAACATTAGGATTTGAAAAAACTCCCGTACATCTATCAAAAAATAAGATTCTTGCATCCATGTACCAAAATGAGCCAGTAATACCATAGCCGCTTTGATAGCCGAATTTTGAACCATCGGGAGAAAAGACTGGTTGCCCAGCCCATCCAGTAACAGAAACAAAAGGAAAAGATTGGCTACCAATAAATGCAATTGTATCAGGAGTAAGGAGGAATTTATATACATCAGTTCCGTCACCGGAAAGTGCCGCAATCCACCAATCTCTACCATTGCCATGCTTGCAAGCAGACATACCCCATCCAAAAGAACCATTGATTATTACATTGTTCTTGCTGATGACTTCGCCTAAACCTCCATCAAGTGTAATATCAATTATGCTGTAATAAATTTCTGTTGAGGCTAATCCAACATTGTTTCCTGTTTGGTGAAACAAAATATATTTGTTTGAATCAGATGGCATTGGTAAAAAAATATTACCGTTTGGTAAGGTAAGTCCGTCAGGATGTCCGCTTGTGAACGAATTTGGATTTAACCCTGAACCATTTAACATGGTATCATTATTTGCGTTTGCAATCCAAACTCCGTTGCTACTCATTAGAAAATTACCGTTTATATCTGCAATTGTTCCTTGTGTGCTTCCTAAGAATGGCATTTTTCTAATTTCTGTATTTACATTAAAGGAATTTGCATCAATGGTAGCTCTTGCTTTATCATATTGAATTGGGAAATACCCAAAGAGCATTGTGCTATTATACCCTTGCGAAAATGCAAACTCGGAAAAAAGAATAAGAAATAACCATAGGCTATTTCTTATTCTTATGAATGTTACAGAATAAATCATCGCGCAATAACTAATTTGATTATTTTAGTTTTTGACTCTTCAAAATCTACCTTAACTGTATATACCCCAGCAGGAATAATTGAAATATCCATTGAATGTATTTTCTCCTTGCAATTAAATACTTCTGTTATTAGAATTTGCGATATGGAGTTTTCTAATGTTACTTTACAAACACCAGTTGCATTACTTTCAAGTATAACATTTAGTTTGTCATTGGCAGGATTAGGAATCAATTTTACATCTTGGCTTGGTTCAAATGTATTTTCCTGCAATGTATTGCCTTGTCTATAAATTCCACTCTGCAAGCAAATATCATCATCAAAATAAACCATAGTGGCATCAATCAATGCTATAAAAACTCTCGCTTTATCAACTGCTTGTCCTCCGGCATAAGGGCATTGTTGAGCAATACTTAAAATTGTCTGGTAATTATTCCTGATAACGTTTAAGTCGTCTCCGCTTTCAAGGAAGTTTATTTCTATTTCGTTAATGATATTGGTATTTGTTTGTGGCAGTTCTTCCGGAACTACCATTTCATTTATCAGTTCAGCATCTTGCAAACGGTTATCACGCAAAGCTTCTTGTTGGGAAATAATGTTCTGCCGAGTTTGTGATAAGAAGGAAACGGAGTTGACTAATTGTTCACGAATTATTTCGTAATCATTAACAGGCGTACCATTCTCTGCCAACGAATCAAGATATTGTATGCTATCTTCAAGAGCAACGGTTTGCGAATCAATGCTTGAAAGAAGTGAAATAAATATTGAATCAAACTCTAAAGCCTGTTCAACATTATACTCAACCTCGTACAATTCTCCGATGGCTTCTTCTTCGTTTGCAGAAATAAATGCTGCGTAAATAGAATCATTTGCCCAAAGTGAAGAATCTTCGCGCAACTCGCCATATAAATATTCTTCTGCCATAGCTCTTGACTCTTCTATGTAGTCTTCGCTTTGAAACGCTCCACTCGCAATTAATTCTCCTAATTCTTCAGATGTATATGAGATAGTATTGTTTTGCGAACAGAGGACAGTATTACAATTGAAATTAGTACCAGGGAAATAAATAAACCAACCAGTGTTTGGATTAGATGGAACAATCGGAGGAACAGCACCGACTGGAACTAAAAATAGAGAACTTGCAACACCCGCAAGATTTAAGTTTGTTGCACCGAAACTTGAGAATGGACCATTCCAAAGATTGCCGCTGTGAGCCTGACTGTCAATAGCGGCTGTGGTATTTAAATATAATCCATCTAAATGCCTGTTAATGCTATTGCCTTTTAAGCGGGTAACTGGATTTAAACCACCAAAATAAATTCCAGTAACGGTGCTGTCTGTTGTGTTGCATCTGATAGAACTGCGCTCGGTGAGCGATGCCGTTATTGAAAATGTTTTGTGTTGTAAGCCAGTGGCAGGATATGCTCCCCTGATGGTGTTGCAACTTGTATTAACGTTTAATGTACTGTTTAATACAACACCTGTTGTGCTTAAAGGATTTGCAGAGCCGTTAATGGTTATGTTGTTACCTTTAACCAAGCCTCTTTTTGTAAGCACTTGTGCAATGCCGTAGTAGGCATTGTTTAATATTATTGTGTTATAATTTGCAGAGTACAAAACGTTTTTGAGATAGGTTGTTTCTCCCATGTAAATGCCACCCAAACCGAAACCTTTTTTGGCATTGCTGTTAGGGGCATTTGCATTTACAATTATAGTGTCGCTGGATGCTTCCATTATTTTTGCATTTGGATTGTTAGCCCAAAAAATGCCAGTAGTCTGAGTAGTAATTTTGCAATAGGTAACCCTGCTTGTTTGCTGCGATGGGGTGCGTGTTCCAAAAATTCCCTGATAAACATTAAGCAAATTTAAGAAACTTGCGGTTAAAACAGAACCATCGGTATAAACTGCGCGATAACAGTTGTTGACAGTGTTGTAGGAAGGTGTTTCGGGCATGACGGTTAGCTTTGGAACTGCAACAGAGAAAATATTTTCATCCTTAACTCCAACCATTGCAGCACCATGATAAGGTTCGGTGTAAATGGTGTCAACAGCGATATTATAGAACTTAGAATTTTTGATTGTTACAACGCTGTTGTGCGCAATGATACCGTTATTGAGGCGACTAAAAGTATTGAGTGTGTTTACACCGCCTCCAATTGTTAATGCAGGCATTCCATAAACTTCAATACCTGCACGGGGCAATGTACCATGTGCAGGTTGCCCGATGTAATCGGGTTTGAATGCTGTTGCTTGCATTGCAAATGTTGCATTGCTAATTGATACGGTAATATTATTAAGACTATTTGTAAGAGGTGGAACAAAAAAACCAGTAACGCAATCATAAACTTTACTGTTGCTGCTGATTGAAACAGTAGAATTGTTCTCTGCATAAATTCCCATGTTGGCATCTTTGATTATTGAAGCATTTGTTAAATATATTTTTCCTCTTGTAACGGATACACCACGCCACATGGTATCACAGCTTTGAATGGTTGTATTATTTTGGTTTAACACGCCAGTGCTTTGCACAATTATTTGCGCACCTGCGGCAGTGTAAACTGTGCAACCGATTAGGTTTAAGGTGTTGTTAACGTAATACCTTCCGGCTATAAGTATAGATTTGCCGTTGATGGTTGTTGTGCCTGATGTTGATGGGCTTGAAAAGGTGGAATCGGCAAAGGTGGTGTCGGTGTTGGAGCAAGTATTTAGCACTGTAACGCAAACGGAATCTTTCCAAGTTGTGTTTGCAGGGGATTTAACGCTTGCAACGTTGTAAATACAATTTGTAGGATTAGTAAAATGACCTGTTACAGTAAACGTGCTGCATTGCATTGAGGCAAGGGTAACGGGAGAAATTAATGTAGAAGAAGATTGCACAAAACCGTTGGGCGGTGTGTCGGTAACTGTGGCGGTTTGTGTTGTTGAGCTGTTGTTGCAAACTTGAATTGTGTAGGTTATGTTACCTGAGATTGCTACAACGGTATCGGTGTTTGCTGTTTTAGTAATGCTCCAACAATCAGGACATGCGCTTTGTGTGGTGTCCATTTGAAACGGAGGGCTGTTGCTAAAATCGGCATTAGCAGTGTCGGGGTTTCCGCAAAAATCGTGAGCGTAAACATCAAAGTCGGGTAAGATTACGCTGTTGGCAAATGCGCACGTTGGAATAAATAAAAATTCAACAAAGAAGGAACTGCTGTTGTTGATGCCTCCTTCTAAAATGTTTATTGAGATGAGACTGTCAGGCGATATATACCAAACGGAATTTGAAGCAGAAGGAATAAGTTGAGCATTGTTTGAAGGGTTGCCGTTGTAAATGTTTGCGCCAACAATTTGCAGGTTGGGATTAAGGTTAGGCAACAAAACAGAATCAGGATAAATAAAACCTAATTCATTACTTTGAAATGGAGCGTACACGCGAAGCGTGTCGCACAATACATAAGGATAATCATAAAACTTTTGGTTGGAGAAAAAGGAAGTGCTTGCCTTTTTGAAACTTAAATGCAAAGGAGTGTATTCACAAATAGTTGTGCTGTCATAAGGATTTGGAAAACCGCCACAATTCCAACCAAAATGAACTAACACATCTTTTTGCAAAGTATCGTTTGGGCAACTGGCAACCCTTGCGCATAAATCTCCTGTAACGGTTGCGCCTTTATTCAAAAAGTTTGCAATGCCAAATACATTATCGTTAGGGAGAATCGGCTGCCCGTTTTTAACAAAATGCCAGTCGGATAAAAACGGTGGGCTGCTGTCTATTAAAGCAATAAAAATATTATCGGCACGGGTTGCAGGGTCGGGCAGGTTGAGGTTTTGTATGGTTATACCCGTCCAACAAATAGTATCGCTGTTAAGCAAAGCGAAAGAATTATTGATGTTATCAAGCACTAAATCAGGATTAACACCAATGGATGCATTTGGTTGGTGATTGCCGTCATAAATGGTACTGCCAATACTGCACTGACCGCTACCCAAACAGGATGGGGCTTGAATATTATAACCTATAATACAGGTTGTGTCAATTGGGACAGGTGTCATGGAGTCGATACACAATTCAGGTACAGGCATCAGGTATAAATCAATTCCCCTGTTTACATACTGGTCGCCAAAGAAAAGAGAATCTTTACCCTGTTGCGTTTGCGATTGAGTGAAGCAATGCAAGACAGGTAAATCTGCATTGGTTAAAGTAAAGTTGCCTGTTGTGTCGGAAAGATGGAGGGTAACGGTATCGCTGGTTGAAGTAGGTGTGTTATTAAATGGAAAATAAATAGTATTGGTGGCGGCAGCAGTTGAAACATAATACCCGTTTGGCACATTGATATTGAAACTAACCGGCATGAGCAACGGGGTTTTATATTCATAGGGGAAAGCATCATATATACCTTTGCCTCCGGCAATGTTACTGGACGAACGAATACTTAAAACTTTTTGGCAGCCCTGATTATTGAACGTTTGTGTTCCGTTGCTTGCTTCGGTACTCACAAAATAATGAATTGCTCCGGTTGCTTCACACATGAAAAAATACTGATTCATAAAATTGGTGTCAACAAGGATGTTTGCAATATCGTTGGTGTCAAGTGTCCATCCGGCACTGTCTAACAGAGCAACAGTATTTGGTTGTTGCGGAATGAGGTCGCTTACTACTTGTTTAATATTCCCACTCAAAAACAAACGGTTAAAGACTTTACTTTCTTTAACATAGTCGGTAACTTCTAAAGAGCCATTGCCACTGAAATTACCGCAAACACTATAAAAAACGCGAAGCCTGTAATTTTGCGTTGGCATATATCCCGAAAACGTATTATTAGTGTGCGTAATAAGCGCAGGATAGTCATGTAAATTTCCTGACAAAGTGCTGCCACTTAAGAAAGAAGTAAAAGCAAAGCGTAGTTCTTCGGCAGTAATTGATGAGCCGACAAAAAATTTATTCAAGTCGGCAGGTCCAACATTTAATCTGAGAATAGTTGTGTTGCTATCTAATGGCATATTAAAGTCATCGCAATCAATACAACCGTTGGTTGTGTTCACTGTGTCGTCAATATAAAAAATTAAACTGTCGGGAGTAAGGTTCATGGTATCAACACCGAAAGGAATAAAACGGCTTAGTTGTAAAACATTAAAGCGTAAATCGTGTGCCTGTAGTTGAGCATAATTGTAACCGATGCCTCCTGAAGCATCACCATCAACAAAATTGGCGCGAAGGAAGTCTTCTACCCTGTCACCAAATCCACTAAAATTTCTTTTTACATTAGCTCCATATTGTGCGTACCATGCGCTTGTATCGGTGATTTGAGTGAGGGATGTATCAGCCCTGCCATCGTTGTCGGAATCCTGCAAACCCATAGATTGTTGCGCTCTTTGCATTAAATAAAAGTTAGAGATAATGCCCGGACTGAGGCAACCGGGACATAACACTGCTATGTCATTTTGTTTGTCGGACAATGGCAGCCACTGAATGACACCTTTGATATTATTTACCGTTGGTGGTAAGGTGTCATTGTTACTTGGTGTAAGTGTAAAACAATTATTTGGATTGGGGAGCAAATGAAAAGTAACGGAGTAAGGAGAGGGAGACAAGTCGCTGCCACAACATGCCTGAATTTTGAAAAAAAACTTGCCGCTGTCCAAAACATTTTTCATGGCACTGTCGGCAAGATTAAAGTAATAGTAATAAAAATTTCTGCGGCAAATGGAATCATAAACAGGCAGGTAGGTGTAATAATCCTCATGGTTGAACCATGCAGTGTCATTGTTTGAATTAATTTTTATCAAAGAAACGTCCAGTTGTGGGTTTGTGATACGAATATTGGTATCACAAAAAACAGTGGCGCGAAGCCAACCATAAAGGGTATCGCATTTTCCAATGGTGGTATCACATCCCAAAAGCTGGTAAACGTTTGTTGCAGTATTTTTAACCAACCCTTTTAAATCAATACTTAATGTTGCTGAATCGCCTATGCCGCTTTTGTCAACACTTAAATTACTGACCGAAGGGAAGTAATTTAATTTCAAATTAAAATCATCGCTGTTGCTGTTGACGGATTGCCCAGAAATTGCCGTGCCAATTAATCCCGATGTTACGTCTTGGTTAACCCAATTGCCGCAAATTTCTCTTGCGCGAAAATTATTGAAACCCCATTGATTGTATCTTTTGGGAACGTTTAGCAATGTGGTATCATTTTCCTCGCTGCATCGCATGGTTTTAAAACTTAAAAATATCGTGTCATTAACACCGAAGTTTTTAATCCGAACATCCATTCTATGCAAAGCATTTGAAATTAAATTTTGGCAAAGCCAATTGTTGCGCGTAGAGATATTTGTGTTTAGAACACAATTGCTTGTAATGCCTTTTGAAATATGTAATGAGGCGGAATCAACTAACATAAGGGCTCTTAAATCGTTAGGATTATTTCTTGTATTCCATTGCAAGAAATCAAAATTGAGACTATCAATAGCTCCTCTGCCAGTGTTGACAATGATGTAACTCCACAAGATTGCATTAGCTGTGTCATTAAAACAACTGAACTCGCGCATTGCTTTGGCAGGGCTTAAACGAATAACATCCACTCTTGCACTGTCATTATTTGTTACGATGTAACTGTACTTGTAGTTTTGCTGGCAATTGTTGCAAAAGTTACTTGCCTGTGAGGCGGAATAATTGCATGACCATGAAAATTTTGCAGTATCTGCAATGCAAGAGGTTAAGCAAGAATTTATTTGAACTCTTTGCTTAATTACGAGTGTATCATTAAAGCGCAATGTAATTGTATTTGTACCTGAATTATCATAAGGCAATAAAGTACCGTTTAAGCCATTTTGAAAAAATACACTGTCTGTTGAAACCTGTCCGCAATATCCGTTGGCATCAGGCAAAAAAGTAAATTTTATGTTTGCTGAATCTCCGTTATTTCTATAATAGAATGTAAAAAAGCTATTTGATAAGTACGTTGCCCTGAAATCGGAAGTGTTTTGTAAAACGATGGATGGTTTTTTTACGCCCGTTGTTGTGTAAATATTATCAGCATCTACAAGAAAGTTTGTTGAATTGTTGCTGTTAAACTGTTGGTTGAGGTTAACGGTGTTACCTCCTACAATGTGGCAATCAATTAATACATTGTATGTAATAGTTGTATTGCCCGCTCCATTAATTGAGACAACTAATGAATCACCATCGGAAACGAGCACTGCATTTGTTGCACTTACAAATTGCATTGCAACGCCATCAGTTGTAGGGCATGTTCCACTTGGTGTAACATTTAGAGAGGGAACAATACGCAACTGCGTATTTGCCGCACCACTAAATGTTATGATGTGTTGATTTTGTTTACATGCACCCGTGCCATCAACAGGAGGCGTTACGGAAACATTAACTGTTTGTGCAAACATTGTTGCACTAAGCAGCAAACAAAAGATTGTTTGCAGCGCGATAAGTTTGATTAGTTTTTGCATTTGATTTAGATTTAGAGTAAAATTATAATGGATGATTTGAATTCGTATTTATTTACAGAAAATAAATGGGTACATATAAGCAGAACGATTTGATAAAGCACACGGGGCGGTGGAAAAAAATTTGTGTGCTGACTTTTTTGGGGTGGGTGGTGCGTTTGGAGAAAAGGCGGCACTCTAATTTTTGTGCGGCTGGTTTTTACACACAGGCGGGGAGGAAAAAAAATAAAAAAACCTTTACCCTTAGGGGTGGAAAGTGGGCAAATGCTGCCTGTGCTGCTGGTGAGCAGGGATTTTTTGATTACCGATGCCGCATAAGATTTTCCCATCCGTTTGTGTTAGCAGGCTGTAAAGAGCCTTGCACATAACGTTTCGGGGCTTGGCGAAGGTGGCGATTACGAAGCACAAAACTGTCTGCTAGCACTACACTTGATACGAAGCACAAATGTTCAATTAACCACTGAACCGCCACTTTTGCTAAGCCCTTGTTATCGGTTCGTGCTTCTGTCCGTCCGAAGTAATGTCGTGTCAAGTTTGCAGTGTCCCCGTGTGGTGGCTTGCAAGCTCTTTTTATTTTTTTCGGATTGTTTTGTGTGCCGGCAAAAAAATAAAATGTGCTTGCAAATGCGTTGACATTATTTGCTCTTGTGTAGGTCTGCATACTTGATAAATTGAAAACCTAAAAACAAAAGTAGAAGTCCTTCCCCGATTGAAATAATTATATGATACCCGTTTGGAATGTCGTGAAGTAAATAGAAAGCAATAATGGAAGTAAGTCCTGAGAAACAAAATATAGATAGGTCAACAAAAAGTTGAAACCACTTACGTTGTCTGCGTGATTTATCTTGTCGCAAATAGTCTTCCCAATGTCCAGTCAGTGAAAGTTTTTCGTCTGAACTATGCTCTGCAAGTTTAGGAACTAAGCAACATCTTACATAGTTTCCAATTGCACTTATTTTTTCGTCATTGGATAAGTATGTCCAACCTAAAACAATGCATAAAAAAGGTAAAACCAGTAAGGCAATATTTAGGTCAGGTTTTTCCAATGCAAATGAAAATACTGTCCCAATAGCTGCAAGGGTTAAGTAAATCATGTGGTCTCTGAATTCTATACGCTTGTATTGCTCGTCTTTAAGTTTCTCATATTCCTTAATGAGAAATAGAAAATTATTGTTTTCCATTTAGTTTACTTTTTAATTTCTCTTTTGTAAAAATCCACTACATACGGAATCAAAACTCTTACACATAAATAGCTCATATAAGCCGCTAAGTTCTTAACTGGTTCACCATTTTTCTCATCAGCTTTCTCTTCATTTGTAAAGTCCATTACCGATTTTACAATCAACGACAATTTATTTCCCTTATTGAAAAGTTTAGCTGCTCTAATTACACCGTAGCTTTCCATTTCAAATCCAACAATTTTATTATTTACTTCCTGTGCTTTTTTTTCTAAAAAATCATTTGTCTTTAAAACGAATGAACCGCAAGCCAATGAATCAAACTTAAAACTAAGTGCATTTACAATTTCATTCTTGCGTTTGTTTTCTGTGTTATTGGGGATGAGACTATACATTCTATCTCTTATTTCATCAATTCTTGCAGATTCACTAATGAATTCAATAAAGTCATCATTAATAGGTTCATTGTAGCCGTATGGAATGAACTGTTCCTTTTCATATTTTCCAGTAATGATGTCAACTATATTTCTTGGTATAATAATATCATACAACTTGGTTTCACTCTCCCTGCCTCCACAAACACCACTCATTATTAAAATGTCATTATTCGGCTGATAAAGAATACTTGAAGTAGTTAATGCTGCATCAACCATTCCCATATTTTTTTGACGAACAAATTGGATGGAATTTTGAAAGTCATAATTATATTTTTCAACCTTCTTAAATTTTCCAGTCAACATTCCCTTAGCTTCTGTTTCCATATAGATATTATCCCTAAAGCAGGAATACTCATCTTTTGTAAGTGCGGTAAGAATAGTAACGCTTGGTTCGTTGTTGATAGAAACAACTGTAGTTGGTAAGTTATTCTCGGTAGTATCATTTGAACAAGCTTCACCCTTAACATTTATAGGGATGTTATTAAAGAAATTCTCATTGGTCATTTCATCACCAAAAACTATTTCATAATTTTCATAAACCAACTTCTCGCATTCAACGGCACCTTTGGAAGGAAATATTTCATTTTCACGAGTGAAAAATGTGAAGTTTCCGTTGGGGAAAGCTTTCTTAAGATGTTTCATTTCTTTCCATCCTTGACAATCAGGAATTTCCTTAATATTATTTTTCCCTTTAAAGTCCATGTGAACAAGAACACGAAACTGAACATCATCCTTGAAGTCGTTAATTATTTGTATTAAAGGAGATGTATCGTGAATGAGAACAGAATAACCTCCTTCTCTAAACTTGTGGGCACTTTTGAAAAAAGTCCCAACCAAAGTATGCGAAGGTGCTATCAAAAAAAAGTTTATTATCTGTGTCATGATTATTTATCTTCTAATGGTTTTTTATTGAACACTATTTTTACAATAAATGATTCTGATTGATGTGAAGGGCTTGGAAAGTATACATTTTCTTTGCCGCAAAACATTTCAAATATCGGTTTAATCTCCTTCTCAATTCCTGAATAATGATTTCCCTCGTTCTGAATAAAAGGTTTGTCTTGCTTTATAAGCAAAGTTACTATTCCATTTTCGTCCTCTGAAATCTCAAAATCTAATATGGCATTTTCGTTTTCATCCCTCTTTGCAGCGTTAATGAGCAATTCAACTAAACCGAAAACAAGAAAATCAGAATGCCCGTTTACTAATGAATTTGTTGCAGGAATAGGCGCAACTGTAAAAGATTTTCTATTTGCTATTTCAGTAGTAACCGATTCGTGTTCTAATGCTGCTGCAATACAATCTTCAAGAAAGCAGATGTATCTAGTTGAGAACTGATTAAACCATTTGTCAGTTAAAAAATGCCTTAGTTGCAAATCATTAATCAACACATTTTTAAAATTTAAAATGGCAGTTACCCTTTCTGTGAAATCAGAATCTTCTACATCAACTAACTCTTTAAACACAGTATATTTTTGTTCCAAATCCTCCAGCACTTGATATACTGAATGCTCCCCGTCAACTAAATTTATGTAGATTTTTTTAGGATTTTCACAATGTATTTTATGCTTTTTGATTGTTTTAATGTTTGAATAGACTTTATCATCTATTATCTTCCATATTTCAATAATTGAGTTTTTAATGTTGTCAATATCTTCCGTTACTACTTTAGAACCAATTGAAATTTTCAAATCTGAAATCAAACGAATGAGTTCATCATGGTTTGAATTAGAATGTTCGTTTTTGAAGAAAATCTTTAAACTGTAAAGTGCTTGATTTACATCTTCTGTATTTACTGGCTCAATGTATCTAACGACTTTTCTTATAACTTCTTTAACTTTCTTTTTCTTATAAACTCCTTTTACTTCTTCTTTCTGAAATATGTCGTCCATCGCAATAAGTGAAGTCTTAAATGCCTTGTTGAAGTCAGCATTTTTTAAAGGCTTTAAGTTCTTTACTAAAATGTAACTCAAATAGTTCAATCCACTTTCATCTTCATCACTGAAATTGAAAATTGTTTCAAGTGTTTCTCTTTTATGAAGAGTAGGAGCAAAATATAATGCTGCCAAACGAACAATTGAATACTTACTCCACTTAAATACAAAATCATTTATGTCGTGCCTGCCCGATAGAATGTCTGTAATGATTTCCTTGCATTTGTCATGAATATTTACAAGTAAATCTTTATGAACTTTAAAAAGTTTTGGTTCATGTAGAATGCAAATAAGAATAAGCTCAATCTCTCTTAGGACTTCTCGCTTATTAAAAATGTCTGTCTCGTCAAAGTGTTCAATAATTTTTTCATCAAAGGGTCTGTAATACTCCTTATAAAATCTATAACTGTCAATCTTCCCAAGCTTATCTCTCATTAAGAAAATTGAAACAATATCATATACCTTTTCATTTTTTGAATTGATTTCAGTGTAAGGAATATATTCAGGTGGTTTACTATTGGGTTCGTGGTTTAAATCAATGCGGCAAATTTCTTCTTGTCTTCTTTTATCAATATAAGTTTTGGTAGCTGTCGGGAAATTCTGGTCAGAGTATTTGTCTTGATATGAATTTAATTCGGCTAACTCCTCGCAAAATGGGCAACTTGATTTTGATGAGAAAACAGGAATGTGAAAATTAATTCCGAAAATGATATTGACAGTTGAAAAAGAAACTTTGCTTTTTAGAATTGTCTCTCTATTGGGTAATTCTGCAATGCTTTCGTTAAAGTATTCATCATTCAAGGATTTCACTTTCAGTGCTTTTATTCTTGAGAAAAATTCCCTGTTGTAATCTTCAATTCTGCCAATAACAGAGATTACATCAATTCTTGCAACATCTAAAAAAGAAATTGAATCAATCATCTGGACTAATGACTCTCCTGTTAGTGCTCCACTATCAAAAATCAGAATGTGTTTCCCTTTTGTGATATTGTTGAATCTTTTAGGTGGAAATGGGAAACGCCAACCTTTATCTGTATCAAATCGTTGTAAGCCGATTATATTTTCCTCAGGTGTCTTAAAAACTTCATTAAACTGTTTGTGTGAAAAATTTTCAATTCCCGAAAAGATTGGGTAGAAAATAAAATTGGGCTTGTAATTATACTTTCCTACAAATTTGGAATCACCTTCTTTTGTTAATTCAGCTAATTTATCCTTGATGTCAACCGTTATTAATTTAGAAAGATTTTTACTTTCTAATTGTTCAGCCAATGAAATGATTGAGAATAGTTTGGTTGCATCATCAATATTTCTGTTATAGAGTTTTGTTTCATAATCCTTATCAATTTTACTTTTTATCTCTTGAATGATTCTCTTTCCTTCATTATCAGAAAATAACGGTCTCATATTCGTGAGGTAACCGTTATGTGAAATGTTCTGCTCAAAATGTCCAATCTTAAAAAATTTACTTTGATACAATTCCAATTCTTCATCTTTTATCGGCAAAAGTTCATTAGGGTCTTCAAAAAGAATTCTTTGCTTTTCTGCATACTCGTCACTTAGTTCAACAACTGTATTCAGTAAAGGATTAATTCTTTTAATGTCAATGTCAGTTTCTTTAAAAACTTTATTACATGCCTTGCTTAATACTTGAATTGTAAAATCTTTGCGTTTGTATTTTCTAATTTCAATTTCCTTTTCAGGATATCCAACTAAAGTAAATAGCGGTTCATTTTTGAGTTTTTCAAATTCACAATCATCTTCTTCCTCTCCATTTATTTTTTCAATTCGGCAATCTGTAATAGACATTACAGCTTTGATTAATGCTTCTTTCTTTCCAATTTTTTCAATCAAGTTAGATACCAATGAACCAGTTGAAATAACATCATTGACAATAATTACAGAATCGTCCTTTCTGATTTTCGCAAACGGTTTTTCATCTTCAAAGCTGTAGTAACTTGAAAGCATAATTAGTGAAGGGCAATCTTCCATTGTATCGCCTTCTCCCGTTTTTAAATTTTTGTATGCAGGGTCTTCCTTAATTAAATCTCTAATAGCAACACCAATTAGTTGACTGCTGACTGTAACAGTTATGATTCTGTTGAATGCTGTTGAACTGCTTTTAGGATGTGTCGCAATGTATTTGTCTAAAAGCCTTTTCGCCAAATACTTTGCTAAGTATTTATTGTGCAGTGTTTCGTAAAGTGAAAGGTATCGGATTTGAAAACTTCCTTTTGAAGCTTGAAAAATGAAATGTTCTTTAACTCCTTTCTTTAAGTATTTTTTGACTGGGATTGAACCATCAGTTATGAGGCGGTTAATTAAAATGCAAATTTCCTTTTGTCTGGATTCTTTAAACTTTTCTACGAGTTCCAAGGAGGTATTAAATATTGCATATTTAAAATCAAAATTATCTGCAAACAAACTACCCCCTAATGATTCACTATAAAGCAAATCCTTGGTTTTAATTGAATCAACATCCCCAAGAAAAAGTTTGTCCAAATACATTTCATCCTCTTCCTCTTTTACTCCAATCCAATTTAAGCTTTTGACAATGAGTTTATCAGTTTCGTATAAGTCAAAATTGATACAGGGGATAGGTCTGAAAATGTGAGGTTCATTATCTTTTGCGAAAAGATTTTGCTTAAATTGCGAAAGGATGCTGTAAACATTCTTTTTTAATTTCTCGTGGTATTTTACCCTTTCATCAACAAGGTTTATGATTACTGCTTTTGAGTATTCGCTGATGTAGGGAGAATTTGTTAGATAGAATAAAATCGGTTGAATATTATCTGTTCTCGGATAAAACTCAAAATCAATAAATATTACACACTTTTTTGCAGCTCGTTTACTTAGCTCTGCTAATAATTCAATATAGATATAGGAATCAAGTCCCTTTTCTTTATCAAGTTCTTTGGGCTTGATTGTAGTAATAACCTTTTCATAGAGAAAAAGCATACTAATATACTCGTAGGTTTCTGGCTCAAATGTTTTACTCGGTAGATTCTCTGTGTCAGTAAGAGAAAAATAAATGTCCTTGTAAAGTTGCTTGTTGTCTGTTCTTACTGGTGCATAGCTTAAAGTATCTTTTTTCTTTTCAGGCAGAACAATGGACATCATTGTTCCTTCAAAGTAAGAGTTAGTAGTTTTTACAATTCTAATTGCATCCTTAATTGTAGTAATTGGTTCAAGAAATGGGACAAGTTTATTTCCATTTTTGGTGAGATATATTTTATCTGAAAAATCGTAAACGATTTTTCCTTGTCCGCTTCTGACTGTCAATAGCCCTTTATACCTTCTAACCATATCAATAAGAAAGTATAACCCTCTTGGAAATAGTTCAGGGTGTTCTAATCTTGCATCATATTGATTCCGAGAAGATTCAGGATAAAAGGCATATTCTAATATTTGAGTTTCAGGGTTAGGGGTCTTAAATTTTTCAACATTGCCTTCAATTTTTGAATACTCTTGAAATTTTTCTTTGAGTGTAGAGTGAATACCATCTCCAAAATCAAGAAATGTGAATTCAAGAAATGAACTGTTTTTGAAATTACTTTGATACTTTGATAAATCTGCTTCACGCAATTCTTTATATGCTTCAACTTCTTTGGTTGTAAACTTGTCCGCCTTTAGCTTTATATCTTTTATTATTTCTGTTTTATCCTTGTAAAAATCTAAAGTATCAGCATCCTTTTCTATTGTGAACTGATTGATAAAATTTTGTCCTTTAGCTTTGTAGTCTTCCCATTTATTATGAAGTGAAAGGGCAAAATAACATTCTTCAATTCCTTTGTTTTTATCAGAAATGTTAGAATGTATAAGTGAGTTAGCAAATAATTCTTTTGTAATTACATGGCTAATTATTTTGCTTTCAAATGGAGAGTAGCAATTGAAAGTTTCAAGTCTGTTAACAATGGTTGGGTTTAGGTCAAATGGTCCAACTGTATTTTTTTGGTTGATAGTTTTATTGCCGCTTATAACATCTGTAAAAGTATTTGCTACGGCACTCGGAATTTTTTCAGAACTAATAACTGTGAAAGGAATAACTAAATGTCCGAATAGCTCTGTGACATCATCACCTTTCGTATTGTAACCTTCAACTACATTTTGAAAACTCGTTGATTTTAGTCCAATAAAATCAAGCATGCCCCAAACACGCAAAAGAAAAATGCTTCTGTTTTTTCTTCGGTTTATTCTTTCGGAATTATCGCTGTCAAGTATTTTTCTTACACTTATTAGGTCTTCCTTTTCCCGATAAAGCCCAGCATCAAAAATGTTGTAAGGGAACGGTAGCCAAACATCAACTTTTTTTTCTTCGTTAGCAACATTTCTAATCCATGCAAATAAGAATGCAATTTCTTCTGTATTTACCCATTCCACTAAAGATAAGTCAAAAATAATTTCATCAGAATTGTTGGCAAATGATTTCTCCCAGTATTCAGAGATTACTTCGTCTAAATGTGTTTGACAAAATTTTGTGTTAAATAATATTCTTACTGTGGCCATTTAATTTCTATAATGATTATTTTGTCTTGCAAAGTAAAAAGATAACTTCAGATTCAGATGTTAGCACTATCATTTGGGCGGTAGGGCAAAAGCAAATGTGAAGCAACTGTGTGTTGGCTGGTGGGTGGCGTTGCTTCTCTTTTGCTTTTGCGAAGGATAGCAAACACGGCTTGTCCGAAAATTGGTTGTCTGTTCATTTAATGTCTGTCTGTTAGGTTACGCACTGTCGCCATAGCATGACCGATAACACGGAGGGGCTTAACGAAGTTTTATTTTTAAGGAGAAATAGCTTGACTGTTTATTCAAAAAAAATGCAACAGAATGATAAAGTTTTTTTGCCTTGATGTTAGGTTGCATTTTTTTTGAGCAAGCACGAAGATAATTAGAATTCCATAGACAAGAAATAGTGCGCAGACCTTAAAAATAATATTTCGTTAAGCTTGATGTTATGCGATAGTTTTGCTTCAGTGTGGCTATAGTGTCCAACGTGCCATGCCATGTGTTAACCTCTTTCCAAAATGGGCTATTTTGTTTAATTCCCAATTAACGAAGTAGCCCGAATAACAAAGTCAACACTGTGGCTGGCTTACAAATTTCTTTGCCCGTCCCGCTACCGGTCACTGCCCACCTAACCCACTTCCCACAAGGGACGGTTAAGCTACCGCATTAATCAGGCAATGCACACTCACCAAGTCATCAGGCAGCAATTCTCTAAACACATGTTGAAAAATTTTTGCGGCAAAAACACACAAAAAGTCAAAAAAAACCGCTAACTTTATGCAACTCATGCTTGACAGCATTACAATCAAACACTGTATCGCCTTTATGTAAAAACTTTTCCAACAGTCTCTACAGTGCCTGATTGGTTGATTTGAAAAAAATCAACTGTTGCATAAAAAAATTTTACTCCCCTTTACAATATTGCCGCCTGATTCCGCTGCCTAAAAAGTGCTATTGACGCAAAGAAATTGCACACAGAAAGAAAATTTCGCATAACGTTTTGCAGATTTGCGATGGGCGGGATTTTTACCACTGAACTTTATACGGAGCACAAAACTTTCGGCTACCACTAAACTGTCTGCGGAGAACGGAACCCCGCCTATTGCAAATGTGCTGTTATCAGCTGCCCTTCTGTCTGTCCGAAGTGGTGTTGGTTGGGTTTTGTCGGGTATGAATGCACTGTCCCCGTGCGGTTGCTTGCACTCTCTTTTGCTTTTGCTGCGTTTGCCTGTGTGGGGTGGCAAACGCAAATGTGAGTGCAAAGGCGTGGGCTTTAGATGCACTGTCTGTTTAATTTGCAGTATGCTGTTTCCTTTTGTAATTATGTTGTTTTCTTTTTGCAGTTGCATTTTTCTACTTTGCAGTTTTGTTTTTCTAAAGTAAAGTTGCTCGTTTTCAGTTGTCAGTAAGCAATAAACTTGTTGCAGTTTAACTTTTATAAAGTTAAGTAGTTGTTTTCTCAAATAAAAACAGGTTTCTCCAAAAATAGGGAGGGAGAAACCTGTTTAATATTAGTCGTGTGCTATTTGTTATGGCTTTACTTTGGTAAATTTTAGTCCGCTTACTTGTTTGTATTGTGGACTTGTAGCACCGAATACGGATTTTACATAGCTTTTTACATCGCCTGCTAAGTCAACCAGTCCTGTGCTTTCTGCATATAATATAGTGTTACGATTTATTCTTGCATTGCTTACTGGTGTGTATGCGTTTACGGCTGTTGTGTTTGTTGTCCGCATTGTGTTTAGGGTTGCTGTAAGTCCTGCAACGGCTAATTCGGGTTCGTTTGGAATGTATGCAGGTTGTGCCGCCAAAAGTTGTATGAGTTTGTCTAAGTTTTCTATTCGTTGGTCAAAACTCATTTGTGATGCTGAAATGTTTTTGGTGGTTTCTTCTGCTGGTGCTAATGGATTTGGTGCAGGTGCATCATTTTTAGGCGTTGCTCTTTTTCCTTGTAATTTCCGTGCAATGGTTTTTACATCTGCTTTTACTTGTTTGCTCACATCGCTTGCATCGGCTGCATTTACTACTCTTGTAATAAGTTTGCTCAATGGTGAAAATGCTGCTTCCCTTGCGTTGATGGCATTGGTGTAGGCAGGAAGTAGTGTGTTAATGTTTGCCAAAGCTGCTAAAGCGTTGGTGTGAATGGTTGATAAAGCCGCTATTGCTATGGCTGCTTTGCTTGGGTTGTAGCTTGCACCATATCCAGTGCAGAATGAGATTAGGTCTTCAAAGTTGGCTACATTCTTTGCGTGACCAGTTTCAGTTGTTGATGCCATAATTAAATTATTTTTGGGTTAGTAAATATTGATTTGATTTTGTGAAGCAAATTTAAAGGAAATTCTTTTTTACAGAAAATTTTTATCGTATCAATTGCTTGCAATTGTATTTTCAAATTTCATCAAATTTAAACTTGTCAAAATTACAATTAGTGTTACTCCTACATCTGCTGCTATGGCAAAAACTAAATTGCTGTAACCTATAAATGCAAGTGTAATGAATATAAGTTTTACCGCTATTGCTCCGATGGTGTTGAATTTTATTCTGCGTAATGTTTTTTGACTTAACCGAATTAAAAAAGGGATGAGTGAAAGTTTATCATTCATCAATGCAATGTTTGCGGTTTCAATTGCTGTGTCGCTTCCTGCTGCTCCCATTGCTATGCCTACGGTGCTTTGTGCCAATGCTGGTGCATCGTTTATGCCATCGCCTACCATTGCTACAAATTTATATTGTTGCAAAAGTTCTTTAATTTTTTCAGCTTTGTTTTCGGGTAAAAGATTTCCGAATATTTTTTTGATGCCTACTTGTTGGGCTACATAGTTTGCTGCTTTTTCGTGGTCGCCTGTAAGCATAATAGGTTCTATGTTCATTGCTTCTATTTCTTTTAATGCTGCTGCACTGTCGGGTTTTATTTCGTCCATTAAACCAATAACACCTGCCACACCTTCGCCAAAACTTACTACTACGCTTGTTTTGCCTTGTGCTGAAAGTTCTGCTACAATTTTCTCGGCTTCTTTGTCAACGGGTTGATGTTCTTTTATGAAATCTAACTTGCCTACATAAATTGTTTCGTCTTCACACACCAAACATTTTGCGGTTGCTCCTTTGCCCATAATGCTTTTGAAACCTTCGGTTTTGTGTGGTTCAAATCCTTCTTTTTTGCTTGCATCTACTATCGCTTGTGCCAATGGGTGTTCGCTAAATATTTCTGCTCCTGCGGTGCAAGCCAACAATTCTTCTCGGCTTGTTCCGTTTAAAGGAAACACATCTGATACGATTGGATTTCCGAAAGTGATGGTTCGTGTTTTATCTAATGCAATTGCTTTTATTGATGCCAATGCTTCGATGTATTTTCCGCCTTTTACTAATGCTCCTTTTGCTGATGCGTTGCCTATGGCTGCATAGATGGCAACTGGTGTAGATATAACCAATGCACAAGGACAAGCGATAACCAAAAGTGTAATTGCCTGTTGTAACCAATGATTAAAATCTAATTGCATTACAAATACTGGAATAACAAAAACTAAAATTGAGAGCAAAAGCATTACTGGTGTATAATATTTTGCAAATTGCTGAATGAATTTTTGTGTTTCGCTTTTGTTTGCCGATGCTTCAAAGGTGAGGCGAATGATTTTTGAGAAGGTGGTATCAACAGAAAGTTTGGTGGTTTCCATTTCTATGAAGCCATTCATATTAAGAGTTCCTGCAAAAAGATTGTCTCCTTTTCGTTTGTCTTTTGCAATGGGTTCGCCTGTGATGGCGGCTTCATCAACCATTGTTTCGCCTGAAATAATTTTGCCGTCAAGCGGTATCATTTCACCTGCTTTCACCTGAATGATTGTTCCGACTGCAATTTTATCAATGGTAACATTTTCATTTTGTGATTTGACAAATGCGGTCTTTGGTGCTTTGCTTACTAATTCATCTAATGCAGATTTTGAATTTTCTATTCCAATATCTTCTAAGCGTTCACCCAACACATACAACACAACCAAAACTGCTGCTTCGGGAAATTCTTTAAGATAGAATGCCCCGATTACTGCAATTAGCATGAGTAAATTGATGTTGCTGAATTGGAGTTTGAAGATTGCTTTTACTCCGTTCCATAAAACATTGTAGCCAATGCCTAAAATGAAAATGGCGAAAACAAAAGGTGCATAAGGCATTGGTATATGTATGCCGATGATGGATAAAACTTCTAAGGCAACCACAATTGTGATTGCCGAAAGAAGAAAGAGAAATTTTTTGTCGTTGATTGGAAGTTTCATTTTTGAAAATATTTTAGGTGATTAATGTGAATGTGCTTCGCCTTTATTATTCATTTTAGCTAAAATAAAAAATGCTCCGTTTACAACTACTTTGCTTTTTGCAGGAATTTCTTTAAGTAAAGTAATTTCGCTGTAACCAACATCAGTAGTCCCTTTGCGAATAGGGATTTTTTCAAATGTTGTTCCTTCTTCCTTGTGTTCGGGTTCTTCTTTTTCGCTATGCTGATGTCCGCTTTCATCGTGCTTGTGTTCGGCAGTTTCTTTTTCTGAATGATGTTCCTCTTCTTTGTGGGCATCGGTTACGATAAAAATATAGTCTTGCCCTTCGTGGTTTACAATGGCGTTGGTAGGCACGGCATCAACGGTAGCATTTTCTAAACTAACCAAAGCGGTAATACTCATTCCGTCAATTAAGCCTTGCTTGTCGCCTTTTACCATTGCGTGAACCGAAATGGCTTTGGTGTTTTGCTCAAAGGTGTTGCTAATGGCGTAAACATCTGCATCGTATTCTTTACCCGGATTGTTGGTGAGTGTAAAATGGATGGTTTGCCCAACTTTTAGTTTTTGCAAATCTTTTTCATACACATACAAGTCAAGGTGCAGTTGGCTATTGTCCACTATTTCGGCAATGGGGTTGTTGGCATCTACATAACTGCCAATGTTTACCATTACAATGCTAATTGTGCCGTTTATTGGGCTTGAAATATTTACAACGGACTGGATATTTTCGCTTGTGAGTGAAGCGGTGTTGATACCGATTAACTCTAATTGTTTTTGCAGACTTGCTTTTCGGGCTTTAAGTGTTTTAAGTTCTGCATCGGCTGACTGCAAATTTTTCAATGCTCCTGCATTGCCTTGTTGCAATTCCTTTTGACGGGCAAATTCTAATTGTGCCAATTCCGCTTTTGAAGAAATGCTTAAAAATTCTTCTTGCATTGTGATAAAAGAATTGTTTGAAATGGTAGCAATGGTTTGTCCTTTGCCTACCGAATTGCCTGTTTGCACCAAAATAGATTTGACAACTCCACCCAATGAAGCTGTGGCATTGGCACGATTTTGATTAGGCACTTTTAAAATTCCGTTGGCTTTTAACGAAGCGGTTAATTGCTTTTTCTCAATACTACCTAATTCTATTTTTATAGATTTCATTTGCTCGGTTGTAAGCATTGCCGTGTTGGAGTTTTCGTGTTCATCGTGGTGTTCGGTTTCTTCTCCGTGCGTTTCGGTTTTATTGCTGTTGCAGGATGCAAATATTATGGATGTTGCAATGGCTGCTATAAATATTATATTTTTCATTGTTCTGAAATTTTATTTGTTAGTTAAGAAATTAATATTGACAATACTCTGATTGAGTGCGTTTACCGATTGCAGATAATTTAACTGCACATCAGTAGCGGTTTGCAATGCTTGCAAGTATTCAATGTAGCCAATGTCGCCACTTTTGAAACCAACTTTTGCCGTGCTAATAATTATTTCGGCATTGGGCAAAGCGATTGATTTGTAATAATTGTATTGCGACAAATTCTGATTGTATTGCTGAAAAGCATTTTGCAGTTGATTTTGTAAAACCAGTTTTCCGTTGTCGGCTTCTTTTTGCAATGCTTGCTGTTTGTAGTCAAGTGATTTTACTTTTGATGCATTGCTGAAAAAAGTAATCGGAATACTTATGCCAACATTAAAACCTTGAAAGCGTTTGCTACCGTCAAAATTCACATCTGCTCCGTTAATCGTTTGCACACCAATTAAGGACTGGTTGAAATAACCGACATTGAAATCGGGTAGCGTAGATGCGGTTTCAACTTTTTTGTTTTGCTCGGCAATAACGGCTTGCTGATACAACACTTTCAGCGATGGATTATTTGCAATAAGCGTGGTGTCAAGCGAACTGCTTAATACAAGCGGTTGAAAGTTTCCGTTGTTGTCAATCGTAAAATCCTCGCTTGTGTTCATTAGCATTTTTAAAGAATTGTAAGCCGTGGCAAAGTCCGTTTCATTTTGTTTGAGCAAAAGCGAAAGCTGTCCACGTTTGGTTTCGGCTGTGGTTTTTTCCAACAAATTTGTTTCGCCTGTTTTGTATCGCAAGGCTGCTGCACTCACAAAATCGTTATACAAGCTGTCTAAAGATTGCAGTTGCTTTTTAGTGGTTTGCAAATACTGCAACTGATAAAACCAGTATTGAACCTGTGCTTTTATTTCGCTTGCTGTGGCTTGCTGTTGCAATTGGCTACTTTGCAATTCGGCTTTATACAAACCTGATTTTGCAGTGAAATAGGTAGGAAACGGAATACTTTGCGAAACCTGAAAAGCCTTGTCCTGATTGATGCTGTTGTATTGCCCAAACTGAAAATTGACATTTGTTTTGGGTAATTCAAACACCGATTTTTTCAAAGTGGTGGAAGATTGCACATTGAATTGTTGTGATTGAATTTCTAAATTATTTTTCAATGCGGTGCTTATTGCATCTTCAACCGAAATGGTTTTAGATGTTGGCGTTTGAGCATTGGCAACATTGAATGAAAGCAATACAAAAACTAAAATTACTGTTGTTGAAACTTTGCTTTTTGCTTTTTTAGTTTTAGAAAATATAAGATACAGCAAAGGCAAAACAAACAGGGTTAAGAAAGTTGCGGTGAGCAAACCTCCTATCACAACCGTTGCCAAAGGTTTTTGCACTTCTGCCCCCGCACCGTGTGAAAGTGCCATTGGTAAAAATCCTAATGATGCAACGGTGGCAGTCATTAACACAGGTCGCAAGCGGATTTTAGTTCCTTCTTTTATTCGTTCTAATATGTCCGTAATTCCGTCTTTTTCTAATTGGTTAAAAGTTCCGATTAGCACAATGCCATTTAAAACTGCTACACCAAACAAGGCAATAAAACCAATACCTGCCGAAATGCTGAAAGGCATATCACGAAGAAGTAAAGCGAATACACCGCCTATTGCACTCATTGGAATTGCGGTATAAATTAGCGTTGCTTGTTTTACTGAACCAAAGGTGAAATAGAGTAACATAAAAATGAGTGCCAATGCCACAGGCAAAGCAATCATTAGGCGTTTACTTGCCGCTTGCAGATTTTCAAAAGTTCCTCCATAAGTGTAATAATATCCTTCGGGAAGTTTTACCTTTTCATTCAGTTCTTTTTGAATATCGGTAACAACACTTTCCACATCTCTGCCCTTGATGTTGAAGCCCACAACAATTCTGCGTTTACCATCTTCACGGCTTATTTGTGCAGGGCCTAATTCCATTTTTATTTCCGCAACTTGCGATAATGGAATTTGTGTTCCGTTGGCAGTTGGGATATATAAATGACTTACATCGTCAATGTTGTTTCGGTGTGTGCTGTCAAGCCTAACCACTAAATCAAATTTGCGTTCGTTTTCATACACAACTCCTGCACTTCCACCAGCAAATGATGTAGAAACAATGTGGTTGATGTCCTCAATGTTTAAACCGTAATTGGCAATTTGCGAACGGTTATATTTAATTACGATTTGCGGAAGTCCTGCAACCCTTTCAACGCTTGGTTCAGTTGCACCGTCCACACTTTGAACAACTGAATTTACCTTATTAGCATAGCTTAAAAGTGTGTCCATATTTTCACCAAATATTTTAACAGCAACATCTTGGCGAATACCAGTCATAAGTTCATTAAACCGCATTTGTATGGGTTGGTTTTTTTCAAAGAAAACCCCAGGAATGGTATTTAATTTTTGTTCAAATTCTTCTGCCAATTCATCATATGAAATATCACGTTTCCATTCATCAGGGCTTTTTAGAATTATCATCATATCGGTGGCTTCGGGTGGCATTGGGTCGGTTGGCACTTCGGCTGCTCCTGTTTTTCCGACTACCATCTTTACTTCGTCAAATTCTTTAATTAGCCGTGATGCTTGCATACTGGTTTCTAAACTTTGAGAAAGTGAAGTTCCTTGTGGCAAAATGCAATGAAATGCAAAGTCGCCTTCTTGCAAGGTTGGAATAAACTCACCACCCATTCTTGAAAATAGAAATACGGAAACTGCAAATACCGCAACGGTTGCGACTACAATTACTTTTTTAAAACGAATTGCTTTTTCTAATAACGGTGCATAAAGTCGTTGGAAAAAATTCATCATTCTATCGCTCAATGTTTGTTTGTGCGAAATGTTTTTAGAAAGGAAAGCTGCACACATCATTGGAATGTAGGTAAGCGATAAAATCAACGCTCCAACAATGGCGAAAGAAACTGTTTGAGCCATCGGGCTAAACATTTTGCCCTCGATACCTACCAAGGTAAGAATTGGAATATAAACAATAAGGATAATTATTTCGCCAAAAGCGGCACTGCTTCGGATTTTAGATGCGGAAACAAACACTTCATTATCCATTTCTGATTGTGAAAGTTTGCCAATTGTTTTCCGCATTCCTAAATGGTGCAAGGTGGCTTCTACAATAATTACTGCTCCGTCCACAATCAAACCAAAGTCAATTGCTCCTAAACTCATTAGGTTGGCACTTACGCCAAATACATTCATTAAGCCCAAAGCAAACAACATTGATAAAGGAATGGCAGAAGCTACAATCAACCCTGCACGAAGGTTTCCAAGAAATAAAACCAAAACGAAGATTACTATTAAAGCTCCTTCAATCAGATTTTTTTCTACTGTTGAAATGGCACGGTTTACCAAATCGGTTCTATCTAAATAGGGTTCAATTACTACATCTTTTGGTAATGATTTTTGAATAGTTGCCATTTTATCTTTAATACGGCTTACCACATCGGCACTATTTGCACCTTTTAACATCATTACTACACCGCCAACGGCATCTACCTCACCGTTGTAAGTCATTGCACCATATCGCACGGCACTACCTAAATGCACTTCGGCAACATCTTTTATCAAAATAGGGATGCCGTTTGGATTGGTTTTTACGACTATATTCTTGATGTCGTCAAACGAACCAATCAAACCCACACCACGAATGAAATAGGCATTTGGTTTTTTGTCAATGTATGCCCCGCCTGTGTTTTCGTTGTTTTTTTCTAAAGCGGTAAAAATTTCGGGAATGGTTATTCCCATTGCAATCAATCTGTCAGGATTTACAGCAACTTCATATTGTTTCATTTGCCCGCCAAAGCTGTTTACTTCTGCAATTCCTGCTGTTCCGTAAAGTTGTCGGGCAACAATCCAGTCTTGCATTGTTCGCAAGTCCATAGCCGTGTATTTGCTTTCGCTACCTTTTTTGGGGTGAATAATGTATTGATACACTTCGCCCAAACCTGTGCTAACAGGTGCTAATTCGGGTGTGCCAACACCTTTGGGGATTTTAGTTTCCGCTTCCTTTAGCCTTTCATTAATGAGTTGTCGGGCAAAGTAGATGTCCACTTTGTCGTCAAACACAACTGTAATTACCGAAAGTCCGAAACGGGAAATGCTCCGCAACTCTTCCAAATCGGGAAGGTTCGCAATGCTTTGTTCGATGGGGTAAGTAACCAACTGTTCCACCTCTTGTCCTGCAAGGGTGGGGCAAACCGTAATGATTTGCACTTGGTTGTTGGTGATGTCGGGAACTGCATCTATGGGCAGTTTTGTTGCACTCCACACTCCCCAAACAATGAGTGCAAGTGTCATCAATGCGATGATGAATTTGTTCTTTATGCTGAACGCAATTATTTTGTCTAACATTATTTTAATCAGTTTAATGAATGAATACACGATTACTTGCGGTGCGTTAGCACCGTAAGTAGTTTTGTTTTGTTCCGCATTAGCGGAACATCAGAAATTCATTAACTGAGTTTTGGCGGTTGCCAAATAGACAAATACACCTCCGAAGCAAATGAGGCGTTGTAAAGTGGGAATTTTTCTACTGAAACTGGAACGTGAAGGGCTAAACTGTAATTAGTAAAAGAACTACTAAAAGTTTGTCCGCAACAAGCACACATACAAAAAGGTGAGCAATTTTCGGTGTCGCTGTCGTGGTCGGAATGGTCTGTGGTGGTGTATGTGGATTGGTCGGCACTCATATATTTACAGTCGTCCTTGTCGCTGCACGGCATAACAGCCAATGCCAACAAGTAAAAACTAAATAAGAGTGTCAAAACTTTTTTCACGATGCAAATGTAGGGAAAAAATTTGTCGGTTTAGCACAATTCTGTCGGGTGGCACTGGTGCGGTTGGGCAAAATAAAATGTGCTGCAAAAGTGGGTCGGCTTGTGGGTGGCTTTGCAGCTCTTTTTATTTTGCGAAGGGATAGCCAAACGGCTTTGCCGAAAATTGCATTGTCTGTCGGGTTATGTCTGTCGGTTAATGGTCGCACTGTCGGGTTTTAGGGTTGCTGATAACGTTCCGCAGATTTGCGATGTGCGGGATTTACACCACAAATGTTTAATCGAAGATATAAATTTTTTGTTACCACTAAACTGTCTGCGGAGCACGAAACCCCGCCTATTGCAAATGTGCTGTTATACGCAGCCAAGCTGTTCGTTCGGAGTACCAATGTTTGAAGTTTCGACACTGTTTGTTCAAGGCGATTTACATTCATTGCTTGTCGGTTTAAGTTCTAAATTTAATCTCTGCACCACACATCATTTACTTTGTTCGTTGTCGTGTCAAATTGCACGGCCATAAAGAATAACCAAGTTCCACCTAAACCTAACGGTCCAACTTTTAATCCAAAGTCAACCTCATAAACTAAAGGTGATGTCGTATCACTTGCAGTTGGGCTACCTAATAATTGTAGAATATCTGATTTTGATTTACCAATCAAGATGCTGTCTGAAATCATTTTATCAACCATTGAACCTCTTATTTTCCTGTCACCACTTAGCCACTTTGCCTTGTCAAAATTGATGACTTCACCTTTAAAAGATTTCCTTGTCCACACTTCTCCGCCTTTGCTCTTGTATGCAAATAGTCCTTCTTTTCTTGTCCAGTATATTTCAGTTACATCGCTTGCATTTTTTATTCGTTCGGGATAACTGTGTTTAATCAAGTAGTAATTCCAAATTTTTCTACTGTTGAACTCAACTGTGTCGGTTTGAAGTTCACCTATAATTGAATCGTTACTTGAGTAAAATCCTTTAAAGCTAAAACTAAACTCAAGCTGTTTTGGTTTTGGCGACTTTGTTATGGTGAACAAACTCTGATAGTCAATTTTAGTTTTTGAATTTGTTGTTGAAGTTCCATGCCAACTGTCAATTGGAAGATGTTTAATACGAAACGATAAATAATTTGTTGGTCTTGGTTGAATAAACATTCCGCATCCTTTAATCTGTTTTGAAAGAGCATCAATAATTAATATCGTGTCCATGTCGTGCAAGTTACTTTCATAATAAATAGTGTCACCTATATGTAGTGAAGAAGCAAATTCTAACTCCTCACTTGTGAAGTCAAAGTCCTTTTGGTCATAAGAGCAACAAGCAGAAAAAAGCACCGTCAAAAGTGTCAATACTATAAAAGTTGTCTTGCTGTTATTTTTCATTGTAGTTGCTATTGTTTGTTTCTTGCACAAATGTCGGGTTAGCAGTGCCGCCCATTGGTTGCGTATAACATACTATTATACGAAACAAACTTACTAAAACCTTCGCAATATTTCTAATGGTTGGAAATATTGCGAAGGTTTGGGCTAAGCCAGGTTTCGCAATATTTTTATCTAAATCACCTGACGGGGGCCCAACCCCACTGGCACGCACTGGCGACCCGTCAGGTGGAATCAAATGGCTTTTTGTCAACTGCAGTTACATGGACTGTTGGCTTTGAAAAAGAGTTAGCAAAAGGAAATATGCTGAGTCTTTCTTTTCGTGGACAGCAAGGACTAAGTACAATTGCCAAATCAACAGTAAACAAGTTTTACAAGTGCCTCTATTTTTAAATCCTCGCCTTTAACTGTAAAATGACACTGCCTGTAATACGTTTCGCGTACGGCAAGTTGTCGTGATATAAAATCAATTAAGTCAACATCGCGCAAGTCTTTAATAAGTGGTCGCTTTTCCTTTGAGGATGCAATGCGATGAAAAATGCTTCCGGCACTTAACTGCAGGTAAACAGATGTTCCGTTTGAGTTTATCCATTGCATGTTGTCGCTAAAGCAAGGCGTTCCGCCACCGGTGGCCACTACTGTGTTTATAAACGATTTTGTTTTATGCAAACATTTTTTTTCAATTTCTCTAAATTTTTCTTCTCCTTTTTTTTCAAACCATTTGTCAATTGTCTTACCGGTTTCTTCTTCAATAAACTTATCCAAATCAACAAACCTAAAATTAAGTTTAGCAGCAAGTTTTTTTCCTAAAGTGCTTTTGCCTGCACCCATAAATCCGGTTAAATATATTTTCACGTGTACGTATTAATTCAAGCCCTTCGACCTGGAAACTTCATTTTATAATTTACATCTACATTGCCAACCGATATGTCGGCAAGTTTACCTTTTATCAGTTTCTTTTTTAATGGCGAAAGTTTATCGGTAAATAAAATTCCTTCAATATGGTCGTATTCGTGTTGGATAATACGTGCAGCAATTCCTTCAAAGGTTTGCTCATGAACTTTAAAGTCAGTGTCGGCATATCGTAAATGAACAATGGGCTTACGCGACACATCTTCTCTAATACCCGGAATACTAAGGCACCCTTCGTTAAATTTCCACTCGTCACCGTTTTCGGTAACAATTTGCGGATTAATAAATGCTTGCCTGAAATTTGCAAGCTGTGGATTTTCTTTTTCAAATGGTTTTGCATCAACTATAAACAAACGAATGGATAGCCCAATTTGAGGAGCAGCAAGTCCCACCCCTTCTGCATTGTACATGGTTTCGTACATGTTTGCAATCAGCACATCCAATTGCGGATAATTTTTATCAATTTCTGTGGCTTTCTTTTTTAACACAGTGTCGCCAAAAGCTACTATGGGTAGTATCATAATGTTGATTTACAATTTTAGATTTACGATTTTGAAATAGAACCAAGTTTAAAGATGCAAGACCAAAAAACTAACGGTTTTTTTTATCAATTTAATGTTATGCCTTTTTGCTTTCCATATACGATTGCAAAATTAATACTGCACTTGTCATATCCACCAACTTTTTATCCTGCCTTTGCTTTTTTTTTAATCCTGAATCTATCATGCTTTGCATGGCAATTTTTGAAGTAAAACGCTCATCAAATCTTTCTATTTTAAGATGAGGAAATTTTTTTTTAAGCCTGTTAATAAATGGCTTGATTTGTTTTTCAGCTTCTGACGCCTGGTTAAGCAATGTTTTGGGTTCGCCAACTACAATAGTTTCTACATTTTCTTTTTCAATATACGCTTGGATAAAATCAACCACATCCTTGCTATGAAGTGTTGTAAGCCCTGTTGCAATCATCTGCATAGGATCGGTAACTGCTATGCCTGTGCGTTTGCTGCCAAAGTCAATTGCAATGATGCGCATGTTTATGAGTGATTGATACTGGTAATGATTTTAAATTATCTGCACGTAATCCGATTTACCTAACAATAAAACACTGAACCGTATCTGGAAAAATCAAAACAATGTACGTTTTAATATGCACCACTGCGTTTTCGCAAAAACCACTCAGCAGTTAGCAATGCCATTATAAGTACAAAAAACCATTTTATTGAAATAAGTTCTGATAGTTTTTTGTGATAGTATGAAACAGGTTTTATTCTTTCGTCTTTTAAAATTAAATCAGCAATTTTTTGTGTTTGGTTAATCATTACCATTTCGCCACCGCTGCGGTTAGCAATTGCATACAGTAGCTGATGGTTTGCAACTGTTTCGGCATTTTCAATCATCAGGCTGCTAACCGAAAATTCTCCTGCATCTGTGTAAACTTTATCGGCAAGTTTTGTTTCGGCTTTAAACGAATAATGGCCAACAGGAAAAACACCTGCATTAAGATGATATGATTTTCCTGCCCGGCTAAATGTATAATTGTACACTTTGCCATTGCTGCTTTTAATAACCAAAGTTGCTTCAGGCTCATTTACAAGTTCACCTGAATTATTGTATAGCTCAGCATCAAATATCAAAGGCTCATTTTCGGTAATGCTTGATTTATGCTGCACCCTGAAAGGAGTGCGTTTTTCTTTAAGAACAAGGTATTGGGTTATTTTAGAAATAAGTTCATCCACGGATGCAGTCATATTTCCTGATTCAAACTCATGCAGCCTCCACCTCCAAATGCCTTCGCCTGCAAGCACGGCTGTACGCATACCATTGTTATCTGCAAAAAACAACAGAGGCTGATCGGTAACAACCGAACCTATCCGTTGATTGAGTAGCGTATATATTTCGCCCGTTTGCTTATAGGTACCAAATGGAGAATATAATGGCGGTTGCTGGTTAATTGTTTTTAAAACATCATCCGAAATATTAAACAATGAAAATGTTTCGGCTGCAACCGGCAACGTTTCATTTGATTTATTTAATGCTTGACTAATGGTAACACCTGTTTGTAATGAATTAAACGAAGCAACATTTGTTTGATTTCCCAAGATGTAAAATACAGGAACACCGGCAGCTTTTACCTTACTTACTACATCGGCCGACTGTGGACTGGCCGATGGCACCTGATGCATAATAATAAGGTTATACTCTGACAAGTTTTGATTAACTGCAGATACAAAAGTTGTTTTAAGTTCATAACTAAGATTTTTTTCAATTACTGTTTTTAGTGCCGCTACATCAGGGTGAGGCGCATTGGCAATAAGCAATATTTTTTGTTTGCTTTCCAACACCTCAATAAAAATTTCGGCACTGTTGTTAAGCAGGTTTTTTTCACCTGCAACCGATGACAGGCTAATGCGATAGCGATGTATACCTTTTGATTTTGCATCGGCAAATACAGGAATGGTAAGATGATACGATGACCCGGCAATTGAAATGTTACGAGTAAAAATCACAGATGAATCTTCTTTTACAGTGAGCAGTGTATTATCGCCACCAGCCTGTTTTGCATCCATTACTACTTGTAACGGAAAACTGTTGCCCAGATAGGCCACCTTATTATGGTTAACTGCCGAAAGAACAATATCTTTTTTTACAGTAGTATCACCAAGCGCAACATTATATATTGGCACTTTTAAGTCAAGCGCTTTGTAAACCGGATTACTTCCTGCATTGTAAATTCCGTCAGAAAACAAAATTACAGCACCCAGATTACGTCCACTATAGCGCGTTTTTACTTCGTCAAACAATTCCGACATGTCAGTAATTTTTTCGTCAAACAAAAAAGTGTTTGCATCCTTAACACCTTGGCCAAACAACATTACGTTTACATCAAAATTTGCCGTCAGTTTATTTTTTAATTCCTCCACCCTATCAGTAATATTTGAAGCCGATGTATTTTGAAAATTTAATTTTATTGACTGAGAATTGTCAACTGCAATTACAACAGCAGGTTTTTCAACCTGGCGAAATGAGGTTTTGATAAATGGTGATAAAAGAAAAAACGCAATGATGCTTACTGCTAAAAACCGAAAAACAGTCATCGCTTTTTTTACCCAGGGCATGGTTTCGTCAAAACGATGTTCATTGCGGTAAAGAAAAAATGCGTAAGCAACACCAGCCGCAAGACATAAAAAAATAAACCAAAAAGATGTGGAGAGAATTAACTGCATAGCAGGGTGCAAATATAGGAGTTGGGTGTTGTGGTATCAGGTTTTTTAGTTCTGCTAAAATTGAATACAGAAATTATTCAGTACTTCCATCTTCGATGCGACCAAAGCCAATTGCAAGGGTTATTGGTAATGTCGCGCTCAAGAAGTTGTATGTGCTTTTGGGTAATGTAATGCTCAGGTTCTGATTTGGGATTACCAGTAACAACATCAATGCTAACATTATAGTAGCCGCGCTTAATACGCTGCATCGAAAAATAAATTACCGGGCTTCCGGTGAGTTTGGCAATTTTTTCGGCACCCAAAAAAACGGCCGTGTCCTGATTTAAAAACTGTGTTCGGTAAACAATATCATCTTTGGCAGGTGTTTGGTCGGCAATTAATACGGTAAGTGTTACATCGTTTTTGTAAGCAAGCAACTTTCGCAACGTAAGGTTCATGGGCACAAGTTCCATACCCAACCGCGAGCGCAGTTTAATAAAATAGCTATCCCAGCTTTTATTGCTTAACGGTTTGTATACACCAAGCGTTTTGCACGTAGTAATTGCAGACAGTGCAAGGCCTCCCAGTTCCCAATTGTTATAATGCCCGGTAACAGCAATTACACTTTTATTTTGTTTAAAATAATCGTTTAGCACATCCATGTTTTGAAAGCGGCATCGCTTTAACAATTCATCTTTTGAAATGCTCACCAACTTTATACTTTCAACAATTACATCACAAAAATTTTTGTAAAAGCAATTGCGATAGCGCGTAAGTTCTTGATTGCTTTTGCCGGGAAAAGATTTTTTCAAGTTTTGGTCAATTACTTTTTTGCGGTAAGCAAACACATATTGCATAAAAAACCGCAACATATCCGAGAGCACATAAAGCACCCTTAAATTAAAAAGGGATATCAACCCAATGATACCCCTTAAAAGTGCATTTAGCAGCTGATTCATTTACGCTCGAACTTCTCTTGTGTTTTATCGCCTGCAATGTTAACCTTTTTTATTTGCTGGTCATAATCTTCGGCACGCATGGTGCGGCTGTGAAGTTTAAAATTCCACTGCTCATCATAAGGTTCGCCTGGCATGTTTGAGTGTAGCAACTCATAGTTTTTTCCTAATAGGTCTTTGTTCCAAAAAACAAAATATTTATCAGATGAATTCCTGATTTTTTGATATCGCCATATTTCATACGGATAAGAAGTAGGCTCATTTTCGCCCCGCTCAATATTATCGGGTGAACCGTATTTCAAATACACACGGCCAATGTCGGTGTTATATCCTTTTAATGAACGTGTGCCATATAAATGCTGTACCTTATCAACATCAGCTTTGTAAGCCAGCCAGGCAGCTTCGGGGTTTGAGGCATTACGCTTTTGCCAAAAATCCCAAAAAAACTTTTGCATTAATTCAACATCAGCAAGTTTTAGCTGATTGGTTATAAACTGCGATTCTATTGCATTGCTCAATGGCATAAGGCTTGCAACATTTTCGGCAAGTAATTTTTTATCGGTATAGGCGCTTGCAAAGCTATTGGAAGCATCTATATTATTACCAGTAAAACTTGTTGCTCCACGCTGAAAAAATATTTCTTTTGAAGCAAGTAAGTCGTTCAGTTTGTTTTTTACATTGATAACGAGTTGGTAATTTCCGGCTGGTAAAGCTTCTATGCCTATGCTGCTTAATACGGGAATAACCTCAGCCGCATTTTTACGATGAATAACACTAAAGTCGTTCATCACCTTTTTTGATTCTGCGGTTTGAATAAAATAGTGCAACAGCAAAGGCTCATTACCAAGTACGTTTGATGTATTATAAACCTCGGCATAAAAATTAAGCTTGGTACTTGCCTCCGGAAAAAAATTGTCAACAAGTGGAATAACTTCATACCCGTTTTTAAAAAGTTCGCTTTGGGTGTTTTCGGATTTGTTATAGCTTTCGGCAAATTCTATATCACTTATAGCCACAATGCCACTTGCATAATTTATACTAAACGGAAGGGAGGCACTAAAAGGTTTTCCATCACCATTTTTATCGGCAAGCATAAGTTCAATCACATAATTGCCATTAGCTAGTGGCATGCGATGATGGTCAACAAAGTTTAAGGCTTTTAACGTGTCTGAAACCAACGGACTTAGCAAATTATATTTATCAGCAAACTTTACTCCGGCAGCATCTTTAATGGTTATCGAAACTTCAACCGAAGCCACATACCTGCCACTTTCGGATTGCTTATAATTTACCGAGTTTCCTATTACCGATAGGTAGGTTTCAACATATGTACCTTGTTTAGGAGCGTAAAACGTTTTGTAATCAAACAAGGCTTTTAAATTTTTTGACTCTGCAGCATACGTTAGCAACATAACTGCTGCTGTTATTATTATGCGTTTCATTTTAATAGTTATTAATGGTTTTAAAAACTTTGTTAAAGATAACTGATAAAATCAAAAAAAAGTGTTAGCAAATGGTAAAATTTTGAAATGTGAAAAGAAAAAAAATTTACTTTCGCCCCCGGAGAAATGGCAGAGCGGTCGATTGCGGCAGTCTTGAAAACTGTTGAACCGAAAGGTTCCGGGGGTTCGAATCCCTCTTTCTCCGCAAGCAGCAATAACATACAAAAAAGGCATCTGATGATGCCTTTTTTTATTTTTCTTAAATTTTGTCGAGTAGACGCTCTTTTTCCACCCATAGTTATGCTTTAGCAATACAGTGGCTGTTGTTTTTATCAACCGGAATCCAACAACATAATTTTTTGCACCAGCACCTCTGCAATTTTTTTATTCGATTCATGCGTCCATCCCGCTATGTGGGGCGATAAAATAACTTTATCTGACTGTCCTAAATATTTAAACGATTCAGGCAGTTTATCCTTTTCTATTTTTTCAAACGAAGTGGTTTCGTATTCAAGCACATCCAAACATGCGCCCAATACTTTTCCTGATTTAATACTATTGACCAAATCATCTGTATTAAGACAGTTGCCCCGCGAAGTATTTATGATGTAAATATTTTTTTTGAACGAAGAAATAAAATTTGCGTTAACCATTCCATGCGTTTCACTGGTTAACGGTACATGCAGGCTTACAATATCGGCACGTTCAAAAATTTGCGGCAACATAACCTGTTCCACAAAATTATAAGTGATTTTATCTACAGAAATATATTTATCGTAAACCAAAATTTTTACACCAAAGCCTTTTAATTTTTCGGCAAAGGCGCTGCCCATATTTCCAAAGCCAATAATACCTGCTGTTTTTCCGTGCAGTTCAATTCCTCGATTTTGTTCGCGCAGCCAAATGCCGTTTCGCACTTCAGCATCGGCCTTTATTAAATTATTAAACAATGCAAGCAGCATCGCTATGGCATGTTCGCCCACTGCATCGCGGTTACCTTCGGGGGCATTAAGGCAAATAATGTTTTTTGCTGCTGCAAAATCCACATCAATATTTTCCATACCCGCACCCGCACGGGCAATAAATTTTAGGTTAGCTGCCTTTTCTAAAACTTGTTTGTCAATTTTAATACGGCTGCGCAGGGCAATGCCTGTAAAATTTTTAATTTCAGTAATAACTTTTTCGCGTGTCCAATCATACCCTTCGGTAATTCTAAATCCGGTAGCGGTTAATTTTTCAAAAAAAAGCGGATGGATGGTATCTATCAGTAAAACAGATTTATTCATTGCCAGATAAATGCGTTAACAAAAAATTATTTTGCATTTCTATCTTCATGCCAAAGGCCATGTATGTTTCCATCGGGGTCGGTAAAGTAAGCGAGGTAGCCAACCGTAGGAACTGCCATTTTTGGCACCACAATTTTTCCTCCCGCTTTTTCTACGTTGGCCATCGATGTTTCCAAATCATCCACCTTAATTGAGTTTACCAACGGTTGACGAGGGTCTTTCTTTTTCATAATGGCTCCGTTAATGCCAGGTGTTTTTTCATCTCCTGTTATGGCAAGCCAATAGTCCTCAGCACCAAATTGCTGAAAATTCCAACCAAAAGCTTCTTTAAAAAAAGAAACTGTTTTTTCGGGGTTATCGCAGGGGATTTCAAAATGCACTACTCTGTTACTCATATTTGTTTTATATAAATTGTTTGAAAGTAATTTTAAAGCATAGTTCCCGTAAGTAACAATGCCGCAATGGTAAAATAAATTACCAAACCGGTAACGTCAACCAATGTGGCTATAAATGGTGCGGATGAGGTGGCAGGGTCTGCACCAAAGCGTTTTAGCAGCAAAGGCAGCATACTTCCCATAATGGTACCCCACAGGCACACCAGCAAAAGCGTAACACCAATTGTAATGGCAATGAGCAACCAATGCGGGCCATATACATTGGTAAACGATGCCCATGCAGCCACGCGCAAAAAGCCTATTGAACCAAGAATTAGCCCTAACGAAATTCCAGACAGAATTTCTCTTCGTATAACACGCCACCAGTCGGCAAGGGTAACTTCACCCAGCGCAAGTGCACGTATGATAAGTGTAGCTGCTTGCGAGCCAGAGTTTCCACCGCTGGATACAATAAGGGGTATAAAAAGTGTAAGTATAATGGCCTTTGCAATTTCTTCTTCAAAATAACTCATTGCCGATGCGGTAAACATTTCGCCAATAAAAAGTACAATAAGCCATGGTGCCCGTTTGCGAATCATTTTATGAAGGGGCACTTCCATATAGGGTTCTTCAAGTGCTTCTACACCACCCAGTTTTTGGATGTCTTCGGTATCTTCCTGTTCGGCAAGTTGCAGCACATCATCAACAGTAATTATACCCAGCAACAGGCCCGATGAATCAATAACCGGCAAGGCCACACGGTTATGTCTTTTAAACATGCTAATAGCCACTTCCTCATCATCGGTAACATTAAGTGCTGTAAATTTCCCATCAATCAAATGTTCCATGCGGGTATATAATTCGGCTAATAATATTTCCCTTACTTTAATATCATCAATCAAATGCCCACGTTCATCTACAATGTAAATTACATTTAGCGTTTCGGAGTTAGCCCCGTTTTCGCGAATGTAATTAAGCACTTCACTTACCATCCACTCTTTGCGCACTGCAATGTAATCGGGTGTCATTAAACGGCCTATGGAGTTTTCGGGATAGCCTAATAATGAAATGGCAACGGCTCGCTCTTTTGGGGTAAGCAGTTTTAGAATTTTGTTCAGAAGCTCATTGTCTAACTTTTCGAGCAGGGCTGTGCGCACGTCAGGGCTCATATCATTTAATATGAGCTGCACCAATCGTGATGGAAGCACGTTTAACAACGTTTGCTGAACGTTTAATTCTAAAATTTCAAACGTTTGAAAAGCACGTTCTCGATCAAGCGCTTTAAAGATAACAAGCTGTTTATCGTCATCAGCCTGGCTAACTAGATCAGCCAGTTCATTGGGTAGCCAGTCGGCAAGCGTTTTTTTTAGGCGAACGCTATCCGACTGCTCAATGATTTCGGTAACGGTAAGTTTGCGTATTACTTGCTGCTCCATTGTTTCAATGTGATCCCCAAAAAATAAAACCCATTGGCGCAGATACGAAAAGCTATGAGTAAATCAGGTATTTAAATTACCTGAATTGACAAACGCAAGTGCGATTATTTATCTCATTAAAGCTCCTCGTTTAGTTTTAGTTTCGGATAACTTTTCACTGTGCTTGCGCCTTGTGAAACTGCATTAGACTAAGCCTTATTCCGACCAAGCCTGCTAACCCATTGGCGTCTCTCGACATTTCCGGGCAGCAGTTTTTATTTATCCGTTAACCTCACCTAACAAGCTTTATTTTACTGGAAGTTTAATTGCTGTGCAAAATTAAAAAAGAATTGAAAATTAAAGCCTCTATTTTTTAAAACTGATTAATCTTTTTTTAGAAAAAAAACTCGCCTATCATATTGCGAGGCGAGATAAAAAAGAGATAAAAAAAATTTTAACAGCTACTTAGAAAAAAAAGAACCGGTTGGGTTATCTCACCGGCTCTTTTTAAATCTATGCTATGTAGCAGTGATATATTTTATCAGTTGATTATAATTTTGGAGTAATAATTTTTGTCTGGACTTTCTAATTTCACAAAGTACATCCCTCTGTTTTGATGGTTCAAATTAAGGTTGATTATTTTTTGATTTGAAAAATTTTGAGTACTCAAAATTGAACCCAAACAATTATAAACGGTAAGTGTGTATTTTTCCAATGTAGGTACACTAATTTTAAACAAACCATTGGCAGAAGGATTAGGATAAACCAGCAACGAATTGTTTTCAGCATTAAACTGCTGAACACCCAATATTGTTGCCGAACCTAAATTAAGCCATTCGTTTACAGTTACAGTAGTAGTTCCATTGTATCCTGAAACCGATGCCATGTATAAACTATCGTTATAAATAGTGCCAACAAAATCGCTGATGTTGTTTACACCTGTGGGTTTAGGTGGGCCAATAAGCCACTCATTAAGCACCACATCATATCCAAAGGTATATTGATTACCTTGCGTGGCTGTGCCTGAGGGGTCGCCACCGGTAAACATTATCATGGGTATTTTTCCACCAAATGGAACGCCAGCAGCATGACGGTTTACATTTTTTGCCGGATAATCATTAATAGCTGTCCATGTTATCAACGAAGGATTGGCAGCGTCAATGGTGCCAATACGTGCTTGCCTTATGTTACCGCCAAGCAATTGAACAAATCCTCCTGCAACAACAATTTTATCGTTATAAATACTTCCACGTAATCCGGATGATTTTGTACCTGGCATAGAAGTGGCAGTAGTCCAAGTATCGTTATATGTATCATAAATTTGAACAAGATTGGTGTCGCGCAATAAACCTCCGCTTGTTTGATATAGCCCACCTATATAATAAATCAATGAGTCGTTGTACACACCGCTTGCATAATCACCTACCGCAACGGGCATGTACTGTCCGGGAGTCCATGAGTCAGTGGAAGGATCGTAAATGTAATTTGCCGAATCGGGTGTAAATCCTCCAAGGTATCCCCCTACCGCGTATATTTTATTATTTACCGTTTGGCATGAAAACTGGTATTTTGCCGTTGGCATTGCAAGTCCTGTAGACCAAGAATTTACTCCTGCATCAAACTTATCATTGTTTACAGAAAGCTGACCACTTGTTAAATCTGCACCACCTATTGCAAATAAAGTTCCGGTACCGTTAGGGTAAACTCCTACATAGTTATAACTGCCCGCAATTCCAAAACGCGATGCATTAATGGGTCCAAAACTTAGCCATCCATAATTTGCAAACTCATTTAGCACATTAATATCATTTGTTATTGTATCGTTTTGAGGAATCTGGTCGGATGCAAGTTGAGTTTGCAATGTAAAAACATAATTGCCGGTTGATGCCGGAGTCCATGGGTCAAATGTGATTTGTGATTGCCCCTGCACATTGGTAATGGTTGCAGGTTTTGTGGATGTGTATCCAGTGGTGCTTAGTGTAACATTAAAGCTGCCTTTGTACAAACTGTTATTTTGAACTGTAGCCAACGGAATTACTTGCCCTATTTTAATTGCGGGATCCATGTCAATAGATGTAGCCTCAACTTCGAGCAGAGGAATGTACAATGGGCCAGTCCACTTAAACATTACCGGGTCGCGAAACAAACCAAAGAATGGGTCAAGCTGTGTTAACCCTCCTGCCCAGCCGCCATTTTCTGCAGCAAAATCATTATCGCTAAATACTTCTAAGTTTTGACTAACCATATACCAGTCGTTGCCATTATTAGTACTAAATCCCGAACCAAAATCGCGTGTAGGAGGATTGGTTATTGGCCTGTTATATGGTGAAGTAAATACAAAAGTAGAGTCGGTGCCGGGCACAAATGTTACAGTTTGTTTTTGTCCCACATTACCTGTAACACAATTTAAAATATTCCATGTAGCACCGCCATCTGTGGTTACAATCATATCCGTATTTATAGTGTTTACATCGGCTTCGCAAGCAAGGCCATAGTTTGCATCCTTAAAAGCAATGCCGCCAATAAAACCAAGATATGGGGTTGATGCCACTGTCCAGTTTACTCCGCCATCAATGGTTTTGTAAATGCGGCCTTTGTTGGTACCAAACCATAAAGTGGAAGGCGCCAGTGCAGTATATACATCCGTAATGCCAAACTCGCCAGCCAAATTTACAGGAATGTTTGCCTGTGGGGTTCGCACCCAGTTATTGCCACCGTCCACAGTTGTATATATTTCAAAATATCCGCCATTGGGGTCGCCCATAGCAACACCATTATTGCCATCAAAAAAATGAGCAATGTTTGGAAATCCGCTTGGCGGTGCAAAGGTTGCTGTGCTCTGATGCGTCCATGATGTTCCGCCATCGGTAGTACGGTAAATTCCACCGCCACCTGCAGGATTAAACAAAGTTACCCAAGCCGTATCGGCACCTATAGCACAAATGGATGAGGGGCCCAGGCCTGTGGCACCAGTAACCGTTCCAAACGACCACGTGGTACCTCCATCAGTAGTACGCAAAAATTCTTGTAGTGGATTGGTTTGCCCGTTGCGGTCGGCACTTAAGCCCCAGCACACATTGCTGTCAACAGCATCAACAAACTGAACCCAGTGATTGACATCGTAACCAAAATTGAGCAACGATTGTTGAGTCCAGTTACCTGTAACTTGTGCATTAGCAACTAACGCAGCCATTGTAAAAAGAAAACTTAATTTGATTTTTTTTGTCATGGTAGTTTTGTTTGGATGTGTAATGATAGCAAAAAAAAACACAGCTCATTTTAGCTAATATAAACAACAAAAAACCCCACCATAAACTTTGGTGGGGTTTTAACTATTTAGCTTGTTACAATATTAATCGCTTTCAACTTCCTCCTGGCTTTGTTTGGATGCCAATAATAAGTCATACTCCTCTTGTGAGCCAACAATTAACCTGTCGTACTCGCGCAAGCCTGTGCCTGCAGGAATTAAGTGACCTACAATAACATTCTCTTTTAAGCCAAGCAGGTAGTCAACCTTGCCGTTGATTGCAGCTTCGTTAAGAACCTTGGTGGTTTCCTGGAAAGATGCTGCAGAAATCCAACTCTTGGTATGCAACGATGCCTGAGTAATTCCCTGTAACAAGGGTGATGAGGTAGCCGGTATTGCATTACGCGCTTCAATTTCTTTTTGGTCTTTACGCTTTAGCAATGAATTATCATCGCGCAACTTTCGCAGTGTAATAATCTGACCTGGCTTGTACTCACTGTCTCCCGGATCGGTAATTACCATTTTATCCATTATCCAGTCGTTCTCCTCCATAAACTCAAGTTTGTTTACCGATTCTTTTTCAAGGAAACGGGTATCACCTGCATCATCTATCACAACCTTACGCATCATTTGACGAACGATTACCTCAAAATGCTTGTCATTAATTTTTACGCCTTGCAAACGGTACACTTCCTGAACTTCATTTACAAGATACTCTTGTACCTGAGCGGGGCCCTTAATTGCAAGAATATCGGAAGGACTGATTGCTCCATCTGACAAGGAAGTTCCTGCACGCACAAAGTCATTATCCTGAACAAGGATGTGCTTTGCTAACGGAACAAGATATTTTTTTACATCACCATCCTTTGAGGTAATAATAATTTCCCTGTTACCGCGCTTTATGCCACCATAAGAAACCACGCCATCAATCTCGCTTACCACGGCAGGGTTAGATGGGTTACGTGCTTCAAACAATTCGGTAACACGGGGAAGTCCGCCTGTAATATCGCCTGTTTTTCCGCTTGCGCGAGCAATTTTTACAATTACCTCACCGGCATGTATTTTTTGATTTTCGTTTACTACAATATGAGCACCCACCGGAATATTATATGCTTTTACAACTTCTTTTTTGTCGTTTAAAACTTTAATAACCGGATTTTTTGTTTTGTCGCGACTGTCAATAACAACTTTCTCTTTATAGCCTGTTTGTTCATCACTTTCTTCTCTAAAGGTTATGCCTTCTTCCAAATGTTCGTAGGCAATTTTACCTTCGGCTTCGCAAATGATTACGGCATTGTATGGATCCCATTCGCAAATAACATCGCCTTTTTTAAGTGTTGCACCGTTTTTTACAAACAGGTGCGAACCATAAGGAATGTTGTTGGTTGCAAGTACTGATTTGGTATTGGGGTCAATGATGCGGAATTCGCCTGAACGACCCACAACCACTTCTATTTTTTCTTTTCCTTCCTTGTAAGGAATTACACGTACTTCTTCAAGTTCAATAACACCTCCAAACTTTGCTTCGTGGCGTGATTCAGATGCGCCTTTTGATGCGACACCACCCACGTGGAAGGTACGCAGTGTTAACTGTGTTCCAGGCTCACCAATACTTTGTGCAGCAATTACACCTACCGCTTCGCCTTTTTGAACCATGCGGCCTGTTGCCAGATTACGGCCATAACATTTTACGCACACGCCCTGTTTACTTTCGCAAGTTAGTACGCTTCGAATTTCAACCGTTTCAAGTGGAGACTCTTCAATTTTACGTGCAATATCCTCTGAAAACTCTTCTCCTGATCGAACTACTAATTCACCTGTTAACGGATGATAGATATCGTGGCAGGAAACGCGGCCCAAAATTCTGTCGTAAAGTGATTCAACAACTTCTTCGTTATTTTTTAAAGCTGTTTCAGCCAGTCCACGCAATGTGCCACAGTCTGCTTCAGTTATAATTACATCCTGTGCTACATCAACCAAACGTCTTGTCAGATAACCGGCATCAGCAGTTTTGAGAGCCGTATCGGCCAAACCTTTACGTGCACCGTGAGTAGAAATAAAGTATTCAAGAATTGACAACCCTTCTTTAAAGTTAGAAAGAATGGGGTTCTCAATAATTTCACCTCCCGAAGCACCACTCTTTTGTGGTTTTGCCATTAAGCCCCTCATACCACCAAGCTGACGAATTTGTTCTTTTGAACCCCGGGCGCCTGAGTCAAGCATCATGTACACAGCATTAAATCCTTGCTTGTCGGCAATCAATTGCTTCATCAGGTTTTCTGTAATGCGTGTGTTGGTACGGGTCCATATATCAATAATCTGGTTATATCGCTCGTTATTGGTAATAAAGCCCATGTTGTAATTGTTCCTAACCTCATCCACTTCTGACTGGGCTTTGGCAACCATTTCAACTTTTTGAGCAGGAATTAAAACGTCATTCAGGTTAAAGGATAGTCCTCCTCTAAAGGCCATTTTAAATCCAAGATCTTTTATGTCATCTAAAAACTTAGCTGTTTTTGATATACCACACGTTTTTAATACCTGACTAATAATGTCGCGCAGTGCTTTTTTTGTAAGCACCTCGTTTATATAACCAGCTTCGCGTGGAACCACTTCGTTAAACAAAATGCGTCCAACAGTGGTTTCAATTATTTTGCGGTGAATGTTATCACCTTCTTTTACCCATGTTTTTACTTTAACAAATGCGTGCAAGTCAACACGGTTTTCGTTAAAGGCCATAGTAACTTCTTCGGGTGAATAAAATACCGAACCTTCTCCTTTTACTTTTAATTTATCGGCACTCTTTCTTCCTTTAGTCATATAGTACAGGCCAAGTACCATGTCCTGTGAAGGAACGGTAATAGGTGCACCATTGGCAGGATTTAAAATGTTGTGCGAAGCCAGCATCAGCATTTGTGCTTCAAGTATGGCAGCATTACCCAGAGGAACGTGCACGGCCATTTGGTCACCGTCAAAGTCAGCGTTAAAAGCTGTACAAACTAACGGGTGCAACTGTATTGCTTTTCCCTCAATAAGTTTTGGCTGAAACGCCTGAATACCTAAACGGTGAAGTGTGGGAGCACGATTGAGAAGAACAGGATGTCCTTTCAATACGTTTTCTAAAATATCCCAAACAATAGCGTCTTTACGGTCAACAATTTTTTTAGCTGACTTAACTGTTTTTACAATTCCTCTTTCAATGAGTTTGCGAATGATAAATGGCTTAAACAATTCAGCAGCCATATCTTTTGGTAATCCGCACTCATGCAATTTCATTTCGGGCCCTACAACAATTACCGAACGGGCTGAATAGTCAACACGTTTACCAAGTAAGTTTTGACGGAAACGACCCTGCTTGCCTTTTAATGAATCAGAAAGTGATTTTAAAGCGCGGTTAGCTTCGGTTTTTACTGCATTTACTTTACGTGAATTATCAAACAAAGAATCAACAGCTTCCTGCAACATGCGTTTTTCGTTACGCAAGATTACATCAGGAGCTTTAATTTCGATAAGACGTTTTAACCGATTGTTACGGATGATTACCCTGCGGTACAAATCATTTAAATCAGATGTTGCAAATCGGCCGCCATCCAATGGAACAAGCGGGCGCAACTCAGGTGGAATTACAGGAACAACTTTTACTATCATCCACTCAGGCCGGTTTTCAATGTTTTGGCTTGCATTACGAAATGCCTCAACTACATTCAGTCGCTTTAACGCTTCGTTTTTACGTTGCTGAGAAGTTTCGTTGCTTGCCTGATGACGGAGTTTGTATGACAACTCATCTAAATCTAAGCGTGATAGCAAATCATACAAAGCGTCAGCACCCATGCGGGCAATAAATTTATTTGGATCCGTATCATCCAAATGTTGATTCTCTTTTGGGAGAGTATCAAGTACGTTAAGATATTCTTCCTCGGTTAAAAAGTCGAGATAGTTTACACCATCCTGTGCTTTAACACCGGGTTGAATAACAACATAACGCTCGTAATAAATAATTAAATCTAATTTTTTGGTTGGCAATCCAAGCAGGTAACCTATTTTATTGGGAAGCGAACGGAAATACCAGATATGAGCAACAGGAACCACCAATTGGATGTGTCCCATTCTTTCGCGTCTTACTTTTTTCTCGGTAACTTCAACACCACAACGATCACAAACTATGCCTTTATAGCGAATGCGTTTGTATTTACCACAATGACATTCCCAATCTTTTACCGGGCCAAATATCCTCTCGCAAAACAATCCATCACGCTCAGGTTTGTAAGTGCGGTAATTAATTGTTTCGGGCTTTAAAACTTCACCGCTCGATTGCTCAAGTATGTGCTCGGGCGATGCAAGGCTGATGATGATTCGTGAGAAATTGCTTTTTATTTTGGATTCGCGTTTTACTGCCATTTTATTTTAATTATTGAATGAATGATTTTTTGAATGATTGAATTAAAGAGAACCGGTTATTTAACTTAATAACTTAATTGCTCAATAACTTAATAACTATTTTAATCAAGTGTTATTTTTAATCCTAAGCCGCGTAATTCGTGCAGCAATACATTAAATGATTCAGGAACACCGGGTGTTGGCATGTTTTCGCCTTTTACAATACTCTCGTAAGCTTTTGCGCGGCCGATTACATCGTCTGATTTTACTGTCAACAACTCTTGAAGAATATTTGAAGCTCCAAATGCTTCAAGTGCCCATACTTCCATCTCACCGAAACGCTGACCACCAAATTGGGCTTTACCACCAAGCGGCTGTTGCGTAATGAGTGAGTAAGGCCCGATTGAACGTGCGTGCATTTTGTCATCAACCATGTGTCCTAATTTCAACATGTAAATAATTCCAACGGTTGCCGGCTGGTCAAACTTTTCACCGGTACCGCCATCTGTTAGGTATGTGCTTCCAAATTTTGGAAGTCCTGCTTTTTCAATATGCTGTCCAATTTCATCAAGCGTAGCTCCGTCAAAAATTGGAGTAGCAAACTTTACACCCAATTTTCGTCCGGCCCATGCAAGTACCGTTTCATAAATCTGTCCAAGGTTCATTCGCGATGGTACACCTAGCGGATTAAGAACAATATCAACAGGAGTTCCGTCATCAAGGAAAGGCATTTCCTCTTCGCGAACAATTTTTGCAACTATACCTTTGTTTCCATGTCGACCAGCCATTTTATCACCCACAGTAAGCTTACGCTTTTTGGCAATATAAACCTTTGCAAGTTGCATAATACCTGCAGGCAACTCATCACCTACTTGTATTGCAAATTTTTTGCGCTTATATGCCCCCATAACATCATTAATTTTAATGTTATAGTTGTGAAGCAATTCTTTTACCTGGTCATTTCTGTCTTTATCGGTAGTCCATTTGTTTGGGTTAATGTTGGTATAATCCAAATCAGCCAACATTTTTTGTGTAAACTTAGCTCCCTTTGCAACAACCACTTCTTTAAATATATCGCTTACGCCTTGTGATGTTTTGCCACTAACCAAAACAAAAAGTTTGTCAACTAATTTTGCTTTAATGCCGGCAAGTTCTTTATCCTGCTCTTCATCAAGTTTTGTTAGCAACGATTTGTCTTCTGTTTTTGAGTTTTTATCTTTTAATGCACGTGAGAAAAGTTTTTTGTTAATTACAACACCACGAACGGATGGTGGAACCTTTAACGATGCATCTTTTACATCTCCTGCTTTATCACCAAATATTGCGCGCAATAGTTTTTCTTCAGGCGAAGGATCTGTTTCACCTTTTGGTGTAATTTTTCCAATCAGAATATCACCTTCTTTTACTTCAGCACCTACGCGTATCAATCCGTTTTCATCAAGTTCTTTGGTAGCTTCTTCGCTTACGTTTGGAATATCGGCTGTAAGTTCTTCAAGTCCTCGTTTGGTATCACGCACTTCAAGTGAGTATTCGTCAACGTGAACGGATGTAAATACATCTTCGCGTACTACGCGTTCCGAAATTACGATAGCATCTTCAAAGTTGTATCCTTTCCATGGCATGAATGCAACCATCAGGTTGCGGCCAAGCGCAAGTTCACCGCCCTGTGTGGCATATCCTTCGCACAACACCTGACCTTGTTTTACCTTTTCGCCTTTTTTTACAATTGGTCTAAGGTTTATACAGGTGCTTTGATTTGTTTTTTGGAATTTGATGAGTTTATAAATTTTTACTTCATCATCAAAGCTCAACAGCCTGTCTTCTTCTTTGCGAATGCTTCGAACATGAATCTCGTTTGCATCAACATACTCAACTATTCCGTCATATTCAGCATTTAATAATACGCGTGAGTCGCGCACCACTTGACCTTCCAGTCCGGTACCAACAATTGGAGCTTCGGGGCGCAACAATGGCACAGCCTGGCGTTGCATGTTTGAACCCATCAACGCACGGTTGGCATCATCGTGCTCAAGAAAAGGAATTAGTGATGCAGCAATTGATGCTATCTGATTTGGAGCAACGTCCATCAAATGAAGTTGCTCTGGTTCTACTTCTGGAAAATCGCCTTCGTAACGTGCTTTTACACGCGCATCGGCAAAGTGTCCCTTTAAATCAATATGCGCATTGGCTTGCGCTATTACCTTATTATCTTCTTCTTCGGCAGTTAAGAATACTGGAGGTTTTGCTAAATCAACTTTTCCGTTTTCAATTACACGATATGGTGTTTCAATAAAACCAAGATTGTTTATTTTAGCATACACACACAGCGAAGAAATAAGTCCGATGTTTGGGCCCTCAGGAGTTTCGATAGTACACAAACGGCCATAGTGTGTATAGTGTACGTCACGCACCTCGAAGCCTGCACGCTCTCGTGATAAACCACCGGGGCCAAGGGCAGATAACCTGCGCTTGTGTGTTATTTCAGCCAATGGATTGGTTTGATCCATAAACTGTGATAGCTGGTTGGTTCCGAAGAAAGAATTTATTACTGACGAAAGTGTTTTTGCATTAATCAAATCTGCAGGTGTAAACACTTCGTTATCTCTTACGTTCATACGCTCACGTATGGTACGCGCCATACGAGATAAGCCTACTCCAAACTGAGAGTATAATTGCTCACCTACTGTACGCACACGCCTGTTTGATAAGTGGTCAATATCATCCACATCGGCTTTTGAATTGATAAGTTGGATGAGGTATTTTATGATGAGAATAATATCTTCTTTGGTCAACACCTTTACATCTTCTGGTGTATTAAGATTTAATTTTTTGTTTATGCGGTAACGGCCTACTTCACCAAGGTCGTAACGTTTATCAGAGAAAAATAATTTTTCGATAATACCACGCGCTGTTTCTTCATCGGGTGGCTCGGCATTACGCAACTGACGGTAAATATGCTCAACGGCTTCTTTCTCTGAGTTTGATGTATCTTTTTGTAAAGTATTGTAAATAATTGCAAAGTCGGCACTACTTGCATCTTCCTTATGCAGGATAATTGATTTTACACCGGCATCAATTATTAAATCAATGTGTTGGTCTTCTAAAAATGTTTCGCGCTCTAAAATAATTTCGTTACGCTCAATCGAAACTACTTCACCGGTATCTTCATCCACAAAATCTTCAACCCATGATTTTAAAACACGGGCAGCAAGTTTGCGGCCCACATGTTGCTTAAGACCTGACTTGCTTACTTTAATTTCGTCAGCTAGGCCAAATATCTCAAGAATTTGTTTGTCGCTTTCAAAACCAATGGCACGCAACAATGTAGTTACCGGAAATTTTTTCTTCCGGTCGATGTATGCATACATCACATTATTAATGTCAGTTGCAAATTCAATCCACGATCCTTTAAAAGGAATTACACGTGCCGAATAAAGTTTGGTTCCGTTAGCATGGCGAGATTGCCCGAAAAACACACCGGGTGATCGGTGTAATTGAGACACCACTACACGCTCAGCACCATTGATTACAAATGTTCCCTTGGGAGTCATATAAGGAATGGTTCCCAGGTACACATCCTGTACAATGGTTTCAAAGTCTTCGTGTTCAGGATCGGTACAGTATAACTTTAATTTTGCTTTTAAAGGTACACTGTATGTTAATCCTCTTTCTAAACACTCTTGAATACCGTAACGTGGAGGATCAATAAAATAATCCAAAAACTCGAGCACGAAATTGTTTCGCGAATCGGTTATTGGATAATTTTCGGCAAATACTTTATAAAGACCTTCGTTTTGCCTGTTATCCTGAGTTGTTTCAATCTGGAAAAAATCCTGAAACGATTTTAATTGAATATCGAGAAAATCAGGATATTCAATCAGATTTTTATTTTTTGAGAAATTAATTCTCTTTGATGTACTTTTTTCTGAGATGGATGTAATTGCTGCCAATGGGATAATGATTTTTATTTTTGTATCAATCAAAGAATTATATACTGCAAACGTATTGCAGTTAGAAAAGGGGTTTAGGCTTCCCCTTTTGGGAGAAGCCTAAATTAATTTTGAAAGAACGGATTACTTAAGTTCAACTTCTGCTCCGGCTTCTTCAAGTTGTTGCTTGATTGAATTTGCTTCTTCTTTAGAAACACCTTCTTTAACCGGTTTTGGAGCGCCATCCACTAAGTCTTTAGCTTCTTTTAAGCCAAGGCCGCTAAGTTCTTTTACAAGTTTAACAACTGCAAGTTTTGCATTGCCACCGCTTTTCAAAATCACATCAAATGTTGATTTTTCTTCGGCTGCAGCAGCACCACCGCCAGCAGCGCCACCAGCCATCATAACCGGAGCAGCAGCAGCAGGCTCAATGCCATACTTGTCTTTTAATATTGTTGAAAGTTCTTGAACTTCTTTTACAGTTAAACCAACTAACTGTTCTGCGAATGCATTTAAATCTGCCATTGTATTAATTTTTAATTTGTTTTTTAATTGTTTGTTTTATTTGTTTTCTCGATGAGTAAAAAGTTGGAAGCATTAAGAGCCTTTTTGCTCAAGAGTTTTTAAGATACCTGATAGTTTTTGCCCGCTTGACTGTAACTGTGAAATAACATTTTTAGCTGGCGATTGCAATATGGTGATGATCTCACCAAGCAATTCGTTCTTCGATTTAAGATTAGAAAGAGCTGTTAACTCTTTGTCACCAATAAAGATGGATGAATCAATCCATGCGCCTTTTAATATCGGCTTCTCGCTTGTTTTGCGAAACTCCTTTATTAGCTTGGCTGGTGTGTTTGATACTTCGCTAAACATAATAGCCGAAGTTCCTTTTAGTGATACAAAAATTCCTTCGTATGCACTTGCATCAATTTTTTCGAGGGCTTTTTGTATTAATGAATTTTTTGCCACACGCATTTTTACGTTTTTGCTGTGGCACAACCTGCGCAGTTTAGAGGTTTTATCGCTATCTAAACTTGCAACATCGGTTACATAAAAGTTTGAGTATGCCGAAAACTCTTTTACTAATGAATCTATTTCTGCTGTTTTTTGTTCTCTTGTCATGATTTCAATTTTTTATCTGTTAAAAAATTAACCTGCAATTGATTTTGTATCAATTTTAATTCCGGCACTCATGGTGCTTGATAATGCTACACTCTTAAGGTAGGTTCCTTTTGCTGATGAAGGCTTAAGCTTAACAATGGTGTGAAGCAATTCATTTGCATTGTCAAATATTTTTTTGGCATCAAACGAAACTTTGCCAACTGATGCGTGTATAATGCCGGCTTTATCAACCTTGAAATCAATTTTTCCGCCCTTTACTTCGCCTACTGCTTTGCCAATATCATTGGTTACAGTTCCGGTTTTAGGATTAGGCATAAGGTTACGTGGGCCTAATACACGACCCAGTTTACCAACCTTTGCCATTACAGCAGGCATGGTTATAACCACGTCCATATCAACCCATCCTTGTTCTATTTTTTGAATGTAGTCATCTAAACCTACATAGTCAGCACCGGCAGCTTTTGCTTCTTCGGCTTTATCGGGTGTGCAAAGCACAAGTACTTTAACCGTTTTTCCGGTACCGTGAGGTAAGGTAACAATACCACGCACCATTTGGTTTGCCTTGCGTGGGTCAACACCAAGTCTAACGCTAACATCAACTGATGCGTCAAACTTTGTAAACGTAATGTCTTTTACGATTTTAGAAGCCTCTTGCAGAGAGTAGTGTTTTTCTCTGTCGAATTTTTTTGTGGCAAGCTTCTGATTTTTGGTAAGTGCCATTTATTTTAATTTTTGAAGTGCAAACGTTCATAATAATAAGAACTCCTTCGGTTTAACTTATATTTTGGGGTTATTAATTAGTTGAGTTATTAGGTAATTTGGGATTTACCAATTATCCTAATTTCTTAATTAATCAATAACTTAATTTTTAAAATGGTTTTTTTCCATCAATAGCAATTCCCATGCTGCGGGCCGTTCCTGCAACCATGCTCATTGCCGATTCAATTGTAAAACAGTTTAAGTCAGGCATTTTATCTTCAGCAATTGCTTTTACCTGTTCCCACTTAATGGTGCCTGCTTTTTTACGATTTGATTCTGCCGAACCTGATTTTACTTTAGCTGCTTCTAATATTTGAACAGCTACAGGGGGCCGTTTAATTACAAAATCAAACGATTTGTCGGTATATACGGTAATAATTACAGGCAATATTTTTCCGGCCTGATCTTGGGTGCGAGCATTAAATTGCTTGCAAAACTCCATAATGTTTACACCCTTTGCACCAAGAGCAGGACCAATCGGGGGAGCAGGATTTGCTGCACCTCCTTTTACCTGTAACTTAACTAATGCGCCTATTTCTTTTGCCATTTTATTTTTTGTTTGAGGTTTGTAGTTTGTGGTTTGATGTTGGGATTTGGAAGCATAACCTCAGACTTCAAACTTTAAACTTCAAACTATTTTTTTTATTCTTTTTCTACTTGCATATAACTTAACTCAAGTGGGGTTTTACGTCCAAAGATTTTTACCATCACTTTAAGTTTCTTTTTATCTTCATGCACCTCTTCAATAACTCCGCTAAAGCTATTGAAAGGGCCATCTATTACTTTTACTGTTTCGCCTACTACAAACGGAATGTTTAATACTTCTTCTGAATCACTTAACTCATCCACCTTTCCTAATATTCTGTTTACCTCCGACTGTCTTAATGGTGCTGGTGCTTCGCCTTTGGGACCCAAAAAGTTAATTACACCAGTTACATTTTCGATGATGTGAGGAATTTCTCCGGTAAGATTTGCCTCAATAAGTACATAGCCCGGAAGGTAACTTCTTTCTTTGCTTACTTTTTTTCCGTCTTTAATCTGATATACTTTTTCGGTAGGAATTAATACCTGTGCCACATTATCATTGAGCTTAAGACGGTTTATCTCAGACTCAATGTACTGCTTTACTTTTTTTTCCTTACCGCTCACCGCGCGTATCACGTACCATTTTTTGCCGGTGTCTGTCATCAGTGTCAACTTTGTATTTATTTAAAATAGTTTATATAACAAGTTCATCATACCCTGAAATATAGAGTCCATAAAGAAAATTATCATGCCAATAATTAACGATGCCACCAAAACTACAATAGCACTGCTCTGCAATTCGCTCCATGTTGGCCATGAAACTTTTGTTACCAACTCGCTGTAGGATTCTTTAACGTATGTTTTGATTTTACTCATCTTTCTTTTCCTTACTAACTACTATTTATTTTTTAGCACGAGTGGAGAGATTCGAACTCCCATCAACGGTTTTGGAGACCGCTATTCTACCCTTGAACTACACTCGTTTGTTCAATTGGCAGACAGCAGTCGCAGTTGGCAATTTGGCTAACTGCCAACTGCTCCTTTGCCAATTTACTTTATAATGTCAATTACCTGACCTGCACCTACTGTACGACCACCTTCGCGAATAGCAAAACGTAATCCTTTATCCATAGCAACAGGTACAATTAATTTTACCGTGATTGTAACGTTATCGCCAGGCATAACCATCTCGCGGCCTTCAGGCAATTCAATTTCTCCGGTTACATCAGTTGTACGTAAGTAAAACTGAGGGCGGTATTTATTGTGAAATGGTGTGTGACGTCCACCTTCTTCTTTTTTCAATACGTAAATTTCGGCTTTGAAATCGGTGTGAGGAGTTATTGAACCTGGTTTTGCAACCACCATTCCTCTGCGGATGTCGGTTTTTTCAATACCACGTAACAATAAACCTACGTTATCACCTGCTTCTCCTCTGTCAAGAATTTTGCGGAACATTTCCACACCTGTAACAGTTGAAGTAAGTTTTTTATCCTGCATTCCGATAATTTCAACGTTATCGTTTGAGTTGATAACACCTCTTTCGATACGACCTGTAGCTACAGTACCACGACCTGTGATTGAGAACACGTCTTCAACCGGCATAAGAAATGGTTTATCAATATCACGAGGAGGAATTGGAATAAATGTGTCAACAGCATCCATAAGCTCCATAATTTTTGGAACCCATTTGGCATCTTTATTTAATCCGCCCAGCGCAGAACCTCTGATAATTGGAGTTATATCTCCAGGGAATTCATAAAAGGTAAGCAATTCACGAATTTCCATTTCAACAAGGTCTAACAATTCTGGATCGTCAACCATGTCAACTTTATTCATGAATACAACAATCTTAGGCACACCAACCTGACGAGCTAACAGAATGTGCTCACGGGTTTGTGGCATGGGACCATCAGTAGCCGCAACCACAAGTATGGCACCATCCATCTGTGCAGCACCGGTAACCATGTTTTTTACATAGTCAGCGTGACCTGGGCAGTCAACGTGAGCATAGTGACGATTTTCAGTTGCATACTCAACGTGTGCGGTATTAATAGTAATACCACGCTCTTTTTCTTCAGGAGCGTTGTCGATAGAATCGAATGAGCGAATTTCTGCAAAACCTTTGTCGGCAAGCACTGTAGTGATTGCAGCTGTTAAGGTTGTTTTACCGTGGTCAACGTGACC
>CAYSPG010000014.1:0-84018 GCA_964432885.1 uncultured Flavobacteriaceae bacterium
TTTGTGTATATGGATTGCAGGCAGCGTTTAACATCCAAATATTACTTCGGTTTTGAGCTTGGCTTGCATAGCTTGATACCAAAATAATAAATAAGATAGCTTTTGTTTTCATTCAAAATAAAAAAGCGCTTCGGAAAATCCGAAGCGCTTTTTGCTGTTATTATTTTATTACTGCTAATTTTAAATTTTTAATTTCATTACCATCTGCAATTATTTTTACTGAATAAATTCCATTGCTAAAAGCACTAAGAGTTATTATTGCCTTGCTTTCTTTTATAGTAAGCTCAATAACTTTTAATTCTTTTCCGGTAATGTCATACACTTTTGCTCTTGCATTTTTGTAATCGTACAAATTATATTGTAATGTGGCTTCGTTTTTTGCAGGGTTAGGGTATAAATTAATTTCACTTGCAATTACTTCACTTACCCCTTTTCCTTCTCTGAAATATGCACCGCTGTTACATAAAACATCGTCACTAAATTTTGCTGATGGATTGTATTTCCAGACAATTGCGCGTGCTGAATATACAGCAGTACCTCCTTTAAACGGGCATTGCCATGCAACACTTTCTGCAATATTTTTTTCAGGTATAGAAATATTACTTGCAGTAACATTGCCATCATGCGCAAGCATTAATGTGTTTATTTCTTTTTGGTTTTGTTCAAAAATATATGTAACAGGTGTTGCGGTATTAAGGGCCAGGGCAGTTGCTTTAGTATTTGCAACACTTACGCTGTCGCTATCACTTACCATGGTGCTTATCATCAGTTGCACATCATGCAATTTACCCAGTGTGCTGTTTTTTATAGTGTAGTAAAAATTGCTGATGTTGGCATTGCCAAGCAACGTATTGTTGTTTTGCACCACATCATACAAGCCGCCTTTCACACTGTACTTAATTAAATCGGTTTGTGTTCCGTACTGATTTGTGCCAACACTATTTGCAGCAGCAATGCGCTGTTCCAATTCTTCTTCGGGATTGCGAGGTTGCAAATTAGGGCACGTTGCGCAAACATAATATGGGTGGGATGGGTCAGGTATAGGTGAAAACGCACTTGCATTAGGCACACCGCAATTGTCGAGTGTAAAAGGAGGAATGGGTGGAAAATAATTGGGGTCGTATAACCAGTTATAAAAACCAGTTATTGGGTTAGTACTCGCATACGAATTAGCACTGTGCATGCTTGCCATGTAAAAATCGCCAATGCCGTTGTAGCCTTCAAAGCGGTTGCCGTAGGTGTAATCGGTACCGTTATCGTTATAGGTAGCCTGGTCGCCAATAATGCCAGTGCTCCAGCCGGCACAGTTGCTAAAGGTGGCGCCAAGTTTTAGTCCAAAGTTATGCGCCCTAAAGGTGTTGCCGCGTATTTGGCTGCGGTCGCAGTCGGCCAAAAATTCCATGCCCACTTCGGTTTGGTCGGTGGCATTGCATTCGTAACTGCCTTCGCGCGCAAAGTTTGCTGATATGGCATGGCGGCACTGGTAATCGTTAATGCCAGTGGGTTGTATGGTTACGTTGCTGTTACCTGTAACCAAATTACAAATAAGCGAGGGAAAAGGGCAGTTTTCAAGACGCACACCATAAAAAGAAGATGTGCCGTTGGCAATGGCCTGGTTTACGCGGTTTTGGTCGTGGTCCATGTAAATTTTATTTTCTCGCATGCTCAAATATACGTTTAATGCATCAATTGCAAAATCACCTGTGGTGTGTATGCCTTGTTGGGATGATGGTAAGTTTGAGTTTTGGTTATTGTTAATATTGTAATTAGCCACTTCGCTTTGAAAATCGTAATTGGCAAGCCTTATTGCGGCACTGTAAAGAAAATAATAAGCCGGGTTAGGGTAGCAAACAATTAGGTTATCGTTGTCAATAGCAATATCGCACATTAGGTTTCCAATGCAATCAATATTAATTCCCTTATCAAAGTTGTTCATTGTATTGTGCGTAATTACACCACTAAACCTTTCGCCATCGTGTATAAAAATACATTGAACAAATGGAATATCAGTAATTGGGGCCGGGTTGTTTGTAAAAGTATTGCCATCAATGGTAATATTGGTTGAAATGGTTTCAACTGCAATGGCGCATTGGTTGAAAAAATTTGCAGATCCAGCGGTGCTGTAGTCGCCAATTTGTACATAGTGCTGTGCCTGCTGATAGTTTACGGGTTCTTCAAAAAACACAGCGCTACCATGGGTGGTATGCACGGGTGTACTTTGATAATTAAACCGGTTAAAAATGTTATTAATAATAAGTGCCGTGCTGCTTATTCCATGTATTCCAAAATCGGCATCCCATGTTAAAGCAGATGCATCATTAAAAGTATTAGGCAAGCCGGATGCATTTCCTATTGTTATTCCCGTGGAGCGCAAAAGGGCAATGTGCGCCCATGTTCGCTGGTTTGCATAAGGCGCTTTAAGTGTATAGCCACCGGTGCAATAAAAATTGCAGCCTTCAACATTTAACAAATTGTATGTGGCAGTATTTAAATTTAATGCGCAATAGTTATGGTCAAAGGTTGAATTGATAAAGTTTATATCACCTCCAAAAGCTGAGTAAACAGCATTAACCGCATCTTCAATTATTGAATTATTAATAATATTTACCTGGGCTGTTTGGGCTGCCACCACAATGCCCTGCCACATTTGGTTGCAGGAAAAAACGTGGCTGCCATTAAATGTAAGTTTACCGCCTGCCTGCACGGTAATCGAAACATTATCAGCCATAGCCAAATTACAACTGTTAAAGACAAGCGACTGTCCAGCGCCAACCACAATGTTGCTGTTAACATCAAAGTTGGTATTGTTATAAGTGGTAATGGTTCCCGGAAACGGATTTTGATAATTGTTGCAGCAGCCGGCTATGGTTATGCTTTGGGTGGATGTTTGAGGCGAACCATTACAACCATAACTAACAGAAACTGTATAGGTGCCTGGACCTGTAATTGTAGTGGTGTTGCTTGTTGAGCCTGTACTCCATGCATAAGTCTGAAATACAGGTGGAACACTTAGCGTTACCTGGTTAACACTGGTACAAAAACCCGAGGGGGAGGGAATAATTGTTAGTGGATTTACAGATGGAATAATATAGTCGTAGTTTTCACCATCAATTTGGTCTGGCAGGGCGTAAATGTTACTTGTTTCAATAAAACTTCCGGCATGACAGAGTGAAACAGGTGCTGAAAATGTAAATTCATTTCCGTTCCATGTAGCAGTATTGCTAATTATACCGTCAGGATTTTGTATGCTTGCCAAATTCGTTCCTGATGTAAAATATAATTTTTGGTTTGCCGGAATTGAATTGTTTGGATTATATCCCATCTCTATCATTCCCAACCCATAAGGGCTTTCGGTGCTTTGAGGCAAGTTCATTGTGTAAACTGCACTCTGGTTTAACATATCTAAAGCAAAAATTGAATGTGGTTGAGAACTTGTTCCTGTACCTGGTACCACAGTCAGATATAATAAATTTCCACTTGGTGAAAATTCCATTCCTTTTACAAAATATTTACCATCAGCCGCGCATGGATTGATAGGTGCATAATTGGCACCGGGCACAGGATAGAAATTGTCAAAAGTCAATTGTGCCAAAGTGGGATTGTACTGAAAAGTTATTACAAGGCTTGTTTGAAAAGGCGTAGTTCCGCAGATATAACCATTTAATCCAATTGGTATATTAAAAGCCAAAAGATAATTGCCATTAGAGTTTTCCTTAACTTCCATTTCTGTTTTAATTGCTGTACTGCTAACATCTGCATTATAAATAGTCTGCAAAGGTGCAATAGTATTTAAAGTAAGATCAACCATACTTTTAAAACTGATTCCAGCATTTGTAATTTCATAAGCGTATAGGAGTGGGTTGCATAAAACAAACAACATTCTTTTGGTTCCTGTAACATCAAGTTTTGTAACGGCAAAATTTATCTGATCACCAGTTGACATTGATTGGCCTGCTAAACTCACCCAGCCGGGTAATAAAGAGCAATAACCACCAGTTGCACATGTATATAAATGATAGAAGCCGGGGTAAATAGCGTAATATCCTCCCGGATCACCGGGCCGGGGAACTATTGGCAATTCAGTAGCTTTTATTGCATTATTGATTTTTGTTTGTGTTAATGGAGTACCAAGCCCCGTGTTACAGTACGTAAATAAATCACTACACAAACCATTATTATTTATGCCATAAAAGAAATATTGATCAATACAAAAAAAATCGCTCATATTGTTGGGCAAATAAATGCCGTTTGATGCATAAGGTGCCGGTTGTAAATCATAATTAGAAGGCATGAAAACATTCGGATCGTTTGGTAAGGGAGTAGCGGTAATACCACTCAGGCTTCCAAAGTCACTTAATTGATAAGGTGGAATAACCCAATTTCTCATTTGAGTCTGCGCCATGCTCCACATACATCCCGTAAGCAGTGCTGTTAATAGTGTTAGTTTTTTCATTGTAATTTGTTTTTTAGTTTGAATTAATTATGGACTCAAACCTATTAAGCACATTAGCCAAAACCTATTACAATGGTGTTATAAATATTACCACGGTGCAATAAAATATTACAGTGTTGTAATATTTGTGGCTTGGCTTAATTTTTTTTTGAAATTTTTTTGAAAAAAAAAAAAATTTATAATAATCTTTGCACCGAACTTTAAAACCAATCGTAATGCAAAAGAAAAAACAAAAAACACCGGGAGAATTATTTGGTATGTTGTTAAAAGAAAAAAACATGATACAAACCACGCTTGCTGCCAATTCAAAAGTGAGCCAGCCCGAAATAAGTCAGTTGAAAAACGGGCAAAGAAATTTTTCGTTTGGAACTATTTCAAAACTTGCACAAGGCCTTGGTATAACAGTAGAAACTTTTAAAAAAAAACTGCACATTAGAGTAGCTTTAAAAAAAACGGAGAAAGAGAATGTAACGGAGCTTCGTTATAATAACGATGAGGCTATGATGGTGTATAGCTATTTTTTATTGCTAAATGCAACCATAGATGATAGCATGCGCGAACAATTAATAGATGAACTTTATGAAAAGTTAACTATGTACAAAAATTTAAGAAAGCAAAAAAGAATGTATCTGGTGGCAAGGTAAGTACATTGCAGATTTTTAGTACAACTTTTCTTAAGTCATTTGTATATTCGTGTCGCCTTTGTAATACCACTATTTTAAATGCGCGAACAAACTCAGTTTAACCACGTTTTAAAAATTATTGCTGCGTTTGATTTTAAAATTCCGCTACATCACTTTTTAAAAAATTATTTTCGTTTAAACAAACAGCTTGGTTCGCGCGACAGGCGGTTGATTTCTTCTTTGATTTATAATTATTACCGGCTTGGTAAAGCTTTTGAAGAAATTTCAATTGAAGAAAAAATATTTTTCAGTAATTATATTTTAGCTGAATGGAATGAGATGATGGAATTTTTGAATGTGCAATACGGAAGTGTAAAATTTTCACAAACAACAAAATCAACCGCTGAAAAAATTGAAGAGGTAAAAAATGCGACTTCATTTGGTTTAGAAAAAATATTTCCATTCAAAAAAGAATTGTCTGATGGAATTGATTATGAAAAATATCTTCTGTCATTTTTGGAGCAGCCACTTGTGTGGATTAGAATTAGAAAAGGATTTCGCGAAAAGGTAGTTGAAGAATTAAACAGAAATGAAATATCTTTTACCGAAGGTGCTTCTTGCCCCTCTCCTTCGGAGAGGGGTTGGGGAGAGGCTTTAGGTTTTAAAAACTCCACCAAACTTTCGCAGCTACAATCATTTGAAAAAGGATACTTTGAAATACAGGATTTATCATCCCAAAAAACAATTCTGTTTTTTCCTGATATAAAAAACGAACTGTGGTGGGATTGCTGTGCCGGTGCCGGAGGAAAAAGCCTGATGCTTGCTGATGCATTTCCTGAAATAAGGTTACTACTGAGCGATGCACGCGAAACTATTTTGCAAAATGCAAAGGAGCGAATGCAAAAAGCAGGAGTGAAAAATTTTAAACTGAAGGTTTGTGATTTGACAACTTCAAACCACCAACTTCGAACAACAAACATTTTATGTGATATTCCATGTAGCGGTTCAGGCACCTGGGCCAGGAGTCCTGAATACCTGTGGAACTTTTCTGCTGATAAACTGAAAGGTTTTACTGCCCTGCAACAAAGTATTTTAAAAAATATTTGCACTAAAGTTGAACCGGGCGGGCATTTAGTGTATATAACCTGTTCGGTATTTAAAGCCGAAAACGAAGACAATGTTGAGTTGATCAGAAAGCACTTTTCGCTTACACTAATAAAGCAACAAGTTATTGAAGGATACAAATGTGGAGCAGATACCATGTTTGCAGCGCTTTTTCACAAAGCCTGAGTCCGTTGCAAGTCCCGTTTATTCCCGTTTGGCAATCATTTGTTAAAAGCCGTTAAATGTTAACACCAAATACTTTTTGCGTATCCATATTTCAATACTTTTGGCGTCCGAAAAAATAAATTAACTAACACATTTAAAATGAAAAAACTATTACTGTCTTTTGCTATTGCATGTTCGGCCATGAATATGTGGGCACAAAATTTTAACATGTCGCTGCTGGGAACACTTACCTACAACGACCCGCAAGGCGATGCGCTTTCAAACATTTGCGGATGGACTTCAACATCGGGTACCGAATATGCGCTGGTGGGCTGGGAACAGGGAATGTCAATTGTTGACGTATCAAATCCATCTGCTCCTGTTGAGGTAATAAATGTATCAGGCCCAACAAGCATTTGGCGCGAAATAAAAACGTATGACCATTATGCATATGTAACTACCGAAGGTGGGGGTGGATTGCAGATTGTTGATTTGTCCCAATTGCCGGGCTCAGCTCCTGTAACCATGTACACTGGTGATGGTGCAATAGCAGGACAGATAGACAACATACACTCATTGCATATTGAAGATGGATACGTTTACCTGCACGGCTCAAATCTTTTTAATGGTGCTTCATTAATTTGTGATATCGCAACCAACCCAACTGCACCTATATATAAAAGCCACACGCCCGGCACGTATGTGCACGATGGCTATGCACGCGGAAATAAATATTACAGTTGTCATATTTATGATGGGTACTTCAGCATATTTGATGTTACCAATAAATCAAACCCTGTTTTACTAAATCAGCAAACAACACCCGGGGTGTTTACACACAACTCATGGCTATCAACCGACAGCAATACTGTATTTACCACCGATGAAGTTTCAAACTCATACCTTGCATCGTACGACATTGCAAATCCAAATAACATCACTGAACTTGACCGCATACAAATTACTCCAGGCTCGGGTTCAATTGTACACAACACACATATTATTGAAAAGAACGGAGGTGACTTTGCAGTTACATCCTGGTACAAAGATGGAGTGGTGATAACAGATGTTACCCGTCCGCAAAACATGATTAACGTTGGCTGGTACGATACCTATCCACAAGGTACTGGCAGTGGCTTTAGCGGTTGCTGGGGTGTGTATCCTTATTTACCTTCGGGAAATATTGTGGCATCTGACATTAACAATGGGCTTTATGTACTTGGGCCAAATTACCAGCGCGCCTGCTACCTTGAAGGTACTGTTACCGACAGCGTAAGCGGTTTGCCATTGTTTAATGCCTTGGTACAAATTGTAGCAACCACCATTACCGACAATTCAAAAATAAATGGCGAATACAAAACAGGAACTGCAACTGCAGGAACGTATGATGTAACGTTTAGCAAAGCAGGGTATCAAACCAAAACCTACACAGGTGTTGTTTTAACAAACGGAGTTATTACTATACAGGATGCACAACTTGTAACCAATAGCCCGGCTATTACACTTACCGGACAGGTAATTGAATACGGAACTTTTAATCCCATACCCAATGCACAAGTAAGTTTTAGCAATTCGCAGTTTGATTACACAACTACTGCCGATGCTGCGGGTAATTTTTCTATCCCAACATTTTTTACAGGAAGTTACGATGTTGTTGCCGGTCATTGGGGCCATCGTACCAAATGCATTAACACAAGCATTACAACATCGCCTGTTGTAATTGATTTGGACAAAGGATGGTATGATGATTTTAGTTTTGATTTTGGATGGACGAACACCAATGCAACGCATGATTGGGAAAGAGGCGAGCCTGTAGGCACCACCAGCATGGGTAACCAGGCTAATCCTGATTTTGATGTTACAAACGATTGCCTTGACCAGGCTTATGTTACTGGCAATGGCGGTGGCGCTGCTGCTGATGATGATGTTGACCCAAATGATGGAACGGTAATATTAACATCACCTGTATTTGACTTAACCGGTTATGTAAATCCACAACTGCAATATTACCGCTGGTTTTTTAACGGTGCGCTTAACGGCAATGCTCCTAATGACAACATGGTGGTAAAACTTACCAACGGCATTACCACTGTTACGCTTGAAACCATGCTAAACAACACCGCAGGCAATGGAACATGGTTATTTAAAACCTGGAATATTTCATCGTACCTATCGCCTACTGCCAATATGCAAATGAGTGTTGAAACATCGGATGCACAGCCCGGCAGCATTGTTGAGGGAGGACTTGATAAGTTTGAAATTACAGATGTGGTGGGATTAAACGATGTGGTGGCTGCAGGAATTAATGCTCATGTTAGCCCCAATCCGTTTGGCAATGAGTTTGCAATAAAGTATTTGATAAGCGAAAACATTGCAGCACCTGCATTGGTAATTACCAACGTGATGGGACAGGAAGTGGAAAAAATAGTGTTGAACAACAACAACGGATTGGTTACTGCAGGAAAGAGTTTAAACAAAGGCATCTACTTTGTTTCTTTTAAATCAGGAAATGAAATTTTAAAAACCATTAAGGTTATCAAGGCCGATTAGATTTTTGTTTTTTAGTAAAAGGCGCAGGGATTTAGAATTAAACCTCTGCGCCTTTTTTATTTTTTAAATAATTCAACTGAAATAAAGTATGTGGACTATTCTTTTTCATTTTTTTTCATTATAATTTTGTAATGAACACGCAAAGCAATTAAGTAATTTATACTAATTGTTTTACCTAAAATTAAACCGAAAATGAAAATGGTAAATGCAAAATTTACATGCATGTTCAGCATTTTGGCGTTCATGCAGGTACACCTCATTTCAGCACAATCAACATTTGTGCGTATGTATAACCAAGGAAACATGGGTTATGCAGTACGTGAGATAAATGGAAACAGCTATGTGGCAGCAGGTAGCACCAATTTTTATTTTAATTGGCACTGGTTTATTAGCTCGCCAATTGCAAGCACCAACATGCATTTATTTAAAACAGATGTAAATGGTGTAATGCAGTGGGAAAGAATTTACACTAAACTAAATGCAAGAATGATTGCCCGGTGGATGGAGCCAACCAATGACGGTGGCTTTATTATTACCGGCTCAATTAACAGTGATATGGTATGGCCTCCCGACAGTAATGATATTGCCCTTGTAAAAACCGATGCAAACGGGTTTATTTCCTGGGCAAAATATTTTGATACAGGCAAAGATGAACTTGGGTTTTGTGTACAACAAACTTCTGACAATGGCTACATCCTTAGTGCCTTTCATGACGCAATGCCTGTAAGCCTGGTAGGCGATTATATCGTGCTAATTAAAACAGATGCATCGGGTTTAATTCAATGGGAAAAAAAATATCAGTTTGCAGTTAGAGATTTAAACACTCATGAGCCGCTAACTTATGTGGTTAAGCAAACCAGCGATGGCGGTTTCATTGTTGCTGGTACCATTGTAAGCGGCCATCCTGCTGATCTTGCCGTATTACGCACCGATGCAAGTGGAAATTTAGCATGGGCAAAATCTTTTGATCATGATGCAAGCATGTTTCGCAATAGTTTGGGTATTGATATTATTGAAAACACCTCAGGGGATTTTGTAATTGCCGGCAGCATGGACAAAGATTCACCCTTACACATTAACTATCCTTACTTTTTGAAAATAAATAACTCAGGTGTTGTATTAAAAGCACGGTTTTTTGAAACAGTTCCTGGACTGATGTTTCAAAGCGGATTTTCGTCTGTGGAGCAAACTGCAGATGGCGGTTATTTTTTTACCGGAATGGGAGGCTATAGCGACTTTGGTGATCAAGCTCAATTACTAAAAACAGATTCAAATTTAGATATGCAATGGAGCAGAGTTTATACTGTTGACGGAGCTGCAACTATTGGTTCAATGTCAGGAAGGCAAACCAGTGATGGAGGATTTGTATTTACCGGGAAACGACAAATGAGCGGATCAATTCTAATGAAGACAGATGGATTGGGGCAAATTCCGTGCAAAAATCCAGGCTCACTTATTGAGTTTGTTCCGGGCATTTCGGTGTTAAGTTGGAATCCACCTGTAACAAGCGGTATTAATTCAGTAAACATGGTGTTAAATACACAATCTCCTTTGGCAGATACAGCTATTTTGTGTCCTGTTATCATTAGCCATTTACCTGTTGAACTTAGTCATTTTTCTGCACAAGTTTTGCCAGAAAATAATGTACGTATTAAATGGACTACTGAAAGTGAATTAAACAACGATTATTTTATAATTGAACGAAGTGTGAATAGTAAAACATTTAATGAAATAGGAAGAATGCCCGGGTTTGGCAATACCAATACAACACATGCTTATGCTTTTACTGATCATTCGCCCATTCCAACTGGCATTACATATTACCGTTTATGCCAAGTTGATAAAAACGGAAATACTCAATATTCAAAATCGGCCGCCATTCATCTGCAATCCGAACTGCATGATTCGTATAGTGTTTTTTCAGATACAGAAAATAATTTGCTAAAAATTTATGTGCCAAATTGTAAAAATCAAATTGTGAGTTGCATGTTAACTGATGCATTGGGCAAAGTAATTTTATCAAAACAATACCAATTGCACGATGAAGATTGTGCCATTGGTATTGGGATGCAAAGCTCAGCCAAAGGAATTTATTTTTTAAAAATAGCTAACGGAGAAAAAATTAGTACGGCTAAAGTGATGTATTAAATTGTTGCTATACGCCAAGCACTTCTTTTAATTTTGAATACCCTGCCCTGCTTAATGGAATTTTTTTTCCATTCTTTAACAATGCTATGTAGGTGTTTTTTTCATACGGCTCAATGCGGGTAATGCTGGCAAGCTGAACTATATATGAGCGATGCACACGAACAAAATCTTTTGCATTTAAAGTTTCTTCAAAATAGTTCATGGTTTTTTTCTTTAAAAAGAAATCGTCTTTGGTAAATATTTTTACATAATCATCAAATGCTTCGATGTAAAATATTTCGTGGGCGGGAATTATTTTTATGTTGCCATTAAATTTTACCACAATGCGATTTTGTTCCTCATGGTGTTTGGCAGTAGTGTTTAAAAACTCTTGTGTTGAATTATCCGGTGAGTTTAAATGATTTTGTTTCATCCATTTTTGCATGGCCTTGTCAAACCTGTCTTTGCTAAATGGTTTTAATAAATAATCAACGGCATGAGTTTCAAAAGCCTTTATTGCAAACTCATCAAATGCGGTGGTAAATATTACGGGTGGTATTTCGTCAAGCAACTCAAGCATTTCAAACCCGTTAATCTTTGGCATTTGTATATCTAAAAAAACAAGTTGCGGCTGATGCGCCTGAATAGCTTTTACCCCCTCAAAACCATCGTTGCACTCCTGCACAATTTCAATATCGCTGTATGATTGCAAATATTCTTTTACAATGTTTCGTGCCAGGGGCTCGTCATCTATCAGTATAGTTTTTATCATGTGAATTGAGGAATGGTAATCAGGGTATAAAATATATTTTCTTTTTGTTGTATTTCAAGTAAATCATTTCGCGCATACAACAGATGAAGGCGTTTTTGCACAGCGTTTAATCCAAAACCTGTTCCAGCTTTTGGCTTTGCCGTGTTGGCATCAAACGGGTTTTGTATACACAGGTGCAAATTATTTTTTTCATGCGTGGCACGTATGCTAATGGTAATGGTTTCAGTGGTATCATACAAACCAAACTTAATAGCGTTTTCTACCACTGGCTGCAGCAATAGCGATGGAAGTTTCATACCAAGACTTTCATCAGTAAAAGTTACTTCTGTTTTCAGGCGGTGACCAAACCGTACTTTTTCAATATCAAGATACAATTGCAAATGGTTAAGCTCTTCTGCAAGTTCAACCAGTTGTTGTTCGTCTTTCTTTAATGTTCCTCGCAAAAAATCGCTTAGTTGTTGTATCATTTTTCGGGCCTGTTCGGGTTTAGAACCTGCCAGTGCGCTTATCGAGTTTAAACTGTTAAACAAAAAGTGTGGTTGTAATTGCTGTCTTAGTTTTGCAAGTTCAGCATCACGCAATAATATTTCTGCTTCCGCTTTTCGCTTTTTGTTTTCGGATTGCTCGGCTTGATAAAAATTTAACCGGCAATGCGCGGCTATTAATGCAAGCATTAAAAACGAAAACAAGTAACGCACGGGCATAGAGGCTGTTAAAAAATCTGAATAATTAGTTTGAGATGAGAGCACAAAAGGCAATACATAGGCATTGGCTGCAACGCATATAACGGTAAGCACCATCAGGTATGCAAAACGATACAGATATCCTGAAGTTCCTGAGTGATAAAACCGGAATGATATTATGATTGCATAACTTGCAAATGCAAGCAATGCATTGCTGATAAGTGCATCAGTAAATGAAACTTGCCAGCTAAAATGCAGGCGATGAAGCACCACAGCATGTGCAACAGCCCAACAAATCCACCATAAGGCAAGAGGAATAATCTGCTTACGAAAAAATGAATAGTTGCTCACCGTGTTGAATTAGGCAAAGGCTACATCTCTTAATTGTAGCTGCTGTGCTTTTCGTTTGATAAAGTTAACATATTCTTTTGAGTCTGCTTCTTCACGGGTAATGGAATACAACTCGGTGCCATGATGGATGGCATTAAGATGTGCTATTTCAGCAACATCAATAAACTGCCATGTTACTTCATCTCCGTTTTGGTTTGTAAACACGGTTTGTTCTTTTTCACCCAGCAACCGGGCTTTTAAAAAAGCATCGGCACCGGTTGCTGCTTCTATCAGTCTTATTTGCTCATCAAACTGATTTTTATTTTCAGTATTCTGTATTTGTATACTAAATACAAGTTTTGCAATGTAATGGTTCATTTTTTTGTTTACTGTTTACTGTTTACTGCTTAAAGATTGAGGGTAATTAGATTTTTACTCACTATTCAATATATACTATATACAAACATTGTTTATTAAAAACTTTTTATTTCTATTCCGCCAAAAACGGCAGCGCCTTTTAGCACCAGTGTTTTTCCTTCGGGGCTTATGTCTTTGTATATAGCACGCTTATCTTCCACACTGCCAAATACTGTATCCAGCTTTGAGTTAATTTCCCAGTTAGGGGGAACAATAAGTTTAGTGCCGCCAAATACGCTGTTCACTTCCATCTCTACTGTACCGGAAATATCGGCCTGAGAAAGATTAATTTCAGAACCACCAAACACACTGTTTACTTCTCCCCCTTTAAAATTTTTTGAAATGATGTTTTTTTTCATGCTTCCAAATACAGCCGAGGCATCTATATAATCATCCTTATCACCACTACTGCTAAACTCAAAGTCGCGTTTCCATTTCAAGTTTCGCTGGTATTTTCTGCGATAATGCTCACGGCCTTTAAAGGGTTTAAGTAATACAAAAATGCCCACTACGATAATTGCCACCGGCCACACATAGTGCGAAAACTGGTAAACGTGATACTGGTCGCGTATTAAAAAAGCCGAGCCAATAAGTATAGGTATCATCCAGCCTGTTCCCCTAAACGAATGTTTTACTCCTATAAACAATCCAATGGCTATTAAAAATGTTTTCCATGAAATAAGCCATCGTGGAAAATCCATTCCCATTTCGCGACCCAAAAACAAGCAGCCTACTGCTACAATAAGAAGGCCTCCAAATATTTTTCCTCTCCGGTGACTTTGTTCCCACCGTTTATACATATCATTGTTCGAATCGCTTGTTGGCTCACCAGCTTGATTTTTTAATTCTTCCATAATTTTTTATTTTTATTAAATTGATTCAGCAAAAGTATATTACCATGCTGCCGCGGCCTATAGCGTAGCGGCATTAACGGTAAAATAGTCGGTAAACGGTAACTGGCAGAAGGCGAGTGGATACATACAATTCTTTTTTTTAGAAAAAAGCCTTGTTATCATATCTTAAACTGTTTTTAATGCTGTATTTACTTTTTCAATTTATAATTTAGTTTTGCGTTTATAACAACGCCATGCAACGAATGCGCACTTACTTTGTTTTTTTAGCCATCACATCGTTGTTAGTTTCATGTGCCGTGAAAGAAAAAAAACTTTCATCGCTTCAATTAAGCAACACAAAAGGTAAAATTGTATTGTTATCTGAAATAAAAAATCACAAAACATCGGTATTTGTTTTTTTAAAACCCGATTGTCCCCTATCACAGAATTACACTCTTACATTAAATAATCTTTTTACTGAATTTAAAGATTATGGGATAAACTTTACCGGAATAATTCCCTGTTGTGTTACCAACAGTGAGGCAACCGATTTTGTGATGCGCTATAAAATTTTGTTTCAGGTTTTACATGACCATGAAAATAAAACAGCAACTTTTTTTAATGCCACTTGCACACCCGAAGTTTTTGTAATAGATAAAAATGAAACGGTATTGTACAGTGGTGCAATAGACGATTGGGCAACAAGTATTGGCAAACACCGTACGGTTACAACAAGGCACTATTTGCGCGATGCACTGGTTCAAATAAAAAATAACTTAGCCGTTGAATTAAAAAAAACACAACCAATAGGATGTGTGCTGTAAAACTAAGCGTGTATGTTTTTTAAAAAAAAAATTGGTAATGGTGCTTTTGTTTTGGCCACTACGGTTTTGTTATCATGCAACAATAAGCCTGAAACAGAAATTACATTTGCCAGTCATATTGCTCCTATTATTTACAAAAACTGCACACCATGCCACCGGGCAGGTGAGCCAGGTGTAATACCGCTTGTTACATACAGCGATGTAAAAAGCAAAGCTGCAACCATTGCTATTGTAACACAATCGCGCAGCATGCCACCCTGGCCAGCCGATGTTACTTATACCAATTTTATTGGCGAGCGCGTATTAACCGAATCCGAAATTAAAATGATAAACACATGGGCTGAAAATAATTGCCCTGTTGGCGATACATCATTTCTCCCTCCCACTCCATCGTTCCCATCAGGTTCATATTTAGGAAAGCCGGATTTAGTTTTAAAAATACGGCAGCCTTATGTTATTAAAGGCGATAATAAGGATAGGTTTATGGTTATGAAAATTCCATACCAAATTCCTAACGATACATTTGTTAAAGCTTTTGAGTTTGTTCCCGGCAACCGCCAACTGGTTCATCACATGAACGGGCACATGGTGCAATATGAGGAAGGAAAAAAGAAAAATGTGTTTGCCTATCCAGATGTTGCATTGGTTGACTCATTAGGAACACTTGAAGATTGTTACAAGAACCTTGAAATTTTAAACGATGACGGCAGCAGGCCTGAGATTGTAAACTCAATAACAAACCATTTACCCGGCTTTCAGCCTTTGATTTATCCTACCGGCATTGGCGGGTGGGAAATGAAAAAACAAGGGGCTATTCTTTTTAGTGATATTCATTACGGCCCATCCCCTGTTGATACTACTGATCAATCGTATGTAAATGTTTTTTTTACTGATAAGCCTCCAGTGCGTCCAACAATGGAATTGCAGATGGGCACACTGGGCATTTCAGAAATAGTGCCTCCACTGGTAATTCCGCCCGATAGCATTAAAACTTTTTACACCAAAGCATTAATAAAAAATGATGTTTCGTTTGTAACCATCAACCCACACATGCATTTGCTTGGAAAAAATTTTTGGGCATTTGGTGTTAAGCCTGATGGAGATACTATTCCTTTAATAAAAATAAACAAGTGGGATTTCAGGTGGCAATATCAGTACACGTTTAAAAAATTATTGCATATTCCTAAAGGAACAGTACTGTGGGCTTATGGCACCTTCGATAATACATCATCAAATCCAAACAATCCGTTTTATCCTCCACGCGAAGTTTCGGGCCGCAATGGCAGTATGAAAACTACAGACGAAATGTTTCAGTTTATTTTTACTTTTTTGCCTTACCAACAGGGTGATGAAAACATTAGCTTGGAAGTGAAGTAATTTTTTTTACCACCCTCATGGGGGACAAAAGGCCTACTTTCTAACCTGCAGTTCACCACGTTCAATAGACTGTACAATTTGCTCTATGGCTTTATCTTCACCGGCAGGGTCGTAATGCGATTTAAGGGTAATACCAAAAAATTTACCCACAACCTGCCAAGAGAATGCAGTAAGCGAACCGCGCAACTCTTTTACAAGTTTGTACGATGTTTCTCCGGTTTCGCGGTCAATAAGCTTTATTAAAATTTTACCCTGTGTTACAGTTAGGTTTTTTAAATCTTTCTCAAATTTTTCTTTCAATATTTTTTCGCGCTCTTTGATAAATCGTTTCTGCTCGCGGTTACGTTGCATTTTTGCAACACTGTCATTAATAAATTTTAATTCGGCCGAAGCAAGTTTGGCATAAGGATATGCTTTTAAAACATCGCGCCTCAGCTTTAAATATTTTTTTAAATCGTCAGGCGCTTTATTATGTACGTTGGCTACAATGTCAACAATAGGCAATGAATAGTAATTAATGGTATCGCCCTGATAAACGCTGGTAGCCTGAGAAATCGCTTGTAGTGGCAGACAAAAAATAACTACGAAAGCTAAAAATGCAACACCTTTTTTTATGTTCATAATACCTGTCATCTTCAAACGCTCTGCCAATGTAATAAGGTATGCCGTTAACATTTAAATTATTTTAAACAAAACATACAAAGTTCATTTTTTATTTAAGCCTGTTGCTGCGCCATGCCGATTTAGCTACTGAGGAAATACCTTCTTCGGCAGGTGTATGATTTGCATTTTGCCCAACAAGTTGCGCTGCAACAAAAGCTGCCACCAATTCTTCTTCTTTACTTCCACCATCAAGTTTTTCAGGTGTAAAATAATTTTTAACAAAGTGCGTATCAAATTTTGCAGATGTAAATGCTTCGTGTTGCATTACGAATTTGCAAAAAGGCAAGGTTGTTTCACAGCCCGTTATTTTATACTCGTCAATGGCACGAATCATTCTTTTAATAGCTTCATCGCGGTTGCTGCCGTAGGTAATAAGTTTGGCTATCATCGGGTCGTAATAAATTGGTATTTCCATTCCCTGTTCATATCCATCATCCACACGCACACCTACGCCACGTGGAGGAATATATCCCGAAAGCGTTCCTACACTTGGTAAAAAATTGTTGGCAGGATCTTCGGCATATACGCGAGATTCCATTGCATGTCCGTTAATTGACAAATCTTCTTGCTTAAAACTTAATGGCAACCCGGCTGCCACTCTAATTTGCTCTTTTACAAGATCAATACCTGTTATCATTTCAGTTACCGGATGCTCTACTTGCAATCGGGTATTCATTTCTAAAAAATAAAAGTTGAGTTTGTCATCCAACAAAAATTCAACAGTACCTGCACCGGTATAGTTACATGCTTTGGCAACCATTACAGCGCAATAGCCCATCGCATCACGTGTTTTTGCATCCAAAATTCCTGATGGCGCTTCTTCAATAACTTTTTGATGCCTGCGCTGCACGCTGCACTCGCGCTCAAACAAGTGTACTATATTTCCATGCGTATCGCCCATCACTTGTATTTCGATGTGCCGGGGTGATGCCACGTATTTTTCTATAAACACACTGCCATCGCCAAATGCCGATTGTGCCTCGCTCATTGCTGATTTCACCGACTCTTCAAAGGTTTCAATTTTTTCTACAATGCGCATTCCTTTTCCCCCGCCACCTGCACTGGCTTTAATTAATACAGGAAAGCCCACTTCCTGTGCTACTTTTTTTGCTTCACTAATATCTGCAATAGCATAGTCCGTTCCCGGCACCATGGGTACATTAAATTTTTTTGCTGCTTCTTTTGCACCCAGTTTGCTTCCCATCATACGCATGGCATCGGGTGTGGGGCCAATAAAAATCAAACCTGCTTTTATTATTGCCTCGGCTGCATTGGCGTTTTCAGAAAGAAAACCATAGCCGGGATGTACAGCCTGAGCACCGGTTTGTTTGGCTGCTGAAATTATTTTTTCGGTTACAAGATAAGATTGTGATGAAGGCGCTGCACCAATATGAACGGCTTCATCAGCAAACTTTACATGAGGAGCATTTCTATCGGCATCCGAAAAAACAGCTACTGTTTTAATACCCATTTCCTTTGCCGATCGCATTACGCGCAAAGCAATTTCGCCTCGGTTGGCTATAAGAATTTTTGTAAACATGCAACAAAGATACTGTTTGAGGATTGCCCGCCCTGTAAAAATGCAATGGCGGATATATGAGGTTTGGAGTTTTAACTTACGTTAAACACTTTTTATCATGTAGTCAACTGCTTTCTTTTAAATCCGTATTCCAAAATTTTTTCAATAAACTCAAACGGTTTGTAGTGATTAATAGCTGCCTGATGAAAAATGCAAGTGGCAGGTGTCATACCAGGCAATGAGTTTACTTCTATAAAAATCACTTCAACTTTGCTATCGCTGGTAATTTTTACAAAGGCATCAATGCGTGCATAACCTTCAATGTGCAGCAGCTTGGCCGCTCGGTTAAGTTCTTTTTTTACTACCTCACTAATCATGCGGTTTTCCATTGGGTTTTTGCTATAGCGTGCAGGAGTAATGTTTTGCCCTTCGCCAGCCAAAAATTTTTCTTCAAGCGATAGTACTTCGCCTTCGCGAAGCGTTTCGCTTGGTTCAAACATCTCGTATTCTGTTTGTCCATTATCACTGTAGCTTGTAAGCATGCCACCAGTAATTTCCAAAAAATGTTTGCAGTTTTCGGATGTAATTAATGTTTCAATCAAAAAATGCTTTTTTCGTGGAAACTCTTCTTTATCTTTTATTTTAAGCAGAGAAGCAGCGCTTTCGTTTAATTCAACTTTGTTTCTAAAAATTAATTCGGCAAAAGCATGCAACTGGTTTTCATCGCGAATAATTTTAACCGCAGAACTGCATCCGTCATCAACAGGCTTGGCAATAATCGGAAAGCCAAACTCATTGCGTATCTCCTCCTCAAAAGCCGAAGGGTCTTTGCGCCAATCGTCCTCACTTACTTTACGATGTTGCGCTACCTTTAAGCCATTTTGGCCCAGCAATTCATTGGTGGCATATTTGTCAATGGTTATTTTAGATGTTTCAACTCCTGATCCATTAAACGGAAGCCCCACCTTAATAAGTTCGGCTTGTACTGCGCCATCTTCGCCCGGGCGGCCATGCAGCGCAATAAATACTGCGTTTACTTGTTTTGCCAAATCATCATAACTTGTTTTTTCGGCCGGTGCCACATTTTTTACATCCGCAAATCGGGTTGTTATTCCATTGCATAGCGTTATTATTTTTTCAATAACAGGATGCTTAGCATTGCTAAGTATTTTTTCTTTTATATCATCGGCATTATCTTTTAGCATAATGTTTATTGGCATGCGGTAAAGGGTATGCTGGCTATCATCACCCATTAAAAAATAGGGCACCGGCTCAAAATTTTCTGTTGATGATAGTTTTTCGTAAACATTTCTACCGCTTTCAACGCTTATATGCCGCTCGCTTGAGTAGCCGCCCATTATTACGCCAACTTTTGTTTTGCTTTTTGATGACCGGCTTTTTTCGTTTAGCAATCTGTTTAACCGTTCAAATAGAAATGGGAGCGATTTATTATTTTTTAAATCCCCCATTCTGTTTTTAATGGATGTATAAATGATATAGGTAATAAATTGTGATGGATTTAATCCTATTTCTGCTGCCTGATGAAAAAAGAAACTGGACGGCATCATGCCAGAGGTAGTGTTTGGGTCATTAAGATAAATGGTTCCTTTATCGGTAATAAAACCGTCTATGCGGGCATATACATTAAAATAAAGTTCAGTGTACAGTCTTTCACATTCTCTTCGGATGGTTTCAATTTGAACATCGGGCAGGCTTATAGGTGTAATTTTTCTGGATAAGCCCGGCAGATATTTTGAACGATAATCAAAAACTTCTTTCCCTTTGCGAATTTCGGTTGGCGGTAATGCCACCGCATCGCCCCTGGTGGTTGTATTGGCTAATTGGCTGGCATTTTCAACTACTATGCACGAAAACTCTTTTCCTGAAATAAATTCTTCCACCACAACTTCGCTTTCCGATTCAATAGCTGTTACAGTTATCAGTTGCTCTTGTTCGGCAAACAATTGCATGGCAATACTTAATAGTTCTTCAGGATGATAAATTACTTTGTCGGCAATTTTAGCTGGCAGTCCAACTCCTTCGCGTATATCGGCAATACTTTTTATCAAGGCCACTTTAGCATCAAATGTTAGTGCGCCCCACTCAGCAATTGTTATTTCGCGTATAAAAAACGCTTTGTTAACCGCATTTACAAAAGCACTTTCGTTTTCGTTTGTTAAAACACTAACTCCTATTGAGGAACCCTGGTTAGCGGGTTTAATAACGCACGGAAAACCCACTTCATTTTTAATTTCCGAAATAAAATCCGAATGACTTGCGGTAGAAATCCACTCTTCACGCTTAATAGAAATAAATTTAGGTACATTAAATCCTGACCTGCGCATCATTTCTTTTTGCACCACCTTGTTCATACCAATAGCTGATGATAATATACCTGACCCCGAATATGGGATGCGGTAATACTCAAGCAAACCTTGAATTCTGCCATCTTCACCATCGCATCCGTGCAGGCACAAAAAAGCAAAATCAATAATTTCAGGAAGGGCTGATGGTTCAACTTTAGGACCAAGCTTTAACGACAATTTGTTTTGCTCAGGTTGGGTTAAGTCGCCTATGCTTTCGGCATAAATCTGAAAACCATGAGGAGAATCGGGTACATGTTCAATAGCCGGATAAAAATCGCGAATGCTTCCTTTATATATGTATTGCCAATCAAGCACAATCAGATTACCAAAACTGTCAACAAAAAGCGGGATGGCATCAAAAAGAGATTTATCCAGGTTATCATAAACCGTGCGCCCTCCGGCAAATGATACTTCGCGTTCGCGCGATGAGCCGCCAAAAATTATTCCTATTCTTAATTTCATATTTATCGTATTAAGTAACTCCTAAAATAGTTACTGTTTTATAGTGGAACAAAGTTATTGTAAAATGAAAGGCTGGTTTGCTTACATTTCATTCTAATAAAAGACTTTTTAACAACAAAGGGTTGAACAAGTTTAATCAAGCCCCTCCCATAACAAAACATTCATTTAAATCGCCTTTTTATAACCAGAGATAAAAAAAATCAATAAATACGCAGCAATTCATTTAATTATTTTTGCCACGTGATTCCCAATTCCCAATCTACAATTTGTGCTTTAATTACCCCGGCCGGCAAAGGGGCTGTTGCCGTTATCAGGGTATCGGGCAATGAAGCATTGGACGTGGCTGAAAAACTTTTTTTTCTTAAAAACAAAAAAAGAATTTCTCAGGCACCTTCTCACTCCATTCATTTTGGCCTTATAAAAAACGGGGGAAAAATAATTGATGAAGTGCTGCTTTCGGTTTTTAGAACTCCACATTCATACACAGGAGAAGATGTGATAGAGATTTCGTGCCATGGTTCTATTTTTATACAACAACAGATTTTAAATCTTTTAAACGCCAACGGAGTGCGCATGGCTCAACCGGGCGAATTTACATTGCGTGCTTTTTTAAATGGAAAATTAGATTTATCGCAAGCCGAGTCGGTTGCAGATATCATTGCAAGTGAAAATGAAAGTGCGCACCAATTAGCTTTTAGTCAAATGCGGGGTGGATATTCTGATATGATTAAGAAGTTGCGCGATGAATTAATTCGGTTTGCTGCCATGCTTGAGCTTGAGCTTGATTTTTCTGAGGAGGATGTGGAGTTTGCCAACCGTATTGAGTTAACCAAACTTGTTTTGGATTTAATTTTTAAAATTGAAAAACTGCTTGAAAGTTTTTCATTGGGAAATGTTTTAAAAAATGGAATTCCTGTAGTAATAGCCGGCAAACCCAATACTGGCAAATCAACATTACTAAATGTTATGCTTAATGATGAACGCGCCATTGTAAGCCCCATTGCCGGCACTACGCGCGACACGATTGAAGACGAAATGATAATTGAAGGAATTCGTTTTAGGTTTATAGATACTGCAGGAATACGAGAAACTGAAGACCTTATAGAAACAAAGGGTGTTGAGCGCACACTTGAAAAAATCAAAAAAGCATCTGTTGTAATTTATCTTTTCGACCCTAAAGAAACGAGTGCTGATGAGCTAAACAAAATACTTGGTGAATTTAACTCGCAAGCATACCAGCAAGCTAACTTAAATCAAAAGTTTAAACTAATTCCTGTTGCAAATAAAATAGACCAGTACGTTGAGGACGAAGTGATTAAAGATTTTTTATCTGTTCAAAATCTTGTTTGTATTTCCGCAAAAAAAATGACAAACATTGAGTTTTTAAAAAAAACCCTGCTTGAATTTGTACCGTCAAACAAAATAAATTCGGGTGAGCATGTGGTATCTAACGCCCGTCATGCTGCTTCAATTTATCAGGCCAAACTATCATTACAAAAAGTATTTGATGGTATTAAAAAAAATATTTCAACCGAATTTTTGGCTGCCGATTTAAGGTTTGCAATAACCCATTTAGGCGAAATTACTGGTGAGGTTACCAATGAAAACCTGCTTGAATTTATCTTCAGTAAGTTTTGTATCGGTAAATAATTTCGCCCTTTTAATTAAGTCGTTAACCAAATTGTTAATTTCTTTTTAAAGTTTGGACTTGTTTTTGCATGTAAGCACAATACTTTCACCACAGCAAATATCAATAACCCTAATTTATTTTGCCATGTACGTACACGAATACAAATCAAAAAACAAAACTGCTGCAACTGTAAAGTATGCTGTGGTAGCCGGGATACTTTTAATTTTTCTTGTTGCTACCTTTTTATTTGTTTAAGTAATTTTTAAAGAGTTGTGCTTATTGCTGGGTCAAAAAACCTGTTGCTTAATCATTTTGAACTTACCGATGCGGCTTTTATTATTAACCTGGTAAATACTCCCGGTTGGCTTACTTTTATTGGCGACAGAAAAATAAAAACCTCCGCTGATGCTGAAAAATATATTAACAACTTGATTTTATCCTACCAAAAAAATGGGTTTGGCCTTTACAAAGTGGTTCTAAAAAAAACTCTTCAGCCCATTGGGATGTGCGGTTTGGTAAAACGTGATTTTTTACCTGATGCCGATATTGGTTTTGCCATGCTGCCTGATTTTGCCGGAAAAGGTTATGCATTTGAAGCTTCGCAGTTGGTTATTGACTTTGCAAAAACCCAATTACATTTAAAAAAATTATCGGCTGTTTGCTTTGCAAACAATGAAGCGTCTATCAACCTGATAAAAAAGTTAAATATGCGTTTTGAAAAAACGATTGTATTTCCTGGCGAAGAAAAAGAGAATATGCTTTTTGGATTGGCGCTGTAGCTGCGGTTTATATTTTATTTTTTTGCTTTAAGCCAAACAAAAGCAAATTAACCCACCCTATCAAAAAACATACACCACCCAAAGGTGTTATTGGGCCAAGCCAGGTAAAAGTTTTACCGCTAATGCTTGTTAAAGCCATAAGATAAAGCGAACCGCTGAACAATAATATTCCGCAAACAAAAAAAAGGGCAGCCCGTTTTATCGGGTTTACATTAGTATAATTCTGAAACGACAAAAACAAAATTGCCAGGGTGTGATAAAACTGGTAACGCACACCGGTTTCGTAAGCAGCAAGCATGTCGGCCGTAACCAGTTTTTTTAATCCATGCGCGCCAAAGGCACCAAACGCCACAGCGCAAAATCCTGACAAGGCAGCAATCAGCAATAAATTATTTCGCTGCATTACTCCTTCGCTCCCTTCTCGCCTGTAAAATGGTCTTCATCGTTTTTAAATAACACGTTAAATGTGGTAAGGCTTCCGTAAATGCGGGTAAGGTATTGTTGCAAATTGATTTTGTCCTCCTCTGTAAGTTTATCGTGTGCATTAATGCGCTGCTCCATTACACGAAGCCTGTCGCGAATCATTACAATTTTATTAAAAAAAATATCCATCGGAATGTCTTTCCCTTTTAAATCGGCATTGCCCGGATGCAGTGTGATTTTTCCACCGGCCCACTTACCATGCATAGGCACAGTTTCCTGCACATCCGAATATTTTTTTATTACGGCTGTAAACATTTTTTCTACCTCAGCAAAACTTACAGGGTCGTGATACGATTCAATGGCCTCAACTACCTGTATGTTTTGGTAGGTTTTGGCAACTTCTATTTTGCCGCGCTCGGTAAATACAACAATGTATGTTTTGGGTTTTACATTTATTATAACCCCTATACCAAATTCAGGGTGTTTAATTCGTGAGCCAATTCCGAGGTCGTCCATGGTTATAGTTTGTGGTTTGTGGTTTGTGGTTTGTGGTTTGAAGTCAGCCTTCATTTATTTTTGAAGCAATTCTTTTGCGCTTTCCATTGATGCATCGGTTAGCGATTTGCCACTAATCATTTTTGCAATTTCTACAATGCGCTCGTCTTTGCTTAAAAGTTTAATATATGATTTGGTTGAATTATTTTTTGTTTCCTTATATACCAAATAATGCGATTTGCCTTTACCTGCCATTTGTGGTAAATGCGTAATTGCAATTACCTGCATGGTGGTTGAAATGTTTTCGATAAGCGCTCCAACTTTAAATGCCACTTCGCCCGAAATTCCCGTATCAATTTCATCAAACAGTATTGTTGGCAATGCAGTAAGTTTGGCTATTACCGATTTTATGCAAAGCATAAGGCGCGACATTTCGCCTCCTGAGGCTACCTTGCTTAACTCTTGGAGTGCAGAACCTTTATTGGCCGAAAACAAAAATTTTATTTCATCAATACCTGTTGGAGTAAGGTGAGGTTTTTGCATTATATCAACCGCAAGCTTTGCATCCTTTAATTCTACACCTACCAAAAGTTTTGCAACAGCAGTTTGAAAAACATCACCAGCCTTTTTTCTATTATCGCTTAATGTGCCTGCAAGTTTTTGAAGTTGCGCTTTACAATTATTTAATTTATTCAATGTATCTTTTATCTTGTCTTCTATCGAACTAAAATCATTAAGCCTTTGCTGAAGAGTGTTTTTAACCTCAATCAATTCATTTCCCTTTACACGGTGTTTTTGTTCAAGATGATTTAACAGGTTTAATCTGTCGCCAACAATAACCGCACGATCGGGATTAAAATTAAAATGGTTTTGTAACGTTGAAATTTCAGACGCTATGTCTTTCAGTTCTACTTTACAACTTTGCAGGCGTTTGGCAACTTCATTAATTGAATCATGGTACTTTGATACATTTTGTAATGCAACAGTGGCCTGAGAAACTGATTGAAGCGCATTATTTTCTCCGTCTGAAATATGCATGCCAACACCCGATAGCGAATTGATAATAGATTCGGTATGATTCAACAACTCAAGTTCTTTCTCCAAACTCTCCTTTTCATCCACAACTACGTTTGCCTTTTCCAATTCATCAAACTGAAATTGTATATAATCCAATTCGGCCTTGCCTTTATTTTCTTTATCAACAAGCTCATTGTACACATTTCCTAATTTCACATATTGGTTGTACTCGCTTTTGTATTCGTTCAATAGCTTTTCATGCTTTGCATACAAGTCAATTACGGATAGTTGAAAAAGTGAATTATTTACAGTAAGTGTTTGGTGTTGCGAATGGATGTCAATTAGCCGGCTGCTTAGTTCTTTTAACACAGATAAATTAACGGGAGTATCGTTAACAAATGCACGCGATTTTCCGTCAGCACTTATTTCGCGTCTGATTATTGTTGAAGCCTCATAGTCTAAATCATTTTCCGAAAAAAATTTTTCGAGTTGATAGTTTGAAATTTCAAACTCCGCTTCGATAATGCATTTGCTTTTTTTATTGGCCAGCGCTTTTGAATCGGCCCGCTCGCCAAGCACCAACCCTAAGGCACCAAGCAAAATGGATTTACCTGCTCCTGTTTCACCGGTAATTATTGATAAGCCATCGGTAAAAGAAACATCAAGCGAATCAATCAATACATAATTTGAAATGGATAGATGTTTTAACATAAAGGTTCAAAAGTTCGGGAGTTTAGGTGTTCAAGAGTTCAAGGGACTAGGGGTTAAACTTTTCTTTAATAAATAATAATTATTCACCATTAATTTTTCAATCAACACGAATCGTGTGTCCCATTTTATCACGCTTGGTTTTTAGGTACAAACGGTTGTGCTCGTTGGATTCAATTTCAATCGGAACAATTTCTACAATTTCTAAACCATATCCTATTAGCCCAGCACGTTTGGTTGGGTTGTTGGTCATCAGTTTCATTTTGGTAACTCCCAAATCGCGAAGTATCTGCGCCCCCACACCGTAATCTCTTTCGTCTGATTTAAAACCAAGCTCCAGGTTTGCTTCTACCGTATCGCGTCCCATCTCTTGTAATTTATACGCTTTTAACTTATTGAGCAAGCCTATTCCCCTTCCCTCCTGCTGAATGTAAACTATAACACCTTTTCCATCCTGCTCAATCATTTCCATTGATTTATGAAGCTGTGGGCCGCAATCGCACCGGCACGAGCCAAAAATATCTCCTGTAACGCAGGAGGAATGTACGCGAACCAGCACAGGCTCATTGGTATTCCATTTTCCTTTTACAAGTGCTATGTGCTCCTGCCCGTTTAATTTTTGTTTATAGGCAAACAATTCAAAATTGCCGTATCGTGTTGGCAGTTTAACATCTACTTCTTTTTCAATTAAACTTTCGTTTTTAAGGCGGTAAGTAATTAAATCTTCAATGGATATTACTTTCAGGTTAAAGCGTTCTGCAATTTTAAATAAGTCGGGCAAACGGGCCATGGTTCCGTCTTCATTCATTACCTCTACCAGCACACCGGCAGGTTCAAATCCGGCAAGCTTTGCCAAATCAATGGTGGCTTCGGTATGTCCGGCCCTGCGCAACACGCCACCGTTTTTTGCTCTTAATGGAAAAATGTGTCCAGGGCGTCCCAGTTCTTCGGGTTTTATTTCGGGGTTTATTAATGCCTGTATGGTTTTTGACCTATCGCTGGCCGATATGCCAGTGGTACAGCCGTATCCTTTTAAATCAACCGAAACGGTAAAAGGGGTTTCGTGCGAAGATGTGTTGGTATCTACCATCATGTTTAGTTTTAATTCAGCACATCGCTCTTCAGTAAGCGATGCACAAATTAAACCGCGTCCATGGGTGGCCATAAAGTTTACAAGTTCGGGGGTAGCATTGCGTGCTGCTGTTATAAAGTCGCCTTCGTTTTCGCGGTCGGCATCGTCAACTACTATTACCACTTTACCTGCTTTTATATCGGCAATCGCACTTTCAATGCTGTCAAGCTTTATGTCTTTGTAAGATTTCATTCTTTTTTATTAATGGTTACAAATTTACAACATAAGGGATTAAGTAATGTTTGGTTTCTTACACACACGCTTACGGGCTAACAAATAGTAAAAAGCACCTTTTTAAGAGGATAGGAAATAACAATGGCTGCTTAAAGCAAGCAATTTTTTTTTAAATCTTACATTTAAAACATTCCCTTAAAAAAACGAAACTTTCGGCAAAAGAGTACCGTTAAATTTACTCCATCGTTCTTCCAAAAGATTGTTTACAACTTAAAAATATTTGATTTGGTTTTTGGTTAGTTTTTAAGGTTGATTCAGGTAAGGCTGTCCCGTAAGGCACCCTGAACTTGAATCTTACAAAAAGAAGCTTCAGTTTTAGGTTGGTTATCAGGTAAAGGCTTGCCCCGTAAGGCAAGCCGGCATCTGACCACTTAAAAAAAGAATGTTTGGTTTTAGGTTAGTTAAAAAAAATACCGCCCCGTAAGGCGGTTTTTTTTTGGGTGCTAATTAAAACAACACATTTAATTTACCATCGCCCTGTGCTGCGCTTTGTCTTTAATGGTAAAGTCAAGCGGAATTTTTACACGGTCTTTAAGCAATGCAAATTCAATTACTTCGCTCATGGTAGCAACGTAATGAAATTTTAGTCCTTTCAAGTAATCGGCCTTTATTTCTTTAATGTCTTTTTCGTTTTCGTTGCTTAATACAATATCGGTAATGCCGGCACGTTTTGCAGCAAGAATTTTTTCTTTTATTCCGCCAACGGGCAGCACTTTTCCACGCAGGGTTATTTCTCCTGTCATTGCCAACTTTAATTTTACCTTACGCTGCGTAAATGCCGATGCAAGAGAGGTGAGGATTGTTATGCCTGCCGAAGGACCATCTTTTGGAGTTGCACCTTCGGGCACGTGTATGTGAATATCCCAACGTTCGAACACGCGTGGGTCAATATTAAAATCTTCGGCATGTGCTTTTAAATACGCAAGCGCTATAACTGCCGACTCTTTCATCACATCACCTAAGTTTCCTGTAAGTGTAAGTTTTCCCTTTCCTTTACTTAAGCTGGTTTCAATAAATAAAATATCACCACCAACACTTGTCCATGCTAACCCGGTTACAACACCTGCAACACTATTGTCAGAAAATTTATCTTTAATAAAAATTGGAGCGCCCAACACTTTCAGCACTTTTTCTTTATCCACTTTTTTATCGTAGTTCTCTTCTGTGGCAACTTGTTTAGCCGTTGATCTTATAACGGAAGCAAGATTACGCTCTAAATTCCGTACTCCGCTTTCGCTGGTATAGTGGTCAACTATAAACTCAATAACATTGTTAGGAAACTGAACATCTTTTGGTTTTAAACCATGTGCTTCAATTTGCTTTGGAATTAAATGCTTAATTGCAATTTGAATTTTTTCTTCAACCGTATAACCACTGATATCAATTATCTCCATGCGATCGCGCAAGGCAGGCTGTATAGCGCCTATGTTATTTGCAGTGGCAATAAACAGCACGTTTGATAAATCATAATCTATCTCCACATAGTTATCGTAAAATGTACTATTCTGTTCAGGGTCTAACACTTCAAGCAATGCCGAACTTGGGTCGCCATGAAAATCGTTGGTAAGTTTATCAATCTCATCCAAAACAAAAACAGGATTGGATGATTTTGATTTTTTTAAATTCTGCATGATGCGGCCTGGCATGGCACCAATGTATGTTTTACGATGGCCTCTTATTTCAGCTTCATCGCGCAAGCCTCCAAGCGACATGCGTACATATTTACGACCAAGTGCCCGCGCAACAGATTTACCCAATGAAGTTTTACCTACACCGGGAGGGCCATACAAACACATGATGGGCGATTTCATGTTTTTCTTGAGCTTAATTACTGCAAGGTATTCAAGTATGCGCTGTTTCACTTTTTCCAAACCATAATGGTCTTCGTCTAAAATTTGTTGCGCATGTTTAATGTCGTAATTATCATCGGTAAATTCTCCCCATGGTAATTCAAGAAGTAAATCGAGGTAGTTTAACGTAACAGAGTACTCAGCAGCTGCGGGATTTATTCGTCCCAGTTTATCTATTTCTTTTTTAAAAACTGCAGCCACTGCCTCCGTCCACTTTTTCTTTTTTGCACGCTCTTTTAACTCGGCCAATTCCTGATCGGGCGTCATCCCTCCTAATTCTTCCTGTATGGTTTTTAATTGCTGATGCAAAAAATAATCGCGCTGCTGTTTATCCAAATCAACTTTTACCTTGCTTTGAATTTGATTTTTTAATTCCAGCATTTGCAACTCCTGTGTTAAGTACTCAAGCACTTTTGTTGCGCGAAGTTTAATGTCAACTATCTCAAGCAGCTCTTGTTTTTTTGCAACATCCAGTTGCATGTTGCTCGAAATAAAGTTTATTAAAAAGCCGGGGCTTTCGATATTGCGAATGGCAAAGGATGCCTCGCTTGGAATTTGAGGTGAATGCTGAATTATCTGGTTTGAAATATCTTTTAAAGAATCTACCGTTGCCGTAAACTCTTTTTCAGTGGGAGGAGCCATTTGATCATTCAGCGCTTGAACACGGGCTTTTAAATATGGTTCACTCTGCGTCATTTCCACCAATGAAAACCTGCGTTTGCCTTGAATTATAATGGTGGTGTTTCCATCGGGCATTCGCAGCATTTTTATTACATGCGCTACCGTTCCTATTTTATTTAAATCATCAAAGGTTGGGTCTTCAATGTTGGTGTCCTTTTGCGCAACTACACCAATTATTTTATCGCCTTTATAAGCATCTTTAATAAGTTTAATGGATTTATCGCGGCCAACCGTAATAGGAATTACCACACCCGGAAACAAAACTGTATTACGTAGCGGTAAAATTGACAGCACCTCAGGCACTTTCTCCTTGTTAATTTGTTCTTCGTCTTCACTGGATAAAAGAGGAATTAACTCAGGTTCATCGTCTGAAATTCCTCCTATCAGAATAGGATTTTTATTTTCGTTTTCGAACATGTGATTTGGTCAATTTGTCAGAATAATTTTAAAAATTGTAACAGGTTACTACTTTTCAATAGCCATGCCACTTATTTTTTGTCACTTCTTTATCTCTAATTTAAAAACTGCGTTAAGAATTTTAGTTTCGATGCTGTTAAACTGTAAACTTCTCCGTTTGTAAACTTCGGTGGCTAATTCTATTGCCTTTTCAACTTTAAATATTTCAGAATTCTCAAACCCTCCCCATGCAAATGATGGAATAAACTTGGGTGGAAAACCTCCACCAAAAATATTGGAACAAACACCCACAACAGTGCCTGTGTTAAACATGGTGTTGATGCCTGCCTTGCTATGGTCGCCCATCATTAGCCCACAAAACTGCAATCCTGTACCTGTTTGCTTTTGATTTGCATAACTGTGCACCTTTACCTCGCCATAGTTGTTTTTAAGATTGGAGTTATTGGTATCAGCACCCAAATTGCACCACTCTGCAATAACAGAATTTCCTAAAAAACCATCGTGCGCTTTGTTTGAATATCCGAATAGTACCGAGTTGCTAACCTCTCCTCCTACTTTGCAATGAGGGCCTATGGTGGTGGCGCCATAAACTTTGGCTCCCATTTTTAGTGCCGCATGTTCGCCTAATGAAAACGGGCCGCGAACCATGGCACCCTCCATTACTTCAGCATCTTTACCAATATATACGGGGCCTGTTTTGCAATTTATAACCGAACACTCAACCACGGCACCTTCGTCTAAAAAAATCAGCGATGCATCGCCTACAATTTTATTTGTTGCGCTTACTGCCTTTGATTTTTTTCCTTTCGTTAACAGTTTAAAGTCTTCGCGAATAGCAAAATCGTTTTTAGAAAAAATATCCCAGGGGAAGGAAATGGTTTGTGGTTTGGTGTTTATAGTTTGCAGTTTACAGTTTGCAGTTTGCAGTTTAATGTCGGTTGCCGAAGAAATTTTCTCACTGGTGTGGGCAGCAATTAATTTATCCTCAAAGACCAGCTTTTCGTTGGGTTTAAGATTTTTTATTTCGTTCCACAATTCTTCTGTTGCAATTACATTACCGGCAATTAAAATATTGGAATCGCGTGAAGTTAATGGGTACTTTTCCGACAAGTAGTCTTCGGTTTTATAAAAACATTTCAGGCCCGAAAGCAATTCCCACTTTTCCCGTAAGGTTAGTATGCCACAACGTATTTCGGCAACGGGACGAAAAAAAGTAAAGGGGAGAAGTTCGGCCCTGTTTACGTCAAATAGAATAATTGAAGACATAAAAACTGTTTGATGTTTGATGTTTGCAGTTAAATGAAACTGTTAAATCGGTTTCAAAATTAAATCAAAAAAAAAGTCCCTTAATGAAAAGGGACTTTAATAACGGTAAAAATACAGTTTTTATTTTTCTTCAGTGTTTGCCGATTTTTTTGTTGCCTTAGCATAGCGGTTGCGGAATTTATCCACACGACCTGCTGTATCAACAAGTTTCATTTTGCCGGTATAAAAAGGGTGGCTCATGTTTGAAATCTCCAGTTTTATTAACGGGTATTCATTTCCGTCTTCCCATTTGATTTTTTCTTTGCTTTCGGCTGTTGATTTGCTTAAAAAAGCATAGTCGCACGAAATGTCTTTAAACACTACCATACGGTAATTTTTTGGATGGATATCAGCTTTCATTGTATTATATAATTATCTGTTTTTATGAATTGGGAGCGCAAAAGTAAAACAATTTTTGATTTTAACAAGGGGTATCAACGAATAACGAATTTATACGAATATGCGAATGTGGAGTCTGTTAATTACTCATTGCCTGTTCCAATACTTTTTAAATCATTTCATCGTTTACATCTCTGTCGTTCTATTGGTATATTCGTATAAATTCGTTATTCGTGGATGTTTAACTTAAATTTGCCCACATGAGATTAAATGATTTTGTTAAAGTAGTTCTTATCCTCCTTACGTTTATTGTTATCAGTTGTAAAAAAGATTCGGTGCTTACCGATTCATCGGCAAGGCTTGATTTTTCGGAAGACACTATTTTGTTTGATACCGTTTTTACCTCGGTGGGTTCTACTACACAATATTTATTGGTTTATAATAACAACAACCAGCCTGTAAATATTTCAAGGATATGGCTGGCAAAAGGCGGATCGTCTTATTACCGCATTAATGTAAACGGCCTGCCCGGCAATTCGTTTAACGATATTGAAATTAGAGCCAAAGACAGCCTGTGGATTTTTATTGAAGTTACCATTGACCCTAACCCAAATGCCAACACTCCTTTTTTGGTTACCGACTCTATTTTGTTTGAGTTAAACGGAAACATACAGGATGTTGATTTGGTTGCATTTGGGCAGGATGCGCATTTTATTGTTCCCGACAAGGCCATAAAGTTTGAAGACGGCAGCGGATTTCCTTATTCCATTGTTGGTGGTAATAATGTAACATGCGGCACGGTGGTTGAGTGGGACAGCATTAAACCTTATGTGGTGTATGGCTATGCCGTGGTTGACAGTTGCACCACTTTAAAAATTAAAGAAGGAACAAAAATTTATTTCTTTAACAATTCGGGTTTGTGGATTTACCGCTACGGAAATTTGCAGGTTGAAGGAACCAAAGACCATCCGGTAACTTTTCAGGGAACGCGGCTTGAGCAAACGTACACCGATGTGCCCAACCAATGGGACAGAATTTGGATAAACGAGCAAGGAAGTAATTCAATTAACTATGCCGTAGTAAAAAACAGTTTTATAGGCATACAAGCCGAAGACACCTGGAATGAAACCTATAACCCACTTAACGAACCATCTAACTTAAAACTTACCAATACCATAATTAAAAACAACAGCATTGGCCTTTATGCCAAAACATTTAAAATTGATATGGACAATTGTGTGGTGGCAAACAGCGGCAGCTATTGCACAGCCGTAACGCAAGGTGGAGATTATACTTTCAGGCAAAACACATTTGCAAATTATTGGAGGTACGAGCAGCGAAGCACTCCAACATTTTTTATGAATGACTTTATTAGCGATGGTGTAAACAACATTCACATTCCATTGGAGGCGCACATCAGCAATTCTATTATTTACGGCAACACCGATAATGAAATTGAAATTGATTTGGTTGACTCGGCCAATGATGTGTATGATTTTAAAAACTGCCTGTTTAAGGTTGACGAAACCGTAACCAACATCAGCAACAGCCATTTTATAAATGCGCTTAAAAACTTAGACCCTCAGTTTGAAAACACAAATGAAAACGATTATCATTTTTCAGATTCATCGCCATGCGTGGATGCGGGCGATGCAGTGCTGATTCAAACGCCACCTATTTTAAAAGATTTGGATGGAGAAGACCGGGTTAAAGGAACAAACCCTGATTTGGGTGCTTACGAAAAACAATAAATTATCCTTCAATCAAAAACTTCATGGTATCAACCCCATCGGCATAATCGCTTATGAAAGGGCACTGAGCCTTGCCAAAATTTATTTCACTGCCAAGGATTTTTTCGTTTGAAACAATGCATTGAATTTTTTCCGCATTCGGGGCAAGCAAATCCTTTAAACTTTGCTTATCATCATAAAACTGATAATGCAAAACCGAAACAGGCGATGTAAAAGCGGCATCCTCTTTTACAATTACAAAGTTGTTGGTGAGGTATGGGATTTCCTCAAGCAAAAAAAGCGCATTGTGGTAATCGTAATTGTTCATGTACTTGTTGTGCTCCATCATTTCTTTTCCAAAAGGCTCAATACTTTCAAAAAAAGTGTTGAACACATACCCTTTCGGGACAAAAACTTTTGAAATATTGCGACAGCCCAATCCAAAGTATGCAAACATATCTTCGCCTAAATTTTTTAAGTCCTCCTTGGTTTCATTTCCGGTAAGCACAGCAACACCGTTTCGGTTTTTACGAATGATGTGCGGAATGTTTTTAAAATAATATTCGAAATGCCGGGCTGTATTATTAGAACCGGTGGCAATAACTGCATCAACATCCCCATCTGCCGACCGGGCAGGTTTAATTTTATCAGCAAAAAAAATCTTTGACTTAAACCCAGATTCTATTTCCATTAAAAGTTCGGCAACAAATTTCATGAGCACTGCATCATCACTCGAAAGTTTTAAATGCAAATTATGTCCGCTTACAAGCACACACATCAAATCGTGAAAACCAACACAGGGAATGTTGCCTGCGCTGACAACACCAACTGTTTTCGGTTTACTGTTTTCTGTTTTCAGTTGTGGATAATTAGAAATCCATTGCTTCAAATCATTTTCATTCAGCATTGCTGAGATGGCTTTTAATGCTTTAATCTGATTAGGAATTATAAACCACTTATTGGCAACATTTGCCTGGCGCAGAACAGAAAAAAACTTTTCTTCCTTCTCAAAATTATCAATAAGGAAACTTATTTTATTGCCAAGCGTAACAAAAGCATCAATTCTTCTTTCTAAATTTATCATAAAACAACTTTAAAATAAACATCTCGTTTTAAAGCCTCCCCTTCGGGGAGATTGGTGGGGCTTTCAAACTTATTTCTATATTTGCGAACAACATAAATAACAGCACAAAACTATGGCAATAAAGATTACTGACGAATGTATAAACTGCGGAGCCTGCGAGCCCGAGTGTCCAAACAACGCAATTTACGAAGGTGGTGCCGAGTGGCGCTTTTCTGACGGAACCAGCGTAAAAGGAATGTTTAAAAAATTAGACGGTTCCGAAGTGGACGGAAACGCTCCACAACCACCTGTTGCAATGGATCGTTATTATATAGTTACCGATAAATGTACCGAATGTGTTGGCTTTCATGACGAACCGCAGTGCGCATCGGTTTGCCCTGTTGACTGCTGTGTGGATGACGAAGATTACCGTGAATCAAAAGAAACCTTGCTTGGCAAAAAAACAAGCATGCACGGCTAAACAATAAAAGTTTGAAGTTTGTGGTTTGAGGTTTGAGGTTGTATTACTTCAAACCTCAAATTTTTTAAGCGATATGCCAACATCAAACCACTAACTTCAAACATCAAACAAAACATGATGAAAAGCATTCTTTCTTTTGTATTCGTTCTGTCGTTGGGTATTTCGTCAGCCCAAAGCGTAATTAATTTGTCCGAAATTAAAATGCTTTCTGATTCGGTAGTTAAAGGCAGAAGCGATTCGGTAAAGCACAGTTGCAATGAACGGTTGCTTTTACTAATGGACTCCGTTCTTCAAAATCCACAATCGTTTAAAACAAGTTTCGATTCGGCAAAAAGCATTTCGGTACTTACATCACCCGACAAGGCTTTTAGATTTTACCAATGGGTAATGCCTGTGTTTGAAACCGGCACCTATAAATTTTTTGGCTACTTGCAGGTGTATAATGCAAAAAAGAAATTGGTAACCAACTACAAACTTACCGAAGGTTTGTGGGAAAAAGAAAGTGCCGTGCTGCAGCAACTAAATGCGGCTAACTGGTTTGGCGCTGTTTACTATACCATTATACCGGGCAGGGCAAACGGAAAAAAAATTTACACATTACTTGGCTGGCGTGGTAATAACACCAAAACAACCATGAAACTAATTGATGTTTTATCGTTTGAAGAAGATGCTCCAATATTTGGGATGAAACTGTTTTTGTCAGAAGGTAAAATGTTGCCTATGGGTTCATCAGCTAAAAGCTATAGAATTATTTTCGAATACAATGCAACAGCAACCATGAGCCTGAAATATTACAAGCGCAAAAAACAAATTGTGTTTGACCATATTGTTCCGGCCAAATCATCACAAAAAGGAATGGAAGAATTTTACGGCCCTGATTTTACATTAGATGCCTTTGTTTGGAAAAAAGCCAAGTGGAACGGAAAACCGAATATTGAAATGCGAAATCAGAATAATACGGATGGTAACAAGAATGCAAAACTTGTTAAGGATTCGGATTTGAAATGATATGTTTGTGGTTTGTTGTTTGATGTTTGAAAAAAATGGCAACTATATCTAAATTTGAAGATCTTGAAATTTGGCAACTTGCTTATGAACTTTGTGCACAGATAAATACTTACATAAACAGAGAAGGTTTTATCACAAACTATGAATTAAAAAATCAATTAGATAGCTCTTCAGGTTCTGTAATGGATAACATTGCTGAGGGATTTGAAAGAGGAAGCAGAAACGAGTTTGTTAATTTTTTAAGTTATTCAAAAGGCTCAACTGGTGAAGTTCGCTCTCAATTATACCGGGTATTAATGAGAAAATATATTTCAAAAGACGAGTTCGAAAAAGCATATTCTCTTGCGGAAACTATTGCCAGAAAAATCAATCGCCTGTCAAGCTATTTAAATAAATCATCCATTAAAGGCGAGAAGTTTAAAGAAAGAACATTAAAAGAACCCGACAGTGATTATGGCAAAGAAAGTATCCACTTGAATGAAATACTTAATTACTTTATTTCGATTGAAACATCCTATCGCATAAATTAGCACCCTGTTTACATCAAACATCAAACATCAAACATCAAACATCAAACATCAAACTTCAAACTTCAAACTTCAAACTTCAAACTTCAAACATACTCTTATGAGAAAGCACAACTTTGGAGCCGGACCAGGCATTCTTCCCGAAATAGCTCTTAAAAAAACACAAGAAGCCCTTATTGACTTTAACGGCATTGGAATGGGTGTGATGGAAATAAGCCATCGCAGTAAAGATTTTGAAGCCGTGCTTCAAAAAGCAAAATCGCTTGTAAAAGAATTATTAGGTGTGCCCGATACGCACGAAGTACTTTTTGTACAAGGCGGGGCAAGCACACAGTTTGCCATGGTGCCTATGAATTATTTATACAAAAAGGCGGCCTACCTCGACCAAGGTGCATGGAGCAACAAAGCTATTAAAGAAGCAAAGCTTTTTGGCGAAGTAAATGTTCTTGCATCAAGCAAAGACAAAAACTATTCGTACCAGCCTAAAGGCTATTCCATTCCTTCTGATTGTGATTACATACACATTTGTTCAAATGAAACCATACATGGCACACAGGTAAAATCGTTTCCCTCCTCGCCCATTCCAGTTATTTGCGACATGAGCAGCGATATTTTTTCTCGCCCGGTTGATGTTTCAAAATTTGATTTGATATATGCCGGTGCACAAAAAAACATGGGCCCGTCAGGCGTAACATTAGCAATAATTAAAAAGGATACCGTTGGCAAATCAACCCGTGTAATGCCAACCATGCTCAATTACAAAACTCATTTAGAAAATGATTCGCTTTACAACACACCTCCTGTAATTGCAATACTTGTTTGTATGCATGTTTTACAATGGTTAAAAGATCTGGGTGGCGTTGGTGCAATGCAAAAAATAAATCAGCAAAAGTTTGATTTGTTTTATGGTGAAGTTGACAGCAACCCATTGTTTGTAGGGACAGCAGCACCTGAAGACCGTTCGCCAATGAATGCATGTTTCCTGTTAAAAGATGCAGCGCTTGACGAAGAATTTTTGAGCATGACAAAAGCAGCCGGTATTGTGGGTATAAAAGGCCACCGAAGTGTTGGCGGTTTCCGTGCCAGCATGTACAATGCACTGCCGCTTGAAAGTGTAACGGTACTTGTTGATGTAATGAAAGAGTTTGGAAAGAAAAAAGGGTAGTTACAGGGCTTGTGTACCCTACCCTGTATTCCTGTAGGTAAAACTTAAACATACTATTACCGGGTGGTAATGTCCATTTTCCATAAAATCCGAATCAAAAAAATTATCCGCACCTATAGCGTAGTTATAAATATGATAAACTCTGACCGCCTCCAGTGGAGATAATACTTCTGCCATATTTCAGTTTTAATGGCGAAAGATAATTCAATTACTTTAGCTGTCTGCTTACTCATAACCTGACAGGGGTTTCGCAAAAGAGCGAAACGACCTGGTGAAACCACAAAATATTTTTTAAATTTCTCTCTGTAGTTCCAATACTTTTGATGGTTTAATTGTTCGGTTTGTGCGAATAATTCGAAACACCATAGCAAACATGGTAGCAAGAGTAGGATGTGTTTTTTCATGTTGGTTAAGTTTTTATTGTGTACTTTTTTTATTGCTCTATTTTAGATCTAGCCAAGTTCCAAATTTGATTATTAGATAAAATCTCTTTTCTAATAATTCCTTGTTTGTTTGCGAAATAGAAAAGTGTGTTTAGCTTATCTTCAGTTTGATCTTTAGCCTGATTGATTACTATAACTTCAGAATAAGAAGTGGAATTATAATAAAAGTTATCTATGAAACATTTAACGGAAATAATATTCTCTTGCAAACCGAGTTCTTTATTAATTTTTTTGGGGGGGGGTAAATCATGGTTATATTTTCTAAGACACTCCCAGTAGAAATTTTCTCTCTTCTTATCTGATAGAAACCATCAGATGTAACTCTTGAAGAATTACTCCAATAATAATAATCTGCATTAAAATAGGAGCTACGGGTTTTGATTTTAAACCAATCATAAATACCCGGGTCAAGCCCGTTAGATGAACTTGATGATACTGTGTCAATTTCTTTGTATGCATCATACACCCACACACTATCAATAGCCCCGCTTACACTATCCTCATACACCCAATACGTACCGGGTAAAAAATAGCCGTAGTCGTACATTTCTTTTGGCATGGTGTGGTCTTGGTAAGGGTTTCAACCCATTTGTCGGGCTTGCAGCCGGTAAAAAAAATAATAACCATAGCCACCAAAGCAACTGCTGCTGTGTTTGTGCCTATAATTTGTTTTGTAGTAATCATTGCAATTTTTTTTGCCACTGACAATTTACTTAAAATTATAACACACGCACACCTGGCATTTTATATACAGATGCAATTTTGCGGGTAAAGGTTGTATGGGTTGGTAACTTTTACATTTTACATTTGGGGTTTTACATTTTTAATTTCACAATTATAATTTTTCTTATCTATCAATATTCCGTTTTCATAACCCGTTTCACAGTCCCTGCCCGAAAAGAGGCAGGAGACTGTGAAACTACATCAGCCCTAAATTATTGGGCTTTTTTTGTTCTAACGTTGGTATTTATATTTTTCTATAAAATAAATTTTTTAGAATGATCAATTGATGCTGTGATATAAATCATTTAATCTAAATAAATAAATGACATACATTTGCGGCTGTAACTACAAACTACAACTTTAATTTTTCTTATTTCTTTTATGAATATAAAATTTAATGCTGCAATATTTATTTTTACAATTATTGTATTAGCAGCAATATCATGCAGGCGCGAGCCCGATTTAACCGGATTGCCTGAAGTAAGTTTTAAAAACAACATATCTCCTATTTTGTCGTCCAACTGTACATTTAGCGGATGTCATAGCGAGTCTGGAGGTAAATTTCCTTTAATAACATACGATCAGGTAATGAATCAGGTAGAACCGGGCAGGGCCCATAAAAGCGGACTTTACAAATCACTGGTAAATGAAGCCGAAGAAAACATGCCCCCCGATAATTATCCGCAACTAACCAATGATGAGTTAAAATATATTTATGTTTGGATTGAACAAGGAGCAAAAAACAACTGATATGCAAACAAAAAAAATTGTTGCCTGGCTATCCTTTATTTTATTTTTTACATCGTGCTATTATGATAATACTGACGAATTAAACCCAACATTACCTGAACCAGGAAGTTGCGACACGATTAACAATGTAATCTCATATTCAACCGATATAGCGCCTTTATTAATTAATAGTTGCGGTGCCGATAACGAAAATTGCCATCGCAATAGCAACACCGCCAGTTTAATAAATCTTGATAATTATACGGATGTATCAACAGTGGTTCAGGATGGTTCGTTGCTTGGTAGCATTACCCACGACCCTAATTTTATTTCTATGCCCGAAGGAGGTGGAATGCTTGACGAATGTTCAATTAACAAAATAAAAAGCTGGATTAATCATGGCGCACTCAACAACTGATTTTAAATTAAGATTTATTGGAGTATTTCTTACCCTATTTTTATTAATAAAACCAGGCGTTGGTTTTTCGCAGGATTTAATGAGCTTAATTGATACGGCTCAACTTTTAAAAAAAGAAATAAAAGTTGGTACTTTTAAATCAACCCGACTTGTTAACTGCCCCACTATCGAAGTTCTTGGGCCTCGCACCTTGGATGTTAGGATTTCGCACCGTTTTGGATCCATAAACAGCGGATCAGAAAATGCGTGGGGAATTGATGGACCTGCCAATATAAGGCTTGCACTTGAATACAGCTACAATGGAAGATTAATGGCAGGCGTAGGACGTTCATCTTTTGAAAAAATGGTGGATGGATTTTTAAAATACAGGCTTTTGCGCCAAACTGTTAACAACAACATGCCTGTGTCATTAACCCTGATGGCTTCAGGTTTTTATACCGCACAAAAAGATCCGAATAAAGACCGAAACGGATTTGACAAATACAAGTATTTTTCAAATCGACTATCTTTTGTAAATCAATTATTGGTGGCTCGTAAATTTAACAGCCGTTTTTCTTTACAACTTGGCGGATGGTTTGCTCACTACAATTTGGTTGACCATGCCCGTGATAATAACGATGTTTTCGGAGCAACAGCTCTTACTAGAATTATGCTTTCAAGAAGTGTTGCTATGACATTTGAATATGCCTGGAGAGGGGTTAGCGATTACTCAGAAAACGACTATTATGACAGCATGGGTATAGGTTTTGAAATAGAAACAGGCGGGCATGTTTTTCAAATTCATGTTACCAACTCATTTGGTATAGCCGATAATCAATACCTGACCCGTTCAAATACCAAATGGGATAATGCCGGTATCAGAATTGGCTTTAATGTTTCAAGAGTGTTTACATTATAACATTAAACCATTTTTTAATTTATTAATACACGTAAGTTATTTTGTGGTGCTGGTTTCTAAACCTATCCATTAGTAGATTTCGTTTTCATATCTATATCAAATGTGATTGATAATGTTTTGCATTGTTTTTTAAAAAAAAGGAGCTATCATCTGTGTTATTTTTTTTTGTTTTTCTGATTTAACAATTATATTTACCACATAATTGCTAACCGCAATTATTTATTGAGAACCCTAAATTATTAACCAAACTTATTAATCATGGACATCAAGAAAATCAAACTCGATGATTTCGTTAGCAAGGTTAACGACATCTCAAAAGACCCACAGCAAAAAGTTGCGCTTACCGGATTTGTAGGCAATTCGCCCAATGATGGTTGCATACGTATTTATCATGATGCTTCACTTGGCGACTATTCAGAAGTTAATGCCGATGATGTAATTCATCAGGAGCCATTGCAAAATTCCTCATTAGGCGGAAGTGCTATTTGGGTAAAAGGTGATGCAAAAGTTTCTCATGGCAATGACAGTTACCATTACGATGCCAAGAAGGATTATTTTGAAGGTGCACTTACCCATCCTACCCAACCTGAAGAGTGGGGAATAACTTCAAAAACATGCACTATTCCTGCTGCCTGGGGTATTACCTCAAAAACATACACATTTCCTGCTCCGGGTGGTATAACTTCAAAAACATGCACCGAATTTATAATTACTACAACCGCAACGTGTCCAAGGCCAACAACAAAAACATGCACCTTTCCACCACCAGATGTTTTTAGGCCTACATCAAAAACCTGCCCTCGGCCCACACGTACATGCGTTTGGAATAATTACGACTACTATACCGACCCCGGCTTTCAAACATATTATGGCACCGGTAACTACGACCCCTATTCTGGATAATTTTTAAAACACATTTTTAAAACAAGGCGTTGGTAATTTTTAACAGCGCCTTGTTTTTTTAGTAATGCATGTATGATACTAACCGAACAAGGCGTAATTCATTATCTTTTATTCCGAGGGCTTATTGATGGCAATGATGCATTAAGCCATCATACAACCATTCAACGCAAATCAAGCCGTAACCGTAATTTTATTGTATCCCGCAAAAACAAACCCGGTTATTTTATCAAACAATCGGGTAATTTTTTTTCGGAACAAACACAAACCTTGCGCAGCGAAGCCAACTGCTATTGGCTTGCTAATAATGACGAATTGTTTGCACCACTTAAACCCATACTGTGCAAGTACTATGATTACAACCCGCAGTACAACATATTAATTCTGCAATCGGTGCCCGACTCTTTTGATATGCACCGCATGATGATGGAAAACCAAAATATAGATATTTTCATTGCAGAAGAAATGGCAAATGCACTATCGGCAATGCACAACATTACTTTCACAAAAATAAAATCATCAAAGGCCGGCAGTTTGTTTTCAAAATTTATTCCATGGGTTTTTAAAATCGAAAAAGGAAAAACTGCTGTCCTTAATGTTACCTCACCTGCTACCAAAGAACTTGTTGACCTTGTAAACCAACATACCAACTATATTGAGCTGATAAATAAAAACAAAGATGACTGGGAAATAAACTGCCTTATACATGGAGATATTAAGTTTGCAAATTTTTTGATTGACAAAAACAATACACATCACAAACTAAAATTAATTGACCTTGAAATTTGCGACATGGGCGATGCCTGCTGGGATGTTGCCGGTGTACTGCAATCATTTTTAACATGGTGGATAGAGTTTGCAGGTGCCGAAAATAAAAAGCTTGATACCATGCAACCGTCTATAAAACACTTTTGGAATATTTATACCAAAAACATGGCAACTATATTTACAGATAAAAATGGATTGCTAAACAAATGCATGAACTATGCTGCCATTCGCATGATACAAACATCGTATGAAGCTGCAAGCAGCCAGCAACAGCTTATGCCCAATCAGCTAAAAACTTTGCAGATGAGCTTAAATATTTTGCTTAAGCCACAACAGGCAGCAAAAGATCTGTTATCAATTGAATAAAATGAAAACAACTGAAAACATACTTTCAGAAATTGCTGATGCCATTAGCATTAATAAAAACGGGCAGCTATCGTTTGCAGGTATTGTTATCGAAAATAATTTTTACAATTCAGCTCAAAGCAGGAAAAAAGAAATTGTGCAAACAATATCATCCGTTGCATATCAAAAATTTTACAGCGCTGCCACACTCTTGTCAAAACCTGTGTTTTCCGAAACAGAGGTTACCGCTTTTAAAAATAATTTATTTAACGCCTATCACCCTGCTCCAACATTAAATAGTGGGTGGAGGATAATTGAAAAAGAAAGCAATGGTATTTCTTATTTCCAAAAACAATCGGAAGTGATTCGTCTTGCGCCCGGTTATTTTTTGGCTGAGTACGATGAATTGAAAAACCAGTTTGAGCGTGCCGATTATTACAGCGTGCTTGCAAACATTCCTGTAAATTCTGACCAAAATTATTTTCATTTTGTGCATGGCACCACCCCAAACACAGGAACTGAACATCCTCTTGTACGGTTTTATTTTCACTTGCAGCCCCAAGGGGCTGTGCCACTTATCAAACTTGTTACGCATTGGTTTAACGCATTTAAAATAGGTTTTAGTTTTAAGTGCTGTGCCAATCCCAACCATTATATTCGTACCGATTCGGCTGTGTTGTATTTAGCCAATCATTATTTTTCATCGGGCTTGCAATTGCTCGAAAAAATAATTCCCCAAATTAAAAACCATTTGCGTGAGCAAGTTCCGTTGTTTGCATTGCCATTGGCCAATGGCTTTTCGTTTGCCGAAAATCCAAACAACACATTAAGTTTTGGCGAAAGCCGGTGTAATATAATAGCCGAAGCAATTTTTGAATGTCTTTCTCAAAAATTAAATCAATCGCAATACGTGCAGTTTATTACTGATAAAATAAAAGGAGCCGGCTATAATCTTTCGGCCATGCATCTTAACCCGGGCTCGGCATATCCATACTGTTTTTCGCTTGCCACATTTACATGAATACCGAACAAATGAACAAATACACTGCTGTAGCAAATGAAATAGGAATAAGCCTGTGCAGTAATGCAATTTCGTATGATGGCAAATGCAATTGGCTTCACAGTACGAATAATGAAAATGGCAGAGAAATTTTTCGTCCGATGGATTTTACTTTTTATGAAGGCACTTCCGGTATTGCTTTTTTTCTGTTTAATCTTTACAGCATTACAGGCGAAAAAATATTTCTTACTACAGCACAAGGAGCCATTAAACAATCGTTGCAAAACGCTGATGAAATTGAAAACCCAAATTCAATTGCATTTTACACAGGCAAAGCAGGATTGGCGTATGTATTGCTAAAAGCTGCCGAACAACTTAATAGCAACGAGCATTTCTTAAAAGCAACAACACTGCTTGAACAAATAAAAGTTCAGCAAGTTGAAACAGCTCAATTCGATATTATGCATGGTTTAGCTGGAGCTATACCACTTTTTATTTACGCTGAAAAAATGCATGATATAAAAAACTTGATTAAAGTTTCTATAACCTATGCAGAACATCTGCTGGCAAACGCAATAAGCAGCAACAACACATTAAGTTGGAATTACCAAAACGAAAACCACAAACCCCATACAGGTTTTGGTCATGGCTCGTCAGGTATGGCGTATGCATTTGCGCTGTTATATAAATTTACCGATGATGAAAAATTTAAAACTGCCTGCACAGCGTCATTGGCATACGAAGACATGCATTTTAATGCCCAACGAAACAACTGGAAAAACATTGAAGAAGTAAATGCCAACGTGCAAGGCGAAGATGATGAGCAATATCAATCGTTATGGTGTTATGGTGCTGCCGGTATGGGTATGGCAAGACTTGCTGCATGGCAACTTACCGGTAAAGAGCAAGCACGCACTATGGCAATGCATGCTTGCAAAATAGCAAAGCAATCAATTAAACAGGAACAAAATTTTTCGCTTTGCCATGGACACTTCAGCAATGCAGAGCTTTTGCTTTTAGCTGCTGATGTTTTTAAAAACGAAAATTATTTTAATGAAGCTATACCATTTGCTGAGTTGGGATACAAAACCATTTTTGAAAAAGAACGCGAATGGCCATGCGGAAACAAAACATTAAACGCTTCGCCAGCTTTTATGACAGGTACCGCTGGCATTGGAAATTTTTATTTGCGTATGGCCAACAAAAACAATGTTGCTTCGGGATTAATTTTAGAAGAATTTTTGAAATAAACTACTTGCCTTCTTTTTTATCTTCTTCAAAAAACTGCTGGGCTGTTCCTGCACGCGTATGCTCCTGCAATTGCTTTACAATTTTTTCAGCACGCTTGCCATGAAAATTTATTTTTTGCAAATAGGTTTTTAAAATTTTGGCAGCCGTTTTTCGCTCGTCTTCGGTTTTAGCTGTTGCTACTTCATCAACAATCTCATCACCTATTTCCGAAAAATTATTTACAAAGTTTAATGGGTTTTGTATTTCATGCCCAAGCCTCGAAGCCATCACACCGAATGCTGCCATCTTTTCGGTTTTTACCAACTGGCTTTGCGTTGCTTTTAAATTCTCATAGGCTTCGGCAAGCTCTTTATTTGAGCGCTGCTTAAATCGGTAACGGTTTATTAACCCTATCAAAAACAAAAGCAATAATGCGGCACCAACAATTACAGCATTACGCAACACCGTAAGCTTTTGAACTTGTGCCTGCTGTACCAAATCTTTCTTATCCTGTTCGGCTTTAGCTGCTGCAACTTTTTTATCAAACTCATATTGCATCTGCACCTGCACAGTTTTTTCGGTGTTCTCTTCGTTAACCAGGCTATCGCGATACACAATATACTGCAAATGATTTTCCAGTGCTTTTTTATAATCGCCCTTAGCAGTATACAACCGTGATGCACATAACAAAGCATCTTTCATTTCAACCTTACTGCCAATTTTTTCAGATAGTGCAAGGCCGTTTTTAATATATGTTTCGGCTGCAGTGTAATTTTTAAGTTTGGTGTAAATGCTTGCTACACTTATATACCCACCGGCAATTTGATTTTTCCAGTCGGTTTCAATGTTTAAATCAAGTGCTGGCTTGTAGTAATCAAGTGCACGGTAATACAAATTATTTGCTTGGCTAATATCTCCTGACTCAAGCGCTGCATCCCCTTCTGCTTCAGCAATTGCTCCTAACTTTTCATACGATTCGGAAATGCCATACCTGATATTAAGTTCTTTATAAACTTCAAATGCAAGCGTTATTTTTTGTTTGGCCTGTTCTAATTTTTTTTTACTGAAATAAACATCTCCAAGAAATGTGTTGGCAGTAGCTATTAAAAATTTATTTCCGCATCTGATGGCAAATTCATACGATTTAGTATAGGCATTTAAAGCCGCATCCAGTTTATTTTGTTTGTCATATAAGTAACCTATGCATGCATAAATGCGTGCTAAAAAAACGGGATTGTTTACCTGCTCAAAAAAGCGCAGCGCTTTAAAAGCATTATTAAAAGCCTCTGGAATATTTCCCTGCGCAGTAAGATTTTCTGCAATGCCCCAGTAACACACCCCGGTAAGGGCAGTATCCTTTATTTCAGTGGCAATTGGCAATGCCTTCGAAAAATAATTAATAGCCGTAGTATATTCACCTTTGGCATAAAGCCATCCCAATTTTGAATAGGTATTAGCTATGCTGTATTTGTTATTGTTGTTTTCGGCAATATGTAAAGCATGGGTGTAATTAATAAGTGCCGAATCATCCTTCGAAATCATTTTATATGCAACTCCAATACGCAAATAAGCATCTCCTTTACCCTGTTCATAATTTATTTTTTTTGATAGTTTAAGTGCCTCATTAGCAAAAAGCATAGCTTCATTAAACGCTGTATTCAACACTAAACTATCACTGTATGCAACAAGAAGCTTTATCTTTTGCGTATCGTTATTTTGCCGATTAATAATATTTTTAAAAACTTCTGCATTATTAGTTTGGGCAATCACCGTGCTGGAATAAAGAAAAACAAAAAAAGAAATTCGAAGCAGGATAAAAACACATTGTTGTGGCATAAAAAATTTTTGTTTTGTTACAGGCTTAAATTATTGCTGCGCCATATTTATTGATGCGTTGTCTAAAGTACTGTTTGGCATTTAATATTCAAACAAAAAAAATGTTAAGGCCATAAACATATTTATATCTAAAGCTTTTGCTTACATTTTTAAGTGATGAAATATGATGTTTCCTGCACTTATCTAACTTTGCTGCATGAAGTCAAAAATTACCATTGGCTTTTCGCCATGCCCAAACGATACTTTTATTTTTGACGCTTTGGTAAACAAGCGAATTGACACAGGTGAAATAAATTTTATTCCCTACATAGCCGATGTAGAAGAATTAAACAAACTTGCACTTGCCGGTAAACTTGATATAACCAAGCTAAGTTTTAATGCCTACGCATTTGCATCATCGGCTTATCAAATATTAAATGCAGGTAGCGCATTAGGAAATAATTGTGGCCCGCTGCTTATTAGCAGCAAGGATTATTCTTTTTCAGAAATAGAAAAATTAAAAATTGCAATTCCAGGAAAGTTTACAACTGCTAATCTATTACTTACCATTTTTGCTCCACAAGCAATAAACAAAACAGAAGTGTTGTTTTCTGAAATAGAAAACCAAGTGCTTAATGGCGTTTTTGACGCGGGACTAATTATACACGAAAACAGGTTTACATACGCGCAACGCGGCTTAAAAAAAATTGCTGACATGGGTGAACTTTGGGAGCAACAATTTAATACCCCCATCCCACTTGGCTGTATCGCTGTAAAAAGAAGTTTTCCTGACGAAGTAAAATGGCAGGTAAACAATATGGTAAGTAAAAGTATTGAGTATGCTTTTTCAAGCCCACTGGAGTCAAAGCCTTTTGTTAAGCAACATGCACAGGAAATGGATGATGAGATAATTAAAAACCACATCAAACTATATGTAAATAATTTTTCAGTTAATTTGGAAAACCAAGGAAAAAAGGCAATTGAGTTATTGCTGCATAACGGATTTGAAAAGCAGCTATTGCCAGAGGTAAAAAATATTTTTTTAGATAGTGAATAAAAAATTGCTTAAACTTTTAAAACGATGATTGTAGTAACAGGGGCAGCGGGGTTTATTGGAAGTTGTTTGGTACAAAAACTAAACGAAGAAAATTTTAACGACCTGATATTGGTTGATGATTTTACCATCAAAACTAAAAGCCCAAACCTTGAAGGAAAAAAATTTACTGCAAAAGTTCATCGTGATGATTTTGCTGAATGGCTTGATAAAAATCATAAACTCACACAATTTATTTTTCACTTGGGCGCCCGTACCGATACCACCGAGTTTAATAAAGATGTTTTTGACAAGCTTAACCTAAACTATTCAAAAACCATTTGGCTTAAATGTATTGAGTATGGTTTGCCACTGGTGTATGCATCATCGGCTGCAACGTATGGTGCAGGTGGTAATGGATATGATGATGATGAAATGCAGCTTAATAAACTAAAACCACTAAACCCTTATGGCGATTCAAAAAACGAGTTTGATAAATGGGCTATTGCCAATGACAAGAAGCCTTACTTTTTTGCAGGTTTAAAATTTTTTAATGTTTATGGCCCCAATGAATATCACAAATCACGCATGGCTTCTGTAGTTTTTCATGGTTTCAACCAGGCATTGCAAACCGGAAAAATAAAATTGTTTAAATCACACAAGGCCGAATTTAAAGATGGCTGGCAACTGCGCGACTTTATATATGTAAAAGATGTGGTAAATGTTTGCTATTTCTTTTTGCATCATCGAAAAAATGCAGGCATATACAATTTAGGCACCGGTAAGGCCCGAAGTTTTTATGATTTGGCTGTATCTACTTTTAATGCTCTTAACAAAAATCAGGATATTGAATTTATTGATATGCCGGTTGATATTCGAGACAAATACCAATATTTTACTGAGGCTAACATGCAAAAACTTTTATCCATCGGTTATCCATATCCGTTTTATACACTTGAGGAGGGGGTTACCGACTATGTAAAAAACTACTTACTGCCTCAAAAATTTTATTAGTAATTACCCACTGGTGTTAACAATCCATTTTTATCTGTGTGTTTGTTTTACTGTATTTTCGTCCACTGCAAAATAAACATCGGCTTGCATCTTTCTTGTAAACCGTAGCTTCGTTTTAAATTAAGCATTCAAAATAAACCACCCTTTGAAACAACTAACACTTCGTGTTTTAAGACTTAAAGTAGTACGCTACTTTTTTTCTGCAGCTACTGCAACAGTGGTTGATGTGGGTGTGTATTTTTGGGCTTTTAATTTTATTTATGATAAAGAAAACATTGATGTACTGGGCTGGTATGTATTGTCGGCACCAACGGCATCATTAATCTTATCGTACACGTGCGGCTTGATAACAAATTTTTTTATGACCAAACACCTTGTATTTAAAGAGTCGGATTTAAAAGGGTATCACCAGTTTATGCGTTTTGTATTAGTGGCACTTGGTGTACTTGCACTTAATTATGGACTTATGAGTTTGCTTATCAAAAAATTTTTATGGTTTCCAACCATTGCACGTGCGGTATCGGCCATAAGTATTGGCGTGCTAAGTTTTGTGATTCACAAAACATTTTCGTTTAGGGTTAGCAACAAGGATGAGGTGGAAGATTAATAATTAAAATTCTACTTCAGTGTTTTCTTAAGCTCTTCCATAAAGTTTTTAATGTTGATTAGATATTTCCTTAACTCTTCAGGGTTTTTCATCAGTTTGTCAACATCAACATGTTTAAGGTTTTTTTCCTCCTTCAGTTTTTTTTGGGCGCCTTCAATGGTGTAACATTCCACTTTTAACAGGTGATGTATTTTTCGTAGGTTTTCAATATCTTTTTTTACAAACACCCTATCGCCATAATGATTTTTTTTTGGCTTAAGAATGTCGAAGTTTCGCTCCCAAAACCTGATGGCCGATGCATTAACATCAAACATTTCGGCAACTTCAGTTATTGTCCAGTAAATTTTTTCAATGTTTGTATCGTCTTGTTTCATCTGTGTTATGTTTTGCTGCTACTCTTCTTCCTTTTTCTCTTGTTTTTTTAGTGGAGTTTCAGAAAAGAAATAACGTATGTCAATGGTAAGATAATTTCCTGATATTTTATTGTTGAATTTAGGATAAAACGGTTTGTCAATAAAAGTAACCTCTGATTGGTAAATGTAATTATAAGGCCGATGATAAGAAGCACCAAGATAAAAATTTCCGGCATTTTCTGTTCGGTATTCAAAGCCAATATTGGCAATAAGTGCGTTTGATAACCACGCACGCCTTACACCATAGTTATAGTACACATCGGTTTGTGTTTCAATATCACTTGGATAAAAATCAAACGAATTACCAAGCGATACATCTGTAAAAAATTTTTCGGATAGCTGGATAAATACAAGGAGTGAAAGAGGAATTTCGTAACCAATAAATTTATACTTAGCCGTATGTGTATAGGCAGTGTCGGTAATTTGCAGCTTGTAGTTTCTGCGTACATAATTAATGCCTGTTTCGGCCGAAATGGTATTGGTAAATCCGCGTCTTATAACCATGCCGGCACAGTAGCCTGATGCTTGCTTAACAACAGAGGAAGTTAAGCCTGACTCAAATTTTTGAGGACCGGTACCAAAATAGCTACTGCTAAAAATAGGTTTTATCTGGAACCCGGCAGTAAGTATATCCTGTTGTGCCATTAGCAATGCAGGTATCAGTAATAAAACCGTTAAATAAGCTATCCTAAACAACCTCATATTTTTTAAAATCTATTTTAATAATTTCGTTATAAAACCAAGACTACAAAATCAACCCAAACGTTGCATAAAGAATCCGAAAATAGATAAAAAAAAGCCCACCGAACTTATTCGATGGGCTTTTGGTGTGATCCCGCTGGGATTCGAACCCAGGACCCCTACATTAAAAGTGTAATGCTCTACCGGCTGAGCTACGGAATCATCTCTTTTTTTAAAGAGCGCGCAAAAGTATATTCCTGTACTGAAAAACACAAATAAGATTTGATATTTTATTAACAAAAAGAGCATAACTCCGATAATAGGAACTTTAATTCAACTCAAATGCAGCAAAACCTGTTTCGTTTATCAAACCACTTTACTTTAGTGCCCTGATACCAATATAAAACCCGCCTTATTAAAATATACAAATTTACTTTATGACATTAAAAATTGGAGACACCGCACCGCTGTTTACAGCATGTAACACCGAAAAAGAAAAAATATCCTTGGAGATGTTTCGCGGAAAAACTGTTTTGCTTTTATTTTTTCCGGCTGCATTTACCAGTACTTGCACCAAAGAGCTATGCAGCACACGCGATGACATTGCTTATTACAACGGACTTAACTGCGAAGTGATTGGTATGAGCACAGACGCACTTTTTGCATTAAAAAAATATAAAGAAGAACAAAATTTAAACTTTACTTTGCTAAGCGATTTTAATAAAGAAATTTCGCTGGCGTACGGCTCACAATATGAACAGTGGTTTAATTTGATGAAAGGTGTAGCTAAGCGTTCGGCATTTGTTATAGATAAAATTGGAGTAATTAAGTATGCCGAAGTATTAGAAAATGCAAGCGACCTGCCAAACTTTGAAGCCATTAAAAAAGCGATTGAGGCCTGCCTTTAAAATTTTGTTTACAGCTTTATTATTTTTTTTCTGAAACAAGTATTGTTTCCTCTTATCTCAAGCACATAAACGCCTTTAGGCAAATTAGAAATATTTATCATCTCGTTACTTCCGTCATAAGGCTTGGAAAAAACCAATTGCCCCGAAATTGAATGCACTTTTATTTCCGTTTGTGCATCCTGTGGTTCAATTCCGGATACAATAAACTTATCGAATACCGGATTGGGGATAACTACGATGTTTTTCTGAGATTCAAAAAAATATTCGGTTGTGGTTACATGGGCGCTGTCGCAAAGTTTTACATGCCAAAAATCATAAAAACCCTGCGTGGGTTCGCTTTTATACCCTCCCACATCTACAGGTGTAAACATCACTGTTGTATAGCAACTATCATAGGTTTGAAATGTGTGTCCTGATTCTTCGTGGCCACTTGTAAAAATTGTTTTGTCCCAAATTTTATTTCCGTTGGTATTTATTTTTAGGTACCAGGGCTCTTCGGGACCTAAATTATCTTCGGTTTTTTCACCACTCATGTATGAGTATGAAAGGCCGCTAATTACATAGTTGCCATCAAGAGTATTGCTTATGTTACAAAAAACCTGCTCGTTTAAATCACCGCCATATCGTCTATTCCATTGCATAACACCATTGGCTGTAGTTTTTACCAGCCAATAATCACTTTGTCCAAATGTTTGCTGCGATACATCGCCCGTATTGTCAGAAAAACTGTGCCCGCCAACCAAAAGCCCACCATCATAAGCTATGTGCAGTGCTTGTCCCCAGTCGTTTAAATCTCCGCCAAAGCGTTTATCCCAAAGCTTATTTCCGGCTGAATCAATTTTTATTATCCAGTAATCAACTCCACCCCGTGTTGCCTGCGATACATCATCAGTACTATCTGATAAGGTGGATCCGCCAAGCACAAAACCCCCATCAGCTGTGCGCAGCATGGCCGACATTATTTCCATATCGTGCCCACCGTAATTGTTATCCCATAATTTATTTCCGGCACTGTCAATTTTTATTATCCAGTAGTCAGAAAATCCTTTTAAGTAATGCGACATATCACCTGTACTGTCAGAATAGGTTGTTCCACCAATTAAAAAGTTTCCTCCAGGAAGCGCAATTGCTGATGTCATAAAATCATTAAAACTTCCACCAAAGCGTTTATCCCATAATTTATTTCCAAGTGCATCTGTGCGAACAATCCAATAATCAGCTTGCCCATTGTTTTGTTGACTCATATCGCCCGTACTGTCGCTTTCGGTATAGCCGCCAAATAAATATCCGCCATCATTGGTTTGTACAAGTGCGTATACCTTATCGGCATTGGTGCCGCCAAAACGTTTATCCCATTCTTTTAATCCAAATCTGTTTGTTTTAATTACCCAAAAATCGGTATTGCCCTGTGTGTGTTGAGATACATTACCACTGCTGTCGCTATCTGAATACCCGCCCATAATAAATCCGCTATCCGAAGTAATTTCTACAGCATACATTTCTTCTGCATAAATGCCTCCATACCTGTAATCCCAAAGCTTTACAGTGGGTGGCTGTGCATCCAAACCAAATGTTGAACACAATAAAATTAAAAGCAATCGTTTTTTCATGAGGTAAAATTAAGTTTCAAAAATAACAATATACGAATATAATTTTTAATTGAGCCAAAAGAAGAATTTTATTTGCTGTTTCATTTAATGCTTATCTTTAAGCCAACTAAAACCTGAACATATGAGCAAACCCGAAGTAATAATTCTGGGAGGTGGTGTGGCAGGATTAAGTGCCGCACACGAGCTTGCCGAACGCGGATACAGCGTTACCATTTACGAAAAGAAAAAAGAAATTGGCGGCAAAGCCAAAAGCCTTTTCAAAAGCAGTGGCACCGATAAAAAACCCGGATCGGCCGAAGGAGTTCTGCAGCACGATATTCCGGTAGAACATGGTTTTCGATTTTTTCCCGGCTTTTATCAGCATGTAACTGATACCATGCAGCGCATACCGGTTGATAATACTGGAAAAAAAGTTATTGATAATTTAAAAAAATGTCCCGTTGGCATGATTGCGCGGTATGATAAAAAACCGTTGCTTTTTCCAACTTCTTTTCCTCCATTATACCAGGCAATAGGTTTTTACAGGCAAATAAAATCAGCAGGCCTTAACTTTTACAAAGGCGAAAAAATGCTTTTTGCAAAAAAGGTTTGGCAATTAATGACAAGCAGCCCCAATAGAATTAATGAAGAATATGAGCGAACTTCATGGAAAGAGTTTATGGAGGATGATGATACCAGGAGCCATGATTTTAAATCGCTGTTTGTGGCAGGGCTTACACGCACCTTAGTGGCGGCACAGGCCGAAAAGATGAGTACAAAAACTGGTGGTAATACTTTTATACAGTTGGTTTATGATATACTTAAACCGTGGTCGTATGGTGCCGACAGGGTTTTAAATGGTCCTACACAAGTTGCCTGGATGGATCCATGGAGTAAGTACCTTAAAAGCCTTAATGTAAAATTTGAACAAGAATGGACCGTAATGAATTTGCATTTGAAAGAAGGAAAAATTTCAGGCGTAACGGTTGAGCGAAAGGAAGAGCAAAAAATAATTGGCGATGACCATTGCATTTTTATTTTGGCAATGCCAATTGAAGATGTAGAAGTAATTTTAAACCGAAACACTGAATTGCTGAATGCAGACAGTGCATTTTCGCATTTTAATGAACTTGCCCAATGCACTTCGTGGATGACTGGCATTCAGTTTTTTATTACCGAGCAAATGGATATTAATCATGGCCATATTATTTATGCTGACAGCGACTGGGCTGTAACATCTATATCGCAACTTGAATTTTGGGACAAACAATGGGTTAGTCAAAATATTGATAGCCGGATAAAACACATTCTTTCGGTAGATGTGTCGGACTGGAAAAACAAATCACGATTTAGCAATTTAAGAGCCGAAGATGCTGAAAGTAAACAGCAAATAAAAGATGAGGTGCTTCAGCAAATAAATCAAAGTTTAAAAAAATGCAACAATTTAGCTTTTGACGAAAAACGAAATGTGCTAACCTATTTTTTAGATCACAGCATAAGCATTGCCAAACGCAAGCCGGCAGAACCCGGTGAGGATAACACCGAATTGATTAACGAAGAGCCTTTGCTGGTAAATGTAGCAGGCACATGGGATAAAAGGCCTAAAGCAAATACACGCATTCCCAATCTTTTTTTAGCGTCAGACTATGTACAAACCAATACAGACCTTGCTACCATGGAAGGAGCAAATGAAGCAGCACGCAGGGCAGTAAACGGCATACTTGACTTTACCGGCTATAATGGAGCAAAAGGGAAATGCAAAATTTTTAATCTTTATAATCCATTTATATTGCTGCCCTTTCAAATGATTGACCGATTAAGATACCGCATGAACAAAAGCAACAAATACAGCTTTAGGTGGACAGCGGTATTAATTGTTTTATTATTCCCTTATTTTTTGGGGTGGCTGTTAATTTCAATACTTAATATACTTACTGCTTTGCCTCAAATACGCAAACAATCAAAAATAGAATCGGAGTTAAAAAATAAAAACATTCCTAACTGTTACAGCATTTAACTATGACAATATTTGAATACATCAGTCAGCCCGAGCACCCATGCTTTAATACAAATAACTATACCCCATTTCAAATAACACTGTTTACCATTGGTGCTGCGCTGTGGTGTGCCGCGTATATCAAAGTCATTCACATGCTTTATTTTACAGTAAGAGAAAAACGTGCGCTTGATATACCCATTGTTGCCGTGTTGCTGAATTTTGGTTGCGAAATAACAACAGCAATATGGTTTGTTCCTGATATGGGTCTTGTTTTGGTTATTGCCTACTGGCTTTGGATGCTGCTTGATATATTTATTTTTTTAGGACTATTTAAATATGGCCGCGACCAAATGGTGTTTTTGGATCTGAAAAACAACTTTAACCTTTACATCGTTGCCGGAATTGTTACCAGTTTTACTGTACAATATTTTTTTATTACACAGTATGATTTGCCTATGGCTCCACTCGACTCATTTGTTATAAACCTGGTAATGTCACTAGCATTTATCAGCCTGATGTTTGTAAAAGGATATAAAGGCAATTCAAAATTTGTGGCATGTACAAAGTTAGCAGGCACAGGAATTATTGGCATAATGTTTTATACCAAATATCCCGAAAATAATTTTCTTACATCGTTATACATTTTTTGCGCACTATTTGATGTTATCTATCTTTACCTTTTACATAACAGGAAAACTACCCTTGCATGAACGTAAGCACATTTAAAAATCTCGTCTTGCGTTTTGTTCCTCCCGGCTTTTCAGGTGATGGACTAAGCCTTAGCAAAGGCAAACTATTTATAGGCACTTGTTTTATTACAGGCCTTTTTGCATTTGGGTATGGTATAATGAGTTGGGTTATTGGATATAAAATGGGGTGGATATTGATGCTATCTGCAGTAATTGCGTTTTCTGTTTTTCCTGTTTTACTTAAATACGGCATTGGGCTTACGTTATTATCAAATTTACTTATCTCCTGTATTGCTATTATTTATATGGCATTAACATGTACAACGGGTGGCATTTCAAAAGGCCCGATGGATCATTGGGTTATGCTATTACCAATGCTTGCTTTGCTGTTGCTTGATTTAAAACAAGCCTTGGTGTGGCTTGTTGTTGCAATTGCAATATCTGTTGCTTTTTTTTATGTTGATTTTAGTGGAGTAAAACTACCAACTCATTATACATCTTACTTTTTCGATATGTTTAATATGCTTTCGTTTATTGGTATAATCATTATCCTGTTTATGGTAAACAACATTTTTGCCTCTGCAAAATCAGAAGCACTAAATAATTTAGATACTAAAAATCATGAGTTAAACGAAACACTAAAAAAATTACACGCCACACAGGATAGCTTAATTGAATCAGAAAAACTTGCATCCCTTGGCCAGCTTACTGCAGGCATTGCGCATGAAATACGTAACCCGTTAAATTTTGTAACCAATTTTTCGTCCATGTCTGAAGAAATGATACAGGAACTTAAACTCGAAAAAAATGAACGAGTGCGGCAAGAAACGCTTGATGACATTGCAAAAAATCTGCAAAAAATTTCACTGCACGGCAAACGAGCCGAAAACATTGTGCGTGGAATGCTGCAGCATAGTTTTAAAGGCAAAATGGACAAGGAGCCCTCTGATATTAATTTAATTTGTCATGATGTAAGCAATTTTGCTTACCACGCCATACACTCAACCATTCCGGGTTTTGCCTGTAAACTTACCCGAAACTTTAGTAACGAATTACCGCTAATTCATATTGTTCAAAATGAAATAAGCCGGGTAATATTAAACCTGCTCAACAATTCTTTTTTTGCCATGCATGAAAAGCGCACCTCAATGGATGAAACAGGAAAACAACTATATACTCCTGAAATTATTATTTCAACACGAAGAATTGATGGTTCAGCAGAAATTACAATTCAGGACAATGGTAAAGGAATCCCAAATGCAATAAAAGAAAAAGTTTTTACTCCGTTTTTTACAACCAAGCCGTATGGCGAAGGTACAGGGCTTGGCTTGTCAATAAGCTATGGCATAATTACCAAAGCACATGGAGGTACATTAAACATGCAAAGTGAAGAAAGTAAAGGAACCACCTTTACTATTTTGCTGCCGTTAAGCGGAAATTCTGAAAACCATTAGGCAGTTGGTTTTATCCAAAATAAAAATAACAGAATATAGAAGATACTATTATAAGCATCCATAAAAACGTAAACGCACCTGTTCCTCCTTTGTAAAGAAAGGTGTTTTCTTTTGTATCCTGTGTCATCCCGTACTCTGGTATTTGATGTTCCATAATTATAATTTTATTGGTGGCACAAATATAATTTTTGAAATAAAACAAAAAAACAATTCGCTATTAGTTTTAATCACCACTTATTACGTTTCCAAACAAGCCGCCAAGCCCACTACTTTGTTCCTTACCCCCACCCCATCTGGATGCAGCAATTATTCTATCGGCCATACGCGAAAATGGAAGGCTTTGCAAATACACTACTCCTGGGCCTGTTAATTGTGCATAAAATAATCCCTCTCCGCCAAACAATACATTTTTAAATCCTCCAATAAATTTTATGTCGTAATCAACTGTAGGTGCAAATGCCACAAGGCAACCGGTATCCACCCGAAGTCGCTCCCCCTGTGCAAGTTCGCGTTTAATAATAGTGCCACCACTATGTATAAATGTGTTGCCATTACCTGTTAACTCTTGCAAAATAAATCCCTCTCCGCCAAATAATCCGGCACCAATTTTTTTTGTAAACGCTATGTTTATTTCTATTCCCATTGCTGCACACAAAAAACCATCTTTTTGACACAAAAAACGGCCACCAAAATCAGCAGGATTAATATTGATTATTTTTCCGGGATAGGGAGCAGCAAAAGTAATTTTTCGCTTTTGCCTTCCGTGATTCAGGTAATTAGTAATAAAAAAACTTTCGCCTGTTATCATTCTTTTTAATCCCTTAAAAATACCCCCTCCTGTATTGGTTTGCATTTCAATATCATCTTCCATGTACATCATCATGCCAGCTTCTGCACGCACTCCTTCACTCGGATCAAGTTCTATTTCTACGGCTTGCATATCGTCACCGTAAATTTTAAAATCTATTTCGTGGGCTTTGTTCATATTTAAGTTTGTTAATTATTGTTATGGTTTGTTTTAGTTTTAAATCTCTTCTTTTACTTGAGCTCAACTTCTATAAAACTTTCTTTGTAGCTGTTTTTCTCCATTTCCTGCTTATACTCAAATGTACGTTTTACATCACGCGGCACGCCACCCGGTCCTCGCACTAGTTCAGCAATGTAAGTTTGAAGTCGTTTTTCTTTTTTTATTTCAACCACTTGTGCAGTCTCAATCCGTGTGCTTTTTTTATAGCTACATACAGTTTTAAAAGTTTGTTGTGTGTACTTTAATACATCACCTGCAATGGGAGATAATATTCCTACATAAAAACAAAGTGAGCTATCGGTGTTATTTAAGATATTTCCTTCTTCAAATAAAGCGTAGCAATACACAAGTTTTTCGGTAGACGTATTAAATTTATCTGCCAGCAAAAATTTGATTTGCCTAGCACCAGTCGGTGCAATTCGGGTTACAAAACCCTCAACGGTTTCACCCTGATTTATTGCAACTGTTGTTTGGGCAACGCCCGTTAAAGCAGTTATCATAAAAATTATGCTAAGTATGTTTTTCATTTCCTTTTTTTATTGAGCCAAAATAGAAAATAAAAAAACATTCCCGCAACCACCGTTGTGATGCGGGAATGAACCTAAACTAACCTAACATGAAAAACTTCTTTGCGGATTTGACTATACTTAGTTTAAACCGTTTAAATATATTTTGTATTCAAAATTTGGCAGACGTTTCCAAAGCATCAAAAAGTTTTTGGTTACTGTTCCTTCTGCTGTTGCATACGTTACACTTCCGGTTTCATAAATGTATTTTCCCTGCCCTCCAATTTCACGTATATTAAATTTCATATCTTTTCGCTCAGTAACACCCGACCAGTATTGAGACAACTCTTTACGACCCTGAACTTTTTTTCCGTCTACCATTATTGTGGCATCATCATCATAGTACTCACTTATTTTAAGTGGGTCGGCATGCAAAAACGATTGTTCCAAATCTTTATTCAGTTGCATGATTTCATTTTTTGTTTGTTCGCTAACATCGCTTTTTAGCTTTGTATTTTCTTGTGCTTTTACTGTGGTACTTAACGCTACACTGGCAATTAATATTGCGGCAGCAATTGTTTTTAATTGATTTTTCATTTTGTTTTGTTTTTTAATTAGTGAGATATTGATTAGTTGAATTGTTATTTTTTGGCAAGACTATTTCACACAGCAACGCTGTTATTTTTTTTGAACGCTGTAAATTGAATTGTAGTATTAAGACGGGGACAAAGGTCGTTTAGTTACATTGCTTTCCCGTTAAGTTATTCTTAAGATAATTTTTGTTCTGTTAAAATTTTTCACAAGTAATGCTTTAAACAAAACAACTTCATCATATTTTCCTTTAATGATTGCGTTTATCTTTTCCTTTAATATGTATGCCGTTATCATCAATTTTAATTTTCACATCCTTGGCGTGAACATCATTGGTATCAATACCCGAAATATTAATTCCGCTTTTATCAATGCTTATGCTAACATCCTTGTCCTCATCACTGTCGTAATGAATGTTGGCATCATCATCTTTTGAAAAATCGTGATCAATACATTTCAACCCTTCATTGGTCATTTGCCAATAATGCCCCCCCATATGATGATCCCAGGTATTGGTAACATTTTCAATGTCAAAAATTATTTCTTCTATGCTTTCATCAAAATATACGGTTTTACCAACAGGAACTTTTAAAATCATCTTTACTTCCTGGTCGCGAAATTTTACACCTTTAGGTAAAGGAAAACGGTCGCTGAACATAAGCACCGAGTCGTTTTGCTCAACCGAATAATTTATTTTTTGCGCGTTATCAATCGCTTCGCGCTCATTAATTCCTCTTGCCGATGTAATTTGAACAAGTTCAAATTCGGATCCTGCCGATTTCTCAATTGCAAACCGTACATCATTTTGATTAAACATAAAATCTTCGCCTGTGGTAACGCTCATATTACCACTTGCAAAACCAATATGAATACTATTGTCTTCGTCATCATATTTTGCATTGTCTAACAATTTTACATATATGGTATCTGCAGAAACATTGGTTAAGGGTACGGTAGTTCTTAATTTTCCTTCTTTGGCAAAATTGCGTGCCACATTAAATGAGGTAAAAAATGCCATAATAATACCAAGAACAAACAAGCAGGCTGCTGTTACATTAAACGGACGGCTTGAGTGATTCAACTTAAATATCCATTTAATAAACGAATATAAAATCCAAATAACAGGCACGCCTACTAAGAATATTAGCGATGTCATTGCCCAAAACTGTTGACCTTGAGACAGGAAATGGTCGGAAATAAACAATGGAATGGTGATACCGCCAACCCCAAGCACTGCCATTAAGGCCATTGCAAGTGAGAAAATAATTACCAAACCAATGAATCCGAAGAACGCGGCAATGATGTAAAAGAAAAATTTGAATATTGCTTTTATTACATCGCCAAGCCCGTCAAAAAAACGTGAAATAAACGAAGGGTCTTTTTTAACCAAAGGCGATTCTGATTCCTTTTTAATAGATGAAACATTGACCGCCTCGCCACGCATTTCAAGTTTTTGAGCTGGTGTAATTGCCTTTGGTACCACCACAGCAAGTATGATGTACACCAGTAAACCGCCACCGCCAAAAAAGAATACCAACACAAAAATAATTCGCAACCACACAGGGTCAATTCCTAAACGATGCCCAATACCAGAACATACACCTGCAAGCACCCTGTCATCCGGATCACGGTAAAGTCTTCTTTTAAGAGGATGTATGTTTTCAAATGCAGCCTCTTCTTCACCTGCCCCGTTGGTTCCGCCCAAATCTTCGGGTTTTCCCATAATGCCCATTGCGTTGGTAACGTCATCCATTTCAATAACCTGGCGCATAGTACCAAGTCGTTGTTGAAATATTTCGGCCATGCGGCTTTCTATATCCTGAATTATTTCATCGCGGCCATCACTTGTGGTAAATGAACTGCGTATAGCATTCAGGTAGTTTTTCAATTGTTCGTAAGCATGTTCCTCTATATGAAACACCATGCCACCAATGTTTACTGTTGTTGTCTTATTCATTTTGTTTGAGAGTTTTGATAGGTTTGATTTACTTGTTCAACCAATTCATCCCATGTTTTTTTTAATTCTTTTAAAAATTCTTCTCCAAGCGGAGTTAGTTTGTAGTACTTGCGCGGAGGACCACTTGTGCTTTCTACCCAAGAGTAGCTAAGCAATCCACCGTTTTTGAGCCTTGTGAGCAAAGGATACAATGTTCCTTCAACCACCATAAGTTTGGCCTCTTTCATTTTTACAATTATATCGCTGGGGTAAACTTCGCCCTGGCTTATAATTGACAAAATGCAGAACTCCAAAACGCCCTTGCGCATTTGCGATTGTGTGTTTTCGAGATTACCCACCTTGTTTTGTTTTAAATGATTTAACTTTTTTGTTATGTCCTTAATTGCAATTTGACAATGCAAAGATATATTCATAAAAAGGTATTATGCAACACATAGTACTAAAATATTTCTTAACTCGCTGAAAATGTGTTAGAAAATTTTATTACCTAACCTTATTTTTCTTTATTAATTATAAAATAGGTAGCATTTTTTTTTTCTCTGCATTCTTTTTTTGGCTCAAAATAAATCCGTGTTGTTAATCTTATCAGTAGTTTTGACTCAATGAAAAATAAAGAATTAAAAATAATGGGTGTTCTTGTGTTAAGTGTATTTACATCCTGCAGCCAAAACAATATGACAAAATACAATGAGCTAACCAAACAGGAAGAAAGAGTAATACTACATAAAGCAACCGATGCTCCATTTACAGGTGAGTATTACCAAAAGAAAGATGCAGGCTTATATATCTGCAGGCAATGTAACGCACCGTTGTATGAATCAAAAGATAAATTTGATTCACACTGCGGCTGGCCAAGTTTTGATGACGAAATTAAAAATGCAGTAATAAGAGTTCAGGATGCCGATGGGCACCGTACAGAAATTATTTGTGCAAATTGCAAAGGACATTTAGGTCATGTTTTTTTAAACGAAGGATTTACAGATAAAGAAACACGCCATTGCGTAAATACAAGTTCAATACGATTTATTTCCTCTGACGCTATAAAGGATGCGCCTGCTGTGATTAAGTAGTTGTATTATTTTTAGTGCCTGTATTTTTTCAAGCTTTTTTTGACTAAAATTAAAAATCCGCTTACTATTTTTTTTTCTAAAACAGAAATATTGTTGAAAAATTTTATATCAGCAATGGCACAATTTGTGATTTAAATCAGGGGTAAATCGCTGCACACATTTGCAGTTGCATTACAAAGTTCTTTGTCAATTAACGGAACAAAAAAAGATTCCGTCAATACTAACCCCTTATCACCAACCAAATGAAGAAGCAAACCACATTAACCATTGCGTGTGCATTTTATTTTTTTAATGCAGACGCACAAAACAACTGCAGCAATCCTTTACAGGTTAACATTTGCCCCAGTGTATATCTTACCAATCAAACCAATGCAGGAATGGGTGATGATATTACAGGTGCATCATGCAACATTACCGGTGAAGATGTTTTGTACGAAGTAAATATTACCAATGGTGCCGACAGGCTTTTTGTTTCAGTTAGAAATGCCACCGGGCCGTTTAAGATTTTTGCAGAAAATACCTGTGGGGCATGTGCATCGTTAGGAAGCATTTATACAACAACAGGCAGTTGTAACCTAAACGTTTCACCAGCAAATTCATCAACTGTTTTTGTTTGGGTTGATGCGCCTACAACAATTACTTATGAAATTGCTTTTGGAAGCGACACAAATTATACCGTAATAAATGTTCCTAATACACAGGGTAATCTATCGCTGGACGGAAACACGTGTGGAATACCAGCATTTGACAGCACCAAAACTTATTTTCAACTTTCAGTAAACGGGGTTTATCAAACCAAGCCTTTATTTTTTTGGCCTCTTAATGTACTCGACACCTTGTGCGTTACTACATTTTTTAAAAACACTACTGGTGTGGAAGGCATTAAAAAATTTGTATTTAATTTTCCACCTTCCGGTTATTTAAATCCATTAACTGCCGGAAGTGTACCCGGATTTTACAATTCAGGAAACTGGATTGCAACACCTTCAAACGGAGGTTACACCTGGACACTTCAATTTAATGATGCTGCTGCAACCGGCAAAGGCGACTTTACAGGAACTCCAAACACGTGCTTACGATATGAATTTTGCTTTACTGTAACTCCGCTATCAAACAATCCGTTGCTGACAAACACGCAAGTGCAAATTTCTTCTGATGGATTTGGCGCAGGATATAATGGCTATATTCATCAGGGGTGTTGCCCATCGGTATGGCCAACATGCGCAACCAATTACAGCGGTGGCAATGCCATTGGCGGAACTCACGGCTTTGGCTTTGGCTTTAATGACCCAGGCACATTACCAGTTGACCTCACATCATTTGAACTAAGCGCATTAAACCATAAAGTTTTAATTCACTGGACAACGGCTGCTGAAACAAACAATAGTCATTTTACCATTCAAAAATCAGCAAATGCAAATGACTGGATGGAGCTTACTCAAATAAAAAGTGCAGGCAACGGCAACCTCATCCACACCTATGAATACACCGACAATTTTCCCATTAGCGGAACTTCATATTACAGACTTGTACAAACCGATTTTAATGGCAATTCAGAAACATTTCGTGCTGAAAAAATTTACATGAAAACGTATCGCTATTCCATTTACCCAAATCCTGTTAGCGATAATTTAACTGTGCTATTTGATGAGGAACAAGAACCTAAAATTGCAATGTATAATTTAACCGGAAGCATTATGAAAGTACCTGTTACAATAGAGAATGATATTGCACGCATAGTAACAACCAATCTATCACCAGGAATTTACTATTTATCTATAGCGTTTAATGACTGCATAAACAAAGAAAAAATTATTGTTACAAGATAAAATCAATCAGCAAAAACTACCTTGCACGTTTGCCTGCTGATACCATCATCAACCACTACATAATAAACACCTTCTGAAATTGTTTGTTGTGACAATTTTAATTCGTACGATGCGTAGTTATCTTTTTCAAATTGGGCTACTCCGTTAAATTGGTAAACCGTTTGCCCTTGAGAGCTAACTAATTTTATTGAATAGTTTTTTTCGGGATACTTGATAAAATTTACTTCAATGGCATTGCCTGATTTATGACAATAAAGATTGGCATCATTTGTAAGTATAGGAACACTGGTTTTTACAATAGTAAATGAATCGGAAATACTTCCGGTTGAAGAAAGATAAATTGCCTTTAGACTATCGGCATGCACATCAATGACCATTGAACAATTATGAATGGTATCGTTAAAAGCCATACACTGCAATGGAAATTCAGATTGAGCCGTGCCAATATTTTGAGCTGAACTTCCGCATACGGCATACACGGTTCCTTTGTAAGGAGGGCGCTTTAGGATATTATTTGCATGTTTATTTAAAATCATGCTTTCGTTAAACGTTTCGCTTCGGCCTGTATGTCCTCTTATAAGATAACTGCGCTCATTACCATGAGCATGACCACTTAATACCAAATCAACATTGTGTTTATCGAATAACGGAACCAAATTACTTCGCATATCAATACATTCAATCTCGTTATTGCTGTTATGCGAAATCATGGTATAAGGTGGGTGATGAAAATAAATTATCGTCCATCGCAATTCGTTTGCTTTTAAATCGGCATCAAGCCATTTGTACATGGCGCTTGATGCATCATTATAAGCACCGTATGAGTCAAGAGAAACAAAATGAATATTGCCATAATCATACGAATAGTATTTTTTATTTTTTGACGGAAAGCCTCCGGCCTCACCATTATCAGGTAACGTAAAAATCGAGAAATAAGGAAAATTAAATTCTCTGGTATCGGCACCAAGATATCCTGCATTGGCATAATCATGATTACCGGGAGATGGGTGCAATGGAATGTTTTTAAACTGCTGAGGATATTTATCAAAAATGTTGCTCTGGAATTCGGCATCGGTTCCATTTTCGTAGGCGTTATCGCCAAGCCACAGCCACAAGGCTGGATGGGTGTTACCAGTATAGTTCATAAAAGCATCGCGAACTGCAACCTGTGCTACTGAACTTTTTCCCTGGTCGCCAGTTACCCAAAACCGGTAAGGTGCAATTTTATTTTTTACAGGCGCGGTTATAAAAAAATTTACTGAATCGCCTTGTATAGTTTCGGCTGATGTACCAACTGAATAAAAATATTGTGTATTTGAGTTTAGCCCTGTAAGCTTCACTACGTGTTCGGTAGTTTGCAAAGCACTATAAACAAAACTTTGCAGAGGAAACTGAGTTCCAAAAAAAACTTTACTATCAACCGGTGTATTGGTACGCCACCTTACCACAATGCTGTTTGGAGTAACAGCCTGCAAATATGGCCCTCTAAGCAACACCGTATCGGCAAGTGTGGTAAAAAAAACAGATGCCGAATACCCCGACACTACAGATTGTGACAAATCACAAATACTCTGCACCTGCACTTCATAGTCAGTATAAGGAATCAAGCCGGTTATGGTTTTGCCTGCACCTAAAGCTTGTGCCCCAAACCATGTTTGGGTATTTACTTGTTTATACTTTATTTCATACAGCACTGCATTATTTACAGATTGCCATACAACGGTTGCATTGGTAAGCGTAATATTACTTACCGCTACCAAGTCGGGTACAGCGCAAAATTTTTTATTATCAAAAGCATAGGTATTGCTATTGCTTATTAACAGTAGCATTAAAAAAAATATTATTCGCATTTATAAAACAGGCTTATACAATAACTATAAGAATAATATAACAGAAATTAAAAACCTAAAGTTACAACAAAAAGTAATTGGAAAACACCCAACCAATAGTGTAAAATTAATAGATGTCAAAATAAATAATTCAAAATTATTCAATTGCATTATAATGCTTAAATTATGATGCCTTAATTGTTAGTAAATAGTCAGTATTTTTATTCACCTTCCATCTACCAATAAGCCTTAAAATAGTACCTTCGCAAGCAGATAAAAAAATAGAAAAAGCGCATTTTACAACCTTTTTTCAAACACAAAATATTACACTAATAACACAACACTTTTATGGCAGAAGGAGAAAAAATAATTCGCATTAACATTGACGAGGAAATGAAAACAGCCTACATTGACTATTCAATGTCGGTAATTGTATCCCGCGCACTGCCCGATGTACGCGATGGATTAAAGCCGGTTCACCGCAGGGTACTTTTCGGAATGCTTGAACTGGGGGTGCTTTCCAATCGTCCTTACAAAAAATCGGCACGTATTGTTGGTGAAGTATTAGGCAAATACCATCCGCATGGTGATACATCGGTGTACGATACCATGGTGCGTATGGCACAGCCCTGGAGCTTGCGTTATCCGCTTGTTGACGGGCAGGGAAACTTTGGAAGCATGGATGGCGACAATCCTGCTGCCATGCGATATACTGAAGCTCGCCTCAAAAAAATTGCCGAAGAGATGCTTGCTGATATTGATAAAGACACGGTTGATTTTAGGTTAAACTTTGACGATACGTTACAGGAACCCACCGTATTGCCAGCCAAAATTCCAAATCTGCTGGTAAATGGTGCTGCCGGTATTGCAGTGGGCATGGCCACCAATATGCCTCCTCATAACTTAAAAGAAGTGTGCGAAGCAGTAATTGCATATATAGATAAGCGCGACATCACCGTTGAAGAATTAACCAAATATGTAAAAGCTCCTGACTTTCCTACAGGCGGAATCATTTATGGATACAGTGGTGTACGAGAAGCTTTTGAAACAGGACGAGGACGTGTGGTAATGCGTGCACGGGCAATAATAGAAAACGTAGATAATGGTCGTGAAAGAATTGTGGTAACAGAAGTGCCTTTTCAGGTAAACAAGGCTAACATGATTAAACAAACTGCCGACCTTGTAAACGAGAAAAAAATTGAAGGCATCACTGAAATAAGAGATGAAAGCGACCGTGATGGTATGCGCATTGTATACGAAATTAAGCGCGATGCTATGGCCAATGTTGTGCTTAACAATTTATACAAGCATACACAACTGCAATCGTCATTTAGTGTAAACAATATTGCTTTGGTTGGCGGCCGTCCAATGCTCCTTAACTTAAAAGACCTTATACATTATTATGTTGAGCATAGACATGATGTATTGGTACGCAAAACAAAGTTTGAACTTGCTGAAGCCGAAAAGCGAGCTCACATACTTGAAGGACTACTTATTGCACTTGATCATCTTGACGAAGTAATTGCACTTATCCGTGCAGCGCAAACACCTGACGAAGCCAAAACAGGATTGATAGAAAAATTTACATTGTCTGAAATTCAGGCAAAGGCCATTCTTGAAATGCGCCTGCAGCGCTTAACCGGACTTGAACGAGACAAAATAAAAGAAGAGTATGCCGACTTGATGAAACAGATTGATTACTTTAAAAAAGTATTGGCTAACGAACCCTTACGCATGTTGCTGCTTAAGCATGAAACTGCCGACATGGGAGTAAAATATGGTGACGACCGCAGAACCGAAGTGGTATATGCTGCCGATGATATTTCGATGGAAGATATGATTGAAGATGAGGCAGTAGTAATTACCATTTCGCACATGGGATATATCAAACGTACTCCACTAAAAGAGTACCGAACACAAAACCGTGGCGGACGCGGCAGCATTGGCAGCAGCACACGTGACGAAGACTTTGTTGAGCACATATTTGTTGCCACCAACCACAATTACATTTTGCTGTTTACCGAAAAAGGAAGATGTTTCTGGCTAAAAGCATATGAAATTCCAGAAGGAAACAAGCAATTTAAAGGCCGTGCTATGCAAAACCTCATCAGCATTGAGCCTGATGATAAAGTGCGCGCATTTATAAATGTTAAAACACTTGAAGACGAAACATACATCAACAATAATTACATTGTAATGTGTACTCGTCAGGGCGTAATTAAAAAAACAACCCTTGAAGCATATTCTCGTGTTAGGCAAAATGGTATTAATGCCATTAACATTAACGATGGCGACCGCCTAATAGAAGCAAAACTTACCAACGGCAGCAACGAAATTCTGCTGGCCGTAAAATCCGGACGTGCCATCCGTTTTAACGAATCTACGGTTCGATCTGTTGGTCGCAATTCAATTGGCGTTAGAGGTATAACCCTTGATGACGAAAAGGATGAAGTGATAGGTATGGTTTGCATTACTGATGCACAAAAAGAAACCATATTGGTGGTTAGCGAAAAGGGATTTGGTAAACGCAGCGATTTAGAAGATTACCGCGTAACCAACCGGGGAGGTAAAGGAGTAAAAACAATAAGCATTACAGATAAAACCGGAAATTTAATTGCCATTAAATCAGTGGTTGAAACCGATGACCTCATGATTATTAACAAATCTGGCATCACTATTCGCATGGAAGTTAAAGACCTGCGCGTTATGGGACGTGCCACACAAGGCGTTAGGCTAATTCGGTTAGATGATGATGATAGCATTGCATCGGTAGCTAAAGTTGATATTCATGACGAGGAGGAGGATGCAGTATCAGACCAAAATTCTTATGTAAATCCTACATCCGATTTGCCTGTTGACACAACGCTTCAAACAGAAATTGAAAACAATGGTGGCGATGAAGATAACAGCACTAACGAAGGTATCGATTCTTCTGCCGACCCAAGCACACCTGATGATCCCGCCAATGCTTAATCATAAATTTAAAAACCACATATTTAAAACTAATTACAAATGAGAAAATCATTATTAATTGTAGCAGTTTTTTCTGCATTCACATCATTTGCCCAAAAAGCAAGTGTACAGTCGGCTTACCAATATTTAAAATACGAACAGCTTGACAAAGCCAAAGAAGCCATTGATGGCGCGGTAAATAACGAAAGCACCATGAACAATGAAAAGGCGTGGTATTATCGTGGCCTTGTTTATCAGGCACTGTACAAAAATGAAAAGTTTCCAAACCTTTCGGCCGACCCACTTGGCGAAGCACTTAAATCATACAACAAAGCCTTAGAACTTAATGCAAAATTTGAATATGCCGAAGATATAAATGACAAGAAGAAAATGCTGGGCAAGCAATTTGCCGACAAAGGCTACGATGACTTTATGAAAAAAGATTTTACATCTTCACTTGCAGCTTTTGAAAATGTAATTCAGCTTAACCCTGCCGACACGGCCATAGTTTACAATGCAGCCATCAGTGCCGATAGAAACAAAAACACAGACAAAGCAAAACTCTACTATGGCAAACTGGTTGATATGAATTACAACGAGTCAAAAATTTATCAGCCATACTCACAATTGTTACTTGCAGATAAAGATACCGGTAAAGCCCTTGAGGTATTATCAAAAGGAGTAAGTCGTTTTCCGGGTGAAAAATCTATTTTAATTGCACAAACAAACATCTATATAAGTTCAGGAAAAACTACTGAAGCGCTGCAAGCTATTGACCAGGCCGTAGCGAAAGACCCTACCAACTCGAGTTTATATTTTGCAAAGGGAACCCTATGCGAAAAAGTGGGCAAAGAAAATGAGGCTGTGCTTGCTTATAAAAAAGCATTTGAAATTAAACCCGACTATTTTGATGCCTATTACAACTTAGGCGCAATGTATTTTAACCAAGGGGCCAAACTTGCAAATGCAGCAAATACTATTAAGGATAACAATGCCTATGCAAAAGCAAAAAAAGAGTTTGAAGCAAAGTTTACCGAAGCAAAACCTTACCTTGAAAAAGCACATGAGCTTAACCCAAAAGACCAATCAACTCTTGTTTCGCTTAAACAACTTTACGCCACACTTAACGATACAGCTAACTATGAGCGGGTTAAAAAGGCACTTGATGCCTTAGGAAAATAACCTCTTTGGTTTATATTCTACATCATTTCAATTTCCTGTAAACCGCTCGTCAAAAAGTTTTTGAAGTTCGTTCATTTCATCACGCAGGCGGGCAGCTTCCAAAAAATCTAAATCTTTTGCCGCTGTATCCATCTGTCGCTTTGTTTTTGATATGGTGTTTTGCATCTGCTCCTTGCTCATGTATTTTACCACGGGATCGGCCGCATAATTTATCTTTTCGGGTTCAATGTATGCTTTTTCCGCTTGCGCTTTGTATTGAGTTACTACAGTTTGTTGCAGTATTTTTTCTTTTGACCGGGTTATTGCAGCAGGTGTAACATTATTTTGCAGGTTATATGCTATTTGCTTTTCGCGCCTGCGGTTGGTTTCGTCAATAGTTTTCTGCATCGAGTCGGTAATACGGTCGGCATACATAAGCACACGGCCATTCAGGTTTCGTGCTGCACGGCCTGCAGTTTGGGTTAGCGATCGGTTGCTACGTAAAAAACCTTCCTTATCCGCATCCAATATTGCTACCAATGATACTTCCGGCAAATCAAGGCCTTCTCGTAAAAGATTTATTCCAATCAATACATCATAAACACCAAGCCTGAAATCGCGCAACAACTCCACCCTGTCAAGCGTTTCAACCTCACTGTGTATGTAGCGGCACTTTATATTTAGTTTGGTTAAATATTTGGCAAGTTCCTCGGCCATGCGCTTGGTCAAGGTTGTTACCAAAACACGTTCCTGCCTTTTTATCGTAACATCTATTTCCTCCAGCAAATCATCCACCTGGTTAAGGCAGGGTCTTACCTCAATTACCGGGTCAAGCAAGCCGGTAGGACGTATTACCTGCTCTACGATAACGCCTTCCGACTTTACAATTTCATACTCTGCCGGGGTTGCGCTAACATAGATTACCTGCTTTTGCAGCGATTCAAATTCGTCAAACGTAAGCGGGCGGTTATCCATCGCTGCGGGAAGTCTGAATCCGTAATCAACCAAATTAATTTTCCGCGACCTGTCACCACCATACATAGCTCGTATTTGCGGGAGCGTTACATGACTTTCGTCTATCACCATCATAAACTCATCCGGAAAATAATCCAGAAGGCAAAAAGGCCTTGCACCCTTTGCTCTGCCATCAAAGTAGCGCGAATAATTTTCGATACCTGAGCAATATCCCAATTCACGAATCATTTCCAGATCATAAGTTACACGGTCTTCAAGACGCTTTGCTTCCAGGTGCTTGCCGTTTTCTTTAAAAAACTCAACCTGTTTTACCATGTCTTCCTGTATTTGCCATATTGATTGCAACTGGCTTTGCGCATTGGTAACAAAAATGTTTGCCGGAAAAATTGCCGCATTGTCATTCAACTCAAGCCGCTTTCCGCTCAATGGGTCAATGGTTTCTATTTCATCAATTTCATTGCCAAAAAAAACAATGCGTATCGCTTTCTCAGCATATGCTAAAAAAACATCTACCGTATCGCCTTTTACACGAAATGTGCCACGCTTAAATTCTATTTCGCTGCGCGAGTATAAAGCAGTAACCAACTTGTGAAGAAATGCGTTACGACTAATTTTATCTCCCTTTTGAAAACGGATAATTCCTGATAAAAAATCGGCAGGATTACCTAATCCATAAATACAAGAAACCGATGAAACAACAACAATATCCTTTCGTCCAGATAGCAGCGATGAAGTGGTGCTTAGCCTTAACTTTTCTATCTCATCGTTTATTGCTAAATCCTTTTCAATATAGGTATTGGTGGATGGAATAAATGCTTCGGGCTGGTAATAATCATAATAAGAAACAAAATATTCAACCGCATTATGAGGAAAAAACTGCTTAAACTCTCCGTAGAGTTGTGCAGCAAGCGTTTTGTTATGACTAAGTATAAGTGCAGGCTTTTGCGTTTGCTCAATTACATTGGCTATTGTAAATGTTTTTCCTGAGCCCGTAACACCAAGTAAAGTTTGATGTGGAATCTGTTTATTAATACCATGCACTAATTGTGCTATAGCCTCAGGCTGATCGCCCGTGGGCTTAAAATCAGATACTAGCTCAAACTCCATAAGGCAAATGTAGGGGTTTAGCGTTAGGGTAAATAGTTATAATGTTCCTCAATGCTTAAGTGATTTTATTTTTTTACATAGAAAAATCCTACTGTGAATACAATCATGAATGAATTAAACAGTATGCTTTACCAAATGCATTAGAAACAAAGTGAAACATTACATAAATTAATTTCCATACTTTTGGCAGGCAAAGAAATATATTATAATACGCATGCCACAAACCGAAATAAAAATGCCCAAAATGGGTGAAAGTGTTGCCGAAGCTACCATCATAAAATGGCTTAAAAATGAAGGAGACAAAATTGAGCAGGATGAACCTCTTTTGGAAATAGCCACCGATAAAGTTGACAGTGAAGTACCCGCAACCACAGGCGGAGTTTTGCTAAAAAAACTTTTTGCCGAAGGTGAAGTTGTACAGGTAGGTAAAGTTATTGCTCTAATTGGCAGCGATGGTGATAACGTTATACCAATAAGCGCACCTACCTCTGCAACTCCGGTTGTTGCTTCTCCTGCCCCAACCATAACTGCTCCTGCTTCAGTAGCTGTACAAACCAATATATCAGTATCAGGCAATGGCCGTTTTTATTCACCTCTGGTGCGCAACATAGCACAACAGGAAGGTATTGGGCAGACTGAACTGGATGCTATACCCGGCACCGGTGCCGAAGGACGAGTAACAAAAAAAGACATACTATCCTATTTGCAAAACCGCAAGGGTGCACCTGCTCCCAAACCTGCCTCTGTAGCTCAACAGCAGGTTATACAAACTGCCCCCCCTGCTCCTGCCCCATCAATTGCATCTTCTATCGGTGGTGATGTAGAAATTGTTGAAATGGACCGCATGCGCAAACTTATTGCCGAGCACATGGTAATGTCCAAACACACCTCACCTCACGTTACATCATTTGTAGAAGCTGATGTTACCAACATGGTGTTATGGCGCAATAAGGTAAAAAATGAGTTTGAAAAACGCGAAAAAGAAAAAATAACTTTTACCCCGCTGTTTATTGAAGCGGTGGTGCGCGCCATAAAAGATTTTCCGATGATAAACTCATCGGTTGATGGCACTAAAATTTTGCTAAAGAAAAACATAAACATTGGCATGGCCGCAGCACTGCCCAGTGGCAATCTTATAGTTCCGGTAATAAAAAATGCTGACAGGCTTAACCTGTTTGGTTTAACCAAAGCAGTAAATGATTTAAGTGGCCGAGCACGCAAAAACAAACTTGCTCCTGATGATATTGCTGGCGGAACGTTTACGCTTACTAATGTAGGCACATTCGGTAACCTTATGGGCACCCCCATCATCAACCAACCGCAGGTGGCCATCATGGGTACAGGAGCGATTAAGAAAAAACCTGCCGTAATCGAAACCGAATTTGGCGATGCAATTGCCATACGTCACATGATGTTTCTATCCCTCTCTTATGACCACCGCATTGTAGATGGTGCTCTGGGTGGAAGTTTTTTAAGGCGTGTTGCTGATTACCTTGAACAGTTTGATGCAAGCCGCAGTATTTTTTAATTTAATACAATGCAAAAAAGGCTCACATTACAATTATTTCTGCTGGCAGGAATAGCCACTGCCCAGGTACCCCAAAAAAAAGCACCAAAACCTGTGCAACTTACCAAAGAAGTGGCAGGGCAAATGAAAGATGCAGCTGCTGACTATTACAAAAACGAAAACTACAAGCGTGCATTGGAATTGTATAAGCAGTTGCAGGCCTTTGATCCCGATAACATGGATTTCAATTACAAATTAGGCATGTGCTATCTGAATACCGATGTTGACAAAGGTGCTGCCGCAAATTACCTTGTAAAAGCATCCACAAAAAAAGACGCACCTAAAGATTTAAACTTTTATTTGGGGAATGCCTTACGTTACCTTAATGAATTAGACGATGCCATTGACACATATGAAAAATACAAAGAAGTAAATAACGGTAAGCTTAACCCTAAGTTTAATGTTGACAATAATATTGAGTGGTGCTATCATGCCAAAGAACTGATAAAAACACCCGTTGCCGTAAAATTTGTTAATGCAGGAAAGCAGGTAAATGCTAACACAGCAGATTTTCGCCCGGTAACCGATGCTGATGGAAGTTTGCTTTTTTTTACATCAAACCGAAAAGGAAATACAGGTGCTATTGTTGATGGAACAGGTGAATTTACCTCCGATGTGTATTACACCACCTTTGATACCGCTTTTGCAAAAGCTAAAAATCCTGGCCCCAACATAAATTCAATGGCGTACGAAGAGGCCCTGCACCTAAATGTAAATGCCGACAGGCTTTTGCTTTACCGTGAGGGAGGCGATGCAGTATCTCCATTGTATGTGGCTGCTGGCAATGGCAAGTCGTGGGAAAAAGCCACACCCATTACCAAAATTCCCATTGGTGATGCTCTGCAAGGAGCATGCATGACTTCAAACGGAAAAACAATTTATTTCGCTGCTGAAATGAAAGGCGGTAAAGGCGGCAAAGACATTTGGAGCATTACGCAGGATGAGAAAGGCGAATGGGGTGACCCTAAAAACCTGGGCGATGCTGTCAATACAAAATTTGATGAAATAAACCCGTATTTATTTTTTGACGACCAAACATTATTTTTTGCATCACAAGGACATAACAGCATGGGAGGTTTTGATATTTTTAAAACCGACCGCTTTGATGCTGCTATGGCATGGAGTAAGCCTGCCAATGTTGGGTATCCGCTAAATACTGCCTTTGACGATAAGTTTTTTTGCTTGCTTGCAGATGGAAAAACCGGGTATGTATCAGCCCACAAAAAAGATGGCATAGGTGAAACTGATATATATAAATTTTATTTACTGCAATCCTTAATTGCAAACAAAGCTGTTTTATTTAAAGCTTATTTACAAAAAACAGATGGCACCGTAGCTAAAGATGCACTTTGCACCATTGTCAGAAACGATACAGGTGAATCAATGGGGTTATACAAAGCAAATTCGCTAAACGGAAAAGTTACCGCATTGCTTCCTGCGGGCCATTATAAAATGAAAGTAAAGGGCGTAAAATCGGGTCGCCTTGATGTTGACTTTACAATTACAGGTTCAGAAAAAAATATGCGTTTTGAAAAAATCTTCAAACTCGCCCCTCCATTAAAAGATTAATAGCCGTACAAATGCTAAACGCATAATAACCGCTTTTTTTAAAATAACAATCCATAAAATTTAATACTGAATGATATTAGTGCTTCACAGGCCACTCTGCTTTTTTGACCTTGAAACCACCGGTGTAAAAGTTGGCTACGACCGCATTGTTGAAATAAGCATTTTGCGACTTCATCCTGATGGTTCAAAAAAAACAAAAACATGGCGTGTAAACCCTCAGATGCCCATCCCCGAAGAAGCTTCAAAGGTGCATGGCATTTATGATATTGATGTTGCCGATAAACCTAACTTTAAAACACTGGCTCCTGAAATAAATCAATTTATGTACGATTGCGATTTGGCAGGATACAACAGCAATAAGTTTGATATTCCGCTTTTAGCCGATGAGTTTTTACGTGCCGAAATTGATTTTGACATTAAAGGACGAAGGCTAGTTGATGTGCAAAACATATTTCATAAAATGGAACCACGCAATCTTTCAGCTGCCTATAAATTTTATTGCGATAAAAATTTAGTAAATGCTCACAGTGCAGAAGCAGATGTTACAGCCACTTACGAAATTCTGATTTCACAGCTTGAACGATACCAAAGCATTAAGCCCGATGTGAATTTTTTGCACGAGTATTGCAACTCATCACGCAATGTTGACCTTGCCGGTAGAATTGTGTATAACGACCTCAAGGAAGAGGTATTTAATTTTGGAAAATACAAGGGACGCAAGGTAACCGATGTTTTTAAAACCGATGCCGGCTATTACGACTGGATGATGAAAGGCGATTTCAGTCTTCAGACCAAGCAGGTTTTAACTGCTTTAAAGCTTCGCGACTTTAATAAGGGTTGATTTTATTGTTTCACCACCTTTACTACTTTCTTTTCTTTTGGTGTAGTTACCTGCAAAAAGTAAACTCCTGGTAATAGGTTTGACGTTTGTAGTTTGATGTTTGATGTTGTGGTGCTTAAAATGTTTGTTAAAACTGTTTTACCCAGCACATCTATTAATTGGATTTTATCCCCAACCACAAACATCAAACCACTAACTTCAAACCCATCCGTAAACGGATTCGGAATTACTTTTAGCTCACTCCCGTCACTCGTCTCCTGCCACTCGTCCCCTATTTTACAATTAACCGTAACCACCACCGGTACTCCCATTTGTTTAGTACAACCATTAGCTGTTTCTTTCACATTGTATTGACCAGCTGTGGTGGCTGTGTATGACTGGTTGGTGGCGCCTGTTATGTTAGTGCTGCCTTTTATCCACTGGTAAGTTACTCCCGCAAACGTGTTGGCTGTTATGGTCACGCTCTGCCCTGCACAAAAGGTCGTGGGGCCGCTTAAGGTTACAGTTGGATTTGGATTACTGATTATTGTTAATGCTGCTATGTTTGATGTGGCACTGCATACTCCACCTTGGGTTATTACTACGGTGTAATTTCCTGCTGTGCTGTTTGCATGTGTGGAACTTGTAGCTCCTGCAATTGCAATGCCTGCACGATACCATTGATAAGTAAAATTATATCCTGTGTTTGCAGTAAATGTTGCTGCGCTGCCATTACAAATTGTTGTGCTTGATGGTGATGCTGTTGCAGTAAGTGCTGTTATTGCCACAGTGGTAGCCACAGATGTTGCATTGCCACATAGTGATGTTATAGCAACCGTGTATGCACCTGCTGTGGTGGCATTATAGTTTTGTGTGGTGGCTCCGCTTATGTTAGTCCCATTCTTTTTCCACTGAAACGTATAGCCTGTTCCTGTATTCGCACTCATGGCTACTGTTGCTCCATTGCAAATATTTACTGTTCCGCTTGGATTTACTAAGGCCACTATGCCACCTGTGCTTACTGCAATTGCATTGCTTGTTGCATTGCCACAGTTTGCACTAACATAACAAGTGTAGCTTCCTGCTGTGGTTGCAGTATAGTTGCTGAGAGTAGCTCCTGAAATATTTACATTGTTATTTTTCCATTGGTAACTGTAACCCGGAATGGCATTGCTTACGCTTAACACCACACTTCCTCCTGTGCAAAAACTTGTTGGACCATTTGCTGCAATTACTGAAGCAACACTTGTTGCTGTTGTTACCTGCACATCTTGTCCTTGCTTGGTGCAACCGTTTGCTGTTTGTTTTACTCTGTATTTTCCATTGGTGGTTGCTGTGTACGTTTGATTGGTTGCACCAGCTATATCAATTGAATTTTTTTGCCATTGATATGTAACACCGCTAAATGTATTTGCTGTAAACGTAATTGTACCCGGACTGCAAAATGTTGTGGGTGTTGTGTAACTCATTGTTGGATTTGGGTTGTTGATTTGTGTTACAACTAAACTATTGCTGGTGGCTGTGCCGCATGAACTTGTTTCTACTACATAATAAGTTCCTGCTGCGCCAATTAAATATGTAGAAGAAGTTGCTCCTGATTGCGCCACTGAGTTTTTGTACCACTGGTATGAAATGCCGGTGCCGGTGTTGGCTGTGAGGGTGATTGAACTTCCTGCACAAAAACTTGTCGGGCCTGTTATAGCTGCCGTTGCTCCTGCACCTGTAAATATATTTATAAAATTAGAAGTGGCACTGCAACCACCACTATTAGTAACAACACAGCGGTAAGTCCCGCCAACATTGGTTGTGTAGGATGCAGATGTTGCACCAGAAATAGAACTTCCATTGCTTGTCCACTGATAAGTTAAACCTGTTCCTGTATTTGCATTTAGTGTTACACTTGCTCCGTTACATAAATTAGTAGAACCGCCTGCTGATATTGCTGCTGTAGCTGCAGGGTTTACTGTTACAACAACAGTATTGCTTGTTGTGGTTCCACACGGTTGAGTTACAAAACAAGAATAGCTGCCTGCTGCCGTTGCATAATAGTAATATTGTGTTGCGCCTGAAATATTGCTTCCATTTAATTTCCATTGATACTGATAGTAGCTTGAAGATGGCGCAGCCATGTATGCAGTTTGTCCGCTGCACAAAGTGGTAACAGGAGCGTTGAGCGTAATAGAATAAACCTGAGTTAAAAGTATCATAGCTGTTGCGGTAATGGTAGTTGTGCCGCATCCCGATTTTGTAATTCCACAAGAATAAGTTCCGCTTGATGTTGCAGTGTATGTTGACGAAGTAGCTCCTGTTAATGTACTTCCATTTCTATACCATTGATATGTAACTCCTGTTGCCGGTGTTGCAGTGTAAACTAAAGTTGAGCATGCACCCACAATATTGCTGGGTGTTATTGCAGGACTAAATCCAGCCGAGTAAACAGGAAACGTGGCTGAATATCCAACACATCCGTTTGCATTTGTGGTGCGCACCGAAAAGCTTCCAGCTGTTGATGCTGTATAACTCGAACTGGTTGCTCCGCTAATTGGAGAGGTATTATACCACTGATAAGTAACACCAGCCTGTGTAGTTGAGTTTAAAACAATGGAACCGGGATTACAGAAATAATTATTTCCGGATGTTGAAATTACGGGTGTGGTGGGTAATGGATTTACAGTAAGTGTGTATGGTGCCGAAACAAAAGTTCCGCATCCGTTAGTTACTTCAACGGTATAATTACCTGATGATAGTTGAGCTGCAATTTGAGAATATACTGTATTTGTTGCTCCTGAAATGGCAACTCCGTTAAACTTCCATTGAAATGCAGTTATATCACTCCCCGTTGCATTGGAGTTCATAACAACACTTCCTGATGTGGTTGCACACACTGGATTACCATTAGTGGAAGTAATATTTGCACTGTGCAAACCCGATGTAATTACAAAACCTGCTGACGTGTTGTAACAAGCTTGTGCATCTGTAATTTTTACGGTGTAGGTTCCTGTTGCGGTGGCTACATACGATGATGCTGTTGCACCGCTTATTGCAATTCCTCCTAAAGCCCAAACATAAGTATAGCCTGCTCCTGTGGCAGCTTGCAATGTTGCGGTTTGTCCGCTGCACAAAATAGTTGGATTGGCGCATGTAATTACCGGAGTAAATGGAAGTGTGAGCGTTACCACTTGATCGGCAGAATAAACGTTTGAGCAGGCTCCGTTTGTTACCCCCACTTTATATGTTCCGGCAAGTAATGCTGTATAACCGGTTGAGGTTGCCCCCACAATTGTGGTATTATTTCTGTACCACTGATACACTGCGCCTACTGTTGGAGTAACATTAAATGTAACACTTTGCCCCTGGCAAAATGTAAGCGGGCCTGTTGCAGAAACTGAAGTTGATGGTGCTTGTGAAACTGTTATATATAATGAATCAACATAGTTTGCTGTATCGCATGAGTTTGCAATAACACAACTGTACCAACCTGTTTGTGTTGGTTGTATAGAGGGGATATTGCTATTTGGAATATTAACACCATTTACTTTCCATTGGTAATAATTCCATGGTGGGATGTAAGGAAGAGGTGATATCCACGAAAAATTATTATTGGTAACCCTAAGATAGGGAGGCGTAGCGGATGAGCAAAAATAAACTGCCCCATCAGATATTATTGAATGAGGAGAATTAATATCCCGTACTCCAAATATGGTTGATTGTGTTGTTCCACATCCATTATCCAGTTCTATATAATAATACCCTGAACCTGGACTATAAAAATTTCCAGTTGCCTGACTAAAAACCTGAAAATTATTTGTGTACTCATACATGGTGTATGTTCCGGCATTTAATGGATAGGCAAAAATCATTTCTGAAAAACTATTGCAAACATCCAAAGGAGAGCCGCTTGCAATACCACCATACATGGCTATTACCTGCGGAGTTGCTCCGGCTGTAGCAGCTAATGTATTGCTTGCTTGTATGCCACATACTGGGCTTGTTACATTACATGCATAGTTGCCTGTGGCTGTTGCCACAAATGTATTGGTGGTGGCACCTGAAATGTTGGATCCATTCAAAGTCCATTGATAAGCTGTTGCGGTACTGTCGCCAAAGGCTTTGAGTGTTACATTGTTTCCGTTGCAAAATTCAAGCGGCCCTTGTGCAACTATGCTGGGTTTACCATCTATTACCACGCTATTATTACTAAGATAATTTCCGCATTGGGCGGTAATAATGCTGCACGTATACACACCTGCGCCAGTAGCCACATAGGTTGCAGAGGTAGCTCCATGTATTTCGAAGTTATTGTTAAACCATTGATAAGAAGCAGCACCAACATACGGTGCATTTAATGTTATGCTTCCGCTGCATAAATTTTGATTACCGCTATATGTGATGTAACCGGTTCCTGAAACCGTTGGAAAAAGAGAATTAGAAAATGAGGTTCCACAAGCATTAGTAACTGCGCAACGATAAGTTCCGCTACCTCCTGCATAGTAATAATAATTATTTGTAACACCATAGGTAGGATTGCCAACTTGTTGCCATTGGTAAGTATGACCGGCAACCGAACCACCGGTAATTTGCATTCCTACTGTATTGCAATAGGATGAACCATTGATGTATGAAATTGTTGAAACAGGTGTGGTAGTAAAAACAGTAAGATATTGCGTATTGTAAGACAATGCACTGCAACCACTTGTGTTGGTAACAAGCACATTGTACGTTCCCTGCTGGTTGGCTGTGTAAGTGGGTGCTGTTGCACCTGCAATATTGTTTCCATTTAGTTTCCATTGATAAGTGGGAGTAGTTCCGCCATTGGTAACATTAGAAGTAAATATAGTGCTTCCTCCCATGCATATATATAAACTACCCGTGTAGGTAACTCCAATAATTGGATTGGTGCTTGTTAGTGCAATTGCATTGGATGTGTTTCCACACGTTCCATTTAATATCCGGCAAGTAAATGTTCCGGCTGTAAGCGCAGCATAGCTACTGTTTGTAGCACCAGCAATATCAATTCCGTTTTGCATCCACTGAAATGTTAAGCCTGCACCTGCGGTAGCATTTAATGTTATGCCTGCGGCTCCACAAATTACGGTGCCTACACTTGAAGTAATTGTTGCAGTTGTTGTGCACATACATCCTGCTACATACGTTGGGTCGCTCGTTTCGGTCGCGCTGGTGGCTCCACGGTTTCCATTGTTGTTTACTGATGTCAAATCATCAATGGTTTGTCCGCTTCCATCGTTCATGCGCCAGTATCCAATAAGCTGCGATTCGTTTCCATATAAATAAGTGTATCGCCTGTATGTTACCTCACTTGCTAAAACCTGAGTCCAAAAACGCACTTCATGTATCACACCTTTAAAGCGAGATGTTGCAGAAGTGGGCTCATCAACACCAATCCAAACATCGTGGGTTGTGTTTACATTTTGATTTAATCCTGACGATCCGCCATACCAAACACCGTCAATATAAAAACCGTAACTGCCGGATGAATGTCTTCTCACGGCAATGTGATGACATTGACCATCGCGTAAATCATTACCAACAGAACTGGTGGTTGTTCCGCCTGCGCGGAAAGTTAATTTTCCGGCAGATAAAAAAATTTGAATTCCGGTATTAGGATTGGCAGCTTCGCGATTGCTGAATATTGTTGGCTCAGAAAATTGCTGTGATACATCGGCTTTTATCCATGCTTCAATTGTAAAATTTCCGGTGCCTCGGTTGTAATTGGTATTTTGAGGAATGGTAACACGATCATCCACTCCATCAAAACTTAAACCAAGGGCGGCTTGTGCGTTTGTGTTTTCGGCTGTTGCTATAAATAAAACAGCAACAATAATATTTTGAAAATATTTTTTCATAGCGGAAGTTAATTAGGGTTCGTTTTCAAAAATATAATAAGATTCCTAAAAAAGAAGCCTTTTTGTTTTTTTTCTAAAAAATTTTTTAGTTTTACACTCGAACCTTTAATTAAAATATAACCATGCTTAAAATTTACAAGTGCCTTTGGGCAACAGCAATTTTTATTTTTACACAAAATGCCATGCAGGCTCAATGTAATGCTGGAACAGCATCCGCATCATTAGACAGTATTTGTGATTTTGGAACCACCACCCTAATGCTTACCGGCTACACAGGAAGCATTCAATGGCAAAGTTTTAACGGGACAAATTGGGTAAATGAAACCGGTACCGGATCAACAACCGATAATTACACCGCAACTGTGCCAGTTACAACAAGTTTTCGTGCCTTTGTAACCGGTACAGGTTGTCAGGACAGTTCAAACATTATTTTAATTACAACTGGAACAATACCCCAGCCAACTGGAGTTGGCGCATCTCGCTGTGGATATGGGCAAATAAACCTTACTGGTAGTGGAACAGGAACTGTAAAATGGTATACTAATGCAACTGGTGGCGCACCATTGGCCACAGGCTCTCCTTTTACTCCAACAGTTTCTTCAACCACAACATTTTATTTAGAAAACAACTTAGGTGGGGGTGCCGGAGGTGCTAGTCCATTACAAATTATGGAACTTGATTTAGGTAACACTGACTATTTAGAATTGCAAAATGTATCTGCACAACCTGTTGATGTTACAGGATGGAAAGTAGCCATTAACAATAGTTATACCGACATTAATATGGTAAATGCAAATGTTCAGGTATTAAACGGCATTATGCAGCCTGGTGATATAATTACTTTTACGGATAATGCTGCTGGTCCAAACTATTGGGGAAGCAACATACTTTGGAATCCGGGTGCTTTTCCAACCTTTACCGGATGGGTAATGGTATTGGATACAGCAAGCACGCTACGTGACTTTATTGCGCTTAACTGGCCAGCAGCAAATATTGTAGGTATGAATCCGATTGTTACCGGAATTCCAATTACCGTTGGTACTCAGTGGACAGGTGATGGTGTAGATATTACAACCGTAGCTGCTGGCTCAGGAGTTTCTCGTCAGGGAAATCAGGATAACAGTGTTAATACCGATTTTGCTATTATTCCATTAAGCATAGGAACAACAAATTCCGGGGCTACTCTTCCATTTTCGGGTTTTGGGTGTTCGAGTACACGCATACCTGTAACAGCCACCGTAACTGCTGCCGACCCCGTAACCATTAATGCCAGCGCCACAGCCTTG
>CAYSPG010000015.1:0-6332 GCA_964432885.1 uncultured Flavobacteriaceae bacterium
CAAAAATACGAATACCCTGTCATGCCGAGCGAAGCCGAGGCATCTCTTTTCATATGATTCAAATTTAATTGGACAATACTGATAAAAAATAAAAGTGTGTAATAGAGCCATGACAATGGCCTCTCTTTTTTTGTTTATGTTTGATACATGATAAACTTAAATAAGTTAACAGCACTGGTGGTTACGGCACTGTGTTTTGTAGCTTGCAGCCGGACCCAGAAAAAATTTAAAACCGAAAATCTTGAATGGTTAAATGGAAACTGGATTAACAATTCAGATTCGAATCTTGTCATTACTGAAAATTGGCAAACCATTAATGACACCCTTATGCTGGGCGAAAGTTTTACGATTGATAAAGGTGACACTGTTTCACACGAAAGAATGCAAATAAAAATTTTGGATAACAATGTGCTTTTTATACCTGTGGTTAGCAATCAAAATAACGGGAAGCCGGTAGTTTTTACGCTTACCGATTTCAAAAATAATACCCTTGTCTTTAAAAATCCCGAACACGATTTTCCGCAAGAGATAGTTTACCAAAAAATAACCGATGATTCGGTTTATGCCTACATTGGTGGAACCATGAATGGAAAAACTCAACGCATAGATTTTGGTTACAGGCGCAAATAATTAATCAGGCTTTCAATCCTTCACTTCCTCAAAATCCACATACTCGCCATCGTTGTTTTTTTAACTTCTAAAAAAACCCGATAGCCATTGTTTAAATTCAATTTTGAAAATTATTGCATGTTAATATCTTTGCGTCCACGATTATACAACCTAATAACATATCCTATGAAATTGATTAAGTTTTCTATTTTATTCTTAAGTATGATTTATCAATTTGCCTACTCGCAAACAAGTCAATTTAAGTGTAATGAAGGTAGGTATAAAGACGAGCACTCTCAAAATGAAGAGTGGAATAAACTTATAGATAACGCTTGTGATAAGATAAACAAAGGTAAATATCAGGAAGGCTTGAGTATTCTTGGAGATATTATTTATCAGGACAGCATTGCTTCTGGTGGTGTAGCTAATCAATATTTTGTACAGCAATACACCAAACTTAAAAACTTTATTGAAGGAGGATGGCAGGGTGAACAAAATTCAAACACAAATATCGAATCTGTTTCATCACCTGATCCTAAGGAAATAGAATTGCCCTTACCTGAATACCAAACAGAACAAAAATCAGGTAATGCTGAGACTGCACCTGAGTTAAAGGAAAACAAAAATGAGGCTTTGGAAATAAGCACTAAGCAGGAGCCTGTAGTAGAAGTTCCTAATATAGAGGTATCTGAGAAAAAAGCTACCGAGAGTATTCCTCCTATTGAACAAAATATTACAGAGGCATCCCCAAAAAAGACCCCTGAGCCAGATGCCATAAAGATTTTTACGGAAGAAGAAATGGCTGAGTTTCATAATAGAGGACAGTCTAAAATAAAAATGCTTGAAACATTTATTCAACAAATAGGAAGTAAAACCACTGCATCATATATTGCAAGCGAGGCAATTGAAAATGCAGTTAGGCTATTTGATAGTGAAGACAGGACAGTTGAGGTTTCTAGTTTGAACAGGCCTGAAAAATCCTCATTTAAAATACGTACGTATTTTAACAGGCTAAAAATGCTTAGTTATGATGAGGTTGATATTACCTGGGCAGATTTTAATTATGCAAGTCAATTTGTAAGAGCGCGTGACAATACATATCGTGCATACATAACATTTGTCCAGCGCTTTACAGGAGTGAAAGACGGACAAGTTGTTTACACGGATGTTACCGAAAAGCGCCAGGAAGTAATTTTAAAGTCGTATAAAAAAACTATTGAAGGAGAAGAAAACGAAATATGGGATGTATTGCTGGGAGATATGAGTGTGGAGCATACACAACCCTGATTTTTATATGCGCTTTTTTGTATTTACCTTCTTTCTGTTTTTATCAAATTCTAACTTTTTAGTTGCTCAAAAATTTGATGCTCGGTTAACAGACACATATGCGTTTTATGTTAAAAATATTGATGACTTTTTTGAGCGGTTTAATTTTAAGAAGAGTACTGCTTTTTATAAGTATGTTGTAAAAACTAATCCTGATGTTGAATTATTAAGAGAACACCTTCTGTATTCTCTTTTTAAAACCTCAAATGTTTTACCCATAAAAAATAAAGTTGCAAAAAAACAACCTGTTGTTACACTTAAGCCTGAAGATGTTTCTGAATTTATATCTCAGGTTTGTAATGTTGATTCACCATGCTATTTGAAATATAAAGATTCCGAATGGTTTGCTGAACTAAAATGCAGTGTGTTGTATAAAAACAGACCCCAAATACTTACGTTGATATTAAAAGTAGAACATTTTGAGAATGACGCTTTCGCATGGTCAATAGTGGGCGCCAATGCGCCTTTTTTTCCTTTGGTTAAAGAAGCTAAGGGAGCTAAAATACTTGACATTAGCAAATATGTACCTGAAAGTGAAAGACATTTTTTAAGTCCTGTTAGTCATGGCTTGGAGTTTCAGGATGTGCGAAAAATATTCGGCAACAAAAAACATGCAGCCGATTATGTTTACGAAAGCGCACACACAACAGGTATCGAAAAATTACTTTTGTTAATTAGTAAATCGGAAATTAAGTTTGTGCAGGTAAATAAAGTGACCTATCACCTATTACAAATTAACGGATGGATTGTTGTTATTGAAAAATTTAAAATGAAAGAGCGCAATTCCGGATGGTTAATAAGCGAACTAAGAAAAGCAGATGATAGCGTAAAGAAAGAATTTAAGAAGAAAAAACTTTACTTACCAGATACATTATTCTGAAAATTTTACCTCACTATGCTAACTTGTAAAAAATTTCTTTTATCCCTGCTTTTTTTAATTTTAAACCTAAGTTTTGGTTGGGCCCAAATAGACAGCATAACTACAAGAGATGCGCTTAAGTTTGCTTATATGCTAAAATCAGATTTAATTCCTCAATTGCAAAGCGTACTTATATTTATTGCAGACAAGTCTTCCGGCCAAAATGAAATTGCCTCGGTAATAGATATTAAAACGAAAGGAATATTGGAGAAAAGAATTTTTGCTGATGATAAGGTGATGATAGAAAATGACCTTGAGCCTGGAGCAGACACCAATAAGGAATTACGAAATGATTTGAGTGTGGTTGCATACCTTGAAAATTTTAACACAACTTACTCAAAATCTCCATCCGATCAGCCTACTATTGAACTAAATGAGATTGAGGTTTCTCCACTAAAGAGAAAAAATTATTTTTATTACAATGTTGTTTTTTCATGCAATTATTATGGAACGCATTCATCAGGAAAAAAATATACAAAGTTTAAACGCGTTGCCGAAGTGTCGGTTGATAAAGATACAGACTGGCGGTTTTTTATACGAAGCATAAGGTTCACTCTTGGCAATGAACTTGATTCGTCAAACGCATTTAAAGGAGTAATAAAAAGCGAAGATGATGTAGAAAAAATTTTGGAGGCGTTTAGGAATGAGGCAAGACAAAAGGAACAGATTACCAGGCAAAACATATTAAGGTTAAGAGGTGATGGAGATGACTTTTACGACAAAGGCGATTTTGAAAGTGCTTTAAAAAAATACCGTGAAGCCTGGTCCCTGGATATTAATGATAAAGCAAGCAATGAATGTGTGATAAAAACAAAAAGTTCGATTGATAAAAAAAGGAAAGAATACATTGCCCTAAAAGAAAAGGAAAAACATGTTGCCGAAATGATTACTTCAGTTAAACGGGAACAAGCAAATTATAATTTTAAAGCTGCCAAGATTTTATGCGACTCACTTATTAAAGATTATCAAAGCAGCGACCCTGAAATTATTAAACTTAACGATGAGCTATCGTATGTAAATGCATCTCTTGTTGGAATAGAAACCGCCAAGGAGCAAAAAAATGTTCGCGAAGCAACAAGGAGGTGTCAGGAAAAAATAGATAAAGAGAAGAATGAAATATACAAGTCAGAGTATTGGTATCAGATGGCGTTGATTTATTTATCACTTGACAGGTCTGAAACAAAAAAAATTATGGATTGCCTAACTCAGGCAATCGACATTTCCCGAAACCACCATCAGCAGGCATTAAAAGCCAGGATAACTCTTCACCTCGAAAAAAACGATGTGATTAGTGCATTGGAAGATGCTTCGCAAATAATAAACAACGATTCGCGCAACCCACAGCTATATATTGACCGTGCTTTAATACTGGTAAAAAACAACAATACCCTTAAAGCAATTGATGATTATAGCCAGGCAATTTTATTGGGTGAAAACAGTCGTGAAGTTTATATTCAAAAGGCAATGCTTGAATTATCAAATTTGCGTTATGCCGATGTTATAAAAACAGCAACTGCCGGAATAGAAAAAAATAAACTTTCAGGATGGCTGCATTTTTATCGTGGTTTAGCCAAAGAAAAACAAACAAGTTGTGCTGATGCAGGTGATGATTTTCGCAAAGCAGTTTTTTATGGTATCAGCGACTCAGCCAAAACAATTATTAAATCCATTTCAAACAAGTATTACGACAGTGCAAAAGCAAATTATTCAGCCGGGCAATATTCAAAGGCTTTAGTTGATTTTAACAACAGCATTGGCATTGACAGCAATGAGCTTTCGCTATGCATGAGGGGTTGGAGTTTTTTAAACATTGGCTTACCCGACAGTGCTATCAAAATGGTAACTCCGTTACTTGCCAAAAACAATCTTTATCGTGACGTGTATTCTTGCAGGGGATATGCCTTGATTACATTAAAAAAATATAACGATGCTGTTACTGATTTTGATGCTGAATTAAAAACAAATCCAATAGATTACAAAAGTTTATACGGATATGGAGTAGCCAATTTCTATTTAAACAATTATGAGGCAGCAGCAGTAAGTTTTGAAAAAGCCGCAGCCGTTAACCCAACGGATACGGCATGGCATTATGCATCGTTCAGTTATTACAACCAGTTTAAATATGATAAAGCCATTGAGTGCGGGCTAAAGTCACAAAAAACCGGCACAACAAAATTTAAAGTGTATTATATAACAGGCCGCGCTTATTTCGATTCAAAAAATTATGCCTCGGCAGTTAAAATGTTTGCAGCAGCAGTTCCTCTTGTAGCTTTTGATGATAGCCTTTATTTGTATAACGGCCTTGCACAGGAAAATTTAAAAGAATATTCTGCGGCTATTGCATCCTACAACACCCTTGCAAAATCGGTATTAAGCCGCGATACTGCTTTTTACCTTGCAGGTATTTGTGCGATAAAATCCCATGATGCACAACTCATTGCAGCGGGTATTACCAAACTTATTAATTACAACAACAATAAACATACCTCTGATAATGCCCAAGTTCTTTCATTTATAGCGTATGGTTATATGAGTATTGACTCATTAAAGCAGGCCAACGAGTATTTGGCAAAAGCTAAAGCTGCAGACGATAATCATTATATGGTGCAGTTTGTGCAAACATGTGCACATGTAAAAGACAGTATGTTTGACGATGCATTTATAGCACTTGAAAAAGCGCTTATATCAAAACAATTTTTGAAAGAAGATATTACCGGAGAAAAACTTTTAAAACCGCTATATAAAAAGGATAAGTTTAAAGAACTGTTAGCTAAATACTTTCGCTAAATAACAAGGAAATAGAATTTATGGTTTGGGATTTGGTGAGAGACTTGATTTGTCAGAAACAAATTCCTACGGTTATTACTTTTGTTTTCAGATAAACATAGCTTTAAAATCTTAGACCTATATGGTTTAAATAGGTCTGTTTAACATTCAAAAGTGCAATTATTAACTTTCTAAACAGGCCTTCAAAGCAGCTATGTTATTAAAAAATTATTGTTGATAATTTTTTTGTTTTTAACAAAATGGTTTACATTTGACGCAACCAAACGTTTGAAACAATATTTTTTAACTAACCTAAATTACTTGAACATGAATAGGATTTGCCTTTTATTTGCTGGTGCTATATTATTTTTTACTAACCAGAATGTAACAGCTCAGTGCTCAATTAAGATAACAAGCAATCCTGTTGATTCAACTATCTGCTTGGGAAATTCAATTACTCTGACTGCCGATACTGTTGGCTCTTGTCCAATTGCTATTGATTCGGTAAGTTGGTTTGTGGGCACCGCTTATCTAACCAAGGATGTAAGTCATCCTTATCAACTCACTAATGCACCTTCTTCCGCAGGTCAATTTAAGTTTTTTGCAAGATTCTTTAATGGAAATACTAATATTGGAACTGATTCAATAATTGTTACTGTAAAGGCTCAGCCCACTACATCCGCTGCAGGGCCTAATGATACCATATGCAGTA
>CAYSPG010000015.1:6432-77682 GCA_964432885.1 uncultured Flavobacteriaceae bacterium
TTATCAATTAAGATGGACCATATCAAACCCTCCCTGTGCAAATTCAACAGATGATAAAGAAGTTATTGTTAATGATAATTCCATTTCTCCGGATAGTATTTCTGCAAACAAATTAGTTATTTGTTCAGGCGATTCTATTCTTCTAACAATACATGGGGGCCATTTAGGGACAAATGCACTCTTAAAATGGTATAAAGCAAGTTGTGGAGGAACAAATAGCGAATTAGTCAATACTAGCTCAAATACATTAATTGTCGATACAGTGAATACTGACACCATTCCTTTAATTTTAAATTATTTTGCAAGAATTGAGGAGACAGCCAGTCCCTGTCCCTCAAATACTACATGCGTTTCAAAATCGATTACTATCAATCCCACACCATTAAGAAATAATTCCCCAGCTGATTCTATTTGCAGTGGAACTCTTTTTCAGGATACTATTAAACCCTCTTTTTCCAATGGTGTAACTTTTGCATGGTCTTCATCTGCCCCTTCTACTATAAGTGGTAACACTTTTCAACAGGAATCAAGTAATAATATTATAAATGATTTACTTAATAATACAAGTAATCTTGCTTCTTTCTTTGTAACTTATGTAGATACATTAATATATACAGGAGGAGGTGTAAAATGTAAAAGGTTTTTCAACCATTCATTAAAAGTAAATCCAGCCGCCCCCAAGCCGGAGTTTTCTGATTTTACTTTAGATACTAATCAGGTTAAAGTACCTGATAGTATATACTGTGCCGGGACACTTTTCAACAGTTTCAATGTTACCTCAAATACTGGTGCAAATTATTTATGGTCTTCAAATAACCCCAATGTTATAATTGATAATACAACAAACCTAAATACACTAGTATCTTTTAATGGAACTCCTCCTTATTCGGCTATACTAACGCTAACATCATTCAATACCGCACAAGGCAATTGCCCCAATACTGAAGTTAAAAACTTATCTATTAATGTTGATGGTGATGCTGATTTTGATGACGAGGCCAGATTTGCATTTAAAAAAATGGGGCATGAACTAATTTATCTTGATAATAGTGTTGATGGTTACCAATGGGGATTTGATGTTGCCGCAACTGGGCAACCGTTTTTAGCCCCCGGTGAAATCTATCAGCACTATAATTTAGCTGATACTCTCATGTTTGACCCTGATTCAATAGAACAGCCAGATACTGTTACATGTAATTTTTGGGTAAAAATTTTTAAAGGTGATTGTCAAACAAAGAAATATTACAATGGGATACATGGTTTGCGGCATCCGTCAGAAGAAATAGTTTCTTCAGACATTGTATATACGCTTATGCCTAACCCCAGCAACGGCCAGTTTAATTTAAAACTTAGTGGAGATATTTACGGATATATTAACGCTACTATTTATAACACACTTGGCCAATCGGTATTTAAAAATACTTTACTAAAGAAAGACTCAATGGAGTATTATAGTTTTGATGTGCGCAAACTGCCGCAGGGCATTTATATGCTTGAACTGATGAGCAACATGGATAAGCGTTACGTAACCAAACTGAGAATTTACTAACCAACCTACTATGAAAAAGAATTTAGCTATTTTATTTATACTGCTATGCCCATGCGGCTTGATGGCGCAAAACTGGAGCAATGCAGACCGGGCAATTATTGCTGGCCGGATTGACACGCTGCTTATTGACTATATGCAAAAAAGCGGATTAAAATTGCCGGGCGAAAATAAACGTAATGATAAAGTAGTGGGCGATTTACGTACCATGATTGCCATTGATGCAGAGGTTTTTGATGACATAAACGCTGAGTATAATGAGAAAAAACAACAGTATGTTTTAAAATTAAAATCGCGCAACGATTATATTGAAGATTTAATTGAAGCTTTTCCCAAAGGACTTTTGATAAACAACCGCAACCTTAATGTGAGTTACAGCCGCATGAACGAAAATATTGTTACAGCGGTTTTAGCCCGCAATGTACAGGGAACCAATTCGGGTAAGTTTACCTTTGTAAATGAAGACACACTGCTTATAAAGGTGCGGATAAATCCTGATATGACGGTAAAAATATCTGAGATTAGTTCGCTTGGTTCTCATTTGCGCTGTCTTAACGATGATGATACGGATGGGGTGACAGATGATAATGATGAATGTAGAAATGCTTCAGGATTAATAGCATTATCCGGATGTCCTGACAACGATGGTGACGGCATACCAAATTATAAAGACAATTGCCCTAATGAAAAGGGAGACGTGGCAAACGGTGGATGTGCCCCGTCAACTTTTCCGTATCAGTTTGTGTTTTCAGCTAGTGTAGGCTACTTGTTTAACCGGGTAAATCTTGAAAAATTGAAGAGTGGCGATTTGGGTTATGAAAGTGTTGACGACAAAAATTCAAATTTTGATAATGGGAAAATTTTTAATCCTACCGAAAGAACCTCAACATTGGGTTTAAACGCGCACATTGCCTACTATTTTGGGAAAAATAAATTTAATAAATCGGTAGGCATTTCCCTGGGGGTTGGTTTTTCCCGATACCTGGAAGGTGCCGAGTATGGATTAGATGGTATAAAATATGTATATAAGGCTATTGATAGTGACGGTGACGCTTATCATCAGATTTTGACTTTTAATACCAGTGCAAAAGAAAAAATCACATATAACTTTTTAAATCTTCCGCTCATGCTAAGGTATAAGAAAAAATTTGGAAGCCTTGCTGCTGAAGTATCTTTAGGGCCATCGTTTTTAATAACAAGGGTGTCTTCAAAGTTTGTTGGAACATATAACCTTGAAGCGATTTACGAATACAAAATTAATAATGACAAGGGTGATTTGGAGTATAGTCCAATCTATGAACATGATATACATGATTGGATTATAATGAAAGATACTATGAATTTATTTACTGGCAACGGAAATACTCCAAATGGGGCAGATGAAATAGAAAATCTTGCTGCAGCAGGTTATAATGTGGGCTTAAATATTGAGCCAAAAAATAAAGGGGAATCAGCAGGAAGAAAAACGCGAACAGCCATTGCCGGAAACATTTCTCTTGATTTGTTTTACCATGTGGGACCTAAGGTAGCGGTAAAAGTTGGAGGCAGTTTTATTTATGCAAAACTTAAAAACAAAAATGCTGATGATGGGTACCAAACATTTTCAAAAAATAAAGATGATGAATTCAGTTCGTTGTTAAACAGCAGTGTAAATGCCAACTATACTGCCTATGGTTTTAACATAGGACTTATTATTGGCCTTAACGTAAATAAAAAATAACGGATAATTTAAACTAAATTTTGATCCTAAAACCTAACCTAATATTTAATTTATGGATAAACGAATTTTTAGCATACTAATAGCCGTAATTCTTATTGCCGGTTCGGTACTTTTATTGCGCATGTGTAACCGTTGCGAAAGTCCTACAATTACTTTTGATCCTATAAAGCCACGCATTGGGGATGTGGTTACTTTTAGTTGTGAAAATGCTGAAGGAGATTTAAAGTGGGAATTTGGAGATGGAAAAACATCATCGGGTGTAACAGCAACCAATAAATTTGCTGAAGCCAAAAATCATACTGTAAAGGCTACAGTTAATGATGGTGAATGTGCCAGCGAAGTACAAGTGGTTGTAATAGAAGAGAGAAAAATGCAAACCGTGCAACCATCCGTTTCATTTCCCGCAACAATATACACCGGTGAGGAAATTACTTTTAGTGAAAACACTGCAGAAGCATCTTCCTGGAAATGGGCAGTAAAAGAAACCAAAGCAGAGTTTAATGGAGGTAACGATTTTAAAACCAAATTTGAAAAAGCTGGTGTCTATACAATTTCTGTTTCGGTAAACGGAGCGTATGTAAATGGCGACACATCATTTACTGTTAATGTGGTAAAACCCGAACCCAAAAAAGTAATAATACCTGCCGGCCCAACCCCAGAGCAACTGGAAGCTTTGCGATTAAAAAGGTTGGAAGAACAAGAGCGTAGAGAGCAAGCCCGCAAAGATGCAGCTCTCCGCAGAGCCGAAGAATTAAGAAAGAAAAAAGAGGATGAGGAGCAGAATAAGCCTCATTACATGAGCGACAATGACTTTAAAAGCACAATAATGCAAATGGGAAATGATTTACATACCGATCAGAATGCAAGTGATGAGTGGCAGGAAAATATTATCGGCAAACAGGCATGTAACAGGCAAATCACATTTATTTTAACCGACCAGGATAATGACAAGGAAACAATAAAATCGGAAGAATTTAAAAGGCAGCTTTTACTGGGTCAAACTGTTATAACCGGCATAGGAGGTATTGTAAGAGGAAAAGACAATTGCATCTCAATTGTAAACGTAACTGTTCAAACAAAAAAATGAAACCAAACCTTAAACAAATGTTTACATTAAAAAATTGCTTTTTAGCGGCAGCAGTTTGCCTAGTGTCTAATTCACATGTATGGGCACAGTCAGGATTAAAAACATTTAACACACTTACATTTTTTTACATTGATAACAGTGAGGGTTTTGACAGTAGCCCTTTAAATGCTCCCATCAATTATGAGGTGGGTCAGGAATTTGCAAAGAGACTAAATGCTGTTGCCGATAAAGCCGATAATTACTTTTTATTGCTTGGGGTTAATGGTCAGGATCCCAAACAATCGTCTAATGCCAAATCGCTACTCGGATCTGATTGGGTAAAAAAATACATAGCACGTACCTCCCACGAGGCAGACTATGGTTTTGAAAAGGCTCTTTTAAGGGAATCATTTTCATTAAATCCTATACGGATAAAAAAGGAAATTAATGTTTACCTCTATTTATCCGGGTACGCCTTAAGTCAAATGCAAAAAAACACTGAGGATATGCCCACTCCATTACTATTTCCTAAAGAAATAATTGCTTACGTAGATAACAATAATGCCAAAATAAATATTACCGTAGTAACAAATAAGGAAACGGCCGAAGCAATTACTCCCGAAGCGATTAAAAACAAATTCACCTTTTGCAGTATTCAAATAGAGCAAAAAAATATTGACGTTGAAATTATGTCATTTTAATTTTTACCAGCCCTTTAATTACTTCATACAATTCTCAAAACCATTGTTTATGAATTATAAAACAAACCTAAGTTTTGCCTTTCTGTTTTTTTATTTTTTTAACACACACCATTTAATGGCACAAATTGATGGCGGTGCGCTATCAAAGCTAACGCCCGTAAAAGTGCCCGAAGCATATAAATCTCCTTTAGGAAGGATAGTACCCAATAACGCACCAACAATAAAAGGCAGTACAGGTCCCTATAGCGGGACATATTGGATTGTGTATTCAGACCGGGATAATAATCAGACCTATAAAGATAAAAACCTGACGCAGCCATTTAACTCCGTAAACTTTAAAGAGATATTTATTGTGGCCGATCAAACCGATAAAGCTTTAAGGCTTGTTGAATACGATCCGGCAAATGCTGCGGTAGATGAAGCAAAAGGTAAATCGTTTTTTACAGCAGTTGCAAAAGATGCCGGATGGGTAAATAAAAAAAATGTGCTTTTGTGGTCGGTAAGTTTGGTTGATTCGGTAAATACGTATGCGCGTAAAGCAGTTTCTATTAAAAAGCTTAGTGAAATGAATGATCTTACTTCGATTATTGAGCGTGGCATAGTTAAAATTTACGATGACCCTGGTAAACAGCACTTGAACGATAAAGACATTAAACTGTTTCAGTATTTGTTTATTTATAAGGAAGAAAATGACATGTTTCTGGTAGGCAACAACAATGTAATGAAACCAAGTACCGTCCCATATAATTTGTATGGATGGGTAGCCAAAAGCCAGTTACAAGAGTGGTCGAGTGCATTATGTTTACGCGTAAACTTTGATCCAGTTGCCGTTAGTGAACGTGATAAAAACAATATAGAACCCTGCTTTATGAGGAATGAAGAGAATGCCATTAGCTACAAAGAAGGAAAAGACCATAAGTGCATGATATTTAACTTTGATGACCCTACAGATGGAAAAAAAGACAACCCATACTTATTGGGATATCCTATAATAGCATCTTCAAAACGTGACGCTACTGTATTTAAGACCGGCTATGTAACAAACATAGTTGACAGAAACGGTAGAAATGTATTTACGGCCATGCAGGGTGCAGATCAAAACCGAACATTTGAAAAGGTAAAAAACGAGAAGGAAAAAATAAACATTGTATTTGTTTATGATGGAGCAGACAGGAATAGTTATAAATCCTTGTGTTCAGCCATTGATGCCAACACAAATATTGGCAACAAAGTGGCAACAAATAATGATTACAAATTAGGTGCTGTAATTTATAACGATCTAGCCTGTGGTGAAGACCTTGCCTTTGTAAAAATACCCTTTAAATCATCGAAAGACATTTTTATTGAATCGCTTAAAGCAAAAATGGATGGATCACCTGCGTGTGATATAAGCCGCGCCACTGCTGCCCCACTTACACAGAGCATAAAGATGGCTTGTGACTTTTTTGATAATGGTAAGACTACCAACATTATTATTGTAATTGGAACGGTTACAGATAATGATGATACAAAAAAGGAAATAAGTTTAAATGCTTTGATAACCAAAAACGTTCAAATGGTTATGTACCAAACTACAAATAAAGGAGGTCGGTATTATGATAACTTTACCCGTAATGCAAAATTCTATTTAGAAAGTATGTCCGCTGCAGCTGATGACCCTTTTAAAAAACAAATAGAAAAAGGAACACGTCAAAAAGCGCGGTTTGAAAACCAGGGCGAAATAGCACGCTTGTTATATTCATCAATAATTGGAGAGAGTTATTATAAAGATGAGGGCAGGCAGTTTACGGAAAGAGATTTTAGTAATAGTTTAAAAAGATTATTGCTAAAAATTGAGGAGAATATAAATCAGTCAAAAGCAATTTTTGAGCAGACCTCTGTAGGTACAGGTAAAGGTCTTACTAGTGCCAACTTAAGTGAAGAAGAGGAAAGCAGGATGAAAGAATTTCAATCGTGGCTGCTTGATGAAGGGGTTACCTCAGATGTGTTGCAAAAGCTTTCTACTATGAATAACTATCAAATTTTTGTAGAGGGATACACAGCTTTAAAACCCAAAAGTGCGGTTAATCAGATTTTTGAACGCAACCTATTTGTATCAGACAAGGAATTTATAAGTCTTTACACCAACATTGAAAAAGTAGCGGATGCGTTTAGTGCAACTGAAAGAAGAAAGGCGGTTTTGCAGGCTTTTACCGAAATAATTTTTACCTATAAAGGCCCAATAGATGAAAAAACTAAGGAACGCTATACCCCTGACGAAATATACTCATTAATTACCAAGCTTTCTGGAGCAACTAACAACCCATCATTTAAGCGAAGTTTGAGAGAAATAGCTGATGAGAAGAAGGTGTTAAATCCTGAGATAGATGAAATGTACCAGGGATTCAAAAGAGTTGAGGAGCGATTAAAAAAACTAAAGAAGGATAATAACAGCCAATATTACCAGGATGATCAATGTTTTTATTGGGTTCCCGAGTCGGTACTAACCATTGATTAATAGAAAGGGATATGAACGAGAGCAGTATCATTTCCATTTCCAATCTTTATTGCAGCTATTCACTTGTTCAAAACAAGAGCGTACTTTTTATTAATAACCTTGAGCTTGAACGAGGCAAAATAATTTTTCTTCTCGGTGCATCAGGAACGGGCAAAAGCACTTTGCTTGAAACGCTTGGGTTAATGAATAATACCATTGCCGGAGGCACAGTACAATTTTGCCCGGAAAAAACCGAATGGTATAATTACACTGACCTGTGGAAATCAGAGAACTTAGACTCTGAAATAAATACTATCAGGAAAAAATACCTGAGTTTTATTTTTCAGAATACTAACTTGATGGAAAATTTTACTGCCTATGAAAATGTATGCCTTTCTCAAATGATTAAGTCCAATGCGGACCAGCATGCCGCAATGGATAATGCCGAAAAGTTAATGAATCAGGTTGGTTTGCATCGCAATCAGGTTGATTATGATACATTATCAGTAAACCTTTCAGGCGGACAGCGCCAACGTGTTTCCTTTGTAAGGGCATTAAACAGTGATTTTAAACTGCTTTTATGTGACGAACCAACCGGCAATCTTGACGAGGTTAATGCTCATGAGTTGTTAAACCTTGTAAAACAAAACCTATCTGGTCAGTCAACAGCAATAATTGTTTCGCATGACGTTAACCTGGCTTTAAAATATGCCGACAAAATTGTACTGATTACAAAAAATCATGAAAAAGGCTATGGCGAAATCCTTAGTGAGAATATCTATGACAAAAATTATTGGAGTTCATTGTCAAAAGAAGACTTGTTAAATTTTCGACAAAAAATAATTTCACTTTTTTTAGGTAATTCTTCCAAGGAATTAATTTCACAAAATAATGGGTTAAGCAAAGCAAAGGCTCCAAATGGCAACTACCGGACTTTATTTATAAATAAAGAGGGTAAAATACTTTATGGTAAATCAAAATTTAATTTATTAATTCTAAGCATAATTTTATCTCTCACTTTTATTGCAATTGGATTTGCTAATGGCGCATTAAAGTATCTTGAAACAAAAATTAATGATCCTTTTGTAAACTGGGTTACTGTTGCTTTGCCTGCTACTAAAAGTAAACCCGAGGAGGTAGCTGCAATTGTTGATGCTTTAAATGCTGATGCCGTTAAAAACAAGTTTAAAATAAATTCAGTTACCAATTATAAAGAGGGCGGAAAATATTTTTTCCCGGCCAGTGGAAATTATTCTGAATTAAGTAAGGGTAGAATTTTAGATATAGATGATCCATTAAGTAAAGATTTATTTGGGCCATCAAACCTTATTTTGGGTGACTCAAGTTTTAAAAACGAAAATGATTTAGGGGTTGTTATTACCCAAAAGTTATTGCGAAGATTAGGCTATCAGGATAATGCCAAAATAATTTATTTTGACAACGGGGATATTGAATTTAGTACAAAAGATAGTTTACATTATCGAGTCCCCATTCCTGTAAGAGCAGTAATAAGAAACATTCCAAACAAAAACAATTTTTTAATTACTAAATTTTTTCATAACACTTATTTAGCTTCAAGTGATTGTGTTTTTGATTACAACTTTCAGAAAAAACAAATTTTAATTTACACGGGCAGTAATATTGATGACTGCAAAAACCTACGTGCTGAAATAAATAATTTTTCGGGCGAATTTCCTGAAAACCTGACTAGAGATGATTTAACAATTGATCCGCCTGAGGAATATAACTACCTTTATGAAAAGGGCTATATTTTACGAGTGTCCTTTAATACTTTGCCGGATGATGCAGTAACAACAGAAAAAATGTTTAAACTGATTTCGGAGTTAAAATCTTATAAAAAGGGAGAGTATTATAGAGTATTTGATTTTGACATTTTCGTTGAGCACAACAATTCATTAATATCAGATTATTTGAGCATAAGTTTTAAAAGTCTCGATAACATAGAGGATTTTGCCAAGCATCTTTCAAAGGAACTTAACAGCAGCGATATTAAAAGCGAAAGTAATTTGGTGGAAATGGATTCAGGCACCATTAAAGAGAAAAACAATTTTAATTACATGAGCAACATGACATTGCTTATTTCCTCATTGCTTACAGTATTTTCGGTGCTTTCCATTGTTTTGTTTATTTCAAATTTACTGCGTACTCATTTAACCAAAGTAAAATCAAACCTTGGCACTTATAAAGCATTTGGATTGGGCAATGCCGAATCAAAAAAAATATACATGACAATTATGCTCAGGTTCATTGGAGCAGGATTGTTCATTTCATTAATAGCCTCCTTTTGCATAGGTTTGTTAGCAGAAAAGATTTTTGTATCACAATTAAAGGTTGAAGATCAGTCATCATATTTCTTACTTGTTGATAAACTTACTTTAACTTTAATTGCTGTAATAGTAGGGATTTCAATTCTTGTCTCTTACATAAATATAAACCGGATACTTACGAAAACACCAGGTGATTTAATTTACAACCGGTAAAATTTAAATTGGTAATAAATTTAATATTTAAAGCAGTATGTCAACTACAAACCTCAGCGAAGAAGTAAAACGTTCTATACAAATTGCACAATCTGTTGCAAAAGAAAACTCAAATTCAAATTTTTCTCCATCACATTTGTTGCGCGCTATGCTGCACAAAGAGTTGAGTTTGCGCACTTATTTGGAAACCGGAGGCAAAGATTTCTATTTTATGGAAGACTGGGCAGATGTTCGCATTGAGTCCTATCCCAAGGCTTCCAAGGTTGATGAGCCAAGTGGTGATGATAAAATAAAATCTGTTTTTGATGAAGCGGAAAATGTTCGCATTAAACTGTCAAAGGACGAGATAGATTTAATCTCATTGTTGGCAGCATTATGTACACCCGGCATAGCATTTAGTTATGATCAACTAAAAACATTTCCCATAACGGTTTCCGAGATTATGTCTGACAATCTAGAAAAGAATTCTGTTGATAATGCAATAGGAGGAGGGAAGGATAAAAAAGCAAAATCAGGTGCTCCCAAATCAGGTGCCATTACAAAATATTGTATTGACAAAACGGCTCAGGCTCGTGAAGGTAAGCTTGACGCCATTGTTGGTAGAGACAAGGAGATAAGAATGATTTCCGAAATTTTGGGCAGACGCTCTAAGCCTAACGTGATAGTTACAGGCGATCCGGGTGTTGGAAAAACAGCATTGATTAATGGATTTGTGCTTGATATTTTAAACGGAAAAGTTCCTGAGAATTTAAAGAAAGCTCTGGTATTTGAATTGGACACAGGAGCATTTATTGCGGGAGCTTCTTATAAAGGTGAAGCCGAAGATCGTATGAAAGGAATTGTTACAGAAATAAAACAATTCGAAAAAGCTATTTTGTTTGTTGACAATATTCATTCATTACTGGACAAAAATGGAGCTACACCAGGCCTCGGAAATATTTTAAAGCCGGAATTATCCAGAGGTGAATTAACTATTATAGGAGCCACTACAAACGAAAATTATCGCAAGCACATCGAAACTGACGAAACATTTAGCCGGCTTTTTGAATTGGTAAAACTTGATGAGCCTGATGAGAATACTGCAGTTCGTATGGTGAATATTGTTATTCCCAATTTCGAAAAACATCATAACATAAAATTGGCTGACGATGTAATTGTTGAATCCATTCGTTTATCAAAGAGATATTTAAAAGAGCGTTGCCTTCCGGATTCGGCTATTGATTTAATTGATCGCACTATGAGTGCCATTAAAATGATGGGTGAAACAAGCAAAGAGGGGGTAGAGTCGGTGCAAGGTGAGTTAACTTTGCTGATAGAAAAGAAGAAAAAAATTACTGATGATGAATTCTTAAAAGAATTGCAATGGCTTGTAGCGTTACTTAAAAATAAAGTAAGCTCTGTATTATTCAGCCAGGTCGAAGAAGAAACTAAAGCCGATTTAGAGTCTGCCGAAAATTTGCATTCGCACCTAAACTCTTTACTTGAAAAGTTAAATGAAGCAGCTGGTGTTAAGCGCGATAAAATTGAAAAAACTGACGTAGCGGCAGTAGTTGCTCACAAAACCGGAATTCCGTTGGGAAAACTCCAGTCAAAAGAGAGAGAGAAGCTAATGAATATGGATGAACTGCTTAAGAAAAGAGTAGTGGGACAGGATCATGCAGTAAAAGCTATCTGTGAAGCTATTCTAGAGTCACGTTCAGGATTAAGCAAACCGGGCCAGCCAATAGGCTCATTCTTTTTATTAGGCCCTACCGGAACTGGCAAAACAGAACTTGCAAAATCGCTTGCCGAATTTTTATTTAACGATGAAAACGCACTCATACGTTTTGATATGAGTGAGTTTAAGGAAGAACACTCTGCGGCTCTTTTATATGGTGCGCCTCCTGGCTACGTGGGTTATGAGGAAGGAGGTTTGCTTGTCAATAAAATTCGTCAGAAACCTTATGCCATAGTTTTGTTTGACGAGATTGAAAAAGCACATCCATCAGTATTCGATTTGTTTTTACAAATAATGGATGAGGGAAAACTGCATGACAGATTGGGTAAAGAGGGTGATTTCTCCAATGCAGTAATTTTATTTACATCTAACGTAGGTTCCGATTTTGTAATTGAAAGTTTCGGCAAAGGCGAAATTCCAAAAACAACTGACTTGATGGAGATAATGACTCGTTTTTTCCGTCCTGAGTTTCTGGCACGCTTAACAGAAATTGTTCCCTTCTCTCCAATAACCGAAAAAATTGTGGTTAATATTTTCCAAATCCAGTTAAACAACTTTATGAAAATATTAAATCGTCAGGGCATTCAACTTACGGTTGATAAAAAAGCCAAAGAGTTTTTGGCAAAATCAGGCTTTACGCCCAAGTATGGAGCGCGACCTATCTCTGGTGTAATCCGCAATCAAATCAGAAGGCCAATGAGCAAAAAAATAATCTCTGGCGAATTACAAAAAGGTGATTCGGTAAAGCTCACAATTGATGATAAAAATGAGTTGGTGTGGAGTAAATAAAAATCATGATTAAGCGTTTTGTATTCTTTACTTGCGTTTTATTTAATTTAGAATTTCCGGTAACTGCTCAAAAGGCACATGATTCTTCAATTTCTCATCATAGTTTGCTTATAAGCGAAAAACAATTATTAAATCTACTGAATGGAATTGAGAGTTTGTCTGTTGCTCACAGTGAAAATATCCAGAAAATAATCAATGATATTTGCTTAGATATTGTGCTGATTTATAATTCTCCTACTGGGTCATTTCTTGAAAGTTCTATGTATTCTGATGATCAAATAAATAGGATAATCCATAATTTGAGAAAGGTCTATTCAAATCCTTTGTTTAGAAAAAATTTTAAAGAAATCTCGAATATAACAGATAAAGAAGCTAAAGATAATTTCAAAATGGGGATGATTAGAGTTCAGGAGCAATTACATAAATTAAAGAGAAATTCTTCTGACAGAATTGACTTTTGTAGCAATACTTTTTACTGTATTCCTGATTCAGTATTAATATTAGACTTTTAGTTTAAAGTCATTGTAAGGCCAAAAATGTAATTAGACCCTGTTGACTACAGAGTATTAGAATGTTTGGGTGTTGAGTAAATAGAATTAACCTTCCCCCCCCTCATCAAAAAAATTTTCCTCTTTTAGGTTTTCTTCCGTTGAATCTAATTTTTTCTTCAGTTCAAAAAGTTCCTTGCTGTAAAGTGATTTAAGAGTCAGTAAATCAAAAACTTGTTTTTTTAAGTCAAGGTCGCCTCTTAGCGATTCTTCAAATGCAGTGCGCTCGGCATCACTCATCCGGTTATGAATGTAATTTTCTATTTGTTGGTCCAGTAAATCTTCGTGGTTCATCTTGCTTTTATTTATTTTAATTCTTTAAATAATGGATCGGCCTGAATGAGTTTTTTTAAATTCTCAATGCACCTGTTTTTTGCTACACGATAATATTCGTATGATGAAAACTCCAACTCTTTTGCAATTTCCTCACCGGGTTTACCTTCAAAATAAAGTTTAATAATGTTCTGACATTTTTCTCCCAAGTTGGACAGGTGTTTAATTAACAAACGCTGTCGTTGCTTTTGTTCATCATCATCTGCAAATGTTTTGTCGTCTTGCAATTCATCAGTGTCATCAAGGCTTGTTTTTTTTTCGTTATCGCGTATATGCTTAAGCCATTTGTTGCGTGCAATACTATACAGGTAGGTACAGGTGCCTACATTTAGTTCAAACTTTTCGCGTGTGCTATTTTGATATAATATAATAATAGCCTCCTGAAAAATATCTCGGGCATCGTCCTGAGTTCCTGAGTTTTTTAAAACCATACTGCGAACCATCGGGTAACAGGAAGTGTAGATGGATTTGTAGTCAAGTTCATTTTTTGCCACAGGTTCTTTAAATATGCTATGACGGTGTTGTGTTTGCATGTGTTCAGTTGGGTTTAAGGGAAGTAAATGTAAAATTAAAATCAATGCTATTATAAAAACCATTCAAAATTTCGGGCAATTAAGCGGATTTATACCAAGTGCAACATTTGGAATATTCTAAACCATCTCTTACATTTGACCAATCTTAAAACAAAATATACTATGTTTAACTACGGAATAGGCGGACAGGAAGTCCCAAAAGATGCCAGCGAAGGAATTGCTGACATACCAATGAACAAAACGCTTATGATTGAAAAACTCACTAATGAAGCCCCACCCAAACCAAAAATTGTTGAAGGTCTTAAAACTATTGACGAAGTTTTTGCCAACTTTAAACCTAATGTAACGGTTGAGTTTCAAACCGAAGAAGGGACAACAAAAAATGAGCAGCTTAACTTTTCAAATCTTGGCGACTTTGGTATGAAAGGAATAACCAACCAAAGTAATTTTTTAAAAGATTTAGAGTTGCAAAAAAACGAGTATGCAAAGATTATTAAGCAATTAAAATCAAACAAAGTATTACAAAACGTTTTGAATAATGCTGATACAAAAACAGCTTTTATTCAGGCATTGCATGCAATGGCTCAGGAAATTGAAGACGCAAAGTAGTTTTTACTATTCTGGTTTGAAATCTTTTTGAAAAATAAAAATTAAGTTTTTAATCAATAACCTAAATAACTCAATTGAAAAATTATGGCAGAAGAACAAGCAGCCCAAGGGCAACAACAATATAAAGAGCGTGAACGATTAGTCAATGCAGCTCAAACTTTAGAAGACAGTTCAAATGCTCTGGTTAAGTTTGGAGGTTTCGACCTTCTTGAAAATGTAATTGACGGTGCTCAAAATCTGAACCCGGAAAAAAAGGCACGTAAGAAAATATTTCTTTCTGAAAGCGCAAAGAAAGGCGAGCGTGAATCGCTTAAAAAATCAATGGAACTTTGGATTGCCCTACTTTCTGATTCAGGTGCCATTGCCGAGATGATTGAAAAAGCCGAAGCAAAAAGCAAGAGCGCTGATCAAACACTTAAATCAAATATTAAAAAAGCGCTTGACGCTACTGCTGATTTAGAGCGTTCATACCGTTCGGTAAATTTATTTTTTAAGAATACAGAATCTGATAAATTAAAGAATGTTTCGTTTGTAAATGCTTCGTTAGAACAGATAAAAGATTTGGATAACCCTTTGTTTTTTGAAGCAATTGCTGAGGAGATGAAACAAAATTACGACCGTCTTGACTTACGTGACAATTATTCATTAATGGTTATACCGGGATATTTAGGTTCAAATGCTGTAGTTGAAAAGTGGGCAAAAATGTGCTACGCAAATAAAGTAATGCTTGTTACTGATTTTGAACATTTAGATACGCCTGATGATGTGATGGAATTGTTTGAGTCTGCTAACCTTACAGGTGGAGATATTTATCGTTCAAATGTTATGATGGCTTGTAACTGGCTTGTGGGAAGACCCAAAGCAGGTGAAGTTGGAGAAGACGATAACTTGTATGTACCACCGAGTGGTGCTTTGGCTGGTACTGTTTATAAAACCCTTATGAGCCAGGTTGCTGCCGGAAAAAAACATGGTGGCATGAGCGAAGTGGAAGGTGTAAAATTTGAATTAAAGAAAAGCGAAATAGCAAGTTTAGAAAAGCTTGGTTTGGTGCCGATGGTTAACGAATATGGAAAGGTAATGGCCTTTTCTGCTAAAACATTATTTAATGGTGATAACCTCGGTTTACAAACATACTCGGTAGTTCGCGTATTTGATTATGTAACTAAAGTGCTGATTGACTTTTTAAATCGCAGAGCATTTGAAAACTGGAATTCGCAAACCGAAAAAGATTTACGCAGCCAGATAACAAAATGGCTTGACAGTGTTACCGGCCCCGGAAAACTAATTGAAAGTTTTAGAATAGGACAATTAAGACAGGACCCAAACCAAAAAGACCGCGTGCTTATTGACATTCACATGACACCTTACTTCCCTGCTAAATCATTTATGATAAAGCTTGACGGACAAAAAGGTGATGATGGAATGCAATGGCTTGCAGAATACGCTAAAGCATAGATAAAACGGGTTACAATTTATTTTAACCTTATAGCTTGAGTAAAAAGCTGTGGGAGTATGGTTTTATTCACTAAAATCTGAAGTGCAATGTCATTCGAAGCAACTCTTACCATTGAGGATAAAACCTTTACCGTCCTCTCATTAAATTATTCTTCAAATCGTGATCACGACCGGTTTGGCAGACCCACTTCTTCGCTTTATGGCTTTCGAATGGAATTAACCATTGAACATACACCCGATTGTGTTATGCTTCATAACTGGGCATATAATAATCATGAGGTACGTAGCGGCAGCATTACTTTTATGCAGCGCACCAGTTTACAGCGGCTTACCGAAATTAGATTTAATGATGGCTACATTGTAAATATTGAAACCTCGTTTAGCAATTCTGGTGATATGCCCATGATAGAAAAGCTTGTGATATGTGCAGGTAGTTTTGAATACGAATCTCAGGGGAATGTTACAATTACTAATTCAGGATGGCCTGATTTGGAAAGTTAATTCCGTGATAATGATTATAGTATAAGAAAAATAAAAATAATTTTTAAAGCCGTGATAACAAACTTTCTCCCAATGGTATTAAACTTAAAATTCACATATTTCTAACAACTTAAAATTAAACATTATGTCATTCAAAGCAGAATTTGAAGTAGACGGCAAAAAGTACAGAGTACTACACTGCAGCTACACCATGTCGCAAGACACCGATGCAACTGGTCGCCCTTCTTCAGGCACCCGTGCAGGAACAATTCAACTCGAAGTAGAATCAACCGCTGACACCAAATTAACAGCATGGGCGTTTGATGCATTTAAAGAGTTAGACGGAAAAGTTACTTTCTTCCAGAGAAACAGTGACCAAAAAATGAAAGAATTGACTTTCAAAAACGGTTACATTGTAAACTATTCCGAAGCATTTACCAATCAGGGTGAGAACCCAATGACCGAACATTTTGTGATCACCGCAAAAGAAATTGCGATGGACAGCGTTACTCACAAAAATGATTGGCCCGTGTAACCCGGACTTAGAAAAAAGGCATCAAGGTTTTATTACCGTAATAATTTAATGTTGATGCCTTTTTTCTTCTTCTCCTAAAAAGACCAAACCAAAACAAACCAAGCAAGATGCCCAGTACCATTATACCGGTAAAAGTTAAAATAGATAAACAGGATGTTATCTATCGCAATTTGGTTGTAAATACTGTAATTGGCGGGCATCATCACTTTAGTTTTACATGGAATATTGGTAACCTAAAAAACGACCAGTCTTTTCAGCTAAGTGTTATTAAAAATAATATTGGCAAACATGTTTCCATCCAGTTTGACGAAAATAAATTTGTTGGCATTATAACTTCCATTTCAGTTGAAGATATTAATAGTGCAACGCAGGCATTTGTGGTTTCAGGACAAAGTTTATCAATATTAATTGATGCAACACCTGAATGTGCTTCATACAATAAAAAATCACTTAGTGATATTATAAAAGGTTCGCTTGACGGGGTACCATCCAATGTGCTTGAACAAAAAATAAAACCCGTTAACAGCGGATCACACCATTACATTACCCAATATAACGAAACCGATTTTCAGTTTTTGCAACGCATGAGTACACGTTTTGGCGAATGGTTTTATATTGACGGAAAAACTTTAGTGTTTGGCTCACCGGGCAGCAGCACTGCAACCTTAAATGCAGCAGCGGATATAAAAAATTTTGTGATACAGGGAAACCTGCAATCAACCAAACATGGCTTTAAGGCGTACGATGCAAGCAAAGGCGAAAATATTACCAAGAGTTCTTCGGCACTTGAATCATTAGGAAATGACTTCGCAGATGCAGTTGCAAGCAAAAGCAAAGAAGTGTACTCACGTACCACAGGCAGAGGCATGCACAGTTTTAATGCTGTAAACAAAGGCATGATTGAATCCATTGCTAAACTGCAAACAAGCCAAAAAACGACACAAACATTAATAGTACGTGGCGAAAGCAAGCACCCTGCTCTTAAAGCCGGAAGTAAATTTAAAATTAAAACTGCCAGTGGTACGTATGAATATATTGCCACAAGCGTGGTGCATTACAGTACACAGGGCGGGCATTACGAAAATAGTTTTTCGGCAGTTGCAGGTGGTGCCACTGTGCCTCCTTACACAAACCCAAATGTTTTCAGGCGGGCCGATTCTCAAAATGGTATTGTAAAAGAAAATCATGACAGCAAAGGGCTTGGACGGATAAAAGTACAACTTGCCTGGCAGCGCTCGTCTGAAATTACACCCTGGTTGCGCATATCATCACCACACGGTGGCGGTGGCAAGGGCATGCACTTTATTCCCGAAAAAGGGGAGGAGGTTATAGTTGATTTTGAAGGCGGTGATGTTGACAAGCCTTTTGTTGCAGGAACAGTTTATAATGGAGGCGCAAGCATCTCCTACTCTAATGCTGAAAACGATTTAAAAGTAATACAAACCCGCAGCGGACATGTTATTGAGTTGAATGATAAAGATGGTGCTGAAACCATAACCATAAAAGATAAAAACAACAACACGATAGAAATTAATACTGCAGAGGATAGCATTAATTTAACTGCAAACAGCTCTATAAATTTGAATGCAACAACCATAAACATGATGGCTTCTGCCGGAATAACGATGAATGCCGGTGCAGCCATTGAAGGTGCTGCAGGCACTATGGTAACTTTTGGTGCGGGTGTTTCTAGTTCTTTTACATCAGCAAAGGATACAGTAATTTTAGCCGGTAAAATGTTATCAGCTTCCGGTGGTAAAAATGCAAAGTTTGCATCAGGCTCCGGTGCTATTGTTGAATTGGACGCTAAAGGCGAAGCTAAATTTAATAGCACTAAAAAAATGAGTATATCCTCAAAAGAATCTACGATCACAGGTAGTAGTAAGGCTTTGCTCACATCAAGCCAAACAACTGTTGAGGGAAGTTCTAAAGCTGTGGTTAAAGGCAGTCAAGTAAATATTAGTTAACCTTACAAAATGCTTGTATGGCAAAAGAGGATGAAATGGTTGTAGATGGTGCATCAGTAAAATGTACCATGGGAGATAAAAGTGCTCAACTTAAAGTTACCAGTAATTTTACTTATAAAATTGATGGTAAACCTGTTGCTACCATGATGGATTTTACACCTGCTAATTTTATGCCTCCTGTGGCTACGTTTGGTACATGCAAACCTTATAAAGCTGTACCGCCTCCCGGTTGTTTATGCACTGTAATTCCTGCAGGGCCTTGGGTAAATCCTTTTGCAAAAAAATTGATTGGAGGTAAACCTGCATTAAAAGGCGATGGCAAATTAATTTGTGCAAGAGCAGGTGGAATGATTACGTTTGATAATTCTGGGCAATGATTTATTTGAAATGGGAAAAACAGCAGATAAACCTAATCTTACTGAGTGCCCGAACTGTCACAATAAACCCCATGCTGCGAGTCTTGGGCTAATAGGAACTCATGTTGGAAGTGGAGGAACCTTAGGTGGAAATATCATGGAAAAATTTTACCCTTCATGGGGTAAGAGTGCAAAAGATCATCCATTATCAATTCCTAAACAAACAGGTTATGATATAGCTCAAGCGCATCATCTTATATGTAGTGAGAGTTTGAACAATGATGAATGGGCCTTAGTTTGCGCAAATTTTGGTTACGATATTAACAGCGTAGAAAATGGAGTTTTTCTTCCGGCTGACACTAAAGTTGCTTGTCAGCAGGCCATACCTTTGCATCGTGGAAATCATGGTAATACTGAAACTGAAGAGACCCCACCTTATGTTGAGACAGTTAAAAACCTTATTGAAACTATAAAGGACGATGCAATTGATGGAGATTATTGTGCTCAACCCAAAGAAGTGATTGACAAATTGAACAAAATAAGTTCGAGTCTTTGGAATGATGTAAAATTATTTACTTTGATTTTAACTTTTGATGGCCGTTCATTCTTAGCTGGGCAAATCGGATGTGGGAATCATCACGGTGTAAAGAGAAAAAGAGACGATAATTCAGATTTCAAGAATTGCAGTCAAAACCGATTTCATAATATAGCAATTTTGCCATCTGAATATTTTAAAGAAAGATAATAAATATCAATTTATATGAGCATAGATTCCGAGTATTATAGAATGCATAGGAGTAATGTAAACGACATTCCTTTATTGGTAGCTGATAAAGGTTGTCCAACATATTTATCTTCTAAGAAACTGGTAGAAAACCCAGCCACGCTCTTATTCACTTTAGGAAGTCCAATTCCTAAGAGCCCAATCATGGCAGACTATCATTCGTCTCCAAAATCCATAATCTCAAAAAAGATATATGATATTTTAAAAGACATGAACCTCTTCAATGTTCAATTGTTGCCTGCTAAAATTCGTATTTCAAATGATCTAATTATAGATGATTACTGGGCAATTCATATTTGCAATTTTATTCAATGTGTGGATATTAATTTATCAGATTGTAAAGTTGGAGAAACTTCTTTACTTGATGTAAAAAAAATAATCTTAGACAGGAAAATCATGGACTCTATTCCATCCGCTCAACGACTAGTATTTCGTTTAAAAGAGGACAGAGCATTCCAATTAGTCCATAAATCAATTGTTCAAAAAATTATGGACATCAATCCAACTGGTATTAAATTTACTCCAATCGAAGATTGGCACACTGGGAGTTTTTTTGAAAACTAAAATGGATATTTGGGAGCTAGTTTCGGATATTGGCTATACAAATTTTTCCTTCCCAATTTTGGAGGAAAAAAGTCAATTTAAAAAGTTTAATGAGGAGTACTTTGAAACATCACTTCTTGTTGGTGACAAATGGAAAAGGTTGGGAATGATTACTGGGGAACCGATGAAGCACCCGGATTTCTTTGAGGTTGAAGAAACTGGTGTTATTGCTGCAAGTGAAAAAGCTATCAATGTTTTAGAAAGACACCTTAATGACGCTGTTGAGCTGCTACCGATTGAAACTGACATTGGAAAGTTCTACATACTTAACGTGACATATTTCATTGATTGTTTCAACAAAAGTAAATCTTTATTTACGGCATCCAATACAGGCACTGTTGTAAGTTACATAAAGTTGGAATTTAATGAAAAAAAAATTGGTGAGAGTGCAATATTTAAAATTCCTGAACTTCCTTATCGCATATTTCTATCAGATAAGATAGAAAGTCTGTGTAAAAGACAAAACTTAAGAGGCCTCGAATTTGACCCCGAATTAAATTTAGTTTGGTATCCGGAGTAGTGTTATCTTTATGCTATGCAAGAGCAAAACAACTTTCAGTTTCCGATATTTACCATTGCAGAAGTAAAGCCACTTTTAAAAAAAGGAGAAAAAGTTTTTGCTTACGAAATAATTGTTGCTGATGATAAAGGAAAAAAATTTACTATCCATGACAATAAAGGAACCGATTTATCCAACTACATTGGAGTTAAAGCGCAGTTCCTTCTCGAAATAACACAAGGCAGTTTTGAGTATAAAAATGATGATGGTAAAGTTCCTGAAGATACTATGGCATTTAGCTATCAGTGGTTAAAACGGCCTTATGAATTTTTTCCTGAATTGGAAAAATTAAAATCAATAGTGCGTGAGTCAAGTGGCGCTGAAGAAGAAAAACTAAGAGAAGATTTTGAAACAACTGCTGAAAAAAAATTTAAAGAATGGGGCATAGGTGGGTTAAACATTGGTGTTTATGATGCCAAACCATTATTGAAATCAGAAGCAGGAATTTTTTTTCTGAACGAATATGAGTTTGAAGAAGAGCTGGAATACATGGAGCTTAACGAAGAAGTTTATATCAGGATAGAGAGATTGTACTTAAGGGGTGTTAATCCGTTGGCCAAAGGAGAAGAAAAAGTGTTCCATGACAAGGTTGAACAAGTTAAAGAAGAAGAAAAGAAAGAATCTCCTAAACGCAGATTCACCTTTTTAGACTAAATTATTTTATATTTACGTGGCTCAAAAAAGTGTAATAAAAATCCGGCTGCAAAATGAAACAGGTAAATGTGTATTCTATTCTAGATGCATCCAAAATATTTGGGGAGCCGGATAATGCACAATCATTGCAGGCAAATTTTTTGAGCCTTTACTTAGGTCATAGTGAAGAGTTGCTTACCACGATAGCGCCTTATCTTTTTGCCTACCAGCCCGAGAGCGAGTTTGGAAAATGGCTTTTTGAAAAAGGATGGGGCAATGCATGGGGCGTTTTTGTTGAGGCAAATGTGAGTATTGAAGATCTGCGTTATCATTTCAGAAAATTTTTATTGATTAAAACCGAAGACAACAAAGAGTTGTATTTCAGGTTTTACGATCCACCTGTGTTACGCATGTTTTTGCCAACATGCAATGCACACCAGTTAAAAGAATTTTTTGGTCCCATCAAAAAATTTTCGATGGAGGCCAATGACACCGGAAATGCTTTGGAGTTTACAATAGAAAATGGTACTTTAGTGACGCGGGAAATTGACAAACAAACATTTGCCGAAGGTTTAAAGAACATTGAAAACCCTGCAACATTTATAGCAGATAAAAAAATAATTAACGAAGTAGAGAAAAACGATTACCCCTCCACCGATGAAAAACCGGAACGGAAGTGGAATTTTTTGATTGAGTAAAACTATTTTATGTATGCAACTAGATAGAATAACGGGAGCAGGAACGGACACTCATTTTGTTTTTGAACTTGATCCTGCTATCCATACTTTTTCTAAATTATCTTCTTATTATGGAATTCCAGAAAAGGCAATTCAACAAAACAATCCTAAAGCAAATCCCAATAAACTTCAATTAAAACAAAAAGTAAACGTTCCTGCGATAGACCCTCCTTCTCATGTATTTCCGACTGAGAAAACAATAGAAGGAAAAATTGTGAATGCTACTCCTGTAAGTATTCGCATTCGGTGGAATAAGTCATCGTTAAGCAATATGATAGGTAGAGTTAAAAGAGGTGTTGATGTTAAAATGATAAACGAAGGAGTAATTGTAAGACTAACTGATTTGGACATTTCATGTAAAGGAGTGATTGAAGAAATGAAGCTACGTGGGTTAGTTAATACGACAGAGTTCTTCGGTTTCATTGATAAGGCAAATGTGATAAGTAAAGAGATTTCCTCGCAGGAAGTTGAACTTTTAGCCAAAATGATTTTTCTTGAACAGCGTGGTGTTGGACATGATGCCATGGTTGCCGCTGCCTGGGTGGCAAGAAATCGCTTTGAAGATGGTTGGGGAAGCTATAATGATATATTAAACAAAGTTCAGTTTCAAGGACTGGGTCAGTCCTTTGACTCAAAGAAATTAAATGATATAGATAAAAGGAGCTGGGAGGACGCTATGAAAATTGCTATGGAGGTAATGATTGCGGGATCGTCTGATAGAAAAACGGAAGCTCTTTATTTCGGAAATGGAAAAAGAATAAAAGATATGATGGATAAATGTCAATTGAGTCAACCATCTACATTTTCATATACAACTATCGAAGGATCAAATATGAATGATAGTTTACATATTAGCAGAGGAAACTATCTTGACTGTACAATACCGAGTAATTAACTAATTAAAACAAATACTATGTCATTCACACTAAACACTACACAAAATCTCGAAGGCAATGCAACCTTCAAAAATGAAAAAGGAAACCATGAATGTGTTGAGTTTGTACAGCAGGCTGCCGGTGCAACAAAAACCACAACATGGACAAAAGGAATTAATGTTATGGAATCAAAAATTGGTGATATAGCCAAAGGTACGGTAATTGCCACTTTTGATTCCAATGGAAAATATCCAACAGAGTTTGGAAAAAGGCATGCCGCTGTTTATCTTTCTCATAGCGACAATGGAATTAAAGTTTATGATCAATGGAATGGGCAGGGAATGGTAAAAGAACGAACCATTCATTCTGACTTAAAGCTTTTACGCAAGTATGTTAATCGGGCAGAAAATTATTTTGTTGTAGAGTCAGTATAAGTTGCTCAATGCATACATATTATCGTCAGCCGTTAAATTTTTACGCACTTTCTCATGGTGCCGAATTTTTATGTCCTCAAAAGTGTGATAGCAAGCAATACCACAAACCGGGCGCTTGTAAAATATGCGGTAAAACTTTGGTAGAAACAAGTTTATCTTGTTCACTTAAAGATTCAATTGCTCAGCGAATCCACCTGATTTTAATTACCAACCTTAACGAATTCCGTTACGATAAGCGGTTTGGTAATTTAATTTGGGATCATGATTTTGAAAACATAACTAACATTGGCGCATGGAAAGATAAGATGGCCAAAGCTGTAAGGGAAGTGGTTGAAAAATTTGAACCTCGTTTATTCAACCTTAAAACCTCACTTGAACTAACTGAAGAAGAATTTGTAACCAAAGAGAAGCATGTACTTAAGAAAATAAAAAAGAGAGTAGAAATAAAAATTGAAGCACGGCTTAAAAAAACAAACGAAGAATTTTTTTTTAGAGAGCTTCTATATGTAAGTCCGCTTTGGATAGATTAGCAGATGCTGATACAAACGTAATTTATGAGTGCCACAATAAAAGAGCTAAGCGTAGAAAACATTCGCAGCCGCATGATAAAAAATGCAGCGCGTATATGGAATGTTGAAGGTGATGATATTGAATCAACCTTTGACCCATTGGTTACAATGCTTATTGAAGCATGTGCTTATGAATTAGGAAAAGTAAATAATGAAATAGTTGATTCACAGTCACGGATTCTCAGCCGACTTGCACAGGTGTTGTCACCTGAAACATACACTGGCGCTCAGCCTTCCTATGCGGTTGCACATGCACGTTCTACCGATTCTGAAGTATCCCTTTCTCGCGAAATACAGTTTTATGCACAGCAAAAATCTGTAAATGCTGAACAAAAGGAAACTATAAGAGACATATATTTTTCTCCAGCAAATCGTGTAACAGTTTTTGATGCCGATGTAAAATACATGGCCGTTGGTAAATGTATTTATGAGTACAAAAATCCATCATCAAAACAACTTATAGCGGAAGAAAAATCAGGTAGCGCACTTGATCCCTTTCATATTTGGGTTGGTATTGAAACCAAAAAGGAAGTAAAATCACTTAACAATTTTGTTTTTTATTTTGACTGGAAAAATGATGTTGAAAAAAATGATTACATCGGACTTCTGCCGCTTGCCAAATGGTTTTACAATAACCAACCCATACATTGTTTGCATGGAATATCACAAAGTAAAGCAGCCGAGATTAATTTAAAATCCATTGCAGAGCAATACAACGTATCACTTCGAACAGAAAAATTAGTTAATAATATTTTTGACGAGTACTTTTTTACTCTTCGCAATAACGAAACCAATTCATTAGAGACGGTTTTGCAAAAAACACCTGATGAAATGGAACAGGTTTTTTCAAAAGAGGCAACAGATAAAATTACAGGTAATTGTGTGTGGGTAAAAATAGTTTTTCCGGGTGCCATTAAACTTAGTGCATTAAACGACTTATACATATCAATAAATTCTTTTCCGGTAATTAACCGCAGGGTAAATAAAATCACTTACCAGTTGCGTAATAATCTCAATATAGTTCCGCTAAATACAGAGGAGATTTTTTTTGATATGATAAACATACAAAACACTGAGGGCGCTTTTTTTAAATCCAACCCTCTGGAAAGCGGGTTTAAAAACGATGCCGGATATTTTACACTTCGATATGGAGGAATAGAACGTTTTGACAAACGTTCGGCTTCCGAGTTTTTAAATACAACACTTGATTTACTGCGTGATGAAAGCGCTGCATTCAGTTCACTCGGCAATGATTTTATTAACTCATACATCAGCCAGATAAACCAATCAATAGCAATGATTGAAAACAGGATGGAATCCAAAGGCGAAAGTGTCAGGCCATCTCATTTTATTTTGGTAAACCCATTGCATGTTGACGAAAATATTTTTATAAAATTTTGGACTACTTGTGGAGATGATGGAAACAATGTTAAGGCAGGAACAAAATTAAACCTTGCCTCGGGCGGTGCTGTACATTCAAATGCATTAATGCTTTTAACCACCTCCGCTGGCGGAAAAAAAGAGCTTCGAGAGAATGAAAAAATTTCTGCTTTTAAGAGAGCCATACTCACCCACGACAGAATTGTGACACAGGAAGACATTGTTACCTTTTGCCAGCATGAACTTAATAATTTGACTTCAGCAATTGAAATAAAAAGAAACTGGCGACAATCCAAATTGCCTGATCAGGGCATGATTCGAATTGTTGAAGTGCTGTTAACACCCAGACAATCTCAAAAAATTTCTGCGGATGAATGGCAAAACCTTGCTGCAGAGTTGGAAGTTAAGATTGAGACCGCATCAAGCGGTTTAATTCCTGTGAAAGTGAGTATCCGTAATCAAAAATAAAATATCCGGTGAACGAGCACGAAGTAATTGAAGCTATTAACAAATTGCCTCTTGATCTTAGAGTTGAAGTTGTTGTTGCTGATATTTTAAGTTCAGGGTACGATGCTACTGATTTGTTTGTGAACCCAACAGGAATTTTTCAACGCAGATTTAACAAAGATATTTTAAATGCAGAAATTACTTCTTTCAGTAAGGAAGGAAATGTGATAGAACTCAAAAACACTCCTCCAGCAGTGGTGGTAAATACAATACGCGAGGGCTTGTACGATATGTTACCGCAAGTGTTGTTTCATAATCCTCCTGCCAAAGCATCAAAAGCTTTTAAATCGGCTGATAATATGATAGCTGAATACAAACGCAGAGTGTTGGAAGAAAAAGACGCACGCGAATTTTTTATGATTTACGAAATAGAATTCTATCGGCAGCGTATTGCAAATGCCATGCACGAAAAAAAATTGTTTGAAGCCATTTCATACAGTATGGACGATAACGAAATTTTATCGTATTGGAAACTTCCTGAAATTTTTGATCAACGACAAAAGGGAATATTGTTTTATTTGTTCCCGGTATTTCATAAAATACGTGGCAGGCTAAATTATATGGAAGAAGTTTATCATATTTTATTAAATCAGGAAATTAAAATTGAAAAGAGCGAAATTAATAGGGTGTTGAACTACGATAATAGCAGTTTTACTCTTGGCAGTATTTATTTGTCTGCTGATTCAGTATTAGGAGATCATTATTCCTACTATTATCCTAACATTGTTGTAAGCGTTCTTCAATTGCCAAAGGAAAGTATTGTTAACTATTTGCCCGGGGGCAAAAACATTCGTATTCTGAATAAGCTAAACGAGTATTTTATGCCACTTCATTTTGAAACCGAAATTTTTGTGGATGTACAAAAAAGTCAGTGGGCATTAGTTTCTGAACAAAATAAAAGTAGGCTTGGATATTCGAGTAGTTTGTAAATCAGAAGAAAAAATTCAATCAACCCTAAAGCTAAACCCTTTTTTAGGCTCTAAAGGTTTTTCAACTTCATTTTCAGAATTATACGGGCGCTCCTGTACAAATGCACGTTCGCCTTTTTTCTTGCCAATAAAATCAAGTGCATTAAGCCTTGAAAAAATGGTGTGTATGGTTGTCATAAATTCTTCTGCCGTTGCAAGTGCCTTTGCAAGATCATCGTGATTGTATTCGCATTTTAACATTACAGATATGCGCTCGTTAATTTCCTGTATGGTCATTTCGGTCCACTCACTAAAATACGCAAGCAATTCCTCTTTATCTTTTGGAGGCAATCGTTCTAATGAAAATTTTACAACGTAGGCAAATTGAATAAATGTTTCAATCAAATAAACAGGCGGCATGTCTGCAACTATCCACATAAAGCGGCCTAATGTAGCAGCAAGAAAGTCGGTAATTTTTTCGCTCAACACCATAAAACTTCTTACTAAAGATGTTGACTGGCTTTTGGCATGCGCCTTTTGAACAATAGATAAATTAAGATTTGCGGTTTCGCCAAGTTGATTTCCTAAGTTGTAATAGGTGTCAAGCAAGCGTGGATGATTACGAACCATAACGCAAGGCGGGATATATTTTTCAACCACCATCATCCTGCCAGAGCTAATCTGCAACTTACCTAACATCAAAAGTGCATTGGGAGAATTTGTGATTTGAGAGATGGGTAAAATCTCCACTGTATATTGAGGAACTGAATAAGGATATCGAGGAGGTATTTCGTTTGCGTCCTGTGTTCCAACAGGTTTGCGTGCAAATAGATTTACAGAAAGTACTGCAAAAAAAGTTTTTTCTTTGGTGTCATTAAAGTCGTAATCTGCAGTTAACTTATCAGCATCGCTGTTTAATTTCTGACCCTCGTTGGTAACAATTTCAATGCGCTCTCCATTGCTTGTTATAGCATGGCACTCATGTAAGCGAACACGAATAATTTTACTTGGGTCAACACTAATGTTAACATTAATTGAATTTCCATTTTCAGATAAAGGGGAAAGTAAACCGTAGTTTAATTTGTTTATTTGTGTTGCAACACCATCGCGAATACTTTCGGTAAAAAACGATTCTTGCTGTATGAAATGTTCTTTTGAAATTTTCATACCGTCAATCCAGTTAACTGCTTTATGTTTTAGTGGTTGCATTTAGTGAATTAGAATTTTAGGGTTATACACGATAAGGTACAATGGTGCAGTTTTCCTTTATTTTGTTTTCGCGAACGGTAAGAGAAGGGTCAACCATAATTTTTGAATTCCACCAGCGTTTTGGTTTTACATAAAACAGCCACGGGTAACGTTTTTGTTTTGAGTCCCAATATTCAATTGGATTTTCACGGTTAGCTTCATTATACTCGTACAGGTACATAAAAAACAAATCGCCAAATGAAATATTTGCCAAAGGCGCTTTAAATTTCATAATGGTGGGCAGGCGTTCGTTATCTTTTTTATAAACTTCAAAAGTGAGTACATAACTGTTTGCAAAATCAATTTTATCCATATCCGGTATTTCCATTTTTTCAGGGTAATACCACAACTTATATTCTTCATCAGGTATGGCCATCATGTAATCAAATGTTGACATGGTAAGCAATGGTAAAATAAAAATAAAAGCAGAGGTTGGAAAAATAAAGGTAAACGACTTTAAAGGTAAAAACCAAAATACAACCCCCATCAGCAAGTATGAAACCAACAGTATCATCAATGTCATCTCCAGTTTTTCATAAAATGAATATTGGTTGCGCCATTCAAAACGTTTGCCCATCTGCCAAACATGTATTATACCAAGCAAAAGAGCAAACACCTGCACCCACAAATAATACATCAGTACGTCATCAGGCTCAAAATAACTAATGCCGGCACTTAAAGCAAACAGCAACCCAAAAACAAGTACATACTTAAAATACTTTTTACCGGCAGCCTGCCTAACATTTCCCAAGGCTTGCGCCTTGGCGGCTGATGCTTTTGATTGAAAGAGGGAGCGGAGCATAAGAGTGTTATGGTAATCGTTTGGCTTCGTTATACTTATCTTTCCAATCGGTAACGTCCTTTTCCAATTGTTTATTTGCTGCTTCTAATTCTTTAACCTTTGTTTTTAAATCAGTTGTTCCCTGCATAATTTGTTTATCCACAGTCCAATTTCTAAATATGGTCAGTAAACTTTTATTAATTTTAGAAGCACTTGTTGAATCATCAATATTTAGTTGTTTAAATTGGTTTTCTATATCTGCTTGAGTCCTTACAATATCAGCAGGGTCCATTTTATCCATAGATTTAACAACAATAACCAGCGAATCAATTCTGCTGCTAAAGCCATTAAAAAATGTTCTTTCGTTTTTAAGCGTTTTATTCTCTTCACTTAAAATATCAACTTGTTTTTTACGGAGTTTAAATGGAAAAAAAGCTAAAAACACAGCAATAATAATCGTGATAACAAAAAGCACAATAAACTGCATAAATGCAGTAGCTCGTTCTTTTTCATTAATGGGCTTCATAAATTAACTACGTGTTAGGTTGTTTGTGATTCTGGTTGTAATGAAGGACAAATATAATTATAATTTTATCTTAATTTAGTGAGCTATAATCGGTCTTAGTCACCATCAGCAAGAGTTACTTTAAAATCATCAAAATAAATTGTAAGTCGGCACTTGTCTGTGCTTCCGTCACAGGGTAAATCCTTATATTTAGTATCTCCAATTACTTCTATCCGATGTACAAAACCAGCAAAATTTTTGCTTAATGGATTGTGATTTTTAGGCTCCTGTATAAACCTGAAATATTCAGTTGAAGCATCAACGCTTTGTATTATTTTATCCGGTGGTGCCTCAAACAATAATATCCTTTCATCATCAATTACAGCTTTAACGCTCTTTTTTTCATCCATATTCATAAACGTTGCACTAACGCTTGCATAAATTTTCCTTTTGTTTCTGACAATTATGTCAACGCTGCCTAAAATTTTTACTGGGCCGCCAAAATCATCCCGCATATCATTAGAAACTTTGATTGGACATATAGTGTCAGACCAATTATTATTAATCGGAACCATTATTTCAATAGGATCTTTTTTCGTATTACCAGGATTTCCACCACCTCCTTTTGTTTTTCCCCCTTTGCCAGTTAAGGTATCGGTTTTCTTGGCTACTTCACTATTTTCTTCAATAGGAAGAACTTTTTGCGATATTATTATTTTCTTTTCTGCTTTATATTTATTGTTAACGGTTAGTTGCACGGTAAAAGTTCCCGTACTTTCAAAAATATGTTCAGGATTTTGGTCAAATGATTGTGTTGAATCACCAAAATCCCACTCCCAAATTTCAGCACCCTTAGTACTGTCTTTAAGCAGTATAGTCTCATTCAAAAAAGCATTTTTAGGAATTGAAAATGCAGGAGTCAAATTTTCCTGATTTATCCTTTTATAAATAAAAACAAGTAATGCGATAAAAAAAATAACTGCAAATGCAAAGTAAACTTGTCTGTCAAAATAAAATTTCATGCGTTTAAAATAATTTTCTTTTTAATTCGAACTTGCTGCTTATTAATTGTTTGAACGGAATCAAGGCAAATGTAAAATATTTAGACTGTGTTGATGTCTATTTGTATTGTTGAGATTTCTTTTTTAATTTTCGCAATCTAAATTCTTTATCAATCTTGTTTTTTATGTACCCCAAACTAACCCCACGAGATAACGACAACAATCGCAAATATGGATTTACTAACGATTCCACCACTGGTTTTGTAATGGACATAAAACTTGGCCAGGCATTTTGGGCCTGGAAGTTTGCCGATGGCAGCATTAAGTTTTATAAATGCGAAAAAGAAGTTTTTGATAAAAATTTTGGTGTAGATGTTTCGCAACGCATCGAGCAGGAATTTGATCCGTATGACAGCCCGCATTTTTTGAGATATCCGATAGAACAATAATTTTTGCTAACCCTAACTCCTATGAAAATTTTAGCTTTTATCCTCACACTTGGAATAATAGTTATTGTGCTGTTTGAAATTCTTATTCACAGCCCACATGGAAATATTGATGGAGATGATCACCTTGTGGATAAAAAGGGGTTTCCCAAAAAGAAAATAATTCCGTTTATAATTTTAGGACTTGCAATGGGTTTATTGCTGGTGTTGTTTTCGGTTTTAGGGTAATACATAAAGTTTGGTTTTTAATAAATTTAATTTTAGTAGCAAATGAATACTACTGTACAAAGTGTGTTGTTATTGGTGGTATATATTTTTTTTCCGACTAAGCTAAACGGCCAATCAGACAATGACTTTACTCACCTGCAACACATTGGCATGGAACAGGGCTTATCGAGCAATAAAGTAAACTGCATTATGCAGGATAAAAAAGGTTTTATGTGGATTGGTACCGATTATGGTTTGAACCGCTATGATGGCTACAACTTTAAAGTATTTTTAAAAAACCCTGTTGACTCCTTATCCCTTACTGATAACGATATTAAATGTTTAACTCAGGACGCTAATGGAAATATTTGGATTGGAACCCGAAGTGGGCTGTGTGTGATGGATTATAAAACGGAGAAGATAAAACCTTTTGTGCCGGAAAAAAATAAATTGGATTCGTTGTGGAAGTATGAAATAACTGCTTTGGCGTCTGATAGCCTAAACAATGTTTGGGTAGGTACTGAAAGTCGAGGATTGTATCGTTATAATTTTAAAAGCATTGCTCTTGTAAAATATTTAAAGGCAATTAATGATACTGCACAAAGATTTTATCTTTCTAGAGCAATTGATGTTTATAATGCAGTAACTTCAATTGCGATAAGAAAAAATGGAGATGTTTATATTGGTAATGATGTACATGGCTTGTTCATAATAAAAAAGGAGACAGACAAGTTATACAGGTTATATTTAAGTGAAACTTTAGTCTCATTAACGGAAGAACAGGTGCGAATGGAAAGTGATAACTCCATTAAAAATGTCTTTATTGATAGTAAGGGCAACATCCTAATTGCGACAGAAACGGGAGGAACATCATATGATCCAATTGGTAGTAAATATGACAATGGATTAGATAGATCCACTCACTTGGAAAGATTTAATGGTGGTTTTTTTATCAATAAATTTTCAGAAAACACATTTAAAGGCTTTGGTGGATATGAGAATATGTGCGCAATTGTGGAGTTTGAGCCAACAAGGTATTTGTTTGCTGTCGGCAATAAAATTATAGAATCTTATTTATCTAATCGAGGAAATGGTGTTATAACCAAGTCACGTGTAAATGTGGATTATAGAATTTTAAATTTGTATTTAGACATTAATAAAAATATATGGGTTGGAACAAATAACGGGATTGAAATTTTAGGACAAAAAAAATTTAGAGACACGGACAAAATAATTGAAACTAATGGTTTTCTTCAAGATTTGTTTGAAGATAGAAATGGAAATCTATGGATGAGGGGACAAAATTTCTTTGGACTAAATAAGTATTCAATTTTATTAAAAGAGCTAGGTAAAAAATCCTTTAGGGTTTTTTCCAATATAGATAAAAAAAATAATATTGGAAATATTCAATATGTTGATTCTAATACGTTGATTTACGGGATAGGTAATGGTGAATTGAATACATTTAATGCCACAACAGGTATTTTTAGAGCTATTATTGATTTAAAGAAAGAAACGGATACAACGCAATTTAATAGTCTTAAATTTTTAAGAGTTCTGCATACAAGCAATGGAGCATTCTGGATAAACTCACCACAAGGTTTTGGAGAAATTAACTTATCAAATTCAGCAATAAATTATATACTGTCTCAAGATTCCATAGAGGTAAATTACCCAATGCGGTATGTTGACGATAATAATGGGAATTTTTGGATTATCACTTCGTTTTCACAAATAATTAAAATTAACTACACTAACAAGACATATAAAATATTTGACACAAAAAAATTATTTAACACAGAAATAGGTAGGGTAAGAGCATTGGCAATGCAAAAAAACCATACATTATGGTTGGGTACTGATGAGTCAGGTCTATTTGCTTTTAGTGAGAAAGAAAACAAACTATATCATTTTACAATAGCTAACGGATTGCCTTCAAATAATATTCCAAGCCTTGTTTGTTATGATAATGACCTATGGTCAGCTTACCCAAAAGGTATTTTTAAATTTTCGATACCTGAAGAACTTGAAAATCGTTTATTAAGACCGATTATTAAAACATTTAGTGAAGAAGATGGGATTCCAGAGGTAGATGTTAATTCAAGGTTGTTTAAAAGTTCCAAAGGAGAAATTCTGATTGCATCTGATTCGATTTTGTTTTCATTTAATCCCGACAGCATAAAATCTAACACCTTCGTACCAAATATTTCAATCACCAAACTTCAAATCAACAATAACAGCATCGAAGCCAACGACTCAACAAACATTTTACCATACAGCATAACCTCAACCGACACATTAAATTTAAATTACACCCAAAACAATCTCTCCTTTGAGTTTGCTGCTCTAAATTTTATTCACCCCGAGGAAAACCAATACGCTTATCGCTTTCTTTCAGATAACATGGATTCTTCATGGATATACTGCGATAAAAGACGCTTTGTAAATTTTTCGAACCTTGAACCGGGCAATTATATTTTTCAGGTTAAAGGAAGTAACAATGATGGTGTGTGGAATGAAACCGGAACCTCATTGCACATTTTCATTACACCTCCTTACTGGCAAACAGGGTGGTTCAGGTTTTCATCGGTTGCCGCATTTGGGTTGCTGTTATTTGGCACTTACCGTTGGAAAGTAAAAAGTTTACGAAGTGATAAGCTAAAGCTCGAAAAAATTGTTGAACAACGTACAGAAGAAATAAAAACTGAAAAACAAAAATCAGACGAGCTTCTGCTTAACATTCTCCCTGCCGAAGTAATGGAAGAATTAAAATCAACAGGCAAAACACAGGCACGCAATTACGATTTGGTAACCGTACTGTTTGCCGACTTTAAAGATTTTACACAAATAATTGACGAGCTCCCGCCTGAAGAACTCGTTTCAGGTATTGATAATTATTTTGAAACGTTTGATAAAATAATTTCAAAATACCCAATAGAAAAAATAAAAACCGTGGGCGATGCTTATATCTGTGTGGCAGGCTTGCCACAAACTTCGGTAAACAATCCATTGGTAATGATGGAAGCTGCATTGGAAATGACCGTGGCCATTGAAGAATTAAAAAAACAGAGGCAGGCAGAAAACAAAATTATTTTTGACGTACGCATTGGAGTGCACTCAGGCCCTGTGGTTGCAGGCGTGGTAGGCATTAAGAAATTTGCTTACGACATTTGGGGCGATACCGTAAACACAGCAGCCCGCATGCAGCAGCATGGCGAGCCGGGTAAAATAAATATATCGGGAACTACTTTTGGTTTGATAAAACACCGCTACCAGTGTACGCATCGCGGAAGAATTGAAGTAAAGAGCAAAGGCGAAGTGGATATGTATTTTATGGAGGGGAAAAAATAGGTATTCCCTTCAATCTTTCACCTCCTCAAAATCCACATACTCGCCATCGTTGTTTTTTGATTGTGGTTTTGAGTTCATGTTTTCTACTGTTACATCACCTTGTTTTTTCTGTGGAGGATTTTGCACAGCACGCCTTTGTGCTCCTTTAAAGCTGTTGTAAACTTGAAATACAACCCAGATGACAAGTATGGTGTAAAATAAATCGCGCATTAGAAACGGTTTGAGGTTTGTAGTTAGAGGTTATTAAACTTCAAACTATTTAGACAAATACATACTTTTTTCTTTATATAGATTTCTAAAATAAGCATCTTCGGTTGAATCTATAAACCGAATAGCTTCGCCTGTTGATTTCATCTCAGGGCCAAGTGCTTTGTTTACGTTTGGAAATTTGTCAAATGAAAATACAGGCTCTTTAATTGCGTAACCAAATTCAACGGGTTCAATTTTAAAATCCTTTAACTTATTTTTTCCAAGCATAACCTTTGTTGCAATGTTTATGTAAGGCACCTGGTGTGCTTTGGCAATAAACGGTACGGTGCGCGATGCACGTGGGTTGGCTTCAATTACATACACTTTATTATTTTTTACTGCGTATTGAATGTTGAGCAAACCTTTTACATTAAGTGCAAGCGCTAATTTTTTTGCATAGTCAATTAAATCATCTAACACACTTTGAGGTAAGTTGTATGGTGGCAACACCGCATACGAATCGCCACTGTGAATCCCGGCAGGTTCAATATGTTCCATCATGCCAATTATCTGTACATCTTTTCCATCGCAAATTAAATCCACTTCGCACTCTTCAGCACGGTCAAGAAAATGGTCAATTAAAACTCGGTTGCCCGGAAGATTTTTTAAAAGTTTTATTACGGCACGCTCCAGTTCTTCGTCATTAATTACAATACTCATTCCTTGTCCGCCCAATACGTAACTCGGACGAACCAACACCGGATAACCAACTTTGTTTGCAACTACCAAAGCTTCTTCGGCACTTTCGGCAACACCATACGGTGGATATGGAATATTTAAATCGCGAAGCAAATCAGAAAAACGTCCGCGGTCTTCAGCCAAATCCATATCTGAAAAACTGGTGCCAATAATTTTTATTCCCTTTGCATATAATTTTTCTGAGAGCTTTAAAGCCGTTTGTCCGCCAAGCTGTACAATTACACCAGCTGGTTTTTCGAATTCAATTAATTCAAAAATGTGTTCCCAATACACAGGTTCAAAATAAAGTTTGTCGGCAATATCAAAGTCTGTTGAAACTGTTTCGGGATTGCAATTTACCATAATGGCTTCGTAGCCCGATTCTTTAGCAGCAAGCACACCATGCACGCATGAGTAATCAAATTCAATTCCTTGTCCAATACGATTTGGGCCGCTGCCAAGAACTAAAATCTTTTCGCGATTGCTCACTATACTTTCGTTGTTGCTCATTGGTTTTCCGTTGGCATCAACACTTTCTTTTTCAAATGTAGAATAGAAATACGGTGTCTTGGCAGGAAACTCAGCAGCGCATGTATCAACCATTTTGTAAATGCGTTTTATGCCAAGTTTTTTTCGCTGCTCATACACTTCTTCATCGGTAACGTTACTTAGTATGTGCGCAATTTGGTAATCGCTAAAACCATTTTGTTTTAACTCAAGCATTAAATCGGCTGGCACGTTAGATAAATTATACCTGCGCAATTCCTGTTCAAGCATCACCAATTTATTTATCTCATTTAAAAACCACTTATCAATTTTGCTGTGGTTGTGTATGGTTTGTATTGGCAATCCAAGTTTCATTGCATCTTTAATATGAAACAACCTGTCCCATGAAGGATGTTCTAATGACTGCACAATATTTTCAACCTGTGTCCAGCCAGTACCATCTGCGCCAAGCCCATGTTTATTTATTTCTAAACTCTGACATGCTTTCTGCAAAGCCTCGTTAAAACTTCTTCCAATAGCCATTACCTCACCCACCGATTTCATTTGCAAACCTAACTGCCTGTCGGAACCCGGAAATTTATCAAAGTTCCAGCGTGGAATTTTTACAATTACATAATCAAGTGCAGGTTCAAAAAATGCTGATGTGCTTCCGGTAATTTGATTTTTTAATTCGTCCAAATGATAACCTATGGCAAGCTTGGCAGCGATTTTTGCAATGGGATATCCTGTTGCTTTACTTGCAAGCGCAGATGAGCGCGACACACGCGGATTAATTTCTACTGCAATAATATCTTCAGAGTCGGGGTCAACAGCAAACTGTACATTGCAACCACCTGCAAATTTTCCAATGGCGCGCATCATTTTTATGGCCATGTCGCGCATACGCTGATACGTACGGTCACTCAATGTCATGGCAGGCGCAACGGTAATGCTATCGCCTGTATGTATTCCCATCGGGTCCATATTCTCTATGGAGCATATAATAATTACATTGTCGGCAGCATCGCGTAGTAATTCCAACTCGTATTCTTTCCAGCCCAACACTGCTTTCTCAACCAACACCTCATGTATAGGTGATGCCTGCAAGCCTCGCGATAAACGCTCTTCAAAATCTTCTTTCTTTAAAACAAAACTCCCGCCTGTTCCACCCAACGTGTAACTTGGACGAATAACGAGAGGATAACCAATACGCTGTGCAATTTCTTTTCCTTCTAAAAAAGAATTTGCAACCTGTGATGGAGGAACACCCACGCCAATATCAATCATCAGCTTACGGAATGCCTCACGATTTTCTGTTGTTTCAATGGCAGCAATGTTTACACCAATAATTTTTACTCCATATTTTTTCCAAACGCCTCGCTCGTCAGCTTCTTTACAGAGATTAAGAGCAGTTTGTCCTCCCATTGTTGGAAGCACTGCATCAATTTTTCTCTCTTCAAGAATTTTAATAATACTGTCAACGGTTAAAGGCTGCAGGTAAATATGGTCGGCAGTAACTTTATCAGTCATAATAGTTGCCGGATTAGAATTGATAAGTGTTACCTCAATTCCTTCTTCGCGCAATGAGCGTGAAGCTTGTGAACCGGAGTAGTCAAACTCGCAGGCTTGCCCAATGATGATGGGGCCGCTGCCGATGATGAGGACGGATTTTATGGAAGTATCTTTTGGCATAATATCAACGAATAACGAATTGGTACGAATTTACGAATGGGAAAGATCTTATTTTTTGCAGCGCGAAAGTAGGAAATGCTTGTAATGGAGATGCGGGTTATAACAGGCTGTTGATAAAATATGACTAGCATTAATTAATTTGAATTACTAACCAAGTGGTTTAAACTTTCTTCCGCTCCATAAGAGTCGATGTGACACAAAGGGTGAACCGAAGACTGGGTTTGTTTTGCCGGAGCTATTGATTATTTGCTGATTTTAAGATACTTACATGTTTTTAAGGCTTATGCAACTTTTTTAAAAGTACATAGCGATAAAAGAAAGCCTTGTAAGAAATTAGCCTAAAAGTGATAAATAAAAATGTGGTTTTAAAGTATAATTAGTAATTAAGTTAATGGGTTATTATATAAAAGCTATCTCCCATACTTAACAACTAAAGAACTAATAATTTGATAACTTTTTAAAATGTTGGCACAACGTTTAAAATATATTTTACTGTTTTTGTGTTTTTCTTTTTGTTTAAAAGCCCAAACCAATTTACCTGAGCAGGATTGCATACATGCCATTCCGCTTTGTCAAAATATTTACAGCACCACAACAGCATATACCGGCACAGGAATAATTCCAAATGAAATTAATCCATTGTATTCGTGTTTGAGTACTGGCGAAAAAAATGATGTGTGGTATATTTTTACGGTGCAGTCATCGGGAGAAATAAATTTTACCATCACTCCTTTCTCGGCTACGGATGATTATGACTGGGCAGTATTTAATCTTTCAAATTCCAATTGTTCAGCAATTTTTTTGGATTCGAGCTTGCAGGTGAGTTGTAATTATGATGCGAATACGGGGTGCGGTGGCGCTACAGGCCCCAATGGATTAATGACTGCGTGCGGGCAATCGGAGCCAACTATTCCAGCCATAGCGGGACAAACGTATGTGGTTAACGTGAGTAATTATTCATCATCGCAAAGTGGATACACAATAAACTTTAGCGCAAGCACAGCTATGATTTATGATGCCAAGCCACCTGAACAAACGCAAGTAATGTTGGGTTGCACACAAACACAATTTGTTGTTTCGTTTAATGAAGCGGTAAGCTGCCAAACGATTTCAGCAGCAGGTAACGATTTTGTTGTTAAAGATTCGGTTGGGAATATTTTGCAACTTCAAAATGTAAAAGGAAAAGGTTGCAGTGTAAATAACCCATATATTGACTCGATAGAAATTAATTTACAGCAGCAGTTGGCCGATTATGCAACGTATTATTTGATTGCAGAAAATGGAAATGACGGAAACACGGTTTCAGATAAATGCGGAAACTTTTTTGCAGCGGGCGATACAGTTGCCATTCTTCTAATTCAAAACAATATGCAGATGGATTTGGGCAATGATTTGCAAATTTGTAAAAACGAAACTGCGCCTGTTTTACAGACAACAGGTTCAACAGCATCGCTTTATCAATGGAGTTATAATGGTCAACTTATTGGTAACACGCCCTCATGCACAGTAAACGATACAGGGCAATATATTTTATTTGTTTCGCTGGGCGAAATGTGTTTTGATGCCGACACGGTTTTGGTAACTGAAAAACCAGCACTTGTATTTAATCTTGGAAACGACACCACCATTTGCAATGGGCAAACGCTGCCAGCATTTAATTGCAATGTTGCCAACGCACAGCAATATCAATGGTATTTAAACGGAAATGCAGCAGGCACTAACTCGCAAATTTTTCAACCGGCAAGTGCAGGAACCATTACCGCAGAAGTTTTCAAAGCAAATTTTTGCAAAGGAATGGACACTGTGATTGTAAACAGTGTTGCTGCACCACAAATAAATTTAGGAAGCGATGCGGGTATTTGCAATGGCGATACTGTTGTGCTTGCTTCACCATCATCATTTTTGTTTTATGAATGGCGAAAAGGAAGTTTAATACTAAGCACCGATTCGTTTATCACAGCATATGCAACAGGAAATTATATTTTGCGTGCGGGCATTAACAGCGGATGTTATGGAATGGACACCATTGGTGTTTTTAATAAAGCGGTTACACAAGTTTTGTTGGGTACCGATATTACCACCTGCATATATGATGCATTGCCACAACTTACAGCAACATCAAATGCAAATGTATTTGAGTGGTATTATAATGATTCGGTGATTAACAGTACCACTTCCTCTGTTCAATCTGTGGGTGCAGGCACCTATGTGGCCATGGCACAGGCAGGCAATGCGTGTAAAGGGGCAGATACACTTTTGCTTTCAGTAGCTGAAATTTTACCGGTAGATTTTGGAAGCGATACAGCAGTGTGTATGCAAAGCAGTTATGCACTTAATGCAACTGTTTTGTCAAACGGAATTTATCATTGGTATGTTGACGGAGTTGAAACAGAAAATCACACGGCAGTGTTTCAAATTGCAGAAGAAGGTTTTTATAAAATGATATTTAACGGCAACACAGGATGTACAGCAGGCGATTCGGTTTTTATAAGCAGCAGGCTTGTGCCCGGCATGCCTGAAGTAAACTGCGCGCAGCAAAACGGCAACCAAAAAATATTTACATGGCAACCGGTAAACGGTGCAACCAATTATGAGGTAAGCACCGATAATGGAAATAGCTGGACAAAAATTAATTCAACCACCGATTTAACATTTACAACGCAACAAAGTATATCAAAAATTTGGGTACGTGCAATTGGCGATGAGCTTTGCAATGCAGGCGTATATGGCGAATCGAAATTTTGCGAAGTAAACACAAATACCATACTTACACCTGACGGTGACGGGGTAAACGATGTGTTTTATATTAACGGTGCCCAAAACCCGATAGAACTTTCGCTTTATGATGTTGCCGGAAAAGAAATATATCGTAACCACGATTACCGCAATAATTTTGACGGCAAAAAACTTTCGCGTGGCATTTATATTTTTCGAATTAAACCTGCCAAAGCCGAATATGTTACCGGAAAGTTTTTGTTGATGAAGTAGCACACTATTACTTTTCTATTTTAGCGCACTGTTATAAGTGCTATGAAAAAATTTTTTTCGTTGCTTGTTGCCGCCATTAAAGGCAAAGAAGTAAATATTACAGGAGGCAAACTGGATACGGTTATATTTATGCTTGCTGTGCCTATGGTGGTTGAGATGTTTATGGAAAGTTTGTTTGCCATTGTAGATGCATTTTTTGTTGCGCGCATTAGTGTTGATGCCGTGGCGGCAGTTGGCTTAACGGAAAGTTGCCTCACCATTTTATATTCACTTGCATGGGGATTAAGCATGGGCATTACGGCACTTGTTGCAAGGCGTATTGGCGAGGGTGATACACAAGGTGCCAATGAAGCAGCTTTGCAGGCCATTTATCTGGGAACCGGTTTTTCAATAATCATTTCATTTGTAGGAATTTTTTATTCAGAAGAATTATTAGGATTAATGGGGGCAACACCTCAGATAATTTCGATAGGCAGCGGGTTTACAAAATGGATGCTCGGAGGCAACATTGTTATTATGCTTATTTTTTTGATAAATGGAATTTTTCGTGGTGCAGGGGATGCTGTTATTGCAATGCGAACGTTATGGATAAGTAACGGAATTAATTTAATACTTGACCCGCTTTTAATTTTTGGTTACGGTCCGTTTCCTGAATGTGGAGTAGAAGGTGCAGCCATAGCCACCACCATTGGACGTGGACTTGGTGTTGTTTATCAACTTTATCATTTATTAAAAGGCTCAGGAAAAATAAAACTTGTGATAAACAAACTTAAAATACAATGGGAAATAATTGTTAAACTAATAAACCTGAGTGCAGGCGGGACAGGTCAATTTATCATAGCAAGTGCAAGCTGGATTTTTATGATGAAAATAATTTCGAACTTCGGAAGTGAGGCAGTTGCAGGCTACACACTTGCCATCCGTGTAATAGTATTTACCATTTTACCCTCATGGGGAATGGCAAATGCAGCAGCAACTTTGGTAGGCCAAAATCTGGGAGCCAACCACCCCGACCGTGCAGAAAAAGCCGTGTGGCGAACCGGTTTTTTTAATTCCATTTTTATGGGACTGGTAATGATTGTGTTTTTACTTTTTTCGGAATCGTTAATTAGATCTTTTACAGCCGATGTAAAAGTTATTGAGTACGGAAAGCTATGCCTTAGCATAGTTTCATTGGGGTATATTTTTTATGGGTATGGAATGATAGTGGCACAGGCATTTAATGGCGCTGGGGATACCCGCACGCCAACCATACTTAACTTTTTTGCTTTTTGGGTATTTCAAATTCCGTTTGCATACTTTATTGCCGTTTATCTAAATATGCAGGCAACAGGAGTTTTTATTGCTATAGTTGTGGCTGAGTCGCTGCTTACACTTGCCGGCATAATTCTTTTTAAAAGGGGAAAATGGAAGGTTGTTAAGGTGTAAATTCCTCACAAGTGGGTAAATAAACTCTTTCAGAAGTTTTATTACTAGAAAGCATTGTTTTTTAAAAATAAAAAATTAAGTTTGGTTGCTGTTTTTATTAATACTACCTCAGCCCGAAAATTAATGCTATTAAGAATCTACTATTAACAAATCAAATCAACACAACATGACAAACATTTTAAAAACAAAATTCGTGTGCATTAACAATGCCACAAAAATGGTAAGTATCATTTTTTTATTTCTTTTATCGGCACAGGGTTTAAATGCCCAGGTAAGTGGATATACTGCCGTAAGAACAACACAAACGTATGCATCCATTACCAGCGGCACCAGCTATTGTGCCAACACTGCCTGTAATGGATTAGCTCCAAGTGGTATTACTCTTCCATGGAATTTTAACTTTAACGGAACAAACTATTCAACCATTTTTATTAGCGAAAACGGATTTATCACCTTTGGCACAGCAGCAACAAATGCCAACACAACACCAATTTCAGGCACCGAAGGTGCAGGTGTAATTTCAGTGTGGGGATTTAATAACAATGCTACTGCAGCCTCTGGTGGCCGTTCTGTGGTTTATAAAAACAATGGAACTTCTTTTAGTATAGAATGGGTGCGTGCAGGTAGCGGCAGCAACTTATTGGGAACACATTTAGATGCACAGATAACATTATACCAAACCACTAATGTAATTGAATTCACCTACCGTGGGCCAGGAACCTATCCTGTAAACAGCACCTTAAATGCACAGGTTGGTTTACGTGGTGCTACCAATGCCGATTTCAGAAATCTTACTACTGTTATCGCAGCTCCAGGTTATGGAACTTTAAATACCTCAACAGCATCTTATACTACATCTAACTATACATCGGTAAATAACTCTAAAATAACCTGGACACCTCCTGCCTTTTGTACACCTCCATCAACAAATGCGTCAAGCTTTGGATATTCAAACGTGGTGGTTAATGGAACCAGTTCAACAGCCGATTTTAGTTTTGTCCGTGGAAATGGCGATGGAGGTGTTATTGCAATTGCAAAGGCTGGATCAGCGCCAACACCTCCATCAAGCGGAACCACCTATACAGGTGCAAGTACAATTTATGGCAGTGGCACTGCAGTAGGAGGTGGATTTTTAGTGTATGCTGCAACCGGTTCGGGAAGTGGTACAATAAATGTTTCTCTATTAGGATTAACTAATGGTGTTACCTATTATATTGCCATTTATGAATACATGAACACGGGTGTTTGTTATGCCAGTACTTCTCTTAGTGGAAATATTCCTATTCCAGTTTGCTCACCTCCTTCCATACAGGCTAGTGGAAACAGTGTTTCAAATGTTCAAATCAATCAGGCTGATATTAACTGGACTGGAAATGGCAACGGGGATGATGTAATAGTATTTGTAAAGCAAGGCTCAGCTATTATAACAGACCCAACACAAACAACAAATTATAATGCAAACTCCGTTTTTGGCAGTGGCAACCAGATTGTGGCTACAGGTGCTTACGCTGTTTATAAAGGCACGGCATCGTCTGTTACAGTAACAGGGCTTACAACTAACATTACTTATTATTATGCTATTTACGCGCATTATACCGCAACCAATTGCTATGCAGTTCCGCCAATTACAGGAAGTTTTACCACCTTAAACAGCCCTATGACCACAAGTGCACAGGTAGTTACACAAGTAAGCACAGCAACTGTTACACCTTCAAGTATTAACAACCAAATAATTCAATTACGAATGGATTGCGGAACCGGCACTGCACCAGCCCTTATAATGAATCAGTTGTTTTTTACAACAGCTGCTGCCAATGGCGGAACAACCAACCCCGCTGATATTGCAAATGCAAAAGTTTATTACACAGGAACAAGTTCAACCTTTTCAACTACTACTCAGTTTGGAAGCACAATTATAAATCCTAATGGTTCATTTACGGTTAGCGGATCAACCACGCTTGTTCCAGGAAGTAATTACTTCTGGTTAACATACGATATTATTTCTTCTCCTACCATTGGTAATTTTATTGATGCTAAACTTTCAACCATTGATGTTGGAGCCATTTTAACCCCATCAGGCGATCCGGCCGGAAACAGGCAGATAGCTTTAACCTACTGCACCCCTTCGCCAGCATTTGGAGGTACTGCTTGTGGAGCTGCAGGAAACATCTATAACACATCAGCAAGTTTATCTGGTGTTACTTTTTATACAGGCGGAACTTGTGGAGCCAATCCTTATACCAATCTCTCCTCCACAGTAATTGCAAATGCAGTTGCTGGAAATTCGTATACACTTACATTAACAAGTGCTGCAGCTTCCTCTGCTTATTATTCTGTAAAATATGCATGGGTTGATTTTAATAACAATGGCTTATTTACTGATGCAGGTGAAAATATTTTAGCAGTAAATATTCCTGAAAATGGATCGCTCACAGTAACCGGAGCATCATTTACTCCAGCAGCATCTGGCAATTATCGTATGCGTGTTGCCTTGATGGGTGGAGGGTTTGGCTCTATTCCTGCAATTTCTCCTTGCGCGGGTCAGAGCCTTTATTATGGAGAATTTAAAGACTTTACATTAAGTGTTAGTGCCTCTTCAACTCCAATGACGTATTCATCAAGCACTGTAACCCAAGTAACAAACCCTACACCTCCAAATACAAACAATGCTCAAGTAGTGACTTTGCAGGTTGTAACAACTGGTACACTTACGCCTTTAACACTTTCATCATTAACGTTTAACACAAACGGAAGTACAAATATTACAGGCGATGTTACAAATGCAAGAGTATTTTCAACTGGAATTAACAGTACATTCTCATCATCAACACAATTTGGCACAACCGTTGTAAATCCAAATGGATCATACACGGTAACAGGCAGCATTACTTTATCACCCGGTACCAATTATTTTTGGGTGGCATACGATGTCCCAAATACTGCTACCTTAGGTAATAGTCTTGATGCCGAAATTACATCAATTATTGTTGGCGGAAATACGTTTACCCCTACCATTACAGCACCCACTGGTGCACGACCAATCAGTCTTGTTTATTGTGTACCAAGTGCAGGAGCAACCGGTTGCAGTCTTGGTGGAGATTCATGGATTACAGCAGTAAGCATAAACGGAACAGGATCTACTTTTAATTTTACAGGCGGAACATGTCTTACTCCATATCCTAACAACTATCAGATAAATGCCTATAACGGTAATGTTGATCAGGGTGGCAGCTATACAATTACTATGAGTAAAGGCGGGCCAACATACGGTGCACGATTTATTGCATGGATTGATTTTAATAATAATGGTGTATTTACTGATGTAGGCGAGATGGTAATGGATATTACTCAAACTGCGCAAACGGCAACAGGAGCATCATTTACTGTGCCGATAACTTTGCTTGCCGGAGGCCATCGGATGCGTACATGGGTTGGTTATACAGGAACAATTTTTCCAAGCGATATAAATTCTGTTATTACCGGTTGTGAAGTACTTAATGGTGCCAACAACCAAGGTGAGGTTAGAGACTTTACAGTAAATGTTGTTGTTGCCTGCACTCCTCCTGTAATAAGTGCTTGCCCGGCTAACATATCACAGTGTAACACTTATATCGCATCGTGGGCAGATCCAACTGCTACAGGTACCAATCCCGTAGTTGTTTGCGTGCCTGCATCAGGAACAACATTTGCAGCCGGAACAACAACAGTAACCTGTACTGCTACTAATGCTTGCGGAAGTTCAAGTTGCTCCTTTGATGTTGCCATCAATGAGTCTCCTATAATAGGATCATGCCCTGCAAATATTACCACATGTAATCCGGTAGTTACTTACTCCACCCCTAGTTCTTCAGGAACACCTGCTGCAACCGTAATTTGCAATCCGGCCTCAGGATCAACTTTTCCTGCCGGAATAACAACCGTTACTTGTATTGCCAGTAACACATGTGGAAACTCTTCTTGTACATTTGATGTAACTGTAAATACATCATCAACCGCTGCATCTTCAATAGGGTCCAATGCATTTAATAATGAAATTTGCCTTGGAAATCAAATTACATTAAATGTAACGGGAGGCTCATTAGGTGACGGTGCAGATTGGTATTGGTATGAAGGCAGTTGTGGTAGCGGATCAGTAATCGGCACAGGTACTTCTATTTCTGTTATTCCATTAACGGCAGGAATACATACCTATTACGTTCGTGCACAAGGCTTATGCAATACTACCGGTTGTGTTTCTATAAATATATTAGTAACCTCAGCACCATTAACTATATCAGTAGTTGTTCCTCCTATCAATAATTTACCTGCGTATGCCTGCTCGGGTACTATTGCAAATAATATTAATGTAAATAACGTAAACGGAGCAACACAATATATTTGGGATGCCCCCCCCGGCAGCCAATTTAACAATGGATTAAATACATATACAAGTCCAACTCCAAATGCTAACCTTGTTTTTGGTTTACCTTCAGGGTCGGGCTATTATATAGGAATACAGGCCGCAAATGCATGTGGATCTACAACAAGAAAGTCACAATGGGTAAGAGGCACAGTGGGTGTGCCTGCATCCGTTAGCGGAAATACAACCGCATGCCCCAATACTTCTGCAACTTACACATGTCCAGCGGTAACAGGAGCTACACAATACTTATGGACAATTACCGGAAATGCGACCGTATCGGGTACTGGCACATCAGCTACAGTTAATTTTGGTGCCGGATGGACAGGAGGTACCCTTTGTGTTGCTGCTCAAACACCCTGTTACACATCAGCCACAAAATGTGTTGCCATTAGCTACACAACAGTTGCACCGGGAACGTTAAATGGAAATTTTGTTGTTTGCCCGGGTGGAACATACACTTATTCTGTAGCGCCAGTTGCTGGTGCGGTTTCTTATAACTGGACCTTGCCGGCTGGTGCTACAGGGTCTTCAACCACAAACAGTATAAGCATAACCTATGCAATAGGATTTACAACAGGAAATTTATGTGTTACCACAACAAGTGTATGTGGTGTTGTGTCAGCACCTCGTTGTCGTTCAGTAAACAGCGGCATACAACCAATTCCTGCTTCCATATCAGGCCCCACCACAGGCTTGTGTCAGCAAACAATAGTTTACTCTTGCCCTAATCAAAGTGGAGTTACTTATACATGGACTGTTCCACCCGGCTCAACCATAAATAGTGGTCAAGGTACAAACGCTATTAATGTTACGCTTGGTACTTTTTCTACAAGCACTATTTGTGTGTCGGCAAGCAATTCATGTGGATCAAATGGTCAGCGTTGTATTTCTGTTAAAGGGTCTCCAAATGCTCCTGGAGCAATTACCTCCATACCCTCATCATGGTGTGCAAACGAAAGTGGGATAGAATTTAATGTTGATATTACACCCTTGTCAGGCGCATATACTTTAAGTTGGCTATACCCTGGCCCTTCGGTTGCGCAATTTGTTCTTGGCGGAGGAAACTCTACACTACTAATCTTAAATTGGTTAACCGGAAGCGGACCAGTGCATGTTACAGCATCTAACCCATGCGGTAATGCAACCAGAACCAGTACGCAAGCAAATAGCTGTAGGGAGAGCGAAGAGTATGATAATATAAAAATATCATCTTCAATTGTGGTCTATCCAAATCCTGCCAATGAATGGGTTTCTGTTGAGTATATCAGTCAGGCTAATAAATCAGCCGATTTAAAGTTTTTTGATTTGAGAGGTAGAGAAGTTTTGTCTAAAAATTTCAATTTTAAAGAAGGGTCTAATAAATTAAATATCGACCTATCGGTTTTTGCTAAAGGAGTTTATATACTTTCAATAGACGATATGAAAGCAAAATTGATTATTGATTGATGCGCTGAATAAAATTAAAGCCTGCCTTTTTCTGCAACGGTAGAAAAAGGCAGGCTTTAATTTTATGAGATAACTTAATATAGAGGCAAAAAATAGTTTTTGCCTTACCCAAAGGAATATTATATGTGGTTTAAAGTAAGTTCATAAATCATTGCTACTTTTGAAAACCTAATTTGCATTTTGTGAGCGATAGCTTAGTCATAATACCCACGTACAACGAAAAGGAAAACATACAGAAAATTATTCGTGCTGTGTTTTCGTTAATGAGGCAATTTCATGTTTTGGTTATTGACGACAACTCATCTGATGGCACGGCAGAACTTGTAAAACAACTACAATCTGAATACCCTGATGGATTACACCTTGAGCAACGACCTGGTAAATTGGGGTTAGGCACAGCCTATATTCATGGATTTAAATGGGCATTGCAACGCAATTACCAATACATTTTTGAGATGGATGCCGATTTTTCACACAATCCTGAAGACCTTCAACATTTGTACAATGCATGCAAGCATAACGGTGCCGATTTAAGTATTGGCTCGCGTTACATCAAAGGAGTGAATGTAGTTAACTGGCCCATTGGCAGGGTTATTATGAGTTACTACGCAAGCGCTTACGTGCGTATGATAACCGGTATGCCTGTACGTGATACCACTGCCGGTTTTAAATGTTACTCACGCAAAGTGTTAGAAACAATTGACCTCAACAAAATAAAATTTATGGGCTACGCTTTTCAAATAGAAATGAAGTTTGCTACATGGAAATGCGGTTTTAAAATTATTGAGGTGCCCATTATTTTTACCGACAGGCAAGAGGGCAAATCCAAAATGAGCAGCGGAATTTTTAAAGAAGCTGTGCTCGGTGTTATCAGGATGAAAATAAAAAGCTGGTTTGGTTCTTACAAAAAGAACTAAACAAATTTCTCTCCCTTTTTTGCCCTTACATCATTTACAAATTGACGTATTTGTTGTTCATCTTGCTTTTTGCAAACAAGCAAAATGTTTTCGGCTTCCACCACAATGTAATCATCCAAACCTTGCAATACCACTAATTTATCATGTGGCATGTTGATAATGCAGTTTTTGCTTTCATACAGCATCACATTTTTTCCAACTACAGCATTTTTATTTTCATCGTGTTTAATGTGTTCGTACAATGAGCCATAAGTACCCAAATCACTCCAGCCAAAATCAGCACTCATTACGTAAACATTTTTTGCTTTTTCCATCACACCAAAGTCAATACTGATATTGGTACATTGTGTGTAAGCAGTTTTAATAAACGAATCTTCACTGGCGCTATTGTAAGCCGAAACACCTTCGCTAAAAATAGTATGCATATCGGGTAAGAACTCTTCCAATGCATGCATAATTGACTTTAAATTCCAAAGAAAAATTCCTGCATTCCAAACAAACTCACCAGAGTTTAAAAAGAATTTGGCCATTTCAAGATTAGGCTTCTCGGTAAATGTTTTAACTTTTAAAATTTTATTTTGCTCAGCTTTGTTATCGTCAACAAATTGGATATAGCCGTAACCGGTATCTGGCCTGCTAGGTTTTATTCCTAAGGTAAGCAGGCATTCATTTTTTTCGGTAAAAGCAAGCCCCTTGTTAATGGCATCCACAAAAGCATCTTCTTTGGTAATAACGTGGTCTGATGGAGCTACCACAATATTGGCATCCGGATTTTTAGCAGCAATTTTAAATGCTGCATACGATACACAAGGTGCAGTATTTCTTCTTATGGGTTCACCTAAAATATTTGCAACAGGCAGTTGAGGAAGATTTTGTTTTACCAAATCAACATACGACTCGTTGGTTACAACAAAAATATTTTCGGCAGGGCAAATTTTTGTAAATCTGTTAAAGGTTTGTTGCAACAGTGTTTGGCCTATTCCAAGTATGTCAAGAAATTGTTTTGGGAATGCATTACGACTCATTGGCCAAAAGCGGCTGCCGATGCCGCCTGCCATTATCACACAATAATTGTTTTTATTCATTAACTAAAAAAAATAAACAGTGGTTTTTAATTTTCACGCAAAAGAATAAAAATTTTAATTGCCTTTCAGTTTAATTTTAAAAAAAAGACAGTAATTATTTTAGCTTAATGAACGTAGTGCCTGCTTAAGCTGAGAAAGGATAATTTCTATTTCATCCATTTGTGCGGTGCCTACCGAAAGCCTGAACCATGTGCTGCTGTCCTCAGCACCAAATGCTGAAAAAGGTACCAGTGCAGTTTTGGCATGGTTTACCAAAAAATAGGTGATGTCGTTAGAATTATTAATTGTTTTACCATCAGTAGTTTTTTTCCCAATTAAATTAAACTGCACAGTAAGATACAATGCTGCTTGTGGAGCAATTGCTTTTACTGAATACCCTTCTTTTTCCATTTTTACAAAGCCATTGTAAAATGCAGTAAGGCGCTTGCTTATTTCATTTTTGAAATTTAAAAGGTAAGCATCAATGGCAGTTTTGTTTTTTAAAAATTCGGCAGCAGCCACTTGCTCAGCTTTGGGTGCCCATGACCCAACGTGTGATAAAATAGATTTCATTTTATCAATTACATGTAATGGCCCCATTGCCCAACCAATACGAATGCCTGTGGCGGCAAATGCTTTTGACATACCATCAACATAAACAGTGTAAGGGCGTATTTCTGCATTAAGGTTTACGGGGTCGTAATGTTTGGTGTTGCCAAAAGTGAGTGTCCAATAAATTTGGTCGTACAATAGGTAAAGTGGTTTTTGGTTTCCGTTTCTACGTTTGTTTTCATCAACAATCATTTTACAAATAGAAGTTAGCTCATCTTTTGAAAAAACAGTTCCTGTTGGATTAAGAGGAGAGCATAGCGCAACTAAAGTAGCATCGTTGATGTGATTGCGAATGTCATCAGCAGTAGGCATAAAATTGTTTTCGGGCAGCGTATCCACCAAAATTTGTTGTGCTGATGTAAGATGGCAGTAGTGATTATTGTTCCAAGATGGTATTGGGAAAATTACTTTATCGCCATCATCAAGCAAGGTGCGGTATAAAGCATAAATCAAAGGACGGCCTCCGCCTGATATTAAATACTCTTCGGGTTTGTAATCTAAACCTTGCCGATCTTTAATAAAAGCCGCCACTTGTTTTCGCAATTCCAGTTCGCCATTGGCGGCAGGATAATTGGTTATATTATTTTTATACGCATTGATTATGGCATCACGAAACTCAGCAGGGATAGGAAAAATTTGCGGATTAAAATCTCCAATGGTAAGGTTATAAATTTTTTCGCCAGCTTTTATTTTCTCATTTACTTCGGCAGCAAGTTTTATAATTTCTGAGCCAATTAAGTTTTCGGCCATGTACGAAGTGGGCAGTATGGTTTGTGTTTCGGTTAGCATGTGTGGCATTATTATGTTTCAAAAGTAAAATTATTTATTGGTGAAAACATACGGTGTGAAAAAAATAAAAGCCGCCTGCACAATGGCAAGCGGCTTTGCTAACATAAACCTAACCCTAAAAACTATTTTTTAATGTTTCGTTTTGTTTTTGATAGTAAACACTCTTGAAATGTTAAACCCAAAATGGATATCGCCTTTTCCCCATTTGCCATCGGTTTCGGTAACAAGTACTCGTTCGTTCATTCCAAGTGCATTGGTAAAATGTAATTGAAAAACATGGCCGCCAGTTTCAATATCAAAACCAATTGATAAGGGTTGCTTAATGTTTCCGGGCATTTGATGGGGTAGTTGATAGTAATAATCCAATGTCATGGCAAGGCTGCCGGTAAGTTTTAACCGCGTGCCCAATCCGATTGCATACACATCATTTTTATATTTTATTGAGTCAACTAAATTGCGGTGAACCAGTGTGGGCGAAAGTTGCAATGAAAATGCGCTGCTTATTTTTGAACCAATTACCATTTGATAATAATATCCCAGACGCGATGTGTAATAATTTTTTCGTTCGGGGTCTTCCCATTTCATCATGTTGCTGGTTATTCCTGCAACAAGTATTGCAGAAAACGGCAATCCGCCTTTTCCATTTGCCTGCCATAGCAAACGGTATTTTACAAAACCATCAATTTCTTTTTTGTAGCTGCTTCTGCCAACTCCAATCATCAGCCGGTTTGAAATTCCGTAATCAAATCCTAATCGAATGCGAGCCTGGTCTAAACCAAATGCTTCATAAGCACCGCCATTTACACGGCCAAACCGGTGTAAAATTCTAACATCCAAAACGCCCGCACCTGCAAATTCAAGCGAGTGGCTGTTGATTACACGTGTTGATTTAAAAGCATTTTTTACAAACTCTTTTTTCTTTGGAGTTTCACTTTCTAAAAGCGACATTAAATCCTGTGCAAGAATTTTTGTATTACTTAATGTAAATAGCCAGATAATAATGTGAATTATTTTTTTCATTCCAAGTCGTTTTGTTAATCGTTTTTTGCACCGGCATCTATCCATTGCTGCAATGCTTTAACATCGCACACAGTTAATGGGCCTGATGGCGGCATGGTTTTTTCGGTAACAGCACGCGCTTTTATTCTTCCAACGCTTGCCAACACATTTTGGTAAGTAGAAAAATTTGGCGATTGGCCGTTTGCAACATGGCATCCTGATGCAGCACAGTTGGAAGCAATTAATGGTGCAATTTTTTGCGAATACGTTGGCACAACTGTATCACAATTATTTGTGTTGCTGCTTGCCGGATACAATTCTTCTTCCACATCGTAATAGCATCCCGATATATTAACTGCAAATGCAAACAGCATTGACAAAAAAAATGATTTGATTTTTTTCATTGCGGATATTGATTTTGAATCCAAATTCTTAGTACATCTATTTCGCATTGCGGAAGCTGCGCTGCATTTTTTGGCATTGACGAGTATGGCGCCTGATGGTTTATTGAGCCTAACAATTGTCCCGTTTGCCCGGCAGCCACAGCCCCGCTATAATTTGTCAGGTTAATTCCATACGGTGGGTTAGATCCGCTGTGGCATCCGGCACATTTTAAATCAAGCAACGGCTTTACTTTTGATGCATAAGTTACTGCTGATGTATCGCACTCATTGCAATAATTATTTTGTGCACCCTGATTTATCCATTGTGCAATTAAATTTATTTGCTGTTGTGTTAATGCGGTGTTTCCCGGTGGAGGCATAATTTTATCGGGGTCAGTTTCTGTAATGGCCTCCATAATATCACCCTCAGATGCATCACCGGGTGTAATTTCGCCCGAACCCATAATGTTGCTGTATGAGTTTAAAATAATCCCATCCTGTGCCGATGCGGCATCATGGCAACCGCTTTTTGCGCAGTTAGAAATAAATAAAGGCAATATGGTATTATCAAAATAAACACTGTCAGGGTCGCAGGGTATCTGGCTATAGCCTGAATTGCCATTTCCGTTTCCATTGTTATTTCCATTTCCTGTAGGTTGCGCATCCATTTCGGTTGCGCTTAGCGGCCGGTGCTTGCACGAGCTAAAAAAAACAAGCAGTGTAAAAATTATTGAACCTGCAAGTAGTATTTCAATCAGGGCAAGTGATTTTAGTTTTTTTTTCATTTTGCATTTTCTTAAATAAGTTGTATAAAAAATTCAGGTATCAATTATTTTTTGTTTTTGAATAAATACCAATACCCACGCAAATGCGTGAAACAATATCGCGTACTGTACAAGCGATATAAATAACCAGTGCTTATTTAAGAAAGTTGGGGAGGGTGCCAGATGCTGGCATAAAAATTTGGAAGGATAAAAAATTCTCTTGCATTTAAAAAGCAGCTTTTTGCATCATCAAAAAACTGAAACTCACATAATGAAAAACTAAGAGGTACTGAAACAAAATTTAACGAAGCCAGATGACTGTCGGCAGATTTAAAAGGAAGGCTTTTGTCGGTGTTATCATCCATATTATTTCCATCATCTGTAACATAATGCATTACCAAAAAATCAATCAACAATATAGATTGGTCTTTTTTCTGATGCTCGTGCAAATGATTTATAACTACATTAATTTTAAAAATCTCCTTTATATCTGTTGCAGAAAACAGGTAGGATGCAAGTAGAAATATGGCGCACAATTTTTTCACGGTACAAATGTAATACGGTCTCTTGTTACAAACCATTTATTTTTCCTGAATGGGAATTTTATGCAATTGAAACCCCAAATAAATTTGTAGTTTAATTATTTTTTTGGCACCACTTATTTGGTTAGGCCATTAGTTGCATAAGCGAAGTACAAAACAGGAGCAATACTTATTTTGCATTTTCCACAATAGGCATAACCTCGGTTACCGGATTTATAAAGTAAATGTGCTTGGTGCGTGCATCAAGACACTTAAAGTTTTTTCGCAGCTTTTCTTTTTTTATGAATTTACGACCAGTACGAATTTTAAAAACACTGTCGTATTCTATTTCATCAAGCATCATCCACTTGTCCTGCTCTTTATCATAATTGCGTAAGGTGCGTAACAGTTTATGATCGGTACAACTGGTGGCCGAAGGATTTTGCATGTAACTGTTTAATGCTTCTACAACATCATCGGGAAAAATTTTTTCGCACAAAATTGGAAGCATCAATTTTTTGTATTCGTCTTTCCATAGTTTTCCGTGCGGTTCAATAATTCTGCGATAGCGTTTCCATTGGTTTAGGTGAGCCACTTCGTGTATAAATGTGATAAGAAAAGCAAATTGATTTAAATCGCCATTTACCGAAATACGATGACCAAATCCGCTTTGCGGAGGGCGGTAGTCGCCATATTTTGAATGGCGGCTTTTGGTAATTTTTAATCCAATTTGGTGTTCGGTTATCCATCCTATGCAATATGACAATGCACGTGCAGGCACGTATTTGCCAAGTGCATTTTCTAACTCCAGTAAACTTATTTTACTCACAGTAAATCATTTTAATAACTGATACACAAGTAAACTTGCTATGTAAGCCAGGGCACTCATGTATGCAAACTGAATTAAAGGCCATTTCCATTTTCCGGTTTCGCGCTTTACTACGGCCAGTGTACTCATGCATTGCATAGCAAATGCATAAAATAGCATAAGAGAAAAACCTACGGCTAACGTGTAACGTGAGGTTCCGTCAACATTTTTTTCTGAAATCATTTTATCACGAATGGTGTTTTCGTTTGTGTTGTCTTTACCCACACTGTAAATGGTTGACATGGTTCCTACAAACACTTCGCGTGCAGCAAATGATGTTACCAATGCGATACCTATTTTCCAGTCGAAGCCTAACGGTGCAATGGCCGGTTCCATCAGCTTTCCCATTTTGCCTGCATAGGACGATTCTAATTTTTCGGCCTGTAGCTGATTTAAAATATTTTGGTCAGGCAATGGTGCTGCTAATTCGGTTTGATATTTTGCATCTGCATTTTTAAAATCGTTACCGGGGCCACGTGATGATAAAAACCAAAGTATGATTGAAATGGCAATAATTACTTTGCCGGCATCAAACAAAAATATTTTTACTTTTTCAATTATCATCATCAAAATATTTTTCCATCGCGGCATGCGGTACACAGGTAATTCCATAATAAAAAAATCGCGCTCACGTACTTTTACAAACCATTTCATAAGCATAGCAGAACCAATGGCAGCAAAAAATCCAATAAGGTACATGGCCATCATTATTAAACCCTGAGAATTTATAAACCCCAGCACGTAATATTTGGGAACTACCAATGAAATAAGCAGCGTGTAAACAGGCAGTCGTGCCGAGCAGCTCATAAGCGGAGTTACCATGATGGTGATAATGCGTTCGCGCCAGCTTTGTATGGTGCGTGTGGATAAAATGGCTGGCACGGCACATGCCACCCCGCTAATGAGTGGAATTACCGAGCGGCCGTTTAACCCAAACCTTCGCATAAGTTTATCCATGATAAAACTTACGCGTGCCATATAGCCTGTATCTTCAAGTATGGCAATAAATAAAAACAGCAATGCAATTTGAGGTACAAAAATGATGATGCCGCCAAGCCCTGCCAAAATTCCATTTACAATTAAATCGTTTAGCACACCTTTAGGCAGCCAGTCGCTTAATTGCTGGCTCAGTCCTGCAAAAGTGCCGTCAATAAAATCCATTGGAAATTGAGCGATGTTAAATATAGCCTGAAAAATTAAAAAGAGGACAAGTAAAAAAATTGCATAGCCCCAAATGCGATGCGTAATTATGTTGTCAACGCTTCGCGTAAGCGATTTGTGTTTTGTTTCGGTTTGGGAAACACAACTTTTTAAAAGAACCGAAATGGTTTTGTAACGCTCCAATGTTTCGGTAGCCTGCATTTTTACTTTACTAAAAGCATGACGCGAAACAATTTGGCTAAGTGCTAATTTTTTTTCTTCGTTTACAAACGAAAGACTTACCGTATCAAAATTGCTTGCAAGCAAATACGCTTTGTAATTGCTTTGAAGGGTAAATTGTTTTTTGATATCCTCTATAGTATCGGGTGCCAGGTTGCCCGATGGCATTATATCATTTACTGCAATAGGGTAAGGTGCCAAAAGTGAAAACCGAATGTCATTTATCCCTTCCATTTCGCGCGCTACTGCCGCAATTACCCGCACACCTAATGCTGCCGAAAGTTTTTCGGTGTCAATATACAATCCTTGTTTTTTAGCAAGGTCCATCATATTAAGCACCAGCACCACCGGAATTTTTAAATCAATAATCTGTGAGCACAAAAACAAACTGCGCTTTAAGTTTGTGGCATCGGCAATTACAATTACACGGTCGGGGTACGATTCATCTTTAGGGTCGGTAAGTACGCGGTAAGGAATTTGTTCGTCAAGTGTTTTAGGATACAGGCTGTAGGTGCCGGGTAAATCGGTAAGCTCAATTTTATAATCAACAGCCATAAAAGCATCGCGCACGGTAAAAAAGCCCACGTGTTTTTCGACCGTTACACCCGGAAAGTTTGCAACTTTTTGATTTAACCCAGTGAGGGCATTAAAAAGGGTACTCTTTCCACTGTTGGGATTTCCTATTAATGCAACTTTTATTTTATTGTTCGCCACAGATTCTTATTCAATTGTGCCTACCATAACAGCCGAAGCTTCATCTTTTCTTATACTCAAGATATATCCTGCCACACTTATAGCCATTGGGTCGCCAAGAGGAGCCAGGCGTTCAACAAAAATTGTTTCACCGGGTATACATCCCATTTCCATAAGTTTTAGTTTTATTTCTTCGTCAGTAAACGATTGAATAACGCAAGTTTTACCCGGATTAATTTCGCTTAATTTTTTTTGCAAGAGAGAAAATTTTGAATGGCGAAAATAAAAAAGGATTGTGTAACAGATTCAAAAAAATCAGGTGATTAATAAAAAAACAGCTAATCTGTTTTACTGTTGCACATTTTTTTTCCAGTACTGCCTTTGCTTTTCGCTTTGATGGCAGTGAATAAAATCAAGGGTTGAGTTTAACCATTCAAATACTTCGCTTACCAAACTTTGCATGTGCTCTTTAATTGGTTCGTCAGACACCGTGTAAGTGTTCTCAAATTGTTTTTTTGTTGTTATAGTGTTCCTTTATTTTATTTCCCTACTTCAGGAATTTAACTGCTCTTTTTTACCTCATTGCTTTGTTCCCCTTTTCCAAACTTAGGGCAGTCGCATTTTTTTTTAAAAGCACGGCACGAGGCAAATGATATAATCAGCAACAACAAAAAAAAATAGTTTATTTTTTTCATTTCCATTTAAAGCTGTTTACCATTTCATCAATATCTTTTTGTACAAACTCTATTACCGGTGCAAGCGAATCGGCCTGAGGAGGCGCATAAAAGTAAAGCGATGCACGCAGGTAATGTTTAATGCTATCGGTTACAAAAAATTGTACGCTAGAGGCAGCGTTGCCTCCAATGTTATACAACACACCATGCACATTGTTTTTTGTGCGGATAATTTTTTCGTCAATTGCAGTTGCTTTAACGGTGTGCTTATAAACCATGGTGCGCGCTTCTTCGGTGTATTTCAATATGTTTTCTGTAACCGGTTTGTATGTTATGTACAACTTGCCATTAAGTGATGGAAACACCACATACATCCAGCACGGCTCGGCAAAGCGGTTGGTATCATATTTAACTTCAGCGTATATAGGAATATCAAATTCAAACGGGCAGTTGTCAGGAACAAAGTGCTTGTATTTTTTTTCGGGCAAATCAATTCTGAAATAACCGCGCGGCTTGGGAGCATAATCTTTGGTGCAAGACGAAAAACAAAAAGAGACAATATACATGAAGATGAAAAACGGAGATAATATTGTTTTGTAATTTAAAAATTTCATTTTTTGAATTTGTTTCGGGTTTCGCTTTTTCGGATTTAAAATTTACCCTTATTCGTCTTGTTTTTTCTCCACAAAAACCTTTACTCGTTTTATCCTTCGTTTATCTGCCGACTCTATTGTAAACAACATGTTTTTAAATCTGATTACTTTATCTTTTGCAGGTATTTCTCTGTTCAGCTCAAGCAGCAGCCCTGCAAGTGTATCGGTATCTCCTTCAACACTGTCAAACTCATCACGATCAATTTCCATAATGCGGCACACATCGTTTAATAATGTTTTGGCTTCAAAAACAAACGTGTTATCATCTATTTTAGTGTATGAAAGTTCTTCGTCATCAAACTCATCTTTTAATTCGCCTACAATTTCTTCAAGCACGTCTTCTAATGTGGCTATGCCCAGTGTTCCACCAAACTCATCCACTACAATAGCCATATGAATTTTTCGTTGCTGAAACTCTTGTAACAGGTTGTTTATTTTTTTGCTTTCGGGAACAAAATAAGATTGACGGATAAGTTGTGTCCAGTTAAAATTTTCTTTGTCAAGGTGTGGAATTAAATCTTTGATGTGTAATACGCCTTTGATATTATCCATACTCGATTCATAAACCGGAATTCGCGAGTAACCGACCTCCTCAATTTTTTTTAATATTTGGGCAAAGGGCGTTTTAATTTCAAATGCAACCACATCCTGCCTTGGGCGCATAATTTGTTTTACATCAATATTTCCAAAGCTTACAATGCCTTTTAAAATTCTTTTTTCTTCGGGAGGTGAGTCTTCATCGCTTGTAATCTCAATAGCATGGGTAAGTTCATCAAGTGTAACGTTGTACGATTTTTTCTTTAACCGTTTTTCTAAAAAAGCAGTACTGCGCACCAGGGGCATTGTTAGCGGGGTTAAAATTTTTGTTACCAGGTATATGGGCAGTGCCATAGTGTTTGCAATTTTCAGGTTATTGTGTGCAGCATATACTTTGGGTATAACTTCGCCAAAAAGTGTAATTAAAAATGTTACCACCACCACCTGAATTGCAAAACCAAGAGCGGGATTGCTTTCAAATTCTTCAATCTGGCTAAAAAATAAAGCAGATAAAATAATGTTGGCAATATTTACAAGTGTGTTTGAAATTAGAAGTGTAACCAATAACTTTTTAGGGTGGTTTAGCAAGTGAAGAATAATTTTATTTGGTCTTACATCTTCGTTATCCTTTAAATCAGAAAGTTGGGATGGAGTAAGTGAAAAAAACGCCACTTCGCTGCTTGCAAAAAGTGCCGAACTTATAAGGAGTAAAATTATAACAACGGCATCCACAATCATTCCTGGGGAGAGGGTAAATAGTAGCATTGCCGGAAGGGTATTTAATAAATGTGTCACTTAATAAAAATAAATTAGGCTAAAACAGCCATTAAAAAAATAAACGGATAAAAACATGCAAATATACAATGCAGTTTTTACCCGTATAATTTTGTTTGCCTTTATCAGAAAGGTAAATCGTCAGTGATATTTGAAGGTGTTTCGGTAACTGGCAACGTAGTTGCCGAATCAGTATTGGTTGCTGATTTTTCAGCAGGCTGGTAATTATCGTCTTTTCCTCTTGTAAGCAAAGTCATGCTATCGGCAACAATTTCGGTAATATATCTTTTATTGCCCTGTTGGTCATCCCACGATCGGGTTTTAATGCGACCTTCAATGTAAACCAAACTTCCTTTGCGTAAAATTTTTTCAGCGCTTTCGGCTAATCCGCGCCACAGCACCACATTGTGCCATTCGGTTTGGTCCACACGAACACCGTCTTTATTTTTATACGACTCAGTTGTTGCCAAAGAAAATTTGGCAATGGCAATATTGCCTTCAAGATGGCGTATTTCGGGATCTTTGCCCAAATTACCAACCAGTATTACTTTGTTTACTCCACTCATTACTTGTTTAGTTTTAGGGGTTGTACTTAAGTTGTTTAGTAAGGCAAATGTAACAAATAGAGCTAAAAAACCAAATGTGATTTGCACTGTACTTTCTTCAGTCTAAGTATTTTAAAAAAGCAAAACGCTTGCGTTGCTGTAAGTAGAGCATATTTTTTTGGTTGGCAAAAGCTTCGCGCTCAAAAACAATATTGCGGTAAGCCTTATTATGATTTTTAAATACAACAAGGTTTACGCAATAATTAATAAAATAAATTAGGTAAAAGAAAACAACAGCAAGTTCGAGTTGCTGCTGCAAGTGAATGTGCTCATGGTTTAATAAAATTTTATCGGCCTTTAGTTTTTTGTTTTTTAAAAATATGAATGGATAAAATGCCATTCCATCATAAAATAACCACGGCAAGTGCAACGTATTTTTCACAACCGTGGATTTAAAACTCCGCATTTTTTGGTGTGCGCGGAAAAGGTATTACATCGCGTATGTTGGTCATGCCGGTTACAAAAAGCATTAGGCGTTCAAAACCCAAGCCAAAGCCGCTGTGGGGGCACGTGCCAAACCTGCGCGTATCCAAATACCAGTACATTTCTTTTTCAGGAATATGCATTTCGCGCATGCGTGCAACAAGTTTATCGTAATTCTCTTCGCGTTGGCTGCCGCCAATAATTTCTCCTATCCATGGAAACAAAACATCCAAACCACGAACGGTTTTGCCGTCATCGTTTTGTTTCATGTAAAACGATTTTATTTCTTTTGGATAATCGGTAATCATTACAGGGCAATCAAAATGGGTTACCAAAAAGTTTTCGTGCTCCTTTTGCAAATCGGCACCCCATTTTACTTTAAATTCAAATTTTTCATTGTTGGGCTCAAGCACTTCGATAGCTTGCGTATAGGCAAGGCGCTTAAATGTTTTTGATACCACCGATTTTAATCGCGCAACTAATTCTTTATCGTACATATTGTTTAAAAACTCCAAATCGTCAGCGCAATTTTGCAGGGCATAGTTCACTAAGTATTTCAACAGGTCTTCGGCCAAATCCATGTTGTCCTGTATTTCATAAAAAGCCATTTCAGGCTCTATCATCCAAAACTCGGCAAGGTGGCGCGGGGTGTTTGAATTTTCGGCACGAAACGTTGGACCAAACGTGTAAATTTTTCCAAGGGCCATGGCGGCAAGTTCGCCTTCAAGCTGGCCACTTACGGTAAGATTTGTTGAGCGGCCAAAAAAATCTTCTTTGTAATTAATGCTTCCGTCCGGGTTACGCGGAGGATTTTTTAAATCAAACGTTGTAACCTGAAACATTTCTCCGGCACCTTCGGCATCGCTTGATGTGATGATGGGCGAATGCAAATAATAAAATCCGTTATCGTTAAAATATTTATGTATGGCATAAGCCATTGCATGCCGCATTCTAAACACAGCGCCAAACGTATTGGTACGCGGACGCAGATGTGCAATCTCCCTCAAAAATTCCATTGTGTGTCCTTTCTTTTGCAATGGAAATGTTTCGGCATCGGCTGTGCCATAAACTTCTATGCTGTTGGCTTGCACCTCTACACTTTGTCCCTGCCCTTGAGATGCCACCAAATTTCCTGTTACACAAATGCAGGCTCCGGTTGTAATTTGTTTCATTACCTCTTCGCTAAACTTTGCAACTTCTGCAACCACCTGTATGTTATGAATGGTTGAGCCGTCATTAAGGGCTATAAAAGCAATATTTTTATTGCCGCGCTTGGTTCTTACCCATCCTTTTAAAGTTACTTGTTGTGATGATGGTGATGTCTTTAATACATCGTTAATGTACTGGTGCATTTGTAAAATAGATTGGAAAAAATTTGAGAGTGCAAAAAAAGTAAAAAACAAGCAACTATTTATTATTTACTGCCATATATCTTTTTTTGAATCGGATTTTATACTTTAGAAAAAAATTAAACGATGAACAGACTTTACATTATCATTTGTTTTCTTTTTGTTTTTGGAAATGCTCACTCACAAAATATAAATTGGAAGTGGGCAAGAGTGGATGGACCAGTTAGCAATATGATTAATGGTGGTGGTGATAAATTGGCAACCTATTCCAATAATAGCATTTACGCATTTGGAAATTATTATGGTTCACAATGTGCTTTTGATACAATAGTTTTAACGAACAATAGCCCACAATTTTCAGATTTATTTCTTACCAAATATGATTCATCAGGCAACGTTCTCTGGGTCAAATCTGTTTATGGAAATGGCACAGATCTCAACCGATGTGTAGCAACTCAATACAATGGAAATATCTATCTCAGTGGAACTTTTAATTCTGATACTTTAATTTTTGATTCTGACACTTTGTTTAATACTAATGGAAGACTGTTTTTTGCCAAATACGATGCCAATGGAAATTTAATTTGGGTAAAAAACGAAGGCGGCCCCAATGGTTTGGGAATATGTTTTAGTATAGCAACCGACATAGTTGGATTTTATGCAACTGGTGCTTTTCATGGTTCATCATTGCAATTAGGAACTTTTACGTTGAATAATTTAGGAACAAGCAATATCTTTCTTGCCAAATTCGATTTAAATGGAAACTTTGTTTGGGCTAAGAGTGCAGGTGGTAATTTGATAGAAGAAAGTTATTTTGTAGCGAGAGACCTTAACGACAATGCTTACATCGCTGGAATTTCTCAGTCAACCATTGCCTACTTTGGTACGGACACAGTACTTAACCCTTCCGGCAAATCACTTTTCGTTGCTAAATATGATCCGAACGGAAATTCTGTTTGGGTAAGAGGCTTTCCTTATTACAATTATTCATTTCCCTATGGATTTGCAAATGATAATTCGGGTAACATGTATTTTACCGGTTATTATGATTCAACTATTACATTCGGGAACACTGTGCTTACTTCTACTGGAAATTTGGATGCTTTCCTAGCTAAAATTGATACAGCAGGAAATGTTGTTTGGGCACAAACAATTGGTGATACAAATTTTGAGATTGGCTCTTCAATAATTGTAAGCCCACAAGGGAAAGTTTTTTTGGCTGGTACTTTTTACTCATATACAACTATAGGCTCTGTAAACTTTATTATACCTCCTTCTCAAAATCCAGACCCAATGTTTGTTGCAACATTTGACACCAGCGGAAGTTTTTTATGTGTTGATGCAATAACTTCAGGAGGTGACCTTTATCAAAGTTCGTTTGCGGCTGATAACATGGGTAATGTGTATTTGGGCGGAAGTTTTCAAAATACGAGTCCAATGATTATCAATTTTGATACATTGTCTCAACTTGGTGGTAGAACTCTTTTTCTTACAAAATTTAGCTGCAACACTTCAACAGGAGTTAATGCACACCAGATTTCAGACATTAACATTAAGTTGTTTCCAAATCCAACAACAGGAAAAATTTCAATTGATTTAGAAAGGTATTTTAAAACTGTTTCTGTAAAAGTTTTTTCGGTAACAGGCAAAGAGGTTTTTTATCAAGCGTTCAATAATAAAAACAACATTAGTTTTTATTTAAATGCTTCATCCGGTTTTTATTTTGTTGAAGTTGCTGCTGATGATATTTCATTTCGTACAAAAGTTGTTGTTGCTGATTAATGAATTCTCTTTTTCTTTTTTAAGAATCGGTTCAATCAAAGTCTTACTCCTTCGCAATCTGAAATAGTTAGAGCTGTATATCTATTGTTTCTTCTTTCGTTGTTTTCCTTCAAAAATTTTTCATTTCATACAAACCAGCAAATGATTTCGTCCCTACAGGACCAAGAAACTCCGTGGTTGATTTTGCTCTATAGCATCGATTCAAAAAACACTTACTCCAACAACATTTTCTGAGTATGGGTTTTATCTCCTGTAAGTTTTATAAAATAAACCCCGCTTCTAAAAGCACTCATATCAAAAAAAAATTGGTTTTGTTTTTTTATGTTTAGTTTTTTTACAGTTTGACCCAAACAATTTAAAACCTCAATGTTTTTAAAATTGTAGTTACACGAATTCCATGATATAAAATAATTTTTGTTTGACGAATTACTTTGTATTTTTATTTGCGGATCGCAATTATTTTCAACAACAGAAGTAAGTGTGTAACACAATTGCAATTGCGGATGCATATACGAAACAGGATTATTGCTTGACGCGAAAAACAAACGCGCATAAAATTGTTCGAGCGTAAGATTTAATCTGAAACCAAAACTCGTGCTTGGATTGGCAAACATATCCTGCACCATTGCAGTAACATCAATATTTATATAATCCTGATTTCCGCTGGTGCTTTGGGGTAAAATAACTTCGTTTAGGTTGGTTGTAGTGGGCTGCGTATTCCATGTGGCGGTAGTTTCACTCCATGGTGTAACCACACGTTGCAAAACACTTTGGTTTGAATTAGTAAGTGATGTATCGTTGCCATAAAACAAATTATTGGGCGCGTAAAACAAATTCATAGTGGCGCTTTGTATAATAGCATTGGATGGAATGGAAGAAAAATTAAACTTAAAAAAGTTGCGGTAGGTAACAGGCGTTCCAAAAATTGTCCATTGCGCAGAGCAGTATTCAATGGAATAAGGATTGGTGTTGCCCGGATTGTAATCATCAAGCACAGCATCTTCGGCAATTGCTAAGACAGGGCATGGTGTTGTATAGGTAATAATTAGTTCAGGATGTTCGGTTGAATCAGGATTATCGCCTGTTGCAAAAATTAAACGTGCATAAGGAGTTTCGTTGGTAAGTTTTAAAAGAAAACCAAAATTATTTTGCTGATTGTTTGCAAACATTGCCTGCACCATGGCAGTAACATCCATACCTAAATAATCTTGTGTAGAACTGGTGCTTTGAGGAAGAATAACTTCATCCTGATTAGTAGAAGTTGGTTGATTATTCCAAGTAACTCCCGTTTCACTCCATGGTGATGTAACTCTTTGTACAACGCTTTGGTTTGAATTGGTAAGCGAAGTATCGCCTCCACCCCAGCTGTTTTGTGTTGCGTAATACAAATTCAAATAAGCGCTTTGTATAGTTGCGTTAGAAGGAATGTAGTTAAGATTAAATTTAAAAAAGCTTCGCCATGTAACGGGAGTTCCATTTATCGTCCAGGCATTACTGGCCATATCAATTTCAGAAGGATAATTGTTAGCTGAATTGTAATTGTCCACCTCGGCATCTTCTTCGTTGGCATTTAAACGAAGAGCAACAGTAGTTTGTGCAAACAAGAATGAACAAAATAAAACAGACAAAATAGACAGCAGAAGTTTTTTCATGATGCTTGAATTTAGATGCAAATGTACAATACTTGGATGAGAAAAAGATTTGTAAACCGTAAATTTGTCCAGATGATTTTGGAAGTAAAAGACCTTTGTGTTGATTTTTTGACTGGAGATGAAACTGTAAAAGCAGTTGACACTATTTGTTTTCAACTACAAAAAGGCGAAACATTAGGAATTGTTGGTGAGTCGGGTTCAGGAAAAAGTGTTACAGCACTTTCACTTATGCAGTTAATTTCTGATGGAAAAATTTCCGGTACAGCAAATTATTTTTCTGAGAAAAAAAACAAGCAGGTTGATTTGCTTTCGCTGAATGAAAAAGAAATCCGTAATTATCGCGGTAACGAGCTGTCAATGATTTTCCAGGAGCCAATGACATCACTCAATCCTGTTTTGAGTTGCGGGTACCAGGTGGCAGAGGCTATTCGTGTTCATCAATTGGTTTCAAAAAAAGAGGCGAAGGAAAAAACCATTTCTCTTTTTGAAAAAGTAAAACTGCCGCGCGCTGCAAGTATGTTTGATGCGTATCCGCATCAAATTTCAGGCGGACAAAAGCAGCGTGTGATGATTGCGATGGCAATAAGCTGTAACCCATCAGTACTTATTGCTGATGAACCAACCACTGCTTTGGATGCAACAGTGCAAAAATCAATTCTTGATTTATTAAAAGAGTTGCAGCAGGAAACGGGCATGAGCATTGTTTTTATTTCGCATGATTTAGGAGTGATATCTGAACTTGCAAATCGTGTGCTTGTGATGTATAAAGGAAAAATTGTGGAGGAGGGAAACACAAAAGAAATTTTTCTCGCACCCAAACATCCTTACACCAAAGGATTAATTTCCTGTCGCCCGCCATTGGATATTCGCATAAAGCAACTTCCTGTAGTGAGTGATTTTATGGAAGAAAAAAATGGAGCGATAGTTGAACGCGATATTGCCGTTGTAAATAAGTTGCAGAAAGATGTTGTTACAAAAGAAGAACAAGACAAACGCCACGCAGTTTTATATTCACAAAAACCTGTGATGAAACTGGAAGAAGTAAAAAAGTGGTTCCCGTTAAAAAAGAATTTGTTTGGCAAAGTTATTGAGCATGTAAAAGCTGTTGATGATGTTTCGTTTGATGTGTATGCCGGTGAAACGTTGGGATTGGTTGGTGAATCGGGTTGCGGTAAAACAACTTTGGGCAGAACCATTTTGCAATTGACAAAACCAACATCAGGAAAAATAATTTTTAAAGACAATGATTTAACAACACTTGAAGGAAAAAAGATGCGTGAAATGCGAAAACATATTCAGATTGTTTTTCAGGACCCGTATTCATCCTTAAATCCTAGAATGAAAATTGGCAAAGCGATAATGGAACCCATGCAGGTGCATCACTTGTTTGAAAACGATAAACAACGAAAACAAAAAGTACTGGAGTTGCTCAATAAAATTTCAATTGAAGAAAAATATTTTAATCGTTACCCAAATGAGTTAAGTGGAGGACAGCGCCAACGTGTTTGCATTGCACGTGCGCTTGCCGTAAATCCTGAGTTTATTATTTGTGATGAGGCTGTAAGTGCTTTGGATGTTTCGGTGCAGGCGCAGGTGTTGAATTTGCTCAATAAATTAAAAGCGGAATTAGGTTTTACGTGCATTTTTATTTCGCACGATTTATCCGTTGTGAAATTTATGAGCGATAGAATGGTCGTTATGAACAACGGACGCATTGAAGAAATAGGAAAAGCAGATGATGTTTATAATAATCCAAAATCGGAATACACGAAACAATTAATTGCGTCTATACCTCAAACTATAAGCCCCATCTAAATCCTCCCCGAAGGGGAGGACTTAAAAAACATTGTATGGAAATAAAAATACGCGAAGGGAAAAAAGAAGATGTGCCTGCTGCGCTTGAGCTTGTAAAAGAACTTGCATTGTTTGAGAAAGCACCTGAACAAGTTATTACTAACGTGAAGCAGATGATTGCAGATGGGTTTGGAGAAAATCCAATATATAAAATGCTGGTGGCAGAAGACCTCACCCCCAGCCCCTCTCTAAAGGAGAGGGGGACTGTAGTTGCTATCGCAATTTATTTTATTAAATATTCTACCTGGAAAGGCAAAGGACTATATCTTGATGATATTGTTGTAAAAGAAAATCTGCGAGGCAAGGGAGTTGGCAAAAAACTTTTTGAAGCTGTAGTTGCCGAAGCAAAAAAACTAAACTGTAAACAAATGCACTGGCAGGTTTTAGACTGGAACGAACCGGCAATAAATTTTTACAAAAAGTACAATGCCGAATTTGATAGCGGGTGGGTTAACTGCAAGCTGCATTTTTAGTTTACAAGATTTACAAAAACAGTCTTCAATCTAGTGGAATTTTTTCTCTTTAATTTACCTAAGACAGAAACTATATTTTCCTTTTTCAATGTTACAAGCCTATCAACCTTTAATACAGATTTTGCTCTAAGGTTATTTGAAGCATCAGGGCTTAACAAAATTTCATTAGCTGAAAGTTTTTGAGGAACAACAGAACTTACAGCAGCAACTATTACATCTTTATATTTATCAGAGGTAATTGCAATTACAACAGCAGGTCTTATTTTTATTTTTGTTAATTCCGCAAACGGAAAAGGAACTAAAACAATATCACCAAATTTCATTTCTTTTTTTTCTTTGGCTTAATAAAATCTTGATACAAATCTTCGCGAGAGTCGTTCCAAAAATCCAATCCAACAGATTGGGAAGAAAAATTCCTTAAGTCAGTATCCGTTGAATGTATTTCTTCAATAAAAGTAACTATCACTTTATATTTTTTTTGATGCGCAATCTTATCCAACAAGTGAATTGATTTGCCATCGAATATTCCTTTTATAGCTAACATATTATTTTATATTAATTAATAAGCTCTTTCATTTAGCCCCTGCATATAATTAATAAAAGCGCGGCTCACTACTTTGTTTCCTCCCGGTGTGGGATAGTTGCCGCTAAAGTACCAGTCGCCACGGTTGTTTGGGCAGGCGCAATGCAAGTCTTCAATTTTCTGAAAAATAATTTCAATATCTGTTTTGCAATCGTCAGGACGAACCATGTCAGCAATCTTTTTTGAAATCTGTTCGGCAGTAAAAGGCTGGTAAACCATGCGCACATAATTTTTCATTTCGTTTACGCCAAGTTCTAATTGCGCTTTGCAATGCTCGTACACTTCGTCTAAAATATGTTCAAGATTATTTTCTTCCAACAATTTTACGGCAGCGCGAAATGCAATGAGGTCGCCAATTTTTGCCATGTCAATTCCGTAACAATCAGGATAACGGATTTGTGGTGCGCTTGAAACTATCACAATTTTTTTCGGCTCCAGCCTGTCTAACATTCTGATGATAGAATTTTTTAATGTAGTTCCTCTTACAATCGAATCATCTATCACCACAAGGTTGTCAATTTTTTTGCGGATGGTTCCGTAGGTAATATCATACACGTGCGTTACCAAATCACTTCTGTCAGTATCATTGGTAATAAACGTGCGCATCTTAATATCTTTAATTGCAATTTTTTCGGCACGCGGACGAATTGATAAAATGTCGTTTAACTTTTCGTCTGTAATTTCCGCGCCAAGCAATTTTATTTTTCGCTTCTTAACTTCTTTAAGATAATCTTCCATGCCCTGCATCATACCGTAAAAAGCAACTTCGGCAGTGTTTGGAATAAAACTAAAAACAGTATTTCGCAAATCGTTGTCAACCGAAGTGAGAATACTTTGGCACAACAAGCGCCCAAGTTCTTTGCGCTCTTTGTAAATTTCAATATCGCTTCCGCGAGAAAAATAAATCCGTTCAAATGAACAACTTAAACGCTGTGTGGGTTCTTTTACTTGTTGCTCCATCACACGTCCATTCTTTTTTATGATAAGTGCATGGCCGGGTTTTATTTCTGAAATTAAAGTATGCGAAACATTAAATGCAGTTTGTATGGCAGGGCGCTCGCTTGTTACCACCACCACTTCATCATCCTTGTAATAATACGCAGGGCGAATTCCGGCAGGGTCGCGCATCACAAATGCATCACCGTGTCCCATCAATCCGGCAATTACATAACCGCCATCCCAGTTTTTGCTGCTGCGATTTAAAATTTTTGCAACATCCAAATGCTCTGCAATAAGCGGAGTTATTTCGGCTTTATTATTTCCCAACTCTTTAAACTTCGCGTAAAGCGATTCGTTTTCCTCATCCAAAAAATGCCCTATGTTTTCCATCACCGTTACGGTGTCGGATTTTTCGCGCGGCAATTGTCCAAGGTCAATTAACTGCTGAAACAACTCATCCACATTGGTCATGTTAAAATTTCCGGCTACAACAAGGTTGCGCGTCATCCAATTGTTCTGTCGCAAAAACGGATGGCATGTTTCAATGCTGTTTCCGCCAAAGGTTCCGTAACGCAAATGGCCGAGGTATAACTCGCTTATAAACTCCGCATTTTTTTTGAGCCATGCCGGGTTGTTAAAGTTATCAGGATGTTCTGCTTTTAATTTTTCGAACCTTGAAAAAACGGTTGTAACAATATCGGTAATTGCATTTTTTGCAATGCTGCGATAGCGGTTTATATATTCTGCACCCGGCTCGGCATCTAATTTTATACTCGCAATACCGGCACCGTCCTGCCCACGGTTATGCTGCTTTTCCATAAGCAAGTACAGTTTATTTAAACCGTACAATGCAGTTCCATATTTTTCATGGTAATATTCCAAAGGCTTTAACAACCTTACCAACGCAATGCCACACTCGTGTTTTATAAAATCGCTCATTATGGTGCAAAATTAAAAAAATTGATGGTGTAAAAACGCAGACACCCTCATACACAACTTGCGCTTATGGTAAACTACCGTAACCATTTTGTTTTTGTATTAAGCGATGTATGAATTACAGCAGACACTTTTACAGTTTTACTATCTTCAATAATTCTATAGTGAACCATGAAAGGAAATTTTGAAAGCGGCAAACATCTTACATCATCATACCGTATTTGATAAAAAGGATTTTTTCAAGGCTGACTAAGCTGGCATCAACTGCTTTAATAAATTTTTTACCGAGCCCTTTTGTTTGATTGTTGTAGTATTCAACAGAATCCTTCAAATCGTTTAATGCACGCTTATCTACAACTATTTTATATTTCATGCAGGCCTATAACATTTTTTTTGCTTCGTCCCAATTAATATAGTCCGACTCCTTTGCAGTAGCAATTCGGTTGCGGACAAGGTTCTTGTGCTCTTCAGGAATAGTAAAATCGCCTTCTTTAATTTTTATAAAGCCAAATTTTTTAAATAGGTTCAGAAAAAAATCGTACTCCTTATCCGGAATTTGCAATGTTACTTGTTTCATTGTGCCGTGTTTTTTGGGATGTACTTTTGCCTTTGTACTACTATATAATAAAGCAAAAATAATAATATTTGGCGTGGTAGTTAATTTTAAACTTAATACACAGTTGTCCTATAAAAATTTAGTCTTTTTATAAGAGATGCCTCGGCTTCGCTCGGCATGACAGGGTATTCGTGTTTTTAGAGGAGAGTGGGGGGGGTGGTGTTGGGGGGGGGGAAAATGG
>CAYSPG010000016.1:0-75506 GCA_964432885.1 uncultured Flavobacteriaceae bacterium
TGTTAAATGTAAATACAGCTGATGGCAGCAGCAAAGTAAAAGTGGTGGTGGAGTAGAAGCAATAAAACAATAGATTATAATCCCGCGAGGTTCGAACCTCGCGGGATTTTTTTTCTACATTTTAGATTGGAAGTTCAGCTCGGGATGAATGTTAATGATATATTTTAAAAGCTGATTGTATTTGATATTAGTTTGTAAAGCAGAAAAGCTGCCACAAGTCGGGCAGCTTTTTACCCATCTTTTTAAGTCGAAATAATAAATGATTTTAATTCACCTTATCCAATCTAAAATTGCTATTGGAGATGTAAAGGTTTTGCCAATGATTTTTTAATCTTAAATCAGAGGTCAAAAGATTTTTAAGAAGTAAACCTAACCTTAGAATATAAGAGAACTTATTTTGACCGGGCAATAACTATTTTTTTTCTTCCAATAGTATACGCACCTTCTTTAATAACTACAAAATAAGTTCCCTCAGAAAGATTTGGATTGAGTAACCTGAATTGTTCTGTTGAAACAGGCCGGCAATACACCTGCTTGCCTGCCATATCATGAATAAGAAGTTGCAAGTTGTGATTCGAAATATTTCCCGTAATCTGTACTGTTGCAAAGTCATAAAAAGGGTTGGGATAAACCGAAAAATCTATAGACGAAGAAGATATATCCGTAATACCTGTTGCGCTGTCAAGTGGATTGTATTGCCAAAAATCTTTTCGGCACACCCCTGCAACCAAGCCATCATAGCCAGTGCCGGCATAACCAAAGCTGCCAATGGAAAATTGAGAGGCTTCCTCGCGAGGGCCACCTAAAAAGTTTGCCCGCTGAAGCCATGTGTTGGTAACAGGATTATATTGATAAAAATCGAACTTGTAGGTTCCGGTTGCCGAGCCCATACCGATGTACCCATAGTTGCCTATAGAAAAAGCAGTAGCCTCTATGCGGGGACTACCCGGAAGGCTGGCTTTTTGTGTCCAGGTGTTTGTGGGTTGGTTCCATTGCCAAAAGTCGTTAAGAAGACCATTGCCATAGCCGGTGCCAATGTACCCGTTATTGCCAATAGAAAATCCACACGCATAATGGCGGCCACCGGCTGGTAAGTTTGCTTTCATTGTCCATATATTGGCTATAGGGTCATACTCCCATAAATCATCAAGTGACATGGAACTCATGCCCGAGCATACGTATCCTAATCCATTTATAGTAAATGCCACAGCAGCCTGGCGGGCACCACCCAAAAAGGCTGCCTTTTGTGTCCATACATTTCCGGTTTGGTCGTATTGCCATAAATCGGCACCGCTTGGTGATGAAAGTAGATAACCGTAATTGCCTATGCTGAATGATACGGCTTCAACACTTGAAGGACCAGGATAATTTGCTTTTTGTGCCCAAAGGTTGGTCCCGGGGTCATATTCCCACCAGTCGTTAGTATATAATCCATCCCAGCCGGTGCCAATGTATCCCCTGTTGCCAATACACAGGCCTGTGGCATCGGCACGTGGGGTGCCGCCAAAGTCGGCTTTTTGTGTCCAGTAATCCGCATTGGCGTTATTATTAGTAAAACACCAGGTTGTGAGCAGCAATATTTTTATCGCCCACTTTGAAATAAGTACTGTTTGTTTTTTCATGGTAATTTGTTTTTACAAGTATAAAAAATTTGTTTATAGCCTTTGTTGCTTTAAAACTCCTGATTAATTTTAAAAAAAACGGCACACAAAATTGCTTTTGTATGCCGCAAACGCTGGTTGGAAGAAGTTTAAAGATTACCTTTTATTTTTTTTAGATTGAAATCAAGTTTATACGATAGTTCTAAACTGATAAATGTGTAGCCATCGGTTTTGTGTGTGTTGCCGCGCCTGCTTGTTTGCAAACCTTCGTATCCATTGGTTCCTTTGCCCGAAGGGTCGGAGATATATTTTGCAAGAACTTGTTTTTCCTGATCATCGGGCCAATTGGCATTTATTTCTTCGTAAGTTGCATAGCGGTCGCTAACATCATCTAAGTAATCGGTAACAAATTTTACATAACTAAACTCAGCCGATACGGTCATATTATTTGATATACCCCATCGCCATCCAAAGCCAAATGGAAATCCAACGTGCAATAAACTGTATGGTCGCTTTTGCCCCAACTCACTGTTGTAACCTTGTCCTTCGGTACGCCACTCTTCAAGTCTTGTTTCATATTTACCATCTTTTTCAATCACAGTTCCTTCCCCGCTATATTCAGGTTGGTCGCGGGTGGTGCCATCACTCCAAAAATAATAGCGGTTATTAATATCAATGCTACCTCTGAATAAGTCAGCTTTAGGGTCGGCATAATAAATTCCTGCGCCAGCATAAAAAAACATGCATGCGTTTTGTTGAGCCAGCGGCTTACGCTTATTGGCATACCAGGTGTAGCTAAGGTGAGTTGAAAATCCATAAACATCGGTACGAAAACTAAGGCCGCGGCCATAGTTGCGAAGTTCATAGCCGGTGCGCCCGCCAATGGGTTTGGTTTCATCGTATCCAATGCGTTGCCAGCTTAATCTTGTTTCGAGAGAAAAGGGTTGATATTGGTAGCCCGAACGGTTTGGGTTATTTAAAAAGTTGCGAAATGTAATGGTTGATGCAGGCCTGGTGGATGATGCCTGAAAAAAATCATCGTTGCCCAAATCGCCAAAGTAATTGGTAAATCCGGCTGATATGCCAATGTCAACTGTGCGTTGAGCTTGTATGGTTGTGCTTATGCAGACCATAAACAGGATGTAGTAATATCGCTTCATGTGTAATGTTTTTTGTATGTTAATGATGGGTGTTTAACCCTGCCTTTGAAACGGTTTACTAAAGTATTAAGGCTAAATGAGAAAAAGAATAGGTTGTCTAAAATTTTTTTATCGGTGTGGTTGGATAAATGGAGTCGGTTATAAGTTGGCTTGTAAATATACGCTTGCTATAAGCCGCGGTTTTAGTGTATTAATTTTATCTTTGGGCAAACCAACCTTTACTACAATGAAAAACCACAAACACTTTTTAATGCTATTAATAGCTGTATGTATAGCCACAGCCACACAAGCGCAATATACTCCACCTACATTGGCGCTTGGCTTAAGCGGCCTTGCTGGCTCAAAAGGAAATATTGATGTTGAACTGCTTTCATCCATTATTGCCGATAAGCAGGATGAACTTAAAGAAGAAATTATAAAACGCTACATCATTAATGGAGTGGGAGAGAAGAGCTATACATTTTGGGAGTTTTCGCATAACTCACTTACCATGCTGCTTAACAGCCGCGATGAAAAAGCCATTCAGCGTAAACTATTGGAAAATGCGGCCAACCTTGCATTGGTATATGGGTTTTCTGAAGCGTATTTGCAAGCATCTGCTAAACTGGGTAATGAGGACTTGCGAAAATTTATTTTAAGCATACCGCCAACCATGATTAGCGATAATATAAAGGAAGCATGGATGAACTCAGGTAAATTAAATATGGATATTTTTAAAAATGCCAATTACAATTATATGTACCTGCCTGCTTTTAAATCAGACAAGGATATAAAAGAAAAATGCTGCTTAAGGAAAGACTCGGCAGCCATTGAATTTAACGTGCTGTTTATTGATATGATGTATGATATTATAAAAAGCCAGGGAGTGTTGAGCAATTTAGGCTTTATGAATGTAAGCGCTACAGATGACATTCAAAACTACAGCGAAAGAAATAAATATTTGAGTTATAAAAACAGCTTAAAAAATGACGGCAATGATGCCACTATAAAAACAAACCTTACGGCATTGTATATTAGAACCTGGGGCGAAATAAAATTGCTAACAGAAAATTATTTGCTTGCGAAAAGACTTCATGAGTATAATTTTTCGATTGCTGATTTAAGTGAAATACTTTCAGGTAAATCATTGGGAAGTTTTGAATCTAACTTTAATGTTGTGTTTGATAAATTTAAAACACTAAGGAGTGATAGTGCAGTAAAACTTACCGATGCTTTTATACATGGTGTAGATTATCTTAATGAACTTGATTTAAAAATTGCACAGAATACAAACAATATATCCAACAATGATTTTTATGCATTTCACGAAAAAGTTAAACCTGAAATTTTAAAAGTGCTGCCATCATCAGCCAAGGAGCTTGAAAATATTGAAATGATTATGCTACGGCAACTGGTTGATGAAGTAAAAAAAGCAACTGCTGCCGCAAAGCTATCGCACATTGATAGTATTAAGCTTGAAAACTACGGTGCCTTTGTTTTGCTCCTTTCTAATCTTCATAACCTGGATAAAGCCGAAACCTACGAATACATTTTAAAGCTTATACGCAATGCAGGCGATGTTTTTGAAGACAGAAAACTAGCCAAATATGTAAACATGGTAACCGATAACTTAGAGAAATACACCATTTACGATAAAGAAAAAAACCTGATTAACTTAAAAGTTGACGATATTATTTTGCAACTGTACGATTACTTTGAGCGCAATCGCAAAAGTAAGTTTGCCGTTTATTTTTCGGTGGGGCTAAATCAAAGTGCCGGTATGTTTTACAGCAGCAGCAAGTATGCATTGCCTGCCGACAGCAGCAGTACGCTTACCAATATATCGTTTGCGTCCGAAAAAATTGGATTAAAATATTCCATTGTTCAGTTTAATAACGATGTTACGTTTAAGAAAAAAGGAGTGTATAAATATATGCGCGAAAAACCTTTGATTACCGATGTGCATGCTATGGTGTATGGCAGCGGACTGCTGTACAATGTGGTAAACGCAAAAACAAATAAAAATTTTGATTATATATTGGTGGGTTACGGATTTGGGGTTTCGTTTTTTAACAGCATGGATGTAAATATTACCACAGCCATTCCTTTGGTATCGCACGAGCCTTTTTCATTTACCCGCAGAAATATAGTAACCGTTGCCTTTGATATTAAAATAAGCGAGTATATAAACGCTTACCGTAAAAAGCAATTGGAAAAAAAGCATAGCAAATAGCAATAAAAAGGCCACGTTAGCCAATAAATTTTTACAGGGTTACGCGCAACAAGAAACCATTTTATGCGTTTAAGTTTGTATGGATGCAAGCTTCCACACACAATTTAAACCCCAGGCCTTGTATAAATTATTTATACGCGAGTATAAATTTATTGAGCAGGTTTGTTTGCAGCTAATGGAAACTACACTGCAAAAAGTGGAGCGAAAAAATAAAGCCATTCATCGTATTGAAAAATTAAAGGCTAAGGGAGTTGAGTTTATTTGTGATATACGTGCCGGAATAAAATCACATGCATACACGGTTTACCGCATGGGGCAATCGGGAAAGCGAATGTTTTGTGTTGCGTTTTCGCCAACTGACCACACGCTGTTTCATTTCTCCGAACATTTTTTTATCCGTTATAACGAAAGATGTAATCTTAATAAAACCGACAATGAAAGTTTGCTCCGCAACTTTTTAAACTGTAATCCAGATTTTAAATTTAATACACGAAAAGGGATTAATAACCTGCGCGCATTTTCTGCTGTGCTTCCAACAGGTATTGCTTATGGTATGGTGGATGTGGAACAAAACACCTACTACTTTAGAACGTTTATAAGCAATACGGAGTTAAATTTTAATAAAAAAGCGCAATTCAACATTCCGCTTACAAAAAAGGAATTGGTTGATGTGCTTAGCACAAAGTTTAATGTAAAAAAGTAATGGGATTAGTTACCTGTTACTATTCACCGCCAATAGATTCGGTTCTATACTATTCCCCCTTTGGGGGTTAGGGGGCTTTTATCCTTTTTCGTATTCCATAGCCGCCTTTACAAAGCGTACAAAAAGCGGATGCGGATTTTCTACTGTGCTTTTATACTCAGGGTGAAACTGTACACCCACAAACCAGGGGTGATTTTTAATTTCAACCATCTCAACCAAATTGTCCTGCTGGTTTATGCCTGATGCTGTCATGCCTGCATCTTCAAACTTTTTTAAAAACTTATTATTAAACTCGTAACGGTGGCGGTGGCGTTCAGCAATTTTTGATTTGCCGTAAGCGGCAGCTGTTTTTGTTCCCTTTGTAATGGTACACGGATACTCGCCCAAACGCATTGTTCCGCCCTTGCGCGAAATATTTTTTTGATTCTCCATCAAATCTATCACGTTGCTTTTTGTGTCTTTGCTCATTTCTGTGCTGTGCGCATCTTTTAATCCCAATACGTTTCGTGCAAACTCAATAACGGCACATTGCATTCCTAAACAAATTCCTAGAAACGGAATTTTATTTTCGCGTACATATTTTATAGCAGTTATTTTGCCCTCGATGCCACGGTCGCCAAAGCCGGGAGCTACCAGCACGGCTGATAAATCTTTAAGCTTATCGTGAACATTATCTTCATTTACTTTTTCAGAGTGTATCCATTCGATGTTAACCTTGCACTCGTTGGCAACACCGGCATGTATAAATGCTTCGGCTATTGATTTGTATGCGTCTTTTAACTCAATATACTTTCCTACCAGGCCTATTTTTATTTCGGAGGTTGGGTGTTTTAGTTTTCCTAAAAATGTTTTCCATTTTTCTAAAACAGGTTCGTGATGCAGCGGGAGTTTTAATTTATTTAAAACTACTTTGTCTAAATTTTCTTTTAGCATCATTAATGGCACTTCGTAAATGGTGGGTGCATCAACAGATTCAATTACCGCATTTACGTTTACGTTGCAGAACAGTGCAATTTTTCTGCGCAGTTCGGCACTTATGGATTTTTCGCTTCGGCAAACAAGTATGTCGGGTTGCACACCGTACTCAAGCAATGTTTTTACCGAGTGTTGTGTGGGCTTGGTTTTTAATTCTCCGGTAACGGATAAAAAGGGTAATAAAGTTAAATGCACCACGCAGCAACTGCCACCCATATCCCAAATAAGCTGACGCACGGCTTCGATAAAAGGTAAACTTTCAATATCGCCAACAGTGCCGCCAATTTCGGTTATTATAATATCGTAGTCGCCTGTTTTGCCAAGCAGTTGTATGCGCTCTTTTATTTCATCGGTAATGTGTGGAATAACTTGTACAGTTTTTCCAAGGAAAGCACCCTCGCGCTCTTTGTTAATTACGGTTTGGTATATGCGGCCGGTGGTAACATTATTTGCTTGTGATGTGGGCACGTTTAAAAACCGTTCGTAGTGTCCTAAGTCCAAATCGGTTTCGGCACCATCATTGGTTACGTAGCACTCGCCATGCTCATAAGGATTAAGTGTACCGGGGTCAACGTTAATGTAAGGGTCTAGTTTTTGAATGGTAACGCGGTAATCGCGTGCCTGCAAAAGTTTGGCAAGCGATGCGGAAATGATGCCTTTGCCTAAAGAAGATGTTACGCCACCCGTAACGAATATGTATTTTACTGGATTCATAAAAAATGATTGTTACGGGATGCGAAAGTAAATAAAAGCCCCCTTGCCCCCGAAGGGGGAAGAAGAAGTTTTATGGTTGGTGGTTAGATGATTGTGAAAAATAATTTATTCCTCATGCCTCTTTTCTCTTTGTAAAAAAAAGTGCTTGAGAAAAAATAATAACAAAGAGGCAGGAGAAAGGAGGGGGCTAAAGAAATTGGAGGATTGCGGCAAATTATTTATTTCTCATGCCTCTTTTCACTTTGTAAAAAATGAGCTTGAGAAAAAATAATAACAAAGAGGCAAGAGAAAAGAGTGGGTAAAGTAAAAACAGTACATTTGGTACACCATAAAAACACCGCACATGAAAAAGAACATTAAACACGCCATCTTATTTTTTTGCTTTGCCATTGCAAGCAACAAATTATACGCACAAGTATTTCACGAAGATTTTGAGGTGGTGGATAGTGTCATCTCATCAGGCAACGGTTACTGGGCACAAAATATACGTATAAGTGCAGGCGGTTTGGCTTGCGACTCGGCAGTAGTTCCTGTTGGTGGACAGGTTGATTTAACAACTATTGCGTTTAGTACTGCAGGAATGAACAATGTTATACTGGAGTTTGACAACATTGGTAGAATAGATTTTTTTGATGGTGGAATAATTGAAGTATCAAATGATAGTGGAATAACATGGCATCAGGTATTTTGTCCACATGTAATGAATATGACTATTCAAGCCATATTTTGTGGACAAGTTCCTGCCTTTTCATCAGCTACTTATTTCACATGGGATCCTGGAAATGCCGGTACTATTGCACATGACACAATGTGGAGGCACGAAACTTTTAACCTAACACCTTTTGCCTTTAACAAACAATATGTAATGGTTAGGTTTTCGCTCAAAGATTATAACACCCCAGGACCTAGCGGATACCCTGGTTGGTATATTGATAACATCAAAGTTGATGAGTCACCATTTTTTGCATCGGGTTTTGTTTATAATGACATAAACGCAAATTGTGTTTTTGATGGTGCCGACACCACCTTGCCAAATATTTTAGTAACTGTTGACGCCCCCAGTTTTTATTGGAATTTTACTCCAACAGATGCATCAGGAAATTTTAGTGTCCCGATTATTGATACCTCTGCATTAAACATACTGTCAGTTTACAATTCGCCCTATGTTATTAACTATGCTTCTGCTTGCCCTTTAACAGATACAATTAGCATTTTCCCTTCAACGGGGCATAGTATTGGTTTAACTTTCTCGGGACCCGATTTAGCTACCTATAATTGGGGCGTGCCTTGGTGCATAGGTGATACAAGCATTGCGCGTTTATGTTTTAGTTCTTTAACTCCTTATCCAATAACGGGTGAATTACAAGTGGTTTTTTCTTCTACACTTTCTCCGCTTTTAGGCTTGTCAACTCCTCCCGTTACTCAAATATCAGGCGATACATTAATCTGGAGCTTAAATACCATACCAATTTATCCATCTTATTATGCATACGGCAATTTACATTGTGTATTACTTCCTGTTTATATTGATACAACTGTTGCTTTAACAGATACTATTTCTTACTCGCAACATTTGGTTTCTTTTAATGGCGATATTGACAGCACAAACAATTATTTAAATTATTGGCATCTTGCTTGTGCATCTTATGACCCCAACCACAAAACCGTTTCACCACCTGGCAGCATACATGCAGGCGATAAACTTACTTACACAGTTGAATTTGAAAACACAGGCACTGCACCAGCGCAACGCGTTTATGTACTGGATACGCTTGATGATGCGCAGTTAGACTTATCTACTTTCCAAATTGAATTTTTATCGCATGCCGGCAATGTTTACTTAAACCAAAATGTTTTACTGGTTTCGTTTAATAACATCAATCTTGCTCCTGCATCTGTTAATCCCGGCCAAAGTACAGGGCAGTTTAGATATAGCGTTTACTCAAAACAAAATTTACCTACAGGCAATACAATAAATAACAATGCAGCCATTTATTTTGATTACAATGCACCTATTATTACTAACATCACCTCTACACTTATTGATAATGGTTTGGGTATTGCAAATGCAATGCAATTAAATGATATAAAAGTTTTTCCAAACCCATCACACCAAAAGTTTTATGTGCATGTTGATGAAAATAAAAAGACAACATTTGCATTAACCGACATTGCCGGAAAAGCGATTTCGTTTACAAAAAAACAAATTTCAAATTCAGTTTATGAAATAAATGTTGGCAAGCAAGCGACAGGAATTTTTATTTTAAAGATGATGAGTGATGGTGAAGTAAAATTTCAAAAGGTGGTGATGAATTAATGGAAATGGCATACGGATGATGCGGATGCAACTGATAAAAGCGGATTTAATCCGTGTAAACCCGCTCAATCCGCGTCATCCGTGTTCTATTTTGCCATCTAACTTTTATCCAATACTTTCACCTCACAAAACAAGTAGGTATGAATACTAGTAGCATAAAAAAAACCTTCACAAGTATATTGACACCATTGAAGACGCAAACTATTTAAAGGTGATACATGATTTAGTTTCATTAAAAGCCGGAGAAAGTTCTTTTGAATTATCTGCAAAAGAGAAAGCTGTTTTAGATGAGCGCATGAAAAAACATTTGAGTGGAGAAAGTAAATCCTACACCTGGGAAGAAGTAAAAAAGAGTTTGACCGCTAAGAAAAAGCAGTAATGTCTTTTCAAATTATTTTTAAAGAAGAGGCTCGTGCTGAAATAATAAGAGCTTTTGAATGGTACGAACTGCAACTTGAAGGATTGGGTATAAAATTTAAAAACGAAGTGGATGATTACCTGAAAAGGATACAAAAAAGTCCGGGTAGTTTTCAAAGTGTGTATAAAGAGTTTCGTCACGCAGTTCTTAAAAAAATTTCCTTTTCGTATTTTTTTTACAGTTAAAGGCAGCACTATTTTTGTTTTCGGAATTTTTCACACAAAACGAAATCCAAAAATTATTGCAAAAAGAATAAGAAGGAGGTAGCTTTTGTGCAGACATAAATTTTTGTAGCAGCACCGAAGGGTTTTAAACTGGGGGAGACAGAATCAAATTATATTTTACATTTGGTAAACCATAAAACAATAAATTTTACATAATGAAAAAAACGTACGGTCTTTTAGCACTTATTTTTGCTGTTAACTATTGCATGGCGCAGCCCAATGTTAGCATACTGCCTTTTGCCACAGGTTTTCCCAATGGCATTTCAGATATTGCTACTGCTGGAGATAGTCGTTTGTTTGTTGCCGAACAACTCGGGTACATTTCCATTGTTGATTCGGCAGGAAATAAATTGCCGGGTTACTTTCTGGATATAAAAAGCAAGGTTACTCCCACATCATCATCAAGCCTTGGCGAGCAAGGGTTGCTGGGCATTGCATTTAGTCCCAATTATGCCAATGACGGATTTTTTTATGTTAACTACACCAACAAAACCGGTATGGGCAACACCGTTATTGCACGTTACCACGTAAGCCCCAACCCCGACAGTGCCGATGCCGCCAGCGAACAAATTTTGTTAACCATTTATCAGCCTTACAGCAACCACAACGGAGGTTGCATAAAGTTTGGTGCTGATGGTTACTTGTACATTGCCACAGGCGATGGCGGCAGCTTTGGCGACCCGGGCAATTGCTCTCAAAATACCGACTCACTACTTGGCAAAATGTTACGCATTGATGTAAGCGGTGGTGCAGGCTATTCCATTCCGCCAACAAATCCTTTTGCTGTAGGCGGTGGTGCGCCCGAGGTATGGGCTTACGGCCTGCGCAATCCATGGCGCTTTAGCTTCGACAGGGTTTTTCATAACATGTGGATTGCCGATGTTGGGCAGGATGTGTACGAGGAAATCAATTATCAATCTGCTGCTTCTGTGGGGGGAGAAAATTATGGATGGCGATGCTACGAGGGTTTAAACCATCCTTACAATACAGCCGGTTGCCAGGCCGCATCATCCTATGTTGCACCCGTGTCTGAATACAGCCATGCAGGCGGCAGGTGCTCGGTAACGGGTGGTTTTATTTATCGCGGCACAGGATTTCCTCCTTTGTTTGGCTATTATTTTTTTGCCGATTACTGTACAGGCCAAATTTTTTCTCTTTCTCCAACAAATGTGCAAAGTGTGGCGGGTACATTTAGCGGCAAGTATTTTTCAACCTTTGGCGAAAACGCTGCAGGCGAACTATTTATTGGCGACCAGGCATCGGGTATTGTTTACAGGTTGGCTCCGCAGGGTACCGGAATCACTCAGGCCGAATCTTCCGCAAGCGGCATTTCTGTTTTACCCAATCCTAATAAAGGAGTATTTACATGCCGGTTTGTGATTAACAATTCTGCCATGGCAGATATTTCGGTATTGGACTTGGCTGGAAAAAAACAGAGCAGTGAAAACAAATGGATAACCACAGGCACAAACCTAATTCAGATGGATGTAAAAAATCTTGCCAACGGATTTTATTTTATGGAGATTAAAACGGAAAAGGAAACCATAAGTCGCTGCAAGTTTCAGGTGGTTAAGTAAGTCTTTTTTAAAAGAAGACTATGATCAATTTGCCAATGGCGCTTTGTTATTACTTTTGCCGCCTATGGCAAACAATGACGATTTATTTAAAAATATTATTTCGCACTCTAAGGAGTATGGATACATTTTTCAGAGCAGTGAAATTTACGATGGCCTAAGTGCCGTGTATGACTACGGGCAATACGGAGCCGAACTAAAAAAAAATATCCGAGAGTATTGGTGGAAATCAATGGTGCAAATGCACGAAAACATTGTGGGCATTGATGCCGCCATTTTTATGCATCCCACAGTATGGAAGGCAAGCGGACACGTAGATGCCTTTAGCGACCCGATGATTGATAATAAAGATTCAAAAAAACGTTACCGTGCCGATGTGTTGATTGAGGAACACATTGCAAAAATTGAAGGCAAGGTAGATAAAGAAGTTAGCAAAGCGCGCGAACGTTTTAAAGAAGGGTTTGATGAAACAATGTTCAGGCAAACCAATCCACGCGTGGTTGAAAATCTTAAAAAAATAGATGAGATAAATGCGCGCATGAAAAATGCGCTTGAGAAAAATGATTTGGCCGATGTAAAACAACTCATCATTGATTTGGAAATTGTGTGCCCCATAAGCGGCTCACGCAACTGGACCGATGTGCGGCAATTTAATTTGATGTTTTCTACACAACTTGGTTCGGTAAGTGATGAGAGCAACACCATTTATCTGCGGCCCGAAACCGCACAGGGTATTTTTGTAAACTTTTTAAACGTGCAAAAAACTGGGCGTATGAAAATTCCTTTTGGCATTGCGCAAACCGGCAAAGCGTTTCGCAACGAAATTGTGGCGCGCCAGTTTATTTTCCGTATGCGCGAGTTTGAACAAATGGAGATGCAATTTTTTGTAAAACCCGGAACCGAAATGCAATGGTATGAACAGTGGAAACAAAAACGCATGCAGTGGCACAAGTCATTAGGAATTTCTGAAGGTAAATACCGATTTCACGACCATTTAAAACTTGCGCATTATGCCAATGCGGCTTGCGATATCGAATTTGAATTTCCATTTGGTTTTAAAGAGTTGGAAGGAATACACTCACGCACCGATTTTGATTTAAAGAGCCACGAAAAGTTTTCAGGAAAAAAACTTCAGTATTTCGATACCGAAGAAAATCAAAGCTATGTTCCTTACGTTGTAGAAACTTCTATTGGATTAGACAGAATGTTTCTTGCTATGTTAAGTGCTGCTTACACTGAAGAAAAACTTGATGATGGAAGCGACAGAGTTGTTTTAAAAATTCCAGCCCCGCTTGCTCCTGTAAAATGTGCCGTGCTGCCCTTGGTAAAAAAAGATGGCCTGCCCGAAAAAGCGCGCGAGGTAATAGACGCATTAAAATTTGAACACCATTGCCAGTACGATGAAAAAGATTCCATTGGCAAACGTTACCGCAGGCAGGATGCCATTGGCACACCGTTTTGTATTACTATAGATCATCAAACATTAGAAGACAACACAGTTACCATCCGCCATCGTGATGATATGAAGCAGGAACGGATTTCGATTACCGAAACCGTGAGTGTGTTGAATGATAAAACGGATTTGAGGAAGATGCTTGGAAAATTAAAATAGGTTATCAATGAATATCCGTTGAGTCCGTTTCATTTGTGTTGAATTTACTTCAGCCCATTCCTCTCCCGCCACTGCTGGTTAAATGATTTGGTAGCCGATGTTGGCAGGCTGCGCAAGCCTTCTTTTGATTTTAAAAAAACAGCATCTACCGCATACCTGTACGTGTTTATTTTTTTCCAGCCAATAAGTTCGCGTTTCAACATGGTTTTTTTCCAGATATAATAAAAAAGTTTTTCCTGCTGAGGATTTTGCTTTCGTTTAACAGTTTCGTTACGCAATGCAAGCATGCTTTTTTTAAAATCAATTTTTACCGGGCACACATCATTGCACTTTCCGCATAAAGGTGAGGAGTACGAAAGATGAGAAAATTCTTTTTGCCCTTTCCAGTAGGGCAATGCGGCAAATCCTACAGGGCCGCTGTACACACTGTTGCAGTTTGATGAGCCTATACTATGCATTACAGGACATGCTGCCTGGCATGCGCCACATTGTATGCAATACAGTAGTTGCCTGTGTAGCTCTGATTCAAGTACGTTGCTGCGACCATTGTCAATAAGCATCACATACATGTCGCATCCATGGTTACCATTGTTTACACCCGATGAAATTATTTTATTAAACGCATACATACCATTGTCTGTTGTGTAGGCAGCCTGCAAAGCTGCAAATAGTTCTAAATCATGTATGGATGGAAGCAAATGGTCAATGCCGGATAGCATTATTCTTACTGATGGAGTTATAAAATTTGTTGCTGCATGCGCAGCGTGTTCGGCAACCATTACCGAGCCTGTGTCAGCTGCAATAAAATTTGCTTGCTGAATTAATGCATAACTATTGGCAGATGCATCCTTGTTTTGCTTTGAAACATCTGTTTGAACAAAACTTTTAATCGAATGATGGTTTGGCTCGCGTAAGTGCGACTGAGCTACATTGTTTTTCGCAACAAAATTATCCCACTCAATTTCATCAAATAAAAACCCTTCGTCTTTTGTTATGTTTTTTATTTCATGTCGTTGAATAACCGTTGCTAACTCCTCATGCGCCTGCTCCCAATTTAATGCCCACAAAACTTTTATACCGGCTTTAATGCAGTTAGCTTCAAACTCTATCAAGTACTTGTCTAAATTTTCAATGGCTTTCCACTTAGTAAGTGCAGCACGGTTTTTTGCAAGTTCAATATCCGAAAAGTACTGGTTGATTTTTTCGTTCCGGCTTTTGTATTGTTGTTTTGCATTTTGCAAATACAATTTCTGATGCTCGTCCTGTATAATTTCAGAACGTTTATTTTTATAATCGGTTTGCAAAATGGCCATTACAGCAATTTATTTTTCTAAGCCGTATTTATCAATCAGGTAAACAAGTGCAGCCATGGATGCCGCACCCAATTCAAGTTCTCTGCGGTTAACATTTTCAAAAACATCGGTTGGGGTATGGTGTATATCAAAATAACGTTGCGAATCGGGAGACAATCCTATAAGCAATGGCCCCTGATCTTTTAAGTGGTCAATATCTGCGCCCCCGCCTTCGTGATTCCAACTATGTATATTATATGGCTCAAATAGTTTTTTCCAGCTGCGAACTTTTTCTTTCTGTAACGAATCGCCTTCCATAAAGAAACCACGTGGCGTAAAACCACCTGCATCACTTTCAATAGCAGCAATATGTTTTTCGTTTTTTGCTTTTGCTTCTTCGGCATATTTTTTTCCTCCGCGGCCTCCATTTTCTTCGTTCATAAAAGCTACTGCGCGTATGGTGTGGCGCGGTTTTATTCCAAGTTGTTTAAATAAATTTATCACTTCCATCGCTTGCACTATTCCGGCACCATCATCATGGGCACCTTGCGCCAAATCCCATGAATCTAAATGTCCGCCAACCACAATGTAACTGCCCGGAAACTCACTGCCGGTTAGCTCAGCTATTACATTGTGCGATGGTTTATCGGGTAATGTCATGCACTTCATATCCAATTTTACTTTTAATTGAGGTTCTGTCAAAAGCATTTTGTGCAATAACTCTGCCGCCTTTGTTGAAATAGCACACGCTGGAATTTTCGGAATGGTATCGTTATAACCCATGCTACCGGTATGCGGTGAATCATCAATTTCTGGTGTCATGGAGCGAACAATCGTTCCAACGGCACCGTAAGGTGCAGCGCGCATGGCACCCGCCCAGCGTTGGTTAACAGCACCCCCGTATGCTTCAAACGTGTTTATTTTGGTTACGTCCATAGGGCGGTTATAGAAAACAAATTTGCCTTTTATTTTTTTTGTGCCCAGTGTTTTAAGTTCATCAAAATTTTTTACTTCAATTACTTCAGCACTCAATGGCCCGTTAGTGGCAATGCTTCCTCCCAGTGCGCATACATTCAACAAAAGTTTTTTTGGGTACGATGAAATTATTTCAGCAGTTTCTTTTTCACCCCGTACCCAATGTGGCACCATAACATCTTGTAAAAAAACTCTGTCGGCACCGGTTTGCTGCATGGTTTTTTCGGTCCACTTTACAGCCTTGTCGGCCTGTGGCGATCCGCTTAATCGTGCTCCTATCGAATTGCATAATGTATCAAGCCAGCGGTATGCTTTTCCATTGCTTAATGCAGTTGAATAAATTTGTTGCAACATAGCCGAATCGCTCTCTTGCGAAAAAGTTTGCATAGTGCCTGCGCAAACACACACTACTATTAGGGATAAATTTTTGAACCGCATAATTTTAATTTTGCGGTGAAAGTAAAAAAGCCCTTGTTTTAAGCTTTTACCCGATTTAAAAAATTATCAGCAAACAAAAGTTTATTTGTCTTGTTAGCCTTTTTACCTTCTCTAACCTGTTCATGAACGATAAAAAATACAATGCCGGCCTTTGTAACATTGGCCCAAAGGAAATTGTGATTAGGCAAAAGCTTTTGTTGTTTTCGCTTGCCGGCACAGTGGGCTTTACTATGCTGATGCATTTTATGCATTGCATTACAGTAAGCATTTTTGTTTTTGCTTGTACCTTTTTTATGATTTTGCTGTTTTTTGAAATACGTAGCCGGTTTTGCATCCTGTTTGGTTTTTTTAAACTGTATAATTTTAATGATCCCGGAAATTTTGAGTGCGTTAACGACAAACATTGTAATCGCAAAGACCGCATGAAAGCCTTGCGTATAATTCTTTTATCGGCACTGCTTGCATTGCCCTATGCGTATGGAGTGTATGTGTTTACCTCTGGTTAAGTTTGCTAAGGTTTTGCCTGGATGGTTTTATGCAGTGCCGCAATTCAAAAACTCCTAAATTCGCTCCATCGTCATTATTTTATCAGAGGGTGAACAGCGTATTTAAAAAACTGCTTTTGTTGGCGTGCCTTGGTTGGGCTATGTTGCCGGCATGTGCGCAATTTTATCAGGGTTCGCAAATGAGTTTTGGTAAAAACCGTGTGCAGTACAACGATTTTTACTGGACATTTTACCGGTTTAAAAACTATGATGTTTACTTTTATGTAGGTGGCAAAGAACATGCAGCTTATGTTGGCAAACAAGCGCAATTCGAAATTGATTTTATTGAAAAAACGCTTGATTACCGCAGCACATCACGCATGCAGTTTATTATTTACAATAAGCTAAGCGAACTTAAACAAACCAACATTGGTCTTGAACTTGACGACCAACTTTATAACATTGGCGGGCTTACGCGTATTGTAGGAAACAAAGTGCTGCTGTATTTTAATGGCGACCATATTAACTTTAATCAGCAAATTAGAGCAGGCGTTGCTCACGTGTTGCTCGACCAACTTATGTATGGTGGCAGTTTAAAAGATCGCCTGCAGGCATCAATACTTTTAAACCTGCCCGATTGGTTTACCAAAGGGTTGGTGTCATATCTATCGCGCGGATGGAGTGCCGATGACGAAAATAAACTGCGTGATGCGATTGCAAACGGGCGCATACACAAGTTTAATAAGCTTATTGAGACCGATGAAGTGTTTGCCGGTCATAGCTTTTGGAAATTTATTTCGGATACATACGGCCAGTCAACATTAAGCAACGTAGTTTACATGACTCGTATAAACCGCAGTATCGAAAATGGATTTGTGTTTGTGGTTGGCTCATCTGTAAAACAGCTTTCGGCAAACTGGCTTACCTATTACCAAAACAGGTATTTAAATTACAGCAAAAACAAAAATAAACCAGCTGGCACTGCACTTGGCTTAAAAGAAAAACACCGCACTATTACCCAATTAAAGCTAAGTCCTGACGGTAACAAACTTGCCTACGCTACCAATGACATTGGCAAGTACCGTGCAAAAATTTTTGATATCCCTTCAGGCAGAAAAAAAAGAATAGATAGGGGAGGATACAAGTCAAATGCCACCGAAAATGATAAATCGTTTCCATTGTTAGCATGGCATCCAATAGGAAAAATAATTGCCATTGTAAAAGAAAAAAAGGGCAAGCTGTGGTTAAATTTTTATAATACCGAAACCCGAAAAACAGAGCAAACACAACTTCTTTATTTTACTAAAATTTTAGACCTTACCTATTCACCCGATGGGCAAAAGCTTGTTTTTTCTGCTGTTCAAAAAGGACAATCAGATATCTATTTGTTTAATATCAGGGGCCGTAATTACGAGCAGCTAACCGATGATGTGTATGATGATTTATCACCACACTTTTTTAATAGTTCTACTCAATTGGTGTTTAGTTCAAACAGAAGCAATGACACATTGGGTGTGGATGTAAATAAAAATCCAATGCAGCAAAACTTTGATTTGTTTTTATTGGATGCTGCTGACCGGAAAAAAATTGCAGTACGCATAACCCAATCACCCGAAGACGAATTTAATGCACAGGCGTATGATGCTTCGCATTTTGCATACTTGTCAGATAAAAACGGTATAGTAAATCGAATGATTGCAGAAATGGATAGCACCATAAGTTTTGTTGATACTACCGAGCATTACCGCTATTATTTCAGGCATTATGCCCAAACAAACTATGCATACAATGCTCTGCAATCAGATATCAATGCTAAAAAAAGCAAACATGCTGAATTGTTTTTGCACAATGGCAGATACCATGTGTATGTAAATCCACTTTTAGCATTTGACAAGAGCACTTCTTTTATTTTAAATACTGTTGAGTATGCACGGCCTGCATCTGCAGGAATTAAATCAGCCGATTCATTGTTTTTAAAATTTATGAAAGAAGATGTTGTAGTTGCCGATACGGCATCAACAGTTGCAACAGATACCAATACAACAAAAGTTGATATCAACAATTATATTTTTCAAAGCGAATTTAAGCCAAAGAAAAAAAATGCAACACAGGAAGTTGATTCTTCTTCCGCTTTAATTAATCAACCCATTGCTGAACCAACAAATACTCAAACAAAACAGGATACAACAGTTAGTTTAACTGTAATACAACTTCCAAAAGATTCAATCACATTTCGTTTGCCCAAACAGCGCAATTATGATTTGGCTTTTTCGCCTGACTATTTAATTACACAATTAGATAATAGTTTATTCAATTCCACCTATCAGTCATACACTGGAGGTGCTGTTTATTTCGACCCGGGATTAAACCTGCTGCTTAAGGTAGGCATGAGTGATTTGATGAACGATGTAAAAATTACCGGGGGCATTCGTGTTTCTGGCGATTTTAACAGCAACGAATATTTAGCGCTTGTTGATTTGATGAAAGGACGCATGGACAAGCAAATAATGTTTTACCGTCAGGCACGTATAGTTACCACTGATGATAATGAAATTCAAAAAGTGCATACACACGATATAAAGTTTGTAAACAAATATCCGTTAAATGATTTAACAGCGCTAAAAGGTACCATTGATTTAAGAACAGACCGAACTGCATATTTGAGCACCGATGTAAGTGCTTTAAAAAAACCAAACGAAACCAATTACTGGATAAGCCCTAAGCTGGAATATATTTTTGATAACACCATAAAAAAAGGACTTAATCTTTACAACGGAATGCGGTATAAATTATTTGCCGAAATGTTTTATAAAATAAACAGCCCGCATTACACTACATACATAGCTGGGTTTGATGTGAGACATTACCAAAAAGTGCACAGGCAAATAATATGGGCAAACCGTTTTTCGGCCAGTTCTTCGTTTGGCAAACAAAAGTTACTTTATTATTTAGGGTCAGAGGATAATGCCATTGTGCCAGGCAGTAATTTTAATTACAATATAAGTATTGATAATTCGCAGCACTATGTTTTTCAAACCCTTGCATCACCCATGCGTGGATTTAAACAAAACATCCGTAACGGAAATAGTTTTGCATTGTTTAATTCTGAAATACGCATGCCGCTTTTTCAGTACATTTTAAATCGCCCCATCCGAAGTGATTTTGTGCGCAACTTTCAGGTGGTTGGTTTTTTTGATGCCGGCACGGCCTGGACGGGTAAATCACCTTATGGTGATGAAAACAGTTTAAATGTTCAAACCGTAAATCAAGGACCTGTTACTGTTACGGTTATAAAACAAATTCAACCTATTGTAGCCGGCTATGGCTTTGGTTTGCGCACGCGTGTTTTTGGTTATTTTGTAAGGGCCGATTGGGCTTATGGTATTGATGATAAACAAATTCAGCCTGTTATTTTTTATTTGTCATTGGGATTGGATTTTTAGTCGCTTTTTTTTATAATGGCATTTTCATAGCTATTTAAAATATTTTTTGCCGGAAACTTGCAGCCCAAAAAAAGTTTCCATAGTTTTGGCCGCGATTTTAAAATAATGGATACCAAAGAGAGAATAATACAAGCAGCAAACGAATTGTTTTATAAGCATGGTGTAAAGCGCATTACAATGGATGATATAGCGCAACACCTGTCTGTTTCAAAAAAAACGATTTACGGTTTTTTTAGTGATAAAGACGAAATTGTGCATACCGTGTGCGCAATGAATTTAGATAATAACAAATGTGAGTTTGAATCATTATCAGAAAACGCTAGGGACTCGGTGCACGAAATAATTGAATGTATGAATCATGTAAGCGCCATGTTTTCGGTAATAAACCCTAACCTGTTTTATGATTTGCAAAAGTATTATCCTAAATCGTGGGAAATGTTTAGAAAGTTTAGGGAAGAAAACATGATGAACTTGTTTGAAAAAAATCTTAAAGCCGGTATTAAAGACGGGCTTTACCGTGATGATATAAACATAAAAATACTTGCACGCTTGCGCGTAGAACAAATTGTAATGGCCATGAATCCTGATGTGTTTCCGCCTCATAAATACAATCACCGCGAAGTGCAATTAGAATTACTCGATCATTTTTTGCATGGTATTGTTACCGTAAAAGGGAATAAACTAATAAGTAAGTACAAAAACATAATTGCTTTTGAAACCGAAAAAAAATTTGCCGCTTATTATCATAACTAAAATCAAAAAAATTATTTCTTAACCATTAAAATTTTTATGAATTTAAAAACAACTGTTCTCCTGTTGCTTTTTGCACCGCAATTATTTGCACAGGACAAAACTTCGGGGTACACATTGCAACAGGCAATTGATTATGCGTTGCAAAACCATGCGAATGTTAAAAATGCAACGCTTGATGCAGAGATTGCACAAAAACGGGTAAACGAACTAATAGGTGTGGGATTGCCGCAGTTAAATGGAAGTGTTAACTACAATTATTTTATTGAAATTCCAACAACCGTAATTCCTGCAAGGGCATTTGCTCCCGAAGCACCTGCCGACTTGCTCAATGCAGTTCAGTTTGGTACCACACAAAATGCAACGGCTGGTGCTAATGCTTCGCAATTAATTTTTGACGGCTCATTTTTTTTAGGAGTTAAAGCAGCTAAAACATACGTTGAACTTTCGCGCAAAACTGCCGAGCAAACAAAAATTGAAACGGCCATTGCCGTAAGCAAAGCTTATTATAGCGTACTGGTAAACCAGGAGCGCATGGATTTGCTAAAAGCCAATGTAACAAGAATTAAAAAATTAAAGGATGATACACAAGCGTTGTATGACAATGGGTTTGTAGAAAAAATTGACAATGACCGCATACAGGTTACATACAATAACATGGTGGTAGAAAAAGAAAAAACCGAACGATTGCTTGCATTAGGATTGGACCTGTTAAAATTTCAGATGGGAATGGAGTTGAATACGCAAATAACCTTAACCGATAAATTAGAAACGGCCTTGCTGGATGAAAGTGTTTTATCGAATGAAAATATTGACGTGAACAAGCGTATTGAAATAAACATTTTAAACACAACGAAAAAATTACAGGAGTTAAACATAAAGGTAAACAAATATAAATCGTATCCAAGCCTGATTGCATTTGGTACATTTAGCGAAAACGCATACCGCCTCGACTTTGATTTTTTTGACTCGGATAAGCGCTGGTATCCAACAGCAATTGTTGGCGCTACATTAAACATACCGCTAATTGGGGGTTTTTCACGACACAATAAAGTGCAGCAGGAAAAACTTACACTTAAAAAAATAGAAAACAGTTACCAGTCGCTTTCAAACGGAATCACCCTTGAAATAAAAACGGCACGCACACAGTTTCAAAATGCTCTTGCTTCGTTGCAAACGCAAAAGAAAAACCGTGAACTTGCATCAGAAGTTGCAAGTGTTTCAAAAATAAAATACGACCAGGGCGTAGGCTCAAACCTTGAGGTGGTAACTGCCGAAACCTCACTTAAAGAAGCCGAAACAAATTACTATGGGGCATTATATGATGCGCTGATTTCAAAAATTGATTTTGCAAAAGCAACAGGAAACATTATTAAATAAAAAACTACTACTTAACAATCAAAATAATTTTTATGCAACTTACATCAACATTAATCAAAAACAACATGACCGCAATTTTTTTGCAACACACAAAATTATCAGTGCTTGGGTTAAGCACACTTGTGCTATTAAGTGCATGTGGTGGTGGAAATAATCCCAAGGAAAAATTAGATGCCTTAAAAAAACAACAGGCCGAACTTATAACCGAAATAAGAAAGCTTGAACAGGAAATTGCTCTTACTGACACTACTCAAAAAGAAAAAGTAAAAACCGTTGAAGCGACTGCAATTGCTGTGCAGCCTTTTGCTCACTATATTGAGGTACAGGCAAAGGTTGATGGCGATGAAGATGTAAATGTAAGTGCAACCACGCAGGGCATTGTAACCGAAGTTCTGGTAAAAGCCGGTGACCATGTTAGCAAAGGACAAATTCTGGCAACTTTAGATGATAAACTGATGCAACAAGGTGTTGCCGAGGTGCAAAGCCAGCTTGATTTAGCTACTACGGTTTATAACCGCCAAAAAAATTTATGGGATCAAAAAATTGGAAGCGAGGTGCAGTATCTTACCGCAAAAACAAATAAAGAAGCGCTTGAAAAACGCCTGGGCACCATGCGTGAGCAATGGAACATGACAAGAGTAAAGTCTCCAATAGATGGAACGGTTGACAATGTTGCCATTAAAATTGGTCAAGCTGTAATGCCAGGTTTGCCTTGTGTACGTGTTGTAAATCTTTCATCACTCAAGGTAAAAGGGGAGTTGCCCGAATCGTATATAGCAAAAGTGAAAAAGGGGAACGATGCCATTGTTTATTTTCCGGATCAAAATAAAGAACTTAAAACAAAAGTTGATTATTCAGGCAATGCCATAAGCACACTTAACCGCACATTTAATGTTGAAATAAAACTGAATGATAAATCAGGAACTATAAAACCCAATATGATTGCAGTTTTAAAAATTGCCGATTACCAGTCGGCATCTGCTTTTGTGCTGCCGGTTGGGGCTGTTCTTAAAGGTACTGAAGGCGAATATGTATTTGTAGCCGAAAGCGAAAACGGAAAAACAATTACCAAACGCAAAGCGGTAAAGAGCGGAATTATTTACAACGGCCTTACCGAAATAACCGAGGGACTAAAAGAAGGAGATAAAGTAATTACAGCAGGGTATCAAAATTTGGTTGAAGGCGATATAGTGAAAATATAATCAGAAGCAAGATATAAGACAAGATAAAAGACAATAACAAGAGCCGGAATCAGTAATCTCAACCCACACCCACGATTCACGTCTCACGATTCACGAAAAAATGAAAGATATATTTAAACAATTTAAGCCGTCATCATGGGCGATAGATAACCGCACGGCTATATACATATTCACCATCATTATTACTCTTACAGGAATTTCGGCATACATAAATATTCCTAAAGAAAGCTATCCCGATATTTCATTGCCCAATATTTATGTAAGCGTGGTTTACCCCGGCACATCACCCAAGGATATGGAAAACTTAATTGTTCGCCCCATTGAAAAAGAGTGCAAGGGTGTAGCCGGTGTTAGAAAAATTAAGAGCAACGCGCTGCAGGATTTTTGTACCGTAGTAATTGAATTTAACACCGATGTAAAAATACCCGAAGCAAAACGGCTGGTAAAAGAAGCAGTTGACAATGCCAAAAATGATTTGCCGCAGGACTTGCCACAAGAGCCGCAAATTATGGAAATAAATTTTTCTGATTTGCCCATCATGGCTGTAAATCTTTCGGGTGATTATGATTTGGCAACTCTAAAAAAATATGCCGATGAAGCAAAAGATAAAATTGAAGGATTAAAAGAAGTTAAATATGCACGTGTGATTGGTGCGCTTGAGCGCGAAATTCAGATTAATGTAGATATGCTAAAAATGCAATCGGCAGGAATTTCGATGGGCGATATTGAGCGCGCAGTTAAATACGAAAACCAAACCATTCCTGGTGGCGGAATAAGGATGGTTGACGGCAGCAGACGGTCGTTAAGTGTTTCGGGCGAGTTTACCAGTGTGGAGCAGTTAAAAAACATTGTTGTAAATTCTATTGACGGGGCTCCCATTTATTTAAAGGATATTGCTGATGTTAAAGACGATTTTAAGGAACAGGAAAGTTATGCGCGCCTGCAACATAAAAATGTAATAACATTAAGTGTGGTTAAGCGCACAGGCGAAAACCTTATTGAAGCTTCGGATAAAATAGTAGCGCTTGTGGATGAATTAAAGGAAAACAACTGGCCTAAAGATTTAAAAGTGGTATTAACAGGCGATCAAAGTGAGCAAACCCGCACATCGCTGCACGATTTAATAAATACCATAGTAATTGGGTTTATTTTGGTGTTGGTTGTGCTAATGTTTTTTATGGGAACAGCCAATGCTTTTTTTGTGGCGCTATCGGTTCCGCTTTCCATGTTTATAGCATTTTTAATGATGCCCACCATAGGCTTTACCATAAATTTTATTGTGTTGTTTTCGTTTTTACTTGCATTGGGTATTGTGGTGGATGATGCTATAGTAGTTATTGAAAACACACACCGTATTTATGATAATGGAAAACGCGATATAAAAACCGCAGCCAAAATGGCCACAGGCGAAGTTTTTCTTCCTGTGTTGTCGGGAACACTTACCACGCTTGCTCCTTTTATTCCACTTGCTTTTTGGGATGGGATAATAGGAAAGTTTATGTTTTTTCTTCCAATTACATTAATAATAACGCTGCTTGCATCTTTGCTGGTGGCTTATATCATTAATCCAGTGTTTGCAGTTGATTTTATGAAACCACATGATAATAAAACGCACGATCCAAAGAAAGGATTAAAAATTACCAGCATAATTTTTATTTCCCTTGCTGCCGTATTTTATGTATCTGGCGTTCATGGAATGGGAAATTTTGTAATCTTGTTATTCCTTCTTAATTTATTGCACCGCTTTTGGCTTCAAAAAGTTATTGTAAAATTTCAAACCAAAACATGGCCTGCCGTACAAAACGGATATAAAAATTTGCTGGTAAAAGCACTGCATTATCCCAAAACCATGATGTGGTCAACCATTGGGCTTTTGTTTTTGTCGTTTATTATGATTGGTGCACGCAATGGCGGAATTAATTTTTTTCCGCAGGCCGATCCCAATTTTATTTATGTATTTACAAGCTTGCCCGTTGGTACCGACCAAGCCTACACCGATTCGGTAACAAAAGTTATTGAAAGCAAAGTGTACGGTGTGCTTGGCGAGAATAATAAGCTGGTAAAATCGGTAATAGCAAGCGTTGGCGAAAACGTTACCGACCCTGCAGACGAAGACCAGGCCTATTATGCCAACAAAAGCAAGGTCGAAATTTCATTTGTTCAATTCAGTAAACGCGATGGACTTTCTACACGGCAATATCTTGATAAAATTCGTGATGCTGTAAAAGGGCTTGTTGCCGGTGCCGAAATTACAGTTACACAAGAACAAGGCGGCCCGCCTGTTGGTAAACCCATTAGCATCGAAATCAGTGGAGATGATTTAACTGCTATTGCTTCCACATCAAAAAAACTCAAACGCTATCTTGATTCGTTGCAGGTTGACGGTGTTGAAGAACTAAAATCGGATTTGGTAGATAATAAACCACAGGTTGCATTTAACATTGACCGCGAACGCATGAACCGCCTCGGAATTTCTACCGGACAGGTGGGTAACGAAATAAACATGGCTGTGCTTGGCCGCGAAGTTTCAAAGTACCGCGATTTAAATGACGATTATAAAATTATGCTACGTTATCGCGATGACCAGCGAAACAATATAAACCAGTTGAGCAACATAAAAATTTTGTATCGCGATATGGCAATGGGTGGAATGGTGCGCAATGTGCCGTTGTCATCATTTGCTGAGATAAAATATTCCGATACGTATGGAGTAATAAAGCGCAAAAATCAAAAGCGTGTAGTTACTGTTTCGTCTAACCTGCTTACCGATTATCAAAGTCGCGAACAGGAAGTGGTTGATAACGTAAAAGACGCTGTTGTCAACTTTGGTTCGGTGCCCGGTGTAGAAATAAAATTTGCCGGTTCGCAGGAGGAGCAGGCTGAAACTATGTCGTTTTTGGGTACAGCACTTTTAATTTCACTTGGATTAATATTTTTAATTCTTGTTACACAGTTCAACTCATTCAGCAAACCCGTTATCATTCTAACCGAAATAGTTTTTAGTTTAATTGGTGTATTGCTGGGTTTTTCCATTTTTAAAATGGGCTTTAGTATAGTAATGACAGGCATTGGCGTGGTGGCGCTGGCAGGTATTGTAGTTCGTAACGGTATTTTACTTGTTGAGTTTACCGAACTTTTGCGCGAGCAGGGTGTACCAACTTTTGAAGCTATTGTAGAAGCCGGCCGTACACGTATGACACCCGTAATTTTAACAGCTACTGCAACTATACTTGGATTAATACCACTTGCTGTTGGATTAAATATTGACTTTGTAACCTTGTTTACCGAATTTAATCCACACCTGTTTTTTGGTGGTGATAGCACAGCATTTTGGGGGCCTCTGTCCTGGACCATGATTTTTGGTTTGGGGTTTGCAACCTTCCTTACTTTGTTTATGGTGCCAGTAATGTATTTGCTAAACGAAAAATTAAAATCAAAAATTTTCAATCGTCCTGCCCCCGTTATTCCACAAGAAAATCTTGCGTCAACTTTAGAGCAGCCATTAGTTTAATGGCTGTTTAAATTTTTCTGTTTAATTTTTAAATAGATTTGGGTTCAAATACAACTCAAGTTTACAATTATGGATAGATTACGTGCCGTATCAGAATCATCACATATACCCACTCAATACCAAAACACTCCTATTGGTCTTTTGCTAGAATATCATAACCTCGACAGGCCTTATGAGAAATATGACAATGCACAAATGCTAATAGGCATGTGTATGGATAACCGAAAGCACTTGCATATTCCTGAAAACTTTTCATATATAATACGCTCAGGCGGAGCCAATTTGCGCTACTCTGAATTCAGGGTAAGCTATGCAATTGCAGTAGGTGGTATAAAGTTTATTGCACTCATAGGCCACAATAATTGTGGAATGGTAAATTTAATGGCGCGAAAAAATCTTTTTATAAAGGGATTGGTTGAAAATGCAGGATGGAGCAAAGAAGAAGCAGAAGATCATTTTTATCATAATGAACCCATGCACGAAATTGGAAGCGAAATAGATTTTATTTGCAGCGAAGCCAAACGCATACGTTTGCGCTATCCCAAAATAATGGTGGCGCCTATGCTATATAAAGTTGAGGATAACAAATTATATCTTGTATCCGAATAGGCATGGGGTGGATAATAAAAGAAAACCCCGAACGTAGTTCGGGGCTTCGGGCATACACAATGAATAACGCAAGCGTTACTCATCAACTTCGGTTTGGGTAACGGTGCCGGGTACGGTTTTTATAACTTCCCACTGGCCTGTGTCCCAATTGTATTTTTCTACTGTGTAATGGTCAACACCATTATCCCATTTGTCGTATTCTGTCCACCACAATCGCGCATTTGCATATTGCCATTGCGATTGAAGCAATATAGATGAACTGTTGCTGCTCTGCATACCTGCCAGATGACAATCGTTAATTACTTCTACCTTGTAGTAATAGTTGTACTCTTTCACATTTACATTCATATCATCAAAGCTATAAACACCAGCCGGCACTGCGCCAATAATGGTATAGTTTGTTGCATTGGTATCAGCGCTGCGTAAAATCTGGTATTCAAGTACACGGTCAGGAAACAGGGTTGGCTCTGTCCATTCGGTAAGCACATAAGCATTGTTTACTACGGTGCTGCGAACTATATCTGCTTGCTGTCCTGCAAGTATATTTTGAGGCTGAGCAATAGCTGTATCGCTAAACGATTCAAATGGATTTCCGCACAAGTCGGTTGCACGCACCTGGTACGAATAATCGAACGGGCACATTAGGGTAGTGTCCTGATACGATGTTTGTGTGCCGGGCAAAATTGCTATCAAAGCAGTACTTCCGTTGCTAACTTCCACACGGGTTAATTCATACGTTGCTACGCTGCATCCTCCGTAAGGAGTCCAGTTAATATCAATGGCAGTTCCGTTTTGTTGTGCCGAAATATTTATTGAGGTGTGTTCACGCAAAGCAGTTAACGGCAATGCATAGCTGCACACATCAAGCGTTTGTATTTTGTAAGTGTATGTGTTATCAAGCGTATTTAATCCGCTGTCGGTATAGCGTGGGTCAAGGTTAAAGTTTCCGTTAAGCGGATTGTTAATGGTCATTACGTTGTTGTAATTTCCTGTAGCAGCATCAAGTCGCCAAATTTTATATGCACCAAGGTCAAGTGATGCGCTGGGCTGCCAGCGTATTTCGGTTTGCGTGTTTGATAATACACTTACGCTGTAAATTACATTTTCGGGTGGAGGTATGGTGTCATATACCTGTAAATAATTTTGTTGTTCGATTGAGTCGGCACAACCATTATCATTTACCACTAATAATGTTACGGTATAAAATCCCGGGTCAACTAAAACTACCGAAGGGTTTTCGTCAGCACTTGGTATGGTGCCTATCATCCACGAATAGGTTGGGTTGCTTGTGTTGGTTGACTGATTGTTTAGCACAAACGTATTGCCCGAACATCCTGTAGTAGCACTTGCAGTAAACGCAGCAGTTGGCGATTGCAATGCATGAATTGTGTTAGGCAGGTAAAACGTATCACTGCAGCCAAAACTGTTATACGCTATAAGATAAACCTGGTAGTCGCCACCTGTAGTATAAGTGTGTGTGGCATTGGTATCGGTAGAAGTTGTACCATCACCAAACACCCACAGATACGAATCGGCAGTGGTGCTAAGATTTGTAAAGGCAGTGGTGTAAGGCGTGCATCCGCTTGTATCCGTTGTGGATGCGTTGGCTGTTGGGGATAAGTAAACTGTAACTGTTGCAAATGCAGTGTCGTTACAACCGTTTCCATTTGATACAATTAACGAAATATTATTTACCGATGAATCGGTGTAAGTAAATGTGGGCGAGAAAACAGAAGTAATTCCTCCCACGCCCAAGTTCCATGTGTATAGCGGACTAATTGTATCGGTTGATGTGTTGGTAAACGACACTATTAAATTTGTACAGCCTGATGTAGTACTTGGTGTAAATTGTGCAGTGGGTGTTTGGCTTACATTAATTGAATATGGGAACACCATTGTGTCCGAACATCCAAAATTATTATATGCAATTAATGTGGCTGTATAACTTCCTCCAACAGTATAAGTGTAAACAGGAGTTGAGTCAGTTGATGTTGCCGTGTTTCCAAAATTCCACAAATACGAATCGGAGAAAACAGAATTGTTTGTAAACGTACATGTGTATGGCGAGCAACCGGCAGTATCCGTAGTGGCTCCAATAGCAGTTGGCGTTAAGTGCACATTAATAGTTTGATACGCTGTATCGCTACACAAATTTTCGTTGGTAACCACAAGCATAACATTGTAAGCACCCGAATCGGCATACGAAGTTGAATTGTTTGGCAGCATGGATATAACTCCATTTTGAAAATTCCAAAAATAAGTGGGGCTTACAAGATTGGTGGATGTATTTGTAAAACTAACATCAAGAGTTGTGCAGCCCGAATTTACCGATGGAGTAAAACTTGCCGTTGGCGTTTGATGCACATTTACCGGATAAGCAAAATAAAATGTATCGGTACATCCATATTGATTTATTGCAACCAACCATGGATAATAGGTGCCTGCATTTTGATAAACATGTTGCGGGTTTGCAAGTGATGAAGTGTCACCATCACCAAAGTGCCATGCATAAGCGGTTTCATTAATACATGTTTCGGTAAAGTTTACGGTATATGCATTGCATCCAACGGTGTCGGTTGTAAATCCGTTTGCAGTTGGGCTAGGATGCACAACAATAGAATCGGGATACGTGTAGTACGACATGCAGCCCAGTGAATCAATAGTAATAAGCGTTACCACAAATATTCCACTGTCAACATAAAGGTGAGTGGGGTTGTGGGTTGAATCAACTGAACCATCGCCAAAATTCCAAATCTGAATGTATGCGTTAATTGAACTGTCGGCAAATGTTACTAAGTTGCCTGCACAATTTAAATTTGATGTAAGTGTAAAATAGGCGTATGAACCAGGTATATGTATATAGTCTGTCTTTACAATGGTATCTGCACACGCCCCATTAATTGCAATTAAAGTTACTGTGTAATCGCCCGGTATATTATATACGTGCGATGGTGTGTCAACCACAGATGTGGCTCCATCACCAAAATCCCAAAAGAAAGATGTTGCATTGCTTGAAAGATTGGTAAAGAAAATTTGAGCAGGCGAACATGATGCAACCGTTGGGGTACTGAAGTTAGCATGTGGCGATGATACGGTAATTAAGTTTGGATACGTAATGGTATCGCTGCAGCCTGATGCAAATGTTGTTATCAATGTAATGGTATAAACACTGTCATTTAAATACGTATGTGTTGGATTTTGTTGCGTTGACGAAGTTCCATCACCAAAATCCCACAGCCATGCCACAGCACTTGTATCGCTTGAATCGGAAAAAGTAACAGTGTAAGGTCTGCATCCTCCGCTTGCCGATGTGCTAAAATCAGCCGACAGGTAAGTAATATTAGGTTTAGTAATTGTACCAGTACAGCCGTAAGCATCCTTAATCCAAAGCGAAACATTTCCAGGAGGCGGTGTATAAAATGTGTGTACAGGCGTTTGTGTTGAATCAACTGTTCCATCACCTAAATTCCATCCCCACATAACATTTGGCCCTGGCCATGAGGTATCTGCAAATTGTACTGTTATCGGAAAACAAAACGAACTTTGCGTCATTGTAAAACCCGGAAACACGTGCCCGATATTTACTACTGCAGTATCGGTTATTGTACGGCTGCAATGAGCACTGCTTGCCGTAAGTGTTACAGTGTATTGTCCAAAATTGTGAAAGAAATAAGTAGGGCTAAAAGCTGTTGAAGTATCCGTTGGCGAAAAAATATCGTTAAAGTCCCACAGGTATGATGTTGCACCTGTTGATGTATTAGTAAACGTAACATACAATGCATTGCACTGTGTGGTGGAACCGTTTATTACATACGATGGTTGTGGGTCTTCGGTAATTATAGTATCGTTATATGTATAGTTACAGCCATCGGCACCTGTAGCGGTAAGTGTAATTAAAAATGTGCCGGGCTGATTGTAGGTGTGCGTTGGTGTTGCAGATGATGATGTGGCGGTTCCATCCCCAAAATTCCAAACTATGTTTGAAAACGTATTTGGAATTAAACTAAAATTTATTGGTGTGTCATCACACGTTGCGTGTGTGCTTGCCTGAATGGGGTTAGGTATTCCAAGTGTAATTGTAGTACTTATACTTGTCATACAACCAAAAATGGTTGTGATATTAAGTATAACAGTATATGTACCGGGCTGTGCATAGTTGTGAATTGGAAACTGTGTGCTGTCATGCGGTGAGCCATCTCCAAAATCCCAATCCCACACAGCTACATCACCTGTTGTGTCGCTAAAATGTATTTCGTACGGTGCGCAGGGTGTTGCCTGCACGTATGTAATGGGCGATAGTAAAAGTGGTTTTACATTTACAATTGCAAAAGGCTGAAATGTTTGGGAACACCCTGCACCGCTATTGCCATACATGTTTGCTGTAAGTGTAACTATATATACACCTGCAGTATCATAAACGTGCGAAGGATTTTGCACGTTGCTTGAATCACCATCGCCAAATTGCCAATTCCAAATAGAACTTGCGCCTGTAGGGTCAGCAAAATTTACTGTAAGCGGCATGCAACCTTCAATGGTATCGGGCAAGGTATATGCAACCGGTGAGGCAGCAACAGTAATAAAACTGTTTTTCAACATTGTGTCTTTACAGCCGGCAGATGAGGTTACAATTAATCTTACATTATATGTGCCTATGTTATTATATGTATGCGAAGGATTTTGCGCTGCCGATGTGTTGGCTGCGCCAGAACCGGGGTCGCCAAAATTCCAACTGTATGCAACAATGCCGGGATAAGGCACTGCACTAAAATTTACAGGTAATGCAGGACAGCCTTTTAATGGAGTTGCACTAAGGGTTGCCGTTATATCATTTATAGTTACCACATTGGTTTGCGAAATAATGGCCTCGCATCCGTTGGCAGTGTATGCATGTAGAATTACTGTATAAGTTCCTGCTGTGGTGTAAACGTTTGACGGGCTTAAACTGGTAGATGTGTTTCCATCACCAAATTCCCATAGGTAAGTATAACTGCCTGATGAAGGAGTAGTGTTATTAAACTGAACACTGTGCGGAGCACAACCCGTAGGGCTTGTTACCGTAAAGTTAGGATTAGGTAGTTGGTCAACATCTATAACGTTATTATACGTAACACCTCCATTACAACCGCTTGCAGTAGTTACATAAAGGGTAACAGAATAAGTTCCGCTTGAGCTGTATGTATGCGAAGGATTGGTAGTTGTAGAAGTATTTAGTGCTCCTGATGCCGGGTCGCCAAAAGTCCATTGGTAGCTTGTGGCACCAGTAATTGCACCAGCTGTAAAATTTACAGTATGCGGAGCACAACCTGAACTATCATCAATAGTGAATGTAGGGACTAATGCATTGCCAATATTTATAAAGTTGGGCATTACAATAGTATCGCTGCAGCCATTTACATTTTGAGCAATAAGTGTAACTGTAAAACTTCCCTGTGCGCCATACGTATGTGTTGGGGTTGGCAGAGTTGATGTGTTTGCTGCCCCTGATGAAGGTTGACCAAAATTCCATTGGTAAGAAGTTATTCCTGGTGTAGGGCATGAAAACTGTATTACCTGATTGGCAGTACATGTTGAAGTTGGATTTGCTGTTATAGTTGCATTGGGCCTTGCATATACATTAATGTAGCTGGGCTTGGTTAATATATCATTACAACCAAATGTGGTGTAAGCAACAAGTTTTACTGTGTATAAACCTGGTGTTGTGTAAATATGTGTGGGGTTAGTAAGTGTTGATGATGAACCATCACCAAAATCCCAAATGTAATTGGATGCAAACTGCGATGAGTTGGTAAATGAAACCGTTAAATCTTCGCAGCCACTTAACGTATTTGCCGTAAATGCTGCGGTAGGAAATGCAACCGTTTGAATATAGTTGGTAATAATAAGTGTATCGGATTGGCCTGAGGTGCTGTTATACGCAATAAGCTTTACAGTATAAAAACCCGGAGCAAGATAAACGGCCTGCGGGTTTGGTAAAGTCGAAGTTCCAACCCCTGCACCAAAATCCCAAAAATAACTTGTGGCCTGTAATGATGTGTTTGTAAAATGTACTGTTAATGGTACACATCCCACAGTGGTGTCGGCTGTAAATGATGCTGATGGAATTTGCGCTTGCGCAGTTCCGGCATATAAATAAAAAACGGCAAGCGCCATTAAGCGCATCACAGTTTTTATATATGTTTTTTTAGTCGTAGAGTTTCCCATACGCTTTGTTTAAGTTATTCATTTGTGTATTGGTGCCCAAAGTGTTTGAAAAAATTTATTGTTTGCTTCCTGTTTCAGTTTTCTTTTCTGATGCCACATTATTAATGCTTTCGCCCTGGTTTATTATTGCATTTACTGCACTATAATATTGTGTACCGTCTTTTGCAATTTTCTTTACACGGTAAAAAGCGTATCCGGCCGGTGGCGTTTGGTCCATCCATGAATAAAATAGTTCAACTGGTGTGCCAATGCCTTCTTTAATACCTACCGACTCATATCCTTTACCGTCTGATGAACGTTCTACAATATATATACAGTCTGCCGTTTCATTTTTTGCAGTCCAGTTCAAAAAAACCTTACCACTGTTATAAGTAGTGGTGTAGTTATAAATGTTTGAACTATTTGGCGAAGCCGCAGCCAGCATGTTGCCATTTGAATTTGCTTGTCCCTGTGCCGGCCTGATGGTAATCATCATCAGGAAAAAAATAATGGCTTGCACAAAAAACAAAAACTTTAATGCAGAGCCCTGCATACCGTCACGGTTATAATATCTGCGTGGTTTCGAGTACATGGCGTAGCGGTTTTCGCGTACCATTTTGTAAAATTCCATTGAATTGATAGTGTTCATAATTAAATCCTCCTTAGTTTTTGTTATCCTAATTTACGCTTATGGGTTGCTTAGGATATGGTAATTGTTGTTTAAATATTACAGTTGCTGATTGTTGTTTTTATGTGTTTGATTTGGTTTATACACATTGACTTTGCTTTTTGTTACAGTGTTTATTGCGGGTATTTTCATCCATGAGTTTGAAATTTGATTACGTTTAACGGAAAGGTTATAAAAAGGATACACTTATTTTAACATTAAGGCATCCACAGGTAACTATGGGGTGATATAAAACAGAACTGACAGTATTATATTACAACCATCTATTGAAGTATCTGCGCTTCCTCACATCATTTTTTTTTAAAAGAGGCAAAACTTTAAACAACTCATCTTTATCGAAAGAGGTATAAGGTGCAGCTTTTCTTACACAACACACGTGATAAAAAAAATATTTTAAAAAAACTAAAACCTTACAAAAATCACTACGTATGAATAGCATATTTAAATTTTCAAACCCCCATTCATACTATGGATATTTTACGTAAAACCATCAAAAAATTAAGTGATGCCGAATATCAGGCTCTGCTGCAACAAGTAGCCGGAAAAAAGAAAAACAAGCCTTACATGGTGCTTGAAACCACGCGTACGCGTGATGATATAGATGACACATCCATGATGGATATGTTGCAGGTAAATCCAAGTGCATACTATACATTAAAATCGCGTTTAAACTCACGCATTGCCGAAATACTTTCAAAAAAGGTTGAGAACCCAATTAAAGATTTGATGGAAGAAGTTGCTCGTGTACCAGCTACTTTATATGCACCCAATAGAGAATTTGCAATACGGTCATTAATTGAACTTGAAAAACAGTTGAAAGAGTATGACATGAACTATGAGCTTATTACGGTATATAAAACTCTTATGCAACTGCATTTATTTCATGAGGACTATGAGTACTATGATAAGCTATACACAAGGCATGTTGCGTATTCACTTGCTGTTTCAAAAGCCGAACAATTATTTTACCTGTTTACAAAAAAAATGGGCATTTATTTATTAACGCGCGACAACGAACAACTGGAAGAAGTGATTTTGTTGAAAAGAGAAATATCGAACATTGCCGAGTTGTATGAATCTCATCGCTTGTTTGTTTTGTATAGCATAGTGCGTATTTATTATTTGTGTAGCATTCCCGAAAAACGCAACGAGTTAAAATCGCAGGAACAGGAAATAGAAACTACCCTGCATCAAATGCGAGGAATTTTTGAAAAGTATCCTCTTGATACTTTTTATAATCAGATAAAACCGGTAGCCGATGTGCTGCAATATGAGTATTATCAAAAAACAAATAGTCAGGTGAGAGCCGATCATTTTCTTGCACAGTTAAATGATTTGATGCTTGAATGGTGCAGCAAACACAGCATGTTGTTTTTTGTTACGCAGTTTTTGCGTTCGCGAATAGAAAAGTTTTTAAATGATGGTAACCTCGAAAAACTTACCGAGCTAAATACCCAGCTGGAACAAACTTTTGATAGCAATACAAACGAAGCTTACCATTATATTTCGTTCAGGTTGTTTATATCTATTGGTAAATTTTACACTAAAGATTATCATGGCGCAGCACGAACAATAAACGATTTACGCAATGCCATTTCAATGAAACATTATTTGCATGCTGATATTGAGTGTAAATTGTTTCAGGCTTTAAATTATTGCATGATGGGCGAAGATAGTTTGTGCCATCAGATAATTGCTAGTTTAAAAAGACAAATAGCAGATGTAGAGCATGAGTATGAATCTACAAGGATTTTTATTAAAATGCTTAAAACTGCCATGAAGCCTTCTGACTATCGCAAAAAAATAAAGAGGGTTAACGATTTGTATAATCAGTTTAATGAAACAAACAATTGCCCTAAACCTGTACTTTCATTTTTACGTATGGATGAAAATGCAATCCGCAAACTTACCAACCCAATAAAAGACGAAGAATAAAATGTGAAAACCATTTTTATTTTTATGCCGGCACACCGTAATGTGCCGGTTTTTTTTATTGCAGTACATTACTATTTGTAGTTTCGCAGCAATTACAATTGTGTAACCAGCAACGTGTTATGCCTGAGAAAATTCCTGATATAAAAATTTTATTTGAAGATTATTACTTAATGGTTGTAAGTAAACCGGCAGGGTTGATGGTTGAAAACGATTTGTATGGAAACCCATCGCTTGAAAAATGTACACTAATGCATCTGCAAAAAAAGTTTCCTTCGAATAAGGAACATTATATTGCCTTTCCACATCGTATTGACCGTGTAACGGAAGGTATTGTAGTAATTGCTAAAACCCAAACATCGCTGAGAGTACTAAGTCATCAATTTGAAATTCGAAGTGTTTCAAAAATTTATTATGCATTAACAGCAAAACTTCCTCTACATAAAAGCGGTGCATTAAAACACTATTTAAAAAAAGATACAAAAGAAAAAAAGGCGGTGATTTTAAAGAACGAACGAAGCGGTTATAAAACTTGCGAACTTAAATATGATGTGGAAGGAGAAACAACAAAAAATCACAGCGTAATAAAAATAGAATTGCTTACGGGACGGTTTCACCAGGTGCGTGCCCAATTTGCATACGAAGGAATGCCACTGATTGGAGATAAAAAATATGGTTCAGGAGTTGAATATCCTGAAAACGGAATAGCACTTATTGCAAAATCAATTTTATTTAATCATCCAAAAACTGGCGAAGAATTATTTTTTGAAATTCCTTTTCCAAAAAATAAATATTGGGATAAAAAAGTTAACCGATAACTGAACGCGAAATCACAATTTTTTGCACTTCGGAAGTTCCCTCGTAAATCTGTGTAATTTTTGCATCACGCATTAGCCGCTCCACATGAAAATCTTTTACGTATCCGTATCCACCATGCACCTGTACAGCTTCCACACTAACTTCCATAGCAACACGTGAAGCATATAGCTTAGCCATTGATCCGGCAAGGTCATAATTCAGATGTTGGTCTTTAAGCCATGCTGCCTTAAGGCACATTAAACGAGCTGCTTCTATTTCGGTAGCCATATCGGCAAGTTTAAATTGTATGGCCTGGTGCTTGCTTATTTCTTTTCCAAAGGCTTTGCGCTCTTTTGAATATTTAAGAGCAAGTTCGTAAGCGCCTGATGCAATGCCCAATGCCTGCGAGGCTATGCCTATGCGTCCGCCCGAAAGAGTTTTCATGGCAAATTTAAATCCAAACCCATCTTCGCCAATGCGGTTTGCTTTTGGAACTTTTACATCGGTAAACATAAGAGAATGTGTATCGCTTCCGCGTATGCCAAGTTTATTTTCTTTAGGGCCTACTGTAAATCCAGGCATTCCTTTTTCCACTATCAAACAATTAATTCCCTTGTGACCCTTTGCCACATCGGTTTGTGCCATTACCAAATAATATGTTGCCGTGTTGCCATTTGTAATCCAGTTTTTGGTTCCGTTAAGCAAATAATAATCGCCCATGTCAACAGCGGTTGTCCGCTGCGAAGTTGCATCGCTGCCTGCTTCAGGTTCGCTAAGGCAAAATGCACCTATCACTTCGCCCTTGGCTAGTGGGGTTAAATATTTTTGTTTTTGTTCCTCGCTTCCAAAACTTTCAATGCCCCAGCAAACAAGTGAATTATTTACACTCATTACCACACTTACACTTGCATCCACTTTCGAAATTTCTTCCATAGCAAGTACATACGAAATGGTATCGAGTCCGGCACCTCCGTATTTCGGGTCAACCATCATTCCTAAAAAACCCAGTTCGCCCAACTTTTTAATTTGTTCGGTCGGAAATTTTTGGTTGTCATCGCGTTCAATAACGCCAGGTAGCAATTCGGTTTGTGCAAAATCGCGGGCAGCTTTTTGAATCATCAAATGCTCTTCGCTTAGTGTAAAAGTCATATAGTAAATTAATTTAGGAAGTGGCCAAAAGTAATAATAAGCCCTCTATCCCCAAAAGAGGTGAAATTGAAAGCAGCTAAAAGGAAAAACCTATTTTTGAAAAGAAAAATATTTTTTAAGTAGAAAAAAATAAATGACAGTTTTGGGAATTATGTCGGGCACATCGCTTGACGGGGTAGATTTGGCTTGCGTTACTTTTTTTGAGAAAGAAAACGAGTACGGCTTTAAAGTGGAGTGTTGCAATACCATTGCTTACACTACAGAATGGAGAAACAGATTAAGCAGCCTTATAAATGCTACTGCTGTTGACTTTGTGCACACGCATTGCGATTATGGGCATTATCTTGGAAACCTTGCAGCCAATTTTATTGCAAAAAACAAATTGCATGTTGATTTAATTGCATCACACGGGCACACCATTTTTCATCAGCCACAAAAAAAATTTACTTCACAAATTGGTGACGGTGCAGCAATAAGTGCCGTAACAAAACTTTCTGTTGTGTGCGATTTCAGAAGTGTGGATGTGGCACTTGGCGGGCAAGGAGCACCGCTGGTTCCCATTGGCGACTTGTTGCTTTTTTCTGAGTACGATGCTTGTTTAAACATAGGAGGCATTGCTAACATTTCGCATAAAAACCCGGATGGTAAACTTATAGCGTACGACATTTGTGCTGCTAACATGGCCTTAAACTATTTATGCCTTCAGCTGGGTTTTGATTATGATAATGGAGGAGAAAATGCGCGAGCCGGAACATTAGATTCAGAACTTTTAAAAAGCATTAATAACCTTGGTTATTTTAAAATTAATCCACCCAAGTCGTTAGGAGTTGAATGGTTTAATAGCGAGTTTAAACCTATACTTGATAAATCAACTGCAAGTGGTAGTGATAAATTAAATACAGTTTGCATGCACATTGCTAATCAATTTGCCAATGTAGCAAAGGGTTTAAAAAATGTATTGGTAACCGGTGGGGGCGCCCACAATACTTTTTTAATTGAAAAAATAAAACATGTTGTTCCTCAAACAGATATTATAATACCATCAAGGCAGATAATAGATTTTAAAGAAGCGATAATTTTCGCCTTTTTGGGATACTTGCGAATTAAGAATAATAATAGCACCATTGCCTCGGTTACCGGTGCCACAACTGATAGTTGTGGTGGTGCCATTTATGATGCAACAGGAAAACTTTAATTAAAGAAGAGGAAACCTATTCCTCATCATCTTCATCGTAATGAAAAAAGTTTTCATCAACTTCATCTTCTTCGTTAGAATCTAAAAGATGATTTTTCCAGTTCTTGTTTTCGCGGTGCGAACTCATCTTGTGATGTTTGCTGTCACCGTCTTGCCATTCGTTAAAATCTTGTTTGTTTTTTTTGTTTTCGAATTTGTGATTTTTCATTGTTCAAACTGTTAAAAGGTCATTTATTCTAATTATTTTACTTTAAACAGTATACAAAGGTTACGCCAAAATCAAAAAAAATCAAGGAGAAAGTTTTATTTGAAACATCCAAAGCCGTGGGGGCTGCAGGTCTGCAGGCCGGCCAACGTATTCTTCGTTAAAAAAGTTTTGGGATACAAGGGCAATGCTCAGATGTTTGTCAATCTTATAAGAAATCCTGGCATCAAAAATCCAGTCCCCTTTTTTATGCTGTTCGCGATAACGCTTTACACCCGGAATTAATTCGTTAAAAACAATATCAATGTTTTGCATAAAGCTTTGGTAGCGGCATCCTACTCCTGCCGAAAATTTTTTATACCCAACCTGTAAGTCGGATTTTAAAAGCTGCCTGTACCTGTATTTTAAAACATTTATATCTGTAGTTCCTGAGTTTCGCTTTAGTGTATCCCAATCGGTAAGTATAGGGTCAATATACGTGTATCCGGCAGTAAATTGCACGGGCACTTTGCCAAAAGTTGATTGCAATCCAATTTCAAATTCATATCCATCAATACGTGTGTTTCCAATATTTACCGATTTAAAACCTAAGCCAAACAAAGGGTCGCGAAGCGGATGACCATATTTGCCAAATGTAAATTCAAGCATATCGTGGTATTGACTGCGAAAAATGCAGGCATCGGCATATCCCGAAAAGTTTTCGCCAATTTTAAACAGCTGGCGCAATCCAGCCTCGGCACTCCACCCAGTTTCTGATCGCACGCTGTCATTAGGATAAATTACAATATCGCCTACTCGGGTTTTTACATATCGTTCGGCAATAGATGGAAAGCGGTAGCCTTGTCCGTAACTTGCACGTACATAGGTGGCTTTGTGTATGCGCATGTTGGCACCGGCACGATATACCGGTTTTTTTTCTTCTTCTGCATAAATAAATTTAAATCGCTCTTTGCGCCATCCTGCAGACAAAGTTAGGCGGTTAAAAAACTTTTTATCAAGTTGGGCATACATGCTTTGGTTTACACTTTCATGGTATCCGTATAAATCACCCATTACATCTCCGCCTGTTAAAACAAGTCCGTATGTTGCAGATAAATTCCATTTTTCTATTCGCTTTTGAAACTGCAATTCACCATAGTATAAATTTGAAAAAGCTTCCTGTTGAGTATCGTTAAAGTTGTTTGCTAAAAAATATCGTCCTCTCCATTTTATGGTAGTTCCTTTTTTTCCGGCATAGGTAATAAATGGGTCAATGTTAAATCGTACGGTGCGGTAATTGCTTAGTGTAGTGCCGGTTGTATCAATACCGCCCAAGGGCTGATAGGCCCCCACTGAGTCATCGGCCCATAAAATAAAATTGCCGCCTCTTGTTTGCATGTAGTTTGCGTTTACTCCTGCAGACAGGCCTTCAATTTCTTTAAAGCGATAGCGAGTATTGATGTTTGCGCGGTACCGGTTTTCGTATTCTCCTTCGCGATATCCGTTATTTATTAAGTAATGGCTTCCAATAACCAAATCAAACTGATTAAACTTTTGCGCATGAAAAAAATTAGCGCCATTAACGGTTTGGGTATTTTTTCCCCACCATTTTATTTCGCTGCGTCTTGGCGAATCGTACCAGCCAGTATACACATTGAGTCGTGTAACAGGTTCGGCTTTTGCATAAGCAGTTCTAAAGTTTATTACTCCGTTCATGGCAGCTGAGCCATATAGGGCAGATGATGCGCCTTTAATTATTTCAACCTGTTCTAAATTTTCTATCGGTAAAAAACTCCATTTTACATCATTGGCATCAGCAGTTAGCATAGGTAGTTCATCTACCATTACCAGCACCCGGCTTCCGGCACCGTAGCTAAATCCGCTTCCTCCCCTTATGTTAGCCTGACCATCAATTAAAGTTAGCCCTGTAATGTTTTCCAGTGCTGTTTCCATGCTGGTATGATTACCGTTTTCAATTAAGCCTGCTTTTGCTACGGCCATTGACACGGTAACTTCTTCAATTTTTTGCTGAAATTTTCCAGCGCTTACAACAACTGCGTTTAAATCACGTGCCTGGTTTTTTAAAAAAAGGTCAAGTGTTTTTTTTTCACCTGCTTCAAGCCAAACAACAATCTCTTTATTTATATAGCCGATATACTGGCTTTTTAATGTATAATTACCGGCATCAACCTGTAATTCGTAAAACCCGTTTTCATTAGAGATGGATACATTTTTTTGGTCAAAAAATACCACAACACCAGGTAATGTTTGCTTTGTTAGCGCATCTTTTATGGTTCCGCTTATTACAGCTTTTTGTGAAAATGAATAGCCCGTAATTAAAACTGGTAAAAAAAAGAAAAGTGATTTTTTGAAAAACATTTTTTTCTTTGCACTTATAATATTGTTTTGTGCAAACGTAGCAGATAAAGTTAAAATAGCAAACACAAAAAAGGTCTTGCCATTAATGGAAAATAACCTTAACATTTTGCAGTATCAAATCGCCCTTACCTTAATACCTGGTATTGGTAGTGTATTGGCAAAAAATTTAATAAGCTATTGTGGAAGTGCCGAAGCTGTATTTAAAGAGAAGGAAAAAAGCCTATTAAAAATTCCTGAAATTGGAACGGTGCTTGCCTCACAAATTATAAATAAGCGTGATGATGCATTGCATTTGGCTGAAGACGAGTGCCGGTTTGTTTTAAAAAACAACATCAGGCATCTTTTTTATACCGAAAAAGATTATCCACAACGATTAAAAAATTGCAATGATGCACCAGTGCTGATTTTTTATAGCGGAAACATAAATTTTAATGCCGGTAAAGTAATTGGAATTGTGGGCACTCGCAATGCAACTGATTATGGAAAAAATTTTTGCGATAAACTGATTGAGGATTTAAAAATACATACCAATATGGTAATTGTTAGCGGCCTTGCTTATGGAATAGACATTGGAGCGCATAAAGCGGCACTAAAAAATAATATAAGTACAGTGGCCGTGCTTGCACATGGGCTTGACAGGATTTATCCACCAGCCCACAGCAACATTGCGGGTAAAATGCTTGAGAATGGAGGTTTGGCAACAGAGTTTTTAAGTGGAACCAACCCAGATAAGGAGAATTTTCCGAAACGAAACCGTATAGTGGCCGGCATGTGCGATGCAATTATTGTTGTGGAAGCTGCACAAAAAGGAGGCGCACTTATAACAGCATCCATTGCTAACTCTTATAACCGGGATGTATTTGCCCTACCCGGACGAATAAACGATACCTATTCAGAAGGGTGTAATTATTTGATAAAATCAAACCAGGCCGATTTAATAACCGGGGCAACAGATTTGGAATACAAAATGGGTTGGGAAAAAATAGAGGGAAAGCAAAAGCCCAAAAACCTTCAGCGACAACTAATGCTTGAGCTTTTGCCTGAAGAGCAAATGCTTGTGGGTTTTTTAAATGAAAAAGGCAAACAAGATATTGACACAATAAGTATTAATGCAGGAGTACAGGTAAGTAAAATTGCATCAACACTCTTAAGTTTAGAGTTTAAAGGAATTGTAAAAGCACTGCCCGGTAAAGTTTACGAACTGGTATAAAAAACAAAAGACCACCAAAAGGCAGTCTTTGTTTAATTTTTAGCTGTAATGATTACTTCACCATAGCAGCAGCTGAATCAACCATCGCACCAGCAGTAGAATCTACAGTGGTAGCAGCTTGGCTAGCAGCAGCAGCAGCAGCGTCAGCAGCTTGTTGCGCAGCAGCGGCAATAGAATCAGCAGTAGCTTTTGCAGCTTCTTCAGCTTTAGCAGTTTCTTCAGCAGAAGGGCCGCATGCAACTACGCTAAACATGCCGGCAATCATCAACAGGGCAAGAACTTTTTTCATTGTTGTATTAATTTAAGAGATTTGAAATTTGAGCGGCAAAGATATATTTGCAACCGTGGCTAAGCGCATTTGAACTAAAATTTTTTTTGTTTGACTATCAGCTATTTAAGTCTGGATTAAAAAAACAATCATCTCTTTATTTAAAAATATTGATTGTGTTGCACGAAGTCTACTTTGTAAGGATTAAAAAAATTATTGCATAAACTAATTTTTACTTTTGCTGTTCTCATTTTCAAAAACAAATAAAAATTATGGCTTTTACACTACCTGCTCTTCCATATGCTACCAATGCTTTGGAACCACACATTGATGCCCGCACCATGGAAATTCACCATGGCAAGCATCATCAGGCTTACATTACCAACCTGAATAACGCAATTGCAAACACCGATGCCGATAAACTTAGCATTGAAGACATTTGCAAAAACATTTCGAAATACCCAATGCCTGTGCGCAACAATGGTGGCGGGCATTACAACCACTCGTTATTTTGGACAATTATGTCGCCCAATGCAAGTGGCAATCCAACTGGCTCACTGGCCGATGCCATTAACGCTGCCTTTGGAAACTTTGATGAGTTTAAAACAAAATTTAACACCGCTGCCACCACACGTTTTGGCTCAGGCTGGGCATGGCTAATTAAAAATAGCGCAGGCAAGCTCGAAATTTGTTCAACACCTAATCAGGATAATCCGTTAATGGACATTGCCGAAGTAAAAGGATTGCCATTATTAGGTTTAGATGTTTGGGAGCACGCCTATTACCTTAACTATCAAAACCGCAGACCCGATTATTGCAATGCTTTTTGGAATGTGGTTAACTGGGACGAGGTGGCTAAGCGTTTTTCTATGTAAGCGTATCCTTAGTTACAACTATATATTGTAACTCGGTTAACAAAGATGCCTTTCCTTGAAAAATGGGGAAGGCATTTTTATTTAAAAACAATTTGACGTTAAAAAATAAAGCGCGAATGCGATTTTATTTTTAGCATGACACAATATTTAAAATTTCTTTGCATTATTAATTCCTATAATGACTAAGCAAAGAATATCAAAAATATTTGCGGGTACTGCCGTTGTTTTGCTTTCGGTTTTTCTGATGTTTTTTGGGTTGTCGTTTTTTTTTGAGGATAAAATAAAATCATCCGTAATTTATAACATAAATAAAAATCTTACCACACCGGTAAGCGTAAGCCAAATTGATTTTAGCCTTATAAAACATTTTCCGTATGCTGCATTGCAGTTTACCAACGTAAAAGCAAAAGGGTCGGGCAACAAAAAAATAGATTTGCTTAAAGGAGAAAAAATAAACCTGCTGTTTAATTTTTTTAGTTTACTGTCAGATAAACTGCTTTTAAAAAAAGTGGTGATTGAAAATGCTGAACTTAATTTACTAACCAACGAAAGCGGAGAAAACAACTACACCATTTTTAAAAAAGATTCATCGGATTCGAAAACTTGGGGTGCAGAGGTTGAAGAATTTGTTTTAAAAAATTCGGATATACTGATAGATAATAAGGCAACCGGATTTATAACACAGATACATACTACCGAAACAAAACTTGGCGGCAGTTTTTCGGACAAAACATTTGTTATGAAAACATTTGCCGATATAGAAATTGCAGAGTTATCACATCAAAACATTTCGTATATCAAAAACAAAACTGCGCAGCTTAAAACAAATGTTACAGTTAACCGGACAACCTCAACCATCGGTTTTGAAAATGCCGAAGTAAAAATTGCCGACCTTGTTTTTGCAGTTAACGGAAACGTGCAAACAACTGAAAACGCATTTACTGATTTAAAAATTAAATCGGCTAATGCAGGGCTTAATAATGTGCTGTCGGTATTGCCATCGGCATGGATACCACAAAAAATACTTACCTATACATTTACCGGAAATGTAAGTTTTGAAGTAACAGTAAAAGGAAAATCAACTCCAGAACTTTCGCCACTGGTTACAGTAAATTTTAATTCATCAGGCAATTCAATTATTCCCGATCAAAAAAATTACTCGCTCAAAAATATTTCGCTCACCGGTTTTTTTGTAAGCCGCAAAAGCGAAAGCAATCCGGTTTCGTACCTCAGCTTTAAAAATATAAAAGCTACTTTGGAGGGTAAGCCCATCTCCGGTTCGGTAGTACTCGAAAATTTATCAAACCCACTTATTAACATTGCCCTTGATGCTGAAGTTACGCTGGCAGCTTTAAGCCGTTATTTTGCTTTTGATAATATGGAAATGCCCAAAGGAAATATTGCAGTGCATGGGTTTATAAGAGGTCGTGCCGACAAAAAAGAAACCTACCGCAGCAGCGGAACTTTGCGTGCCGATGGGTTGGCATTTAAATTAAAAAGCAAATCGTTTTTGTTTAACAACATTACAGGCACAGCAAATTTTGATGGCAACAATGTGATAATAAAAAATTTTGCAGGCCGGGCAGGCAACAGCGATTTTTTAGTAAACGGAGAAATAAAAAATTTTTACAGCTACCTGTTTTCACAACATCAAAACCTATATGCTGATGTGGAAGTAATGTCGAGTAATCTAAACTTAGATGAACTTACCCATACCGAAACCCAAAAAGATGACAGTGTAACACGCATTGATTTTTCAAATACTATACAAGCCGACATAAAAATAAATGCCAGTAAAATTACGTTCAGAAAATTTATTGCAAATAATATGAATGGAACACTTACACTTAAAAACAAGGTGCTTGAAACAAGTTCGCTGTTGTTTCAGGCTGTTGATGGAAGTTTTTATTTGCAAGGCGCCATTGATGCCACTTCTAAAGATTCGCTTTTGATAACGTATGATGCTGCAATAAAAAATGTAAACATAGAGCGGTTGTTTGCCGAGATGGGAAATTTTGGTCAGGAAGTTTTGCTTGACAAAAACATAAAAGGAAAGGCGGATGCTACCGTTGAGTTTGCAAGTGTATGGAGCAAAACATTGGATGTAAATACCAACCGTATGTATGCAAAGGCCGATATAACCATTGAAAACGGAGCACTTATAAATTTTACACCGCTGCTTAAACTTAGTCGTTTTGTAAAAGGAAGCGATTTGCAAAACGTACAATTCAGCACACTTAAAAATCAAATAGAAATTAAAAACCGTAAAATATTTATTCCTAAAATGGATATAAAAAGTAGCGCACTTAATATACAAGCCAGTGGCACACATACTTTTGATAACATGGTTGATTACAGCATACAACTTAAACTGCGCGACTTGTTGGGCAAAAAAGTAAAACAACTGAATACTGAATTTGGCACCATTGAAGATGACGGCAGTGGAGGACTAAATTTATTTTTAACCATGCGCGGGCCATTGGGCAATCCAAAGTTTACTTACGACAGAAGAGGTGTTGAAGAGAAAATTTCGACATCCGTTCAGGCCGGAAAAAAAGATTTTATTAAAACCATAAAAGATGAGTTTAAGGGAAATGCAAAAAAGGAAAATGACAAAGAAAAACCAAAGGAACTGGAACTTGATTTAGAAAGCGAAGAATAAGCGTGGTTTTATTTTACACCAAAAACCTGTATTATTGCACTACCAAAACAAACCAACCTATCGGACAAACTTTACCCGAACACATTTTTTAGTACCGCAAAGTTTTATTTAAACAGCCTAACGGGTGAATATTTACACACAAAAACAAAAGTGGAAGTTGCTTTTACTTGCAGCCGCAATTTTAATTGGGCTGTTGTCGTTATGGTACACCAATAATCTGGTTAAAAAACTTTCGGAAGAGGAACGCAAAAAAGTAGAACTATGGGCCGAAGCTTCAAGACAGTTGGCCGATATTTCAGTTGAGTCGGGCGATGTGGGTTTTACGCTTAATGTGTTGCAAAACAACAATACCGTGCCGGCCATCTTAACGGATGAGCAAATGCGTTTTGTGTCGGGAAAAAATCTTGACAGCACCAAAGCAGGTGACTCATCATATATAAAGCATGAGCTTGAAATAATGCGCAAGCAGCATGAGCCTATTGAAATTGTTTTTGCAAATAACCAAAAGAATTTTATTTATTACCGCGATTCCGATTTGCTTAATCAACTTCGTTACTATCCTTATTTTCAATTGGGAATTATTGCGCTTTTTTTAATTGTATCCTATCTGGCTTTTAGCACATCGCGCAAAGCAGAACAAAACCAGGTATGGGTAGGCATGGCAAAAGAAACTGCGCATCAGCTTGGAACACCCCTTAGCAGCTTAATGGCTTGGGTTGAATATTTAAAAACGCAGGTAAACGAAAACAAATCGCACATACCTGAAATAGAAAAAGACTTAAACAGGCTTAACACTATTACCGAGCGGTTTTCAAAAATTGGTTCTGCTCCATCACTTAAAAAAGAAAATGTGATGGAAGTAATTACAAATTCCATAAGCTACATTCGTACACGTTCATCAAGCAAAGTTGAGTTTGTGGTAAATAACGAGCAGAATTATGAAGTATTTGCTCCGCTTAACGTACCCTTATTTGAATGGGTACTTGAAAATCTGTTTAAAAACTCGATAGATGCCATGAGTGGAGAGGGTAGCATATCCATAAATGTGCTTGATCAGCAACAGTTTGTTTACATAGACATAACCGATACCGGAAAAGGAATACCCAAATCAAAATTTAAAACTGTTTTTAAACCGGGTTACACCAGCAAAAGCCGTGGCTGGGGGCTTGGTCTTTCATTAAGCAAGCGCATTATTGAAGAGTATCATGACGGGCATATTTTTGTAAAAAGTTCGGAACAAAACACCGGAACCACTTTTAGGATTGTACTTAAAAAAGTATAATTAAAAATGCATGTAGCCAAATCACTAATTTTAGTCATGTAAAACATAATGCATATTTGAAATTTGATTACCACAAAATCGTTTTCTTTGTTACCAATACCCAGAAAGCTCTGATTTATGATTAACAGAAAAGAATTTTTGCAACGCTCCTTTTTAACAGCGTTTGCAGCAAGTGTTGGAATAAAAAGTTCAGCCAAAAACACCCAAGCCTTTTTAAGGTCTGCTGATTCAGAAAACCTTCCTGTAACAATTGCCACCTGGAAAAACGAAAAAGCTACTGCCGCAGCAATGGAAATTTTAATGAAAGGTGGTAGCGCGCTTGATGCTGTGGAGGCTGGTGCCCGTGTACCCGAGGCCGACCCCGAGGATACAAGCGTTGGCTATGGAGGGTATCCTGATCGCGATGGGATTGTAACACTTGACGCAGCCATAATGGATTACAAGGGCAATGCAGGCTGCGTTACTTTTTTACAAAACATAATACATCCCATTTCTGTAGCACGGTTGGTGATGGAAAAAACACCTCATGTAATGCTTAGTGGTGATGGTGCGTTACAGTTTGCACTTGCAAATGGTTTTAAAAAAGAAAATTTATTAACCGAATCATCAAAAAAGGCGTGGGAAGATTGGAAAAAAGAAAACAACTATACACCACCTGTTGGAGAAAAAAATCACGATACCATTGGCATACTTGCCATCGATTCGAAGAATAATATTGCCGGTGCATGCAGTACCAGTGGCTGGGCGTATAAAATGCATGGACGCGTGGGCGATTCACCAATACTTGGTGCTGGCATGTATGTGGATAATGAAGCTGGTGGTGCCTGTGCTACAGGAACAGGCGAATTGGTTATGAAAACACTGGGTTCGTTTTTAATTGTTGAGTTAATGAAGCAAGGACGTTTGCCTCAGGAAGCTGTTGAAGAAGCAATACACCGTATTGTAAAAAAATATGATGTTGCCGATAAGCAGGTGGGATATCTTGCTCTGAATAAATCAGGCGAACTGGGTGCTTATTCCATTCACAAAGATTTTTCTTTTTCTTTTAATCGCAAAGCAAACAACCAGGTTTTTGATTCAGATTATTCGGTTAAGTAAAAAAAATGACTCGTATTTTTTTCATCTCACTGTTTTTTTTTATTGCATCACATTTTTCTTTTTCACAATCGGTAATACCGCAGCCAGCATCACTTAAAATAACAAGCGGAGAATTTACTATTACCCGCAAAACACAATTGGTACAAGGTCCTGTTTGGCTTACAGGAACAAGCGCGCTTGATATGTATGCAAAGTTTTTTGAAAACTACATTGGTATTTCCCTTAATAAAGTGGCTGCGTATAAAGACGGAAAATTTGAAAAAGCCATCAATCTTAAAAAAGCTAATGATAAAAGTTTAGGTAATGAAGGATATAAATTACAAGTGCGTGAAGACGGAATTTTAATTTATGCCAACACCGACACAGGGTTTTATTACGCCATGCAAACGTTGTTTCAATTATTTCCGGTGGAGAATTTTTACAATGCAAAAACAAAATCAATCACGTTACCATGTTGTGAAATTACAGATGTGCCGCGTTTCGCTTATCGGGGAATGCACCTTGATGTGTGCCGCCATTTTTTTCCTGTTTCGTTTATCAAAAATTATATTGACCTGCTTGCCATGCATAAAATGAATGTTTTTCATTGGCATTTAACAGACGACCAGGGTTGGAGAATTGAAATAAAAAAATACCCTAAGTTAACAGAGGTGGGTAGTGTTCGCAAGCAATCAATGATTGGAAAATATGATGACAACACGTATGACGGAAAAGAGTACAAAGGTTTTTACACACAGGAAGAAATTAAGGAAGTAGTAAAATTTGCGCAAGAACGTTTTGTAACCATAATTCCTGAAATTGAAATGCCGGGACACAGCCTTGCTGCACTGGCTGCATACCCACAATACGCATGCACAAGCGGGCCGTTTGAAGTGGGTACTAAGTGGGGAGTATTTGAAGATGTATTTTGTCCAAAAGACGAAACGTTTGGTTTTTTAGAAGATGTTTTGTCAGAGGTTATTTCGCTATTTCCATCTAAGTATGTTCATATAGGTGGTGACGAGTGCCCGAAAACAAGATGGAAAACATGTGCTAGTTGCCAGGCATTAATTAAAAAAGAAAACCTGAAAGATGAAATAGAATTACAGAGTTATTTTATTAAGCGCATTGAAAAATATTTGAATACCAAAAACAAAAAAATTATTGGGTGGGACGAAATTCTGGATGGAGGATTGGCACCTCAAGCTACCGTAATGAGTTGGCGCGGAACCGATGGCGGCATTGCAGCAGCGCGGCTAAACCATGACGTAATAATGACTCCCGGCTCCCATTGCTATTTTGACCATTACCAAAGTGACCCATCAACTGAACCGCTTGCTTTTGGTGGTTATACCACAATTAAAAAAGTGTACGATTTTGAACCTGTTCCGTATGATTCACTTACAGCCGAACAACAAAAACATATAATAGGTGCACAAGCTAATGTGTGGACGGAATATATTTTAGAGCCTTCGCATGTCGAGTACATGGCTTACCCACGTGCATGTGCCTTGGCAGAAGTTTTGTGGACGCCAAAAGGTATTCGCAACTGGAATAGTTTTTCCACCCGTTTGCTTCAGCATTTTAAGTTTTTAGATAAGCTAAAAGTAAATTATTCAAAAAGCATTTATGATGTTACCACACAAACCATAAGCGATACGGTAAACAACAAAATAAAAGTTCAGATTGACAAGCTGATTTCAGGAGGAGAAATTTATTACACATTGGATGGAAAAGAACCTTCATCAAAATCATCGTTATATAAAGAACCTGTTTTGATTCCAAAAAATTCAACCATCAAAGCAAAATTGATTGATGGTATTAAAGAAGGAAAAACACTTACACGCGATTTTGTAATTCATAAAGCAAATGCATTTGCTTACACACTTACCAATCAGGTAAAGCAATACGATGGTGGAACCAAATATGCGCTTACTGATGGCGTTGTTGGAATTCCCAATCGTTACAATACATGGATTGGCTTATGGGGGAAAGATTTGGAATGTGTAATTGATTTTAAAAAACCAACCGACATAAAAAAAATAACCATAAACTTTTACGGAAAAAACAGCGCATGGATTTATTTACCTCAGTTTGTAGAAGTGCTTACTTCTGATGACGGAATAAATTTTACAAGCGCAAAGATTGAGAGCTATGGCTTGCGCACATCAACCAATGAAATTAAAGCCTCGGTTTTAGAAATAGCACAAACAAAACGGTACATAAAAATACTTGCTGCAAACTATGGTACCATTCCAGATGGAGCAGAAGGTGCAGGATATGATGCCTGGCTTTTTGCGGATGAGATTATTGTGGAGTGATTTTGAAACCAAATACTTGTTTATATTTGTTTGAATAATCCATAAATAATGAATCCACTTCTTTCAAGAATAACCATAAATCCACAGCAGTGCGGAGGCAAACCGTGCATTCGTGGTATGCGTATAAGAATTACTGACGTGCTTGATTTGTTGGCTAACGGACTTACCAACGAGCAAGTATTAAATGAGATGCCCGATTTGGAAGCAGATGATATTAAGGCATGCCTTGCTTATGCGTCTTTAAAACTTAATCACCCTGTTGTGATTGCGGCCTGATATGATTTGGCTTGATGCTCAAATTTCTCCTTCGCTTTCGGAATGGATAAATTCTGAATTTGATATTCCTTGTTTTTCGCTGAAGGATTTGGGTTTAAGAGATGAAATTGATGTAGTCATTTTTGAAAGGGCAAAAAAGGAAAACGTAATTCTCATTACAAAAGATTCTGATTTTGTGGACTTAGTAGCAAAGTATAACGCACCTCCAAAAATAATTTACCTCACTTGTGGAAATACATCCAATAGCAGATTGAAACAAATCTTTGTTAGCAAATTAAAAACAGCTATGTTGCTTTTGGAAAACGAACCTCTTGTAGAAATAAGTGATATATAACTTTAAAAAACCAACTCACATGTTCGACCAACTATTAAATCTTGTAAAAGAAAATGCAGGCGATGCCATCATCAACAATCCTGCAATACCAAACGAAAAAAATGACGAAGCAATAAGTCATGCCACTAACGGAATTTTAAGCGGTTTGCAATCGCAACTTACATCAGGAAATATTTCGGATGTGGTACAACTGCTTGGTGGAAAATCGGATGTAAACAATCATCCTGTTACCAATGCAGTAAGTCAAAATGTTGCGAGTGACCTTATGAGTAAATTTGGTTTATCAGGCGGTGCAGCGTCATCAATTGTTGCATCACTTGTACCGATTGTTATGGGCAAACTTATTCATAAAACCAACGACCCTAATGACAGCAGCATTGATTTAAACGGAGTATTTAGTCAACTTAGCGGAGGTAAAACACAGGGCTTGGATATGGGAAATATTTTGGGTTCGCTTACAGGTGGAAGTTCAGCAGGAGGCGGATTAGGAAATATCCTAGGCTCTTTAATGGGTGGAAAAGCCGGAGGTGGACTTGGCGACCAGATGAAAATATTTAAGTCCTAAAGCCCACCCCTTCGGGGAGGGTTGGGTGGGGCTTAGTTCTCCCCAATTACCTTAAACAATTCATCCAGCTTAGGCGAAAGAATAATTTCTATCCTGCGATTTTTTCTTCTTGCATCAGCACTGTTGCCATTATCAATAGGCAAGTAAGGGCCGCGGCCTGCGGGTGTAAGTCTTGTAGGGTCAATATTTGCATGCTTTGTTAAAATGCGAACTACAGATGTTGCGCGCAACACGCTCAAATCCCAATTGTCTTTCATAGTTCCTCCTGAAATTGGAACATTATCTGTGTGTCCTTCAATCAGCACATTGATGTCAACATTTTTTTCCAAAACCTTTGCAATTTCTTTTAAAGCACCTTCGCCTTTTGAATCAACAACGGTACTACCCGATGCAAACAACAATTTTTCTTCCATCGAAACATACACCTTGCCGTTTTTCTTTGTTACAGTTAATCCATTATTTTCAAAACCAACCAGTGCATCGCTAACTGCTTTTTTCAAAGCATTTACATCCTCGTCTTTTTTTGCGAGCACGCTTTCTAATTCATTAACACGTGCTTCGCGTTTTTTTAATTCTTCGGTAAGTTGATTTAATTCCTGTTCTTTTTTTGCAAGTGCATCTTGTTTTTTTATCAGTTCTTCCTGTGTCATCTGCAACTGACTTATAACTTTTTTTGTTTCATCGCTTTTGCTTTCAAGCAAGCGGTCGTTATTGGCAATTAGTTTTTCGTACGATCCGTTTAACTCATTGTATAATGATGTTAACCTGCGCTGCGCTGTTCCAAGATTTAAGGTATCCTGCTCTAATTTTTCTTTCTCTTTTTTTAACTCAGCAAGTGTTGAGGTTAGCTCAGCGTTTTTTGTTGAGTAGGTTGCGTTTTCAGAGCGCAGCTTACTGTTTTCTTCATCACAGTTTCCTTTACGCGCTTTTAACTCATCATACTGCCGTGCCGGAACGCAGGCTGCCAATAAGGCAACCAACCCTATCGCAATCACTTTATTTATTTGTTTCATTTTTTACAGGTTTTTAGTGTAACAATTTGTTAGTATCGTGTGTAAAATATTCTAATGATTGCGTCAAAAGTAAAACAACAGCTCAACTATTTTAGTGATGTAATAAACATTAATGCACGATTTTTGAACATCTAACGTTAATACTCAAAATACTAAAGTTATGGCCTCACTAAGTACAAACTGGATAACAGAAAAACATATTGACTTTGAATACAAAAAATATGTGCTGCTTGCCTACCTGCAACACGTTAACGAAAATTTTGTAGAAAACAAATTGTACCCTTCTCTAAGCGAATTAATGAACCATTACCGTCATGTACTTGCTTTACGCGATGGTAAAAAAAACCTGCTGGAAAGTTTTCCTGAGCGTTTGGTAACAGCCGACTTAAAAAATTTTACACTGATGTACGAAAAAATTCTAGCTGACGATGAACTGATGAAAGAAATTGAGAACATTATTTTGTTTTCGATACCGCAATTTGAAAAGCATATTTCTGAAGGAAAAAAAATTTATGACTTTATCGAAGCCGCTATCAACATCTATCCTGTTGGCATTGTTCCATTATCAAATAACGAAGGATATATTTTTCTTACCACCAAAAAAAATAAAGAAACAAGAATTTACGAGTATCAGGTTACCCTGTTTGAAAACCCTGGCGAAAAATTCAGGGGTATTTGCACTCATTACATTTGTTCGTACGAAAAATCAGTGTCAAACACTTTTGAAAACATTAAACTTGACTTGCTTAAATACCAGCAAAAACTTGTCAATCCAGCCACATACGTTATTGAGTCAGAATTGCAATTGCCTTTGGAAGAAACTTTTTTACCACTGGCCAAACGTTCGCTTATAAAGTTTGTTTCACTGGCTCACTAAAATTCCTTTTTATGCGTTATTTATAAACCCCGCCATTGTTTACTTTTATGGTTTATAAATTCAGGTATCATTGAAATTTTTTTTATCATCTGTACTTGCCTTTTTTTTTATTGCTCAGTTTGTACTGGCCCAATCGCTGAGTAATAACCGAAGCCGAAATATAGTTTTTGCCGCTGACACCTTGTTGCTTGATACAGTAAGTATTATTCCGGCATCTTTAAGAATATTTGATAACAATGTGCCCTTGGATTCAGGTTGCTATCATGTTTTATTTTCAGAATCAAAAGTCGTAATTAATAAAAGTTGCAAACTAAACTTTGGTGACACGCTGATGATTGCGTATAAAGTTTTTCCGTTATTGTTTTCTGGCGAGTATAAAAACCGTGATTTAAAAACAGTACAAAACAAATATGGCGGCCAGTATAATCCATTTCAATACAAAGAAAATGAAAGTGCTGCCACAAATGATATTTTTAATTTTGAAGGCCTTACCAAAAGCGGAAGTATTTCGCGCGGTATAAGCTTTGGAAATAACCAGGACGTAATTGTAAACTCAAGTTTAAATTTACAGCTATCGGGAGTATTGAGCGATAAGGTTGAAATTTTGGCAGCTATAACTGATAACAATATTCCTGTTCAACCCGAAGGAAATACGCAGCAAATTCAAGAGTTTGACAAAGTGTTTGTTCAACTTTCGCGTGATAGTAATAAACTTATTGCTGGCGATTTTGAACTTTCGCGTCCCAAAAGTTATTTTATGAACTTTTTTAAAAAGGCACAGGGAGGAATTTTTTCAAGTTCGTTTACGGTTGACGAAAAAAAGAACTGGTTAAATCGTGTGGCTGTTTCAGGAGCCATCGCAAAAGGTAAATTTTCCAGAAATGCCTTTGCAGGGGTTGAGTCGAATCAGGGTCCGTATAGGTTAACCGGTGCAGAAAACGAACAATTTATTATTGTGTTGAGCGGAAGCGAACGTGTGTATATCAACGGCCAGCTTCTTACACGCGGCCAGGAAAACGATTATGTTATTGATTACAACACTGCACAAATTACTTTTTCGGCACGAAGGCTGATTACAAAAGATTCGAGAATTGTAGTTGAGTTTCAGTATAGCGATAAGAATTATGTGCGTACACTTTTTTACCTGAATGATGAAATAGAAAACAAAAATTTTAAATTCAGGTTTAACTACATCACCGAGCAGGATAACAAAAATCAACCGCTTTTTCAGGAGTTAAACGCTGATAAAAAAAATATTTTGGCCGGTGCAGGTGATAACATCCAAAGTGCATTGGCCGAAAATGCCGACAGTGTTGCTTTTTCAACCAGTGAAGTTTTGTATGAAAAGGATACGGTAACCGTAAACGGCATTGATTACGTTGTTTACGTTTATTCAACTGACAGTACCAGGGCGTATTACAGGTTGGGGTTTTCGAATGTTGGAAAGGGAAATGGGAATTATAATTTGATAAACAGCAATGCAAATGGAAAAGTATATGAGTGGATAGCCCCCGTTAATGGCATTGCACAAGGTGAATATGAACCGGTTTCATTATTAATTTCTCCTAAGCGGCAGCAACTGCTAACTTTTGGTGGTGACTACACAATTAGGAAAAATACAGCCATTACCTTTGAAACGGCATACAGCAAAAATGATATTAACATGTTTTCTAAAAAAGATAAAGGAAATGATGAAGGGTTTGCATTTTCTGCTAGTATTCAAAACACAATACCATTGCAGGTTAATGATACCGGATGGAAAATAGTTTCGGGTGCTACGTACGAATATGTAAATAGCACATTTAAGCCCATCGAAAATTATCGCCCTGTTGAATTTGTTCGTGATTGGAATTTGTCAGCTATAAAAACTGCGAGTGATGAAAATATTTTTAGTGTAAAAACAGGATTGGTGAAAAATGAAAAACGAAACATTAACTATATTGTAAAATCATTTTTGAAAGGTAATGAATACAAGGGCTGGCTAAATGGTATTGGGGCAAACTATTTTATCAAAGGCTTTAACATCAATTACAACGGGAATTACCTGGCAACAACCGGCAAAGCCGGCAAAACAAATTTTGTGAGAAGCAATGCCGATTTTTCAAAAAAAATAAAACAAATAATTATTGGTTATAACAATGAAAACGAGCGAAACAAAATATGCGATGCGTTAAATAATGAATTAACGGCATCAAGTTTTGGACATGATAAAGGCTCCTTGTATGTAAATGTGGGCGATACAGGAAAGTTTAGTTTTAAAAGTGAATTGTTCAGGCGTTATGATTATGGAGCAAAAGAAAATACCTTTTTTCTTTCTTCTACTGCCGACCAGGCATCAGGCGACATCACTTACCAGCCTTCTGCAAAAGCAAAAATTACTGTAGGCTCAACCTATCGTGATTTAAAAATTAATAGTGAATCGATAACCACACAAAAAAACGATGAGAGCTTTATTAATAAACTTGAGATGGGTTTTGCTTTTTTAAAAGGAGGTGTAACTACCAATACTTATTATGAAATAGGCACCGGGCAGGAGCCAAAGCAAGCGTACTCGTTTTTAAAAGTTACAGCCGGCACAGGAGTGTATGAGTGGAATGACTACAATGCAAACGGAATAGAGGAGCTAAATGAATTTGAAGTAGCTTCGTTTAGCGACAAGGCAGAGTATATAAGGGTATTTACCCCAACCAATGAGTTCATAAAAACACAATCAAACCAATTGAGTGAGGTTTTGAGCATAAATCCTGCTGCATTTATTCGTAACAAAAACAAAACACGATTAATCAACAAGTTTGCCTTGCAAGCGACAGCCCGCTTTGCCAATAAGTTACTAGAGAAAAAAATTTTAGCATCGGCCAACCCGTTTAATAATTCGGTATCTGACTCGGGATTGGTAACTACAAATTCATCCTACCGAAGCACTTTGTTTTTTAACCGCAGCAGTTCGGTATTTGCCACCGACATAACGTACGAAGACAACAGAAATAAAAATTTGCTTGCCAATGGTGCCGAGTCACGTTTTCAAAACGGCTTTAACATAATTGTAAGAACAAATATTAAACGCACTTGGGGGGTTAATATTGATGGTAAGTCAGGAAAAAAAGAAAACCTTTCATCGTTTATAAACCGTAATTATAAAATACTGTTTAACGAAGTGCAGCCTAAATTAAATATACAGCCGGGAACAGTTTTTCGAACTACCGTTTTTTACAAAGGCCAGATAAAAGAAAATGTGCTTGAAGGCAGTAGCGAAAAAGCGGAAATAAATACCGTAGGTGCCGAGATAAAATACAGCAGCATTACCAATGGTGTAATGGGGGCATCGCTAAGTTTAATTACAATTGGATACAATGCCGAAATAAATTCGCCCGTAGCATTTGAAATGCTTGAGGGTCTTAAGCGCGGAAAAAACATAACCTGGGAAATGAATGTGCAACGCAATTTATCAAACAGTTTGCTTTTAAATATAATTTACAATGGGCGCAAGCCACAAGGGGATAAAGTGGTGCATACAGCAAGCGTGCAGGTAAGGGCGGTGTTTTAATTTTACTTGTTCGTATATTCTTTCATGTATTTCCACATGCGGGGCTTACCTTCTTCCATCCATTGTATTGCTTCAGCTAATCTTTTATTGCGTGTTGCTTCGGTTTTAGCATCAGTAATCCATTCGGCATATTCTCTTTTTCCGGATGGTGAAAAATTGTCGAAAGTAGATTTCGCTTTTTTGTTTTTGTTTAATGCCACGATTAATTCTTTAGGTATTACCAATTCTCTTACTACAGCAATTTTTTTTGGCACATTAATTCCTTTGTCATTCAGTCTCATGTGTTGTTTTACAAAATCAATAATGGCTTTGTCAGGTGGTAAATCTTTTATGGAAGTCATGCGGCCTAAATTTCCCATGGCTTCTCCGCCTTGTGCTTTTCTTTCACCCAATAAATTTTTAGGGTCGTTTAATAATTTCGATTTCCAAAAACCGCCCACGCAATGTTGTTTGAATGATGCCATTCCAAACATAGGACCTTTGTGTTCAAAACTTGGCATTCCCCATTTAATGGTTTCGGTTACATCAGGGCACGCTTTATGAACAAGTTCACGAAGTTTTTTTAATACGGGTTGCGCAAAGGGCTTTGCTTTTTCTATATAAGCATCAATGCGTTTATCTTTTGGCATAAATTTTTGTTATAAAAATAAAAAAGCTGCCCTAATGAGCAGCTTTGTTGTGAAACTATTTTTTGTGCCTTAATGTTTATTGCTCCTTGCATAGTCAACCATTCCCTGAAAGTCAACCACCACTACAGGCTCGTTACCTACCACCCATGCATCGTGCCCCATTGGCAGCGATGAAACATCACCCGCCTTGCAGTCAAAGGTAGTGCCGTCATCCATTTGTATTCTTAGCGTTCCGCTAACGTGATATTGAAAGTGCGGTGCCTCGCAACTGTTTGTTTTTGCAGTTGGCTTTACGGATGTTGACCATCGCCAACCGGGCTGCAACGTGGCCCGGCCAAGTGTGGCACCGTTTAGTGTAACAAGGTCAATTTTTCCAAGAGGAATATCTCTAACCTCTTCGGGGGTGTTAAAACTTTTGTGCTCTGCCTTTCCTGTTGGAAATACAATTGTTTTTGCCGATACCAGCGTGATGGCAGCGACAGATAATACAAGAATTTTGATTTTCATTTTATTTTGATTTAAAATTATTTTATGATGCAAAGGTGCATGCACTTTTAAAACAAAACTTGTAAAAACTTCGGCAATGATTGTACAAATCAGAGTTTTTTTCGAAGTTGCAGAGGAGTAAGGCCGGCACGTTTTTTTATAAAATGAGAAAAATGCGACTGGTCCTGAAACTGAAGTTGATGCGCAATTTCGGCCACACTTTTATCCGTTGACCTCAAAAGTGCTTTTGCTTCCAGGAAAATCATATCATGAATCATTTCGAGCGGGCCGCGTCCAAACTCTTGTTGAGCAATATCTGAAAGATATTTTGCAGTGATGTTTAATTTATCGGCATACGAACCAACCGTTCGCATTTCAATAAAATGTTTTTCAACCAAATGTTTAAATCGAATTGCAAGTTGCTGGCTTCTTGTAAATGCAGTAGAAAGCTTATCAACGTGTTTGCTATAGACTTCTCTTATGCGCAGCAGCAAAATTAAAATGTAGTTACGCAAAATATAATCCCTTTCGGGAGAATAGCGCTCATACTCTGCAAGAATATCTTTAAACGATTGTGAAATTATCTGGCTTTCGTTACTGCTGAGATTGACAATGTGAACAGCATCAAAATTAAAGAAAGCAAACTCGGCCGAAAGTGTTTTTGAAAGTAGAGGTTGTAAAAACTCGGTTTTAAAATGGATGCAATAGCCTGTGCATCCTTTAATATGGTCGGATGCGTACAGCATGTTTTCAGGAACAATAACCAAATCGTTGGGGCTTAACATGGTTTGGTCTGCACCAAGTTTTACATCATGTTCGCCACCGAGAAATAAATAAATTAAATTAAACTGCCTTCGCAACGCTGGAATGGTTTCGCAGTTTTTATGCTTGTCTTCAAGCGTGCCGGGCATCACCATCAAATTAATATCATACGGTTTAAAATCGCGATTAATAACCCGTTCAAATTTTTCCAGCGATTCTATGGTCAGAATTTCTTTCTTGTTACTTGGCTTTCTCACGTACGAAAGATATAAATTTTTTACTTTTAGTAAACAATTTTATATTTGTTTAAAATCAAATTATATGAAAAAAATAATACTTCTTGTTATAGCTTTTGTTGTTTCAAAAGCTATAACAGCGCAATCGTATTTTCAAAATATTTATGCCGACAGCATTTATGGAGAATCGAACATGGCTGTTTCGCCCGATGCTTATTACTTATTGCAATCAGGAGCAACACCCAACTTTGTTCCTAAGCTTATAAAATCAGATATAAACGGAAATTTAATATGGGCTAAACGATTGTTGTATGGTTCAATTCCAATTGGAGTAAGCAACATTCAATACCATAATAACACTTTGCTGGTAACCGGGGTCTATCAAAGTGCAGGCTATTTTAATTTTGTTGCAAAGCTTGACACCGCAGGAAATATTATCTGGACACAACAAATCAATTATGGCGATATAAACATTAATACCGAAATAATTCCGCTTGCTTCAGGATTTTTACTTTGCGGTCATCGTGATATTTTACAGGGTAGTATTTATACTTTTGATATTACCCTTGCACGGTTTGATGATAATGGCAATTTGATTTGGGCAACTGCACATGGCAGCACAAACTTTGATTTTGTTTGTTCGGCTGCTGTTATAGCCTCTAATGGCGATATAATGGTTGCAGGCAATTACGGTTTGCGCACTCCACCTGATTATAACCCTATGTTAGCCCGGTTTGATTCATCAGGAAATTTATTATGGCTTAAATATTTTTCAGACCCATCAGGATTTTTTACGGATTTTATTCCCACTGATATGTGCGCCACATCTGATGGCAATTTTGCACTAACGGGATTTTCAGTAAACACCAACAGCAACTACGATCCGCATGTAATTAAAATAGATCCATTGGGAAATATTCTGTGGGCAAAAAGGTTATATCAAATAGGATGGCAGGAATATGGAAACTCTATTATTTGCGACTACCAAAACTATATTACTCTTGCCGGCCCCTATTATTATTTAACTGACTATGGCGATTTTGCTGCGCAGTTTGATTTGGCCGGAAATTATATTGGGTCAAGTATTGTTGCCAAAACTTCTCGCAATCAGCCTGCGTTGTTTAGCAATATTTACGATTCGCATGGCAACGATTTGTTTGAACGCGCGGGAAACGGTTACGCCTATTCAACAAGTTATTATTACGATTATTATCACCATAGCCAGTGCCTGGTAACTACTGATTATACCGGTATATTAAATTGTACATCGCTTGGCGGTACATATCCGTTTACCGTATCTGATATTACATGGACTTTTGTTACAGGCATTGCATCATCATCTCAAACAGGCATTACTGCCACACCTGTTGCACTTACCACAGCACCCCTTACCGAATCGCAACTTGATATTTGCAACCTTGTTGGAATAAATAATACTGAAAGTGATTTTGAAATATCGGTGTATCCCAATCCGACCGCAGCTACTCTTACTATTTCAAATTTGCCATTGTCAAGTAAAAACGAGATAAAAGTTTTTGATATTGCAGGCAAAGAAATTTACTGCAAAAAAGCAGCAGGCATTGCATTTGAAATGGATCTAAAAAATTTTGTTAACGGAATGTATATGATCCATATAATTTCCGGGAATAAAAAAATGCAGACAAAATTTATTAAGGCGCAGTAAAAATTTTTGATGGTTATTTTTCGGCTCCCTGCACTATTTTTTTTATCAAGGCAATTTGTCCCAGGTGATAGTGGGCGTGCTCAATAATGCCGTGAAGATTGCGGTAATAAATCCCGTACTTTTCGTGTGAAATGTTTTGGCTAAGTTTTTCCTGAGGTAAGGCTTCAATAAGAGAAACAAAATTTTCTACATTGCTAAACGTTTGTGCCAAAAAATTCTCCCAATCCTGCTGTGAAGTAATTGGGGGATGATTAAAGCTTTCTTTGTCGCTTCCTTCAAGAGGATGTCCTTCCATCCTTTTGGTTACGATGGTTACGTAATAACCGATATGATAAACAAGAGTAGCAATTGTATTAAAACCATAAACCTGCTGATTGGCTTGTTGCCAGGTTACATCCAATAAATTTTGTTTAAGGTTTGAGCAAGTCCAGTTTCCTCCAAAATAAATTTCGTGCAAGTGTTTTGCAATTTGCTCAGAATAATTCATGGAATGCTTTTAGAAAACAAAGGTTATTTTTTTTGATTCATTCCTTCAATAGCGTCCTTTGCCTGTTTGTCGGTCGGGTCAAGCTCTAATATTTTTTTAAAAAATCCTTTCGATACTTCCGTTTGTTTATCTACCAAATAAAAATATCCTCCTAAATACTTGTATGCTTCTATCAAACCTGTTTTATACTTTGGTAAGTTAGCAGAATCGGCAAGTGCCGTTTCGATATATTTTTCGTAATGTGGTTTTGCCAATCCAAGTTTTGATTCCAAATCCATTTGAACATTTGACTGCGCGCGCCACAAAAAACCCGGAGGCCAGGATGGTGAAACCTCATTTACTTTAGCAAACATTGAATCCGCAAGTAAATAATTTTTATTAAAAAATGCTGCACGGCCTGTGTTATGATAGTCGGGAGATTTTAATCCACGGCCGTTTAACCTTCGTTGAAAAGCATTTTGTGCTTCTGCATATCGTTTCATTTTCATATACATGGCTCCCATATCGGTGATTAAATCTGTATTGGTTGTATCAAGCAGGTAGCCTTTTTCAAAATAAATTAGGGCCAATGAATCCAGTTGGTCTTTAGCCAAAATTTTACCATAATATCTATAGTCTCTTTCAGTACGGTTATTATCATTGGTTAATTCAAATACTTTTTTGATGAAAGCAAGTGCCTTTGCATTTTCATTTAACTCATAGGCAGTGTATGCCGACAGGCGCATCATCGGTATGCTTCCCGAATCAGTTTTTAACTGGTTTAACTCATTTTGAGTTGCAGTAAAATCAGCTCCAGAAAACAAGAATGCAGCATAACGCAACCGAGCAGCAGTATTATTTTTAGAAAGTTCAAGATAGGTTTTGTATTCCTGCTTTGCTTCTTCAAGTTTTCGCAATTGAAAATATGCTTCGGCTAGCTCGCGGTGTGCAGGAGCAAATGAAGGGTCAATTTTTATAGCGTTTTGAAACTCGCCTGCCGCACCCTCGTAATTTTTTGGCCGTTCATACAATTGACCTTTGCGCACTATGGCTTTTACCGAGTTTTTGTCAAGGTCCAATGCCTTGTTGTAATTTTCTGCTGCAACAGTTCCATTGTTTTGCTGGTCATAAACATCACCAAGTAAAATAAATAGTTCAGGGTTTTTTGCATCAACAGCAATAGCATTGTTAAGCAGTTTGGTGGCGTATGCTAGGTCTTTGTTTTTAGTATGGATAAATGCTCTTGCTACTTCGCATTGTATCAACGAGGTTTTTGCACCCGACATGGTTAATGCTTTGTCAAAAGATTCCCGTGCATCAGGAGCGTTGCCTTTTTCTAATAAATATTTTCCAATACCTACTAAGTTAATTGGATTGGTGGGTTCAACCTGTTTGCCTTTGTCATACATCATTTTTGCCGAGTCGGCATTATCGCTCTTCCAATAGTTTTCGCCCAGGTAAAACCAGTATGTTCCATTTGCAGGTTCTTTTTGAATCAATGAACGGTAAGCTGCATCAGCCAATTCGTATTGCTCATTATCGGTTAATCGTTGAGCGTCTTTTAACGTTTGTGCAAACAAATTTCCGCCAAGTAAAATTGCTGCGGCTAAAAATTTAATTTTCATTTTATTTAAGTTAATCTTTTAATTTCTTTTTAATACTAACACAACATCAAACAAAAAATTTCAAACATTTTTTTTACTTCACTTTAATTAATCTAACCGGCATTGTTGCTGGCAATAATCCTTTTAATCTAACCAACCGCTGCCCTTGGTCGCCTGCAACAAATGACGCAAAGCCGGTACCAATACCATTATTCGATTCGCGGTTAATCAAAAATACATCTCGCGTAAGCGGATATTGATTTAATGCAATGTATGCCTGATAAGGTAAATAATATTCTTTGTCTGCTGAAGTATCATTTGAAACAGCAACCACTTTTATCTCTTTTAAAAAATGCATAGCGGTTGTATCTTCTTCATCACTAATCCAGTTAACGCCAATTATACCTATTGCGTTTTTTTGTTTACTAACGTAATCTATTACTTCCTTATTGGATGAAACAGCAAAACAGTTTGCAGAAAAATTTTTATCACCTAAAAATTTTTCTTTTAAAAAGCGTGCATTAGCCGATCCGGCTCTGTCAAAAACTACAGCTATATTTCCTGATTTGTTTTCTTTGGTAATGCTATCCCACGAATTTATTTTACCTGTAAGTATGTTGCTAAATTGTGATAGATTTAAAAGTGAATCGGGATTTATTTTGTTAACAATAAGTGCAATGGCATCAACAGCAATTTTAACCGGCCGTACTACTACAGTTTTTGCTTCAAAATATTTTTTTTGTTCCTCAGAAAGTTCTTTGGTAACAACAATTACTTTGCATGAATCGTTTAGTAAATCGTTAATGGCATCCGTTTCGGTTTTGTAGCTGATGTTTACATGCGCGTTTTTATACAAAGTAGTGTATGTATCGGCCTGTGCTTTTATTAAAGGCAAAAAACTCTCATCACAACTTACTTTTAAGTTTCCTGATGTGGGTGTGTTGGATAAATCGGGTTTGAGTGAATTGGAATTGCAAGAAAAAAATACGCTGAGTGCGCACACTAAACTAATCAACTGCAAACTGCAAACTGCAAACTGTAAACTTTTTTTACTGGCTCTCATCTTTTTTTTGTTTCCACAATTTATAAATGCGGAAACCGGCATATATCAATAAAACAATTCCAAGTATGGTTTGATTTGGTTCGGTTAAAACTTTTAAATCGGTAGCAAATATTAAAAAAAAACTCATGATAACGTATAGCGAAATCATGAGCAATGAGAAGTAAGAGTTTATTTTTTGCAGCAAATGCTGTTACTGTAATTTAAAGTTTACAGGCAGGTTGTATTGTACAGCTACATTGCGCCCGTTTTGTTTTCCGGGTTTCCAGTCGGGCATAGCACGTATTACACGCAAGGCTTCCTCATCCATACCTGCACCGCGACCACGCAAAATCTTGGCGTCTTTTACTTTGCCATCACGGTCAACAACAAAGGTTACGTAAACAATACCTTCGATGCCGTTTTCGCGAGCCATGGGTGGATATTTGATGTTGTTTTGTAAATACTTTACCAAAGCCGCTTCACCACCACCAGGAAATGTTGGCATTTCTTCAACGATAGTAAAAATTTTTCCTGCGTCAGGATCTTCAACTACTACATCGGGAGGTGCCACATCGGCATTAGGGTCGCCTTCTTGAGTAACTGTGCTTACGTTTGTTTCAACCAACTGCTCCTGTGGAGGAGGCTGTTCGTCTTCAACAGGCTTATCAACTACTACGGGAGGTGTAAACTTTACTGTTTCCACAACAGGAGGAGGAGGAGGAGGTGGTGGTGGTGGTGGTTCAGCAGGGTCAACCGGTGGTGGTTCTGATAAAACTACTTCCACTTCTTGCGTAGCGGCCACATCTTCGGCACCACTGCCTAACAGGTTGATGATAACAGGCAAACTAATTAGGATGACAAATGCTGTGGTTGCTATTGCAAAACTTCGGTTTACTGTTTTGCTGTAAAGCTGACGAATAAGGTAAGCACCGTAATTTTTATTACGGTTGGCAAATACAATCTCGTTACGTTCCCTGTAGGTAGGGTCGTTCCAGTCGGTTAAAAATGTTTCTGCCATGTTATTGTGCTGTTTGAATTAAATCGTACTCTTCTTTCATCATATCCACCACTGCATATTTACCAACAGATGCAATACTTAACTCATCCAATATATCAACCACGTTTTTGTATTTGGCTTTGTCATCGGTTTTAATAAGCACCATGAGTGATGATTTTTTTGCTTTTTCTTCAATGGCCATTCTTTTAAAGGTACTGTCAGCAATTTCGCGCTTGTTTAATTTGTCTTGCAACAATTTTATGTTGTCAAAAGCCAAACGATTTTTATCTAATAATATTTTGCGAATGCCTGCATCCGAAAAATCGGTTTTGTCAAGTTTGGTTTCACCTGGTTTAAATTCACCGTAATAATAAAATACCCTGTCTTTATCACTTAATAAAACGGTAAGTGCATTGTTTACTTTTTGTTGTTCGCCATCTTTAACGGGCATCGTAATTTCGATGGTTTTTGGCTTGCTAAATGTTGTGGTTAGCATAAAAAACGTAAGAAGCAAAAACGCCAAATCCACCATGGGTGTCATGTCAATGTGGGTTGATGATTTTTTGGCCCGCTTCTTTTGATGCTTGCCGCCTTTTTCGTTACCACCACCCTGGTCGGTATTTACTGATGCCATGTGTTATTTTTTTTACTGAACTTCAGGTGCTGCCTGCAAATCAGTAATCATATTAAAGTTGTTAATTTTATTTTCTTGGAAAATTTCAACAATACGTTTTATATAGGTATAGCTAACTTCCCCATCTCCCTTTATGGCAAAACGCAATTCTTTATTTGCTTTCTTTTTGTTTTCGTAATCGGGGTCGCTTACTGCAGCTTTCCAGCCATATACTATCCAGTCGGCAAGCTGATTGTTTAACGTATCAATAGGAATACCTCCGGTAGCCTGATTCATTTTTTTACGGTCTTCCTCTTTGCCTCCCAAGTACTCTTTAAGTTTATTCATTGGCAAGCCAATGGTTGTCATAAGCGCAAAGCGCTTAGCTTCGGGTTCGGTAAACTGTATTTTATATTTATCACCAAGTTGACGGAGCAGTTCTCTTCGTGGGTTTTGCCCATCAAGATTAAAAAATACTCGTCCGGCCGAATCAACAGTTATTTGCATTGTGTTTTCAGGCAACACTTTGCTCGACACAGATGCAGGAGTATCAACAATTACGGGTTCTTCGGGGCGAAACTTGGTAGTAAGCATAAAAAAAGTTACCAGCAAAAACGCCAAATCCACCATGGGTGTCATGTCAAGCACGGGGCTGTTTTTGGGTAATTTTATTTTAGGCATTTTGTTTTGATGTGATGATTAGCTAATGGGATGATGTGCTAATTATTAATTTGATAACTAGTTGATGAAATAAATGGCTGATTCCATAATTTATTATCAGCGTGTAAGTACATCTTAAAATTAACCAATTAAGCTTTATGGTGAGTGCTAAATGTTTGTACAACACTGTAGCCGGCCTCATCAATACCATAAGTTAAAGCATCAATTTTATTGGTAAAGTAGTTATACATAACAATGGCAATGGCCGAAGTACCAATACCAAGAGCAGTGTTAATAAGCGCTTCAGAAATACCGGTAGAAAGTGCAACAGCATCAGGCGCACCAGCCTGTGCAAGCGCGGCAAAGGCACGTATCATACCTATTACCGTACCAAGTAGTCCCATAAGTGTGGCTATAGAAGCAATGGTTGATATGATAACTAAGTTTTTGCTCATCATTGGCAACTCAAGTGTGGTAGCTTCTTCCAGCTCTTTTTGTATGGCAAGTATTTTACGCTCTTTATCAAGTTCTTTATCAGCTTCCATTTCTTTGTACATACCAATGCCGGCTTTTACCACATTAGCAATAGAGCCTTTTTGTTTATCGCACTCAGCTAAGGCAGAGTTTAAATCGTTTTTTGCCATGGCGTTTCTGATCTTTGAAATAAACGCATCAACAGAGCCTGAACCTTTTGAGCTGTTTATAGTAATAAAGCGCTCGATAGAAAAAGTAATAACCAACAGCAGCAAGGCCATTATTATAGGTACAATAACACCTCCTTTATGGATAATGCCTAAGTAATTTACAGGGTGATTATCAGGGTTGCCTTCGGCAAAGTTTGAACCATTACCCAGCACCAATGCATATACCATAATGGCAATTAAAAATGCAGCGGGTATTACCACTGCGGCAAATACGGATTTAAAACCTCCGGCTGAACTGTTTGATGAACTCATGTGTGATACGTTTTAAAGTTTAATTAAAGATTATTTTAATGATGTTTGAATTTTAGTTCTCCACAAAATTTTGTGGTCGGCAAGTATAATAAAAACTCTTAAATGGCATGTAATATTTTCTTAAAAATTGAAATTTAACGTGTGTTAAGGATTATTTGACATTTTGGTTACCTGGAATTATTTATACAAATTTTTATGCCTATTGCATCAGTTCTTTTATATACTTAACAGGCGCACTGCCAAAACTCAAAAACGTTTCGTGAAAGTTTTTTAAATTAAATTTTTGACCCATTTGTTTTTTTATGCTTTCGCGGAAATCATAAATTTCGGTGAAGCCGGTAAAGTAGCTACAAAGTTGCACCTGTGTTAAGCATGCGCGCTTCCACTTTCCTTCGGCCTCGGCTTGTTGTTGAAAGGCTTCGTTTACAAGCAATTTTAATGCATCTTCTTTGCTTATGTTTTTGGTGTGCACGTTGTAATCTAAAATAGTATTGCATGTAACACGCAAATTCCACTTATAATACATAAGCCACATTTCGGGCTCATTGTTACCATATCCTTCTTCCAGCATCATGCGCTCGGTGTAAACTGCCCAGCCCTCAACCATAGTGCCATCGCCTAAAATAGATTTTATTAAGCTTGGCGATTGATTGCTATACACAAGTTGCGTGTAATGACCTGGTATGGCTTCATGTATGTTTAAAATTTGTAAAATGTAATGGTTGTACTCCCGCAGGTAGCTTTCGGCTTGCTCAGCACTCCAGCCCGATAAGCTGCCAACATTATAATAGGTGTTACCGTTTTTATCATAAGGGCCCGGTGATGAAATGGAGGCCCCGGCAACCCCAGCCATATAGTCTGGCTCTTTGCGCACCACAAGTGGTTTTGAAGGGTCGAGATAGATTAAATTCTTGTCGTTTATAAATTTTACCAATTCAGGAATTTGTTTTTCGATAGCGGCTTGAAATGAATCGGGCTTTACATGATTGAGTGATAGTTTATCAATCATTTGCCTTATCATTTTTAACGTGTCGGCTGGTTTAGTTTCATTTGTAAAATATTTTGGCCAAAGTGTATTGGTTATCTCAGCCATTTTAAGGTGTAACTCTTTTTTATGCGCCAGAGCTTTACTGTAAATTTCATCAGCAGTGTAATCAGAAACGATGTTATGACTAAACTTCTTTTTGTACAACTTTTCGCCTAGCCTAAAGTCGCGGGGCGTTTCGTTTTTTAACTCGCCAAGCCACTTTGCAAAATCGCGCATGGCAGCAGCAGCAGATTTTGAGCCATCAATAAGTTGTTTTTTTTCCTGATCAGAAAGTGTAGATTTAGCAACGGCAGCTGGTAAGTCAGTTTCAAAAACAGAAGCGCCACCTGTGTTTTGGTCAATGGCAAGTTGTGTATGTACTTGTGTAGGGTTTTTGATATTGCGTTTAGCAGCTTCATAATATGCTACAACAAATTTTATGCGCAAATTAAAATTACGCAGCCTTGTTTCAAGTGTGTCGTAATTGTTGTTAAGCATTTGGGCAAATCCTTCGGCTACATTGTATTGTGCCGGGTTCCATTCATACGACTTTTCTTCAGTAATATTCCACAATGTACCCTGCAGGTGATCGCGTATCATGAAGTAATCGGTTTTGTTATTGTTTGATAACGTGTTTAAGTCAAAACCTTTTAAGGAATCGAGATTGGCATTTGCAAACAACAATTGTTTTTGCCGCTGTGTATCATCGGGCAATTCCATTATACTATCATAAACATGGTAACCCTGGCTGCTTGCCCAGCCCGGATAGAGTTTCCAAAGTGAATTGATAAAATTTTGTTTGTAGTTTTCAAACTCAATGTCGGCACCTTGATTATTGGCAGTATGCTGTGGATTGCCGCATGCCATAAGAGTTGAAATAACAATAACTAATAGCTTTTTCATAGATAAAAAATAACAGAGAAGAAAATATTGAATTTAGAATGGATATGTAAGTGTGCTGACTGGTTTTTTGGCACAGCAGGATTATTTATTCAGGTAAGTACCCTGAACTTTTTGGTAGAGAGGGTTAAATTACTCTTTAGCGTTATATGCCCATTTAAGATAAATGCTTCCCCATGTAAAGCCACCGCCAAAAGCAGAGAGAATGATGTTGTCACCTTTTTTCAATTGGTCTTCCCACTCCCACAAGCAAAGAGGCAAAGTACCATTGGTGGTGTTGCCGTATTTCTGAATGTTTACCATTACCTTATCCATGGATAATCCCATACGGTTAGCAGTAGCATCAATAATTCGTTTGTTTGCCTGATGGGGAACAAGCCATGCAACATCATCGGCTTTAAGGTTGTTTTTTTCCATGATTTCGGCACTTACATCGGCCATACCTTTAACAGCAAACTTAAAAACGGTTTGCCCTTCCTGATAAGCATAATGTTCCATTGCGTCAACAGTGGCATGTGTTGCAGGCTTTACACTTCCGCCCGCTTTTTGGTGCAGGTAATGCCTGCCACTGCCATCGCTTTTTAAAATAGAATCAATGATGCCAAGCCCTTCGGTGTTGGGTTCAAGCAAAACAGCACCACCGCCATCGCCAAAAATTATACAGGTGCTGCGGTCTTTGTAATTTACTATAGCGCTCATTTTATCTGCACCCACGACTACCACTTTTTTATACTGCCCGCTTTCAACAAACTTTGACCCTGTGGCAAGGGCAAACAAAAAACCCGAGCAGGCTGCATTAATATCATAGCCAAAACAATTTTTAGCGCCAATCATATCGCATATAATGTTGGCTGTAGCCGGAAAAACAAGATCGGGAGTGGTGGTGGCGCAAATCAGTAAATCAATTTCATCAGCACCTATGCCACGTTTTTTCAAAAGCCCGTTTACGGCATTTACACCAATTGTTGATGTACCAAGGCCCTCGCCTTTTAACACCCTTCGCTCTTTAATGCCAGTGCGTGTTTGTATCCACTCATCATTGGTGTCAACAAATTTTTCCAGCTCTTTATTGGTAAGAATAAAATCAGGTGCCCATCCGTTAACAGCGGTAATGGCGGCAGTTGTTTTTTGCATAGTAACAAAATCAGGAGTTAGTGTTAACTAAGTTCTCGTGAAAAGCTGTGGCAATTTTTGCAGCAAGGTTTACCTCGGCAACATTTGCACTTAGCCGTATCATGTTTTTTATGGCTTTTGATTTTGAAATTCCGTGAGCTATAATCACGTTGCCGTTAAGGCCAAGCACCGGGGTTCCACCGTAGTTTTCGTAATCAAACCGGTTTAAAAATGCATCATCGGATTTTATGTGTTTTTTTATGATATAAAAAAAAGATTCGGCTTGTTTTAGAATTACGTTTCCGGTAAACCCATCGCAAACAATAACATCCGCTTTGTCATTAAACAAATCACGGCCTTCTACATTTCCTATAAAGTTTATCTCTTTGGTGGCTTTTAGTAGCTGGTGCGCCTGCTGCGAAAGTAAATTTCCTTTCTCCTCTTCTTCGCCTATATTCATTAAAGATACTCTGGGATTGTTTATATGATAAACATGCTCAGCAAGTAATGCACCCAATATGCCAAACTGCTGAAGCACTTCGGGCTTGCAGTCGGCATTAGCGCCAACATCAAGTATTATTCCTGTGCCACCGTTTTCTTTTGGAACTACAGATGCTATTGCCGGTCGTTGAATTCCGTTTATGGGTTTTACGGTAAACATGGCACCCACCAGCATAGCGCCCGAGTTACCTGCACTGGCAAAGGCATCTATCTTTTTTTCTTTTAGTAATCCAAAGCCAACTGCAATGCTTGAATTGGGTTTTTGCACAAAGGCCTTGGTAGCCGAGTCGGCCATTTCAATTACTTCGGTGGTGTGAATAATTTCAAAATTGTTTTCACTGACACCGTTGGCTTGAAGGATGGGAACAATTTGGTTTTTATCACCAATTAAAACCAACTTAACATGCGATGATAATTCGCTGTAAGCGGCAATAGCGCCTAATGTAGTTTCAAGCGGAGCAAAATCGCCACCCATTATGTCAACACCAATCCTTATCATAAAGGAACTTTAGTTATGACTAAACAGCTTTTTCTAAAACAACTTTTCCTTTATAGTACATTTTACCCTCGTGCCAGTAGGCGCGGTGATATAAATGCGATTCGCCTGTAGTTTGGCAAATTGCTACTGTAGGCACTTCTGCTTTGTGGTGTGTTCTGCGCTTATTGCGTCTTGATTTCGAAATTTTGTGCTTTGGATGTGGCATGTTAATTTATTTACGAATTACGATTTTTGATTTACGATTATTTGAATTATAAATTTTTACATTAGCTTTTTTACTTAATCCCTACTCCTGTATACTTAATTAGGGTTTATATTTTTTAATGCTTCCCAACGGGGATCATTGTGCAATTCTTCTTTAAGCATAAATTTTTCAATTTGTTTAATGGCTTTGGGGTTGCAGGTGCTTTTGCCTTTGGTATTAAGTGGATGAACCACCTTTATGGGTAGCGATAGTGATATGAAATCATACATGTGCTGAGCAATGTTTATTTCATGAGCATTTTCGGCCAATATTATCTGGTCATCATCCACATCTTCGGTGCTGCCGCTTAACTTTACTATTAATGCCTTGCGCAAATCAATCGGCATTTCAAACTCCTCAAGGCACCTATGGCACTCTACATGAAGGGTTCCTTTAAAGCTAAAGTCAAGAACAAGCATGTTTTCTTTTCGGTTTAAGTTCAATTTTACATACACATGCGCCCCCTGTACTACGGGATGTTCAAAGGCTTCAAAGAAATCCTGACCTAACTCATAATCAAACGGGTGAATGCCATCAGCAAGCGCTGATATATGGATTTTATACTTTGTTAACTTCTCCATACAGGTTCTCTCTTTCTCCCCCAAAAGGGCTGACAAAAGTAAAAAAATTTGTGAAACAGTGAGTAAAGCCCATATGGCTGATTTCTTGATTTAATATGATAGATTATTGCGCAAGCGTGTAGTACTTTTAATAACCCAACAGGAGCTTTGGTGGTTTAACGGGAAACTGTTGCGCGAAATTATTGAAAGGACAGAAATCTGCTATTGCAAAGCCTCATATTTAATATTGCTAAAGCTACCATTAGTTAGAGCAACTGTATCTTGCAACACATCGCCCACCACCATACCGCTAAAGCTGCCAGAAACACTTTTATTTACTGTATCAGCGTTGGTAACTTCAAAATAGGCTGTTATCCAGTTATAATCCTGGCCACTTGGGCTATTCCAATCCTGATAATCCAGCCCCGGAAAATGGATTATAGAAGAATCAACACTCGGCCCTAGTAGATTTTCAGATAGTAAGCTATCTCCAAAAAAAGGCGAAATAAATTTATTCTGAAAATAGCCGTCAATCATAAACATTCTTTTTAAAGCAGGCGATGGAAAAAGCGAACCCGTACTGTCAATGATTAAATATCCTTTGGCACTATCAGCACTTAATGTAATCCCATCCACATCTGCTTTAAACCACCAGTTTTGAGTAGGTTGTGTTGGTTGAGGGGTATTGTCGTTATCATCGTTTGATGATTTTTTGCAGGAGGTTAAAGCGGTAAGAAAAACAATAAATAGTTTAATGGCATTTTTACGGCTAATCATTTTCAAAATACAATTAAATTATTCAATTCGAATTTTGTATTGCGTACCATCCACCTTGAACTTTTTTCGAGGAATAATCCATGGTAAAAGCGCAACCCCGATTACAACAGGTGATGTTACAATAAATTTTCCATCAATATTTCCACTATAAATACGCGCCCCATAAATGTTTATCAAAGCGGCCATCATGAATACTGGATAAATGTTTAAAATTTTAGATTTGATATTATTTTTTTTAAAACTAAATGCAGACTTTAAATTCAACGTATCCAAGATAAACTTTCTGCCTTTTTTATTTAATACTACAAAATAATCGTCAGCGATGCCATAAACTTTAGATGGAAGGTATTTGTTTTCGCCCATTGCATCTAAAAACATTTTATCACCCGTTTTAAGTGTTGTGCAGTTTCTGTTTTGCTCTGGATCAAAAATAGTAATACTTTTTTGAGCCGGGCAATTTAGACTTATTAAACAAATTAATTGGGTAGCAAGAACTATTCTCATGAACACTAATACTTTTTTCATGCTTAATTTTTTTTCATTTCCAAAACATTTAATAATCCGTATTTACTTGTTTCAAATTTCAATTCTTTGGATGTAAGTTTAATTATTTCCCATTCTATTTTACCTTGGCAAAATGCACCTACATAATCCATATTGCTTATTGTGTCAGGTAATTTATGCAAGCTAAAGTGTATAGTTGTGTTTAAATCTTCAAACCAATAGTCACCTTCGGTTACCACGTGACAATGTCCTTCCTCCAACACCAATGCTGCTGAACCACCAACCGATTCACTTTCGCTTAAAAACCTTAACCTTTGCCCGCAGACAAAATCCTTTGCAGCTTGTGTAGAATCAACACCATCAACGTAAAACGATTTTATTTCCCAATATCCTAAAATCCTTTTCTCAGGAGTTTTTAACGAAATAAACTCATCCTCCTCATATTTTTGGCAGGAGGCGCCAATCAAAATGGAGGTGCCAATTAATAAAGTAATAATTTTTTGCATACTTATTTTAACCCCGTAGGCCTTGCTGTTTTTTTGCATCTTGCAAAAGGTAAAAGTTACTTTGCAATGCCATGAGCGAAAAGTACAAAATATTTCCAGTCGGTTTATACTTCTGCACATTAACCACCGTTGGGTGGATAGATCTTTTTGTGTCCCTTCAGGTCTTCCGATTCCTACGGAGTACCTGCGAAACTCCTGTCAGGTGATTGCGTACTCTGGAGAATAGTGCTTTTATCATAACCTGACAGGGGCGCGGAAGGGCGCGACCTGTCAGGTGAAACCAAAGTCCCCCGATGAAAAATCGGGGAGACTTTGAAAGTACAGAAATGCGTGGCC
>CAYSPG010000017.1:0-72784 GCA_964432885.1 uncultured Flavobacteriaceae bacterium
TTGGTCATCACCAACAAATCTTGCGGGTATCAACACGGCCGGTGATGAAATGTTTCCTTATATAAACGACAATGGCGGAAATGGAAAACTTTACTTCTCATCAAATGGACATGCAGGTATGGGAGGTTTAGACATTTTTTCAGCAACTAACGAAAACGGAGTTTGGGGAAATGTTACCAACCTAAAATCACCTATGAACTCATCAGGCGATGATTTTGGTGTATCATTTAACAGCGCTACTACAGGTTATATAACATCAGACCGTGAGGGCGGGCAAGGCAGTGATGATATTTACTCATTCACCATTCCACCTGCAAACTTTGCAGTATATGGTAAGGTTTATGATACAGATACAAAAGAACCTATCTCAGGTGCAACTGTTGAACTTTTTGGAAGCGATGGAACTCAGCTATCAGTAAAAACACAGGATGCAGGCACTTACCGTTATGAGTTAAAACCAGGTGTTGATTATAAAGTATCCGCATCTTTTACAGGATACCTTACCCAGTTTAAGACATTATCTACAGTTGGTTTAGATGAGTCAAAAGACTTTGAAACCAACTTTGATTTCCCTTTAAAATCTACAGCCAAACCCATTGCATTGCCCGAAATTTTTTACGATTTGGATAAATCAACCCTTCGTGCCGAATCAAAAACAGCTTTGGACGGATTAATAAAAGTGCTTGATGAAAACCCAACCATCACCATTAAACTTACCTCGCACACTGACTATCGTGCTGATGATGCTTACAACTTAAACCTGTCAAATGCCCGTGCCAAATCGGTAATGGATTATTTAGTTAAAAATGGTGTGGATGCAGCCCGCTTATCTTCAGAAGGACGTGGCGAAAAAGATGCCAAAGAAGTGGAAAACAACGAAGAGTATCCACCGTTTAAGTCAGGCGATAAACTTACCGAAGCTTTTATTAACGGATTACCAAATGATGAGCTAAAAGAAAAAGCACACCAATACAACCGTAGAACCGAGTTTCAGGTACTTAGCACAGATTATGTTCCAAAGAAAAAATAAAAAATAAATCTCTTACCTAAAAAAGCACCCGCACAACGGGTGCTTTTTTAGTTTTGCGGAGGCCTCACCCCAACCCCTCTCCAAAAAGAGAGGGGCAGCGCCCTGATAAATCAAAAAAAATAAATTAAACGGGAATAAGGAAAAAAGAAAATGAGTGGTTCCGATAAATATAATCTACGTGGCGTGTCTGCCGATAAAGAAGACGTACACGCAGCTATAAAAAATACCAACAAGGGAATTTTTCCAAAAGCCTTTTGCAAAATAGTACCCGATTTTTTTAATAATGATGATGACTACTGTGTGGTAATGCATGCCGATGGAGCTGGCACCAAGTCATCATTAGCGTATGCTTATTGGAAAGAAACGGGTGACACATTAGTTTGGAAAGGAATTGCGCAAGATGCACTTGTAATGAATATTGATGATTTGCTTTGTGTAGGCGCTACCGAAAACATTTTATTAAGCAGTACCATTGGTCGCAATAAAAATTTAATTACGGCTGAAGTTGTTGCTGCAATAATAAACGGCACCGAAGAATTGGTAAAAGAATTAGGTGTACACGGAATAACCATACACACAACCGGTGGCGAAACAGCCGATGTAGGCGATTTGGTAAGAACAGTTATAGTTGATTCAACTGTAGCATGCCGATTAAAACGTAGTGATGTTATAAACAACGCCAATATAAAAACAGGCAATGTTATAGTAGGGCTTGCCTCCTATGGTAAAACCACCTATGAAAAAGAATTTAATTCAGGCATTGGCAGCAACGGACTTACATCAGCACGCCATGATATGTTTAACAAAGCTGTTGCTAATAAATACCCTGAAACATTTGATATAACCCTAAACAGTGATGTAGCTTATGTTGGCAATTATTTTCTAACCGATAAAATTAAATTTGATTTTGACGGCAGGCAAATTGAAATGGATGCAGCCAAAGCAGTACTTTCCCCAACACGTACCTATGCGCCTGTGATAAAAAAAATTTTTGAAAAACACCGCAGCCAAATTCATGGAATGGTGCATTGCAGTGGCGGAGGTCAAACTAAAGTAATGCACTTTGTTGAAAACCTGCATGTGATAAAAGACAATTTATTTAAAACACCACAGCTTTTTAAAATAATACAACAAGCCGCAAAAACCGAATGGAAAGAAATGTACAAAGTTTTTAACATGGGCCATCGGATGGAAATATATTGCGAGCAAAACATTGCACAAAGTATTATTGATATTTCAGCTTCTTTTAACATAGATGCGCAAATTGTAGGGCGTGTTGAAAATGCTGACTGCAAAAAACTTACACTGAAAACCGAAAACGGAGTGTTTGAATATTAAATCTTTTTTAACCTTGGGCGTAAGCAGGGTATTACAATTCTTATTACACTTAATTTTGCCATATTTGTAACTCATACCAACTATCAATGAAAAAATTAATTACCCTTATTTTATTTTTTATTTTAGTATTATCTATACAAACATTTTCGCAAAACTGCTTTGAAATAAACAGCATACTTGTTGATGCCTGCGGCAACCCTGAAGGCGAAAACGAGATGGTTCGCATTACCATTGGACCTGCAAGTTTGCAGGTATCCAACCTTACAGTAACTTGGGCCAACACAGCCAATAATTATTTAGGAATATGTCAAAATGCCAACACTGCCGTTACAGTAGCACAACTTAATGCTACCATACAAGCCTGCGGATACATCTTAGAACCAACAGGTGGAATATTGCCTGCCAACAGTACTGTGCTGCTGGCTACCAGCCAAAACATGAATCCGACATTTAACTCCTTTGCCAACCTTGCCGATACCATTTATATGATTTTTCAATGTCCGGGAAATACAGCGGGGCATTTTAAAAATTACGGAAGTCCCACACCCCGTACACTTTATGTCAATTTTGGTGCTACCTGTGCTGATACCGTATCTTACATTCCTGATTCACTTATAGACCAAAGCGGAAATCACACTGCTGCCGATGGTGCTACTGTTGATTTTGATAATGCCGGCAATGCTACTTATACAAATCCAGGTTGCCAGGCGCCCATAGTACCGCTTGGAGCAACATTGGTGGCAAGTGACACCATAATCTGTTTAAACGATACCGTTGTACTTACTGCATCAAACCTTACAGGAAATTACCAAAGCTATCAATGGACATCCGCAGCAGGAGTTATTTCTACACCAACCGCTCTATCCACAAACTTTTATAACCTGCCTTTGGGATTAAACTTTGCTGTTTTTGAAATCACCGGCACATGTGGTAATGTTGTGTACGATACCATTTACATAAATGTACTATCAGGAACACCCGTTACAATTTCAGCAAGTGGCCCCACCACTTTTTGCATTGGCGATTCGGTAACTCTTACTGCTGCGGGTGGAGGTTCATATAGTTGGTCAACAGGAGCATCTACTGCATCAATTACTGTTTCATCATCGGGTATATACACTGTTACTGCAACAGGCTCGTGCGGAAACTCAACCGCATCACAATTGGTGATTGCAAGTACAGGGCCTTTTGTTACTATTACTACCAGCGGACCTACTGCCTTATGTGCAGGCGATTCGGTAACACTTAATGCCTTAGGCGGAAATACTTACACATGGTCAACCGGTGCAACTACTCCTTCTATTACAGTAAGTACTGCCGGCACATACACTGTTACTTCTACAAATAGTTGCGGAACCGATTCGGCACAGGTTATTGTTACACTTACAACCACACCTGCCGTAAACATTACTGCAAGCGGGCCTGTGGTTTTTTGTCAAGGCGACTCAGTAATTTTAACGGCTAATGGCAGTGGTACATTTTTATGGTCAACAGGTGCAACCACAAATTCTATTGTAGTTACATCAACAGGAAATTATGTGGTTACACTTACTAATTCATGTGGCACGGCCACATCCTCGCAGCAGGTAACTGTAAATCCTGCTTCAACAATAAACATCAGCGCAAGCGGCCCTACCACGTTTTGCCAGGGGCAATCGGTAACACTTACCGCAAGTGGAGGCACAGCTTACAATTGGTCAACCGGTGCTACTACACCTTCAATTACAGTTATAGCTACAGGAGTTTATGCCGTTACCGCATCCACATCGTGTGGGCAGCAAACAGCAACTCAAAGTGTAACTGTATTAAGTCCTCCTGTTGCTTCTATTTCCGGAACACTTTCCTTTTGTCAGGGCAGTTCAACAGTACTTACTGCATCAGGCAGCGGAACATTTTTATGGTCAACAGGCGCAACTACTGCATCTATATCTGTAAATACAGCAAGCACATTTACGGTAACAGTTACTAACCAATGCGGAACAAGTACAGCTACAACAACCACAACAGTAAGTCCATTACCAACTGCTACACTCTCTGCAAGCGGCCCAACAACTTTTTGCCAGGGAGGCTCGGTAACGTTTACGGCAAGCGGTGCATCATCTTATATGTGGTCAACTGGTGCAACATCAACTTCAATTACAGTTTCTCAAACAGGAAACTATACAGTTACAGCAACCAACACATGCGGCAGCAGCACAGCCACGCAAAGCGTTACCGTTAATCAATTACCTAATGGACAAATTACAATTGCTAATGGGGGATTAATTTGCCCGGGAAGCGCCCTTACTTTATCTGTTAACACAACAGGAAGTATTTTGTGGTCAACCGGAGCTACAAGTTCTTCCATCAATGTTTCAACGGCTGGTGTTTTTAGTGTTACTGTAACAAATGTTTGCGGTGCCGACTCCGATGTTGTAACTACCACACTAAGCAATATTGATGTAGAATTTACACCAAGTGTTGTATCGGGTGTTGCACCACTTTTAGTATCGTTTACCAATCAAAGTACAAATGCTGCCACGTATAATTGGAATTTTGGCGATGGCGGTACTGCTAACTCCACTAACCCATCGCACACATTTACCAGTGGTGGCACATACTGGGTTGTGCTTGAAGGCACAAAAGAGGGAATTTGTTTTGATTACGATTCGGTTTTAATTGAAGTGATTGAAATTGTGAATTACACTATTCCTAATGTATTTACACCTAACAACGATGGTATAAATGAAAGTTTTAGTTTTAGTGGTACCGGAATACGAAATTTTGAAATTACTATTTACAATCGATGGGGAAATGTTGTTAACCAATATACATCAACGGGTAACCCATTTTGGACAGGCAGTACTTCAAAAGGAAAAGAGTGCAATGCGGGCACGTATTATTTTGTTGCAGAAGTGGAGTTGATAAACGGAGAAAAGAGAAAGCATCATGGAACAATTGAACTGATAAAATAAAATTCGAGACTTAATTTTATTGCCATGGCTAAAAAAATTACAGTTGGTTATGTCGAAAATTTTCTTGGTGATAACCACAAAATAAAGTTACCTGTTTTATCAGCCTCTCAAAAAAAGGATGTTGTAACCTTTGATGGTGGTAACACCAAACTTGATTACATACACTATAGCGTAGTGATGTGCAAAAGCCGAAGATTCGCTTATTTTACAGCTGTAAACATTGATGGCAGCCAATGGCAGGACAATCCACGTATTGATGGATGGAAAAACGATACACGCATAAAAGCCGATGAACAATGGGGATCAAGTCTTTATACAGCAAAAAAAAGCAACTTTGACAAAGGCCACCTGGTAAGGCGGGAAGATCCTGAATGGGGAGAAAAAAATTTATCGCTTGAAGCAGGAAAAAAAACGTTTTACTTTCCCAACTGCACACCTCAGCACAGCGACCTTAACAAAAAAATATGGGCCGAACTAGAGGCAGCCATTTTGCACAACGGTGCCGATGAAAACAATTTGAAAGCAACCGTATTTACCGGGCCTGTGCTTACCAAAACCGATGGCACCTTTGTTACAAAAGTAAAAAGCACGGAGGTTAAAATCCCTAACTTGTTTTGGAAAATTGTGGTGTGGACAAAAAGTAATGGCAAAGCTTACGCTGTTGGCTTTATTATGAGTCAGGAAAAATTTTTAGTTCGCGATGGTATTATTTTAAAAAAGGCTACACCTGTTGCAGCCCGATTAGCTGCTGCCGATGAAGATGTATTTGAACACATCAAATTTAAAGACGGTAAAACGTATCAGGTAAAAATTGAAGAAATCGAAAATCTTACCGGCCTTAAATTTAAGTGGAATGTAGTAAAACCTTATAAAAAAGCTACTCCTAACGCAATAAGCGCCACACCTAAAAAGAAACCCAAAGCCAAACCTACCGCCTTAGCCATTCGATTTTCTGCTATTAACAAAATCGAAAACAAATTAAAGTTAAAACTTAAGGGCCTGGTTCTTTAATACCTCGCTACACAGGCAATTGCTTATCTTTGGCGGCTCATTAAAAATAATAGTCCCTCAGATAAAATGTTAGATTTTGTAAACAAAGCCATCGGTAAACTTTTTGGAAGCAAAGCCGAAAAAGATTTAAAAGAACTTTCTCCAATCATTGCATTGGTTAACGATGCACATGAACAGATAAAAAATTTGTCGAATGACGAGCTTCGAAACAAAACCGCTGAGTTTAAACAGCGAATTGCCAACTACGTTGAAGATACCGATACGGAATTACAACAGCTTGCTGAAGAAGCCGAGTCAAATCCTGAGATGAATGCAACTGAAAAAGAAGCATTATATTCAAAAGTGGATGCGTTAAAAAAAGAGCGCAAAAAAAAGATTGAAGAAATTCTTACCCAAATACAGCCCGAAGCATTTGCTGTGGTAAAAGAAACAGCAAAACGATTTTCGGAAAATACAGAATGTACTCTAACTGCAAATGACAATGATAAAAATTTGGTGCTAAAACGTGATGGCATCCGCATTGAAGGCAGCCAGGCTATTTACAGCAACACATGGACCGCTGCAGGAGGAAAAGTTACCTGGAATATGATTCATTATGATGTGCAATTGATTGGAGGAAGCGTTTTGCATCTGGGAAAAATTTCAGAGATGGCAACAGGTGAAGGTAAAACGCTGGTTGCAACATTACCTATTTACCTAAATGCATTAGCCGGTTGTGGCGTGCATGTGGTAACTGTAAACGATTATCTGGCAAGGCGCGATGCGGAATGGAACGGCCCTATTTTTGAATTTTTAGGTTTAACAGTTGACTGTATTGATAAGCATCAGCCAAACTCGGTCGAAAGGCGCAAAGCATACCTTGCCGATATTACGTACGGCACCAACAATGAATTTGGGTTTGACTACTTGCGTGATAACATGACACGCAATGCGGATGAGATGGTGCAACGCGAACACCATTTTGCAATAGTTGACGAGGTAGATAGTGTACTGATTGACGATGCACGTACTCCGTTAATTATTTCAGGACCCACACCTAAAGGAGATATACAGGAATTTTATCAGCTTAAACCTAAAGTTGAAATACTTGTAAATGCACAACGCAATTACTTAAACACTGCACTTGCCGATGCAAAAAAGAAATTTGCCGAAGGTAAATTAGACGAAGCCGGCATGCCACTTTTTAGAGCGCATCGGGGATTACCAAAAAACAAAGCACTTACAAAGTTTTTGAGCGAACAGGGAGTAAGAGCATTGCTTCAGAAAACAGAAAACTATCACTTGCAGGATCAGCAGCGCGAAATGCACAAGGCCGATGCTGAATTACTTTTTGTAATTGACGAAAAAAATAACACTGTTGAACTTACCGAAAAAGGCATTGAGCTTATAACGGCAAACATTGACGACAAACAATTTTTTGTTATGCCTGATGTGGGTAGCGTAATTGCCGAAATAGAAAAAGCCGGTGGCACCACTGAAGAAAAGCTCGAACGCAAAGAAACCCTTATGCGCGACTTTGCTGTAAAGTCTGAACGAATACATACCATAAACCAATTATTAAAAGCCTATACACTTTTTGAAAAAGATGTGGAATACATTATTGCTGACGGCAAAATAAAAATTGTTGACGAGCAAACCGGTCGTGTGCTTGAGGGCAGGCGTTACTCAGATGGATTGCACCAGGCCATTGAGGCAAAAGAAAGTGTAAAGGTAGAAGCAGCAACACAAACGTACGCTACAGTTACGCTTCAAAACTATTTCAGAATGTACCATAAACTTGCCGGTATGACGGGTACAGCCGAAACCGAAGCAGGTGAGTTTTGGCAGATATACAAATTGGATGTAGTGGTAATTCCTACCAACAAAAAAATAATACGTGACGACCGTGAAGATTTGGTTTACAAAACCAAACGTGAAAAATACAATGCAGTAATTGAAGATATTGATAAGCTTACCAAAGCGGGGAGGCCTGTGCTGGTGGGAACCACTTCGGTTGAAATATCTGAATTGCTTAGCCGCATGTTAAAGTTGCGAAACATTAAACATAATGTGTTAAATGCAAAACTTCATAAAAAAGAAGCTGACATTGTTGCTGAAGCCGGGCTTGCTGGCACGGTAACCATTGCCACCAACATGGCAGGCCGTGGAACAGATATTAAACTTGGCCCCGGTGTAAAAGATGCAGGCGGGCTTGCTATTATTGGTACCGAGCGGCATGAATCACGCAGGGTTGACCGTCAGTTGCGAGGACGTGCAGGAAGGCAGGGAGACCCGGGATCATCACAATTTTTTGTATCGCTAGAAGATGATTTAATGCGGCTGTTTGGCAGCGAGCGTATTGCCAAACTTATGGACAGAATGGGAATTGAAGAGGGTGAAGTGATTCAGCACAGTATGATTTCAAAGTCAATTGAGCGTGCACAAAAGAAAGTGGAAGAAAACAACTTTGGAATGCGTAAACGATTGCTTGAGTACGATGATGTGATGAATGCTCAACGTGAAGTAGTTTACAAAAAACGCAGACACGCATTGTTTGGCGAGCGGCTTGCACTTGACTTGTTAAACATGCAATACGATGTTAGCGAAAGCATTGTAAACAGCTACGATGGAAACCGCGACCATAATGCCTTTACCATGGATTTAATTCGCTACCTAAGTATTGAGTCACCTATTGATGAAAAAACTTTTTTACAGGCAAAGGCGGAAGACTTAACTCCCAAAATTTTTGAAACAGCACATGAGCATTACAGGCAAAAGTCAAAACTAATTGCCGATAAAGCATTTCCTGTAATCGAAAATATTTTTACCAATCAGGGACACCAGATAGAAAACATTGTGGTACCATTTACTGATGGGCATAAAGGATTAAATGTAGTTGCCAACTTAAAAAAGGCGCACGAAAGCAAAGGCAAAGAGTTGATTACAGCATTTGAAAAAACGGTTGTGTTGTCGTTTATTGACGATGCATGGACCGAGCATCTGCGCGAAATGGATGACTTGCGACAAAGCGTTCAAAATGCGGTATACGAACAAAAAGACCCGCTGCTTATTTACAAATTCGAATCATTTGAATTATTTAAGCAAATGCTCGACAGGGTAAATAAAGATATTATTTCGTTTTTGTTTAAAGGATACATACCACAACAAAACCCCGAAAACGTAAAAGAAGCACGTCCTCCGCAACGAACTGATATGAGCCGACTTCAAACAAGCCATACAGGTGCTGGAAGTGCACCAACACAGGCTGCAAAGCCGTCAGGCCCTCCCCCACCCCAAAAGCAGCAACCTGCAAAAGCCGAAGTTAAAGTAGGCCGCAATGACCCTTGCCCTTGCGGTAGCGGAAAAAAATTTAAAAACTGTCATGGCACATAATTGTGATTGGGAATACAAGAAAAAATTATAATGTACCCAAATACAAAACCAACTTAGTTCAAAAACTCAAAAATGCCGGCTGCACCCTGCCCGGTTCCCACACACATGGTAACCATACCATGTTTTAATTTGCGCCTTCGCATTTCATTTAAAAGTTGTACAGTAAGTTTGGCACCACTGCAACCAAGTGGATGTCCCAAAGCAATGGCTCCACCGTTTACATTTATTATTTCAGGATTTAAATCAAGTGTGCGTATTACTGCCAGTGATTGGGATGCAAAAGCCTCGTTAAGTTCGATGAGTTGAATATCGGATTGTTTTAAACCAGCACGCTTGAGTGCAGATGGTATTGCATATACCGGGCCCACGCCCATAATGCGCGGCTCGAGGGCACTAACGGCATAGGAAACAAAACGTGCCACAGGAGTGGCATTGAGTTTCTTTAACATTGCCTCGGACACTACGATTACAAAAGATGCACCATCACTTGTTTGCGAGCTGTTGCCAGCAGTAACGGAGCCTTTTGCATCAAACACAGGTTTAAGAGTTGACAGTTTTTCCAATGTTGTATCCTGACGGGGGCCCTCATCGGTATCAACTATCATTTCTTTAACCTGAATTTTTTCTTTTTCGTCAAGGTAGGTTTCTTCTATTTTAACGGGAACAATTTCATTTTTAAAAAAACCTTTGTTAATAGCATTAACTGCTTTTTGATGTGATGAAAGTGAAAAAGCGTCCTGATCATTTCGTGAGATATTGTATTCATGAGCTACTGCTTCGGCAGTTAGCCCCATGTTCCAATACCAATCGCCATGATTTTTAGCAACTTCGTAATTAGGTACTATGCGCCAGCCGCCAAAGGGAATCGGGCTCATACACTCAACACCACCAGCTACAATACAATCGGCTAATCCTGAATTAATTTTTGCAGCAGCAATGGCAATGGTTTCTAAACCGGATGCACAATAACGGTTTACGGTCATGCCGGGAACTTTTACTGTATCCAATCCCATAAGCGAAACCATACGGCCAATATTAAGCCCTTGTTCGGCCTCAGGGGTTGCGTTGCCTACAATTACATCATCAATTTGTTCTTTATCAAGATTTGGAATTGAATTTACCAAATGCTTTACCACCAACGCGGCCAAATCATCAGGGCGCGTGTTTTTAAATTTGCCACGGGGGGCTTTGCCCACAGCGGAGCGAAAACCTGATAAGATGTATGCGTTCATGAAAAAAAGTTTAGTGTTTAACGTTTGGATTTTAAAGTTGTTATAATTAGTGCTTGATTTTTATTGGCAAGGTTAACTAACTTTAAACATTAAACTTTGAACTATTTTTTTGGAGGTGGAGCTGTGGTAGGAGCAGTGCCTCCTTTGGCACCGGGCGGAAGTTTTTTGTTATCTCCAGCTTTTTTGGCAGCCGCTGCTTTTTTTGCTTTTTCCTCGGCAGCTTTGGCTTCTGCTATTGCTTTTACATCCTCGCCCATTTTATACTCGGTTTGGCTGGTTAGCTTTCCTTTTCTGTCATAAGTTTTCCAAACACCGTTTTTCAAATTATTTTTATAAGGCCCCTCATTTTTTATTTCGCCATCGCTAAAATAGGTAGTCCACTTGTTGGCTTTTTTTCCATTAATGTACTCACCCTCAACTTTGGTTTGCCCGTTGTAATAATACCTTTTAAATTCTCCTTCTTTAATTCCATTGGCATACTCTGTTTCTTCCATTATTTTTCCATACGGATAATATTTTTTAGAAACTCCGTTACGCACATCATCAAGGTATTCTATTTCATTAGTTAGTTCTCCCGCTTCGTTGTAATATTTCCATACGCCTTGCCGTTGGCCAAGTTCATCGGTTTTATTTCGGTGTTTGTCACGGCCTGGTGCATACTTAGGTCTTTCCTCGCGCTGCGAAAAACAAATTAAGGGGATAAAAAAAGCAATGGCTAAAATTTTAGCTGCTAACTTCATAATGTGGTTTTATTCTGCTGCGCTAAAATAAAATTTTTATAATACGCAAATCAGGAAATAAGAGTGAACTTATTTACAGTTGAAAGTGTATAGCTGAAGGTTAAATAGCAAGCAGATACTTTCTTAAATGCAACAGGAAGTGTTAATACCCTTTTGCTTTTTCAATCACATTAAAAGCAATACCGGCAAAGGCAAGATAGGAATCAAGCAGCATGGCTTTGGTTTTGCTGCGCTTACCGGTTTCAAATTTTACATCTTCTCTAAAAGCATTCCAATTGGCTTGTGTTAATAAATCAAGTGCAATGGAAACAGTAGGAGTTATTGATTTTGCAGTGTGCCACCACCCACATGGAATAAACATGGTTTCGCCCGGCCCCACCACTACTTTGCTTGCAGTGGCATTTTTAAATAACGGGTATTTTTCATAGTCGGGTTCCTGGTGGTTTTCTATTGTTGAGCGCCACGGGTTTTCAGGGTCGGCATAAACAAGGTTTTCCTGTCCCGGAGGATAAACAGTAAACTCTTTATCACCATACATTTGATTAATGAATGTGTACAGGTGCAAATAATCGTAGTGGAGATAAGGAAATTTTCCACCGGGGCCACCCAAAAAAACCTCGAGGGCCGCTGCGCTGGGCATGGCGGCTTTGGGCAGCAAGGGTGAACCTATGCGGTCGGGCATTGCAAATTCAAATCGGGGTAAAACATCACCAAGCAATTCAGGAAAATGTGTGTTTAATAAAAACTTGCATGGATAAGGTGCAGGATTATCTGCTGTTGAGTTTAACATAAGGTCAATAAAAACACCAAACTTGTACTGCTTACCGTTTATAGTTATTTCCTTGTCGGGATAATTTTTTTTAAAAAATTCGGGCGTAAATTTTTCGCGGCCAGGCCACTGTTTGGTAGCATCGGTAAGCACAACAGGTACACCGGGTTTCAAATGCTGATCAATAAATTGTTTTCGGGTAAGGCCTGATTTTTTTTCTACTTGCATGATGTGTTTTTTTCGTTTTCAATTTTACGTACATTTTATAAAAAGTTACATGATAATTATCATTATCTGAAATTATCAAATTGCAATGGCAACTCAACATTTGCACTTTTTACTTTAGCGATTGTGGCTTGCAAATCATCAATTTTTTTACCGGTAACGCGTACCTTGTCATCCATTATGGATGCCTGAACCTTTAGCCCTGTTTCTTTTACAATTTTCACAATCTTTTTGGCTGTTTCTTTATCAATACCATTTTTAATTTTCACCTCTTTACGTATCATATTTCCTGATGCATAGTGGTCTTTTCCAAAATCAAAACTTTTAGGGTCAACGCCTTGTTTCATTCCACGGCCAATTATTATATCGCGTATGGCATCCATGCGCATATCGTTTTCGGTAACAATTTTTATCTGCCACTCTTTTTTATCAAGTTCAACTTCTGTTTTTGAGTCATGAAAATCATAACGTGTACTAATTTCTTTGTTTACTACGTTTATAGCATTATCAAGTTTTTGCATATCAACCTGGCTAACGATGTCAAATGATGGCATAATAGTTATGTAAGATTATTGTTAATTAGTGAATACCTGTTGTAAAAATTTCGTTATAAAAATACAATCCCTGCTTTAAAAATTCTAATTTTGGTAAACATTTTAAAATAAATCGCCAGCATCATGAAAAACACTTACTTACCTATTAGCTTGCTACTGCTGTGTTGTACAGTCAATATGCATGGACAACTTCCAAAATTTTACAAATACACCACACCTTCTGTAACCATTAATGGCAGTCCGCTAAAAAATGCCTGGGCGGGCGGATTAAACGCTCCTGTTTTTAATACCATTGACATGAATGGCGATGGCCGTAAAGATTTGTTTTTGTTTGATCACCAGTTTAACACTTCATATCCAAGTGCATTTAAGATTAGAACATTTATCAATAATGGCATAAGCGGGCAAGCCGATTATACGTACGCACCACAGTACGAACAAAAATTTCCTCAAGACATGCACGATTGGGTTTTGCTTGTGGACTATGACTGCGATGGCAAGGAAGATATTTTTACCTATACATATGCTGGCGGCATGCAGGTATATCATAATGATTACACCACAGGTGGCGGTTTGTCTTTTTCTCCGGCATATAGTTTAATTTACTCGATGTACTTAGGCAGTACGTATGCCAACCTGTATGTAAGCAGCCAAAACCAACCGGCTCTTATTGATGTAAATGGCGATGGAGATTTGGATGTACTAACCTTTACCATTCTTGGTGGAGCAGTTGAGTACCACGAAAACATGGCACAGGAATTATTTAACCGTTGCGATACATTGGTAATGCATCAGAAACGCCAATGCTGGGGAGCTTTTTCACTTAGCAATTTTACCAATTCGGCTATACTTAACAATTGCCACTATTTAACATCCAATTTGGGTGACGAAGAAAAAACGCAATTACACAATGGTTCATGCATGCTTGGATATGATGAAGCAGGAGATGGTGATATTGATTTGCTAAATGGTGATGTGCTTGGTGATAGTTTATTATATCTTGATAATTCACCAAACATAAACAGTCCGCTTTATTGGCAGGATAGTATCACATCACAGGATATTGGATTTCCATCATATGACACCACCGTAAGCTTTGTAAAATTTACTGCCCCCTATATTTTTGATGCTGATAATGATGGGATAAAAGATTTGGTAGTAACACCCTGCTCAGAAGATAAAACAGAAGATTTTGTAAACAACTGGTTTTTTAAAAATACGGGCAACAATGTCAATCACGTTTTTCATTATACCAAAAAACGTTTCCTTACAGATGAGATGATTGATGTTGGCTCAGGAGCTAATGTTACTTTTTTTGATGCTGATGCTGATGGGAAAAAAGATTTGATTATTGGCAACTATGGATATTTTGTTTCTAACGCACCCATTCATCACTATGAATCTGCATTGGCATTTTATAAAAATACTTCGGCAGGCGGTGTGCTTTCGTTTGCCGAAATATCTGTTGATTATGCAAGCCTTCGACAATATAATTTGTTAAACATTCAACCCACCTTTGGCGATATTGATAATGACGGTGATGACGATATGATATTAGGTAACTATGACGGCAACTTGTACCTGTTTAACAACACAGCCGGCAGCGGCAACCCTGCAGTATTTACACTTGCACCCAATGGAATAAATTATCAAAGCATTGATGTGGGTGCATTTAGCGCACCACAATTGGTGGATGTAAACAATGATGGTTTACTAGACCTGATAATAGGCGAAATGTTTGGAAAAGTATGGTATTATCAAAACACTGGCAGCCTAACCATTCCTGTATTTACACTTGCATCAAATAACTTTGGTGGAGTTAATGTTTGCAATCAACAATACAACCCCAACATTGGATTTAGTGTACCCCACATGTATTTAGACAATGGCTCGCATAAGTTAATGGTGGGAAACGAAAACGGATACTTATTTGTGTACGATAACATTGATGGTAACCTGTCGGGTACATTTAATATTGTAAGCACTTCGGCATTTGATGTGTATGAACCATACAGGCTAAGTGCCGATATGGATGATTTAAATGCCGATGGCTGCATGGACATTATAACAGGTTGCTTTGCAGGCGGACTTTCATATTACTCAACCTGTGCTACAGGTATATTTGAAAACAATGAAAATAATTTTGAGTTTACAGTTTATCCAAACCCGGCTTACGACAGGTTTGTTGTTGAGTTTAAAAAAAGAAACGCAAAAAACAGAAGTCTGCAATTATTTGATATGCCCGGAAAACTGATAAAGCAAATAAATAGTGCTCAATTAAAAGAATCGGTTGATGTAAATAATCTTGGCGCAGGAATTTATTTTATAAAAATAACAGAAGACGACAGAACCATTACTCAAAAACTAATTGTTAAATAATTTTTTGCCGTGAAAAAAAATTTAATCAACACAACGCTTTTTGCTGTTGCTCTTTTTTTTGTGTTGCAAACATCAGCACAGCCGCATTTTAAAACCACTTTGCCTCAGGTTTATCAAAACAATCTTCCTTTAAAGAACCCCTGGTCTGGAGGTTTTAATTCTGCCTTGTTCAGCACCATTGATTTAAACTTTGACGGTATAAAGGATTTGTTTGTCTTCGATAAGCAGTTTAATTCTATTTATCCGGGTGTATATAAAATGCGCACGTTTATAAACAAGGGCACAGCCCAAACAGTTGACTATTTATATGCTCCACAATATGAACAGTTTTTTCCTCAAGACATGACAGGTTGGTGTACGCTTATTGATTTTAACTGCGATGGACTTGAAGATATTTTTTGTTACAACATTGCAACAGGCGGAATAAAAGTTTACAGGAATACATCCAGTGGTACAACATTAAGTTTTTTACAGGAATTTAATAGTTTAACTTCCTGTTATATCGCCCCATTTCCGTTGCCATGTTCCATTCAAAATTTAACTGCACTGCCGGTAAACGTTCCTGCATTTACTGATGTAAACAACGATGGTGATTTGGATATTTTAACTTTTAAAGTAACCGGACAAACTGTGGAGTATCATGAAAACATGGGAAAGGAAATGTTTAACAAATGCGATACACTTGTGTATTTGCAGTTGGAAGACACCTTTGCTCATTTTCAGTTAAACTCATTCAGCAATTCGGCCACGCTGGGTTTGTTAAGGCTTGCCGCACCTGGCAATGCATCAAAAGCAAATGACGGATTGCACTCAGGCTCGTGCATGATTGCCTATGACGAAGGGGGTGATGGAGATAAAGATTTAATTAATGGCGATTTGCTTGGCAATAACCTTTTGTATTTAAATAATGCCGCCACACTTGCTGGCGTAAATGATTCCATGGATTACCAGGACACCATCTTCCCATTTTACAATTCTTCTGTTAACTATGTTACTTTTCCAAGCCCGTTTTTATTTGATGCCGATAACGATGGCAACAAAGATTTAATTGTGTCATCGTGTACCGAAAACCAATCAGAAAATTATAACAACAATTTATTTTACAAAAACACAGGTAACAATACCAATTATTATTTTCAATTTATCAAAAACCGTTTTTTAACCGAAGAGATGATTGATGTAGGCTCAGCTTCGTACCCGGTTTTTTTTGACATTGATAATGATGGAAAAAAAGATTTGTTTATTGGTAACAAAGGATACATGATTACCAATACTGGCAACGTGCACCTTGAAGGAGCAATATCCTATTATCGCAATATTACACAGGTAAATGGTTGCCCTGCGTTTGAACTTATTACTCCCGATTTTGCCAATATACAACAGTATGCTCTAACCGATGTTGTTCCCACATTTGGCGATATTGATGGAGATGGTGACGCAGATTTACTGGTGGGAAATTCGGATGGAATTTTTTATTTGTTTACCAATAGCGGAGGAACTTTTTCATTAGCTGCAGGTGGTGTAAACTACCAAGGCATTGATGTGGGAACAAACAGTGCTCCGCAGTTGGTTGACATGGATGGCGACTTGCTTCTTGACTTAATTGTTGGCGAAACGTTTGGAAGAATTTATTATTATCACAATACGGGCACAGCCACCAATCCTGTTTTTACATTTGTTACCGGCAACCTTGGAGGCATAAATGTTACCAACACTACCTGGACAATTTATGGCAACAGCATTCCTTGCCTGTTTATTGAAAACGGACAGCAAAAATTGTTGGTTGGGTCAGAAAGCGGATATTGTTTTTTGTTCGATAACATAACCGGAAATCTTGCCGGGAATTTTAATCTTGTAACAGCAACTGCTTACAACATTTTTGAACCGTACCGAAGCGCCCCAGCACTTGCCGATTTAAACAATGATGCATCGCCTGAAATTATTGTAGGTTGTTTTGCAGGAGGATTGGGTTTTTACACAAACAACCTTGCCGGATGCACATCAGGAATAATACCGGCAATGGGTTCAGATTTTTCATTTCAGGTTTATCCAAATCCTGCCAGCCAAAATCTGATAGTTGATTTTGAAGTTAACGACAATAGTGAAAAGAAGATTGAAATAATAAATGTGTTAGGAAAAAAAGTTTTTGAACGCTACACAATAAAACAAAAAGAATTTTTTGATTTAGCAAAAACTGGAAATGGTATTTATGTGATAAAAATTAGTTCGGGTAATATTACCTCTTCTCAAAAAATAATTATTAAATGATGACTAAGAATTTTTTCATTGCAATTGTATGTACGCTTATAGTTAGTATTGTTTCATCATGCACGTACGAAAAACCCGAAGTTTCCGAAGCAACCAACCCAACGTGCAATGACTACCCTGATGAAGTGGCTGCCATACTTGTAAACAAATGCGCCACTGCCGGTTGTCATAACTCAAAAAGTTACGAGGCATCCAGCGGGCTTGATCTTTCAAACTGGGCTGCCATGAAAAAAGGAAACTATTCGGGCGCAGTTGTAATTCCAGGCAATACCGAATACAGCACGCTTTTTACTTTTTGCAATACGTTTGATGATTTAGGATTTACCGGGCAGTTGCCAAAAATGCCCGTGAATAAACCACCTCTTTCGCATGATGAAATGGTTACCCTAAAAAGCTGGATTAACGATGGCGCAAAAAACCGTTGTGGTGAGTTGATGTTTCCGTTTGATGCATCGCGCAGAAAATTTTTGGTAACCAACCAGGCTTGCGACCAGATAGAAGTGTTTGATATAAAAAGTCGAAGTGTAATGAAGTTTTTTGAAGTCGGGCATTTTGCGGGAGCCACTCCTCCTGAGTCGCCACATGCAGTGCGCTATACACCTGATGGAAAATATTATTTGATTGCTTTTTATTCAAGCCTTAATGATACAAGTGGGGGCGGGAGCACTCCGCGCAATTTTATTCAGCGTTTTGATGCAGTTACCGATGAATTTATTGATGAAGTGGATATTGCAAAGTCACAATCTTTTCCCTTCCCTGTATCGGGCCGATGGGGTTTGGTTGCCATTAGTCCCGATTCAAAAAATGCTTATGCAGTTGATTATGATAATCATCGAATTGCCAAAATAAATTTAATGGGTGCAATGACTTCAGTTACTACCAACTCAATAATTGATTTTTCTACCCCACATGGTGCTGCCGTAAATCAGGATGGTAGCAAGTTGTATATTACCGATCAGGACAATGGATGTATTTATATTGCATCAACAACTTTTCCAGACATTAATTTACCGCCACAAAAAATTTTAATGCCTTCTGGTTCATCACGTGGGCACGAAATAATTTTTTCACCCGATTATTCCTACTACTTTGTTACCTGCGAATCGCCTGCCCAGGTGCTTGTGTATAATACAAGCAACAACATCCTTACTGCTACAATACCTGTAGGACTTTTACCACAGGAATTTTCGTTATCAAACACAAAACCGTATTTGTTTGTAAGTTGTACTGACGACCCGTATAACGGCACCAAAGGTTCGGTATGTGTTATTGATTACAACAGTTTAACTTTTGTAAAAAAAATAGCCACAGGCACCAATCCTCATGGACTTGTGGTTGACGATATTGAAAATGTAGTTTATGTAGCCAACCGTAATGTGGATGCTTCAGGTTCCACCCCACATCACAGTGCATCATGTGCCGGACGCAATGGCTACCTCACCATAATTGATATGAACACACTTGAACTTGTACCTGGATTTAAATATGAGTTGGGCGTAAATCCGTATGGAATGGCCATAATGCCATAAGCCCACTATTCTTTTTGATTTCTTTTTGTTTTCAAAAAATCGCTAAACACAACAAACAATTAATTTTCTCTTTCCATTATTCAATACTTTAGCAGCATGAAAAGGCCAATACGCGTATTAATAGCTAAAGTGGGTTTAGACGGGCATGACCGTGGAGCAAAAGTTATTGCATCTTTTTTGCGCGATGCAGGTATGGAAGTAATTTACACCGGCTTACGGCAAACACCACAAATGGTGGTAACCGCAGCCTTGCAGGAAGATGTGGATGTAATTGGTGTATCCATTCTTTCGGGCGCACACATGACGGTTTTTCCAAAAATTATTTCGCTTATGCGCGAAAATAAAATGGATGATGTGCTACTTACCGGAGGAGGAATTATTCCTGATGCGGATATGAAAAAACTAAACGAGATGGGCGTGGGCAAACTTTTTGCACCGGGCACCGATACAACAGTTATAGTTGATTATATAAAGCACACCGTTGCACAAAATCGTAAGTAATATTTTTTAGGCCTGCGCTGTTGGACCACCAAAGTTTAATGGTATTCCCATTCCTTCAACTTGTTTTATGGTGCCGTGTATAGCTTCGTATTTCTGAATATTTTCATTTAATGCTCCAAGCAATCGTTTTGCATGTTGTGGTGTAAGCACAATGCGCGATTTTACTTTTGCCTTAGGAACACCCGGCATTACACGTATAAAGTCAACAACAAATTCAGAATTGCTGTGGGTAATTATGGCTAAGTTGCTGTAAATTCCGTCAGCCATGTCTTCGGTTAACTCAATGTTAAGTTGATTTTCTTTTTTTTCTTCCATTTTTCTTTTTTTTCGTAACAAAATTAAACAACCATGTTGGATGCACTGTTGCTTTTTTGGCTGTGTAGGTTTGTTTGGTTAATAAATTTTAAATCTTTAATGTTTAATTGAAGTGATGTAAATCCGTTAAACTTATTTTCTTCAACATGATAGCAAACATCAAAACATTTTCCTTTTTCAATTTCGGGGTGATGCTCACCAAGCTGAAATGCAATACTGTCAAAAGCAGTTTTGTTTCCATTTTGTTGCAATGAAAGTTTAAGATGATTGTTACCAACAATACGTCCCATACCTTTATCTTTTACACTATTGGTTAAAAAAACAGGAGCCATGTTACCAGGACCAAACGGAGCAAACTGTTTTAAAATATTATAAAACGAAGGCGTTATATCTTTTAAGTCAATGGTAGCATCAATTTCAACTTCTGGAGTAAGCATGTAATCCTGAATGGTAGAGGAAACTACCTCCTCAAATTTTTGAATAAACTTTTCGATGTTATGTGGAAACATGGTAAGGCCTGCAGCATACATATGCCCACCAAACTGGTCAAGCAAAGGTGCGCATGCTTCAATGGCATTATAAACATCAAAGTCTTTTACCGATCGGGCAGAGCCTGCGATTTGACCGTTTGACATGGTAAGCACAACAGTGGGCCGGTAAAATTTATCTGTTAAACGTGATGCTACTATTCCTATCACACCCTTATGCCACTTGGGATTATACACCACCGTTGATTTACGGTTTGCAAAATTTTTATCGTTGCTTATAATCTCAAGTGCTTCCTCGGTTATAGTTTTGTCAACATCGCGCCTGTCTTCGTTTTTTTTGTTAATTCGTTCGGTATTAGATTTGGCAATGGCAGGATCGTTTGAAATTAAAAGTTCCACCGCATGTTTGCCATGCTCCATTCGGCCGGCTGCATTTATACGGGGTGCTATAAGGAACACTACATCATTAACAGTAAGTTCGCGTTTATAACCACCGGCATCAAGTATAGCTTTTATTCCAGGACGAGGATTTGCATTTAACGTTTTAAGTCCAAAATGGGTAAGAATTCTGTTTTCGCCCGTAACAGGAACAATGTCGGCTGCTATGCTGATGGCCACCAGATCAAGGTATTTTTCTATTTCAGCAAATGGAATATTGTTTTTTTGGGCGTAAGCCTGCACCAACTTAAATCCTATACCACAACCTGGAAGTTCCTTGTAGGGATATTCACAGTCGGTACGTTTTGGGTCAAGTACAGCCACAGCATCAGGAATTACAGCACCTGGGCGATGATGATCGCAAATTATAAAGTCAATATTTTTTTGTTTGGCGTAATCAACTTTCTCCATCGCTTTTATGCCACAATCCAATGCAATAATTAATGAGTACCCATTTTGTTTAGCAAAGTCAATACCAGCTATAGATACACCATACCCTTCGGTATTGCGGTCGGGAATGTAAAATCCACAGTGCTGAAATTTGTCGTTAAAAAAAGTGTAAACCAAAGCAACTGCGGTGGTGCCATCAACATCATAATCGCCATACACCAGCACCTTTTCTTTTTTATGGATTGCCTGCTCGATGCGCGCAATGGCCTTGTGCATATCGGCCATCAAAAATGGATTGTGTAGTGCATCAAGAGAAGGACGAAAAAAACTTTTTGCTGAATCAAAACATCTAATGCCGCGTTGTACTAAAAGCGTAGCAAGCACATGGTTTATGTTTAGCTGTTTTGATAAAGATTCGGCTATCTCCTTATCGGCTTGCGGTTTTAGTACCCATCGTTTATCCATTAGCAATATTGATTAAAATAAATCCGCAACAATAATTTTGCAAATGTAAATTTATGAAAATACCGCTGACCTAAAAGAGGGATAAGTTATTGACACCAGCAAATACTACACTTTTACTTTTACATTAAGCGCACTAAGTACGGCATTTATAATGGCGTTTTTGTCAAAATTACATTCTGCATAAAGTTCTTTTTGTTCGCCATGTTCGATAAAGCGGTCGGGTATGCCAAGGCGGGTAATGTCGGCAGCGTATCCGTTATCAATCATAAATTCGGCAATGGCGCTTCCCATTCCGCCTTGCAGGCAGCCATCTTCAACGGTAATAATTTTTTTGAAGTTTGAAAAAACTTCGTGTAACAGCATTTGATCAAGTGGTTTTACAAAGCGGATATCGTAATGGGCAGGATAAATGTTTTTGGTTGCAAGTTCATCGCAAGCGGCTATGGCAAAGTTGCCGGGATGACCAATGGTAAGTATTGCCACCTCATCGCCACCGCGTAGTTTGCGGCCTGTGCCCACAGGTATGGCTTTAAAAGGTGTTTTCCAATCAATCATTACACCATTGCCACGGGGATAGCGTATGCAAAACGGCCCCATGTTATCGTGCTGCGCGGTAAACATAAGGTTGCGAAGTTCTTCTTCGTTCATAGGTGCAGACACAATAATGTTTGGTATGCAGCGCATGTAAGCCAAATCAAAAGCGCCATGGTGTGTGGGGCCATCGGCACCTGCAATTCCTCCTCTGTCAAGACAAAAAACAACATTTAATTTTTGAAGCGCCACATCATGCACCACCTGGTCGTAAGCCCGCTGCATAAAGCTGGAGTAAATGTTGCAAAACGGGATCATGCCTTGTGTGGCAAGTCCGGCAGAAAATGTAACGGCATGTTGTTCGGCAATGCCTACGTCAAAAGCTCGGTCGGGCATGGCTTTCATCATTATGTTTAACGAACAGCCCGAAGGCATGGCAGGTGTTATTCCAACAACCTTTGAATTTTTTTCTGCAAGTTCAACCATGGTATGTCCAAATACATCCTGATATTTGGGAGGTTGCGGGGCTGTATTTTGGGGTTTAAAAATTTCGCCACTTATTTTATCAAACAATCCAGGTGCATGCCACTTGGTTTGATCCTGTTCAGCAAGTTTAAAGCCTTTGCCTTTTATAGTAAGACAATGAAGAATTTTTGGGCCGGGAATTTTTTTCAGGTCATCCAGAACTTTGGCAAGGTGGTTAACATCGTGCCCATCAATAGGACCAAAGTACCGAAAGCGTAATGACTCAAACAGATTGCTTTGTTTAAGCAAAGCTGATTTAACAGCGCCCTCAATTTTTTGTGCAATTGCCTGTGCATTGGGACCAAATTTGCTTATTACTCCAAGGGCTTTCCACAATTCATCTTTTACCTTATTGTAAGCATGAGATGTGGTGATGTCGGTTAAATATTCTTTTAGTGCACCCACGTTTGGGTCAATGCTCATACAGTTATCATTAAGTATTACCAACAGGTTGCTGTTTTCTACTCCGGCATGATTAAGTGCTTCAAAGGCCATGCCGGCTGTCATGGCACCATCGCCTATTACGGCAATGTGTTGGCGGTTTTTATCATTTTTAAGCCGCGATGCCACACTCATACCCAGCGCAGCTGATATAGATGTGGAAGAATGACCAACACCAAAGGTGTCGTACTCACTTTCTGAACGTTTTGGAAAACCACTAATGCCCTGATAAATTCTATTGGTATGAAAAACGTTTCTGCGACCGGTTAAAATTTTGTGTCCGTAAGCTTGATGACCAACGTCCCAAACAAGTTGGTCGGCAGGGGTATTAAATATGTAATGCAATGCAACCGTAAGCTCAACAACACCAAGGCTTGCTCCAAAGTGCCCTCCATTTACCGAAACAATATCAATAATAAATTGTCGCAATTCGTTACAAACCTGCTGTAGTTGCTCAGGTTTTAATTTGCGTAAATCTTCTGGGGTGTTTATTTTTTCTAAAAGTTCGCCCGGTTTTATTTGCATACGTGTAATTAACAGGGCAAATGTACTAAAAAGGGAGGGGTTTTAATGCATTGAAATTGCAGGAACAATAAGAAAACTATTATTGATTATAAGCCAAATAAACTTATACCTTTCTATTAATATAGATACCATGGATTAGCATGACATGATTTTGAAGTAAAATCAATAGAGAGTAAGTTATTTATACCTGAAAAAGATATTTTACCTGACTACAATGCATTAAATATATAATTAGCTCCAAAATAAACCAAAGCAAATTGTTTTTCTATTTTTACTGCCTATAAAAAAGCTGTCTTTTAAAAATCACACACCCCATTAAACAACTTTATATATCTATAATAGAATGAACATAAAATACCAACCCATTTCAAACAAACTTTTTATCGATAACCGTAAAAAATTTGTGGCTGCCTTAAAGCCAAAGTCTATTGCTATTTTTAATTCCAATGATGAAATGCCCCGCAGTGGCGACCAAAATTTTACATTCAGGCAAAATGCCGACTTGTTTTACTTAACCGGTATAGACCAGGAAGAAAGCATTCTTGTAATTTTTCCTGACAGCCCATTACCCCAGTACCGCGAAATTTTATTTGTACGTAAAACCAATGAGCATATAGCAGTATGGGAAGGTCATAAATATACTAAGGAAGAAGCACGCGCCACTTCAGGCATCCAGTCGGTTTACTGGACCGAAGATTTTAACTCCATTGTTCCCATGCTAATGCATCACACACAAAATGTGTATGTAAACATAAACGAAAACGACCGCCATTCAACCGAAGTGCCTTATCGTGATATACGTTTTGCACGCCAATGGCGCGATAGGTTTCCGGGCCATAACTTTGAACGTTGTGGACAAATTATGTCACTATTACGATCCGTAAAACATGAGTTGGAAATTGCACTAATACAAAAAGCCATCGATGTTACCGAGAGCGCTTTCAGACGTGTGCTCAAGTTTGTAAAACCCGGTGTTATGGAGTATCAGATTGAAGCGGAAATAATTCATGAGTTTATAAACAACCGCTGCAGCGGACATGCTTACAACCCAATCATCGCATCAGGAAAAAGCGCTTGTGTACTTCACTATAATCAAAACAACCAACCTTGTAATGATGGCGATTTGCTGTTAATGGATTTTGGCGCTGAGTATGCAAACTATGCCGCAGACCTTACGCGTACCATACCTGTAAACGGAAAATTTACGCAACGCCAAAAAGATGTTTACAATGCTACATTACGTGTAATGCGCTCTGCCACCAAAATGCTGGTGCCGGGTAACACAATTGAAAAATATCATGCCGAAGTAGGATTGCTTATGCAAGAAGAATTAATAAAACTTGGATTGATTACTGCCGATGATGTAAAAAAACAAAACCCTGATTTACCCGCCTACAAAAAATATTTTATGCATGGTACATCACACTTTTTAGGATTGGATGTGCATGATTTAGGAAACAAGTATTTACCCATGAAGGCCGGAATGGTTTTTACCTGCGAGCCTGGCATTTATATTCCTGAAGAAAACATTGGTATACGTATAGAAAACAACATACTTCTTACCGATAAATCACCCATTGATTTAATGGCAACCATGCCTGTGGAGGTAGAAGATATTCAAGCGCTAATGCAGAAATAATAGTTGGCATTTCGTACTTTTTTTATTTTAAATTACGCACATCGCACTGTTTATACTTAACCGTATATGCTTAGCAGCCTGTACCTTTATCATTAATTTTGCAAGGCGCAACAAGCAAAAAACACTTAAACCTTTATCCGGTTTTTTTCGTAAAAACCATTTGCAAAAAGCAATTTGATGAAAAAAATTTTGATAGTAGTAGGTACCCGCCCTAACTTTATAAAAATTACCCGCTTTAAAAAAGTTAATACGTTAATGGGTAATCCTTTTGAAATACGCATTGTACACACAGGTCAGCATTATGATAGTAAAATGGCTGATATATTTTTTGAACAGTTTGAGCTTGAACCCGATTTTTGGCTCGAAATTCCGCCTGCATCAGCAAACATTCAAATGGCCGAAATAATGATTAGGCTTGAAAAAGCGCTGGATGAATATCACCCCGATTTAATGATGGTAGTGGGCGATGTAAATTCAACTTTTGCTGCTGCCCTAACTGCCAATAAAATGAACATTAAAATTGCGCATATCGAAAGTGGCTTGCGAAGTTTTGACCGCACCATGCCCGAAGAAATTAATCGGCTTCTTACCGATGAAATTACCGACTACTTTTTTGTAACCGAACAAAGCGGATATAGTAATCTGATAAAAGAAGGCCGCAATAAAGAAAACATATTTTTTGTGGGTAATACCATGATTGATACCCTTGTAGGATTTGACAATAAAATTCAACAAAGTGATATATTAAAAAAGCTGGAACTAACCCCAAAACATTTTGTGCTAATGACCATGCACCGCCCTGCAACAGTTGATTTTGAAAACGGGTTAAAAAAATTACTTGATGTGATAGAGTATATTACCAAAAAAGTAAATCTTGTATTTCCAATACATCCGCGTACGCTAAACCGAATAGAAGATTTTGGTTTGATGGACAGAATAAAACAAAACAAAAAAATAATTTTAACCGAGCCACTGGATTATTTTGCCTTTCAAAAACTAATCAGCGATAGCGCTTATGTTATTACCGATAGCGGAGGTATACAAGAAGAAACAACATTCAGAAAAATTCCTTGCCTGACGTTGCGTGCAAATACCGAAAGACCCAGCACCGTTGATGTAGGAACAAACGAACTGGTTCCATTTGATATAAAAATAATTTCAAATAAAATTGAACAAATACTGACAGGAAAATATAAAAAAGGCGAGGTTCCCAAAATGTGGGATGGACATTCAACCGACCGCATACTACAACACTGCATTACCATTTTAAATGCAACGCCTAACACTCCTCAACCTATTTCAATAAGCTGATTTTTTCTGATGGAAGTTTATAGCCATTTAAATCCACGCCATCAAAACGCGCTGGCAGCCATCACCAATGATTTCCCCTTCCAGTTCCTATCTGGATTTACTCTGTTTTACAAAAACTTTATGAAAGAAGATTTGGAAATAGTGTACAATAAGGAAATGGATGCCTATATACCTGTGCGCATCATTCAATCAAAGTTTTTTAGTTTGGGACAAATAATGCATGCTCCTATAAGAAATAATCAGGAACTTTTACCACAGGACCAACTATTATTTTTTAAAAAATTGCTTGCCCATTTTTTAAAACACAAATCAATTGTTCGTTTTGTGCAGCCGCACCCATACGGAATATTGGGGGCCGTACCAGAAGGCGCTCACTCGTGTGAGTTTGGTACTTATGTCATTAATCTTCAACAAAACTACGAGGACATCTTTAATGCATTTCATCCCAAATACCAAAAAGCCATTTTACATTCGGAAAAAAATGGAGCTGTAGTTAAATTTGGATTGAATGTGCTTAGCGATTTTTATAAATGTTATGCTGAAACAATGCAGCGTGTTGGAATGAAAGCAGAATCATTTGATTTTTTTCAATCCTTTTATCGTTGCATGGGCAGTGATAATGTTACAGCCGGAGTGGTATATGATAATGACGAACCCATTGGAGGAATATTTATGCTGCACTCAAAGTTTGCTGCTTTGTGTACACATGCCGGAAGCCGTGGCGAATCGAAACTTTATGGTGCCATGAAATACCTGCATGCACAAATGATGCGCAAATTAAAAGCGCACGAAATTTTAAAATACGATTTGGTAGGTGTGCGTATTGGAAATAATGATCCGGCATTAGAAGGTATTTTCCGTTTTAAAAAAGGTTTTGGTGGAGATTTAAAAACAGGATACCTGTGGAAAATAGATTTAAATCCTGTAAAGGCAAAAATGTATGACCTTTTAATAAAGCTAAAACATAAAGGTGCACCATATAAAGACATTATAGACCAAGTAAACACCTAACCTATTTAAAAATTTTACTATTTGATAAAAATATATGCATGTACTTTTAGTTCCATCGTGGTACAAATCTATTACTGAGCCTGTACTTGGTACTTTTTTTGAAGAACAGGCCCGTGCCCTTATAAAGGCTGGTCATAAGGTAGGAATTATTTATCCGCAACTTGCTCCGGTAAGCGCAATGTTTGGCAAAAAAGATGAAATCAATGAATTTTTTAACGACCATGGTTTACCTACATTTTCCTTTATTTATCAGTCAAAAATTCCAAAACTAAGATCGGTAATATATAAACGTTTTGCCGATAGGGTATCAAAAGTTTTTTCTTTGTACACCGAGCAATACGGTACTCCTGATATTATTCACGCTCATTCGGTTTTTCATGGAGGCATAGCTGCTTTTTATATTTCAAAAGCCAATAATATTCCAATAGTAATTACTGAACATCTTACCGCTTTTATGAATGGAAGCATAACTCATAAAGATGACATTAAGTTGTCATCTTCCATTTTTAGAAAGGCCAATGCTTCAATAATTGTAAGCCACAATTTTAAAAAAGATATTGAAAATGCTTTAAGACTTCCATCTGATACATTTACTGTAGTCCATAATATGGTGGCCGATTTATTTTTTGAAAACGTAAAGGAAAAAAAACACCTGCCGGGAGAAGAATTCTTATTTTTCACCAATTCATTTTTACTGCCCCGAAAAAACCACAAACTGATTTTTGAAGCGATAAAAATACTGATTGAAAAAGGAGTAAACGTGCGGCTTAGAGTTGGAGGCGATGGCCCATTAAAAGACGATTTAACCGCTTTGACTTTAAGCATGGGTCTTGAAAATAAAATAACTTTTCTTGGAGCCTTATCACGCCAGCAGGTAAAAGAAGAGGTAGATGCCTGCCACTCGTTTGTATTATCAAGTTTATACGAAACTTTTGGAGTGGTGCTTATTGAGAGTTTTGCTTGCGGCAGACCTGTGGTTGTTACCGATTCGGGCGGACCAAGAGATTTTGTTACACCATCAAATGGAATACTGGTTAATGAATTTGATGCAACAAAACTTGCAAACGGGATGCAAGAAATTATAGAAAACTACAGCACATATAACCAACTTCAAATTTCAAAAAGTTGTTTCGACCTTTTTAATGAAAAAAAAATTGAATCGGAAATAGAAGCGATTTATAAAAACATTTTAATACCTAAAAAACAAAGTACATAATAGGGTGTTACTGTTCTTTAATTAGCCTATGCAAAAAAAAAAATTACTCATCACCTTTGATTATGAACTTTTTTTAGGTAACCGCAGTGGAAACACCACCGAATGCCTGTTTACCCCAACCAACAAAGTGCTTGATGTAATAGAAAGTAAAAATGCTAAAGCCATTTTTTTTGTTGACACAACTTACTTACTAACGCTTAAAAAAAATCAAAACCATAACAGCAAAATAAAACTTGATTTTGAACAAGTTTGCAACCACATTGCTTCAATGGTTAAAAGAGGACATTATGTTTATCCTCACCTTCATCCCCACTGGCTTGATGCAGAATACATAGATTCATCAAATGAATGGCGTTTAAATAACACCAGTAAGTACCGCTTTCATCACTGTTCAATACAACAACGCGAAGAGGTATTTGATAGATCAATGGAGTTGCTTTATCAGATTATTCAACCTATTAACACAAGCTACAACATTGATGCTTACCGGGCAGGTGGTTGGTGCATACAACCATTTGATGATTTTTTGCCTTTTTTTAATAAGCATAATATTAAATTTGACTTTAGTGTTTTGGGGGGGTTTTATTTGTTTAGCAACGCACAGTATTTCGACTTTTCATTGGCACCTGAAAAAAATATTTACGCCTTTAGCAACAACGTTACTGCTGAAGATATCGCTGGTTCCTTTTATCAGTTCAATATTTCTTCCATCCATATAAACCCGGTAACAAAATTTGCTGAACGCCTTTTTCTAAAACTATACACTAAGCTGTTTAATGACCATAGCTATAATCGTGGTGAAGGACAAATTGCAGTTAAACTTGATTTGCAAAATTTTAAACCAGCTACCAGTGGGCATGATATTCTCGATTCAAATTGGGAACGTGTAGCTATCGAATTACTTACCAGAATGAAGCTTCCTGTTTATAAAAAGCTTTTTTCAGAAACCGATTATATGCATTTTATATCTCACCCAAAAATGCTCACAAATCATAACATTAGAATGTTTGACAAATTTCTTCAACATGCCTTTTCAAAGTATGATCTTGAAACCGATTTTAAGAAAATGATTTAATTAATTGAAAAATTTCAGAAGAACTTTTATCACGACATTCCATCCATTTTTTCGTATTTCATATAAGGTGGAATTGGAATATTAAAGTTTTGAAGAATATTGGGAACAATTGCTGTAGATAATACCGACTTTATTTCTTGTGTTTGCGGCTTTAGTTGTGGATCATAAATAAGACAAGTACCTTCAGGAATATGATATGCTGTTGAATCAGCTTTATCTTCAATAATTAAATTATATAACCCCAATTCTTTAAACGGAATCTGAACTCCATCAACAACAGCAAATGCCTTGCTTACATTTTTTTGGCCAAAATCAATAGCAAAAAAACCGTTTTCTTGTAAACGAAAAGTGGTAGGTTCATTTCCAATTACAATTTTTTCGAGCTTGTTTTTAAAGTCATTTACTCTTTCAGGATTAATGCGAACATTAAATTGAGGAAACATTGATGGAACTGAAGTGTATTCATCAGATTGAATTCCAAGAGCGTTTAAAAACACTTCGGGCTTTTCAACGTACACTTGTGAATCAATTTGTTCGGCTGTGGTAGATGCTTGCCCCATACTGCTTGCAACTATTAACTTATAACCCGGATTGTTATTTACAAACTCAACCACCTCCTTAAAAAAACGATTGAAAACTCCCATAGTAAAATTTATCTCATTCTTATAGGTATCCACCCAGTCCTTTTCAATATTAAAGTTAGAATAATCGCCTGGGTAGGCAGCAGCCCAATACCTGTGCATTGATGACGCTACATGGTTGGTAAAGAAAGTAGCAAACTGGGGTTTGGTATTTTTTAACTGTTTTATAAAAACATCAAAAGCAAGCACCATTTGATAAGTGCGTCTTCGTGTTTTTATCCAAGGTTTTTTTCTTTCGTTGAGCACATGCATTCCCAGTTCAACAAATGTAGAAGTGCGTAAGCCTAACCGAGGCGCATTTAAAATAACTTTTGCACCTGATTTTAGATTCAATGATGATGATACGTTTCGAGATGATTCACGAGACATTTGAAGATTAAAATCCTGAAAAGACTCGATGTATTCAGGATAGGCGGTTTTAGATGTTGCAAATGGGTCAGGAATGTAAAATGCATAATCGCGGTAATTTTCAGGAGGAGGAGAAGAATGCATGCTTCCACAAACGCCTGTGCTTATTCCGTTTTTTTGAAGTATTTCCCAAACAGAGGGATACCTTGAATTAGCCTCTGATAAGTCTTGATTAAAATCGCTAATACGATGTTTAAGGTTATTTACACCTCTGTGTAAGGTTGGCCAGGTGATCCATGGTGATAATTCGCCTTCATCTGGAACAATGGTTTCGTATTTGCTGCATTTTTCGAGATACTGCGCCAAAAATGAATCAGGATTTCTCTGACAATAATCGCGCATTACGCGCCATGGTACTTCATTTAGTTCAAATAAGATAACTTTTTTGGATTGCATTCGGTTTTTCGTTTTAAATAGTTAAGTAAAAGTACGGCATAATTTGGTTTTAGCGCTGACAAAAATCGTGCATTTTATGGCAGTTGTCAATACATTTTTCAACATCGTTCAAAATGGATGTATATTAAAAAAGCGAAACCCCGACCTAAGCCGGGGCTTCTACCTAAACCTAAAAACTATGAAAACAACTTCTTTATTTCTGTGAATTTTCCTTTTGGAGTTTCTCCATTTTTACAGTTTTGTTTTTATTCTGTTCAGGAGATATGTCTTTAACAACTATTGTGCCTTTTTTGTTTTCTTCTTTTTTATTATTTTTTGTTATCGGCTTGCGTTTTTTGACACTATTAATTTTAGTTGGTTTAACTACTGTTTGACTTTGAGGTTTAATTATACTATCGGTTTGCGCATAAATGAAAGTGGCCGGTAGCACAATTAAGATTAAACAACTAATACCTTTTTTTATAACTGCTGTAAACACTGCACAAAGATGACTGTTTTGTAATGAAAAAGTGGTGAAACGATGTAAAAAAAATGTCAATATAACTTAAAAGCACTATAGATATATCTTATTTAATTATTATAGCTCTTAGCCATTACTTCTAATAGCCTCAACAGGGTCAAGTCGAGATGCGCTCCATGCAGGAATAAAACCCGACAGCACCCCAATAAAGGCTGAAATTCCTATTCCCCAAAATAAATTTTCAAGGGTAAGTAACAATGAAAATCCTAAAATATCCTCAGCAAAAAAAGTAAGTATGTAGATGATAAACAAACCGGCAAGTCCGCCAATCAAACATAAGGTAACAGCTTCAACCAAAAACTGAAGCAGAATAAAATAACGCTTTGCACCCAATGATTTTTGAATCCCTATTTGATTGGTGCGTTCGCGTACTGAAACAAACATGATGTTGGCAATACCAAAGCCACCTACTATTATTGAAAAAATAGCAATAAAACCTCCTGCAAAATTTACCGTGCTAAACAAACTTGAAACACCATTGGTAAATAATGTAGATTCATTAAGAGCAAAGTTATCATCTTGTGAAGGGCGCAACCTTCTGATTGAACGCATGGCACTTTTTAAATCATCTTTTGCATATGCAGCAGCAATTCCATCTTTAATTTTTGCTTTTATAAACGGGTTGTTGTTCTCTGTTTTAAGATCAACCAGATTACGGCCACTGTTTAATGGTATAAGCACAAAATTATCTGAACTTGCCTCAAGTAAACTTTTGCCTTCCTTTTTAAAAACTCCTATTACTTCAAACCTTTTTCCTAATACCTTTATGCTTTTTCCAATTGGGTTTGTGTTTCCAAATAATCCATCGGCCACATCATTACCAATTACCGCGATTGGGCGACCCGAAGCTGATTCTGTTTCAGAAAAATAGCGCCCATCTCGAATGTCAAATGATTTTATTTTATAGTAATCATGTGTCGCCAAGCCAACTGTAATATTCTCAACAGCGTTATTCAAATATTTTACCGTTCTGTTGGCCACATAAGCTTCAAACGTAAATGTTTGAATAGTGCTGGTACGAATTTTTAGCTCCTCCATTTCTTTAGGAGATGGCACAGGCCTCTGCCAATACTTCCACCAGTTATCAAAGCCTCCTTCCCATGGCCATTTTTCGATATAAATCACATTGTCGCCAAACGATTCCATACTTTTATGAATGTTATCTTCCATCCCATCCACAACAGTAAACACAGATATGATGGAAAAAATGCCTATAGTGATTCCTAATAACGATAAAAAAGTACGCAGTTTATTGGCACGCAAAGCATGCAGGGCAAACAAAACGCTTTCTTTTAAAAGTTTAATAAATATACGCAGCCTTAGCATGACACAAAGGTAGTAGAAATGTTAAAGTTAAATATTGCGTTTCGGTTTACTAGCAATACTGTTTATCTTTTGTTAAGAGCAATTTTTTTTTTAAAATAGTCTAAACAAAAAAAAACGTCCTTTAGTTTTTGCAACCGAGGCCATCTTAGTGAAAAAAAATAAACTTATTGTAACACATTTTTTCCATGCTTTACATTGTCGGTAATTTTGACAGGGGCAAGTGTTTAATTGTAAATGCCATTTAAGAGAGTTCCTTTTTCCAGAAGTATCACATTCACTAATACAACGAAAGATTTTTTACAATTTCACTCTTTTGTACCAAATAAAAAAGCCATCCTTACAGGGATGGCCTTTTTATTTTTAAAGAAGATATTACTTCTTCTTTTTAGCAGCTTTCTTTTTAGCGGCTTTCTTTTTAGCGGCTTTCTTTTTAGGAGCCGCTTTTTTTGCAGAAACTGACCTACGCTTTGCAGCTTTCTTTTTAGGTGCAGCTTTCTTTTTAGCAGCTTTCTTTTTAGCCGCTTTCTTTTTGGGGGCAGCTTTTTTTGCCTCCACAACTGAAGTAGTAACTTCAGCAATCATTGAATTGTTCATCATGATTATTTATTTATTGGTTAATTAATCACACATTTATACTTCCGTTCTCTATTAATTGTTACATTATTTGAGCAACAATTTTTATTAAACAGATTTTTATTGAATTAATGCACTGCTATTTTTTCTGATTGATATTCTCCTGCAGCAAGTTTTCCTTTTATTTTAGTAAACGCGTCAATCGTATATTTTACATCATCCAATGTATGCACTGCTGTTGGTATCAATCGCAGCATAATAATTCCTTTGGGCACAACAGGATAAACAACCATTGAGCAAAACACATCGTAGTTTTCGCGCAAATCAAAAATCAAATTGGTTGCTTCGGGAATGGTTCCGTTTAAATATACGGGTGTTACAGGCGATTGCGTTTTTCCAATTTCAAATCCAGCTTCTTTTAACCCACCTTGTAATGCATCAACAATTTTCCACAGGTTTGCTTTCAACTCCGGTTTTGATTTTAAAAGTTCCAACCGCTTTAATGCGCCTATTACTAAAGGCATTGGTAAGCTTTTGGCAAATATCTGCGAACGCATATTATATTTCATGTACTCAATAACCTGCGCATCGCTGGCAATAAAAGCTCCGATGAGTGCCATTGATTTTGCAAACGTTCCAAAATATATATCTACTCCATCCTGAACACCTTGTTCTTCGCCTGTTCCTGCTCCGGTTTTTCCCATGGTGCCAAAGCCGTGTGCATCGTCAACAAAAAGTCTGAACTGGAATTTCTTTTTCAATGCAACAATCTCTTTCAACTTACCCTGATCACCGCTCATCCCAAACACACCTTCTGTGATTACCAATATGCTTCCTCCGGTTTCGTCAACAATTTTTTTGGCGCGCTCAAGTTGCTTTGATAGATTCTCAATATCATTATGCGGATACACAAACCGTTTGCCCATGTGCAAACGCAATCCATCTATTATACATGCATGCGATTCGCTATCATATACTATTACGTCATGTCGGTCAACCAAACAGTCAATGGCGCTAACCATGCCCTGATATCCAAAGTTTAATAATATAGCATCTTCTTTTCCTTCAAATTGTGCAAGTTCTTTTTCAAGTTGCATATGCAAGTCACTTTCGCCACTCATCATACGAGCGCCCATCGGAAGTCCTAATCCAAATTTTTGTGCACCTTCGGTATCTGCTTTGCGAACTTCAGGGTGATTTGCAAGCCCCAGGTAATTATTTAAGCTCCAAACTAATTTTTCTTTTCCGCGAAAAATCATTCGGTTTGAAATTTCTCCTTCAAGTTTTGGAAAAGTAAAATAACCGTGCGATTCTTTTGCATGCATGCCCAACGGACCGCGGTTCTTTTTAATTTTCTCAAACAAATCTGCCATACTTTTTTTTGAAAAACTTTTTTTTGTTTCTCTGTTTTATTATTTCCGAAATATCACAACATTTTTTTTTCGCGAAACATTTTCAACTAAGATGTTTTCAACATAAAAATGTTAATCGCTTTTTTTAGTTTGCGAAAACTTTTTAATAAAAAAAATTCTGCGTTTGTTTTTATTAAAAACATTTTTATTGAAATTTTCAGAGGAGAAAATAACTTTAAGCAAGAAAAAAATGATTACACTCAAAATTTTTATTTTAAAAAATAAGTTTTTCGTGCATTTTTATTTTTCAAAACCGTTGTTAATTATTTTGCATTTGCACAAAAAAAATTTCCTAAAATGACGTTAGCGTAACAAAAAGTTTAATGATTTTTTGATTTTAAAAATCCTTGTTTCAAAAAAGTTTCACTATTTTTTTTTGTTTCATCAACCAAAAAAAATTATTGTTAGCACTTTTTTTTGTCAACAAATACGCTATTTTTTTTAATGCAATAAAAGGCAATTGGAATCTCACCAAATTTTGCAATGGTTATTTCCGTAATTAAAAAAGGTTTTGGTATGATAGAATTTGTAGTAACCGAAAAAAATTATTTTATTTTTTTCTTTCATATCATTCAAGCAAATCAAATGTTGCGTTGTAGATTAAAATTGATTTTTAAAAAGGCTCTAAGTGGTTGCTTTTTTTATTTCCTTACTTAACCTAAAATATTTAGTTCGTAGTTTGATTGGTTCAGCTATTTCAGGTGTTTAAGTAAACCCTTCTTTGACGCAATGCATAATGACCATACCAACAGTTCAAGTCCAACATTTGGTTTTCATTGTAGAGAAGCGCCTTTTACTATCTTCGCGCCATGTTTTCAAAAAAAGGCTCGTGGAGCATATATATTATAGTATCTGCATTGTTGCTTTCGTCATGCCAAAAGCGCATTGTGCTTAAGGAACATAATTTTAAAGGCCGCTTTAACCGTGTTGCCAAAAGCACCGATATGGAAATGAAGTACAAAGCGGCTATGATATATTTTGATAAAAAGAAGTACTACAACGCATTGCAATTGTTTGAAGAACTTATACCTATATATAAAGGTTCGGGAAAAGCAGAAAGTATATACTATTATTATAGCCTTTGTTATTATAACACCAGCGATTACATTAGTGCAGCATATCACTTTAGCAACTTTGCACAAACTTTTCCTAGTAGCCCCCATGCCGAAGATGCACTTTATTATAATGCATATTGTTATTATTTAGATGCACCTGAGTCAAGTTTGGATCAACAAAGTTCGGTTGACGCCATTAAGCAGTTTCAGCTATTTGCAAACCGCTACCCCAATAGCCAGCGCCTTGCCGACTGTAACAAATATATAGACGAACTGCGCTTTAAACTGGAAACCAAAGCTTATGATAATGCACGCTTATATTATAAGATGCAGGATTATAAATCTGCTGTGGTAGCACTTGGTAATGTGGTAAAAGACTTTCCAGCTACCATATATCGGCAAGAATGCCTATTTTTGATGCTTAAATCTGCCTACCTTTATGCAGGCAATAGCATTGAAACAAAAAAAGAAGAACGATATAAAAATGCTGTTGAGCACTACGCAAAATTAATGGAGGCATTTCCTGAATCGCGCTATAAAAAAGATGCAGAGAAATTAATGGAAGAAATAAATTACAAATTGGCTGCTTACACAACAAAAAACGGATAACATATTTACATCACTATAAAATGGAGAACTTAAACAAAAACGTATCGCATACCACAATTACCCGCGATATGATTGATTTTGAAAAAGACACACAAAACATTTATGAAAGTTTGGTTGTAATTGCTCGCAGAGCCAACCATATCTCAGCAAATATTAGAGAAGAATTGCACGATAAGCTAAGCGAATTCTCTCCTTCAACCGACACCTTGGATGAAGTATTTGAAAACCGCGAACAAATAGAAATTTCAAAGTATTACGAGCGATTGCCTAAATCAACGTTGGTAGCAGTACAGGAGTTTTTAGACGGAAAAATTTATTTCCGTAATCCTGTTAAAGAAGAAGCCGGGAACAAAGCCTGATAAATCATGTTGCAGGGAAAAAAAATCCTGCTTGGTGTAACAGGAAGCATTGCTGCTTATAAAACACCTGAATTGGTAAGGCACCTAATTAAAAAAGGTGCCGAAGTAAAAGTTATTACAACACCTTCAGCATCTGATTTTGTTTCAGAGCTTGTGTTAAGCACTGTTTCTAAAAACAAAATTTTTACATCCTTTTACAATCAAAACAAAACCCAGTGGCATAACCATGTTGAATTAGGTCTTTGGTGTGATTTGTTTTTGGTGGCACCGGCATCTGCTAATACAATTGCGAAATTTGCTTCGGGCATTTGCGATAATTTGCTTACAGCCACCTTTCTTTCATGCCGGTCAAAAGTGATTATGGCGCCTGCAATGGATGTGGATATGTACAGGCACTTTACAACAAAAGAGAATATTTTTTTGCTTGAAGAAAATGGAATCTCATTTATTGGCCCTGATAAAGGTGAACTTGCCAGCGGACTTGAAGGCGAAGGCCGAATGTGCGAACCCGAAACAATTGTTGGTGTTATCGAAAATCTTTTTTCGAATAACCTTTCTTTAAAAGGAAAAAAAGCACTTGTTACTGCCGGCCCTACTTTTGAAGCTATTGACCCGGTTCGTTTCATAGGAAATCATTCGTCAGGTAAAATGGGAGTTGCCATTGCCAATGAACTTTGTGACCGCGGTGCACAGGTTACCTTAATTACAGGTCCTGGGGTTAACACAAGTAAGGTTAATTCGCAAGTAAAAAAAATTAGTGTGATAGCAGCTTCAGATATGTTAAAAGCCTGCAATAAGTATTTTAAAGATGCCAACGTTACTATTATGGCCGCTGCAGTGGCCGATTTTACTCCCACACATGTTGCCTCTAAAAAAATAAAAAAAGCTGATAGTAGTAACCTGAATCTTGAACTAAAACCTACCGTTGACATACTTGCTACTCTTGGAAAACAAAAGCAAAAAAAACAATTGCTTGTTGGTTTTGCATTGGAAACTAATAACGAAACCGAAAACGCAATAAAAAAATTAAAAAATAAAAACCTCGATTTCATCGTTCTTAATTCCATGCAGGACAAAGGAGCCACCTTTAACTCAGACTATAATAAGATTACCATCATTGACAAAAACAAAAAGGCCACCGCTTTTGACTTAAAGCCCAAAGAACAGGTTGCTACTGATATTGTAAACAAAATAATTACCTTGATGCAATGAACAAAAAAATTTTCTCTTTCCTTGTTTTCTTTATTCCGTTTGCTGCAATTGCACAGGAATTTAACTGTACGGTAAGTGTGATGGCACCGCAAATTCAAAACATTGACCAAAAAGTTTTTCAAACACTTCAGCAGGCTATTTATGAGTTTATGAATAACCAAAAATGGACAGGAGATAAATACCTAAACCAAGAGCGCATTGAATGGACAATTTTAATTACCGTAAGTGAGCGTATTTCAAACGATGAGTTTAAGGGGAGCATACAAGTGCAATCGCGCAGACCCATTTTTCAAACCTCGTATAACTCGCCCTTGTTTAATTACAATGACGAAAATTTTCAATTTAAATATGTAGAGTTTCAGCCATTGGAGTTTAACGAAAGCGGAAGCAACCCAAACCTTACTGCAGTGCTTGCATTTTATGCATATATAATTTTAGGAATTGATTACGATACTTTTTCGCTTAACGGGGGCGCGCAATATTTTGCAAAAGCGCAGCAAATTGCAAGCAACATGCAAAGCGCGCAGGAAAATGGTTGGAAAGCGTTTGAAGGTACACGCAACCGCTACTGGCTTTCAGAAAACATAAACAACCCTGTGTTTAAACCTTATCATGAAATGATGTATAATTATCATAGGCAAGGGCTTGATGTAATGGCCAAGAAAAAAGAAGATGCATTAAGCGCCATAACCGAAAGCATTGAGTCGTTGCAAAGTGTACATCAGGAAAAACCCGGATCGGTTTTGTTTCAAACACTTTTTTATGCCAAGGCTGATGAACTTGTAAATATTTACAGCGGTGCTTTTCCTGAGATGAAAGTGCGCGCCAGCAACGTGCTTAATGAGATTGATCCCGCCAACTCATCAAAGTATTCTAAAATTTTAGGGAATTAATAGTAGGTTAAAGTAATGTTGATTTTAGACGGCACAAAATCGTCATCATTTTCAATTTCCTACATTCGCAAGCAAATAAAATTTGCTTTATGAACTTTAAAAAATTCACCCCGCACTTTATTGCTATCGGCATTTTTCTTGCGCTTACACTCATTTATTTTTCTCCGCTGCTAACCGGTAAATCGCTACAACAGCATGATATTGCCCAGTGGACGGGAATGAGCAAAGAGATTCAGGATTTCAGAGACAAGTACCACACCGAACCTTTGTGGACAGGCGCTATGTTTAGTGGAATGCCTGCTTACCAGATTTCGGTTTTGTATCCTGCCAATTTGATGCAGTATGTAAACGATGTTTTGTTTTTCTTTTTACCAACCCCTGCCTCGTACATTTTTTTATGCATGTTAAGTTTTTATTTATTGCTTATTGCTTTGCGTTTTGATTTCAGATTGGGTATTGCTGGTGCAATTGCCTTCGCTTTTTCATCTTATAACTTTGTAATACTTGTTGCAGGTCATAATTCAAAGGCGCATGCTATCGCGTTAATGCCGCTTGTTGTGGCAGGTGTTATTCTTGCTTTTCGCAATAAAATTTTATTTGGCTCAGCGCTAACGGCCATTGCACTGTCACTTCAGCTATACGCAAACCATTTACAAATCACTTATTATTTGTTCATCACCATTTTAGTTTTAGTAATTGCATTTTTAGTGGATGCCATTTATAAAAAGAAAATTGTTGACTTTGTAAAAGCAGGTGCAGCGCTTGCAATTGCAGCAGTGTTAGCCATTTTACCTAACACAACAAGTTTATGGGCAACCTATGATTATGGAAAAGACAGCACACGCGGCCAGTCGGAACTAACAGAGAAAAAAATTTCTACAGGCTTGGATAAGGATTATGCTTTTAGTTACAGCTACGGAATTTCTGAAACATTTACATTGCTTATTCCTCGTTTTCACGGAGGAGCTTCTGTAGGACCATTGTCAGAATCATCAGCAACCTACAAAGCATTGCTCGATAACAATGTTCCGCAACAACAAGCTAAAGGGTTTATTGAATCAGTGCCCATGTATTTTGGCAACATGCGTTCAACTGCAGGACCACCTTATGCCGGTGCATTGGTGTGTTTTTTATTTGTTGCAGGATTAATACTTATAAAAGGGCCGGAAAAATGGTGGCTGGCTGTTGCCACTGTGCTTTCGTTTATGCTTGCATGGGGTAGTAATTTTGAAACCTTCAATACTTTTTTCTTTAATTATTTTCCGGGTTATAATAAATTTCGTGCAGTAAGTATGTGTTTGGTGATTGCGCAATTTACCATGCCGCTGCTTGCATTACTTGCTTTGCAACAAGCACTTGATAAAAAAATAAAACAAGACGACATTCTTAAAGCATTAAAAATTTCTCTTTACACAGTTGGCGGAATTTGCTTGGCGCTAAGTATTATGCCAGGTTTGTTTATGGATTTTAGTTCGCAAAGCGATGAACAGTTAAAACAATATTCGTGGTTAATAAGCGCCATTAAAGAAGACCGAGAGAGTGCTGTTCGCATTGATGCTTTCCGCTCACTGTTTTTTATTGGTGTCGGATTTTTAGTGTTGTTTTATTTTCTGAAAAATAAAATTAAGTTGCAATATGTTTACATTTCGCTTATTGCAATTTTCTTAATTGACTTATGGCCTGTTGCCAAACGTTATTTGAATGATGACCGCTTTGTTGCAAAAACAAAAACCGTAAAACCATTTGAACCCACTGAAGCCGATTTGCAAATTCAGGCCGACAAGGAACCAGGCTTTCGTGTAATGAATACTTCTGTTGATGTTTTTAATGATGCATCCACTTCGTATTTTCATCGTTCCATTGGCGGGTATCACGGTGCCAAACTTAAACGCTACCAAGAGTTAATCGAAAACCAAATAGCAAATAACAACATTAATGTGTTGAATATGCTTAACACAAAATATATTATTGGAAGAGGAAAAGAAGGCGAGCCACCGCAAGCGCAATACAATCCGGGCGCATGTGGCGCGGCATGGTTTGTAAACGATTATAAAATTGTTGCCAATGCTGACGAAGAAATAAAAGCCCTCGACAAATTTGAACCCAAACAAACTGCATTTATTGACAAACGTTTTGAATCAACATTAAATAATTTTAAACCAACACCTGATTCTACAGCATCAATAAAATTAACGGAGTATATTTCCAACCACCTCACGTACCAAAGTCAATCAACAACAGAGCAGCTTGCAATTTTTTCAGAGATATATTATGACAAAGGATGGAATGTGTATGTTGATGGAGCGAAAGCGGATTATGTGCGCGCCAATTATGTTTTGCGTGCAATGAAAGTTCCGGCAGGCAATCATAAAATAGAATGGAAGTTTGAACCATTGGTTTACTCAACAGGTGAAAAAATTTCGATGGCGGGTTCTATCATTTTACTTTTGTTTTTTGGAACATCAGTTTATTCAGAAATAAAAAAGAAATAACTCAATTGAGTTTGTGTCAAAAAAACTACTCATCATCACATACTACTGGCCACCAAGTGGCGGTGCAGGTGTACAGCGTTGGCTAAAGTTTGTAAAGTACTTGCGGGAATTTGAATGGGAGCCTGTAGTTTATACAGTTGCCAATGGTGAGTTTCCGGAAATTGATAATTCGCTTGAAAAAGATATTCCTGAAAACATTACGGTACTTAAACAGCCTACATGGGAACCCTACAATTTTTATAAAATTTTTATTGGCAGAAAAAAAAACGAAAAAATTCACGCTGGATTTTTAACTGAAAAGAAAAAAATAGGATTACTGCAAAACATTGCAGTGTGGATACGCGGAAATATTTTTATTCCCGATGCCAGAATGTTTTGGATAAAGCCCTCTGTAAAATTTCTCCAATCGTATCTTTCAAAAAATAAAGTGGATGCAATGGTTTCAACGGGGCCGCCACACAGTTGCCATTTAATTGCACTTGCATTAAAAAACAAAATGGGAATAAAATGGCTTGCCGACTTCCGCGACCCTTGGACTAATATTGATTTTTATAAAGACTTAAAACTTACCTCATGGGCTGATAAAAAACACCAGCGATTGGAAAAGGAGGTAGTTGCCAAAGCCGATTGTGTGTTGACAATTGGTAAGACCATGCAGGAAGAATTTGCAAAGCAATTTAACCGCAACATTGAATTAATAACAAATGGTTTTGATGAGGAAGATATTTCTGAGGAAAAAGTGTTGGATAAAAAATTCTCAATAGCGCACATTGGTACTATGGTAAAAACGCGTAACCCGGTTGTGCTTTGGAAATCATTAAGTGATTTGATAAAAGAAGGACATGAAATAAAAAATAATCTTGAGTTGAAATTGGTTGGTAAAGTTGATTATGTTGCTCAACAAAGTATTGAAGAGTTTGGCCTTACACAATTTGTAAATCGAATAGATTATATGACACACGATGAAGTGACTCGTGTGCAACAGCAATCACAAATTCTTTTGCTCATTGTAAACAATACTCCCAATGCAAAAGGCGTTATAACCGGAAAAATATTTGAATACCTTCTTGCCAAACGCCCTGTAATTTGTATTGGCCCTGTTGATGGCGATGCTGCGCATGTAATAAACGAAACCAATGCAGGAGAGGTTGTAAATTATGATGACACAAAAAAAATGAAAGCTATACTTTTGCAGTACTATCAATTGTTTAAAGTTGGCAAATTAAATTCAGAAAGCAAAAACGTAGAAAAATACTCGCGCAAAAACTTAACAAAACAACTATCCAACATCCTCAACAAACTTTAAACTTCAAACTTGAAACTTCTAACAGTCATCGGTGCTCGTCCGCAAATTATAAAAGCTGCTGCTTTAAGCAGAGCTATAAAAAATTCATTTGCTAATGTGATTGACGAAATTATTGTTCACACAGGCCAGCATTATGACGAAAACATGTCTAAAGTTTTTTTTGCAGAACTGGAGATTCCAAAGGAAAATCACAACTTAAATGTTGGCAGTGGCTCACATGCATACCAAACAGCAGAAATAACAAGCAAACTCGAAAATATTTTATTGGACGAAAAACCAAATGCAGTTGTGTTGTATGGCGATACCAACTCAACGCTTGCAGGCGCATTGGCTGCAAGCAAAATGCATATTCCTGTTGTGCACATTGAAGCCGGCATGCGGTCCTTCAACAAAAACATGCCTGAGGAAATAAACCGCATTTGCTGCGACCATGTCTCTACCTTATTGTTTTCTCCAACCGAAACAGGAGTAAAAAATTTAGTAAAAGAAGGGTTTAAGAAAAATGCAACACCGCCATTTTCAATAGATAATCCAAAAGTTTATCACAGTGGTGATGTTATGTTTGACAACAGCCTTTTTTTTAAATCTAAAGCTGAACGTAACTCAAAAATTCTGCAGCAAAATAATTTAGAAAAAGAAAAATTTGCTTTGGTTACTGTTCACCGCGATTCGAATACAGATGTAAAAGAAAACCTGAATAATTTATTCAGAGCATTTCACGAAATTTCATCAGAAGAAAAAATAACGTTTGTAATTCCTTTGCATCCGCGAACAAAAAAAATGTTGCCCCAGCAATTGGAACCACGTTTGCTAAAAGCTGTGGAAAAAAATCCATTTATAAAAATTATTGAGCCTGTATCGTTTTTAGATATGATTATGCTTGAGGCTAATTGTAAATTGATATTGACAGATAGTGGTGGCGTACAGAAAGAAAGTTATTTTTTTCAGAAGCCCTGTGTTATTTTACGCACCGAAACCGAGTGGGTTGAATTGGTAAAACAAGGTACGGCCATTATTTGCGGTGCCAATAAAACAAAAATTAAAAATTCCTATAAAAAACTTTCCGAAAATAAATCGTTGCAGTTTCCTGAAATTTTTGGCGATGGAAAGGCAGCTGAATTTATTTGCCATGAGATATTAAAAAACTTTAATCAATAACTTTTTTCCTTTAGGTGCTTTTAAATAAATGTAGTTGAACGTTAAACCAAAAACTATAAACTCAAAATGTGCGGCATAGCAGGCTTTATTGATTCTTCCCTCTCCATTAGCGATGGAGGAAAGCTGCTTGATACAATGCTGGGAAAAATAGCGCACCGAGGACCTGATGCACGTGGAGTTTTTAATGATGGAGCTGTGTGGCTAGGACACAACAGGCTTTCCATTATTGATTTAAGCAATGAAGCTAACCAGCCTTTTCATTTTGAGAACTTCATTATCATTTTTAATGGTGAAATTTACAACTACATCGAGATAAAAAAGGAATTACAGCAGTTGGGAATTTCTTTTCGTACACAATCCGATACCGAAGTAATAGTTGCTTCATATAAAATGTGGGGAGCAGATTGTGTAAAAAAATTTATGGGCATGTGGGCGTTTGTGATTTATGATAAACAGAAGAAAGAAATATTTTGCTCACGCGACCGGTTTGGTATCAAGCCATTTTATTACATCATAGATGGAGAAAAATTTTATTTTGCATCTGAATACAAAGCCTTAAAACAATCACCTGTTTTTAAAAATGATTTAAACGTTAATCAAATATCAAGAGGCTTGCAGATGGGTTGGGTGTGTTATAATGATGAAACGTATTTTGAAAAAATAAAAAGCCTTCCAGCAGCTACCAACCTTCAACTGCACACTGTAAACTGTAAACTGCAAACTTTTCGTTACTGGGATATTGAAACGGGAAAATATTCTTCACTTTCATTTGAAGAAAAGAAAAATAAATTTTATGAGTTGTTAGCCGAAAGCGTACGCATGCACATGCGTGCCGATGTGCCGGTGGCAAGTTGTTTAAGTGGTGGGTTGGACAGTTCGTCCATTGTGAGTATGGTACAACATCAAAACAAAAATTTTCCTTACAAAACATTTAGCATTTACTACGAGGGAAAAAACGATGTGGACGAGCGCCCGTATGTGAAAGAGGTTATAAAAAAATACCCTTCTGTCGAGCCTTTTTATTTTTCTCCAACCGAAAAAGATATTCAGGAACATTTTCATAATGCGCTTTATCATGCCGATGTTCCGTGCACGGGTTCATCGTTTATGTCGCAATATTTTTTAATGAAACTTATTGCCTCGCAAAAAATAAAAGTGGTGCTTGACGGGCAGGGTGCCGATGAATACCTTGCCGGCTACATGCATACCTACTACAGGCTCGTTGCGGACTTGTTGCGTAAAATGAAACTGATAAAAGCAATTTCTCTAACACGTGAAACAACTAAAGTGCAAGGCAAAAAATTTATGCCGCACTTTATCAAAAGTTTGCTTAGCACCTTTAATTCAGAGCAATCGTTATACAGTATTGAGTATTTTAATTACTTCCCATTTTTGGTTAACGAAGGTTCCTCCCCTTCGGAGAGGTCAGGTGGGGCTACACCATTTAACCTTGAAATAAAGGAAGGAAGTAAGACCGATAATTTTTTATACCATCTTATTTTCAATTCAAGCCTTCCATCATTGTTGCATTACGAAGACCGTAACAGTATGGCATTCTCAATTGAATCACGTGTTCCGTTTTTAGATCACCGGTTGGTAGAATTCTGCTTCTCACTTTTGAATGATGATAAAGCCAACGGAATTTTTACCAAGTGGATAATGCGTCATGCACTAAAAGATATTTTACCGCATGATATTGCGTGGCGCAAAGACAAAAAGGGATTTGTAACCCCAGGTGAAAGCAAGTGGTTACGCGGCCCGCTAAAACATCTTACTGAAACAGATTTTTCAAACCTTGATTTTTTAGATAAGCAAAAAACAAAAAACATTTTGGCTGAATACCGAAATGGAAACAACTCAAAAGCAACAATTGTATGGCGGCTTGGCACGCTAAACTATTGGGCAAAAAATTTTACTTAGCATTTTTAATATCTGTAATTTTATTTTCTACCGCTACCTGTAACTCAGCAAAAAATATATCAAAGCCTTTTTTTATTTCGCTATAGTGCAGTTGTAAATATTCAGCAGCGTTTTGCATACTGTTTGTAAACTTTGCTCTTTTTGACATAGCGGTTAAAATTTTATCAAGCCCTCCAACCGTTTGATAATGCATCAGCCAGTTTTCTTTCATCATATAACCAAGTACATACCGGGTGCGCTCAGGCAAAATGTTTTCGTACTCTAAAATAATTTTAAATACCCATTGGCTGTAATCGCTTAAGCTTTCATCCGAAAAATTTTTCCAGTTATGTGCTAAAAAGTGGTCGTAATATACATCCGTAATTACAGGTGTGTATTTATTAAAGTGTGGGCGCAACTGCGCCTTGGTTATTTCCACCACCGGATGTGTATCGGTAAACGAATCAATAAAACGGTGCAGCAATATTCCATTTTGCACTTCAACCGGAAATTTTTTCCATGCACTTCCTTTCACGTGGTCGGCAATAAAATTTCCAACCATTAACGGTTGGTTGTTGCCAGAAAGGTACAAGTGTGCTAAAAAATTCATCCTTTAATTTTACCAAACAAAAGTACACCCAAAACAGCACCCATGGAATTTGCTAAAAAATCAAACCAGCTTCCGTAGCGGTCGGTAAGCAAATAGGTTTGCATAAGTTCAAGCATGCCGCCATATAAAATACAAAGCGTAAGCGTAAAATAGTTTTGCTTTAAAATTGGAAACACAATTTGGGATTTAGCAAATGCTTTCTTTATTAAAACCACAAGCACCAAAAAAATAAAACAGTGCACTAACTTGTCAACCGACAACAATTCAGTCCATGTGTATTTTGGAATTGCTTTACCGGGAATAACACATAAAATAAAAATAAACAGCGCCCAAAAAATTGCAGGCAAAAATTGTTTAGCAGTATTTAATGAACTTGCCAGTGATTATTAAGTTAACAGAAATAAAATTGTTATGCTCCCACCGTAGCTTTGTAACCATCGGCATCCATCAGGTCAGCAAGTTGGGATGCATTGGTAAGTTTAATTTTTACCATCCAGCCTTCACCATAAGGATCGGAATTTACTGCCTGCGGATTATCCTTTAATGCAGGATTTACTTCAAGCACTTGCCCGTCAACAGGCATAAACAAATCCGAAACTGTTTTAACGGCTTCAACGGTTCCAAAAATATCTTCTTTGTTCAGCGATTCGCCTTCGGTGCCAATGTCAACATACACAATGTCGCCAAGTTCGCTTTGCGCAAAATCGGTAACTCCTATGTAAGCAACATCGCCTTCAATGCGAATCCATTCGTGATCTTTGGTGTACTTTAGGTTAGCAGGAAAATTCATAAAATAATTTTTTTAAGTGAGGTGCAAATTTATTTTTTATTGTGAAAGTGTAAAGCGTATTTCTATACCGGCAAGCGTTGTGGCCGATGGGTAACTGGTTGAAATAACAGGAGTATTAATTGTTTTTTTGAAATACAAGCTAATGTTTAGTCTTTCATTTAATGTATAGTCAGCTTTGGTGTCAATAGTAATTACCGTTAATCCTGCTGTTGGCTGGTTGGTGTTTTCAACCAGTTTGCGAAGCACAGTTGTGTTTTTGCGGATTGAAAAATCGAGCGTAATATTTAAATCATTCGATTTGCGGGAAGTAATATTTCGCAATGCCTTAAACGGAAGTTTTACATTGGGAATTCGATAACCGGCACCAATGGTTAACTCTTTTCCTTTAACCTCGGTAACCTGTATGCCTGCAAGTGCCAATGAAATATTGCGGTCGCGCTTAAATTCAACACGTGTGGTAATATTTCCTCCACCACCTGAGGAAACACTTCCGCGCTTGGCAGGCGCACTGTTGTTCTTTTTATTCTTCCATGTAATGTCAACCCCAATTAACGGGCTAAACTGTTCGCTTAATGTTACACCGGCTATTTGACGGCCCGGAATAAAATTGTTTACCTGATCGCGCACATTGCCACCAGCCACATACGATACATCCGTAGTAAACGCGCTTACATTATACGTGCTGCGGTAGCCATGATTAAGGGTTATATTTTGAAAAATGTTTTTAAACAATGGCAATTTCGAAAGCCCATCATACCGCACTGTCCAGTTTGGTTTTGGAATTTTGGGAAACATATCAAGCGATGATGTTGACGCATTTTTTTTGGTGTATGCAGCAAGAAATGAAAGTATAATTACATCTTGTTGCGTTGCACCATACCCATCATTGTATCCTGCAGAATCAAGTCCGCTTGAAAAAGATTTTTCGGCAGCAAGGCGCTCACTAATAATTCTGCGGTTGGCAGCAAATGTTTCAAATATAGATGATGAATAATCTTTACGGTCTTTTATAAATGCAGTGTTCCATGTAAAGTACGACATGCTGAAGTTGCCTCCTTCGGTATGTCCAAAATCTTTGTACTCACCGGCACCGGTTACATGAAAGTTTTCGCTTATATTTTTGGAGTAATTTCTGCTGGCATTTAAATCAATTACCAATCCTTGCAAAGGTTCGATGCTGGCGCGGCCAGTAACGTTCTCCTGGTAGGTTCGGGTAAACTGGCTGTTAAATGTAGTATCAATAGTAAGCCATCCGCTACGTGCAGCACGCTGGCGTATGCCGCCATCCTGATCGCCCATGGTAAATGCAAAGCCGGGTGCGCCACGCGTGCTGCCTCCATCTTTATACCAGTTTTGTCCAAGTATTTCACTTTGTTTGGTAAAGCCAGGTAATAACATTCCGTTTGTTTCGCTCCAGTTAACCGAAACATTTTTTAATCCAAAGAAAATTTTTGCAACCGTTTTAAACGCCTGGCTGTATTCTTTTTCTTTTTTCTTAACAGGCGGCTTGGGCGTTTTAACTTTTGATGTATCGTTAGCTAAACTGTCGGTTGCTGCTTTGGGCTTGGGTTCGGCTTTGGGTTTTTTCTCTTTGGGTTTAGGCGGTGCAGTAATTTTTTTATAAAACTTAAACTTGTTGTACAGTGTGGTCATGTTTAAGCTGTTATTTAACTGCTTGGTGTTTGAGTTTTGAATTGTATTTCCTAGTGCAGTGTTCAAATTATAACTTCCTGATTGCTGGTTTGCAATAAGCGGTGATGCATTCCAGTGGTAGGTGGCGCCATAACGTGCATTTACATTTATCCAGTCGGTAAGCGGTATTTTATTTAACGGTAAGTTATATGATAACGAGCCATCGTGCATGTAATCAATATTTCGGCCCATGGCCCAAAAGTTTTTGCGCACCGAATCTTTTTTTGCTTCGGTATCAAGCTTGCCTTCGGGCTCATCAATCTTGCCTTGATTGTTTGCGTTAAACTCAAACTTAATGGACTTTGTAATATCCCAACTTAATCCGTACTGCCTGCCCATGGTAAAATTTTTATCGTACGTAGCAGGTATAATGGCATCGGCATTGGTAATGTCACGCAATTGCGTTTCGCCAAGGTGGCGCATAACATCCCAACGGAAATTAAAGGAGGCGGGTATTAAATTAAAATTAAAGTCTTTTATGGGTTTTAAATATTTTGATTTGCCCTTGAGTTTTGCAAACGGTGTAATGCCTTTGGGGTTGGTATTAAAATTATATCCAATGGCACCGAGGTAATCCTTTTGCATATCAAATTCGGTGGTAATGTTTCTGCGATACACTTCGGTGTAGCCATACGTAAAGTTTAAATTCTCTACATCATAAATGCGCGACTTGCTTGCATTTTTTCCTGTTTTGTTTTTCTTTACGTTGGTAAAGTTTAAACTTTTTCTGCGGGTATAATCCTGCGATATTCGTTTACGGGTGCTCTTGCGTCCGGCATCGTTTATTGAATTAAGAGAGCGGTCAAATTCTATGTCGGGGTCAAGCGGGTCGTACTGCGGATTGCTAAACACTTCGCCATAACCAAAATAAAGTGGAACAGTAATACCTGTGCTTGCAGGTAAAAATTTTCCAAGTTCAAGTGATGTGGCCACATCATAATTGGTAACATCTTCTTTGGTCCGCTCGCTTATTTTACTTTCTAAACTTCCAAAGCCATGTGTGCTGTGCCCGCCAGAAAGAGAAACATTACCCAAGTCGGCAAGTTTTACCTGTGCGCGTGCAACGGTTGCCCATCCTCCTTTTTCGCTAAACTCGCTCATGCGAAATTCGTTAAACCAAACTTCAACACACAAATCATTTGTATTAGGATTGGGTTCAAATGGCTCGGCCGGATTCCAAACACCAAGCATCATTGTTTTTACTTCGCTTAATGTTGGGTTACCTTTTATATAAATTAAATTGTCTCCATCCTTTTCAGAATATTCCATCGTAAAACTTGTTCCTGCATTATTGCGGTTAAGTTTTGCCTGAGTTAAGCGCTCAAGGTCTATATCAAAATTATTTTTGTCGGGCCACACAGATGTTGCGCTGTTATCACCAAACGGAGAAATTTTTAATGGTATGCGGTACTCGTAATAGTTGTCTTTAAAATCGGTTCCTAATCGTATTACTGCATACAAATCTCCATCGGCAGGAACCTGATTAGGATTTACATTTTTAAATGCTTCGGCATGTATCACCATTTTTACATGCTTGTAATTACGCATGTCAACCTTTGTCGTTTTATACGCCATACGTAAATCGCCTTCTTTTAATTCGCACATGCGTATTGAAAGCGATTGCTCGTTTAGCTGTCGCTGATTGGTTGATGTTACATCCACCTCTCGTTCAAAATCAGGAGGCAGTACATAGTTTATCGGGTCGCGGTCGCCATTTTCTTCAAGCGAAACAGCGCCAACATCAAATGTTGCCGGAGGAACGCAATTAGCACAAAACTGATCGGCCAAATTGTATTCGTATTTCCTCCACTCGCCTCTTAATAATTCCAATCGTGCAAAGCGCAGTACAATAGGCTTATTAAATCCTTTGGCAAACATGCGTATAAACTTTACCGATTTTAAATCTTCTATCTGTCCAAATTTTTGGCGGTTAATATCGTTAACCGGAATTTTTATCAAATACCATTTAATGGGTTTTACCGAGTTATTTCTTATGCCATATCCGTTTGATAAATCCAATACATCAGCCACATAATTTTGTCCAACCTGTAATTGGCCCTGGTCAATTTCTACTTTGTACTGAAAATAATTTTCGTCCACTTCCATACCGTTGGTACGGCCCTGCCCCACGCCCACGTCTTCGGCATCGGGCACCTGAGTGGCCGATGAAATAAAATTACCGCCACCGGCAACAGGCGAGTTACCTTCAACACCGTTAAAATCTTTGTATCGCAATAAAATTCCGGCACCGGCATTATCCAAATCATCGCCACGGAAATAATGATAGTTGTCAGATGATGGGTCGTTTTCAAGTTCGGTTTTTGGAGTGCCTGTCAATCCGCTAAGCAAATCCAAAAAGTTTGATTTAAAATGTGTGCTTTCATCACCGTCATTAAAACCATCAAGCCCCACATCTTGTTGGTCGCGGGTGCCTTGGTCGGTGTCAAAAGCATACAGTGTATTTTGCACTGTTGATGAGCGACCCCATACATTGGTGCGAATTTGATTTGCATTGGTAGCCGAAACCGGTATTCCGTTTTCATAACTTTCAAATCCATCGCGCAAAATATCTTCTGAAATATCACCAAGATTAAAATACAGTTCACCTGAATTATTGGGGTCGTCATTTGGCACATCGCCATTAAACGGGTCCATCATCCAAAACTGTATGTACTGCACATTGCTTTCTTCAAAATTGTTGGTTTCAAGTTTGCGCATAATGCCGGCCCATCTGTCTTGCGGTTGTAAAAGCTTTCCTGTTGTTGAATCGGTGCCGCCTGATATGCTTGTTCCTGTTGCATCATAATTATACGGGCCGCGCTCGTCAGGATAGTAAGATAAATTAAGCACCTGCATGCTTGGTATTTGTCCTTGTGCATATTCGCGGTTAGGAAATAATTCGCGCTCGCTTATTTCGCGCACGTTGTGGTTGCTAAGTTCATCATCCGAAATTCCGGCAGGTGCACTGTTGCGATAAAACACAGTAGGATCAATACCATACCATGCAAGCTTGGCGCGATTGTATCCGTAGCCCAATGTGTCGCCACTTGCTGCCACATAATCAAACTCAGGGAAAATAGCAGATTGAAAACGGGGAACAGAAGATAAAAACCATGTTGATGGCGTTTTAATATCAATGGTGGATTGTGTTCCTTCAAAATCATCAATGTATGCATTACCTTTTTTGCCAATAGCTTTTGAGTGGCCGGGTTTTAAATAGGCAAACTCACCCACCAATGATACTGACGATTTTTCTTTTGTGTCAATAAACGGAAGCTTGTCAACCAACTTGGTAATAAAACGTGAATCGGTTTTGTACGTACCGTCAATTCCAAAAATGGAGTTTGAAATAGGTTCGTCACCAATGTTTACTTTTTGTGTGATGGGGCGTTCGTTTAAGTGCAAATAAGTTCCGCCCAATGTAAAGTCTTTGCTGAATTTGTAATCAATGCGCGTGCCTAAAAGTGTTTTTGATTGTATAGCAAAAAGCGAATTGCTTTCTAACGAAACCTGAATAGGCGTAGCAGAATTTAATACCGATGAATTGATAATTTTTACGCGACCTAAGTTGTAGTCAACTGTGTAATCCTGATTTTCGACAAGCGGAGTACCACCGGCAGTAACTTTTACCGAGCCTTGCGGAATGTTAATGGCGTTTAACGAAATTTCGGAACCGGATGAGCTTTGGTAAGAGCCTTTAAGTGTAAACTTGTTTTTTCCCTGTGCAAGGGCAATGGTTTTGGTGGAGTCGTACAACTCGTTAAAAATATATTTATCGGCAGTGGTTTGGTTTACAAACTTGGCTTGCAGATAACGGCCAAAGGGTTCAACACATGGAAAAATAATGCGGCCACTGTTGCTGTTTACAGTAAGCCCTTCGGTATAATCAAACACACCGTCACCAAATTGTGTGGCATCGCCTTGCGAGTTTAGGTTATCTAAATTTAAAATGCGGATAAGCGATTTGCCTGATATGTTTGGCTCATTGCTTCCTTCGGGCAGTTGGCGTATGTAATTTCCGGCAGCGTTATCGTAATACAAAACATCAAGCCTGAATTTATCGCGCGAAATTTGAAACGAGTTAAGGTTGTAAACGTTTTTCATCATCAGCTTCCATGTATCAAGCGTGGTATTGTAATTGCGGCCGCGCAAAAGTTTTACAATTAAAAGATTGGGAGCTTCGATACCCGAGGTGGTTAACTCGCCCACACGATACACTTTGTTGCCAACGGTATATTCAAACGCTACGGCAAGAGCCTGGTCGTTTCTTAATTCGGAGTTTAGCGATACGTAACCCAGCCTTTCGTTATAGGTAAATTCGGTTGGCGATAATTTTTTTGCGTTTGTAATTATCTCATAATCCTGTTGCGGTGCAAAGTTGTAAAGCGAAGCCAGCGGATCTAATGTTGATGATGCAGTGGTTAATCCGCGTACACCGGGATAATTGCGTAACAGTTTTGAGTAAAGATTATTGGATAACGAATCGGAAGGATAAACAGATGAACCCTGGCCAACAAATAAATTAGAGTACGGATTGTACTCGCCCAAATCCTGAAGGGCAACAAGGTTGCGTGTGTTATCAGTGGTATTAAAATTTACCTGTGTTACCCACACTTCAATTTTGGTAATGTTGATGGGAGTAACTATTGTGGGCAGGCGGCTTAATGCTTCATCATAATGTTCGCGAAAGTATTGTGCAATGTAAAAGTGGCGGTTGGCTTCGTACTGGTCGGCAGGAATTTCGAAGTTGGTTATTTGACCTCCGCCCGGTGGAACATTAATGGTGGATGCCTGCCCTTTTTGTTGCGAGAAGATGGAGGTTACAGCCATGCGGCCAAACTGCAATTGAGTTTTTATTCCAAACAAACTTTGGCTTCCGGTAATAAGTGTGCTGTTAAGCGGCAGGCTTACGTTACCGGCTTCTATCTTCCTTATAATCTCGTCTTCGTAACCGGTGTATTCAAGTTTCATTTGGTTTTCGAAATCAAAACTTGCTTCGGTATTGTAGTTTACGCTTAGTTTTAATTTGTCGCCAATGTTTCCAATTACGTTCATTTGAATTTCCATGTCGAAATCAAAATTGGAATTGCGCCTTTGCTTTTCAGGAATCTGCGGATTGTTAATTTTATTTATCTGTACACCAAAGCGCAACTTGGCCGAACCCTGCGGGCGAATGTCAATGGTGTTGCCGCCAAATATTCTATCAAAGCCTTCGCCACCTACATATATTTTGGGGATAAGCGGTTTTCGTGTTATGGCATCTTCGCCTTCTGACCGTTCGCGCCAGTATTTTTTTGTTGACTTTTTAAATTCATCTTCTTTAAACTCTTCAAACGTCATGTAACTTGGGTTGCGAAAAAATTCGCTGCCCATGCTTTCGGTAATATCGTACTCGCGTGTTTCGGGATTGTATTCAACACTTGAGTTTATGTTTGATGGGTCGGTGCCATAAAGGGGGCTTTCATCGTATTTGTTAGAATACCTGTCGGTAAGCCTGTCGTGAAACGGATACGGAAGTTTGGATGTATCTTTTTTGGTAGTGTCTTCGGGAAACGGGGCTGTTACGGTTCCGGTTAAATCATTGTAAGGCGAAAACGAAGAAGGGCTGCCGCCTCCGCTATTGTAAAAAAACGGAAAGGCAAAAACACTTAATGTGGTATATGTGAGTAAACGAGTACCTGTCAAAGCGGTTTGGTATTTGGTGTAATCAGGATAATGTGTATCAAAAAAATTTTCCGGCTAAAAATAAGACAAATTAATCAATTTGAGGTTCATGGTTGATGGTTGATTTCGGTTTATAGTTTTAATGCCTTCTCACTATTCACATCTCACAAATTCTTTAAAGCCATTTTAATTAACTCTTCAACAGAATTTTCGGTCTGTGTGTTTTTAATAATTTTATCTAATTCTTTTTCGGCTGCGGTGCGGTTAAATCCTAAAGTTAATAAAGCACTTAACGCTTGATTTTTATTTGTATTGTGAGATTTCTGAAAAATTATTCCCGTAGTGTCGGTTTTTGAGGCTTTGTCTTTTAGGTCAACTATAATGCGCTGTGCCGTTTTTTCACCAATGCCTTTTACTTTTTTAAATAAGGCAACATTGGCAGTGGCAATGCCTTCGTAAATTTCTGTGGCACTAAGTGACGACAGTAATACCATGGCACTATTGCCTCCCACACCCGAAACCGATACCAGCAGGCGAAACAGTTTTCGCTCATCGGCAGTGGCAAAACCGTAGCTGCGCGGCAGGTCATCGCGCACATAAATTTGTTCGGTAAACAGCTTTTGGCTGGCCCCTTCTGTTAATCCCGAAAATGTGGTAAGCGAAATAGCCAGCGAGTAGCCAATGCCACCGCTTTCGATAACTGCATGTGTAGGTGTAAGGGTGGTTATTTTACCTTGTATATAGTCAAGCACTGCTAATTATTTTTTTAAGGTTTGAGGTGGTGAGGCAAGGCGCAAAAGCCATTAGATGTGGTAAAAGATGGTATAAGAAATACTTAAAAGGTGTTTACGTTTTTGCAACGCTGCCTTGGGCGGATGAACTATTTTTAAAATATAAATTTAAACTGCCTCAAAGATAAAATATATAAACAACTCCAAAACGGCATTTTTTTGCTTTTACTCCTTAGGTGTTATAACACGAGGCTGGAGCCTCGCGCTTACGGAGTTATTCAAGTTTAATCCCTGCAGGCCTTCGGGATTTCTTAACTTAAGGGCAGTGGCCTCTCGCTTACGGTTAATCGTGTTTTTCGCGATTAAGGAGGCGGTAAATTGTACTTTTTCCGATGCCTAATTTTTGCGCGGCTTCAATAACATTGTTATTGCACTTTTCAAGATAATGAAGGATTATTTTTTTTTCGTACTGCTCAAGTGTCATTCCCTGCGAAAGCAATTCGCCACTCAAATCTCCTTCGCTAAAAATTATGTCATCGGCATGTATGCTGTCATCGTTAGACATTACGGTGGCAAGTTCGATAACCGACTTTAGTTCGCGCACATTGCCCGGATAATTGTACTGGAGAAGTTTTTGTTGCGCATCGGCAGTAAGCTGTTTAATGCCGGTTGAATTTTCTTTCGAAAAATTTTCAATAAAAAACTTTGCAAGCAACACAATGTCCTTATCGCGTTCGCGCAAAGGCGGAAGTTTTATCTGCAAGCCATACAAGCGATAGTATAAATCTTCGCGAAAGCGATGCTGCTTAACTTCATCGGTAAGGTTGCGGTGCGTGGCAACGATGATGCGTGTGTTTATTTTTATGGTTTTGTTTGAGCCTACACGCACCACTTCTTTTTCCTGCAACACGCGAAGTAGCTTTGCCTGAAGCGACAAGTCAAGCTCTGCAATTTCATCAAGAAAAAGTGTGCCTCCGTTTGATTCTTCAAACTTGCCAATACGCTCGGTCATGGCACCTGTAAAGGAGCCTTTTTCATGGCCAAACAGTTCGGACTCGGCAAGTTCTTTGGGAATGGCAGCCATGTTTACCGCCACAAACGGGCCTTTTTTTAATACCGAGTTATAGTGTATGGCTTTGGCAACTTCTTCTTTTCCGGTGCCGGTTTCGCCCGTAATTACTGTGGTTATGTTTGACGAAATGGCTTTTTCAATGAGCGAAAAAATTTTTTTAAAGTTTTCGCTTTTGCCAATCAGGCGTTTTTGAAAATCATATTTTTTTTCAACTTCTTTCTCGAGCAGTGCAATTTTTTTCTTTAATGCCTGTTGCTGTTTAATTTTCTCAACTGTGTTTAACAGCTTATCGCGAATATCTTTAGACTTAACAAAGTAATCGTATGCGCCCTGCTTAAGCAGTTCAAGTGCAGTGTCAATTTTATCCTGTTCGGATATGATGATGGCATCGGCATCGGGCAACTGCTCTTTTATTTTGGCAAGCAGCGTGGCCCCATCGGTATCGGGCAGGCGGTAATCAAGTGTTATTATATCGGGATTTTGGTGAAGGTTTTTTAACACGTCTTTTCCAGATTTAAAAGCCTTTACCTCATGGTCGGGGTTCATGGCAAGTATATATGTTAAAAATTCGCTATACCACTCGTCATCTTCAACCACAAAAATTTTAAATACGCCCTGCGTTGCCATGGTGCAAAGAAAATTAAATTAATAAAACCTGCTTAGTAACCTGGTTGATGTAATCCATGAAGCTATGGCACCAATAATAAATACAATGCAAAACACATATATAAAATCCATTGCCTGTATGCTTACCGGATATGCGTCAACAATAAAAGCTTCGGCATTGCCAAGTTTTATGATTCCAAACTTTTGCTGCGCAAAGCAAATAGCCCACCCCAGTGTTAAGCCTGTTACAATTCCAATCAGGGTAATTAATATGCCCTGGGTAAAAAAAATACTTCGTATAAGTTTAAACGTTGCGCCTAAGTTTTTTAGTGTTTTAATATCTTCCTTTTTTTCGACCACCAGCATGGTAAGCGTGCCCAGTATATTAAATATGCCAATTACCATAATAAAACTAAGTATTAAAAATACAGCCCATTTTTCGGACTTTAAAATTTTGTTTAGCAACTCATGCTGTTCAATGCGTGTTTTTACATCGTAGTTTTTTCCAAGCATTGCCGCAAGCTTTTCTTTTATTTCATCTTCATCGGCATTTGGATTAAGCCCTATTTCGATGGCCGAAATTTTTTGTTCATCGCCAAGCAAGTTGTGGATAAACGAAAGCGGCACCAATATGTACTTTGAGTCAAAATCCTGTTGAATTGAAAAAACCCCTCCCGTATTTATCAAAGCATTTTTAAAAACTTCTTCGGGCAGCAACACATTGCCTGCATTTTTATCAGGCACATAAACCGACAGTGGCGACATGGCAGCCTGCAAGTTAAGTGATAGCCCATAGGCAATGCCTGCTCCCGCAATGGCAAAACTGTTTTGGCCATCGGTAAGAAGTGCGCTGCCATCAATAATTTTTTTTTCAATGTTGTTTACTTTTAAAAAGTTGCTGTCAACACCTTTTAGCGTGGCAATAAACTGACGGTCGTTACACTTTACCAACGCATTTTCTTCGCGCGTAAGCGAAACAGATTTAACGCCTCCGGTTTGTTTTATCTGGTTAAGTATGTTTTGGTCAGAATTAAAAGTTTTTCCAACGTGTGCTGTAATTTTAATGTCGGGGTCAAACGAATTGTAAAGCGAGGTAACCAAATCGCCAAAGCCATTAAACACACTAAGCACAGTAACCAAAGCCATGGAGCCAACAAACACACCCATTACCGACACCAATGAAATGATGTTGATGATGTTGTGCGATTTTTTTCCGAGCAGGTATCGCTTTGCAATTTTTAATGAGAGGTTCATTTACACATTATGCACATTAGCTAAAGTGAAAAAAGCATTTTTTATAAAAATAAATTGCGCTTAAAAAAACCAGCATGCACCTGCAAACAAAACCGAAATTAAAACCAAACCTGTTTAGTTATTACTAAACTGCTCTTTAATTTTTGCTATGCGTGCTTTGGTTTCTTCAAAAGTGCGCGCTCGCAATTTCGAAATTTTTTCAACTTCGGTTTTGATATCGGTTGATGTATTGGCTTTTATTTGGTTATTGGTTGACATTGTGCTTTGGTTAATTGTTATAAACACTTCTAAAAAAATCAAGGTATTTGGTTACGTCTTTATCAAGTACAAATCTGCGGTAGTTGGTTTCGGTAATGGCAAACACCTTAATGCGCATTTTGTCCATTCCTTCAAAGGTTTTTTCATCGGTGCCCAGGCTATTAAGATATTGCGTGGCAAGGGTGGCATCTTTAAGCGAGCGTATCATCACATATCCGTTATCATCCATCAGTGAGTTGGAAATTTTTAAATTAAGTGTGCTGTAATATAAGCTGTTAAAGTTGCTGATGTTTACTTTTATTTTGTTAATGTCAAACCCATTTGACGGAAAAAATACAATTACCATGTGCGCAGTGTCGGGTGTAAAACGGTAACCCGATTCGGTTTCAACAGAGTTGCTGTTACTGCTTCCGTCTTCAGCGGTTTGCAGGCTTGCGTTTTTGGCACTATCGCCACCGGCAGGTTGCATACCCTTCATTTTATCCAAAATAGCTTTGGCAAGTATGCTTACCGAATCCTTTGGGTAATTAAGAATTACTTCTTTTAACGATGCTTCAAAAACAGGGAGTGGCTGTGTGCGACCAATGGCAAGCGCTTTTAAATATGTAAATCGTGGGGCAAGGTTGCCACCCGGGAAAAGGGAATCGGCAGCCGATTTTCTTTCTATCACATCCTGGTATTGCCCGTTTTTAAATGCTTTAAATGTGTTTTCGTAAAACACCTGCATAATAGTGGTTTTGCGCTGTGCATCCTTATAATAATTAGGATTGGTAATGATGCGTGCATACTCCGAATCGGGATAGCCATCGGTAATAATTTTTTTGTAGTAGTTGGCTTTTTCTTCGTTGCCAATGGCAAGATAGCAGCGGTATAAATTATAGTAGGTGGCCAGTTTGTATTTGTTTTCGGGATAGCGCTGCAGCATGCTTTCAAAACTAACAGCAGCCTCACCGGGAGTTTGCAACGCTTCTTTGTAAATTACACCTGAGTTGTAATAGGCTTCAAGAATTTTTATGTTGCACGAATCTTTTTGCGATTGCGAAAACGGAAGGTTATCGGTGTAAATTTTCTTGCGTGTTTCGCCATTCAGTTTTCTGATTGAATCCTGCATGGCTGCGTTGGCGGCTTCGGCTGCTGCATCCACCCCATCGCCTTCGGTACCGTCATTGTTTGCAAGGGTTGATTCTTTTGCACTTCTGCGCCAGTTATCTTCAAGCTTGCGGTTGCCAAATTTTTTGGTAAACTCACCAAAGCCAAAGCTTATTGCACTTTGGTTATAAAAATACCAGGCACCACCTACCGAACTGTTTGCTGTGCCCCTGTCGTTTACCTGCTGCACGGATGACTGGTTAAACTGCTGCTCCTGTTGGTCCTGCTGTTCTTTTTGTTTTTGTGCTTCTTCTTCCTGCTTTTGTTTTTCGGCAGCTTCGTCTTCGGCTTTTATTATGGCATCCAGTTTTGCGCTGCGTTCGGCTTCGCTCATGCCTGCAAGGGCAAGCATGCTGTCCTGCTCAATGATTATGTTTAGGTTCTTAATAAGCCTTGATAAATTATTTTTTTTGTTCTGCACCAAAATGTAATCGGGATAATCGTTGGCAATAAATGTGGCAGCACTGTCGTAATACTTTTGTGCCGAGCGGAAATCACTTTTTCTAAACGTTATTTCGCCCATTTCCAAATACGAAATTCCTTTTTGGTTGGTATTGCTTGTACTTGCAGCCACGCTTGATTGCAAATGAGCAAATGCCTGCGCAGTATCTTTTTCGCGCATCGAAATGCCAGCAAGTGCATAATAAATCTGGTCTAAATAATCGGCATTTTTTTCGTCCTTAAGCATTTTGGTAAGCTCACTCTTTACCCTTGCCCCATCCTTGCTATTTACATCAAACGAGCGGGCACGGTTAATTTTTGCATTAAATGCCATCTCGTATTCAGGATTCATTTTGATTACTTTTTGGTAAAGAGCAAAAGCCGTATCGTTAACTCCTTGCTTTTGATAAAGCTGGGCAAGTATATAGTTATACCTGATTTTGTCCTGCCTTTTTTTGGCAAGTTTGGCTGCTTTTTTTAAATCAAAAATTGCTTCGGGAAATTCTTTTTTCTTAATGTGATAGTCGGCTGCAACTGCAGAAAAGAGAGGTTTGTATTTTTTAGGAAACTCTTTTTCACTGTTTAAAAAATCGAGCAGGTATTCGGCATCGGCCATTTTACCCAATTGCATTTGGGCCTGCATAAGCCACACCAATCCTTCAAATCGTATTTGCTTTTCCTTATAGGTTGATGCTACATACTGAAAGGTTTCGATGGCTGTCCAGTTATCATGTTTATAAAACTGTGCCTTGCCTATAACCATGTAATTGTTTGGTATCCATTTGCAGCGCTCTTTGCCATTAATAAACATGCTGTGGCGCTGTATTACCAGCGAACTTTTTTTAATGGCCTCGTCCATGTCAGGAAAAATGGCTTTGGCCTTGTCATCGGTGCTGTATTTAAAAACACTCAGCAAGCGGTCGTACCGGTCTTCGTGCGAAGCGGCCAGTGTTTTGCCACCTTCTTTTACGCGTTCGCGGGCATTAAAGTACCCGTTATAATGTGCGGTAAGGTTATGGTAAGCGCGGTTTACTACTGTATTTTTTTTTGTTGAGCACGAAAAAGAAAATACGGTGCAGGCTGTTAAAATAAAAATTTTGTGTGCAGATGCTTGTTTCAAAACGATAAATAAATTGAAGGTATAGGGTATACTAAACTCAAATTTGTTAAAATTATTGCGTGTAAATCAGGCTTTGTTTATTTACGATATTTGCCCGTAAAACACAGCAAACATAACAAACCTTTTCTGCATTACCTAACTATGGCCGAAGAGCAAAAAAAGGAACGAAAAAAAATTATACGCAAGCTAAGCAACAAGTTCAGGCTGGTGGTAATGAATGATGAAACGCTTGAGGAAAAAGCCTCGTTGCGGCTGTCGCCACTTAATGTATTTGTGTTTACGGGCAGCTTAATTATTGCATTAATTACACTTACCATTTATGTAATTGCTTTTACCGGCTTGCGTGAGTACATACCCGGCTATACCGATGTTACCGTAAAACGAAAAGCGGTGCATACCATACAACGCACCGATTCCATAGAAGCACAGCTTGCCTCGCAGGAGCTTTATATAAACAATCTTAAGGCTATACTTAGCGGTGATGTATCAAAAAATATTTCGCTCGACACGGTTACATCAGCCCAACTGTATGATACCATACACAGCCTTAAACACAGCCAAACCGATTCGCTGCTGCGATTGGAAATTGAACAGCAGGATAAGTACAATCTTTCGGTTGGTAACGAAGCCGGCAGTGGCAGTATAAGTAATTTTTATTTTTTTACACCGGTAAAAGGTACCATTACCACTAAATTTAACTCCACCGAAAAACATTTTGGCATTGATGTGGTGGCAGCACCAGATGCAGTTATTAAAAGCACGCTTGACGGCACGGTGGTAATGAGCGATTGGACAGCACAAACCGGATATGTGATAGCTATACAGCACAGCAATAATTTGTTTTCGGTGTATAAGCACAACTCGGCACTGATGAAAAGCGCTGGCAATGTGGTAAAGGCGGGTGAGGTAATTGCAATCATTGGCAACTCAGGCGAACTGTCAACCGGCCCGCATTTGCATTTTGAACTGTGGTATAATGGCGCACCGGTAAACCCAACAGATTATATAGCGTTTGAGTAAATCAACAATTGGATTTTATGCCCTCCATATATTTTTCGATAAGCCGTGGCAATGCATATTTGGTTTTTAATTGCTTTAGGGTAGCGTCTAAAAATCCATGAGCAGCATTTATTTTTTTTTCGCACTTTAAGTGGATGAATACGGCATGTATTATTTGATGTGAAAGCACATGCTTATATTGATGGCTGACATTTTTAATTGTTGCGGGGTTGCCATATAATAAAATTTTTAGCTCATGTGAAGCCATTATTTTTTTAAGTGTTGATTTAGTTTTGGTTTCAATAAGCGGAAAATCGTACATGTTTTTCCAAATATCGTTAGCGGTGCGTTTGCGCAGTAAAAATTTTTTGTTGTGCTCAATAACAAGGTAGTAAAAGTAGCGGTGCTTTATTTTCGGCTTTTTTTGTTTTACCGGAAACAGTGCCTGCGTTTTTAATTTAAAAGCAAGGCAGTGCGCTGCAACAGGGCAGATTGGGCAAAGCGGGTTTTGCGGTTTGCAAACAAGCGCGCCCAGTTCCATAATGGCATTGTTGTGGAGAGCAGCATTTTTTGGGTCTAAAATTTGGGAAGCAAGCTGCTGAACTATTTTTTTTCCTTTTGCTGTTGCCATATCTTCGTTAACAGCAAAAAGTCTTGAAAGTACGCGCACCACATTGCCATCAACTACAGCATGTGGCAAATTGTAAGCAAACGATGCAATGGCCGCTGCGGTATAAGCGCCAATCCCTTTTAGTTTTAGTAACCCGGTGTAGCTGGCCGGGAAAACACCTTTGTGCCGGGATGAAATAATTTTGGACGTGTGATGCAGGTTGCGGGCACGGGAGTAGTAGCCAAGGCCCTGCCAGAGTTTTAAAACAGTTTGTTGGTTTGCACGTGCCAGCTTATTTACATCACTAAATTTGAGAATAAAACGGTTGTAATAATCAAGACCCTGTTCAATGCGGGTTTGCTGAAAAATAATTTCGCTGAGCCAAATTTTATAGGCATCGGTGGTGTTGCGAAATGGCAAATCGCGCTTGTTTTTTTTATACCAGCCAATGAGCTTTTGTGATAGCAACATTACTGCAAATAAAAAGCAAAGTAGCAAGGTATTATTACTTCGTAAGAAAATTCAACGATAAAACTTTTCAACATTCACCGTATTTTATTACCAAACAGCTACAATGCGTATTTCATTATAGCCCAAAAAGAATACATTTGCGCGTTGTAACTAAACTCATTATTAAATTACAATTACCATGACAAAAGCAGAATTAGTAAATGAAATTGGAACTAAAACAGGCATTGATAAAATGGCAGTGCAAACAGTGATAGAGTCAATGATGAAAGTTGTAAAAGTTTCATTGGTAAACCATGACAATGTTTACCTGCGGGGTTTTGGAAGTTTTGTGGTAAAACGCAGAGCACAAAAAATAGGCCGCATCATAACCAAGAACGAAGCAATAGTTATACCCGAACATTTTATTCCCGCTTTTAAGCCGGCCAAAACTTTTACCGACAAGGTAAAAAATGCCCGCAAGAAAAAAGAAGCTCAGCAGGCATAGTGCGCTTTAGCCAATGGCTGTTACAGGTACCACCAAAGCAATAATTGTTTTATCGGCAGCAGTATTAATATCGCTGTTGTATTTAGCTCCACGCAAAATATCTAAAACAGGAGATGCCCCAGCGCAGGGAAAAAGTACTGCGATTGCATTTGATTTTGATACGTATGTGGAGCAAGCCAAAAAGCAATTGCAGCCCGGAGACATTGCCAGATTGGAAAAATTTTCGACTTCAGTAGAAAATGCATCTGCTGATTCATGCGCAGCGATATGGGACAAGGTCAGGCAGCCCGGCATATCAGCCTATTATTATGAGCAAAAAGCAAAGACCGATAACTTAGAAAAGAGTTTTATAAATGCTGCTTATCGCAATTTTGATGCTTTTAAAATGGCTCCCGACTCGGTGCAGCGCAGCTATTTTGTAAATAAGGCAATTGAAAACTACCAAAAGGTTATTGAATTAAATCCAAAAAACTTAGACGCGAAAACTGACTTAGGAATTTGTTATGCCGAAGGAACATCTAATCCTATGCAGGGCATTATGATGCTGCGCGATGTGGTTAAGGAAGATCCAAATCATGAAAACGCCCAGCTAAATTTAGGTTTTCTATCCATAAAATCGGCTCAATATGATAAAGCTATTGAACGGTTTAATACAGTTTTAAAAATTAACCCGCTGCGCATTGACGCTTACATTTTTTTGGGGCAAACTTATGTGCAAATGGGCGATAAAGAAAAAGCGATTGAAAACCTTGAGAAGTTTAAATCCCTGAGCAGTGATGATACGATGATTGCCGAAGTGGAGAGTTATATAAAGGAGTTGAAAGGGAAATAGTTTTTTTTAACGACACACAAAACTTTTAACCGCACTCAAATAATTTTGGAAACCCATTGTGGTTTGAATGGTTGAATGACCTGCCCCCAGGATACGATGTGCTTCCTTATAGCTGCCAGTATAGTTGTTATACACAACGCCTCCTTGGGTTTCAATGCTTAAAAAATCGTCAGCCTCGCCATGTATCCAGAAAAATGGTTGCTTTACTTTTTTAATTTCTTCGGCATTATTTATTTTAAGGTCTGTTACGGTGGTACCGGGCAAAGCAAGCCCACTTGCATCCTGAACCATTACCTCGGCTGAAGCAAATGGCGCTTCGAGCATCAGCTTACACGGAGTAATTGAAAAAGCATTTGCAGCGATTTTGGTTGCGGGGGCTGTGCCTAAGCTAAAACTATAAGCAATAAGTCTTTCGCCCGTAAGTCCGTTTTGTTTTAACCATTTTAAGGCTGCATCGGCATCAGCATACAATCCACTTTCGGTTGGTTTTCCATGGCTCATGCCATATCCTCTGTAATCAAACATCATTACTCCAAACCTGTTTTTCCAACCTGTGTTTGCTAAAAGTTTTGCCCTTTGCCAGTAAAAATCCATGTGATACTTGTTTCCATGACAATAAAGTATTACGGTATCAATGGCAATATGGCTAATGTCTCCAATATATATTGCATAAATGGTTGTGGGCTCATCTTCGCTATCTGCTTTTGATTGTAAACTAAAAATGTGAATTAAACTGTCAGGGATTTTATACGATTCATCGAGCGTAAAATCTGTTTCGCCATCATAGTCATCCAACTTGTATGCATCAATCTTTTTTTCGTTGAACAGGTTTTCGTCAAGCCTTAGACAAGACGGAGAAATTAAAACAACAGTTAGTATAACAATTACCAGTTTGTTCATGAATTAAAATTTTCGATTGTATGACAAGTAAACTCCAAAGGCTCCATGGTTTTTAAAAGGGGTTTGGTATTCAACCACAATATTTTGATTAGAAACATGAGGCGCCATAACTTTTATTTCAATATTTATTTCCCATTTGTTTTTTACCAATGTATGTCCAATCATTGGAGAAAAAAACCATGCCTGCCTTTGGCTTCTGCCATGCGCCTTTTGCCTGCGCAGTTCAAACCAGTTATCCACTCCGACATAAATCAAATTTTTGTTTTTGCCATATTCCCAAAATGCGTTTAAATCTACCTGGGGGTAAACACGGGTTGTTTTGCTATTTCGATAAATAAAATTGATTACGGGAGTTACGGAAAATGCAGGCATGAACTTGTGTTGACTTGATAAACGCAATGTGGCTCCGGCCTCGGTTTGAAAATTTCCATAAAGTGCCGAGGTGGCATTTAACCCGGCAAATGCTGTGGTTTTATTGCCAACCCCATATCCATATATGGCTGTAGCAAATGGAATGGGTACTGTTGACTTATTGTATTTAATAAGTGGCCCGCCTGCCGAAACACTTATTGCACTTTTATTTTTTTCAAGTGGTTTTACAAACCTGGATGGAGCGCAGGATGCAATCAACAAAAAAAGAATCCAACAGGTTAACTGAAAAAATTTACACACATGTATTTATTTATGCTATCAAAAGTAAAATTTTTGATTGATACTAAATAAATAAAAAAGGCTGCCCATTGGGACAGCCTCTCTTACATTAAACAACTACAGTTATCTGGTAATATTAATTTTAATTTTTTCGGATGCATTTCCGATTGTTTCAAGCAAGTACATACCCGGAACAAGTTTGCTTACGTCAAGTAAAATGTTTTGCTGTCCCAAACAATCGTTAGCCAAAACAGTACGGCCAGCTATATCAATTAATTTTACTTGCGAAACCATATTATGTGGCAAACCAATATTTAAAACCGTTGAAGCAGGATTAGGAAATACAGATATCTGCGTGGTGCTTGCAGTGTTTTGCATTCCATCATCTTCGCGGCAAGAATTACCCTGAATGCTTGTGCGTGTTTGTCCACCGCAAGCATTGCTTGCTGTTACCTGCACTTGTCCGTTACCGTTATTCCAGTTTAAAATAAGACTTGTTGAATTACCGCCACCCAATAAATAATTGGCAACAGGTGATGATGGGTAGAGCCAACTGAGTGTGTAGGATCCGGTGAGTAAACTAACATCCACATTAAATTCAACACCTGAGGTATTTGCACACCATGAACCCGGTATGGAACTAATTGCGCCAGGAGTATTTGGTCGGCCGGTAACCGTAATACATCTTGCAGCACTTGATCCGCATGAATTGGATGCTGTTACACAAACCGAACTGGTATTAAAGGTACCAAACGTTGAGCTTATAGCATTAGTGCCCTGCCCGCTATTAATTGTTGCACTGGCGGGTACACTCCATGTATAGTTTACACCGGGTTGTGATGGGCATGTGTAAATAATAGTTTGTTGGCATAATCCAGTAAGCGGGCCTGATACGGATGAAGGCACAGGAGGAGAACCATTGTTAATGGTTTTTGATTTTACAGGAGAAGGCACACCACAAATACTCACCACACTTACCGAAATATTTCCACCAATAAATGAAGAACCGAAAGACACATTAATACTATTGGTAGAAGAAGAACCACTGGCACCGGGAGGCAATGTCCAGAAATATTGAGCAGCACCATTAACAGGAGCAACAAAATATGTTTCTGTTTGACCCGGACAAGCAGTTACAGTACCGTTAATTTGAGTAATTATTGAAGCAGCCCTGCTAATGTATATACATTTGGTTGCACTGGTATAGCACGAAGTTTGAGCCGCTACACACAATGTTCCTCCATTCCATGATGGCCCAAAGTTTACTGTCACTGTAGTTCCGTTTCCTGAAACTGTTGCATCGCCTGTAATTGTCCATAGGTAAGATGATGCTCCGGTAATTGCACCTGTACTATAAGTTCCAACTGTACTTTCGCAAGTTGTTGTACTACCTGTAATTGCAGCAGGAACGCTTACCGTACCACGCACCCATTGCACTTTGCGTTGTGTGGCACCGCAACCATTGGCAGCCTGAACTCCGATATAGTAACCCGATCCATTAGGATTACCAAAAACTATATCGGCTGCTGGTGTTGATGATGTAAATGGGTTACCTGACCCGTTAAATACACAACCCGTAGGCCCATCCCAAATATACTGCGTGGCTAGATTTACAGTATTTATATGTATGTTGCTCACCATTGAACCGTTGCAGGCATTAACAGGTAAATTATTAATTGGCATAGCAACCGAATGTGTAGGTGAAGATGTTGAAACGGCCACCGATGTATTTGCACAAGCAGTTACATTGCATATTCCATCAGCAAGCACATAATAACTTGTTGCTGCTGATGGGGAAACGGTAATAGAAGTTCCGGTTCCAAGTAAAGTACCATTGCAAGAATTGCTATACCATTTATATACGGTGCCTGGTGCGGTGCTTAAATTTCCTCCAACCTGGGTTAGAGTAATTGTGTTGCCTGAGCAAATTTCATTGTTGTCGTCATTGGTTGTTACCGATGATGGGGCTATTGATAAATTATACTGCGTTGAAATGGTAACAGGTGATGATGCAGTTAAACAATTGTGGGCATCTTTAACAACAATATCATACACTCCTGTGGCTAGACTCGAAAAATTAGTTGATGCCTGATACGAACCTCCATTATTATTTGAATACAAATAACCCGCTGTTCCACCGGTAGCATTTACAGTAATGCTGCCATTTGCATTACCCGGACAATCTTCGCCAACAGGTGTTGTAGTGAATGCAAGCACATCGGGCTGTGTAATAGTTGCGCATATAGGAGCAGCAAGGCTGTTGTCGCATCCATTGTTATCAATCACAGTAAAACAATACGTACCGGGTGAATAGCTGGTAAATAATGCCCCTGAATTATCTGGAATAAAACTGCTGCCATCATAAAACAAATATGGAGTTGTTCCTCCTGATGCAGAAACCGAAACGCTGCCATCATTATCACCATTGCAAGTTATGTTGGTTTGTGTTCCCATTACTAAGGTTGGATTTGCATTTACAACTACATTAACTATGGCAGATGCGGAACACAAAAACTGGTTTGTGATTGTTACTATATAATTACCCGCATGCGTACCAGCCGATGCAGAGGTTGTAACAGTAGGATTTTGTAAGGCTGAAGAAAATCCCGGACCTGACCAGGCATAACTATTACCCGATGTTTGTCCGCTTGCAGTATTATCAGCAGTAAGCGAAAGTGGCAATCCGGTACAAACAGATGTAGGGGTTGATACTGTTACACTGGGAGGTTCTTTAATATTTACAAGCACGCTTAACCTTGCTGGGCTTACACAACCGCCAATAACACTTTGGGCATAAAAACTATAGTTACCTGCTGTATTGGTATTTGGTAAAACAGAAGTACCTACCGGATTAAACGGTGTTCCTGTTCCAACCAGATTTCCACCAGAAGATGCATCATACCACTGAATTGAAACAGGTAACGTGTAGCTAATTGTAAGCGTTGCGGTGGTTGGGCTATTAAAGTTAGCTTCGATTCCGGTGTTGTCATCTACATAGTCCCAATACAAAAGGTTAACTGTGCCACCAGCAGCGTTTATTGTCGAAGTAAACGAACGTGAGTAATTAAAATTTCCAGCTGTATTAGCAGTTCCGGTTCCAGCTGCAGCAGTATTTGTTACGGCTCCGCTAAAACCAAGCCTAACATCTGACATCCATGAACTACTTAATGCAGTAATATTATTCAGCGTCAATATAGCATTAGTAACGGTAGCTCCTGGGGGCAAAGCAGGCATAGTGGCTGAAGAAATTATATTTCCGGGTGCCGAGTTGGTTTCGGCAGGTTGTGATGGAATTGAAAATGTTAATGTAGTTGAAAGTGTGGTAGAGTTGGAAACAGAAATAGTTCCATTGTCTCCCGGGCAAACTGAAAATCCAGACGGAGTAGTTGGTGTATTTGGTGATACACTTACCGATGTACTAATGATTGTTGAAAATGCATCGGTGCATCCAGCTGACTGTAATTTAGCTCTTACATAAACATTTCCGCTTGTCACGGGTGTATAATTAAAAGTTGATGCATTGGCCCCTATCACATCTGTATAAGGCCCGCCTATAACAGTGGCTGTTTGCCAGGTTATTGAGCCTGTGCTTCCGCTAACAGAATATGTTGCAACCGAGGCCACACAAGCTGTAGATGGTCCTGATGCGGTGCCTCCAACAGGAGGTGTAGTACATGGGGGTAAGGTATAAGTTAAAACAACTTGGCCAGCACCACCATTACCACCGGTAGCAGTTCCAAACAAACTTGCCCCTTTTCCACCGCCACCACCGCCACCAGGCGACCCAGCATTATTACCGTTACCATTACCAGATTTAAATGCCCCACCAATACCTCCAATATAAGGTACCACATTGGGTAAGCCTGTACCTGCAGCACCTGTAACAGCATTTCCGCCAGCTCCACCTGAACCATTATTACCTGCACCTCCGCCTCCACCCGCACCATTACCAGAAGAATTGCCTCCTGCACCTCCGTTAAATGTACCTCCCGTTCCGCCAGCGCCTCCATTACTATTGGCACCATTAGCAGCCAACCCTCCGCTTCCTCCATTTGCTGATACTGTTCCGGCAGATCCGGTAAATATCGTTGCACCACCATTTGCACCATTAGTTGGAGTAGTGGCTCCACCGGACCCACCAGCACCATACGTTATGGTATAAATCTGGCCACTGGTAACGCTTAATGTCTGTGTTTTATAAGCACCGCCTCCGCCTCCGCCTGCGCCCCTGGCAGCAAATAATGAACCTACGGCACCACCACCACCACCACCACCACCCCAAACTTCTACTTTTAAGGAGGTTACACCAAGAGGAACTGTAAACGGACTTGTTGGGTTTACTACCACTGTTTGCGCTAATGCAATAGATGATATCAGCGAAACCATCATCACGCTTAATAGCTTGTTTTTAATTACGCTGCTAACAAGTTGCATCGTTGATTTGGAAGCCCTGTACTCATCAAGATATACATAGCTTGATTGTGTAATTTGTTTATTCATACCTGTTTTGATTTATATTAGAAGATAATAATACTTATCGAATAAATTATGATATATTCAACCGACTAAGCGGATATTAAAAACTCCTACTAAAAGTATTGCAGTAAAATCCGATTGTGAAAATAATTTGGTGAACACCCTGCTTCCGTTGACCAAAAAGGCCAATCCATACGCCAAATCAGCGTTTCAGGCTATATTATATGAAACATTTAAAACCGAATCGAACTATAGTAAGATCATTTCTAACCAAAAAAAAAATTGATTGGAATGAATTTTCTTAAAAGCTGTAGTTATTCAAAAAATTCTTAGCTTTATGCCTCAATCCTAAAACAAAGTAATATGAGAAAAATTTACAACATCATCACCATGGTAATTTTATCAATTTCATCATGGCAAATTTCAAATGCACAATGCCCTGCGGGCACGGCTTCAGCTTCTCGCGATAGCATTTGCGATAATGATTCAACTACGCTTACACTTATCGGTTACAATGGTACAATTCAGTGGCAAAGCAACAATGGTGGTGGATGGGTTAACGAAACTGGTTTGGGCTCAACCACTGACATTTATACGGTTGCTCCTCTTACAAATATTGATTACAGGGCTTATGTAACTTGTGCAGGAGGTAATGATTCCTCAAATGTTGTGAGTATTGTTGTGGGTTTTCCTGCACCAAGTACCACCGGTGCTACACGCTGCGGGTATGGGCCAGTAACCCTTACTGCCTCAAGTACCGGCAATATAAAATGGTATGATGCCCAAACGGGAGGCAATTTGCTTGGCACGGGCAACTCTTATTCTCCTAATGTAGGTGCTACCACCACATTTTGGGCCGAAGCTGTTTCAAGCGGTGGAGGGTCGGGTGTAACTCCTATGCCTGCTCAAACATCTACATTTAGCAACAATGCACGGGGATACTGGTTTGTTGCTCCATCTAATTTTACCATAACAGGTGTTCAGGTTTCTGAACCAGTTAACGGACCTACCCAAAATGTTGCCATTGTAAGTTTTACAGGAGCATTGCCTCCGCCAGCTTATCCTACCACAACATTGGCTTTTACCACCTTATTTTTGGCTCAAAACGACCCAACAGTGGGAGTAATTCCTGTAAATATTCCTGTTGTAGCCGGTGAAGTAATTGGTGTGCTTGGCACACGCGGGCCTGGTGATGTTAACTCATACCACTCGCCCAGCCCCGATGTAACTACAATAAACGGACAGACAGTTACCATTACACGAATGGGAATGCAGTTTCCACTTTCAACCACGGCACCACAGGATTTGTGGACAGAAGCAGGTGGAAACATTTCGCGTGTTGAGCTTACTTACGAGGTAGGATGCGAAAGTCCTCGTACAGGAGCATTAGCCACCGTAACTGCTGCCGACCCCGTAACCATTAATGCCAGCGCCACAGCCTTG
>CAYSPG010000018.1:0-72563 GCA_964432885.1 uncultured Flavobacteriaceae bacterium
TATCCTCCCACCAGCCCCTGGCGCCTTGAGCAGTACGATATAACCCAACCCACCGGTGCAGCTATAGCAGCCACCCAAACATATATATTTAACGGCTACCTGCCTGCCAGCGGAGGGCAGCACAAACTTGGCCCCGATGGTAAAATATACATTACCTTTTGGTATGCCAACTGGTACCCTTATGCCGATACCATGTACAACCAATACAACATGAACCTAAGCGTAATTGAGCAGCCCGATAGCGGAGGTATGGCATGTAATTACAACCCGTTTAGCTTTTACCTTGGCGGGCAACGGAGTTATTTAAGTTTGCCCAATAACCCTAACTATGAGTTGGGGGCGCTTGTGGGTAGTGTGTGTGATACGCTCTCGCTCCTCACCCCCGGCCCCTCTCCACAGGAGAGGGGGGTGGTGGCAGTGCCTAACCCTGCAAGAGATAAACTTGTGGTGGAGTTATCTTTTGAGCCTGATAGAACTGAAGCTATACTTACAGATGTTACGGGCAAAACGGTTTTGCGGCAGCGGTTAAAAAGCAAACAAACTAAAATAGATGTAAGTAAATTAGCAACGGGGTTTTATTTGCTAAAGGTTACGGATAAGGGGAACACGAGTGTTATTAAAATAATAAAAGAATAAACCTACTTCCCCGTATGCCCAAATCCACCGGCACCGCGCTCGGTTTCGGCAAGCTGTTTTACCACCACCCACTGTGCACGCTCGTGTTTTGCAATCACCATTTGTGCAATGCGCTCGCCATTGTTTATTAAAAAGCTGGTGTCTGATAAATTAATAAGTATAACTTTTACTTCGCCACGGTAATCGGCATCAATAGTACCTGGAGAGTTTAACACGGTAATTCCGCTTTTGGCCGCCAGGCCGCTGCGCGGTCGTATTTGCGCTTCGTACCCAACAGGCAGTTCAATAAAAATTCCGGTAGGCACCACTGCGCGCTCAAGCGGTTTTAGTTCAACGGGCTGCGTAATGCTGGCACGTAAATCCATGCCGGCTGCATGGGCGCTTTCATAAGCCGGCAGCGGATGAGCAGATTGGTTGATGATGTTTATTTGCATTAAGATTTTTATTTTGGAAAGGTTAGATGGTTGGCTTTATGTACTAATAATTTGTCAAGAGATTTTGCCCCTCTCCTTCGGAGAGGGGTTGGGGAGAGGTGTGTGCTGGCTTTGTGCGAATTAAAGATATTTTTATTAAATCATTTTTCGGGCAAAGAAATTATCCATGTATCGGCTGCAAATTTATTGTGTTTAAGCGAAAGTAAATTTACCGTAGAATCAACAACAGGATAAAAAGGCCTGCCGTTAAGCGAAACTTTTGCACTTGCAAAAACCTGTACATTGCTGTATCCTTCTTTTTTTACCTGGCTTTCGATAAAATTTGCAAACTGCAAAAGCATTGCCGGGTCATCGGCCATGTAATAGCTCTGCATATTGTTTATAAGCTGATTGTCGTACACACGCTGCAGGGTATCGGCAGGCGGTATTTTTACATAAAATTTTATGTCGGGTTCTTTATTGTGTATTTTCATTCGCCAGGCCCACTTGCTTGCTTTGGCTGTCCAGCTTGTGTTGCCGGCATACAACAAATGCCGCAGCGGAAACAGCAATTGAAAAGCAAGATAAACTGCAATGCAAACCAAAACCGCTTTTGCGTTTTTAGAAAAATCAATTTCTGTTTTAGTTTGTTGTTTTGTTTTTTTCTTTTCAACAGATTTTTTTAGTGAGGGAATAACTCCCGCAAACTTTGTACGCAAATATTCAGGCTCAACAAAAAGAATAAGCGAGCCAAGCATAAAAAAAGGAAAGCCGCCAATGTCTCCGCTTTCGCCATAGTTAAAAATAAAAAAATTGCTAAGGTGAAATACAACCGAAGCGATGATGGCAAATTTGCGCGTTTGTTTAAACCACAACATAAAGCCAACAATCAAATCGTAAAGCAAACCACCGTAGGTTAAAAGATACAATGCAAATGCGCTTCCGTTTAAATCGGGCAGCAGCGCGTTTTTCTTTGAGCCTTCTAACAAAATGCGCAAGGGCTGCTGTTCAAACAGCCAGTCGGCATTAAGTTTGGCAATGCCGCCATACAAATACACAATTACAATTTGCGCTTGCAGCAAAAGCAAAAACCAATATGGCATTACTTTTTTTCCGGTTGTAGTATCATTAACAGGATTGTAAAACAAAAAAATAAATGCAATAAGAATAAACAAATAAAAGTGGTTGTTGTAATAACTTTTTTCTAAAAGAAAAAAATACGAAAAGCAAAAAATGAAAATACCCAGAGCAACTTTCCTTAACCTGTTAATTATTAAAAGCACCCCGCTTGCAAAAATTAAAAACAAAATAAACTTCATTGCGCTTTCGGGCATGGGCTTTACAAACTCAAAAAAATCAAACGAGAATAAAAACTTAGGAGCAAGAATTCCGCTTTTTATAAAATCAAATTTTACATAACTGTAAACCTGTAACAAAATAATAACACCAAAAAACCGAACGAAACATTCGGTGGCGAATGTATCAACGGGTTTAAAAAGTTTTTGTTTAAAGTTTGCTGACGACATATTAGTTTGAAGTTTGTTGTTTGAAGTTTGTTGTTCTAACCTCAAACAACAAACCTCAAACCTTAAACAGTTTACTCCTTCAATCCGTACTTAGTCTTGTACTTATTGTAAAGTTGCTTTTGCAAATTATCTAAATTAATTTGCTTGCCTCTTATAAATGCAAGTTCTACTTTGTTGCCAAGCATATCCAGTGCATCACCATCACTAACAAAAAGTGTAGCATCTTTTCCTTCTTCCAGCGAGCCTGTGGTTTTATCTATCTCCAAAATCTTTGCAGCATCAAGTGTTATTGATTTCAGCGCCTCTTCTTTGGACAGACCGTAAGCAGCAGCCGTACCGGCACTAAAACCAAGATTACGCACCTGCCAATAACCATCCATACTTAAACAAAAATTAACTCCGGCCTTTTTTAATATATCGGCCATTTTGTAAGGAAGTTGTACATCATCTTCATCGCGCTGTGGCAACGAATGTGTTCGGGGCAAAACAACAGGCACATTATTTTTTTTCAGCAAATCGGCCACACGCCAGGCATCATAACCATCCACAAGCACCATTTTAATTTTATACTCATTGCAAAAATTAACAGCCGAAATAATTTCTTTTACATCATTACAGTGCACATACAATTTTTTGTTACTGTTAAATAGTCCTTTCATGCTTTCGAAGTGCAGATTTTTTTCTACAGGATTTGTTTGCAATGAATATGCTTTAGCATCTTTAAAAAAATTTATCATCTCAAGCATAGCTTTAGCATTGCGTTCTTTTTGCTCATCTTCTTTTTTTGTATCGCTTGTTGCATAAATCCTCATCGAAGGATAATTGAGATGAATGCCTTCGTCCATTTTATATGCAGCATCTTCCCAATTCCATCCGTCCAGTTCAACAACTGATGAAGTACCTGAAATCATACCACCAACAGGTACTACCTGCGCAAGCAACACACCGTTTGAACGAACGGTGGGTGTAACTCTCGAATCTGTATTGTATGCAATAATGGAGCGTGAAGAGGGATTTACACCTCCTGCCTCATTGTAATCATGCGTTGCACGCACCAGTTCAATTTCATTAATTCCAATGGTAGTATTCATTGCTATGATGCCGGGATAAATATGTTTGCCCGTCATGTCAATAATAGTATCGTATGCACCAGCCTGCAGCCTTATTAGAGTAGCATCGGCAACTAAAGTTAGTTTTCCGTTTTTAAATCCGATAGCGGCTTGTTGTATAATTTCTCCGTTGCCTAAATGTGCAGTGCCGCCATTCAGCAATATTGATTTTGTTTGCGGAAGGGCCGGGGCTGGGTTTTGGGCGAAAAGATTTAGGCAGTTAATACTGCAGATAACCAATACAAGATATGCTACAAATATTTTATGTTTAAGAAATTTCATACACGTTGTTTTTTAAAAGTAATAATTATCAAGACAGATTGTTTCGGGAATTTAAATTCCCCCTTCGGGGGTTAGGGGGCTTTCGGCCGCTCCTCCTCATTACAATGCTTCTCCTCCCTCATTATCATCGAAACCTTTTTTGTTCTCTCTCCCTTAGCTTTTGCGTCCAGCATTTTTTGAATCAGGCGTGCTCGTTCTTTCTCATTCACTGTTCTTTTTTGCTCGTCATCATTTACATCATAATATTTTATTCCATCCACATACGTTTGCAGCACGCGTGCATAAACACTCAACGGATTATCACTCCACAATACAACATCGGCATCTTTGCCTTCTTTAATGCTTCCCATCCTGTCGTCAACATGCAAAAGTTTTGCAGGGTTAAGGGTTACAAATTTCAAAGCCTCTTCCTGCGAAACATTCCCGTATGTAATTGCTTTTGCCGCTTCCTGATTCAAGCGCCTTGCCATTTCAGCATCATCACTGTTTATTGCCACTGTAACTCCCACATCGTGTAAAATTTTCGGGTTGTATGGTATAGCCTCATACACTTCAAACTTATAAGCCCACCAATCGGCAAACGAACTTGCGCCCACGCCATGTTTTTTCATTTTGTCGGCCACCTTGTATCCTTCTAAAATATGTGTAAATGTATTTACACGAAATCCAAATGTGTCGGCCACATGCATCAGCATATTTATTTCGCTTTGAACATAAGAATGGCAAGTGATAAATCTTTTCTTATCTAAAATTTCTTTAAGTGCTTCCAATTCTAAATCTCTGCGAACAGGTTCTTTAATTCCCCCTTTGGGGGTTAGGGGGCTGTATTCCTTCGCTCTGGTAAAAGCATCCATATAAACCTGCTCAACACCCATGCGCGTTTGTGGGTAGCGAATACGATTGTTATCGCCCCAGTTGCTTTGCTTTACATTTTCGCCCAAAGCAAATTTTATAAAACCATCCCAGGATTTAACTTTCATTTCCTCAGGCACCAAACCCCAACGTAACTTTATTAATTGTGTTTGGCCGCCTACAGGGTTACATGATCCGTGAAGTAAATGCGAACACGTAACGCCACCTGAAAGTTGGCGGTAAATTTGCAAATCATCACAGTCAACCACATCACCAATTCTCACCTCGGCAGTAACGGCCTGTGTGCACTCATTTACATCACCGCTTATGGCTATATGCGAATGCTCATCAATTATTCCTGCTGAAATATGTTTCCCTGTACCATCAATTGTTTCAACATTTGGCAATGTTGTTGCCGAAATATTTTTTCCAACTTTAATGATCTTGCCATTGCCTATTAACACATCGGTGTTCTGTTGTATTCCCTCTTTTTCATTTGTCCACACAGTTGCATTTTTTATAAGCACATTTTTTTGTTTAGGAATTTCTTTCCATCCATATCCAACTTGCGGATACCAAACTTCGCCCAATGGTTTTTTGTCTTTGGCACTGCTGTCAATTTTTGCAGGGGCAATGTATGCCGAATCAAAAGTGGCCACCCAGTTAAACCAACTTCCATCAGGTAACTGCCCGGTACCGGTTAGTTTGTTTAGCGTGTTATCAAAATTTCCAGAAAGGCGCACCATGCCTTTGCGCGATATTTTTTTGCTTTCATACTGCAATGCAAATTGTTTGCTTGTTCCGACAATGGTTGCGTTTGTTTTATTTGTGTCTTCAATAACAGTTGCTGTAAGCAATTCTGTTTCGCCCTGTATTTTTATTACTGTTTTGCTTTCGTTATTAATAGTCATCGAGTAGTTTCCGCGAATATCTTTTGGGTCCATGTTCTTAACCACATTTCGCTTGCCCATGGTCCAGTTTTCGTAAATCACGTTTTCTTTATCAAATATTTTTTTTGATGTGATGATGAAGTTTGCAATTTTCCCTTTTTGCAGGCTGCCCAATTTATTTTCTAACCCAATCATTGCAGCGGGCGAAATGGTGAGCGCTTTAAGTGCTGCATCTTCGCTAAGTCCATTGTCAATTGCCTTGCGAATATTTTTTAAAAAATCTTTTTTCTCCTTTATGCCTGCCAGCGTAAACGAAAAATTAATTCCTGCTTTATCCAGATACATTGCATTTGCCGGAGCAAGCTCCCAGTGTTTCATCTGCGCAAGCGAAACGTTGATGGCATCATAAGGGTCAGCTACATCAAAAGCATCAGGAAAATTTACAGGAATAATAAATGAAGCGGCTGTGTTTTTTATTTCATTGATGCGCTGGTACTCATCACCGCTGCCTTTAATAATATATTTTGTATTAAACTCATTGGCAATTTTTACTGCACGCAATGCATCTAATTTGTCGTTCACATCAAAAATCTGAGGCAGCGATTTTAAATTGTTGAAGGCATCAAGAGAAATATTGAATTCCTTATCATTGGTTCTGTACCATTCAGCATCTAAATACGTTTGCCGTATCAAAGCAATGCAACCCATTTTTGAACTTGGGTAATCTTGTGTTGACGAACCTTTGTCAAACGATAATCCTGCAGCAGCTTTATCCTTAATAATAAGTTCGTTTTCGTTTGCATCAGCAAGATTTACCATTACACCGCTGCCACGCACAATGCCATCCTTATTAAACGACAGCACAGCCCCAAAGCCAACGTTTCGAAGTTCTTCTGCTTTTTTGTTGTCGGCAACAAAGTGTTTGTAAGCATCTATCTCTGGGCGTATGGCCTGATTCCATCCATACGCACCTTTGGTATTTGACAAAAACTGAGGCTGCTGCCCTTCTTTTGCTTTTGTTTTTAATTCTTCAATTCCATAATCGCTAAACAAATCAATAAACGAGGGATAAATGTGTTTTCCTTTTAAGTCCATCACACTTGCATCGGCAGGCAGGGAAATGTTTTTGCCTGCATCAACAATAATTCCATCTTTCACAACAAAGGTGGCTGAGTCAATTACTGTCTTATAATCAACATGCAATTTTGCATTTATAAATGCGTAGGTAATGTGGCGGTTATCGCGCAATCCGTTTACAGGAAAGGTTTGTTGCGCGGTTACAAAAGTTGCTGTTGCTATGAAGGAGATAAAAAATGTTAGTAATTTTCTCATAGAAATTAAAGGATTGGTGAACGAAAGTAATACTTTTGGCACAGCCTGAATAGTTAAAATTTTCACAAATAAATAAGCTTGAAAACGCAGTATGAAGAGTCAGCCTTCGCCTGTGTTACGGTTTACAAAGTAAAATGAAAACAAAAGAAAAAAATACATACGCACACTTACTTTCACTGCCAGCTCAAAAAGAATTATTGGATTATATAAAAAATAAAATCTGCAAAGGCAGCAGCCCTGAGAAATATAAATTTGTTGACGAGCTTTTTGAATTGCACCGTACCTCAAATGGATTTGTCCCATCTAATCTTATTAAGACCCGTTTTTTAAGATTAAAATCGGCTGAACTAAAAACAAGGTTATTTGAAACCGATACACAGGTAGGTAGTATTTTTGTATCGGAAGAATACAAAAGAGTTAAGGCGAAATTTGAAAGCGGAAACATATTGTTTGAAAAATTACAACAGATAAAATTGAAACTTGAAACCAGCGATTACCAAAACATTGATATGCTAATCGAAGATTTTAAAACCCAAATTCAAAAAACCGACAATTATCAAACTGTTTTGTCTTTTTATAGGTTTTTACATCCACATTTTGGTAACAAACAAATATCACCTGAGGTAAAAATTACGCACTTCAAGGAAAAGTAATGTTTATTTTTAGCGCTTCACTAACTTGCCGAATTCTCTCCGGTAGTATTAGCATTAGCAATTTGGGTAACTACATATTTAAATAACCGGCTTTACTATTTTATTGTTGCTTTTCTATCTTAGCTACCACTTTCTTTTCGACTGAAGTTATTTCTAAAAAATAAATTCCGCTACTTAAGTGTTGAGATTTTAGTTCCGGTCTAATCCTTTTCTCAATAATATTTTTTTTGACATTCGATTAGTAGTATGCAAGAATACCACCCAACCACTTCTCAACTTCTTCCACTTTCATTTTTTTCCTTTTCGAATAATCTTCAATCTGGTCCTTTTCAATTTTACCAACCGAAAAATAATGCGCATCAGGATGTGCAAAGTACAACCCACTTACTGATGCTGTTGGATACATGGCTAAACTCTCCGTCAGTTTTATTCCTGTATTTTTTTCTACGTCTAATAATTTCCACAACGTGATTTTTTCGGTATGATCGGGTTGGGCAGGATAACCCGGAGCCGGACGAATGCCCTGGTATTCTTCTTTAATGATCTCTTCATTGGATAAATTTTCATTTTTTGCATAACCCCAAATTTCGGTGCGCACTTTTTTGTGCATCAACTCTGCAAATGCTTCAGCTAACCTGTCGGCAAGAGCCTTTAGCATGATGGAAGAATAATCGTCATGTTCCTTTTCAAATTTTTCAATCCATTTTTCAATGCCAAAACCGGTACTCAAAGCAAATGCTCCTATGAAATCATTTTCATTTTTTAAAAAATCTGCCATTGCAATATTTTTTTGTTCAGATGGTTTCAATGTTTGCTGACGAAGTGTATGGAAGGTTGCAAGTTGCTTTTTGTTTGATTCATCAAAAATCAAAATATCATCTTGATTTGATTTAGCCGGAAAAATTCCAATCACCGCTTTTGCAGCAAGCCATTTTTCTTTGATAATACGCTCCAACATATTTTGTGCATCATCAAAAAGTTTTTGTGCTTCTTTGCCTCGTGTGGGGTCTTTTAAAATTTTTGGATAGCTGCCTTTCATTTCCCACGTAATGAAGAAAGGAGTCCAATCAATGAAAGGCACAATTTCTTCAAGCGAAAAATCTTCAAAAACTTTTGTGCCGATGAAATTTGGTTTGACTACAACAGCCCCGTTCGGCTCAAATTTATTTTCCCTTGCTTTTGCGATAGAAATATAATTACTCTTTGCGCGGTCGGCTTTATGATATTCTCGAGTGCGTGCATTTTCGGCTTTTACATCTTCAACAAATTTTTTCTTTAACTCTTTTGACAAAAGGTTACTCACCACAGGAACACTGCGCGATGCATCGTTAACATGCACAACGGTGTGGGCATAGTGCGGTTCAATTTTTACGGCTGTGTGCACTTTGCTTGTTGTTGCACCGCCAATCAGCAATGGAATATCAAAACCTTCACGCGTCATTTCTTTGGCCACGTGCACCATTTCATCAAGCGAAGGAGTTATCAACCCACTTAAACCAATTACATCAACCTTTTCTTCTTTGGCTTTTGCTAAAATTTTATCGGCAGGAACCATCACTCCCATATCAACAATATCATATCCATTGCAAGCCATCACTACACCCACAATATTTTTTCCGATGTCATGCACATCTCCTTTTACTGTTGCAAGAAGGACTTTACCCTTTCCAGCCCCCCTGCCCCCCAAAGGGGGGGTCAACGGTACTGCTGATTTTTTTATTTCCTGCAAAACTTTTTCAATGTTTTCATCAGGGTTTCCTAATACTTCTTCGTTTTTAAATCGCAAAACTTTAAATCCTTTTGAATTCAACCATTGTGTTCTTTGTTCATCGTTTTCTTTATTCTCTGGAAGTTGGTGAATCAGCCCATCAATTTCAATAACTAAATTTTCTTTCAGACAAACAAAATCTGCAATATATGAACCGACAATATGTTGTCTTCTGAATTTGTATCCATCTAATTTTTCACCTCTCAACAATTGCCAAAAAACGTTTTCAGCTTCTGTCGGCACACTTCGATGTTTTTTCACAAACTCTTTAAGTAATCCATATAAAATCGGGTCAGCGTTAGCCCACCCAAAACTTTTTTCAGAAGCCCTTCCTTTGGAGGGGTTGGGGAGGCTACTCCCCCCTTTGGGGGGCGGGGGGGCTAAGTACGGTTGCAAATAAGCAACTGCTTTTTTCATTACCCGTGCACTTTTTACAACCTGCGGCAAAAACATTTTTCCTGCACCAAACAAATCACCCACCACATTCATACCTGCCATTAACGGACCTTCAATTACATGAAGTGGTTTGTCGTACTTGTTGCGTGCTTCTTCAACATCAGCATCTATATAATCGGTAATTCCTTTTACAAGCGAATGTGAAATGCGCTCTTCCACCGTTCCTCTTCTCCACTCAGCCTCACCCCCAGCCCCTCTCCCAAGGAGAGGGGAGTTGGAACCTTTTACTTTTTCAGCATGATTAATTAATCGTTCTGTTGCATCATCTCGTCTGTCCAACAAAACATCTTCAACCAGCTCTAATAATTCTTTTTCTATTTCATCATACACCACTAACTGCGATGGATTTACAATTCCCATATCCATTCCGTTTTTTATTCCGTGATAGAGAAACGCTGCATGAATGGCTTCGCGCACGTGGTCGTTGCCACGAAACGAAAAAGAAACATTACTTACACCACCACTCACTTTTGCATGTGGAAGATTTTCCTTTATCCATTTTGTTGCTTCAAAATAGCTCACAGCATTTTTGCGATGCTCTTCCATTCCTGTTGCAACAGGAAAAATGTTTGGGTCGAAGATGATGTCCTGGGGAGGAAATTTTATTTTGTTTACCAAAATATCATACGCCCGTTTTGCAATTTCAATTCTACGTGGAGTGGTATCTGCTTGTCCTTGTTCATCAAATAACATCACGATTACAGCAGCACCATACTTTTTAATAATGTTTGCTTCGCGGATAAACTGTTCCTCGCCACCTTTAAGCGAAATAGAATTTACAATTGATTTTCCCTGTGTACATTTTAATCCCGCTTCAATGGCATCAAACTTTGATGAATCAATCATCACCGGAACTTTGGAAATATCGGGCTCGCTTGCAATAAGATTTAAATATTTTGTGATGGCATGATTGGCATCTAGCATTCCCTCGTCCATGTTAATGTCAATGGCTTGCGCACCGCCTTCCACTTGTTCGCGTGCAACACTTAACGCCTCATCATATTTATCTTCTTTAATTAAGCGAAGAAATTTTTTAGAACCGGTAACATTGGTGCGCTCACCCACATTTAAAAAATTACTATCAGGACGATAGGTTACTGCTTCCAACCCGCTCAGGCGCAAGTACGGTTCTATTTTAGGAATTTCACGAGGCTTATGTTTTTTTGCATGCTCGGCAATGTGTCTGATATGGTCGGGCGTGGTGCCGCAGCATCCTCCAACAATATTTACAAAACCACTTGAAAGAAAATCGTCTATCTGAACACACATCTGTTCAGGTGATTCATCATACTCACCAAACTGGTTGGGTAAACCGGCATTGGGATATGCACTGATAAAAAACGGAGCCTTCTCACTTAACTCTTCCAAATACGGGCGCATTTCTTTTGCACCCAAAGCACAGTTTAAACCTATGCTTAACAAATCAACATGTGAAACAGAATTTAAAAATGCCTCAACAGTTTGCCCTGATAATGTTCTTCCGCTTGCATCGGTGATGGTTCCTGAAATCATTACAGGAAGCTTTATATTCTTTTCTTCAAAAACAGTTTGTACAGCAAACAAAGCCGCTTTTGCATTAAGCGTATCAAAAATTGTTTCAATCAAAATCAAATCCACACCGCCATCAATCAATCCGCGTGTTTGTTCTTTGTATGCATCAACCACTTCGTCAAAAGTTACAGCACGATAGCCGGGGTCATTTACATTGGGTGATAAACTTAATGTGCGATTAGTGGGACCGAGAGCACCAGCAACCCACTTTGAGTTTAATAGTTCATAGTTCAAAGGTTCAATAGTTGAGTTGGTTTGAACTTTTAAACCATTAAACTCTTGAACTGCTGCACGAGCGATTCGTGCTGACTCAAAATTTATTTCATATGCCAATTCTTCCATGTGATAATCGGCAAGAGAAATTTTCTGTGCGTTGAATGTATTCGTCTCAATAATATCAGCTCCTGCATTCAGATATTCCAAATGAATTGCTTTGATGATTTCAGGTTTTGTCAATGACAGCAAATCATTGTTGCCTTTCAAATCACTTTTCCAGTCAGCAAACCGATTGCCACGATAATCTTTTTCTTGCAGCTTATAGCGCTGAATCATGGTGCCCATAGCGCCATCAATAATTAAAATTCGCTCACGTAAAAGCCCCTCTAAATCTCCCCGAAGGGGAGACTTCAAAAGCCCCCCAACCCCCGAAGGGGGAGTTTTAATGTTTTCAATTTTATTTTTCATCTTTAAAAAATTTTTTTTTATTAAACGTATTTGGAATGTGCGTTAGAAAAGCCCCTCCTTCGGAGGGGTTGGGGAGGCTTTTATTGCCCTTATCATTTCCCTCTTCCCTTTCGGTCCTTCAAGGGCTTCCACTTTAAATCCAACTTTCTCTAATGTTCTTTTCACTTCTCCTTTTGCACAATAGGTTACCAAGACAGCTCCCTTATTGCAGGCATCATAAATTTTATGCAGCACTTCAAATGTCCATAGTTCCGGTTGATGTGTTGGAGAAAACGCATCATAGTAAACCAAATCAAAACCGCCATCCAATTGCAACTCCAACATATCGGCATGTATTTTATGTAACACAAAATCTCCGAACACAACATTTTCAAACCAATTGCAACCGTGCATGCGCTGAAAAAAAGGTTGCAATGGCTTTCCAAAAAACTCAAAATAATTTAACTTATCGGTGATGGAAGCCGGAAGCGGAAACGCCTCTACAGTTGTATAATGAATATGCTTTTGCAAAACCTGATTCTCCCTAAAAGTAAGAATTGCATTTAGCCCGGTTCCAAAACCCATCTCCAGAATTTTTATCTCAGGTAAATTTTTGTTTACCGTATTTAATCCGTTTTTGATGAATACGTGCATACTCTCCTGCATAGAGCCATGCAGCGAATGATAATGTTCATTGATGCGGTTATTGATTAATGTATCAATACCTTCTTTGGTTTTTACGATTTCTAGTCCCTCTTCCCCGAAACTTCGGGGCTCCCGAAGGGGAGACTTTCCATCGCTTATGCTACTGTTGATTTCCATTTAATCTTTACTTTTTAGTTGAACATTTGTTTTGTACTCCGCAATTCCTCCCCTTCGGGGAGGTTAGGTGGGGCTTCAAAAAAAAATCTCTTCCGGTAAGCCGAAAGAGATTTTGAAGTTTTTATCTAATCTGATTCCGACTTATCTGTTCACATTTACATGTGAGTGAATTGGCACCTTCTTGAATCAGTTTGCAGTTTGCAATTTTCAGTTTGCAAATTGCCAATTGGCTACTGCCAACTGACTAAGGGTTGTCAAGGTTTCTCAGGGCACTATCCCTCCACCTTTCTTGATAAGTATTGTTCTATTTAAAATAGAACCATTTAAAGAACGTGGGTCAAAAGTAATAAAGTTGGCCTAAATACTTTGCGATGTATGCTTTTTTTTTACATTTTTGAGGCAAATTATAAAAATATGCGAAAATTATTTACACTCTTTGTATTAGCATTTGTTTTAGCTTTTAGCGCAACAGCTCAGGTAACCTATAATTGGGCCACCGGCTTTGGAGGAAGCAGCGGATACGATCCTTACACACGTATGGCTCGGGATAATTCTGGAAACGTTTATGTAATTGGCACCTTTCAGGGAACCAAATATTTTGGTGCCTATACTTTGGTTGGCGGAGGATTTTACGATTCGTATATCGCAAAATTTGATGCTTCGGGTGTTTGCCAGTGGGCTACTGCATGTACAGGTGCAAATTTTTCTTCGGTTTACGGATGCGCTATTACCGTTGACAATAACTTTAATGTATATGTGGCAGGTGTGTTTACAAATACAGCTACCATTTCTCCTTACACGGTTAATTCATCACAAATAGGATTAAATGACATTTTTATTGCCCGGCTTGATTATGCCGGCAACTGCGTGTGGCTGTCTAAAGCAGGGGGGGCAAGTATTGATGAGGCAACATCGGTATGTCTTAAACCAACGGGTGAACTTTTGGTAACGGGTTCGTTTATAGGTACAGCTAATTTTGATACTCAATCGTTAAGCAGCGGCTCAACAACCACCTCTAATATTTTTTTGGCGCAATATGATATTGTTTCAGGCCTCTGCTCATGGGCGGTAAATGCAGGTGGAACAAGTGACGATAAAGGCTTGTGTGTTACCACTGATAATGCAGGCAGCATTTTACTTTCAGGCTATTATTTTGGCTCGGCTACCTTTGGCTCGCAAACGGTGAGCAGTACCGCTAACTCACGCGATGCATTCGTTGCAAAGTATAATTCCACCGGAGTGATTACTTGGGTGGCGCATGGTGGAGGTCAGGCCAGCGCCAATGCAAATTCGGTGGCAGTTGATGCTTCAAACAATGTTTATGTAGCAGGCGATTTTGCAGATACCATTACCATAGGCACCACGCAACTAACCGATAATGGCTACGGCAATATTTGGTTAGCAAAGGTAAACGGCTCAAACGGAAGTTGGATGTGGGCCAAAAAAGCCGGAGGAATAAGTTATGACGGGGCCAACGCTATAGGTGTAAATGCCGGAGGCGCATCATTTATAACAGGCTTATTTAATGGTACCGCAAATTTTAGTGGACAAAATATTACATCTGCCGGCTCATCCGATGTGTTTATTGCAAAGTATGATGTTAACGGCAATAAAGCATGGGTTACCAAACTTGGCGGCTCAAACAGCGATATAGGAAAAGCTATTGTAGCTACAGGAAATAATCAGTGTGTGTTGGCTGGCACATATTATGGCCCTGTTACCGTAGGCTCAACAACGCTAACATCTGCCCCTGGTGATTTTAATGACTTTATAACTACACTTAATGCAGGTACGCTGGGTATTTTTGATATGGGATCACCCGAATCATTTTCTGTTTCACCAAATCCTTCCAATGGAGTTTTTAAAATTATTGTTCCCCATAATTTTTCTGGAAAGCCAAAGGTTGAAATTATGGATGCACTTGGAAAAGTTGTTTATACCCAGTACCCCGACAATACCTTTGCTGATAACGAAATTAGTGTTGATGCCGCAGGTTTTGCAAAGGGAATATACAGTGTGATGCTTACATCAGAAACAAATGTGCTTTGCGCTAAAATTTTAATTCAGAAACAATCTGTTTTCTAAAAAAACCCTGCTGCGAATTTCGCAGCAGGGTTTTTTGTTTGGTTTACCTCCCGCGCCTTCTATTTTTTTCGTTTTTTCTTTTAAACGTTCTTTTCTTGTCCGAACCCTTAAATGGGGATGCTGTTTGTTTCGGAAATTCTTCAAACAAAATAAAGTCAATTTGCTTTTTTACTGGATCAGCATTTTTAATTTCCACGGTAACCTCATCGCCCAATGAAAATTTTCTTTTGGTACGATGTCCGGTTATGCAAAAATTGGCTTGGTCAAATTCATAGTAATCATCATTCAAATCGCGCAGGCGAATCATTCCTTCGCATTTATTTTCTGCAATTTCAACAAAAATTCCCCACTCGGTAACACCGCTTATCACGCCTTTAAAAATCTCATCTTTTCTTTCGGCCAAATATTGAACCTGCTTATACTTTATAGATGCACGTTCAGCTTCGGCAGCATTTATTTCCTGCTCGGTACTGTGCTTGCATTTGTTTTCATACTCTTCTTTGTTTACCGATTTTCCCCCGCTTAAATAATAATCCAGCAACCGGTGAACCATCATATCAGGATATCTTCTGATGGGTGAGGTAAAGTGAGAATAATATTCAAACGCCAACCCATAGTGCCCTATATTTTCCGTGCTGTAAATTGCTTTTGCCATACTGCGAATAGCAAGTTGCTCAATAATGTTTTGCTCGGCCTTCCCGTTAACTTCTTTCAGTAAATTATTTAGCGAATGCGCAATTTCCTTATCACTTCCTGTGTTTACTTTATAACCAAACTTAGCTGCAAATAATTTAAAATCGGCAAGCTTGCTTTCCACTGGCGAATCGTGAATGCGGTAAACAAACGTGAATGGTGAGTGATGAGCGCTCAATTTCTTTTTTGATTTTCCCTCACTTAATAATTCAGTACTTGTTTTCAATCCTTTGCTTACAAACTCGGCCACTTTTCTATTAGCAAGCAACATAAATTCTTCAATAAGTTTATTGCTGTCTTTATTTTCTTTTAGATAAATTCCTGTAGGATTTCCTTTTTCATCCAATCTGAATTTTACTTCTGATTTCTCAAAACTTATCGCGCCTTTTTTGTAGCGCTCTTTCCTAAGCAGTTGCGCAAGCCCATGTAGCGTAAGCACTTCTGATTTTAACACACCTTCCTTCCCTTCAATAATTTCTTGTGCTTCTTCATAAGTAAACCTTTTGCCTGAATGAATAATCGTTTTGCCAAACCACTCATTAAGCACTTCTGCATTTTCATTCATTTCAAAAACGGCACTGTAACAAAGTTTGTCTTCCCCGGGGCGTAATGAGCAAACATGATTCGAAAGTTTTTCGGGCAACATCGGTATTACCCGGTCAACTAAATAAATAGAGGTAGCCCTGTTATAAGCCTCTTTCTCTAATTCTGTACCCGGTTTTACATAGTGTGTTACGTCTGCAATATGAACTCCTATTTCCCAATTACCGTTTTTTAATTTTTGTATAGAAAGAGCATCATCAAAATCTTTGGCATCAACAGGGTCAATCGTAAATGTGGTGATGCTGCGAAAATCTCTCCGCTTTTTTATTTCTTCTTTCGGAATTTCAAATGCAATAGCCAACGTTTCTTTTTCCACTTCGTCCGGAAAACTTTCGGGCAAGCCGTATTCAATTATTATGGCATTCATTTCGGCAAAGTGCTCTCCGGGTTTTCCCAATATTCTATCAACTTGCCCGGTAGGGTTGCGGGCGCCATGTTCCCATTCAATAATTTTTACTACAGCCTTATCACCATGGTGTGCGCTGTTCAAATATTTGCCGGGTATAAAAATATCAACATGCATTCTATTATCATCAGCCACCAAAAATGCGTAGCTGCCGCTTTGTTGTATAGTTCCCGCAAACTCCATTCGCGCGCGTTTAATTACCTCTATTACTTCTCCTTTTACTCTTTTTCCTTCCTTATGTGCATATAAGCTTACTTTTACTGTATCGCCATTAAGTGCGTTTAAAGTATCCGTTGCATCTATTACAATATCTTCCTCGTAATTTTCATTCATTACATATCCGCTGCCTTTGGCTGTAATCTGTATTTTACCTTCAACTAAAACTTCTGCGGGTAAAAGCTTGTAGCGAAATGGCTGCACCTCCAGCAAATCTCCACTGGCATAAAGCTCTTTTAAAAATGTGTTAATGATGTTATCGAAATAGTTTTTTTCGTTTTGAAAAATGATGTTCACCTGCTCATCCGAAAGCAGTTCTTCAACCTTGCGCAACACTTGCTTATTGTTAAATGTGGCTGTTGGGTGTTTTTTAAAAACATTCAGCGTAAGCTTCTTTATTTCTTCAAGCTGGAGTTTTGAAAAATGTATTTGTTTTTTTGACATGAATGAAAAATTGGGGGTTTAAAGTCTGACGGTTGTGGTTTAATGTTGATATAAAAAAGGGGTGCAGTTTTTTTATCTGCTCATGATACGAAAGTACAAACGATTTGAAAAGGTTTAGTTACCAAAATAATAAGTTATCAAACAAACTCCTTTATCTTCTCTGCCAGCTCTTTTGCGTACAAAAAACCATTCATTCGCCAAAGAGGTTGCCCGTTTTTAAAAAGAATAAGAACCGGAACACTCATTATTTGATTTTGCAAACGCAAGTCCTCAAACTCATCAATATTTATTTTGTGAATCACAATTTTGTTCTCAAGTTTTTTTTCTAAATCATCCAGCACAGGGTCTAACCATTTGCAGGGCTCACACCAGTCGGCATAAAAATCAATAAGAACAGGCGTGGGAGAAGAAATTATTTTTTCAAAGTCCATTGTCAGCTAACAAGGGCATAGGTAAATGGGTGTGAAAAAGACAAAAAAGGTTTCTGCAATAATTATTGATTTACGGCATGGGTAAGTTCAACCCCACAGGTTTTTATTTTCCCAAATCCGCCATGCACATTTATCATATTGTGATAGCCGCGCGCTTTTAACAAGCTAATGGCAATCATGCTGCGATAGCCACCCCCGCAATATACCAGATACGTTTCGTTTTTGTTTAGTTTTTCAAATTGAGTGGGTATGTCGCTTAAGGTTATAAATTGGGTGTTTTTAACATGTGCTGCTTCATATTCGCCCGGCTTGCGTACGTCAAGCGCTTTGTATTTTCCGGTTTGCAGTTTTTCTAAAAATGTTTTTGCATCTACAGAAGTTACGGTGTCTAACTTTTTGTTGGCCAATATCCACGGGCGTATTCCTTCCTTTAAATAGCCCTTTATGTTTTCGTACCCAACCCGGGCTGCACGCATAATGCTCTCTTCCATGGTGGTATCTTCGGTAACCAGTATTATGGGTTGCTCTATGTGTATAAGTGTGCCAATCCAATTGGCGTATTGCCCGTTAAGCCCAATGTTTATGCTCCCGGGGATGTGGCCGCTTTCAAACTCATCGGGGGTGCGTGTATCAAGAATGATAGCGCCATCGGCCATCCACTTTTCAAATTCGTCAAGCGAAAGCCCCTTAAGATTTCTTTTTACTACAGTTTCAATGCTATCGTAGCCGGCTTTGTTAATGCGTGCATCTTCAAAAAAATACATCGGTGGCGGGGCTATGCCGGTAGTAAGGTTGTGAATAAACTGGTTTTTGTCGGTTTCTTTTAGATAATAGTTCATTTGTTTTTGATGACCTATGGTGCTCCAGGTTTCCTTGCCTATATTTTTTCCACATGCACTGCCGGGCCCATGGGCAGGATATACAATTACATCGTCATGAAGTTTTTTTATTTTGTTGTTTAGCGAGTCAAACATCAGCCCTGCCAAATACTCTTTTGAAATGCCACTTCCATCCAACAAGTCGGGGCGGCCAACATCACCCACGAAAAGGGTGTCGCCCGTAAAAATGGCGTACTCTTTTTTGTTTTCGTCAAACAGCAGGTAACAACTGCTCTCAAGCGTGTGTCCGGGTGTGTGCAGCACGCGTATGGTAAGATGGCCAAGTTTAAACTCTTCGCCATCTTTGGCATTGTGTACTTTATAGGCCGTATTTGCATTTGGCCCATAAATAATTTGCGCACCGGTGTGGCGGGCCAGGTCTATATGACCGCTTACAAAGTCGGCATGAAAGTGAGTTTCAAAAATGTATTTGATACGCGCATTGCGCTTTGATGCCATTTGGGTATAGGGCGAAGTTTCGCGAATGGGGTCAATAATTGCGACCTCACCTGCCGACTCAATGTAGTACGCTGCCTCGGCAAGGCAATTGGTGTATAGCTGCTGGATAAACATAGTGTGTGGGTGTTAACAAAGCGAAGGTAAGAAAAGTTTAGGGTTTTGAATTTTTAAGAAAAGCCTTTACGAATATACGAAGTTCGATTTTAATCCAGCCTCTATTTTTTACCTCCCCACATTGTCATAACTCTGCAAGGTTTTATACTACTAACATTAGGGATTACACCCCCAAAACACAACACATAATTATTCTTAGTTTTGTAGGGTTCAGCATGCTATAATTCCCTTATTTTTTTTGAAACCAGCTAACGGCATTTTATTTTGAAACAAAAATTTTTACTTACAACATCCCTGTTTTTTTTAACAGCAATTGTAAACCTGCTTGCCCAGGAAATAAAAGTAACAGGTACTGTTACAACAGCCTCAAATCAGGAGGCCATGCCATTTGTTACTGTATCGGTTAAAGGCACCACCAATGCCACATCTACAGATATTAACGGAAAGTATGAAATTACAAATGTGCGTGCTGCCGATACACTCATGTTTAGTTTTGTTGGATTTGTAACGCAAAAAATTGTTGTTGGAACACAAACTCAAATTAATGTAAAGTTGCAAGCAGCGCAGCAGCAACTTGGCGAGGTAGTGGTTACAGCCCTTGGCGTAAACCGCCAAAAACGCGAGCTGGGATACTCAACCGAAAAACTAAGCGGAGCCGAGGTAAACCATTCTAATTCTCCCAACATTTTAAATGCAATTACAGGCAAGGCAGCCGGTGTGCAAATAACCAACCCTAACGGAGTTGATGGCGGCACCACACGGATAACCATACGGGGCAACAATAGCATTGGAGGCAATAACCAGCCGCTTATTGTAGTGGACGGCATACCCCTGAGCAACGACCCCGGGCTTACTGATGTGGGCCGTGGCAAAGACTGGGGCTCGGCCATAAACAACATCAACATGCAGGATGTGGAGGATATGAATATTTTAAAAGGAGGAGCCGCATCGGCACTGTATGGCGCACGGGGTGCAAACGGTGTGGTTTTGATTACCACCAAAAAAGGAAAAAAGCAAAATGGGCTTGGCATTGCCTATAACATGAATTATAAAATTACGCATCCTTACCGCTACCGCGATGTACAAAACAAATACGGAGGCGGTGCGCCATCGGCCACAAGCACCACACCTGATTTTACCTATGCACCGGATGGCACGCCCATGCTGCCATCATTAAACACCGATGCCGAGTTTGGATATCCGGGCACAGCCGTGTCATGGGGGCCTGCGTTTGACGGCCGCATGGTATTGTGGTGGGACAGCATTATGCGGCCCTGGAGCGCACAGCCCGATAATTTAAAAATACCTTTCAGGGATGGGCACACCTCATCGCACAACATATCGGTTGAAGGCGGTGGGGATATTGGCAGCATACGCTTTTCGGCATCCCGAACCGACAATACACCCATAGTTAAAAACAGCAACTACCATCAAACAGCCATAAGCACCAATTCATCGCTTAAGGTGTCGGATAAAATTACCCTTGGCTTAACAGCAGCTTATACCGATTATCACCGGTTAAACAGCCCCATGCTTGGCGAAGCTGCTAACTCGTTTAGCAAAGGGCTGCTGTACTCATGGCCCCGAAGTTATGCCGGAGAAGATTTAGAACACTACACCTTACCCGATGGTACACGCGATAAGCTGGAACGGTATCCATACGTGTATATTAACCAATACATGTGGTGGAATTATTTTAACAACAACACCACGCTTGACAGAACCAAATTAATTGCCGGGCTATCGGTAAATTACGATATAGCCAAATGGCTTAATGTAACAGCACGCACAGGAGTTGACTATACAACAGACGAGTACCAAACAAAACATAAGCCAGCTGATTTATTGGGATTGCTTGACGGATACTATGCCGAAACACAGCAACGCGATAAAAGCCTTAACAGCGAGTTTTTGTTTAATGCAACAAAAACCAATGTTTTTAATTCAAACATAGATGTGGGATTGCATGCCGGAGGTTCGCAGTGGAACAGAAACATGTACAGCAGCAGCGCCCACTCGGGCACATGGTATTTTCCTAACTGGTATAATCTGGCAAATTACACAGCTACCACGTATGGCACTAATGCCGCAGGTGTTGATACGGTAACAGTAAAAGGTGATGACCCCAAATCATTAATACCCCAAACTGATTTTTACAGCAAAAAAATTAATTCGTTGTTTGCGTTTTTAAACCTGTCGTACAAAAATTATTTGTTTGTTGAACTTACAGGTCGTAACGATTGGTCGTCAACGCTGCCGGATAATGCCAACTCGTATTTTTACCCTGGCGTATCGGCCAGTTTTATTGCTTCTGATGCATTGAAATTTAAGAAAGACTGGTTTAACTTTTTAAAAATACGTGCCGGAGTAGCTCAAACCGCAACAGATACCGACCCTTATCTTACCGAATTTTATTACAAAACAAGTTTATTTGGCGCACAGCAATCTTCATTGTTTCGAGACACCATACCGCCCATAGCATTAAAACCCCAGCGCGTAAATTCTTATGAAGCAGGAACCAACTTTGGGTTTTTTAACGACCGCATTACACTTGATTTTACATATTACTACCGTTACTGTTTTGACCAGATAATTTCTCTTCCGGTACCTCCGTCATCAGGGGCACCGTTTTTGGGAATAAATGAAGGGGTGCTTACCAACAAAGGATTTGAAATAATGCTGAATGCAACGGTGTTAAAAAAGCAACAACTTACTTTAAAATCAGGATTTAATTTTGCCAGAAACAAAAACAAGGTTGTGAGCCTGGGAGATTATGCCGACACGTATATCCTGGCTGAGATATGGGGCGAAAACGGCCCGCAAATGGCGTTGCGCGAAGGAGATGATTTTGGAACCATTGTAGGATGGGATTATGTTTATAAAGACGGCAAGCGTGTGGTAAGTGATGATGGTAAAACCTATAAAATTACCGATAAACGTGTGCCTATAGGTAATGCATCGCCCCATTTTTTAGCAGGGTGGACATTGGAACTTAAGTACAGAAATTTTACACTAAACACATTAATTGATTGTAAATGGGGAGGTGATATTTACTGTGGCTCTTATGTTATTGGCCTGCAAACCGGGCAAAGCCCCGAAACACTTTTGGAGCGGGATGGTGGAGGCCTACCCTACACTGATGCCAGCGGAAACACATCCAATACGGGTGTAATATTAGAAGGCGTACATGAGGACGGAACACCCAATACTACGGTGGTTCCGTATTACTATAAGTATATGCCAAATGATGGTGGCTGGGGGCATTTTAATTCAAAACCAGGAATTGTTGAAAACACATGGGTAAAGTTTCGCGAAGCAGGGCTGTCATACACTGTACCGGGTAAAATAATAGGTAAACAAAAAATAGTGAGAGAGCTTACGGTGTCGGTAACTTTGCGCGATTTGTTTTATATTTATAGCACGCTTCCGGATAATATTAATCCCGAAGGAACAATGGGTGCCGGTGATGCGCAAGGTTTTGAATGGGCATCGTTACCGGGTGTGCGTTCGTTTTCGTTTGGTATTAGTGCAAGGTTTTAAGTTTGTAATGAAATGAAAAAAAATATTTTACTTCTGTCAATCATCATGTTTGCGCTTGCATCGTGCAAAAAAGATTTTGACACCATAAACAAAGACCCTAACGGTTTTACTACGGCTAGTAGCGGTTCGTTGTTTAATGCAGCCATAAGCTCACTTCAGTTTGGGTGGGATGAGCAATTGTATGTTAATATTTCAGTATTGTATAAAGAAACACAACTTGTTGCATTACCACAGGTACGTTGGAATAATTACACACTGGGAACAGAAAAAATCTGGTCGAACTATTACACCATGCTTCCTAATCTTCGCGAACTGGAAAAAAGATTTACGCAAATGGACACATCGCAGGCCGAAGTAAAAAATATGATGGCGCTTGAAAAAATATTACTTGCCTATAAAACTTTTAAAGTAACCGATCTCTTTGGCGATATTCCTTTTTCAGAGGCAGGCTATGGCTTTTTGGATGTAAACATGCTGTACCCAAAATTTGATACGCAAGAAAGTATTTATAAAACATTGCTAAACGAATTGCAATGGGCTGCCGATAATATTGACCCGGCTGCTGATGATAAAGACCCGTTTTTAACATTCAAAAATTTTGACAATTTATTTTTTGGCGATCTTGAAAAGTGGCAAAAGTTTGCCAACTCGCTGCGCCTTCGTTATGCCATGCGAATGGCAAACAGGGAGCCAGCACTTGCAGGGGAAATAGTTAACGACATTTTAGATAATCAAAAACCTTTGTTCGGAATTACAGGATTCGGCCAATTAATTGATAATGCCAGTGAATGCGCTGCGCTGTATCCCAATAAGCTTGGCTACCGGAATGAAAGCAAGGGGTGGTCGTTTAACCAGTCAAAGGATGTAAGAATGGGTACTACCATTTGGCAACTTTTGTCAAGAAATGACAGTACATCGGGTTCGGGAATTTTTGACCCACGAGCATTTTATTTTTTTGATACCAATGACGATGGCAAATGGGTTGCTTTTTCTAATGACCCACCAACTGCAACCCCAGATGGAGGCATACCATACGAATATCATCGGGATGTTAACTATACAATAAAAGGAGACGGCTGCCAATATTCGCCTGTAAATTATTACCTGGCCCGGGATATGGATTATCAACCCGATATTTTTATTACAGGAGCAGAAGTGCTTTTTTTATTGGCAGAAGCGCGCCTGCGTGGAATTGGAGTTCCTCAAAACTCAAACGATGCATACACACACTTGCGTGATGGCATTCAGTTTTCTCTTACGTTTTGGAATTTTGTGATGACTAATTCAAAACTCCCTACAGGAACACCGTTTTCAAATAACATTTTGGTTCCCAATCTTCCTACTTGGGGTATCGAAAATGAAATATACAATGATTATTTTAACGGAAGCGATCAGGACAAACAGCGTGTACTCTACTCACAATGCTGGCTGGATATGTTTAGGCAGCCACAAGAAGCATTTGCATTATCAAGGCGAACCGGTTTAACTCCACATGCAGGCATCCCCAGTATGGTTTACCGGTTTCCAATTCCTCAATCAGAGGTTTCGTACAACCAATCAAACTGGTACAATGCGGTAGGTGCAGCAGGAGATGGCCTGTCGCAAAAAGTGTGGTGGATGAATTAATAAATCAACAGCAAAAAAATCTTAAAATAAATTAATAATAAATCAATCAATCTTAAAAAGTAAATACATGAAAAGTTATTTCAAAAAATTAATGACCATTGCCGTAGCGTTAATTTCGCTAACATCATTACAGCTTTCTGCCCAATCAAATCAATATCTTGATTTTGATGGTACGGATGATTATGTAAATATTCCAAACGCATCACAGTTGATAGCAGGCTCAAATGCCATTTCGATAACAGGATGGTTTTATGATAATGCATTAGGATACGGACAGGGTATGATGGGATTTAGAGGAAGTGCCGGTGGATTTTATATGATTCAGCTAAACACGGGTCAGATAGAGTGCCGCTTTCAAAACTCTGCAGGTACATTGTATCAATATGTTGCTCCAAATTATACCACTGTTCCACAGGTGTGGCAACATTTTGCATGGATATATAATGGCTCAAATATCAGTTTGTATGTAAATGGAAATTTATCGGGAAGCTCAGCAGCTTCGGGAAGTATTTCAAACACTACTATCTCATTCGCAATTGGAAAAAGTATTTTGAGTGGCTTTAACTTTGTGTATAATGGCAGAGTTGATGAGGTTACAGTTTGGAATAAAGCACTTTCGCAATCCGAAATACAAAGCATGATGGTTACTGAACCTACCGGAACAGAACCTAATTTACAATTGTATTATAAATTTAATCAGGGTGTGCCCGGAGGAAATAATACTGGCATCAGCAGTTTAACAACAGGTGTTAACTCACCAACCTATGACGGACAACTTTTAAATTTTGCACTCAACGGTGCAACATCAAATTTTAACGGCACGTTAAATTCTTCGTTTCAATCAATATCTTTTCCTCAAATTCCAACTAAACTTACCTCTGATCCTCCATTTGCGCTTGGTGCATCAGCAACCAGTGGTCTGCCGGTTTCATACACCATAATTTCGGGCCCTGCAACAATTAATGGCGATAGCTGTGTGCTTAATGGCACCCCGGGTTTGGTAACTATACAGGCCGACCAGTTTGGCAATGCGCAGTACGATACAGCAGCTTCGGTTACAGTTTCTTTTAATGTTGTTGATCCGGCATTAAATGTGCCTACAATTGATGCCCGTAATCCGCTTCCTTCTACAAATGTGTACATGCCCACACTTTCAACAATGGAATTAGCTGCACTTGTTACAATACCATACCCATCTTTGTTTTCGGTTACGGGTGTTGAGTTTGTTATCAACGGCACCACATATCCTGCACATGATTTTAATAACGCACATTACAATGCATATTGGGCACCAACATCGTATGGAGCATATTCTATTCAGATAAACGCAACCAGCAATTATGGCGCAGTGGCTTCTCAAACAGTAAATATAAATGTGGTACAGGCTGTAAGCGATATTGACAGTGTGCCTGCATTTAGCGGAGTATGGCTCGACTCAAGCACACCATCAATTACCATTGATGGAAGTTTGCCATCATACGTAGGGGCATTTGATACCATTATTGCAACACTTACCGTATCATGCCCTGCGGGTGGCTGTGGCCCGTGGGACAGGGTGGCAAGCATAGATATGAAAGGTCATGACGGAAGATGGTTTGAAATTATCAGATACATAACTCCTTATGGAGTCCCCTGTTCGCACAGTATAAACTTAGCCGACTATATGTCGTTGTTACAAGGTAAAGTAAGTTTCAGAGCTAATTGTGCTACACTTGATAATGGATTTGTGTATGCGTTAAGGTTTGATTTTAAGGCTGGAAATCCTCCACATAAATACAGCAGAGTTGATCAGGTGTGGAAAGCCATTTATCCTTTTGGCGATTATGCCAACCTGCAGCCTGTACCGCTTTATAATTATATGTACCCGGGTCTTTCGGTTGCGTCTAAATTAAAATTGGTAAGCACAGGCCATGGATGGGGAAATTTAAATTCGAACAATGCGGCCGAGTTTTTTAATGCTACACATAACATTTGGGTAAATGGTTCAAACACGTTTTCTCAGCAAAACTGGACTATTTGCAACCCTAACCCTGATGGCTGTTCGCCACAAAACGGAACATGGACGTACAATCGTGCCGGCTGGTGCCCGGGTTCAATTGCTCGTTACTTTGATTATGATATGACACCGTTTATAGCCGCATCAAACGTAAATCTTGAATACAAGTTTCTCTCTTCTTACGTTGATAATTGCCACCCCAATAACCCAAACTGTGTTACCGGAGTTACTTGTTCTGACTGCAGCGATGGTTTTAATCCTACACTTGATGTTAATTGTAATTTGGTAACCTGGTTTGATGACCCAAGCACCTTATCTGTAAGCGCAATTGAACAACTCAATTTCTCGGTGTATCCTAATCCGTCACGCGGTGTGTTTACACTTGCAGCGGCAAACAGCAAAGCTGAATATACAGTTACATTATTAGATGTAGTGGGAGGAATTATGAAACAGTTTGAATGGAAAGGAGAACAAACTACCATTGATCTGTCGGCAAAGTCTAAAGGCATATACTTTTTAAAAGTACACAATGCGCAAAAAACGGAAGTAAAAAAACTGATTGTTCAATAAATGGTTTAAGATACTTTCATTCATTTAAAAAGAAAGCCGGCTCAATAAGCCGGCTTTCTTTTTTGAATTAGTTTAAACTATTTTTTTCTCGGACGAAAATAAAAACGATTATTTTTTACCACCCGGCTAAAGCAATTCCAAAGGTCCAGGGGTGCAATTCGGGGCCGCTGTTGCTTTTAAAAAGTTGCGTAAGTGCGTAGTTTGCAAACACTGTTACCTCACGGTAGCCTATGCGTAATGTAGCATCGGTGCGAAAAGGATTTATATTAAAATCGTCCCAGGTTTTTTCTTTCTTTTTTTCTTTATCCACTTCGTAAACACGTTTGGTGTGCGAGCCTAACTTGTAACTTATCAATGCGCCTGCGCTTATATGAAATGCTTTGCGCACATATTTATGCGAATTGAAAGTCAAAAGCACAGGCACGGTAAGGTAGCTTACGGTGAGTTTGTTTTTCTTGTAGTTAATAGTGTCTTTGGTGTACCAAAGTTTTGATGTGTCGGGGATAAGCGAAATGTTTTTTTGAAACCGGTAATTGTTATACGATAATCCTGCACCGGTGGTAAATACTAATTTATGCTTTTGCGCTTTTATCAAACCAAAATTAAATTCGGCAAGGTTAAGATTTACTGCAACAGATTTACCGGGTATCATTTCTAAAAAGTCATATCCTTCAGGTGTATCGTTTCCTTTGTTATCAATCCATCCGTTAAATCCTAAATCAACACCACCCCACCAACCATTTGCTTTGCGCGGCCCACTAAAAAAATCAGAGGAATCTTTTTTGTTTCCAAAAACATCAATGTTCATATTTCCTAATTGAATGTGTGTGGTATCTGCACCACCGCAGCAGCCAACTTCTCCAATACGCCCAACACCCGAAACAGATTTATTTATATTTTTTGGCTTGGTAACATAATAAACCGATCCGCTTCCGCTTACTTCGGCATTAAGGTTTTCGGAAACGTCAATAGTGGTACTGCCCGTGCCACTTATATCAACCACTGCATTGTTGGTTTTTAATGCAGCAGCATTTACTTTTCCCGAACCGGATATCTGAATATTTACCGAATTAGCTGTACCTGCAAGTGTAACGCTTCCAATACCCGAAATATCGGCTTTAAGATTTTGAGAAATTACAGGCGCTTTTAAAGTACCACTACCCGAAATACTTAACAAAAGGTTGGGGGCATTAATAGTATCAATAGCTGTAAGTGTGCCTGCCCCCTGCACATCAATTTCAATAATTTGTTTGGCAACAATGGTAACATCCTGCGGGCGACCCTCAATAACCAATGCATCATTTTTAAAATTCCATTTAAACTGGGATATATCGGCTTCCTGAGGTAATACAATTTGATTTTCGGTTCCAATTTTAATAGTAACATTTGCTGCATTGCGAACCACAATACGTGTAAAGGGTTCCAGTTGCAAGGTTTGTTGAGAATATGTGCCAACCGAATATAAAGTTAGTGTTGATGTTATTAATAGTGTTTTGATACGGTTTATCATATATCTGATTTTTATTGCTTTTAAGTTAAGACGTCTATACAGTTTAATATGTTACAGCTTTGACAGGCCAAAATTTAAATGCAAAGGTTAGGAAAGCAAATGTGGGGCAACTTTTTATTTGCATTTCGTATAACGAATCACTTATGATGTTGGCACAACCTATTAAAAACTGCTATTTAAAATTAAGGCAATTCTTTGCTTCTCTATTGTTCCTTATAATGCTATCGCCATGCATGGCTTTTTTGGTTCGCCATAATGACGAGGCTGCTGAGGCGTACTCCAAGGCAATGTTTATTTACAATTTTGCAAAGTATATTCATTGGCCCGAAGATGAACAGTATGACATATTTACGATAGGCGTAATAGGCAAAACACAAACGATTAATGAACTGGAGAAAATTTGTGTTGATAAAACCGTAAAGGGTAAAGCCATTAAAATTATTTATATCAACGAAACCGAAAAGGTAGATGATTGCCAGGCTATTTTTATTACACGCAGGCAAAGTTTTTTGTTAGAAGATGTGCTTGACGTGCTTGATGGTAAAGGCACTCTTGTTATTACCGAAATGAAGGGGATGTTGAAAGAAGGCTCGGCTATCAATTTTATTAAAAGTGGAAATAAGGATTCGTTTGAAGTAAATAAAAATGTATTGGAGAAACAAGGGCTTAAAATTCCGGATAACCTGTTGGTGCTGGCATTAAATGTTGATGCCGGCCCCCGATTTTAAAAACAAAAAGGAAAAAACTAAAATATCAATTATGAAAAAATTTGTTTTAAAAATGTTGGTGATTGTAATAACAACTGCCAACGCACTTAAAGCACAACATGAAACATCCACCCAACCTACACCTGATTTATCAGAAATGGGATTAACCGAATTAATGAATATGGAAATATCCATTGCTTCGGTTACAAAACTTACTGCACGCGAATCACCAGGAATAGTTACTGTGATTACACAAAGCGACATTAAGAATTCAGGCGCTATTGATTTGCAGGAAGTGCTTGCATTGGTGCCCGGTTTTGATTTTGGTGTAGATGTTGAGGGGGTAGTTGGAATTGGAATCAGAGGAAATTGGGCGCACGAAGGCAAAGTTCTTATGCTTATTGATGGTCATGAAGTAAACGAAGGATTGTACTCAACCTTACAAATGGGATTGCACTACCCGGTTGCTAATATTGAGCGTATTGAAATTATTCGGGGTCCCGGCTCGGCTATTTATGGCGGAAGCGCAGCCTATGCAGTAATAAATATTATAAGCCAGTCGGCCAATAATTTTAAAGGAACATCAGCAAGTTTATGGAACAGCATGTTTAAAAATACACGCGCATCAAGCGGAATAGAAATGTATGCCGGCAACACATTTAAAAATGGAATGTTTAATATTAGTGCAGGCGTATCCAATGGCATAAGATCAGACAAAACATACACTGATGTATATAACAACAGCTATGATATGGCCGATTTTTCAACCATAAAAAACAAATATGTAAATACATTGCTAAATGTTAGAGGGTATAACTTACAGTTTATGTATAACCAGCATATTATTAATACACGCGATGCATATGATGTAATATTTACCGAAAGTTATCCATCGTCATTTACATCGTATCATGGCAATGTGTCAAAAAAATATTTTTTAGCAAAAAAATTATCTGTTACACCAACCATTAGTTACAAGCATCAAACGCCATGGTGCTATACCGGACCATCTTATGAAAACGAATTTGTGCCCTATAGATTAGAGTTGGATAAATACACGGCCAATCTCCAGCTAAATTTTGATGCCAGCCGGTGGCTTAATCTAACAGGAGGAGCTGAATATTTTTCTGAAACAGCCCGTAACAAAACAGGCGAAATGTTTCTTTCAACACAAACAAAAAAACTAAGTCAGGATAATTATTCTTTTTTTGCTCAGTCGCTGGCTCGCACCAGTGTTATTAATTTTACTGCCGGCTGTCGCTACACGCATAACATGTTATACGGTTCATCATTTGTTCCGCGGGCAGGCATAACACGCGCTTGGGATAAATTTCATATTAAGGCATTGCTTAGTAGGGCATTTCGCTCGCCTAGTATTGAAAACATGGATTTAAATACGGAACTAAAACCAGAAACATCAACCATAGTCGAACTTGAAGCAGGCTTTATAGTATCCGAAAATATGGATATTATAATTAATGGATTTGATATTCTAACTAAGGAACCTATTTTATACTACTATAACGAAAGCGGAAATGAAGACGATTATATAAACGGATATCGTAGCGGCACCAAAGGATTTGAAGTGGAAGTTAGGCACAAATCAAAAAACATGTATATAGCTGCAAACTACTCGTTTTACAGCACCAAAGAAAAAAATGTTGTTGCAAACTACGAAGTGCCGGTAAACCATGATGTAATGCTTGCTTTTCCGGCTCATAAAGCCGCAGTATGGGGGCATGTAAATATTACATCGGTATTTAATATCTATTCATCGTTTTTATTTAAGGGTCCACGATACGGTATTATATCTTACAGTGATGAAACAGGCGAAACAGAATACAAAAAATTTGCGCCTGTATATTTATTTAACATTATGCTTAATTGTAATAAGGTATTTGTTAAAAATTTTACCGTAGGTGCAGGAGTAAAAAATATATTTAATGCCAATGATGTAATTATTCAGCCGTATAACAATTTGCATGCTCCGCTACCCGGCTCATCGAGGCAGTATTGCATCAAGGCAGCATATGTATTTGATTTTAAAAAATAATAAGAGTAGCATACAAGTAGTTAGCCTGATAAAATGAAAATGATCAACACGTTTGTAAAGCGAAGCATTTGTGCAATGCTTTTGATGTGTTTTTTTTCGTTTCAGTCTGAAAAAATAAATGAACAAACCGCCAAAGCGTTGTTTGTTTACAATTTTACCAAGTACATTGAGTGGCCGGTTGAAAAAAGGGAAGCAAAATTTATTATCGGCATTTACGGACACTCAGACATACTTAGCGAACTGATGAATTTTACCTATGGCAAAATGGTTGATAACAAACCGATAGAGGTACAGTTGATTAAAAGCGAAGAGCATATTTCTTCGTGCAATATTTTATACGTACCCCAGTCGTATTCAACCGAAGTAAAAGAGATTGCTGAAAAGACAAAAAACAAAGGGGTGCTTATAATTACCGAAAAAAATGGCGACTGCACCAAAGGATCAAGCATAAATATTATAAAGAAAAACAACAAGCTTGCTTTTGAGTTAAGTGAAAATTCAATAAAACAATCAGGCCTTAAAGTGTCTGAGCAATTGCTTAATCTGGCAATTGTTCTTAAGTAGGGGGTTATTTTTATTACCCCGTCCAATATCTGCAACTATTTTTGGTTTTAAAAGTATAAGTGATATTACTTTCAATTAACCAGCAGATGCAAAACATGTCCGAAAACAAACGCATTTACAAAATAGATAAAAAAATCTATGTTGTGTTTATTGCGCTTGTGCTTATCACGGTTATTAATGCGGTGGTAAGCACCTATGTAATTAATAAAAGTAAAGAAATAACTATTGAGATAGCCGAAGTTACCAACCCATCACAGTCACAGTTATTTGACCTTACTCAATTGGCAACTAAATCATGGATGTACATTACCAATTGGGTTTATCTTCCAACCAATAAAATTGACAAGGAAAACCTTATTCGTATTAATCAACAGGACTATCCCTATATAAAATCGGAACTCTTAAAACTTTCTTTATCTTGGAAAGACAGTAAAACAATTGACAGTTTAAAATATTTATTTGATGAATACGACAAGCTTATTTATTACGAAAATCAAGTAATGAATAAGCTGGTTGATTTTGATGACTACCAGGATCCGATTAAAAAATTTGCAGCCGAAGAAATTGTAGAAACACAAATTATTCCTCGGGCACAACGTATTTCCAATGTGCTTACCAAAATCACTCAAATTAAAAAAGAAGAAGCATCTGCCAAGCAATCAGAAATGATACAATCATTTATTATGCTTACGGCTGTGGTGTTAGGGCTGGGATTGTTGATTATAAACTTTGTGGCGGCCATTACATTTTTTCTTTCAAAAAATATTATTAGCCCTGTAATGAAAATTCGCCAGTTTATTGGTCAGCTTAGTTTGGGAGAATTGCCGCAATTAAACATCAAAATTCCGAGCAATGCTGTGGGCGAAATGATACTTGCACTTAAATTGCACGTAGAAGGACTAAAAAGAACCTCGGTTTTTGCAAACGAAATAGGGAAGGGAAATTTTAATGCACAGTTTAACCCGCTTAGCGAAAACGATGTGCAGGGAAAAGCACTGCTTGAAATGCGTGACAAACTTAAACATGCAGCCGAAAGCGAAGCTACACAAAAGTGGATATCGGATGGTATTGAACGCATAAGTGTAGCAACCCGCGATTTTACCGTAGGTATGGAAACGCTGTGCGATTCATTGGCTAAAGAAGTAGTAACATTTGTTAATGCACAGCAGGGAGCCGTGTTTGTAGTATCAAAAGAAAAAGAAAGGGCACCGGCAATTTTTATAAAAGGAAGTTTTGGCTTAAACAAGGAATTAATAACAGCAACGCCATTTGCGCTTAAAGAAAGTTTGGTAGGCCAGGCCATTTATTCAAACCAGCCTGTATTTGTTACCAACCACAATTCAACCCTGTTTGCAATTGATACAGGCTTATATAAAACAGAGGTTAGCAATGTATATATACTTCCACTGTTTGCCGGTGGCGAAGTTATTGGCGCTATCCAGATAGCATCGGTACAGGTGCTAAGCGAATCGCAAATTCAATACTTAAATGGAATACTTGAGCCTATATCGGCAAGCTTACATGGTGTAATGTCAAATGCCTTAACCCGCAGGCTGCTTGATGACAGTATAAAACAAGCCGATGAACTGGCCGCACAAAAACAAGAATTGCGCTGGGCCAATGATGAGCTGGTTTCAAAATCACAGCAATTAGAATCATCGCAAGCCGAACTGGAAGTGCAACAGGAAGAGTTAAAAGAAGTAAACGCGCAGTTGGAAATTAAAGCCCACTTGCTTGAAGAAAGAAACCTGGCCATTGAAGAGGCTCGCCAATCGCTTGCATTTAAGGCCGAACAGCTTGAGCAAAGCAGCAAATACAAGTCGGCATTTTTAGCAAACATGTCGCATGAATTGCGCACACCGCTTAACAGTATTTTGATATTGGCCAAATTGCTTGCTGATAATAAAACTGCAAACCTCACGCCTAAACAGGTTGAGCACTCACGCGTAATACACAAGTCAGGGTCGGATTTGTTAATGCTCATTAATGATATTCTTGATTTATCAAAAATAGAATCGGGTAAACTTGAATTTGTTTTTGAAAAATTAAAAGTGCGAGGTATTGGTGAGGATATGAAAATGTTGTTTACCGAATTTGCCAACGAAAAACAAATAGAGTTTGCCGTGGTAAAAGACGAAAATGTATTTGATGATTTTACATCAGATAAAATGCGACTTGAACAGGTTATAAAAAATTTGTTATCCAATGCGTTTAAGTTTACCGATAAAAACGGAAAAGTTACCCTTTCGTTTTCAAAAGTTGAAGCAGGTGTTGTTTATGCCAACGAAAATCTTCGCGATAGCGAAAATGTAATTGCGATATCAGTAACCGATACGGGTATTGGAATACCGGTTGAAAAACAAAAAATAATTTTTGAAGCATTTCAACAAGCCGATAATTCAACAAGCCGTAAGTTTGGCGGCACCGGGCTTGGGTTAACCATTAGCCGCGAAATAATACACATATTAGGTGGAGAAATTGCATTGAAAAGTGAACCGGGTAAAGGTAGTACGTTTACCATTTATTTACCTCAGCATAACAACACCGCCAACAAAAACAGACCTCAGGAATCTTTGGTTGTTAAGGAGGTTACCCACGAAACTCATGCTCCTGCTGTTTTGGAAAAAAACACACTGTCCAAAAAATATCAGGACAATGATTTTGCTGACGACCGCGACTTTATAACCGAGCACGATAAAGTGGTTTTAATTATTGAAGATGATGTAGAGTTTTTAAAAGTGTTGATTGACTATTGCCATATTTACGGCTATAAAGCTATTGCCACCAAACAAGGTGAATCGGGATTGTTGTTTGCCCGGCAGCATAAGCCGTATGCCATTCTTTTGGATTTAATGCTTCCTGATACGGATGGGTGGGTTGTGCTTTCTAAGTTGAAAGAAAATCCAAACCTTCAGAATATTCCTGTGCATATTATAACAGCGCTGGATAAAAAGCCTAGTGGATTAAATCATGGCGCAGCAAGCTATATCAAAAAGCCAATTAATAAACCGCAGCTCGAATCGTTGTTTATGAATCTTGAGTCGTATACAAACGAACCGGATGAAAACACGAATGTGGATGCTGTTGAATTTGATCATCATACATTAAAGGGTAAAACTATTTTGATGGCCGATGATGATATGCGAAACATTTATGCACTTACCACACTTATTGAAAGTGCCGGAGCCAATCTTATTTGTGCGTATGATGGAAAAGAAGCCATTGAAAAATTAGAAAACAATCCGAACATTGATATTGTGCTTATGGATGTAATGATGCCTGTAATGAATGGGTATGAAGCCATAACAGAAATACGTAAGCAGGAAAGATACAAAGACTTGCCCGTGCTTGCCGTAACAGCTAAAGCACTTGAAGGAGAGCGTGAGCGTTGCCGCGAAGTGGGTGCATCCGATTACATATCAAAGCCGGTAAGCAATGATTTGCTGATTTCTAAAATAAAATTTTGGCTTTACCAGTAAGCCGCGTATCAGAAAAGATTTTTATTCTCTGATAAAAAAGCTTCTTTACGTTTTACTTTTTGAATGGCTTTGGTAATAAGCGCAACCTCTTTTTTTACTTCAGGGTGCAGTGCAGACATTAGCAATACATCGGCAATTTGTTTTTTGCTTGCTACACCAAGGCAGTAAGCCTCTAAAATTCCGGACGAAATAAAATTATTAGGCATTGGCAGGTGGTTTATTAATTACAATAATAGCAGCTTTATTTCATTAGGAACATGACGTTGTGTAACTAATGTTAGTTACTTAATGCTATTTCCAAATTCAAATATCATCCTCATTAAAATTACAAACATGCAGTACGTCCACCATCAACGGGCACATTTATTCCGTTAATGTATGATGCTGCTGGGGATGCTAAAAAAGCTACGGCATTGGCAATTTCTTCGGGCTCGGCAAAACGTGCCATGGGAATTTCGTGTGTCATTTCCTCTGTAATCTCGTCTTTGCTTTTGCCCGTTTTTTTTGTTTTATCGTCAATAATTTGTTGCAGGCGTATGGTGTTGGTGGCTCCGGGTAAAACATTGTTTACTGTAATGCCAAAGTGGGCAACTTCAAGCGAAAGTGTTTTGCTCCAGTTACCAACGGCAGCGCGTATGGTGTTTGAAACACCAAGCCCCTTTATGGGTTGCTTTACCGATGTAGAAATGATATTAATAATGCGTCCATACTTTTCTGTTTTCATACCCTCAATACAGCTTGTTGCCAGTATATGATTGCAAATCAGGTGAGCGTTAAATGCTTTTAAAAAGTCTTCTTCTTTGGCAGCCGAAATGTTTCCGGCAGGCGGGCCTCCGGTGTTGTTTACCAAAATGTGAATTGCCCCGTTTTCTGAAATATGTTTTTGTACGGCTTGCTTTACCTCATCCGGTTTTGAAAAATCGGCAATAATAAAATCATGTTTTTGTTTTCCGTCATTATAAAGTTCGGCAGCCACTTTTTGTAATTCGTTTTTATTGCGGGCAAGAAGTGTTACACTGGCGCCCAGTAAAGCAAACTCTACAGCTACTGCTTTGCCAATTCCCTGTGTGCTTCCGCAAACAAGGGCTTTTTTGTTTTTTAAATTTAAATTCATGCCGCCAAAAGTAATTTGAATTTATTAATCACTTTCAATACATTTGGTACAAAATATTTTTAATGGAAGAATTAATAAATAAGGTTTCGAGTGCTGCCGGGATAGACAGGGAGCAATCGAAAAAAGCGATTGAGGTGGTGGCGGCATCGCTTAAAGAAAAATTGCCTCACCTTATGCACGAGCAAATTGACACGCTTATTAACGGAGGAACACTTACCGATTCAATCAAAAACAAATTTGATGATTTGGGAAAAGACCTGGGCGATGCGGCTAAAGATTTTGGAAAGCGCGCAGGCGATTTTGCTACCGAAGTAGGAACTAAAATAGGAGAAATGTTTACCAAAAAATAATATGGCAATACAACGAGCATTTAATTTAAAAAAATGGATTGACGAAAACCGTCATCTGTTAAAGCCACCAGTAGGAAATCAGCAGGTGTATAAAGGCAATGACGACTTTATTGTAATGGTGGTAGGTGGCCCCAACTCGCGCAAAGATTATCATTACAACGAGGGCGAAGAATTTTATTACCAGGTGGAAGGCGACATGGTTTTAAAAATAATTGAAGATGGTAAGCCAGTAGATATTTCTATAAGGGAAGGCGATATTTTTTTGCTTCCTCCCAAAACACCGCACTCGCCACAGCGGCCGGCAGGCACCGTAGGCCTGGTGGTGGAGCTTTACCGTAACGAAAAAGAAATGGATGGCTGTTTTTGGTTTTGCGAAAAATGCGGCAATGAATTGCACAAGGAATATTTTCCGTTAACCAACATAGTTACCGAGCTGCCCCGCATTTTTGACAAGTATTACTCAAACAAAGAATTGTGCACCTGCAAAAAGTGCGGAACTGTGATGCAGCCACCACCTAAGTTGGTATAATTGTTTTTTCGCAGTTAGTTATTTTTAGAATACATGCAGTTGCACAGCATTGCAACTATAACATACTTTTATGGCCATGCAAAAATTTTTTTTAGTAGCAATTGTGTTTTTTGTTTTTACGGGTGCATTAACCTCGCAGCCTGTGGTGTGCGCCCACACGCAAAGTTTTTATTACGAAACAGGCAATGCGGTGGCAGTTACAAGCGATGGGGGATACATTATTGCAGGGCTTACTGCCGAGTATGGCTCATCGCCACAGGGCGAAGCATATCTTTTAAAATTTGACAGCCTTAATAACATTGAGTGGGGAAAAACCATTGGCAACACGTTTCAGGCATCGTTTAATGATGTAATACAAACATACGATGGCGGGTATGCTGCCACCGGCTATTACGAATCGCAAACCGGCATACCCCATATATTGATAGTTAAAACCGATTCGGCCGGTACGCTGCAATGGCATAAAACTGTTGGCTCGGCAGCCAATGATAATGGATATGTGATAAGGCAAATGCCCGACAGCAGCCTTATTGTGGCGGGGCATACATTTACCAACTGCATGTGGACTTTTAAAATTTCGCAGGCAGGTGTCGTGGACTGGACGCGTAAGTTTATTGGCGGCAGCAGCAAGTTAGGGCTTGGTGCTGTAATAACGCCTGACAGCAACATTGTGGTGTGTGGTTACAGCAGTGGCATCAATTCAATTGCCGACCCCAATGCGCTTATCGTTAAATACAATACGCAAGGTACGCTGCTGTGGTCAGGCGCCTGGGGCAACAGCAGGGCCGAGCTTTTTCATACCATCGAAAACAGCCACACCTCGGGCTATATGCTGGGCGGATTTATTGCTGATACACTGCTATCGGCAGGTAACATGATGCTGCTTGCTAAAATGGATACTGCCGGCAACATGGTATGGGCAAAAGGCATAGGGGGTGAGTATGACGACAGGATAAAAACAATTATTAAAACATCGGATGGCAACTATTGCGCAGCGGCTTTTACAATTACCGATACGGTGGGCATTGATACGTACAACGACATTTTATTTAAATTTGATGAAGCAGGAACTATTTTGTGGATGAAAAAAAGTGCCGACTTTACCGGAGATATTTGCAATAACATGAAAGAAACCGCTTCAAAAAATTTAATCCTTACCGGAAATTATTTTGCCGATGTATCGGTCGTGGTGGCCGACAGTGCTGGCAGCTCATGCTGCTATTCGGATTATACGTTGCCCCAGTTACCGGTTTTGTTAAATCAAATTTTGTTTGGCATTACCGATACGGTTTATAATACCTATACCATTGGGTTTGCGCAGGCATCGGGCGGAAGCTTATTTACAGATTGCATACCGGTGAGTGCCGATGAAACTGCTTTGATAAATACCATTTCTGTTTTTCCCAACCCGGCACAGGATAAGTTAACCATTACAGGTTACACACTAAACAGCGGAGTTACCATATTAAAAGTTGTGGATATAATGGGGAAAGAAATTTTTGTGATGCCAACAAGCACCACCTCCAGTACGCTATCAACAAAACAGCTAAAACCAGGTATTTACTTTATTGAGGCCGGGTTGGTACGCATCAAGTTTATAAAACAATAGGGATATGTTTATTGTAGAAGAAAAAGAGCGGGAACTGCGCACCAAAAAAATTTCGGTTGCACTTATTGTTTTGGCAACTTTGTTTTCGCAGGTGGTGTTGTTTAAGTTTGATTTTACCAATGATGTAGAATATGATGGTGTTTGGCTACATCATTTTTTGCCGTTGCTGCATATTGGAGATAAATTTAACCAGGTTATTGTTACAACTGCCGGTGTGGGGTATGTGCTGTTTTTAATTTTCTTTATTATGCATTATAAAAAAGCAAAACAAAACCACTCACGCTTTATTACGGTGGGCATTGTTGTTTGTACTTATGTATTGCTGCACGAGTTTTTTATTTATGCAAAAGCCTGGTTTCAAAATTTTACACCCTATCCAATTTTTACAGGCATACCGTTACTGATTATCTCCATCGAAGTTTTTAATGCGGTGTATAGCAATAAGGAATAATATCAATTTATGTTGTTTGGATACGTCTAAGTTGAGATATTAGAGAAGAACATCCCTTATAAATTATATTAGAATTATCCCTACTTTTGAGGTCACCTAAGATCTGTCGTATGAACAAAAAAGAAATAGAAGAACTAATAAAATTTGTTGCCAAAAGCGGTGTTAGCGCTGTTTTTATCGAGCAAAAAGATTTTAAAATCACCATTAAAAACCCGGTTAGCGGCCAGCAAGTGGTACATGTTGCTGCCCCTGCACCGGTGATTCAGCAGGCCCCTGCCACCCCTGCCTCTGCACCGGCTGCCCCAAGGGCCGAAGCGCCCAAGGCCGAGCCCACTGCCGATTCGGGTAATTATCACACCATCAAGTCGCCAATGATTGGCACTTTTTACCGCACCCCTTCCCCCGACAAGCCCAACTTTGTAAATGTGGGCGATGAGATAAAAGAAGGACAGGTTATCTGCATCATTGAGGCAATGAAACTATTTAACGAAATAGAATCGGACATAAAAGGCCGCATTGTAAAAGTGCTTGTTGAACACAACACACCTGTTGAGTACGACACCCCGCTTTTTTTAGTTGAACCTGCATAAAACTGTTTCCTGTTTGAGGATTAAAATTTGAGGTTGATTAACTTCAAGCTTCAAACCTCAAACCTCAAACCAAAGAATATGTTCAAAAAAATCTTGATAGCCAACCGGGGCGAAATAGCATTGCGAATCATTCGCACCTGCAAAGAAATGGGCATTAACACCGTAGCCGTTTACAGTACTGCTGACCGCGACAGCCTGCACGTTCGTTTTGCCGATGAGGCCGTTTGCATTGGCCCCCCGCCAAGCAAAGATTCATACTTAAATATAGCAAATATCATTGCTGCTGCCGAAATAACCAACTCTGACGCTATCCATCCTGGCTATGGTTTTTTATCCGAAAACTCAAAGTTTAGCGGTATATGTGCCGACCATAACATAAAATTTATTGGCGCTACTCCTGACCAGATTGATGGCATGGGAGATAAAAGCAATGCCAAAGACACCATGAAAAAAGCAGGTGTACCTACTATACCCGGCAGCGAAGGATTGCTTACCGATGTGGAAGAGGGTCTGGCTGTTGCCGAAAAAATAAAATACCCCGTAATATTAAAAGCCACTGCCGGTGGTGGAGGCCGCGGCATGCGGATCGTATGGAAGCCCGAAGAGTTTGAGCCCGCCTGGAACAGCGCCCGCCAGGAAGCCGGTGCTGCCTTTGGTAACGATGGCATGTACCTTGAAAAATACATTGAGGAGCCACGCCATATCGAAATTCAAATAGCAGGCGACCAATACGGCAAAGCATGTCACCTTAGCGAGCGCGACTGCAGCATACAACGCAGGCATCAAAAACTGGTGGAAGAAACCCCTTCGCCATTTATGACCAAAGAACTTCGCGACCTCATGGGCGAAGCTGCCATCAAAGCTGCGCTTGCTGTAAAATATGAAGGGGTGGGCACTGTAGAGTTTTTGGTTGACAAGCACCGCAACTTTTATTTTATGGAAATGAACACACGCATACAGGTGGAGCATCCCATAACTGAAGAAGTTATCAATTACGATTTGATTAAAGAACAAATAAAAATTGCATCTGGCGACCCCATAACCGGCAAAAATTATTTTCCTACCATGCATGCCATCGAGTGCCGCATCAATGCCGAAGACCCATATAACAATTTTCGTCCCTCCCCCGGAAAAATTACCAACCTGCACGTGCCCGGTGGTCACGGTGTACGTGTTGATTCGCATGTATATGCTGGCTACACCATCCCGGCAAACTATGACAGCATGATTTCAAAACTTATTACTATAGCTCAAACACGAGAAGAAGCCATTAACACCATGGAGCGCGCACTTAGCGAATACGTTATTGAAGGAGTAAAAACCACCATACCCTTTCACGTTCAGTTAATGAAAAACGAAGATTTCCGCAAAGGAAATTATACCACCAAGTTTATGGAGTCGTTTAAGCTGGTGTAACTCCCTCTCCTTTTTTATACCTGCATTAGCGGCTCTGTGGCATAATAGGTGTTTTTTACATTTGCAGGTTACATATATATGCAAACAGAGTACGAAAACATAGAAGTATTTGGCGCCCGCGAACACAATTTAAAAAACATTGATGTAGTTATTCCGCGCGAAAAATTAGTGGTAATAACCGGCCTTAGCGGAAGTGGTAAATCATCGCTTGCTTTTGATACTATTTACTCCGAAGGCCAAAGGCGGTATATGGAAAGTTTTTCGGCTTATGCCCGCCAGTTTTTAGGAAACATGGAGCGGCCTGATGTGGACAAGATTAACGGACTTTCGCCAGTTATAAGTATTGAACAAAAAACCACTAACCAAAATCCGCGAAGCACAGTTGGCACCGTAACCGAAATTTATGATTTCATGCGCCTGCTTTATGCGCGTGCAGGCCAGGCATACTCCTACACTACAGGTGAAAAAATGGTACGCCTTAGTGATACCCAAATCATAAACATAATTTTAAAAGAATATAAAAATGCCCAGGTAATGTTTTTGGCGCCTGTGGTAAAAGCACGCAAAGGTCATTACCGCGAACTGTTTGAACAAATACGTTTGTCGGGATTTATTCGTGTGCGTATTGATGGTGTAATTACCGAAATAAAAAAAGGCCTACAAGCCGACCGCTACAAAACACATGACATAGAAATAGTGGTTGACAAAGTAGAAATTTTGGCCAGGTCAAAAACACGTATTGCCGATTCGGTACGCACTGCCATGAAATTTGGTAAAGACACCATGATGGTGTACGATGAACAAAAAAAGCGCGCAAAGCATTTTAGCAGGCATTTAATGTGTCCCACATCAGGCATATCCTATGATGAACCTGCACCCAATACATTTTCATTTAATTCACCTTATGGTGCCTGTCGCAAATGCAATGGACTTGGCGCCATTCCCAAAATTGATTTAAACACAGTAATTCCTGATTTTAAAAAAACAATTAAGCAAGGCGGACTTGCGCCCGTTGGTGAATACCGCGACAATTGGATTTTTGCACAGATAACGGCCATTGGAAAAAAATTTGGTTTTAATTTAAATACAAAAATTCAAGACGTACCCGAAGAAGCACTTAATATAATTTTATATGGTACCGATGAAATAATACAACCTGAATTTACGGATGGGCATACACATCCAGTAACTTTTGATGGGATAATAAATTTTTTAATTGCTCAAATGGAAGAGAATCCCAGCACAGGGGTAAAAAAATGGGCGCAGAGTTTTATGCAATCATCAGTTTGCCCTGAGTGTAACGGAGCTCGGCTTAGAAAAGAATCGTTGTGGTTTAAAATCAACAATAAAAATATTGCCGAGCTGTCTGCAATGGATTTGGCATTGCTTAGGCATTGGTTTGATGAATTGCCTAAACACCTCACCGATAAGCAAACCATAATTGCAACCGAAGTGGTTAAAGAAATAAGCAAACGAATAAAATTTTTATTGGACGTGGGGCTTGAATATATAACGCTGAATCGAAGTACCAGGAGTTTATCGGGTGGTGAGTCGCAGCGCATAAGGCTTGCAACACAAATTGGATCGCAGCTTGTGGGCGTACTTTACATACTTGATGAGCCTAGTATAGGATTGCATCAACGTGATAATGTTCGATTAATAAATGCGCTTAAAGATTTGCGCGACTTGGGCAACACCGTAATTGTTGTTGAGCACGATCGCGAAACCATCGAAGCTGCCGACTATATTATTGACCTTGGTCCTGGTGCAGGTGTTCATGGAGGCGAGATTGTAGCACAAGGAACTGCCGGACAAATAAAATTCTCAAAATCATTAACCACAAAATATTTAAGTGGTGAAATAAAAATAAACAACTCGCTGCTGCGCAAAGGCAATGGAAAAAAATTAACACTTACAGGAGCCAGCGGAAACAATTTAAAGAATGTAAGTGTTACCTTTCCGCTTGGCAAATTAATTTGTGTAACAGGCGTTTCAGGCAGCGGAAAATCAACATTGATAAATGAAACACTGTACCCCATACTTAACAAACATTTTTTTAATGCCGTAACCAAACCGCTTGCCTTCGAAAAAATTAAAGGACTTGAACATATTGATAAAGTAATTGAAATTGACCAATCGCCAATTGGACGCACACCGCGCAGTAACCCTGCCACATACACTGGTGTATTTAGCGACATACGAAATTTGTTTGCCCAATTGCCCGAAGCTAAAATCAGGGGATATGCGCCAGGAACTTTTTCGTTTAATGTAAAGGGAGGTCGCTGCGAAACCTGCCAGGGAGCCGGTATGAGGGTTATTGAAATGAACTTTTTGCCCGATGTACACGTGCATTGCGAAACATGTAATGGCAAGCGGTATAACCGCGAAGTGCTTGAAGTTAGATACCGTGGCAAATCAATTAATGATGTGCTGGACTTAAGCATTGAAGATGCTGTTAAGTTTTTTGACAATATACCTGCCATACTTCAAAAAATAAAAACGTTAAATGATGTAGGGTTAAATTATATAACACTTGGACAACCCAGCACTACCCTTTCGGGTGGCGAAGCTCAACGCGTAAAATTAGCTACCGAACTTTCTAAAAAAGATACAGGTAACACGTTTTATATTTTGGATGAACCAACCACAGGCCTGCACTTTGAAGATGTGCGTATTCTTCTTGATGTGTTGCAAAAATTGGTTGACAAAGGAAACACCGTGGTGGTGATAGAGCACAATATGGACATCATAAAATCAGCCGACCACATCATAGACCTTGGCCCTGAGGGTGGCACACGCGGTGGAACAGTTGTAGCCGAAGGCAGACCCGATGAAATTATTAAAAATGCCGAAAGCATTACCGGAAAATACCTGAAAAAAGAGATGGAGATTTTTGCGTAAAACAGATTAACCAGCCCAGCCTTCTCTGTCTAAACTTCTAAATTGAATTGCCTCGGCCAAATGTTCAGTTTTTATTTCATTGCTTGCGGCAAGATCGGCAATAGTACGCGATACTTTAAGTATTCTGTCGTAAGCCCGTGCCGATAGCCCAAGGCGCTCCATTGCCGTTTTTAAAAGTTGTATACCCTCTTCTGATATTTTACATATTTCGCGCAACATCTTGGATGACATTTGTGCATTGCAGTAAATACCGTTGTCGGTTCCGTACCTTGTACTTTGTATTTCACGGGCTTTAACCACGCGTTCTCGAATGTCATTACTCTTCTCAGAAATACGTTCTTTCGAAAGTTCGCTAAACGAAACCGGTGTAACCTCTACATGCAGGTCAATCCTGTCAAGAAGCGGCCCTGATATTTTGTTTAGATACTTTTGAACTATACCTGGTGCGCACACACATTCTTTTTCAGGATGATTGTAAAAACCACATGGACAAGGATTCATGCTTGCCACCAACATAAAACTTGCAGGATACTCAACCGAAAATTTAGCGCGCGAAACAATAATTCGCCTTTCTTCCAATGGTTGCCTCATTACTTCAAGTACGGTACGTTTAAACTCAGGCAATTCATCTAAAAATAAAACACCATTATGCGCAAGCGAAATTTCGCCCGGTTGGGGTACTCCGCCTCCGCCAACCAATGCAACATCGCTTATGGTATGATGTGGCGAGCGAAACGGCCTTACAGAAATTAAAGAAGCCTGCTTGCTCATACGCCCCGCAACTGAATGTATTTTGGTTGTTTCAAGCGCTTCGTGTAAACTTAGCGGAGGCAGTATGGTTGGTAATCTTTTTGCCAGCATTGTTTTTCCGGCTCCCGGAGGGCCAATTAATATTACATTATGTCCGCCTGCGGCTGCAATTTCAAGCGATCGTTTGATGTTTTCCTGTCCTTTAACATCCGAAAAATCAAATTCACTTTGCGTTTGAGCAGCATAAAATTCTTCGCGTGTGTTTACCACCACAGGCTCAAGGGTACGTGTGCCGCTAAAAAATTCAATCACCTCATTGATGTTTTCAACCCCATACACATCAAGCTCGCTAACAATTGCCGCTTCGCGCGAATTTTGTTTCGGTAATATAAAACCTTTAAATCCTTCTTTGCGTGCCTCAATAGCAATAGGTAAAGCACCTTTAATGGGCTGTAAACTTCCGTCTAACGAAAGTTCGCCCATGATGATATACTTATCAATATCGGGGGCAATAATCTGTTCGCTTGCGGCAAGTATACCAAGTGCAATGGTAAGGTCATACGCAGAACCCTCCTTGCGTATGTCGGCAGGTGCCATATTTACAGTTATTTTTAATCCGGGCATTTTAAAACCCGTGTTTTTTAGTGCAGATTCAATGCGTTGCTGACTTTCTTTTACAGCATTGTCGGGTAATCCAACATGAAAAAATTTTGTACCCTGACCAACATTTACCTCAACCGTTATTGTGGTGGCATTAATTCCGTGTACAGCACTGCCAAAGGTTTTAACTAACATAGGGTTACAAATTCAGTTTGTACAAAAAAGGTTATGCAATAAAAAACTAATTACCGGAATTTTGAACCGGCTTATCTATATCATTAAGTTGCTGTTTTAATTTTTTTATTTCTTCTTTAGCACGGTTTATTTTTTCTTCAAACTCTTTTTTCAGCGATTCGGCATTTTTTGATTTAGCAAAAAAGCCAAGGTTGTTTTCTAAAGTATTTACCTCGCTGTTAAGTTGATTCATTCTGTATTTTAAGTCGTTTTTTTCATTGCCTGGCCTTGGGGTAAATTGTTTTGAGCCAGAGGCGCGATGCCCTCCAGATGGATTTATTTTTTTGAAATGTTTATCAATGGCTTCTCTAAAGCGTTTTTGCAGTTCATCTTTTTTTGCAAATGGTACAGGACCCGCTTCACTCCACCTACGCTGAAAGTTTTTAATTTGTTCAACAGCCTCTTCCGCATTTTCGGATGGAATAAATTTTTCAGCTTCGTCAACAAGTTGAGTTTTTATCTCCAGGTTTTTCTTTTGCTCTGCTTCGATGCTTGCATAATGTTCAGCCTTGCGTTTAAAAAATCCATCGCAGGCCGTACGAAATCTGTCCCATAAATCATTTTTCTTTTCACCCGAATATCCAATATCTTTCCATTGTTGTTGCAATCGTTTTAATTCATCGGTTGCTTTGCGCCAATCTTCGCTTTCGCGCAATGCTTCGGCTTGTATGCATAACTCAGTTTTTTGCTGCTGTTTGCCGGCATATTTTTTTTTTAGATGGTGAAAAAATTCATTTTTCCGGTTAAAAAACTCTTCGCATAATTTTCTAAACGATGCCCACAATTCATCATTTGATTTTTTATCGGCATAGCCTGTTTTTTTCCATGCATTTTGAATTTCAGCAAGCGCCTTTGTTTTTTCCAGCCAATCAGCGGCTTTCAATATTTCCTCTCTCAATAACTGTTCAACCTTTGCTATCAAATCTTTTTTTGCTTCAAGACTTACGGCTTGTTTTGATTTTAAAGATTCAAAAAATTCACGTCTGCGTTCGTACACTTTGTCTGAAGCCGCTTTAAAGCGCTCCCACATTTCGTTTTTCTTTTCGCGGCTTACAGGTCCAGTTTCACGCCATAAATCCTGCAACTGCTTAAGTGCAATAAGCGATTTATTAAGTGATGGTTCAAGCAAAAGTTCTTCTGCTTTTTCGCACAAAATAAGTTTTGCCTCTAAGTTTTTTTTGTAATCAAGCTCTTGTAATTCGCGATTTCGTTTTATAAGCTCATAAAATTTATCGGTAAAAAGCTTATAGGTTTGCCATAAATCATTCACATTAGCGGCTGGTACAGCCCCCGTATTTCGCCATGTAGCCTGAAGGTCATGAAATTTTTCAAAAGCATGCTGCATGTTCTCCTCGTTCTGAATCAGGTTTTTCATCTCTGACAAAATACCTTGCTTGGTTTTTAAGTTCTGCAACCGTTCTTTTTCAAGCAACTCAAAATGTGCTGCTTTGCGCTTGTTAAATTTTCGAACAGATGCAAAAAACTTTTCGTCTAAATCACTTCCTTCCTGTTTAAAGTCTTCTTTCATTCCGCCTTCTTCAATAAATTTTGAAAGAGCGATTTCGCGCTCAGCGGAAATTAAATTCTCATACGCATCCTTTATTACAAGTACTTTATGTTTTACGGCACCTATTTCTTCATTTTCAAAGTCAATTAGTATTTGCAATAGCTCTTGTTTCGAAAGCTGTGAATAGTTTTCATTTACCTCTTCGGTTTCATGAATCAATGTTTCGTCTGCGACAGGCTGATTAATTAATTCGCTTTCTGTCTGGGCTTCTTTTACCGGGTTAGTTTGGTTCTCGCTTAACCCACTTTCTAAATCAAACATTTTAAAAATCTTTAAACAATTATATTAAACAACTAAGCCTTCCGCAGAAGGCTTGTAAATTTAGTACAAATATAATATTCTCCTCTAAGTAATAAAATAAATTAGCGAATAAACTTAATCGTAAATTTGGCCGGCTTTTAATTGAATACGGGGTGTAGCGCAGTCCGGTTAGCGCGCCACGTTCGGGACGTGGAGGCCGGAGGTTCGAATCCTCTCACCCCGACCCAATGTATTATGTATATATTTTACAAAGTTTAAGGGACGGCAGATATTATATTGGCAGTTGTGCTGATGTAAGCAAACGATTTTCTTTTCATAATGCTGGTTTGCACTGGTCAACACGAAACTATCTTTCTTCAATCAATTCAAAATTGTAGTAATTACTGTACAGTAACAATGTGCTAACTATTAGTAATCCTATGGTTATTACAAGTACCATTTTATAAAGCACCAAAAAGAAAACCACCAACACAATATACGTTGGATAAATAATGGCTTTGTCTTTATTAAACGGCAAACGATAAAGCGATGTAATAAAAGCAAGCAGCATGGCAATGCAAAACAAAATGAGCACAGGTAATTGCTCAATAGTTATTTTATCGCCAATAACATTTACAAGTAATAAAATTTCGGGAAGAAGAATGATACTCATGAGTAAAGCGTAACGCCACCATTTACCAAAAACTGTTTGTGGTGTATTGCGCATGTAAAGCAACTGTGTTTCTTCAAACTTGCGTAGTTCAAATAACAGGGTTGTATGTGCAAGCATTGAAAAAAGTAATCCAAGCATTACAACCCGAATATCATAGGCGCCTGCATCGCAAAACGCAAATGAAATACTCAGACAAATAATGCTGAATATTTTTGTTACGCCAAATACTACTTTTAAATCATTGAGCATTTGCATTAACATGATTGCAATGTATGGTTTAGGCAAACGAAGACTCAGGTAATTTAAAAATTCGGATAACCCGCCATCATCCCGTTTTGAAATTTGCTGGTGAATAACATAAGAAGCCATCAACTGCAATACAATTCCTGCGGTTAAAATTTCAAACGCAACCGGAAACTCCCTTTTATTTACTGCATAAACAACTGCACTCAAAGCATACAACAACACCGGCAGCAATAACCAAAACAAAGTGAATGTAATAGCCAAAAACTTTTTTGCAGGCTTAACAGCATTTATTTCAAAAATAAACTGGTAATGTGGTTTTTCGGTTTGCTGTAAAATAAACTGAATACACTTGAGCATATAAAGCAACCAGAAAAAATAAACCACCATGCGCAAAATGGTATCGCCCAAAAATGCTTCCAATAATTTTTGGTGGTAGCTCAATAAATTTTGCGGAGGAATAACGCCAAACATCAGCAAGAAAAAAACCAAAAACAATCCTGCATGGCGCTGGTAAAATGTGCTGACTAATGATTTAAATAAGATGGATGTTACATGGCGCATATTGCCTTTTGTTGGATGTCAAATTTAGATGAAAACAAATCACAATTGCCTGGATAAGTCTTCAAAAATAAAAGTTAAGATTTCTCACTACGTTCGGAATGACAATCAAATTATTGTTTTGTAGTAAGAGTGGGCTTGTTTTTGGCAACGCCAAAAAAAAGCCCACTCTTACCACCCTTCTCTTTCACGATAATGTCATTCCGAACGTAGTGAGAAATCTTTTGCATTTACTCAGCCAATTGTAAAACCGCACAAAAGTTTTTAGACATGAGTTGTTTATTTATCAATTGCAAACAAGTATTGCAAAGTTGTTTTAAAAATATCTTTGAAATGTCTTTTTCTGATTAAATGAAAAAAATTATTGCCTTCATTTTTACTGCTCAGTTTTTTTGTGCAATTGGTTTCGCGCAAAAGCAGGGGCAGGAACGTGTTGACTCGATCCTCTCCGTTGTAAACTCTTGGAGCAGTTTAAACAATTTGCATGATACGTTGCTGGCAGCATCATATATTGAGCTTGCTTACGAACTTCATAAAATTGACCCCGATAAGGGAATACTATTTGGGCAAAAAGCTTTGGAACTATCTACAAAAATTAACTGGAAAAAAGGTGTTGCTTCTGCTTATAACAGAATTGGTTTGTGTTACTGGGCTAAATCTGATTTGCCGGTTGCACTGGAATACCAGTTTAAATCACTTAAGTTAAATGAGGAGATAGATTTTAAAATTGGTATTGCAACAGTACTTGGCAACATTGGTTTGGTGTATAATGACCAGCGCGATTTCACAAAGGCATTGGATTATCATTTCAGGGCGTTGAAGATAAACGAAGAATTAAAAAATGTAAGCGGTGAAGCCCGTAACCTTGGCAATATTGGCATTGTGTATGACGCTACGGGCGAATACGAAAAAGCGCTTCAATATTACTCAAAGGCATTGATGTTGTACTTGCAGCTAAATGATAAGGTTGGTATAGCGCGCAATCTTGGTAACATGGCATTTGTATATCAGGAAATGGGGCTTTATGCACAGGCACTTGAATATAATGCGAGGGCTCTGCAAATGAATAGTGAATTGGGCAACACCATTCAAATTGGAATTAACTTAGGAAACATGGGAGAAGAATATTATCATATAGCAGCCGATACCACCAAAAGTAGAACTAACATTTTGCCCGACAGCCTTAGAAACAAAAGGTCGGCATTGATTAAAGCGGAAGAATATTTAACGAAATCAATTACCATATTTACCGAAGTTAATGACCAGAATTTTTTGCAGGAGCTGTATCAATATCTTTCAGATGTTCAGTTGCTGAAAGGTAATTACAGTGCAGGATTAACGTACTATAAAAAATCAATAGCATATCGCGATTCTGTTTACAATGAAGATAACAAACGAAAAATAGCGCAACTTGAAAAAACGCGGGAAGAAGATTTAAAGCAAAAGGAAATTGAATTATTAAAAAGCCAGAATGAAATACAGCGGCTTACTGCTCAACGCAGAATGGCTATAACGTATGGTTTGGGTTGTGCATTTATCGGGTTAAGCTTTTTAACGTTTGCCTTTTTTAATCAGAATAAGAAGAAGGAAAAAATAAACCGAGAATTACAACAGGCTTATACTGATTTAAAGTTAACACAAGCTGAATTGGTGAAGCAGGAAAAGCTTGCATCACTTGGCAAACTTACTTCTAACATTGCGCACGAGATTCAAAACCCGCTCAACTTTGTAAATAATTTTTCGGAAGTAACAATGGGTCTTGCTGACGAGTTAGTGACTTCACAATCGGAACAAGAGAAAAAGGAAATATTAAACGACCTTAAAGAAATGCTCGGCAAAATAAATAGCCACGGCAAGCGTGCCGATGGTATTGTAAAAAAAATGCAAAAACACCTGCGCGATGGAACAGGGCATGAGTTGTTCGATAATTAATTTGTTACACCAAATCTGCTGCAAAATTTGTTTTTTAAAAGGATTTTAAAAGGTTAATTGCAGCACTGTTTTATTCTCCACTAAATAGTCATTACACTTTTCAAAAAAAGATAAGTTTACTTTTTGATGCGATGATATAAGCAATGCAACTTCTTTTGTTAGAGTTTCTTTTATTAAATCGTACAAGTTGCTTGCCGATTGCTCATCTAATGTAATTAATGGTTCATCAAGTACAATTACTTTTGGGTTGCCTATAAACGCACATGCTATGGAAAACTTTTTCAGCATTCCGCTTGAGTAAGTGCCTACAGGATTTTTAATATACTCGTGCATGTTAAATATATCGCACAACATTTTTACCTGTGCAGCAGTTCCATTTTTGCATGATGTATAAAAGTCAAGCAAATCCTTTCCTGTTAAAAAAGTTGGATAAACAGGTTCGGCAGGAGCATAGTTTACAAACAGCCTGTACTGCTGCGGATTTTTTTTGCAACTGATATTTTCATTCAATACAATTTCTCCGTCAAAAGGAGCCATGCCTGCAATAAGTTTAAACAACGTGGTTTTGCCCGAACCATTAGCACCTTTTATCCAGCTTAATCCTTTTTGGAATTTTATTTCGGGAATATCTAAAGCTAAAAAATGGTGGTAGTATTTTTTTATGTTTGATAAATGGAGCATAAAAATTATTTAGTCCAATCCTCCAAAGAAATACCTTTTATGCGCTTAAAGTGCTTTGTGTTATTTGTAACCAAAATTAAATTGTGGGCTACAGCAGAGGTTCCAATGAGTAAATCAAACTCATCTAATAAATTTCCTGATTTCTTTAACCGAGTTTTCTCTTTCGCATAAAAATCGAGGGCGTTAAAAATTGGCAGCACTTTAACAGATGATAAAAATTCCGATAAAGCTTTTCTGTTCTTTTCTTTATGCTCACTATTTTCAACACCGTATTTTAATTCGGCAAGTGTTATTTCAGAAATAAAAAAATTTTCAGGGTTGGCTTCCTTAAATTTTTCCTGAAGGTTATAATGTCCTTTTAGATAATAAATGCAAATGTTTGTGTCAAGTAAAAACTGCTTCACAATTTTTCAATTTTACGATTGAAGTTTCTGCTGCTTCTTAGCTCATCAATAATTTGTTCGGCACTTTTTTTTGATTTCCACGAGCCAAAGGAATTATATAAAGCTGTGGTATTGTTTTTTTCCTTTCCTGCTAACGACTTATTTATTTTTGCAATGATTGCAAGTTTAGTGCCTTCACTTAACTTTTCTATCAAGCGTAAATAGCTTTCAATTACTGTTTGATTTAAACGTGTGGCTTTCATTTTACCTCCTTATTATATTGATACTGCAAATGTAAACTTTATCAATTTTCCACTTCAATCTTTTTCAAATTATCTTCTGTTGCCCTGTCAATTAATTTAAACATAGGATCAATGCCGGCTTTGGTTGGCTTGGCAGAAACGGTTATTTCAAATTCGTTTTCTTTTTTACCCATGTAGTTTCGCTTTACATAAATGAGCGAATCTTTTCCGTTTACATCTTCTGTAAATACGCCAATGTCAATCCAGTCTTTAATCGGAATTTTTTGTTCGTTGCCAATGCTGTCACTGTAAACTTTTTCGGCTTCGGTTTTTATTTTCACTTTATAGTTGTTGCCTTGTTTGGTGGCAATAGCTTCTGTTGTTTGCAAATTAAAGAGAGTAATTTTTTCAAACAAATCTGTTACCACATATTTTAAAGAATCGGGAGTTGCATTGCGCAGGTAATTTACAAACGTTGGCGACTGCACATACGGTGCCGACTGAAATCCATAATCTTTTATAAACCTGCTTAACGCTGCATTCAATGAATCTTCGCCAATTAAATCTTTTAGTTGATACATAACCAACGAACCTTTTTGGTAATGTATGTACTGTTGATTGTCGCATGTTACCATCGGTTGTTCGCCTTTGCGTTCAAACGAGCGACCTGCCAGGTAACGGTCTAACTCATACTTTAAATATTTGTTGATGTTTTTTGCAGTGTATTCTTTTTCCATCACCATCAGCGCTGTGTACTGCGCCATACTTTCTACCATAATGGTTGAGCCAAGCGTGTTTGCACCTGCTACCTGGTGTCCCCACCACTGATGTGCCACTTCATGCGCAGTAACATAATATGCCATGTCAACATCATTGTCATCATCCACTTTCATTATGAAACCAATGGCTTCGCTAAACGGAATGGTGTTGGGAAACGATTGTGCAAATTCCTGGTAGCGCGGAAACTCCAGTATGCGCACTTGCTTAAACTGGTAAGGCGAAAAATTTTTCTGACAATAGTCAATTGTATTTTTAATTGACTTATTCATTTTTTCAATGTTCCAGTTGTGTGTTGGGTGATAAAAAATTTCGATGTTAATGCCTTTGTATTTATCTCTGAACACTGCATAACGTGCGCTCAAAAAAGAATAAAAATTTAAAATGGGCGCGTCCATTTTGTAATGAAAATATTTTCTTCCGTTTTCTTCCCATTCTTTTTGTAAGTAACCGGGCGAAATTGCAATTTGGTCAGCCGATGTGCTTATCACACATTCGTAATTTATCCAATCCGCATCCTGCGATAAATAATTGTTACGCACGCCAACCGAATCGCTTAACAAACGCATGCTGTATTGGCGCTTGGGTAATTTGTATTTTTTTCTCACATCATTATCTGTCAGTTCAGCACTCTCGCTGTAGCCAAAAGACGGAAGCGTGTTGTTATTAATAAAAGTTCCGTTTTGGAAAACTCCAATGTAATCTCTTCCCTGTTTAAATCCTTTGGTTGGGTAATACAAATCAAAAATTACTTTGGACGAATCTCCTGGCTGCAATGGTTTTGCTAAACGGTAGATATAAAAATTGCCTTCGTAGTTTGTTAATTGCTTTGCCGGAATTCCGAAATCGAGTTTTTTAATTTCCACATCACTGTCAGAAAAAGTAACGAACAAACTATCTATTGCCTGCTGCGATTTATTTTTAATAATGTAATAACCTTTAAGCGATGCTTCGCGCTTTTCAGGAAAAATATCAACTGAAATATTTACATCGGTGATGCGCGGCTGAACGTAATCAATAAACTTGCGGAATTTTTTTTCGTAATCGGCAGAAAATATTTCGCGTTCTGTTTTGGTTTGGTATTCGTTTAAAATATTGGTGTTGTAAAAAATAAAACTGCCAAACAAAACAAACATGGCAAGCCCAATTGGTATCATTAATTTTCCCTGACCATTACGCCATGCATTTTTAAATTGTTTGATGCGCGTTTTAAAATCAACTTCGCTGCCATGCCTTGTCATCATCATTCCCACCATAAACAACACAATGCCTAAGCCCAGCCAGTAGAATACATATAAATATTTTGCATAAAGAAAATGCCCGAACTTATTCATATCACTGTAAAGACTATAGCCGGTATCGCCATACCAAATCATGTTGTGGTCTATACCCATTGCGGCAAGTGCGGCAAAACCAATAAAATAAATTACAACCAGTGTGTGCCCGATAAATTTATTGTTTACCATGTTGTGAATAAAAAACGCAAGCAAAATTGTAAGAACATAAAACGGATATTCAACTAAGAAAAATTGCTTGAGATAAACCGGAACATCATATCGAGTAAAGCCATTGATGGTTTGCATGAGCATACCTGTAAGCATTAAAGCAATTAGCAGCATAGCAACTATTAAGCACATGGCAGCGAAACGTGCCGTCATGGTAATTTTTTTTGAAACCGGCAGTGCATCCGTAATGTTCGAAAAATTAAACTGGCGGTCTTTCCAAATCATTTCGCCCGAATACAGTGTAATGATGATTAAAAGAAACAATGTAAAATTTCCTGTAAGCTCATCGGCAATCATATACGTTACGGGCAATGCAGCCGTGCCATACATTTTTCCTAATTCATTAGTTTGTGCAAGCAAAAAAAGTATTCCGCATAAAGAGATGGCGAGAAAAGGAATAGAACGAATGGATGAGAAAAATTCAAAACGTAAAGTCTGCCGCCACATTTTAAATTTTGATGCAAATGAATAATCGTTGGCAACCTGCGGTAACTGTAAGGATTGAATAACGGGTTCTTCCTTTTTTTCTGCTTTCGCTTTTTTGCGCAACTGCAATCCTGATTTCGAAAACTTAAAAAACTTAATGCACAACAAACCAATAAGCGTCCCTGTGCCAATCCATATTAAACGGTTATACAACAAGTAAGAGGTAAGCGGAACTACCAATGAATTTTTTTCTGCAGGAGTCCAGTAACGTGTTTGATAAAATGTGGAGATTAAACCATAAGGGTCAAACAATGAGTAAAGCGGATTGCTTTCTACATCGCTTGATGTATCAATCAATAAAATGTACCCAAGAAAAAAAACAACACCCTGCACAAAAATGGCAAACTGGCTGCGCAATAAACTTCCTAAAGTAAAAAACACAGCGCCCAGTATAAATACGTTGGGCACAAGCATGGTGATGAACGGATGCAGATAATACATCAGGTTAAATGGTCCAACTTTTTCTCCATCAACCCAAGGCATGTAAACGCCAATCATTACACCCAATATAATTCCTGAAAAAATAAAAAGGCAAACAATGTATGAACCAAAAAATCTTCCGACTAAGTAGTTAAACTTTTTTACCGGAGTGGTAAACATTATTTCGTGGAAGTTGTGTTCAAAGTCGCGGTAAACTGGCACACCCATTACAGCAGAAATTATCAAGGTGCCAATTAAAGTAAGCACTGCAATAATCTGGTTAATGGTGTATGGCGCGTTTTTGTTTACGCTGCCCGATGCCCCACCAATGGTTATGGCATCGGTAGTTGCAAAAATAAATGCAAGCGCAAACATGATGGCGAAAAAAATATACGTTGCAGGTCTGCGGAAACGGTAGCTGAGTTCGAAGGAGAGGATGGAGAGCATGAAAAAGGACTTAGGATTAAGGGGAAAGGATTTAGTGGTTTGGATTCACGGATTAGGATTTAGAAATTCTGCTGTTTATTTTGAATTAAATAGTTTGTTAAAGTGAGAGGAATATTTTTTCACTAAATCCTAAACCCTTAATCCTGTATCCTCTTTTACCAATCCATTGATAACTGAAAAGTAAACATCTTCCAACCCGGTTTCAGTTTCGGTAAAAGTGTGATTGACTTTTTCATCACTCCAAACATGCAATTCTATTTTGCCGGTGTTAAATTTTTGCGAAACAACTTTGTATTGCGCTGCTATTTCTTTTGCTTCGGCTTTGCTTGCAAACGTGGTGTAAATTTTTCCCTGCACCATTTTAATCGCTTCTATCGGGTGTCCTGCAAACATCACTTCACCTTTATTAATTATTGCCATTTGCGAGCACAACTCTTTTACATCTTCCACTATGTGTGTTGATAAAATCACAATTACCTGCTCGCTAATTTCACTCAACAGATTTAAAAAACGGTTGCGCTCGGTTGGGTCAAGACCGGCTGTGGGTTCATCAACAATTATAATTTTTGGATTGCCGATTAAAGCCTGCGCTATACCGAAGCGTTGTTTCATACCGCCACTGTAACCCCCTAATTTTTTTTTGCGCGCATCATATAAATTGGTTTGCACCAATAAAGATTTTACCAACTCACTTCGCTGCTTTGATTCATTAATACCTTTTAGTATTGCAATGTGAGTAAGCAATTCTTCGGCACTTACATTTGGATACACGCCAAACTCCTGCGGCAGATAGCCGAGAATTTTTCTTACTTCTTCTTTTCTCTCAAGCACATCAAGGTCATCTAAAAAAATAGAACCGCTGCCCGCTTCCTGCAAGGTAGCTATGGTGCGCATGAGTGATGATTTGCCTGCACCGTTTGGTCCGAGCAAACCAAACAAACCGTTGTTGATGGTTAGTGATACATTTTTTAAAGCCTGCACACCGTTGGGGTATGTTTTGCTGAGGTTGGAAATTGTTAGTTGCATTTTATCAACGAATTACTGGGTACGAATAACGAATGATTACGAATTTACGAATCTGTGTTTTGATAAAATTATAATTCCTAATTCGTATTTTGAATACAATAGTAAACCACTTTGCCAAATATTTTTAAAAGGAAAATATCAAACTATTTTGTTTTGTAAAGCCAATTGAAACTAAAAAAGGAAGCAAGTAATGTTTTTTTCTTTTTCGCGATAATGTCAACTTGATTAAGTTGTGAGGTTGCAATGTATCCGTTATTCCATTTTGTTGCAGGAAGCAGGTTGCTATTTTCTTTTGGTGCAATAATGGTTACTACCGGAAGTGTATAACCTTCTATCGCTGAATCGGGATTTGCAACTATATTAACCATCGGAAGATTAATTACAGGGATAAGATGTCCATTTTTAATTTGAGCAGGAACCAAATTTTGAGAATTTACAGTTTGGTTATTACCTGTACTTATTGCTAGCATGGCTACTGCTAAAATTATGGTGAGTGCTTTCATATATTATATTGTTAATGTGTTATTGTAATAATTATGGGGCAAACATAAGTATATTACATGGTAGTATGCAACACATAGTACCATGTTTTATTGTAAGTAATTGATAATTAAATAAATTATTTTTTTGGAAGACATTATTTATCATTGGGATAATAAAAAATAAGCAAGTAGTAAACCCAAACCAAACTCTTGAAACTTAAAAACTTCTACAAACCAAAGGCAACAGCAGTTGCACTTTGTTAGCATACCAGGCTAAAATGCTTGTTTATTAAACAATAACTATCCCGATATTTTACTCTTCTGTTTCGTGCTTATTGTTATACTTAACGCTATGTTCTTTAAGACTCTCGGCCATTTCTTTTTGTTTACCTTTAAGCATATCCATGGTTAAAAAGGTGTTGAATTTTACTACGCGTAAGTCTTCATAGTGGGTTCCTAAAACCACACCCATTTTATCCAAAGCAAAAAATGAAAAAACTCCTGGCTTTATATCCTGAAGTTTTTCATACGGAGCCTCAGCACCATGCTGGATGAAGTGCCTTATTTTATCACGCGGATTCACCAAACCAAGCCCAAGCCGCTCGTCATATCGTTTAAAAAAATGAGCAGTATGATATAATAGCAAATTCTCATTTATGGCGTAATGCAAGGCCGTATATCCATTGTGCTGGTATATTAGCGCCATGGTATGTATGGTTGTTTTATCATTTGTGTAGCCCCGGCAAGTGTACCCGTAAATCCAGGGGTTATTGCGGGGCGATATATAATCATAGGTGCGATATAAATAGGAAGTATTGGTTTTGCGCACATACTTCATTCCCTTGGCCGACTCAGCAATAACTTTGTTTGTTATTGCCGGCAAGTCAGCAAACATTTCTTTTTTTATTTCCTGTAATGTCATCTCGGGTACAAACATGGTTTTGTGTTTTTAAAATCTAATAACTCAAACTATTTTGTCGGGGTTGGCGGTAACAAATTCTTTCCAGCTATTTGATTTTTTGGGGCTCACTACAGAACCGTAGTTTTGAAAGTGATGACACACGGCTGCGGCAAGCCCATCGGTTGCATCCAGATACTTTGGCATTTCCGTAAAATGCAAAAGTTGTTGAAGCATAGCAGCAACTTGTTCTTTAGTGGCATTACCACTGCCTGTTATTGATTGTTTAATTTTTTTGGGGCTGTACTCAAACACAGGTATATCTTTATGCAAAGCTGCAGCTATGGCCACACCCTGTGCGCGCCCCAGCTTTAACATGCTTTGTACGTTTTTGCCAAAAAAAGGAGCTTCTATAGCCAATTCATCAGGCAAATGGCGGGCAATAAGCGCTACCGTTTTTTCAAAAATTGATTTTAATTTCAAAGCATGGTTATCAAGTTTGTCAAGGCTTATAATTCCGGCTGTTTCCAGTTTCATTTGGTTTTGACTAATACATATAACACCATAACCCATTATGTTGGTACCAGGGTCAATACCCAGTATAATTTTATCAGTGGTGTTTTGTTTTTCTGCGCCCATTTTTATGTTTAAACTTGTACCGTATTCAATCACCAATTTGGTGCAATCAAAAGTACATATAAATAAATTTCTGTTTATGCTGCTTAAAGTTACAGTGGCAATGGCATCCTTGTACTTTATTTATAAACGTGTAATTGAGAAAGAAAATTTTACGGGCTTTAAAATTTTTATTGACAGGCAAATGCTATTGCCACAAACCTGGCTGCACATTTCTATTATTACAGGGCTTATGTTTTTAAACTGGATGACAGAGGCTATAAAGTGGAAGCTACTGATAAGTAAAATTACACAGATAAAATTTACTACAAGCCTTGCTGCCGTGTTTTCAGGAGTTACCGTCAGTTTTTTTACCCCAAACCGCGTTGGCGAATTTGCCGGACGTATGATGTTTTTAAACTCTGAAGTGCGGACACAGTCGGTGTTATCAACAGTTATTGGCAGCATTAGCCAACTTATCATTACAATAGTAGCTGGCCTTACGGGGGTGTGTGTGTTATTACAACGATTTTATACCGTAAGCATAAGTATGCACATTGCTATTATTGTTTTGTCTACCGCTATTTGCATTGTACTTGTGTTTTTGTTTTTGCGCTTGGGGTGGGTAGCTCATTTTAGATTTATAGAAAAACTGCCTGCTAACGCAAAAAAATATGTTTCAGTTTTTAATAATTATTCATCATCCGATTTTAAAAAAGTGCTTGCATATTCGTTTATCAGGTTTTTACTATTTACATTGCAGTACTGGCTTTTTTTAAACATAGCCGGTGTTAAACTACCCCTGATCACAGCGGTTTTATGTATAAGTATTATTTTTTTGGTTCTTGCTGTAATACCCACTATAGCCTTTGCGGAACTTGCATTCAGGGGTTCAGTGGCAATAGCGGTACTTCAAGTAATTACTCCCGATACCAACGGTATTTTAATTGCATCGTTTGGTTTGTGGTTTGTAAATCTTGCTTTACCGGCAGCCATTGGCTCGGTTATGTTTTTATATTTTAAATTTAAAACCAGATGATGTTTGCCGCAGCCATTTTGGTGCTGATATATTTAATGCTTATAGGCTTTTATTTTTATACGTGGAAACAAATGCCTGCTTTTGATACTTATGCAACCGGTAACTATTCTGTTAGGGTATCAGTAGTAGTAGCCGTGCGCAACGAAGAAAACAATTTACCCGTGTTACTATCTTGCCTGCAAAACCAAACATACCCTCATTATTTATTTGAAATAATATTGGTAAACGATCATTGTACCGACCGTACAATGGAGGTAATACACAATTCGTTTTTACATTCAATCGTATCTCATAAAGTAGTGATGCTTGCTACAGGCCAGGCAGGAAAAAAAACAGCCGTTTCTAAAGGTGTTGAAAATGCAAGTGGCCAATTGATAATTACCACTGATGCCGATTGTAGTATGGGAGCGCAATGGATTGAAGAAATTGTTAACTGTTACATGCAATCCAATGCAGTAATGATAGTAATGCCTGTGTTGCAAAAAGAAAAATCGTTTGCACACCGCATGCAAGGGGTTGAGCTTTTAAGCCTTGCAGCAAGTACCGCGTCATCGTTGTATGCAGGTGTGCCACTTATGTGTAATGGAGGCAACCTTGCGTTTAAAAAAAGTGAGTTTGATGGAGCCTACTCCTCTAACATAAACATTGCAACAGGCGATGACACGTTTTTACTTTTTTATTTGTATAAAAAATATAAGCAGCAAGTAGTTTATTTAAAATCAAAAAAAGTACTTGTAAAAACGCAACCCCAAAAAGCAATAAATACATTTATGCAGCAGCGCATACGCTGGGCATCTAAGGTAAAGCACTACCACAAACCCTATGTTATGCTTACGGGTATTTTCCTTTTCGCCTTAGCGGAATTTCAATTTTTATCATTAGTCTGGTTACCGTTTATTCTTCCAATGAATAAATGGTTGATAGCTGCCACCGTTTTATTTTTACCCAAAGCAATTGTTGATTTTTTTTACCTTAAAGAGGTAGCCATTTTTTATAATCAAAGTTTTTCGCGTATGGCATTTTTGACATGGCAGTTTGTGTATCCGCTTTATGTAGTTTCGGTTGCCTGCCTTTCATTATTTGGGCGATATACCTGGAAAGAAAGAAAGTATTAAATATTTACTAAGGCAAATTAGATAGCGCGCTTCGTATGTCGCCAATATTGGTGGCATTTAAAACCGGTGTAAGCGCTAACCCCTGTACTGTTGTTGTAGAGGAGTAACTTGCATAATACTTATTGCTTACTTTGGCAATAGCTATAAAAGTTATTCCGGTATTTACGGGAATGTTGGTTAAGGTAAAAACGCTGCCGCCTGTGTAATCTGCACGGCCTATCACATTTTTTCCATTTACCGAAAAAAATACCGATGCGTTGGAATTGTTATACGCTTGGTCAAGAGTAATGATAACCGAAGTTTTAGGGTTGGGATTACTATAAAAGTAGTCGCAGTTTATCCAGCCCAGCGTGCCTACGCTCCAAAAATAAAAACTGTTTGTTCCTGTTGTATCCTGCACCATTGGCAATGCCGAACTATCTACCGAGGCAGTCCAGTTTGCAGTTCCTTCAAATGGATTTTTAGGTAACAATGCATCCTCATATTTCTTCATTGGCTCCAATTTTCCAAATGTGGTTTTTATAAATGTGTTAATGCTTTTGCCTGAAGCCAGTTTAAGTGTTGATCCATTTTGAGTAGCACCAAAATACATCATGCCACCACTTATCAAAAAATTATCTGCTGCTTGTGTGGTAAGTGCCGACAGTATAATTTCTTTTTTTGACATCGTTTCTTTTACCTCCACATCTATGTTTCCTGTTACCTGGTTTCCGTTTGTATCTACAAATGAGTTGGCCGACAGCACAAAGTAATTTCCATCTGTAGTGTATTTGGTAACGTTTGATGAATTGGCAATGGTAAATGTTTGCACTGGCGCACCGTTTTGGGCAAACACTTCATTTATTTCATTACCCGGTGTTGAGGTGGGTTCCTCTTCCTTGTTTTTTTTGCACGAAAAAATCAAAATGGAAAACAGTGCTGGTAACCAAACTTTTTTAACAACTTGTATCTTTTGATAACACATGCATTTCAATTTTCTTCAATCTTACTTTATTAATCAGCCATGCGCGCATTAGCCGGTGTGTATTTTTCAACAAAAATGTAAACAAAGGGCTACTTAACATTAACAACAAACTCGGCTGTGGTAATGATGTTGCTGTGGTGCAAGTCGCGGTCAACCACATACAGTTCTACTTTAAGTGTATCGTTTGTTTTTGACGGGAAAAAACCATCCACTTTAATATCTATATCGCCCGAAATATTTTTATTGCGCCCATCCGGAGTTATACTTGGTATGCGGTAGTTATATGGAATTAAAAATACAAGTTCGTTAAACACACCATTTTGTTTTTCGTAAAACTTTGTAAAGCAATTGTGGTAATACACACTCGATGTATCAAAAGGAGGCAGCGTATCTTTTTCTCTAAAACCAATGTCTCCATCACCATCGGTAAACCCAACAGTTATTTTAAACTTGGTGTTATCAAATACGTCAACTTTTTTAAATGCTATTTGCGGCTCTACAGGATACGATTTTTCTTTACGGCACGAAAAAAATGTTGTTGTAGTTAGTACACCGACCGCAAAAAATATATAGCCTGCTGTTTTTCTCATAAAAAAATGTATTGCTAAAGTAAGGAAAATAATTACCGCTTTGGGGCTTTAATAATTCAGCAACCAATATATTACTAACTCCATGTAGTGTTTATATATTTGAAAAAAAATTATGGGCCTGATAAAAGCAGTAAACGGGATAAGTCCAAAACTTGGCAGCAACTGTTATGTTGCCGAAAATGCAACCATTGTTGGAGATGTATCAATAGGAAATAATTGCAGCGTTTGGTTTAATGCTGTTATACGTGGCGATGTAAACTCAATAACTATTGGCAACACAGTGAATATTCAGGATGGGGCTGTAATTCACTGCACCTATCAAAAAGCAAAAACCGTAATTGGCAACAATGTTTCAATAGGCCACAATGCCATTGTGCATGGCTGCACGGTTAATGACAACGTGCTGATAGGAATGGGCGCTATTGTAATGGATAATGCGGTGGTTCAAAAAAATGCGGTAATAGCTGCCGGTGCGGTAGTGTTAGAAAACACCATTGTTGAATCAGGAACGATTTATGCCGGTGTTCCAGCTAAAAAAGTAAAAACAGTAAGCCCCGAACACTTCAAAGATTTAAACCAGCGCATTGCCGATAATTATGTAATGTATGCCAATTGGTTTAAGTAAAAAAGTATGCTTTAGGGTATTAAAAATGTTGTTGTTGGCCTTTTCATTTTTTACAGCATGCACACAGGGTCAAAAGCAAAATACACTGCCTGTTAATGCAAATGCCAGCCCTCAGCAAATTGCAAAACAGGATACATTTTCCCGTGGGTCGGTTTTTTTTACAACTTGCAGCAGCATTCCATCACAGTCGTATTGGGTTTATTTACCTTTTGCATATTCAAAACAAAAATCATTTCCTGTAATTTATTTTTTCGACCCGCATGCTGACGGAAAATTACCATTAGGGAAATATAAATCATTGTCCGAAGAATTTAATGTTGTGTTGATTGGATGCAACAATTCTAAAAACGGAATGCCCATGCAAGAGTCAATAAGTAGTGCAGGCACTATGATTGATGACGCAGAAAGTAAGTTTTATTTAAATAAAACAAGAAAATATATGGCCGGCTTTTCGGGTGGTGCGCGGGTGGCATGTGCAGTAGCTTTGCAAAGCGCAGACATTGCAGGTGTAATAGCATGCTCAGGAAGTTATTTTGAAAATGGAAAAAGTTTTCCAACGGGTATTTCAATAGCGAGTGTTGCTGGCGAAAAAGATTTTAATTACCACGAAATGCTTCGATTTGATCAATCACTTGATACTTCTACACTGCATTTGCTTTTTACCAACTTATCAACCCACCAGTGGCCTGATGAAGAAACCATGCATGATGTTTTTGTTTACTTGCAGGCATGTGAAATGAAAAGCGGGTTAACCCCCCCAAATAAAAAAGTAATAGCAACCTATATTGATGCGGGAATAAACAAAGCGGAAATGCTAAAAAAACAAAACAAAAGTGTTCAGGCTTTAATGATATATAATAAACTAGCTTTGATAGCCGATGGCATTGTGGATAATACAAACCTGAAAAAAGAGATTGATAAATTAAACGCATCAAATGAGGTTGCGGTTTATAAGCAAAAGGTAAAAACGATGGCACTGCAAGAGCAAAATAAAATGCAACAGTATGCTCAGGATTTTATAGTGCAGGATATTAACTGGTGGAAAACCGAAATTGCGCAACTAAAAAAAATTTCACAAAATAAAACCGATCAACTCAAAGCTTCAATGCATGCAAGGCTGCTTGGGTATATGGGTATACTATGTTACTCTTACTCAACCAAAGCTGTAAAAATAAATGCTGCAGAGGCCGAAAAATTTTTGAGCATTTATAAAATTACCGAACCTGAAAACTCCGAAGCATATTTTCTTTCAGCGGCATTTAATGCCAACAATAATAAAAACGAGATTGCAGTTGACGAAATGATAAAAGCCATTGCATTAGGGTTTAAAGAAAAAAGCAGGTTTGCAGAGTTTGGTTCATTAAACAGCATAATAAACCAACCAGTTATTAAAGCAGCACTTGATACGATTAGGTAAAAGCATTTTCACCAGTAACATCCATGCCTGTAATCAGCAAATGGATGTCGTGCGTACCTTCGTAGGTAATTACCGATTCCAAATTCATCATATGGCGCATGATGGGATACTCGCCTGTTATTCCCATTCCACCGTGTATTTGCCGCGCTTCGCGGGCACACCACAAAGCAGTGTGAACATTATTGCGTTTTGCCATGCTGATTTGCGCAGGCGTTGCGCGATGTTCGTTTTTTAAAACACCCAATCGCCATGCAAGCAACTGCCCTTTGGTAATTTCAGTAACCATTTCGGCTAACTTTTTTTGTTGTAACTGAAATCCTCCAATAGGTCGTCCAAATTGTTTGCGCTCTTTTGAATAACGCAAAGCACTATCGTAACAATCCATGGCTGCACCCAATGCACCCCATGATATTCCGTAGCGTGCGCTGTTAAGGCATCCAAGTGGTCCCTTTAATCCTTTTACATTGGGCAACAAATTTTCTTTCGAAACTTTTACATTATCAAAAACCAACTCGCCTGTAGCGCTTGCACGCAAACTCCACTTGCCGTGCGTTTCGGGGGTAGTAAATCCTGCCATACCGCGTTCCACTATTAACCCGCGTATTATACCTTCCTCATCCTTTGCCCACACTACTGCAACTTGCGCAAATGGGGCATTGCTTATCCACATTTTAGCACCATTTAATAAATAGTGGTCGCCCTTATCTTTTATGTTGGTTACCATTCCACTTGGATTGCTGCCATGATCAGGCTCTGTTAAACCAAAGCATCCCATCCATTCGCCACTGGCAAGCTTAGGTAAATATTTTTTGCGCTGCTCTTCGGTGCCATAGGTGTAAATAGGATACATTACCAATGAACTTTGCACCGAAGCCGTGCTTCTGATTCCCGAATCGCCACGCTCAAGCTCCTGCATAATTAATCCGTACGAAATTTGGTCTAATCCGCCACCACCATATTCTGTTGGAATGTATGGGCCAAATGCGCCAATCTCTGCTAATCCTTTTATTAAGTGGGATGGAAATTCTGCTTTCTGACAAGCGTCTTCAATAATTGGAGAAACTTCTTTTTTTACCCAGTCGCGCACGCTGTTGCGAATTAGTTTGTGCTCTTCTGTTAAAAGTTCATCGAGCAAATAATAATCGGGTGCCTGAAATCTGTCTTGTGCCATGTGATATAATAAATTTAAAGAATACTTTTTTAAAGAGCGGCAAAAATATGTTTTTTGCCAATGGGATGAAACAGTAAACCCCTGCCAGCAAAGTATTACAGTACAACTATTTTTCCCTTGTCAATTATTTTGTTGCTATTGGTAAGGGTAAAAAAGTAAACTCCGTTTGAAAAAACAAACTGCGAAAAGTCAATCGTGCTTTCTTGTGTGGTAAAATCAATAACTTTTTTTCCGGCAGCATCAAAAATGTTCACTACAAGCTTTCTTTTCTCATCATTGTAATAATACAGCGTGCAGTTTGAAATACAAGGATTCGTAATAATCAAAAAATCGTTGTTGCCCAGGTAACGATAAAATACACCTACTATATTTGATAACCCTTCGGCACGCAAATCAAGCCGGTAATAATTTGTTTTGTTGACAACCGGGTTGTTATCGGTGTAAACATATTTTACATCTGATGATGTACCCCCGCACACACCGGCAAATTGGTAAATATTTATAAAGTTAATACTGTCGGTTGACCTGTCAATCCGTACGCCCGTGCAAGTAAAACCTCCGCGTATAACAAACTCGATGCGCACACTGTCTTTTATAAGCTGTACATTAAAATTTATCAGCGCCTGGCCATATAAAAATGCAGTGTTGAAAAAAAGAAAAATTGTAAAAATTAGTTTTTGCATGGACGTGTAAATTTACAACAATAAAACAGGAAATTATAAGTTAGATATATACCCAACAATTATCCTGTTATAATAACTCATTAAATTAATTTATGGTATGACAAAAAGTATTTTATCTTTAATTATTGCAGCACTAATGCTGTTAACCGCATCGTGCAAAAAAAAATCGAACGATGATGATACCGAAACAGGGCCCAAACTTATTTTTAAGTTCAGGTTTGATTCTACACAGCAGCGGCTTGATAATTTTGGAAACACGGCTGTTATTCCACCCGGCAATGCGGCACAATCGCCTGTGTTTAATTCAATGAGTTCGCATTACATTGAACTTGCACCAAGTGCCTTTACACAACTTGGCAGCGGCTTTGTGGCATACCGAAACGAAGAAACCACTGCCGGTGGAAGCAACGCTATTGATTTTTCAAAATCAAAGCTTGCGGGTAATAACGAGGAGTTTTATAGCATGAACCTAAGCGATGTTTCGCCCGGCACGTATAATTATCTGCGCGTGTCACTGGCTTATCAAAACTATGTGATAAAATATGCATACAACTATAACGGTACATTGTATGATAATTTGAGCGGTGCGTTGGCTTCGTTTATTGGATTTAATACCTACATAAAATCGTTTAAAGTGCGCGACAGCCTTATAACATTAAATGCCAATCGTGCACAAGGATATTGGGCATTTGAATATATACCTGATGGCACGGGGGTGGGCTACCCCATTATACAGGGGCAGGCGCCTGCAGGTGCCACCACCGTGCCCAATCCAATTGCTTCTACATCGGCCATTCCGGCCGGCTCATGTGTGGTAACAGGCCAGTTTGCATCGCCACTCACCATTACCGGAACTGAAACCGGTGATATTGTAATTACTGTTTCCTTATCAACCAACAACAGTTTTGAGTGGAAAGAAAACGGGTCTAACAATTTATACGAACCTGCCGCTGGCGACACCGTAGTTGATATGGGTATAAGAGGGCTTATTCCAATTATAGAATAGCGCTGTTTTTACTATAACCTTAAGGCAAAAAATTTCGTACTAAGGAGAGTTGTTTTTAAAACTCTTCTTACAATGAAATTTAATGCTCCGCTGTTAAGGCAATCGGTAACCCCAAAACAAAAGTTTACATTACGCACGCTGGTAATATGCTCCATCGTTTTTTTTGCTGTTGCAGGCAGCTTGTTTGTTTATTTTAACATCGGCACCTCAAAAACCGCAAAGGCAACCACCGTTGCGCCATCATTTGTGTTTGCCAACCCATCGGTATATAGCGGTACGGCAGGCAATGTAAATTGCGTTTATAAATTTGGTTCGGTATTAAATGGCATAGATGCCTACATTACCATTTTAGATATCAATAACGGGGCATCGCTTGCCAACGTAGATATTTCGCAATCTACCACCGGCTATGAAAACGCATTTCAACCCTACGTAAATTTTAAAACTGGCTCGGCCGTATCTCCTCAAACTTCGTATATTGAGTGGCACATTGAGTTTAAAAAATCTGGCACACTCACCGATACCGTTATTTCGGCCGTTTCGGTTACGGCTATTGATGTTGATGGTAATGCCAATATACAGGAAAGTGTTTCGGCACCCCGCCCTTCAAGCTACTCGGTTCATCCGGCCACGCTGCTTAATATTACTCAAAATGCCACCACATTAACATCTGTTGCACCCACTACCGACTTTGGCGGCATCGACTCGTCAAACCGCACAGTAATGTTTCAAATGAACTTTACCAACATAAATGACTTTGTTTATCGTACCATGGCCATTAATAAATCTTCGTCATCATCAAGGCAGTTTAGCATTTACTTTCAAACTTTTTTTACGTTTTCGCCACTTCCTGTTGAACTCATAAAATTTACTGCAGCCATACAAGACAACAGCAGCGTAAACTTAGTTTGGACAACAGCATCAGAAATCAATAACGATTTTTTTACCATTGAGCACAGCCCCGATGGTAAAACATTTAAACCCATTGGTAAAATAAAAGGCACCGGCACCACTTCGCAAAGCCAAACGTACAGCTTTTTACACCGCCAAATGCAAAGTGGAATAAACTATTACAGGCTTGTGCAGACCGACTTTAACGGAAAAACAGAAACCTTTAAACCCATTGTGGTACAAAATCAAACCATGCAAGCAGGATTTGAACTTACAAACGTTTATCCGAACCCCTTCAAAAACGTACTTAATATTTACTATCGTGTACAATCGATTGTGCCTATAAAAATTATGCTGCTAAATGCCGCAGGGCAACAGGTAAAAATACAAACCGAAAATGCTGTGGAAGGAACCAGCATAACTTCGTTACCCGGTTTGGATGCATTGCCCACGGGTCAATACACATTGATAGTAACAGATGACAGCAAAACCATACATACCCGTAAAGTAATTAAAAAATAACACAATGTCCCCTTCGCATTTCAATTACCTCCAATACAACTAAAACCGGTCAGATTTGCGTCCTGTTCCATAAAATTCGCATCCTTAATTCCGATTATCTCATCCCGTATTTCAGTTATTGAATCCGCAAAACCCGATTTCAAATCCTGCAAAATCAATATCGCTACCTCACTTTTCATTTTTTCATCTTTGTAAGTTAATATCGTATCCCGATTTCGCGATTAGGCAAGCGACCAATTTACCTTCTTACTTTAACATTTAGTTAGAATTTATATTAAGGCTTTTAATTTTTCTTTGTACCCCATTCTTAACTACAATGAACATTTTAACCACTATTAAGCTAACTTTTACACTGGTGTGTACCAGTGTTTTTGCATTTGCACAAACAGCACCCATAACCGGAAAAATAACCGATGCCAATGGCGAACCGCTTACCGGTGCCGTTGCTGAGCTTCGAAACCAAAAAGACAGCACCCTTTCCAAGGTAAATGTGGCCGATGCCAAAGGCGAATTTGCATTTGAAAATGTAAAAGCCGGAAACTATTATGTAAAATCAACATTTATTGGCTTTAATGCTTATCTGAGCACTGCTTTTGAATTTGACGGAGCCACCGCAAAACAGATTCCGGTTATAAAGCTAACCTCATCAGCCACCAATCTTCAGCAGGCAACCGTTACCGCGCTAAAGCCATTGATAGAAGTAAGAGCCGATAAAACAGTGTTTAATGTTGAAAGCAGCATAAACTCAACCGGGAGCACCGCCTACGAACTTTTGCAAAAAGCACCCGGTGTGGTGGTGGATAATAACGACAACATTTCACTTAAGGGTAGAGGTGGAGTAATGGTTCAAATTGATGGCCGCCCCGCCCGTATGACAGAAACCGAACTTGCCGATTATTTAAAATCAATACAAAGCACCGATGTGGAATCAATAGAACTTATTTCCAATCCATCTTCAAAGTATGAAGCCGAGGGCACTGCAGGAATTATAAATATTAAGCTAAAAAAAAATAAAAACTACGGCACCAATGGCACCGCAACTTTAGGATATGCCATTGGCACCTATTCAAAATTCAACACTGCGCTTTCGCTGAATAACAGGTCAAAAAAATTTAATGTTTACACCACCTACAGCAATAACTGGGGCGACCGCAGAAATGCATTTTACCTCTACCGCGAACAAAACCCATATATTTTTGATGCAACATCCTTTAGCATCCGCAGCGGGTTAAGCAACAATTACAAAGGCGGAATAGACTATACCGTAAACAAAAAAAACAGCCTTGGCATAATGATAAACGGAAACTATAGTGATATTAAAAGCAAAGCTACCAACCGGAATCATATTGAGAATTTTTACAGCGGAGAAATTGATAGTGTACTGCGCTCTGACCAAACCACAAAAAATCACACCAATAATTTTAATCTGAATTTAAACCATCAGTATAAAGATACCATGGGGCATGAGCTTGCCACCGATTTTGATTTTGGATATTATGACGGAAACAAAAACAATTATATACCCAATGTCTATACATCTCCCGATGAGAGCGAAATATATTCGTCAACATTTTACCGGTCGGTAACACCAACAGTAATTACTATTTATACGCTTAAGTCGGATTACACGCAAAATTTTCTGAAAGGAAAACTTGGTGCAGGCTACAAAGTATCGTATGTACAAACAGATAATACGCTTAATTTTTACAACATTGTGAATAACCAGCAGATACATGACGAAAACAGAAGCAATGAATTTATGTACACCGAAAATGTAAATGCCGTTTATTTAAACTACCATCGAACCTTAAAAAAATTTGATGTGCAGGCAGGTGTACGTGTAGAAAACACAAACAGCGAAGGAGATTTAAAAAGCGTTACGGCTGTTGATGACAAAAATGTAAAGCGCAGTTATACCGACTTTTTTCCCAGTGCTGGTTTAACTTACAATGCAAACCAAAATAATTCACTGGCATTAATTTACAGCAGGCGCATTGACAGGCCCAATTACCAGGAGCTAAACCCATTTGAATATAAACTGGATGAACTGAGTTTTATGAAAGGAAATCCGTTTTTAAATCCGCAGTACTCAAATAAACTGGAGCTATCGCACACCTATAAGTACACCATAACAACAAGCGTTGGCTACAGCCATACAGCCGATTTTTTTGCAAAAATTACAGATACAATACCTGGCGGCAAAAGTTTTCTAACTTCAAAAAATCTGGCAACCGAAGAAGTGTTGAGTGCGAACCTAAGCGCATCACTTCAACCCGTAAAATGGTACAGCGTTTATTTTAACGCAGGTATTTATAACCAAAAATACGATGCTGATTTTGGGAAAGAGGGCGAAAATAAAACCATACATACATCACTAACTGCATTTAATGCATATGCTCAAAACACGTTTAAACTGCCTTATAATTTTACGTTTGAAATTTCTGGGTGGTATAATAGTGGCGGTGTGTGGGGCGGAGCTTATAAAAGCGATGCACAAGGTTCGCTTGACCTGGGGCTGCAGAAAAAACTGTGGCACGACCAGGCAACCTTAAAGTTTTCGTTTACTGATGTTTTTAAAACAGCACCCTGGCATAGCACCAATACCTATGCAGGCATAGTTATACGTGCACATGGTGACTGGGAAAGCCAGCAATTCAGGGCATCGTTTACATGGCGCTTTGGCAACAAGCAAATGAAAAATGTGCGTCAGCGCAAAGGCGGAAACGAGGATGAGCAAAACAGGATTGGGGGCGATAGCTAATAAGGCACAATTTAAAAAGTCAGAAAAATATAACTGTATGGATTAGCTTCATTTGCCTTCCTGCAAAATCAGTTTGAAGAGGTATTAATTGCAAGAGTCATTAAAAAAATAGCGCCCCTTTCTATTTTACTTACCCTCTTGCACATTAACAAATAAAGCCTACATTTGGCACTTCATAATAAAAAAACAAATTAAGTAACATGAACATTTTTACAGGAAGTCTTCCGTTTAAATTGCAGGAAGACGAATTAAGAAAAGCTTTTGAAGCCTATGGTGAAGTTTCATCAGTTAAAATTATCACCGATAAATACAGTGGCCGCAGTAAAGGATTTGGCTTTGTTGAAATGCCTGACGATGATGCAGCGCAAAAAGCTATTGATGGTTTAAACGGAACCGATGTGGGCGGACGCAATATTGTGGTTAACAAATCGCAAGAGCGTAAAGATGGCGAGCGCAAACCTTTCCGTAAAGACTTTAACCGTGGTGGCGGTGGCGGATACAACCGTGGTGGTGGCGACAGGTACTAAGCATTATTTATTTTGAATAATAAGGCTTTTACAGCCTGTTAAATAAATAGAAATAGGTAAACCATTCTGAATTTATCAGGGTGGTTTTTTTTATGCCTTTGTGCCAAGCTTTTTAAAAAATTTGCTATTTGATGTCACCTGACGGGTAGCCAGCGTAAGCCTGTGGGGTGCGCCCCCGTCCAGGTGATTAGTTTAACGTAAAG
>CAYSPG010000019.1:0-68938 GCA_964432885.1 uncultured Flavobacteriaceae bacterium
ATGGGGGATTTGAAAGGCACAGAAATAATAAACTATATTGTGTACCATAAAGAATTATTGTTTATAAAAGTTCATTTTTAAATTAACTCCAGCAAAATAATTTTGAGGATGGGGATTAAACGCAGGAGAAATTTTTAGGCTTAAATCATCGTTAACATTAAAATAAAAAAGATGGGCATCAACACTTGCATCCACTATATTTAAAACATATACCATTCCGGCCACGATGTATGACAAATCACGATTTCTCCTGTAATAGTTTTTTAGCAACCGCAAATCTTCGTCTGAGTAGGTATCCACAAACGCATCAATAGTTGTCTCATCACCATCTAGCCTGGTTGCATACGCATTTTTGTAACGTTTATACTGACGGTTGTTGTCAATAATAAAATATCCCATTAGTCCCCCAACTGCATACACAATTGGAATTTTCCAATACTTTTTATTATACGCCTGACCCAAGCCGGGCAGCAGTGCCGAGTAAAGTGCCGCCTTTTTAGGAGAATGTTTTAATGCAGTAGAATCATTAATAGCCTTTGAAGAACTGTCAGCTATCTGCTGTCCATTTGAGGTTACTGAAAAAGCAACCGAAAGAAAAAATAAAAAAATTGTTTTTAGCATTATTAAATAATATCCATTTGCTTCAGCGCAAAACTACTACTTATTTAAACCAAGATTGTTTGATTTTAAAATGCCAATAATGACAATTTTAACAATTCAACTTTTTTATTTAAGGTATTTAGCAAGCCATTCAAAAAACACACGCTGCCAAAGCACACTGTTTTGTGGTTTTGAAACCCAGTGCCCTTCGTCAGGAAAGCAAAGGAAACGAGCAGGAATATTTTGCAGGCGAGCAGCATTGTATGCTTCCATACCTTGCCCAAGCGGCACACGAAAATCTTTTTCGTTATGAATTACAAGCATTGGAGTATCCCAGTTTTTTACAAAATCGTGCGGAGAAAATTGTGTGTATGTTTTTGGAGTTGGTGTTTTCCAATAAGGGCCGCCCATGTCAAAATCGGCAAACCACATTTCTTCGGTGGTGCCATACATGCTTTCTAAATTAAACACGCCACAATGCGCAATAAATGTTTTAAATCTTTTTTGATGATGGCCGGCTAACCAATACACACTGTATCCACCAAAGCTTGCACCTACAGCACCCAATTTATCTTTATTAACATAAGGCTCTTTTGAAACATCATCAATGGCCGACAAATAATCTTTCATGCATTGGCCACCCCAGTCTTCTGAAATCTGGCGGTTCCATTCTGTTCCAAATGATGGTAAGCCTCTGCGGTTTGGAGCTACAATTATATACCCATTGGCAGCCATCAACTGAAAATTCCAGCGATAGCTGAAAAATTGCGATACGGTACTTTGTGGTCCACCCTGGCAGTAGAGCAGTGTTGGATATTTTTTGGTTGCATCAAAATCAGGAGGATAAATTACCCATGTAAGCATGTCTTTGCCATCGGTAGTTTTTACCATGCGCTTTTCTACTTTGCCAGATTTTACGGTTGACAGTACCTCTTTATTGGTGTATGTAAGTTGTTTTGTTGCGCCTGTTTTTATGTCAACAGTAAATAATTCAGTGGGCATGCTCATGCTCATCATGCTTGTAATTATTTTATCTTTTGAAAAAGTCATAGCAGTATGGTCTCCAACATCAGTAGTAATCTGTTTGATAGGAGGTGTTGCTGATTTTGCGCGCAAGTCCATTGTGTAAAGCTGGTCGGTTGCATTAATACCACATAAAAAATAAATCATGCTGCCATCAACACTATAGTTTGCATCGCCCACGCTGTAATCAAAACCTTTAGTAAGTTCGTTTTTTGTATTCGATTTTAAATCGAGTTGAATGATTCGGTTACGGTCAGCTTCATAGGTTGGTGTTTCCATACTAAGCCAAATCATTTTGGTATTGTCAGGTGAAAAACGCGGGTTTACATCATATCCTAAATTTCCTTCACTTACATTTTTTGTAGTTCCACCAGCCACATCGTAAACATAAATATCGCTGTTGGTACTTACTGCATATTCTTTTCCCGAAAGCTTTTTACAGGTGTAGGCAAGCATTTTTCCATCACTACTCCATGCGATTTGCTCTGCACCTCCAAGTGGGTGCAGGGGAGAATCAAAGCGCTCGTCTTTTTGAATATCCTTCCACTCCCCTACTTTGGTTCCGTCAAAAGTTGCTACAAAAATGTGCGAGTACATTCCATCTTCCCAAACATTCCAGTGGCGATACATTAAGTCGTCATACAAACGTGCGTTTGCTTTTGGTAAATCAGGATATATATCATGAATATTTTTATCCACTTTAACTTCCATGGTTGCATACATCATGTTACCTGAAGGGGCTATTCCAAAATTTGAAATATCATCTTTTGAATTTGTTACTTGCGCTTTTCCGGTGCCATCGCTGTTCATCATCCAAATGTTGGATGTGCCTTTTGAACTGAGGTAATAGATTTTGCTTCCGTCCTTATTCCAATGTGGTGAAGTTTCGTCATCAGCGTCATTGGCAATTGCCTTAGCTGTGCCGCCTGCTGTTGAGATAATATAAATATCGGTGTTGCCTTTGTTATCAGCAAGATTGAAATTGCGAACTGTGTAAACAACCATTTTTCCATCAGGAGAAATTTCGGGTTCACCAACGCGACCGAGTTTCCAAAGGAATTCGGGAGTGTATTTGTTTTGAGCAAAAGTTGTTTGCGCTAATAATGCAAAAGCGATGAGAATAAATTTTTTCATTTAGATTAATTTTTGGATGGGCGAATGTATAATATTTGGAATTAGATAAGCAGAATGGAATGTTAAAAAATAGAACACGGATGACACGGATGCGACTGACTTAAGCGGATAAAAAAATCTGTGAAAACCCGCTCAATCCGCGTCATCCGTGTTCTATTTCAATAACAGCCTTTAAAAAAGTAACAGCATTGCCACTGATTAAAACTCTGTCATTAATTAATTCACACCACAATTCTCCTTTTCGTTTTGAAAGTTGAAGCGCTGAGAATTTGTTTTTATTTAATTGGGTTGCCCAATACACAGGAAGTGCCGTATGAGCTGAGCCTGTAACAGGGTCTTCATTAACACCAAAGTTTGGATAAAAACATCTCGACACAAAATCAACTTGATTGCCTTGGGCAGTACAAATAATTCCATGGTGATGAATCTTTTTTATCAAATCAAAATCAGGATTAAGGTTTTCTATTTCGGTTTGATTAGCAAAAACAAGCAGCACAATATTTTTTCCTTCAAGCGCTTTTTGTGGTGTGATTTTAAAAGCAGTTTTCATTTCAGCTGTTAAAGAACTTTCTTTTAAAACATCAACTGGAAAATCAAGCGTAAGCAAATTATTGTTTTTGGAAACCTTAAGCAATCCGCTTTTTGATTGAAAATTTATTTGTGGTTTATCATAGTTAAGATGGTTGTATAAAACATGTGCGCTTGCAAGCGTTGCATGACCGCATAAATTTATTTCAGACAGAGGAGTAAACCAACGGATGCGATACTCATCATTTTCTTTTACAACAAAAGCGGTTTCGGATAAATTATTTTCAGCAGCAATTTGCTGCATTAGTTTTTCATCAAGCCAATTTTCTAAAACAATAATGGCTGCAGGGTTGCCACCAAAAACATTTGTGGCAAACGCATCAACAACATATTGGGTTAATTTCATTTTAAAACACCCAATTCTTTTCCAACTTTTGTGAATGCAGCAATTGCTTTATCTATATGATGTATTTCGTGCCCGGCAGAAATTTGTACGCGTATGCGCGCATTGCCTTTTGCAACAACAGGATAAAAGAATCCGATAACATAAATTCCTTCTTCTAAAAGTTTTGCGGCAAACTCCTGCGCAAGTTTTGCTTCATATAACATAATGGGAACAATGGGATGCTCACCCGGTTTAATATCAAAGCCGGCTTCGGTAATTTTTTTGCGGAAGTATTGCGTGTTGTTCCAAAGCTTATCGCGCAAGGCAGTTGTTTCGCTTAACATATCAAGCACTGCAATGCTTGCACCCACAATACTTGGCGCTAATGAATTTGAAAACAAATAAGGGCGCGAACGTTGCCGCAACAAATCCACAATTTCTTTTTTGCCAGAAGTAAAACCACCCATTGCACCGCCTAATGCTTTTCCTAATGTGCCCGTGATGATATCAATACGTCCCATTACATTGCGATACTCATGTGTGCCACGTCCTGTTTTTCCCATAAAGCCTGATGCATGACATTCATCAATCATAACAAGTGCTTTGTATTTATCTGCGAGGTCGCAAATTTTATCAAGCTGCGCTATGGTTCCGTCCATTGAAAAAACCCCATCACTCACAATCATGCGATGTCGTTTGTCTTGTGTTGCTTTTAATTTTTCTTCAAGGTCGTTCATGTCGTTATGCTTGTAGCGATGTCTGTCCGCCTTACACAATCGAATGCCGTCAATAATACTTGCATGATTCAGTTCATCAGAAATTAAAGCGTCCTGGTCATTCAACAACGGTTCAAACACGCCACCGTTGGCATCAAAAGCGGCTGCATATAATATAGTATCTTCTGTGCCAAGAAATGTTGCAAGTTTTTGTTCAAGTGTTTTGTGAATGTCTTGCGTACCGCAGATAAAACGCACGCTGCTCATTCCGTAACCGTGCGAGTCAATTGCCATGTGTGCAGCCTCAATAACTTTTGGATGCGATGAAAGCCCAAGGTAATTATTTGCGCAAAAATTAATTACGGCCCCACCTGACCTCCCCGAAGGGGAGGAACCTGTTACGCTTATATCAGCTGACTGTGGTGTTGTAATAATTCTTTCCAGCTTATATAAACCGGCATCTTTTATTTCCTGAAGTTCTTTTTCTAAAACGGGTTTTAGTGTTTGGTACATAATGAATTATTTTGCATTGCAAAGAAAGAAGTTTTTGAAATGAAAATTAAACATTCTGAAGGAGATTTTAAATTCTCCCCTTCGGGGAGGTTTAGGTGGGGCTTTCTTTTCTACTTTCGCCACATGCGCAGTATTAGAATTGTATTAGGAAACCTGTGGCGGTGGTGGTTCTTTTTGGGAGGCGCACTTACCTTTTTAATTCTGTTTCCGTTTTTTGTTATTACGCTTACAGGAAGTGCCAGGTATAACACCTGTTTTAAGTTGATGAAGCTGCATGCAAGGCTTATTGTACTGTTTGCAGGCATCCGCACAAAAGTGATAAGCCGGTTTACACCTGATAAAAATGGCACGTATGTGTATTGCCCAAATCATACTTCATACCTTGATATTGTATTAACCTATATTGGCATAAGCGAGTATTTTCATTTTATGGGAAAGGTAGAACTGGAAAGCGTTCCGCTGTTTAATATTTTTTTTAAGAAAATGAATATAGGCGTTAACCGCGAAAGCATTAAAGGTTCGCACAAAGCGTATATGCGTGCCATTGCCGATTTAGAGAAGAACATCAGCATATCCATTTTCCCTGAGGCAACAATTCATGCCTGCTCACCGCAACTTGGCCCCATGAAAAACGGTGCTTTTAAACTGGCCATTGAAAAACAAGTTCCCATTGTTCCGGTTGCATATATTGACAATTGGAAAATTTTACCCGATGTACCTAACCGAATTTATGGCGGACGACCCGGCACGGCACGCATTGTAGTGTTGCCGCCAATTGAAACAAAAGGAATGACGGAAGAAAACCTTAGTGAATTAAAAATTCTCTATAAAGTTGCGATGGAAAAGGTGATGGAGGAGTTTGAGTATGGGAGGTGATTAATAAACCTCATCATGGGAGCCTATGTCGGTAAAAACAACTTAGGTATTTGTTTCGAAATAAAAAATAATTCTACAATTGTATTCCACTGAAAAACTCCAGTGATTTTTAAGTTCTCCTGAAAGTTTGTGTGTTTTTAAAGATGGATTAAAAGGATCATTTACAAATGCGGATATCTTGCTCCAAAATTTTTCTTCTAAATTTTTATTTTTTGCAATCATTGTTGTCCGACTAAAACAAAAAAGATTCCTCATTTCATTCGGAATGACAATTAATACAGAGAGGACTGTGAGGAGGAGGGGCTTACTTTTGCGCGGAGCGCAAAAGTAAGCCCCTCCTCCTCACAGAAAACAATCTTTCTATGTCATTCCGAATGAAATGAGGAATCTCACCATTAGAAAATTTGAATTTAACCGGACAATACTGTTTTGCAATATGTTTTTTAAAAGAACGCTTAAATGATGAACTAAAACTAATCTGAATCATTTAAGCATTTTCTTTAGCTGGTTTATATCGGAAGAAAAAACATGCTTTTCATTTTTTGCCTTTTTATAATTTTTCAAAATATCAGATCGCTTTTTTTTATTTGATTAAGACTGTTTGTAGCACTATCTAATTTTTGTTTCACTATATTCCAATCTTCAATAGAAATAAAAACGCCTTTTCTTTTTCCGTTTATATCGGTTATGTATTGCAGTGTCATGAAATATTATTTTGTTTAGTCAAAAGTATAAAAATAAAGAAAGACAGGGGTTTTATTTTTTAATTACTTTTACTCTGCCTCAAATAAGATACCATGCTAAACAAACTTCACCATTACCAAACATCAAAAAAAATAATTATTGCTGTTTTGTTTTTCTTCTGCTGCGGGAAAATTGTGGGGCAGAGTAATTGGGTGTATGTAATTACTAATTATGGCATTGATACATTGAGATGTGATAATGCAATAGCGTTTGATAAATTCAATCGCCCTTGGATTTATGGAGTTGATATTGGACCAACATCAAATTACTCACTTTATAACTATAATGGATTCAACTGGCAAAAGCATTTACTCAAATAAAACAATCGGCAAACGATATTATTATTTCTCCTAACCCAACATCCTCTTCATTCCAAATTTCAAATTTTATTTTCAGCCCCAACGATGAAATTATTTTAATGGATGCCCTCGGTAAAACAGTTGTATCAAAAGCAATTAGTTCGCAAACTTCGAATATCAAACTTCAAACATCAAATATTTCAAACGGAGTTTACCTACTTCAACTTAAAACAAAAAAAGGTTTGATAAGCAAAAAGGTTGTGGTGCAGCATTAATACCTTAACAAAACTCCTCGTAAGCACCCTTTAAATGCTCGGCAATCATTTCGGCACTGCGGCCTTCAATGTGATGGCGCTCGATAAAGTGTACCAACTGCCCGTCTTTAAACAATGCAATGCACGGAGAAGATGGAGGATATGGCAAGGTATATTTACGGGCTTGCGCGGTGGCTTCTAAATCCTGCCCTGCAAAAACGGTTACTAAATTTTCTGGTTTTTTTTCTGCTGTCAACGAAAGTTTAACACCAGGCCTTGCTGTGCCGGCCGCGCATCCGCACACTGAGTTCATCACCAAAAGCATGGTGCCTTTGCTATCGGGAATGGTGTTATCAACTTCTTCAACGGTTTTTAATTCTTTAAAACCTGCGTTTACTAAATCGGTGCGCATGGGGGCGCATAATTGTTCGGGATATGGCATTTTATTTAAAATTTTGTGCGAAAATAATTATCTGTTTTGAATGATTAGTGGCAAATGACCTGGTATTTTATCACCCCAAGAACATTATTTTAACCAAAAGGTTTTTTTTCTTACATCTTAATTTAAGTTTGTAATAAAGTATTTGGGTTAATGATTTACTGCATTACCTTAATGCCTTAAAGGGTTAAAATAAACCCTTTAAGGCATTATTCAACATCGTATATAAGACTGTAAACATTTTACAGTCCTTATTGCAGAGATTATTTATGACAATTGGAACTTAGGATAACTATTTAATTGTTGCTTTTAAATAAAACGCGGGTGATATACCCCATCCAAACACCTCTTTTTATAAAAAACCTTACACCTGTAAGAAACCCTTGGTGCATTATTTAAAAATTAAAGTTTTTAGAACGTAAATTGTAATTGTGCATTCAAAATAAATTTAAAAACAAAAAACGTATGAACAACAAACACACCACCCGTCACGAAAACAACATGTTTCCTGTTATTAAAATAGGATACGATAACCGCATCCAGTACCATAATATAGCAGCCATGCCGCTGCTTGGCAGCTGGAACTGCCGTATGAACGAGCGCATTTCCATTGCTCTTCAAAAGCAACATCCCGAATTGTTTGACCTTACCCGCTCGCAATCGCGCGATGTGGCCGTAAGGTACCTTGAATACACATTTCGGTTTTCGGTAATCCCCTATCCCGAAGCCGGATTTATAGGAATTTACGGCTACCAGATAGAAAAAGCCGAACAATTTGCCTCCAACTCTCGTATGAGTGTTGAACAGGCAATTAACTAATGACAGAAAAAACACAAAAAAATTATGCACTGTCTCACTCCCCTCTTCTGAGGAGAGGATCTGGGGGAGAGGAAACCAGCGCATGTTTGCCGGTTGATTTTGCCGAACTTGTTTCGCAGTCAATCGAAAACATGCGCTACTTTATTGGTGCCGATAACGTAACCATTGAAAGCTCGGTTACCGACACAAAAAATTTTGTGGGAAGCAATCGCTTACTGTCCATAATTTTAAACAGCTTAATAACCAACGGCATCAAACACCGCAAAACAAATATTGATAATGCCTATGTAAAAGTTACCGTTCATGCCGATAACCAAAAAGCAATAATACATGTGGCCGACAATGGCATTGGAATAAAAGCAGGTGACGAAAACAAAATTTTTGACTTATTTTATCGTACCAATAAAAACGACTATGGCACCGGATTGGGATTATATCTTGTAAAGGAAATTATAGCAAAACTTAAAGGAAAAATAATGGTTGAGTCGGCCCAAAATGCCGGCACCGAAATAACCGTAGAAATACCGAACCATAATGCAACAAGCAACGTATTAAGTAACGATAACATTAAAAAATACTTTGAATAATGGATGGCACAAAAAAATATAACTTTGTTTTAGTGGTTGATGACAGCGAAATGGAAAACAGCATGAGCATAGCTGTAATCAATCAACATGGATTTTGCAACCAGGTAAAGGCGCAGTGCAACCCCGCACAGGCACTTGAGTTTTTAAAAACCACCGAACCCGAAAATCTTCCCGACATAATTTTTCTGGACATAAACATGCCCGATATGGATGGCTTTGCATTTTTAGATGAGTTTGGAAAACTTCCCGAAGCCGTGCATAAAAAAAGTAAAATTGTAATGCTAAGCAGCAGCGATAGCTTTAAAGATCTTAACCGTGCAAACAAAAACAAATTTGTGCGCAGGTTTTTAAACAAACCGCTAACACAAAACATGCTGCAGGCAATAAACTTTTAATTAGTCCCTTTTTTTTTGAAAAAAACTGCGCAGCAAATCAGCGCACTCAGTTTCTAAAATTCCACCGGTAATTTTTGTAGAAGGGTGCAACACTTTTCCTTCCAGGTTGCTGTATCCCCTTTTATAGTCATGTGCTCCAAAAACAATATTGGGTATCTGAGTCCACATGCTTGCCCCTGCACACATAATGCAAGGCTCAAGGGTTACGTACAGCGTGCAGTCAAGCAAATACTTTGAATTTAAAAACGATGCTGCCGATGTAAAACAAATCATTTCGGCATGAGCCGTTACATCATTTAATTTTTGCGTCATATTATGCCCGCGTGCAATAACCCTGTCATTGCAAACAATAACCGCCCCAACCGGTATTTCACCATCCTTAAAAGCAGCCTTTGCTTCCTTTATCGCTTCGCGCATAAAATATTCAGGCGTAAAAACTTCCATTGACATAAAAAATCTTTGGGCTAAAATAAAATTTTTAGCTGCGCATACCTACTATGCTTAACAAACTGTAAACCCCATCACCTACCTTTGCCGCACCATGTCCAAAAAAGTTTTTAAACTCGAACTACAGGCCGATACCGATTTTTTATTGGCCGGTATAATTTGTTCGTACAAAGATTATCGCCTGTGCTTTGAACTAAATGATGTTTTAAAACTTCAGCTAAAGCGAAAAAAAGATCATACCGTATATCTTGGCAAACCGGGTGCGGTGGCTGTGTTTTCCCACTATGCGTTTACCAATAAATTTGGTGAAGAATTTTTTGTACTCTCCAATAAAAGCACCACAGGTATTTTAGTGCCCGAAAAAAGCGCCTTTGATTTTTGGGTGATGATAAAAAAAACGGGCGGCAATTTTAACTTTAACGAATTCATCACCAAAATTAAAAGCATAGAAATAGTTTCGGCAGTAAGCGAAATTTTTCCCGAACAACTTAAATCAACCGATAATCTTCTGATTGACTGACATCTTCTTTTTATGAAAAACTTTAACCGCACCAAAATAATTGCCACCGTAGGCCCGGCCACCATGGATAAAAAAACATTATCACACATGATGGATGCAGGCGCTGATGTACTGCGCATAAATGCATCGCATGGCGATTATGCGTTTATGCAAAACATTGTTGACAATGTAAATGCCCTTAATGCCGAAAAAAATTTGCATGTAGCCATGCTCCTTGATTTACAAGGCCCCAAAATAAGAATGGGCGAAATAGAAGGCGGTGAATGTGAATTAAAAGACGGAGAAAAATTTACAATTGCAAAGCAACCTGTAATTGGCAATGCACAAAAGGCAAGTATTCAATACACAAACTTTAGCCACGATGTAAAAAAAGGTGATGTTGTATTGATTGATGACGGAAAACTAAAGTTGGAAGTAAAGGAAGTAAAACCGGATGGTGATGTGGTAACACTTGTTATGCATGGCGGAAAATTACATTCAAAAAAAGGTGTTAACCTGCCTTATACCAAAATTTCAATTCCATCAATTACCGAAAAAGACAAAAACGATATTGCCTTTGCATTAAAAAACAACCTTGAGTGGATAGGCCTTTCATTTGTTCGTAATGCGGCTGAGATAAAAGATTTAAAAGGAATTATAGCTGCTGAAAAAAAATTTACCCGTGTAATTGCAAAAATTGAAAAACCCGAAGCCGTACGCAACATCGACAGCATTATTGCAGCAGCCGATGGCATAATGGTTGCCAGGGGCGATTTGGGTGTTGAAATTGATTTGGCGCAAGTGCCTATCATTCAAAAAAAGATTGTAAACAAATGTTTGCTTGCATCAAAGCCTGTAATTATAGCCACTCAAATGATGGAAAGCATGATTACCAACTTTAGACCCACCAGGGCCGAAGCCAATGATGTGGGCAATGCCGTGTATGACGGTGCTGATGCACTGATGCTAAGTGCCGAAACATCCGTAGGAAAATTTCCGGTAGAAACAATTACATCCATGCAAAAAATAATTCGCGCCATTGAGCATGATCAGGATATTTTTTATCGTATGAATAAGCCCGACAAAAAATCTTCAACCTTTATTTCGGATGCCGTATGTTACCATGCCTGCGAAATGGCATTGCAGGCCGATGCCAGTGCCATTGCAGCTATGACGCACAGCGGTTACACGGCATTTAAAATTTCGAGTCAGCGACCCAAGGCGGGCATTTTTATTTTTACTGACAATAAGCCCATGCTAAATGTTTTGAGCTTGGTGTGGGGTGTAAGAGGATTTTATTACAACAAATACGAAAGCACCGACACCACCATTAATGACATAAAAGAAATTTTAAAGGCAAATGATTTTGTTGGATCAGGCGATTGTATAATACATGTAGCCAGCACACCACTTAACGAACGCTCACGCGCTAATACCATAAAAATAAATTTGGTAGAATAAAAAAAACAGAACTTAGAGCCTGTTTAAATTTCACTTACTTATTTTTATATATCACCCCGATGGGGCTTTTGAAAACCTGTTTTATATTTTTTACCAACATTACGCTCCTCTGGAGCTTTTTGTTGTTATGCACAGCTCCAGAGGAGCGAAATGTTGGTAATAGTAATAACCTATCATTAGCAAAAGCCCCATCGGGGCGATATATAATTTTTTTGATAAAAATTTAACCAGGCTCTTAGTAACTTAAAAGTTCAGATAGCTGTTTTTTAAATCTTTCTTTAGGTAAAAAATTCCATTCAAGTTTATTGCTCATAGGCACAGGCGTATCCAAACTACCCGACCGAACAATAGGAGCATCCAAGTGCATAAAACATTCAGCGGCTATTACGGCTGCTATCTCCGCTCCTATTCCTCCTGTTAAAGTGTCTTCGTGAAGCACTAATACCTTTCCGGTTTTTTTTACTGAATTAAGTACAGTTTCCTTATCCCAAGGAAGCAGGGTGCGCAGATCAACCACATCGGCCGAAATGTTTTTGTTTTCGTTTAATGCTTCAAGTGCCCAGTGTACACCCAGCCCATAAGTAATTACCGACACATCATTTCCTTGGGCAACCAATTTTGCTTTGCCAATTTCCTGTGTGTAATAGTCGTCAAACACTTCTTCGGTTACACTCCTGTAAAGCGCTTTGTGTTCAAAATACATTACAGGATTAGGGTCGGCAATGGAGGCATTCAATAACCCTTTAGCGTCAGCCGGAAATGCTGGGTACACAATTTTTAAACCAGGTACATGAAAAAACCAACTCTCGGTTGATTGGGAGTGAAACGGCCCTGCACCCACTGCTGCGCCTGTGGGCATACGCACCACCACATCGGCATTTTGCCCCCAGCGATAATGCGTTTTAGCAAGATTATTTACAATCTGATTAAAACCACAGGTAACAAAATCGGCAAACTGCATTTCGACAATGGCCTTGTGCCCGTTTATTGCAAGGCCTAACCCCGCACCAACAATAGCGCTTTCGCAAATGGGTGTGTTGCGCACGCGCTCGCGGCCAAATTCATCCACAAAACCTTGAGTGGCTTTAAACACACCACCATATTCAGCCACATCCTGCCCCATTATTACAAGGTTTGGATAGCGCTGCATGCTTTGACGCATACCATCGGTAACGGCATCCAAAAAGCGTTTTTCGGTTTTTTTTCCCGAAAGGGGTTTTATAATTTCTGATGGTGCTTTTGCAAACATATCGTCCACTTCCAGCTGTGTGTTGGGTTCAGGTTCATTTTCTGCATAAGCAATTTCAAGATTTTTTTCTATTTCATTTTTTATTTCTGAACGAAATAATTTTATCATCTCATCCGACAAAACTTTTTCAGCCAGCAAATAACTTTCGTAGTTTTTAATTGGATCCTTGCTGCCCCACTCATCAAATAAATGTTGCGGCACATACTTGGTTCCCGATGCTTCTTCGTGTCCGCGCATGCGGAATGTGCGTGCTTCAAAAATAAACGGCCGTGGGTTTTGCCTGATATCTTTAGCTATCGCATCAAGCGTAGTATATACTTCAAGTATGTTATTGCCGTCAACACTTACAGCATCCATGCCATAGCCAATGCCTTTATCTGCAAAACTTTTGCATTTAAACTGCTCGCTTGATGGAGTTGAGAGGCCGTAGCCATTGTTCTCAATAATAAATATTACGGGCAAATTCCAAACGGCAGCCACATTTACCGCTTCATGAAAATCGCCTTCGCTGGTGCCGCCATCACCACTAAAAACGATGGTGGCCTTTTTATTTTTTTTTAACAGATGGGCAAGTGCAATTCCATCTGCTATTCCCATTTGCGGACCCAGATGCGAAATCATGCCAATAATTTTAAACTCCTGCGTTCCAAAATGAAAGGAACGGTCGCGGCCTTTGGTAAAACCGCCCGGCTTGCCCATCCATTGCGAAAACAACCTGTGCAACGGTATTCCTCGCGCGGTAAACACGCCCAGGTTGCGGTGCATTGGTAAAACATATTCGTCTGTTTGCAACACCATTCCGGCACCTACCGAAATAGCCTCCTGTCCAATGCCCGAAAACCACTTGGCAATTTTTCCCTGCCTTAAAAGCACCAGCATTTTTTCTTCAATAATTCGTGGCTTTATCAATTCGCGGTAAATGCGAATTAAAAAATCGTTTGAAAGTTCTTTTCTTTTAAAATCCATTTGTGTGTTCCTGTTATCAGCCATTAATGCAACCTAAACATGCTGCTTAAAAATGGCGTTGGCAAATGTAATTTGAATTGCTTTAGTTTTGTGGTATGAACTGGCAAAACATAATGGTATATGTGATAATTGGGCTGGCAGTAGTATATCTTGTAAAAAGAGCTTTTAACAGGAAACAAAAGCCCGGTTGCGACAAGTGCTAAACAAAAAACTGTATGTTACTTTAATAAGGCACTGGCATAAAAAAAATAATATTATAAGTAGAGCGATAAAGATTTACCTTAGTACTTCTTAACTACTCTACCATGACCAAAACACATGTACTTGTAACCTGTGCCCAAATGCTATGGGGCACATCGGTGTTTGTAGGATTTAAAGACAATAAACTGTTAAACTGGATTAACTTTAGCTATGTGCCGGTGCATTTACTTAACGGGCATAAAAACAAAAAATATGATGTTGTTTTATTTTTGTGTTTGGGGTATAAGAATGTGCTGGAAACAATTGGTTTTTTAAAACAAAACTTTAAAAACAGCAAGTTGGTAGTACACTCAAACTTTGATGAAGCCGACTTTATTGCTCAACTGTATTTTACGGGAATAAGCGGGCATGTTACCTCTGAGGATGGGTTGGATGAACTTGCAAAGGCAATACATGAAGTTAAACTTGGAGGCACTTACCAGAGTGCGTGTACGGTAAGCATTATTGCAAGTTATTATATGCTAAAACAACAAACAAAAACCACCAGCCCGCTTGCTGAATTAACCCTGCGCGAAACGGAAATATTTAAATATCTGTGTAATGGAAAAACCAATGCTGAAATTGCAGAAGAACTTTTTGTTAGCATAGATACCATACGCACACACCGCAACAATATTTACCATAAACTGGGCCTGCACGCAATATCCGACTTAATGATTTATGCCCGCAAAAACAACATTGATATTGCAATTCCAGAAAAAGGAAAAAAACCGTAAGCTTATTTTTTGATTTTGCAATACTGCCGGTGCAGTATTTTATCTAATGCAAATGCATTACACGGCCTAATGCACTTGTATGATTTTGTGTACTGCATTTGCATGATTTTTAAAGAAAGTTTTGCATTAGATTTTTGAATTGCTCTGCAATGTATCTTGATGTTTCTTAAACTAATGCACAATTTTTTTTGTGTTACACAGGCTTCTGAAAACGCATTTTGGCAGTATATCTTTGATGTGCTAAATAACCCAAAAACCAAAGCATGATACTGTTACTGTTATACGCTATTTATCTGATGTTGCCCATAGGCAGCTATGCTGTAAGGAAATACAGCAGTTATACCCGGCTTACCGTTGCAGTGTGCGCTTTGTTTATAGGGGCTAAAATGCCGCGCTGCATTGCGGCTATAGAGGCAGGGCTGCGCTTTTAAACACCGCAGCCACCACCGCACTTTTAATACAGTTATAACATTCGCACCATTTATTACAATGCTTTTAATAGAATGTGTATTTTTAAAGAAAAATAAATAAAATGAAAAATACTTATTTAATTATAATGCTACTTGCTGGTTCCTTATTCAACATTTCAAATGGCCAAAACTTAATTCCCAACTCAAGTTTTGAATTATTGGATACATGCCCAAATGCTCAAAATCAGATGCATCATTGTTTAGGATGGGAAAACTGGCTCGCATCGCCTGATTATTATCATTCATGTGCGCCATGCTGCGCAGTATCCGTGCCTTATAACTTGCATAATATTAATCCTAATTTTCAAATACCACACTCGGGAGATGCCTACGCTGGATATTTTAATTACTGGACGAGAGCCTATGTATCTCCTTATCCATGGATAAGAGAACAAATCGCAGTTCAATTTATACAACCAATGCAAGTTGGCACGTCCTATAATTTTAGTATGAATGTTTCGTTAACAGATTACTTCAATGGTCCCTGCGCATCTAATAAAATAGGTGTGAAATTCACAACCCAGTCTTATTTATCCTATGGTAACCAGTTTATATCACCGTTAGTGGATAATTCAGCTTCTATATACTTTGATACTTTAATTACAGACACAGCTAATTGGGTTACATTATCAGGTTTATTTGTAGCAGATTCTGCTTATCAATATGCTGTTGTTGGCAATTTCTTTGATGATTTTAATGTCGACACCTTAATATTGGATACCAGTTTTTCACTTTGTTATTCGTATTATTTTGTTGATGATGTTTGGCTGTCAGCGACAACAGGTATTGGAGATTTAGGTAATTCAAATCCATTAAAAATATATCCTAATCCTTTAATTACGGAATCAACGGTTGAATTATCTGTGAAGAAAAAGAAGGCTGAAATTAGAATATACAATCATTTTGGATGTGATGTAACTAATCAATTCAGAATTAAAAACAACGAAAAAGGGTATGCAATTGAAAGGAACCAAATGGCAAGTGGCATTTATTTACTAAGTATTTTTCAGAATGATAATTCCTATTATTCTCAAAAATTAATCATCGATCATTAAACCAAATTAAAATGAAAAAATATCAATATATCACAATAACTGCAGTGATGATTCTTATACTTTCGAATTCAGCAACTGCACAGTTTAGTATTCAGGCAACAAATAATTGGTACACTGGCACTTCAAATGTTGACCGTTTAAACATTGGAACTGGGACAACATTTCCGGCCTTGTTATACTTGGATGGTGCCAACACCTATTCTTCAAACACAGGAAGTGTTTTCGAAACTAATGCGCCTTCTTCAACAACAACTAATTGGAAAATGGATCAAGGAGGCACTGAAAGTTTTAGGATTGAGAATGCTTCAGGAAGTTCAAATGTTATAATGGGCACCACTGGGGCAGGAAGGCTTGATTTGTTTACAAATGGAACAGGAAATACGAGAGTGAGCGTATTAGGAAGTGGTAATACAGGTTATGTTGGAGTAGGCACAACTAGCCCTACATCCGTGCTACATATTGACGGCAACAACGGAACTTTAAATACAGGCGAAGTATTTAGAACCAATGCTGCCACCAATGCCGCTACTTATTGGCGTATGTATAGAGATGTGAGTGGTACACCAACTGAAATAGGGCGCTGGTGGAACGGTGGTGGTAGTTCAAGTTATGAGTTAAATATTGATGTCACCTGACGGGTCGCGCAGCCCCCGTCCAGGTGATTCGCTTAACGTAAATCCACTCGCTTAAACAGATTTATAATCCACAACTCATCCATTAAAATCCAAATCAGCATTGCGCCCATTACAAAAAATAAAATTCTCAACTGTATCAAAACAATCAATCACCTCGGGTTGGGAAACGTAAACTTATTTTAGGACAACAGATGTTGATTGATGAGCGATTTTTAAATTAAAAAAAGTTGACCAATGAAAAAAATATTTATAACTATTACTTTTCTTTTTTCGCAGATGTGCATTATTCAAAATTTAGTTAATAAACTGAGTTTTGAGAATATGGTTGCCTATCCATTTAATAATACCCATATAGATTTATCAAACTGGTTTAGAGCACTCCAAGTTGATGATGTAAAGGTATCTGCATATAAAGCTATTGAAAATACAAGAATAAAAACCTACTCAAACAATTCAAGCAAAATATTTCCAAACTCCGCCCGTGATTGGATAGTGCTGGAGGGTGAAGGCATAAAGTCAGTAGCAATCCTTAATGCCCTTGGAAGCGAAATAGGTTACTATCCAACGACAGCCTCTACCCTCCGGCACCAAATAAATTTTGGTAAGTTAAGTTGTGGTGTTTATTTTTTAAAAATAAATATGATTGACGATACATTTCAAATACAAAACTTCTTGTTCAATGAAAAAACTATATACGGCTTTTACTTTGTTTTTCTTTCAATTTTCCTTTGCTCAAAATCTAGTACCTAATTGGAGTTTTGAGGATACTGTTGCTTGTCCAACTTATTACGGGCAGATTTTTAAAGCATTTGGATGGAAGGTATTTCGCGAAACCCCAGATTATTTCAATGCGTGTAATAATACAACTGTTGGGGTTCCTTTAAATGATGCCGGTTTTCAAGTAGCATTAAGTGGCAATGCATATGCAGGATTAATAACATTTTCATCTTTTACAACCAATTATCGTGAAATAATTGGATGTGAATTAATACAACCTCTTATAGTAGGTCAAAAATATTTCGTATCACTATGGGCATCCAGAGCCTACAATCCTTCTTCAATAGTATATCTTTCAAGCAACAATATAGGAGTGCGATTTTCGATAGATTCGTCTTCATCTATTAGCCCTTCGACAATAAATAACAATGCTCATTTATCATTTAGCTCCATTATTACAGACACATTAAATTGGACACAAATCGTTGGGTCTTTTGTTGCAGATTCAGCCTACAGGTATTTATCAATTGGCAATTTTTTTGAGGATTCAAATACTTTAATCAATAATTTAGATACAAGCATCTTTAATCAATATGCTTATTATTATATTGATGATATAAAGATTTCCACCGATTCTGCTTTTGTAAATACAGGCGTAAAAGTTTACACGAATAATTCAATAAAAAAATTTCCAAACCCTGCCCGTGATTGGATAGTGCTGGAGGGTAAAGGCATAAAGTCAGTAGCAATCCTTAATGCCCTTGGAAGCGAAATAGGTTACTATCCAACGACAGCCTCTACCCTCCGGCACCAAATAAGTTTTGGTAAGTTAAGTTGTGGTGTTTATTTTTTAAAAATAAATATGATTGATGAACGGTATCAATTCGCTAAAATAGTAAAAGAATGAAAAGAATTATCATAATTGTTATATTGTTTCTTGCTCAGTTTACTGTTGCACAGAATTTAGTTCCTAACCGGAGTTTTGAGGATACATTAACGTGTCCGACAATGCTTGCCCAGATAGTTTACTCTAATGGTTGGTCATCTTTTAGAGAGAGTCCAGATTATTTTAATTCATGTGCACCAAGTGGTGGGTTTAGCAACCCTTCAGTTCCATTAAACTCTTGGGGTTACCAATATCCTTTAACTGGAAATGCTTACGCTGGATTTTCGTCCTATTCAAAAAATAATGCAAACTGGCGAGAGTATTTGGGAATACAATTGAATCAGAATTTAGTAATTGGTCAGAATTATTATATTTCCTTTCATGTTAGTCGGGCTTCAAGTATTTCAAATCATATGAATATTGCTAGCAATAAATTAGGATTAAAATTTTTTACAAATGCATATTCTATGATGAATCCCGCGCCAGTAAATAATATAGTGCATCTGTTTTCTGATTCAATTATTGGAGATACAACCAATTGGATTGAAATAACTGGTTTTTTTATTGCAGACTCTGCGTATCAGTATTTGTGTTTAGGTAATTTCTTCAATGATTCTGTTACCGGTATCATAAGTTATGACAGTAATGCAACTTATGCTTATTACTATGTGGACGATGTAATTGTTATGGATTCAACAGTAACTGGAGAAAATGAATTTGAGAACCATGGTGCGATAAGTATTTATGAAAATTCTTTTACCGATGAGGTGGTGATTCGAGGCAGCTATTTAAAATATGTTCAGATATATGATATAACGGGAAGAAAAGTAGTGGAACAGAACTGCACTATATCTCCTCATCGAATTGATACAAGATGTTTAACCAAGGGCATGTATCTAGTCATGGTGACTACACGTGATGGTACATACTCACAAAAGGTAGTTAAACGAAAATAAAATAAAATAAAAATGAAAAATATCCAAATTATAACAATCTTGATATTTACAATATCGATTAACTTTAAAAATGCTTTCGGTCAGGCAACATCGGGCTTTTCAACAGCACCCGGCTCAAATCAACCTTCAGGCGCTGCAGATTACATTGGCTGGACCAGTGGCACCAATGCCCCTCTTGATATAAAAAACGAGGATTCGCAACCTTTAAAATTTTATACAAACTCGGGGGCTGGTACATATAATAACCTCAGGATGATAGTAGCAGCAGCTGGCAATGTAGGGATAAATTTAACTGCACCAAGTAACTTATTACATGTAGATGCAGGCAAATTTCAAATAACAAACGGAGGAACAACAAGCACAACAGCAACTGATGGATTTTTAATTAACCAGAATGGAAGCAATGTTGAGCTTAACCAACAGGAAAATGCTAACATGAATTTTTTTACAAATGGCACTCAGCGTGCAACAATAACAAGTGGTGGAAATGTGGGAGTGAATCTTACTACACCGCAAAACCTACTGCATGTTGATGGCTCAGGAAATGCATCGTTTTCTCAATTTTCAAACACAGCAACAGGTAACGGAAGCGCTACAACAGGATTTCAAGTTGGGGTTGATGCCAATGGTAATGCAGAACTTAAAAGTAATTTCTCTTCTGCAACCAATGGCAACATGAACTTTTATACCGGAGGTACGCAACGAGCCATATTGATGGGTGCCACAGGCTCTAACCCTGGTTTTATGGGGTTGGGTACTACAACACCTGCAGATAAATTGCATATAAATGATGCAAGTACACCCTATGCAAGATTTACTGTTACAGGGGCACCTAGCAATGACTATTTTAAAATAGGGGGAGATGTATCAGGCAATGGCCTTTTTAAATGCAATGCTAGCGGAAGCTACATGGGATTTTATTCAAGTACAGCAGAAGTTGGTCGTATGTGGGGTAACAATGACAGATGGGTATTTGGAGCAAGTTCGGGCGGCTCTTTCACAAATAGTTCAACTGGTCCTAATTCTTTAGTTGTTTTAAATTCCTATGGAGATAATGAAGTGTGGCAGCAATGGACAACATATTTTACAAGTGGAAGTTTTACTGGAACAAATGCAGATGATGGACTTAAAATTGGTATTAAAGCAACTAACCAAGCAGCAGAGATTAGGCAAAACGAGGACCAGCGGATGAACTTTTTTACCAGATATAAAACTGATGCTGCCAAAGGAGCCATGACAATAGCCGGAGCAAGTAATAGTTTTGTTGGAGTTGGCGATTTTGCAAGTGGAAGTACCGACCCTGCCCGCAGGCTTGAAGTATTTGATAACACAGCAAGCACACCACAAGTAAGAATATCAAATAACATTAGTGGAGGAGGCAGCAACCGATGGAGCGATTTTGAAACAAACTCAGCAGGTTCGCTTAAAATAAATACCAGTGCCGGTAAAATAGGCTTACACATGACTTCGGGCCATGACCCCTATTACAATTTAAATGTGGTGGGCAACTCCATGTATACTGACGAAAGCCTTAACGCTACTTATTATCCTGTAAACAACACCAGCGGTAGCCCAACATTTTATACACTGGCTGTAAAAACAAGAGATATAAATACATCGGCTGATGAAGCCTGTTTTGCTATATATAGCAACGAAAGCACACCACAGGACAGGCTTGCTATAAACGCTGATGAGACAGGGTTCGTAAATTTTTGGATACACGGAGAAGATACCGAAGGTCCTACTACCTTTAGAGAACGTGGCAGCATGCAGCAGGGCACATCTAACTCTCTTTCATACTTTGGTTTGTCTCCACAAAACAGTTCGGTGGTAATGGTACCCGACTATTATGAACAAGCACAAGGTGCGGGAAGCAACAATGCAATTGCCGGACAATACAATGCCAAGCTATGGGTAGAATCGAATGATGGCAATGCAGACAACCTTAGTTCGTACTCGTGCATCGAAGCACACAGCAATGTTGACGAAGCGGATGATAATGCACAGTTTCATTTTTCGATAAAATCATACTGCGAAGGAACCCAGGCGGGAGAAGTAAGTGTGAATGTTGGCGGCTATTTTAATGCAGAAAATGCTACAGAAAACAGGGGTGTATGGGCCGAAACATTAGAGCCTAACACAATAAATATAGCGGGCTATTTTTCGGCTGGTAACGCTGAAGAAATTAATTGGGGCGTGTATGCCGAGGTTCCTGTAACAACTTGCGACTATGGCAGTTCTGGTATTTCTGATTGCCCAAGCGCGGCAGGTTTTTTTAATGGAGGTGTTTATACTACTGACAATTACTATACATCTGATGTTGCACTAAAAACAAACGTGGATACACTGTATGGAAATGATGCTGCCTCTATTTTAAATAACCTTAATGTTTACACTTACGAGTATGACCAACAGATAAATTCGGGCTTGCATTTACCCGGTGGAACTCATTATGGCATTATTGCACAAGAAGCACAAGCCTTGTTGCCATCGTTGGTAAAAACATTTATTAACCCTGCAAAAACCGATAATAATGGAACTGTAATTCATCCTGATTTTACATTTAAAGCGGTAAACTATACCGAGTTAATTCCAATATTAATAGCAGGCTATCAAAAACAGCAAGAACGAATAGATTCATTGGTACAAGCAATGGCACAGTGCTGTGCACTGCGCAGTGCAGAACCAAATGGTGATGAAATGAAAAACAGCTCAGCTTACGGAATGACTGTTGAATTGGAAAACAGCAATGCCATAATACTAAGCCAAAACGACCCAAATCCTTTTGCTGAAAATACCACCATTATATGGAATATACCAGAGGAACAGTTGAATGGTGCTGCATTAAATGCAATGCTGATTTTTTATGATAACAACGGCACTGTAATTAAAACTGTGAAGGTAACCAGTGCAGGCGAAGGTTCGCTATTGGTGTATGGCAATAAACTTAACAGTGGTATTTATACTTATAGCTTAGTAGTAAACGGAAAAACAGTTTCTACAAAAAGGATGGTGAAAACACATTAAGTGTAAACAAAAGCCCGGTTGCGATAAGTGTTAAACAAAAAAACCCTTCCTTGTATCAAGGAAGGGTTTTTTATAAGAACTAAAATTTTAGTGACTCTCAGTTGCTGGAGCCGCTGCACTATCAGCAGGCATTGCTGCGCTATCCATGGGGGCAGCAGCCATAGCAGCTTCTTCAGCAGCTTTCATTGCCGCTTCGGCAGCTTTCATTGAGTCTTCGCGAGCTTTGTCTTGTGCAGCCTGATCGTCAGCGCTGGGTCCGCATGCAAGGAATGACATCATTCCGGCAGCAGCTACTAATGTGAGTAGTTTTTTCATTGTGATGGTTTAAGAATGATTTTTTTGTTTGTGCAGCAAATGTATGCTAAATGTTATTACAATTAAAAACGGGCTTTTTAGTTTTAAACAATTTTTGGTTGATAAAGGAAGGACTTCTATTACTCGTGATAGTAAACCCGCTTTACCCTTTGAGATATTGCGCAAAGTAATTCGTAAGGAATGGTTCCCACATCGTGTGCCAGTTTTGTTATTGGATATTCGGCACCAAAGATTATTACCTCATCGCCTTCTTTTACGCTGGCATCGGTAACATCAAGCATGCACATATCCATGCAAATGTTGCCTATGGTGGGTACAAATTTTCCGTTTACCAAAAATCGCACGGCACCGTTACCCATTTTTCGGTTAATGCCATCAGCATATCCAATTCCAACAATGGCAATTTGCAAATCGGTTTTTGCTATGCCTTTGCGGTTATAGCCAATGGTGTCGCCTTTTTTTATTGATTTTATTTGCGAAATGGTGGTTTTAAGCGATGCCACGTTAAGCAATTGCCTTTGCTCTGCCGGTGTGGGGGCTATGCCATGGAGGCCTATTCCAAGGCGCACCATATCCAACTGCATTTCGGGAAAACGGATGATGCCCGATGAATTTAAAATATGTTTTACAATTTCATGTTTAAAGTGCCTGGTAATTTCGGTACTCATTTTTAAAAAAGCGTTGTACTGCTGTTTGGTAAATCCATCGTGCTCGGCTTCATCGCTGGCGGCAAGGTGCGAAAACACCGATTCTATTTTTAAATGTTTGTTGTTTTTTAACCGCACTATCAGTTCGCTAATTTCGTTTTCTTCAAAGCCGAGGCGGTGCATGCCTGTATCTAATTTTATATGAATGGGAAATGCACTGATTTGATTTTGCATTACTGCATGTTTAACCACTTCGCTAAATCGCGACAGCAGTTTAAAACTGTAAATCTCAGGTTCCAGATGGTACTCAATCATGTTTTCGAAACTCTGCTGCTGCGGATTCATTACCATGATGGGAACGGTAATACCTTCTTTGCGCAGTTCAACACCCTCATCGGCATAGGCAACGGCAAGGTAATTTACCCTGTGAAATTGCAAGGTGTTGGCAATTTCAAAGCTTCCGCTGCCATAGGCAAGCGCTTTTACCATGCACATTATTTTGGTTTCGGGTTTAAGCCTTGCACGGTAGTAATTGTAATTATGCACCAATGCGTTAAGGTTAATTTCCAGCACCGTTTCGTGGCCTTTTTGTTGCAGTGCATGCGATATGCGCTCGAACCCAAACAGGCGGGCGCCTTTTAGCAATATGGTTTCGTTGTTAAACCAGGTGGTGTTAAATTCTTTTAGAAAATCATCGGTAGAAGAAAAAAAATTTTTCTCCATCTCAAATGCGTTACCCTGCCGCGATATTGACGGGCCAATGCCAATGAGGCGGTGGATGTTTTTGCGTTTTATAAGCTGACCTACTTCGGCATATAAGTCGTTTTCGGATTTTCCACTTTGCAAAATGTCGGACAGGATAAGGGTTTTTTTGGGATGATTTTTTTGCTGGTTGATAAAGTCGAGTGCAATACTAAGTGAGCCGAGGTCGGAATTATAACTGTCGTTGATTACCGAGCAGTTATTAATACCATCTTTCATTTCGAGGCGCATAGCCACAGGGCTAAGCGATTGCATGCGCTGATTGATTACTTCGTTTTGGTATTTCAAAAACAACATGAGCGCCCAGCAGTGAATGGCATTTTCAACCGAGGCTTCATCGGTAAACGGTATCGAAATTTTTATAAACCCTGATTGGTAAATTCCCTGTATAAACGTTTCGTTTGCTTTTATTTCAACGCGCGCAATTTGCAAATCGGCTTTTGTTCTGCGGCTCCACGAAAATAATTTCAATCCTTTCTCAACATAGCCTGATTGCTGAATGGCATTATGTATTCCTGTATAATCACGACAATAAACCAACAGCGAAGCGTTTTCAAACAACAAAAGTTTTTCTTTTATTTTTTCGTCAAGCGAAGAAAAGTGTTCGTCATGCGCCTGACCAATGTTACTGAAAATTCCGAGATAAGGTTTTATGATGTGCGCCAGTTTTTGCATTTCGCCCGGATGGGATATGCCTGCTTCAAACAAAGCCATGTTGTGTTCGCTATTCATTTGCCATACCGATAGCGGAACTCCAATTTGTGAATTATAACTTTTGGGGCTGCGAACAATGTGATGGTCTTCGCGCAGTAATTGGTACAGCCATTCTTTAATAATGGTTTTTCCATTGCTGCCTGTAATGCCAATTACAGGTATTGGAAATTTATTGCGATGGTGCGCTGCAATGGTTTGTAAGGCAGCAAGTGTATCGTTTACCAGTATAAAGTTGGCATTGCTGTTAAGTGCTTCACTTGCATCAGAAATTATAAAGTTTCGTACACCGGCTTTTACCAAATCGGCAATAAACTTGTGTCCATTATGCCTGTCGCCTTTTAATGCAAAAAACAAAGATGTTTCGGCAGCACCAATTTTGCGGCTATCGGTAAGCAGATGCTGAATGGATTGCTGCGCTGGAAAATTTAAATGCAACTGCCCGTTTAAGATGGTGGCAATTTCATTTAAAGAATAGTTCATAGTATAGTTTTTAGAATGCTAAATCTACTGATTGAAATCCGAAAATCAGAAAAGACAAAATCCGAAACAAATTCAAAATAATACTATTTAAAATTCTAAACGTGTTCACCTTTTATTTTTGTTTTTGAATTTTTTTTTGTTTCACTATTTATTTTTTATGGTTGGTATTTTGTTTTTTCGGATTTGGTGTTTTCTCTATCGTTATAACAACTTCGGCACAGGGGTACGTAACTTTCTTTTTCGCCAACCACCACCAATGAGCTATCGGCAACGGTGCGGTACGAAAAATGGGCAAGCTCACCGCAATCCATACATACAGCATGTACTTTGGTAACAAAATCGGCAATGGCAAGCAGATGTGGTATGGGACCAAAAGGAATACCTTTAAAATCCATATCTAAACCAGCAATGATAACACGCATGCCCATGTTGGCTAATTTTTCGCATACGTGTGGCAATTCGTTGTCAAAAAACTGCGCCTCGTCAATACCAACCACATCCACATCATGTGTAAGCAGCAGTATTTGCGAACTGGATTGAACCGGAGATGAGGGAATATAATTGCTGTCGTGCGATACAATATTGGTTTCGTGATAGCGCTGGTCAATAGCCGGTTTAAAAATTTCGACTTTTTGTTTGGCAATCCTGGCGCGTTTTAACCTGCGGATAAGTTCTTCGGTTTTGCCGCTAAACATGCTTCCGCAAATTACTTCAATTGCACCTTTGCGTTTGGGTTTGTTATCCGAATTTGAGGTGGTCATTTTTTTGAGTGGGGTAAAAATAGAAAAAGCGCTAATGTTACTCAACGCTTTTCTTTAAGACTTTCCCTTTATAGGATTTATGCAGGGTTTATCGAATTGTAACCAACTCTCTGTACTTAACCATAGGCCATGATTCATCGTCCACAATCATTTCGAGTGAATCAACATGATGGCGAATAGAATCAAAATACTCTTTCACTTTATCACAGTATGCTATTGCCTTTTCGCGAATGCTTGAAATATTGTTGGCCTTATTACGCGCAGCATTCATGGCATCCACATTTTTTTTGATGCCGTTGATGTGCTGGCTAAGTTCTTTGAGCATTTCAATTTGGGTAGCGTACGAATCTGCTCTTAAGCCACAATCCTTTAAACTGTCAACGTTTTCGGCTATCAATGTTTGATACCTGATGGCAGCAGGCACAATATGGTTCATTGCCAAATCGCCCATTACGCGGCTTTCAATTTCTATTTTCTTAATATAAGTCTCCAACATAATTTCATGACGCGCTTCGGCTTCGCGGTGGCTAAAGATGTTCATCTCTTCAAAAAGACCCAACGATTTTTTTGTCACAAATGCATCGAGGGCAACCGGTGTGGTAGTAAAATTGCTTAAGCCTCGCTTCTTCGCTTCTTTTTTCCACTCATCGCTATACCCGTTTCCTTCAAAGCGAATTGCTTTGGAATCTACAATGTATTTGCGCAGGATTCGGAGAATTGCTTCATCTTTTTTTACATTTTTCTTTATAACTGCATCTACTTCTTTTTTAAATTCTTCTAACTGTTTTGCAACAATGGTGTTTAACACCATCATAGCATTTGAAGAATTGGCAGATGAACCGACAGCACGGAATTCAAATTTGTTACCGGTAAACGCAAAAGGGGAAGTACGGTTGCGATCGGTGTTATCTAAAAGTATTTCAGGAATTTTTCCGATGTTGAGTTTAAGGTCTGTTTTTTGTTCGGGGCTCATCTTTTTATCGTTTACTGATTTCTCAATATCATCAAGCACGCGTGATAATTGAGCGCCCAAGAAAATACTCATTATTGCAGGAGGCGCTTCGTTGGCACCAAGCCTGTGGTCGTTACTTGCTGATGCAATACTTGCACGTAATAAATCGGCATGTTCATGCACAGCTTTTATAATGTTGATGAAAAAAGTAAGAAACATCAAATTGCTTTTGGGATTTCCACCGGGCGACAATAAATTTTTGCCTGTGTTGGTTCCCAGGCTCCAATTGTTGTGTTTGCCACTTCCATTAATTCCTGCATAAGGCTTTTCGTGCAGCAACACTTTAAAATTATGCCTGCGGGCAATTTTATCCATCAAGTCCATCAGCAATTGGTTGTGGTCAACGGCTAAATTTATTTCTTCAAATATTGGGGCGCACTCAAATTGCGAAGGAGCCACTTCGTTATGCCGTGTTTTTAATGGGATGCCAAGTTTGTATGATTCAATTTCAAAATCGTGCATAAAGGCAATTACACGGTCGGGTATAGAACCAAAATAATGGTCTTCTAACTGCTGTCCTTTTGCAGGGCTGTGTCCAAACACGGTGCGTCCTGTTATTGATAAATCAGGTCGTGCATTGGCCAATGCAGTATCAACCAAAAAATATTCTTGCTCAATACCAAGTGTTGCTGATACTTTTGTTATGTCTTTATCAAAGTATTCGCAAACAGCTACAGCAGCACTATCCAATGCATGTAATGCTTTTAACAAAGGTGCTTTGTAATCCAATGTTTCACCTGTATAGGAAACAAAAACGGTGGGGATGCACAATGTTTTTCCATTTGGGCTTTCCATTAAAAATGCGGGCGATGATGGATCCCAAGCTGTGTAACCACGTGCTTCAAATGTGTTACGAATTCCTCCGCTCGGAAAACTTGAGGCATCAGGTTCCTGTTGCACCAATGCCCCTGATGAAAAAGTTTCAATAGCCGTGTTATCGTTCATATCAAAAAATGAATCATGCTTTTCGGCAGTGGCTCCTGTTAGTGGCTGAAACCAATGGGTGTAATGTGTAGCGCCTTTGCTCATTGCCCACACTTTCATTCCGTTTGCAATTTCGCCTGCTATTTTACGGTCAATTTTTGCACCGCTTTCAATGGCAGCCATCACTGCCTTAAAAGCATCTTTGGGCAAATACTTTTGCATGGCATCTTTATTAAAAACATTGCTGCCATAGTAGTCCGAAATTTTTTCGGATGGTGAAGTTACCTTCACGGGAGTGCGTCCGTTAGAAATTTCTAAGGCGCGAGAACGGTGATTGCTCATATTATTTAAGAATTAAGATAAGAGGATTTAGAGATTAGGATTTAGGGGGGTGCTCATTTTCTATTTTCAATTCAAGAGAGTTAATTAATGCTTTCAGCATTTTTGTCTCTTCAGTTATTAGTAAAATCAATAATTCGGATTCTTCAACCGAAATAAATTCTAAAGCAATAGCAAGAACTATTGCCGAATCGGTTTCTTGCAAAGAACCTAGTGCGTTATAAAGAAAATTAACGTAACTGCGGGTAGTGTTCCTGCCATAGCCTTCGGCAATATTCAATGAAATGGAATTGGATGCTTTTCGTGTTTGAGTAGTTAAGCCAAACATTTCATTCTGTGGAAATTTTTTTGTGAGCTTATAAATTGCAACCGAAATATCAATTGCTTTTTGCCACACAAGTAAATCTTTAAATGAATTAAGTTTTGCCATTGTTGTTTTTTAAAAACTAAATCCTAACCCCTTCCCTCCTGCCCTAAATCCTAACCTCTCAATCCTAAATCCTTATTTCGGGTGCAAACATAAACTAAAACACAGGGGGTAGTCAACAAAAAGTAAGTTTTTTTTAACAATAGCGCAAAAAAAACAGGGGGTAAACCTAAAAATCAGTCAATTTTTTGGTCAAGGGGGGTATTTTGTAATGGGGTGGGCGGTACTTTTTCCTTTTTTTCTTCAACAGGGGGTGTTTTCATGCTGTTTTCCAGCTCACGCTGAACTCCGCCCATTGCATCTTTAAATTCACGGCTTGCCCTGCCAAGGCCTCTTGCCAAATCAGGAATTTTTTTTGACCCAAAGAAAAAAAGGATAAACACCATGATTAAAAGCAATTCGCCTCCACCAAGGTTATCTAAAAACAAAACAACTGAAAGCATCATTAATTTTTTTACGAAAGTACAGTATAGTTTGTAACTATTTTACCTTAGGTGTAACCAATAACTCAAGTAAATTTAATTTACAAGCAACAATTTGGTTATGCAGGTATTATCTCCGTTATCATCGGTTGCAAACACCAGATATACACCCGTGCTGGCACGCTTGCCTTCAAAATTATTACCATCCCAAATTGCAATGCCGCCATTGGCCTTTGTTTGGTAAACAATGTTACCCGCAACATCGGTAATTTTTACATTTCCGTTAGAGGTAACCCCTCGTATGGCTATGGGACCATGGTAGGTTTCTTTAACCGGATTGGGAAACACTTTTACATCATTACATGCTTCCTCTCCATCGGTGGCATCGCTTACATACGAAACAATGCCACGGTCGGTAGCAAAAAACACTTCGCCTGTAACAGGGTCAATGGCAATGGCATTAATGCGGTCTGACAGTAAGGGGCTGTTATCGGTATTAAAGTTGCGGATAAGTTGTGTGCCGTCAGCCGAAAGCAAAAACACACCTCCACCCTGTGTGCCAAACCATTTTCGGTTTGCACCATCAATGGCAATGGCCGATACAATTTCAGAAGCAAGCAGGTATTGGGTAACACCATCAATGGTAATTAAAATTTGCTGCGCGTCAGAGTTGCTTCCATTAAGCACACCTGTGGGCGAATAAATAACAGCCACACCGCTGGCAGTACCCACCCAAATCTGCCCTTCTTTATCTTCGGCAATACAGCGCACATCTACATTGGGCAAACTTCCTTTTCCTGATTCGGATGTAAGCATGGCTCCTTTATTTTTTTCAGGATCAAAAACAGCAAGACCCGAACCAAGCATTACCATCCATAACTGTCCGTATGAATCGGCAAGCATATCGCCATAAAAAAAGTTTACATTATTAGGAATAAAGCTTGCTGCCGAGTACGATTGCCACGTGCCGTCAGACTTAAGACACACAAACGGTGAATAGCTGCCTGAGTTGGCCATCCATAAATTTCCAGAGCCATCGTAACTGAGTCCGCCCACTTTTGTTTGACCCAGATTACCAAGCGCTGGTTGCAGGCTGCTGTTGGTGGCATTGTAAAAATTTACAGCTTCACCATTCTTAAATTCAAACAAGCCATTTACACGCGAGCCGGCAAAAACATGCGTGGCATCGTTGGGGTCGGTAATAATAGATTGAGCATCCTGAAGTTTTGTTAAGTCAACCGTACTTTGCAAAAGTGTGTTTTTGTTAAAAGTTTTCCATTCACCATTTTTTAGTTCAGAATATCCATCCGATGAGTAGTCGTCAAGCCATCGGTTAACACTGTGTGTTACCAGCAAACTGATTCCGTTATGATAAAGGGAACTTGCCGTGCCGTATAGTGGTCCGGATGGAACAATAAATTCAATACTGTTATCACTTACATATTTTACAAGACCGTTGTTTTTATCGGCAATCCATAACAGGTTGTTATCGGCAATCACATCATACATATCTGTATTGGTATAGTTTGCAGAGCCAAGCACTGTGCGCATATTGTTTTGCAAATTGCCATCCCACTCCTGAACACTGTATGAGTTTACAATATAAAAGTTTGAGTTATTGGTTTTAATGGTTCGTGAAACATAACCCCCGTTTAAGTTTTTTATAAATGATGTGGTAGCAGCATCAAAAACCGACAGCGTGTCTTTTTGAGATGATGTACCGTAATCATATGCAAAAGTTGCAACCAGCATGCCTGATATGCAATGCAACTGAGATATTGCCATTGTTGATGAACTTTCGGGACATACATTTGTCCACTCTGCAAAGTTGTTAAGGTACGGGTTGCTTAACTCGCCACGTAAAATTCCGGCATCGGTACTTGCAAACAAACGTGTGCCGTCAGTGGCGGTGGCATACACTTTTGTTTCATTGCCTGTGGTGCCTATTACATAGGTATCTTTAATTTCGGCTTTTACCAAATCAAGAGCCACCACCCCAAACCCGGTGGCCAGATAAGCAAACTTATCGTGAAATGTTATTCCGTAAATGGTTTTATCACCCGTAGTTGTTCTGCGTTTTATATCCCCTACGTTAATTATTTTGTCTCCGGCAATCAAATCAATGTTTGAGTTGGAGTAGCATATTACAATTACATTTTGCTGGCTGCTATAATCCATCACACGTATGCCCACATCACTAAGTCCGTTTATTTTTGAAAGGCGTTCAATACTATTATCGGCTTTGTTTATATAAAAAACCGACTGCTCAGTAGCGCAATAAATGCGTTGTTGGGTATTTACCACTTGTTTGGCCTGCAGGTATGGTAACAATTCGCGCCAGCGACCCAGTGGCAGATTTTGTGAATGGGTTTGGGCAAATGCAATTATAAAAAGCGCAGTGGCAATTAACTTATTAGGCATAGCTTATAGATTGATTACAGTAATAACTCTCTTTTGAAAAAAATATTTTATCCGATGACTTGGTTGCGTGCAAAAAATACTTTTGTGGTAAGAAACAGTTTAAATTTATGTACCCGTTTTTATTCATGCAAATGTATAATTAGTTATGGGTTATTAATTTTAAAATGACATTTAATTACAAATCCAACACCTAATTTAGAACCTCCATTTTTTTATATTTAATGCTGCACAGTTTTTTTCAAAACCCAATTGAATACACTAAAGGTGTGGGGCCACAGCGTGCCGAAGTTTTAAAAAAAGAACTTGGCATTTTTACCACCGGTGATTTGCTGTTTCATTTTCCGTACCGGTATGTTGACCGTTCGCGGTTTTATAAAATAAACGAGCTTACCGAAGACATGCAATATGTGCAGTTGCGCGGAAAAATTATTTCGGTAAAGAGTTTTGGAAACAAACGTGCTACCCGCATTACCGCTGTGTTTAAAGACGAAAGCGGAATGATGGATTTGGTATGGTTTCAGGGTATTACGTGGGTGCGCGATACCATAAAAGCTGGAGTGGATTATGTAGTTTTTGGAAAGCCTACCGTGTTTAACAACAGGCTAAACATTGTGCATCCCGAAATAGAAACATTTGAAAAATTTGATGCACAAACAATGGGAAGTTTTCAACCTGTGTACAGCACCACAGAAAAATGCAAAACAAAAGGATTGGATAGCAAGGGCATTATGCGGCTGGTGCGCGGTGTATTAAACATTTTACCCGGTGAAATAAGCGAAACTTTGCCACACCATTTTTTTCAAACGCTTAAACTGATGCCTTTGCATGAGGCATTGCAGCAAATACATTTTCCGGCTGAAAACAATGCATTAAAAAACGCAACCTTTCGTTTTAAGTTTGAAGAGTTGTTTTACATACAACTTAAGTTGCTGCTTACAAAACAATCGAGATTTGAAAAATACAAGGGCAAAACCTTTGAACATGTTGGCGATTTATTTAACCAGTTTTATAAAAACAATTTGCCATTTGAGCTTACGCATTCACAAAAACGTGTTATTAAGGAAATAAGACACGATACCAACAGCGGTAAACAAATGAACAGGCTTTTGCAGGGTGATGTTGGCAGCGGAAAAACAATTGTGGCTTTGCTAAGCATGTTGCTTGCATTAGATAACGGCTGCCAGGCCTGCCTTATGGCTCCTACCGAAATTTTAGCTCAGCAGCATTTTGCGTCTGTTACTGAGTTGCTAAAAGGAATGCCGGTTTCTGTTAAATTGCTCACCGGCTCAACAAAAAGTGCCGAACGAAAAAATATTTTACACTTCTTAAATAACGGAAGCATTCAAATTTTAATTGGTACTCATGCTTTGATTGAAGATAAAGTTGAGTTTAACAATTTAGGGTTGGTGGTTATTGATGAGCAACACCGCTTTGGGGTTGAACAGCGTGCACGCCTGTGGATGAAAAACAATCCGCCACATGTTTTGGTAATGACGGCCACACCCATTCCGCGCACGCTTGCGATGACTTTGTATGGCGACTTAGATGTTTCGGTAATTGATGAGATGCCTCCGGGAAGAAAACCAATAAAAACACTTCATTATTTTGAAAGTGCCCGCTTGCGGATTTTTGGTTTTATGAAAGAACAGATAAAGGAAGGAAGACAAGTTTATGTGGTGTATCCTTTGATTGATGAATCGGAGAAGCTTGACTTTAATAATCTGATGACAGGATACGATGCCATTGTTCGCGAATTTCCTTTGCCTCAATATCACGTAAGCATAGTGCATGGCCGTCTTAAACCGCATGCTAAAGATTATGAAATGCAGCAGTTTGTAAATGGTAACACCAATATTATGGTTGCTACAACCGTGATTGAAGTGGGCGTAAATGTTCCCAATGCAAGTGTAATGGTTATTGAAAGTGCCGAGCGTTTTGGGTTATCACAGCTACACCAGCTACGCGGCAGGGTTGGCCGGGGGGCTAATCAGTCGTACTGTATTTTGCTTACAGGCGATAAAATTGGCGCAGTTGCGCGAGAGCGGATGAAAACCATGGTAAGCACCAACGATGGTTTTGTAATTGCTGAAACCGATTTGCGCCTGCGTGGCCCCGGTGATATTACCGGAACCCAACAAAGCGGATTGCTCGATTTAAAAATTGCCGACATTGCCAAAGACCATCCCATCCTTGAACTTGCACGCAAGGCGGCCATTGAGTTGCTGAGTAACGACTCTCGCTTGCAAAATTCTGAAAACAGGATTTGTGTTGAGGTTTTAAATTCGCACTTGCAGGAGCACAAAAACTGGAGCAGGGTGAGTTAAGGGTATGACAATCTAATTATGTTAATGCAAACTTTTGATATAATAGTTTCGGGTGCTGGGCCTGCGGGTGCGGCATGTGTGCTTGCGCTGCAACACGCGGGGTTAAAAGTGGCCTGGGTTGATAAAAGCAATTTTCCGCGTGATAAAGTTTGTGGCGATGCCATACCATCAACCGTGCAACGGGTGCTGCATAAAATTAATCCTAAACTTAAAGAAAACTTTATCAACCGTTTTGATAAAAAATTTACGGTAGATGGCTGCCGTTTAATAGCTCCTGATTTTTCACATTTTGATTTAACATTTGTAAACAAAGGCCATGCGGCCAAGCGAATTGATTTTGACAATTACTTGTTTGCCCTTGCATGCGAAAAGAATAAGAATGTAAAAACGTTTACCGGCAGTGGTATTGAAAAACTAACTGTAAGCAGCGATGCCGTTACCGCTACTTTAAAAAACGGGGAAAACCTGTGTGCAAAAATTGTTATTGGTTGTGATGGCGCACACTCCGTGGTGGCTAAGCAACTTGCACAGGCATCAACGGATAAAAAAAATTACATAGCGGCTGTGCGTGCGTACTACCATAACATTGCGGGGCTTGAGCATAATATGCTGGAGATACATTTTATTAAAGAATATATGCCGGGCTATTTCTGGATTTTTCCGTTAAACAACAATACAGCCAACGTTGGCTTTGGTATGGTAAGCAAGTATGTTTCAAAACATAAAATTGATTTGCGAAAAAGCCTGACGGAAATTATACAGCAGATAAAACCCATACGCGAGCGATTTGGTAATGCAACTGCCGTAAATGAAATTGCAGGCTTTGGATTGCCCTGTGGCGGAAAACGAAATAAAATTTCGGGCAACAGGTTTTTGTTATGTGGCGATGCGGCATCACTTATCAATCCGGCCACGGGCGAGGGCATAGGCAATGCCATGCTAAGCGGGCAGCTTGCCGCTCAACATACCTTAAAATGTTTTGATAAAAATAATTTTGAAGCATCATTTAATAAAAGCTATGACAATGCCGTTTACAAAAAATTGCTGCCTGATTTACGCATTCAAAAACTGTTGCAAACCATTGCCGGAGAGCGTGACTGGCTTATTAATTTTGCAATGAAGCAGGTAAAGAAACATGAGTTTATACGCGAGCGTGTAAGGAAGTTTTTTTAAGCAGGAAGTTTTTTACACCAATTTGTTTAAAATGTTTTGCTGTTTTAAGCTGCAATAATTTATTTCAGATATTTTTGCATCCATAAATTAAAACCAAAATTTAAAATCATTATACAATGAAAAGCAGAATTAAATTATCGGTGATTGCTTTAGCGGCAACATTATTTACAACCAGCATTCATGCATTGGCACAGGATGCCCCGTTTGTTAAAGGTTCAAAAACAGTTGGCATTTCTGCCGGTGTTCCTCGCACTTATGGATATTATAACTATGGTTACGGTGGCAGTTTTGTAAATCTACCTGCCATTGCACTTAACTATGACCAGGGTTTTTTTGAAGACATTGGCCCAGGTAATATTGGCATTGGCGGGTTAATTGGATTTCAGTCATCATATTACAATTACAATTACAGCTACTATGGAGTAGGCAATAGAGATTACCGAGTTACATATACCAATTTTATAATCGGTGTAAGAGGAACTTATCATCTAACATTGTTAAAAGATAAAAACAACAAGTTTGATCCGTATGCAGGTATTTTTGCCGGAATAAGAATTTTTAAATATAAAGACAACGATCCTTATAGCACATACGATTACAACTATAACACTGCCTATCCGGTTACAGGCGCATTTATTGGTGCGAAATATAATTTTTCGAAAGCAGTAGGTGTATTTGGCGAGGTGGGTTATGATATATCATTTGCCCGCATTGGCCTTAACTTTAATTTCTGATAAATTGTTTTTGAGGTCTTATCTTAAATACAATTTAAGCTAAGGCCTTGCAGTACGGGCAGCATACGAATCAAAAATTTGGTAGCCCGTAATTTTAATATTGTTTTTTCCGGCAAACGAACTTGCATTGTGCCCGCTTACGATAGTAGCATAGGCATCGTTAAATGTGTGTGATAAAAAATAGTTATACGAAAATGACGGGCTTGCCGAAAAAATTACAATAATCTCGGCTGTTTTATTTAACGCCTTTGCCGCACGACCAATATAATCGAGCCGGTTTTGAAGATAACCAAAATTGGGAGTAGTTACATAATCATGAACTAAAATACGGTTTGAATATTGCAGCAGTGCCGATGCCATTAAACTGTCCTGCCCTGTTGGGTTTTTAAACCAGCCGATGTAAGTTTCTGTTTTTACTTTTGGTGTTTGTGCATTGCCCCATAATTGAATGGCTGATAAATTATTACAGTAATCATTAAAAGTGCAGGCGTTGTTCCACCATTCACGTTCCAGCTGCATATAGTTAAATCGCTCGGTTGTATCAGTGCGGCTGCTATTGTATGCCGAAGTTTGTCCGGTAACATTAGCAGAGTTACCACGCACAGCCGAAATTTGTTTAATTCCATACTGGTTTTTTGCCCGTTTAATAAATGCGGCAAGCACACTATAATTTAAGCTGCTGCTTAATATACTACCCAGTCCATACAGCGAAAGCGCATTAATATTTTTTGCAAAGCACCAGTTAAGTAATGAATCTTCGCGCTGTGTGTTGCCGCAAATGTTTTCAAAATCGCTTATATACATTCCTCTGTATACCGGGCTTGTTACAATTTTTTGATTTGAAAAGGAATTTGCTTTTTCTCCTTCAAATTCTGCTTTGCTAACAGGATATTCTTTTTTGCATCCTGCAAAAAGAAAAACGAAAACCAGTGTACCTGCTAAATAAAATTTCATGTTTGTGCCAAAAAAATTCGCACTAAAAGTAGAACCTAAACCGAAAAAGACATTAGCAAATTATAAACAGCTTGTTAATAACCAAAAGTTATTCTAATATTGTTTTGTTTTATTATAAACCCAACTTGAGAATCTTACCTAACATTTTTACTTTTTTGTTTGCCATTAACATAAGTAATGCACAAACAGGAGGTTTTGCTTATACCGAATTTAAACTTCCTGTTTCGGTAAGCATTCGTGCCATTAAGGTTATAAATGACAGTACCGTTTGGTTTGGTGCAAGCAAAGGTATGTATGGCTATACGGTAAACAATGGAAGAACGTGGATAGTGGATTCGGTTTTGTTTGATGATTTTAAGCCCGACTGGAGAAGCATAGAAGCACTAAATGATGAAACCGTGTTGCTGCTAAATGCAGGCACACCATCGTACATAATAAAAACAAAAGACAGAGGTGAAACATGGAAAACGGTTTATCAGAACAAAGACAGTTTATTTTTTTTTGATGCTATAAAATTTCGCAACTCTATATCGGGCGCAGCGCTTGCCGACCCTGTTAACGGCTGCTTTAAAATAGTAATTACAAATGATGCCGGAGATACCTGGGAAGAGTTATCATGTATTGAAACCCTAAAGGCCGATAGCGGTGAGGCATGTTTTGCGGCCAGCAATTCATCATGGGATTTTTACAAAAAACATATCTGGATTGCCACAGGAGGTAAAACATCGCGCGTGTTTCATTCGCCAGATTTTGGAAACACCTTTGGCTATGTAAACACACCCATAAAAGGTGGCACCGATTTAAGCGGAATTTTTTCCATTGATTTTTTAGACGATAAAATAGGAGTTATTGCCGGGGGACGATATGATTCATCTGTAACAAACGAAATAACTTTTGCCATGACTACCGATGGCGGCAAAAACTGGATGATACCTGCCCAACCAAAAAAAATTTTTGGCTCATGTATCCAAATTGCATCGCAAAATAAAACTAATTTAATTTTTGTGGCAGGACACGATGGAGTTTTTTACAGCAGAAACGAAGGTACATCATGGAATGAGGTTACAGACGAGATGAACGGCAGTTTAAAAAAGTATAATACACTGCGTTTTGCTCCATCCGCAAAATGTGTGTGGCTTGCGGGCAATAAAGGTTATATTGGAAAAGTAAGTCTTACAAAATAAAAAACAGCAGCAAAAAAAAAAATTTACCATTAGTGCCTTTTGGCGTAACTTTATAGTCAATCAAAAACAAACTTATGGATGCTAAAACAATTGCCAAAGAAGAAATTTCGAAGTTGCATTTTGTAAATCATGATGTATTAACAGACCCAAAAGAAATATTGCACCGTAAACATCTGCTAAACGAAGCCATGGCCCTGGTCAATGACTTTAAGCAAAAAGTAAAAATCATTTTTACAGCAACCAATGGTACTTATCTGGTAGAAACCACTGTGTGGGCAGTTACCGATTCGCACATAGAACTAAAAGCGGGAAAAGATATTCCGATAGCCTGTATTAACAATGTAATTCTGTAAACTTTATGTTGCATTTTTTCGTAAAATAATAGTAAAAAACTTGCTTGAATTTGATTTGTTTACTATACTTTTGAAATCACTATTAAATCCATTTCAATGAACAAAAATATTTTACTGGCAGCAGCCGTTTTTGTGGCCTGCCAAAGTGAAGCGCAAAATGTTGGCATAGGCACAGCCACACCATTGCAAAAACTGCATGTATCAGGCGTAGGCCAAACAATACGGGTTGACGGGCTTGCAGGCGTTGGCATACGCAGTGTATATGCCAATGCCAATGGCGATTTAACCACCACTGCGGGATTACCAGCACCCGGATGGATGACTTTAGGCAATGCAGGAACAGTAGCTGGAACAAATTTTATTGGCACCACCGATGCCATTGATTTTGTAACCAACACAGGCGGCAGCACATCATTGTTTGAACGCATGCGTGTAAAAAGTACTGGAGAGGTAATTATCAATAACACGCAGGTAGGATTAAATGTGGGCGATGTGTTTTCGGTTTATGGATCGGGTACAACCAATGGTACTACGGGTGCAACCAACTCTATCGGATTATTTGCGATAAACGGTTACTCTTCCGGAGCAGGAAGTGGCGTTTATGGTGAGAATACAGGAACAGGATTTGGTATCCTTGGTAATGTAACAAGTGGAACAGGTGTTTACGGCCAATCAAACAGCGCTACCGGATTTGGCTCACGGTTTTATAATCTAAACGCTTCGGGTACAGGATTGCTTGTGGCTGGTAATAATCTTGGCATTACTTATTTGGTTAACGGTTCGGGTGCCGTAATTCGCGGAGCTACATTTGGAGCTTTAAGTTCGGCAACTGTACCAACAACAGCTACTGCCGGAGCTGGCATTGCGGGTTATAACAACAAAGCAAATTATGTTTCTTTTTTTGGTGGGTCAGGTGTACTGGGTGTTGATTCAGCATTTGGATCGGGCGTACAAGGTGTTTCGTATGCAAACACTGGTGAAGGTGTTTATGGTCAAGGAAGTTCTTCAAATGGAACCGGAGTATTTGGTGTTGCCACTACCGGTGCGCTTGCTTATGGGGTGTGGGGACAAGCTACAGCAACAGCGGGTGCTTCGTCAGTAGCTGTAGCAGGAGATAATTTAAGTGGAGGAACAAACTCTGTTGGCGTACTTGGACAGGTAACAGCCGGAGGGCCTGCAACTAAATTTGGTGTTCTTTCTACCGGAAACATGGGTGCTACAGGAACAAAACCTTTTATAATTGACCACCCGCTGGATCCGGCAAACAAATTTTTAAAACATTATTCCATCGAATCGCCCGAAGTAATAAACATGTACCGTGGTAATGCAATTCTTGATTTAAATGGTGAAGCCATTGTTCAATTGCCAAATTATTTTGAAAGCATAAACAACACGAACTATAGTTATAACTTAACTCCCATTGGCCAGCAAGCTAATGTGTATATAAAAACAGAAATAAGCAATAAGCAATTTGAAATTGCAGGAGGTCAGCCCGGCCAAAAAGTTTCGTGGATGGTAATGGCCGAACGAAATGATCCTTATTTGCAACAATACCCTCAAAACCGTGATGTTGAAATTGTTAAAACAGGCGCCACTGCCGGAAAATATTTAACACCGGAATTATTTGGTCAGCCGGCTTCAATGGGAATTTATTACAAACCCTCAAGAATAAAAACATTGGTTGAAAATGAGCAAAAGCAAATTTCAATCCCTGAACTAAAAGCTAAAAACTCCCAAAAGTAATTTGCATTAATTTTCTTTTCGATGAAAAAACTTTTGCTCATAGTAAGTTTTGCACTGATGCTTAACAATGCATTAGCTCAATGCATGTTATATCCGGTTCCGTTTTCTGAGAGGGTTCAAAACGCATCTTTGATTGTTGAAGGCACTTTGACTTCGAAAAGCCATTTATGGAATGCGCAGCAAAATTTTATTTATACAGTAAATCAGGTAACGGTTCACAAAATTTTTAAAGGCGTAACGTTAAACCAAACCATTGAAATAATTACAGAAGGTGGCGAAATTGGAAATGTAAAAATTACTGCTGAGCCAAATCTTGAAATTAAAACAGGAGAGTCGGGAATATATTTCCTAAATAATGCTACTGCTTTTAACACAGCCCCTAACCAATATGAAACGTATGCATCGGTGCAGGGAATGATAAAGTATAACTCCGAACTTACATCAGCAACCGACCCGTTTAATCAATATGGATTACCCAACAATGTGTACCAGCAAATAATTTCTTTAACTGGAAATAATTTTCAAAGCATATCTGCATTGCCTGCAGTAACCTCAACCAGCAATTTTATGCTGGTGCCTCCAACTATTTCAGGCATTGCACCGGCAGTAACTACAGCCGGAACATTTTCAACCGTTACAATTACCGGAACAAACTTTGGAGCATCGTATGTAGCAGGCACCAGCAATCTTGAATTTAGGGATGCAAACAATGGAGGTGCCGGATTTATTGCCACCCCCGCCAATCACATTGTAAGCTGGAACAATACTACCATTCAAGCGTGGGTTCCAACACAGGCCGGTAGTGGAAATATTAGGGTAACAAATAATTTAGGCGAAGCAACCATTTCTGCTGCAACAATTACTGTAAACTATAACGAAAGCAATGTTAACTCAGGTGGTGTTTATTATCAACCCGACCTGATAAGTGATAACGGCACTGGCGGATACACATGGCTTTATAACACAACATTTAATGGCAATGCACCGGCAGTAGCCGCATTTGAGCGTGCATTGCAAACATGGCGTTGCGGCACATTGGTAAATTTTAACAGGAGCGGAACCACTGCTACCAGTTGCCAGGCTTTAGATGGAAACAACATTGTAACCTTTGATGGCTCATGTGCATTGCCTGCAGGTGTGCTTGGTGTTTCGTATAGTTATTACTCCAGTTGTGGTAGTGGCGTTTGGTATGTAAACGAAAACGATTTAAAATTCAGAACCAACGGTACGGGTGGAATTAATTGGAATTACGGCCCTGTTGCAACTGCCGGGGGGCTTTTTGATTTTGAAAGTGTGTGCCTTCACGAACTTGGACATAGCCATCAACTTGGACATACCATTACTCCTGTAACAGTAATGAATTATGCCATTGGACCAAATACCGACAGGCGTACATTAACTGCCATTAGCGAAGTGGCAGGCGGTAATGATATTTTATCGCGCAGTGTCGTTTTAAATTCTTGTGGCCCGTCACAAATGATTTTGCTTACAGCAGGCAGTTGTGCCATCAATGCTCCTATTGCAAATTTTTCGGGCACCCCAACAACTGGCTGCAACTCACTTAACGTAACTTTTACCGATTTAAGTGTAAATACACCAACAACATGGAACTGGTCGTTTCCGGGTGGCACACCTGTTTCCTCAAATTTACAAAACCCACCGTTAATTAATTATGCTTCTCCCGGCACTTATACAGTTACACTTACGGTAAGCAATGCATCAGGCTCTGACACTGAAACAAAAACAAATTACATTACTGTAAATAATTGTCCTCCTCCCATTGCTGATTTTTCGGCATCGCCTACTGTATTGTGTGCAGGCAGCTATGTGCAGTTTGCCGATTTATCAACCAACACACCAACATCATGGAGCTGGACTTTTGCAGGTGGAACACCTGCTGCTTCTGCACTTCAAAATCCTTTAATACAGTATAATGTACCGGGTGTATATTCGGTAACACTTACAGCTACCAATCCTTATGGAAATGGAACCATAACAAAAACAAATTACATAACTGTAAATACCTGCCCACCTGCCCCCGTTGCAAATTTTACAGGTGCCCCTACAACAATATGTGCAGGCGCTACAGTAAACTTTACCGACCTCTCAACAAATACTCCCACCGGATGGAACTGGACTTTTGGAGGAGGAACACCAGCAACATCAATAGCTCAAAATCCATCGGTTGTGTTTAACACTCCGGGTGTTTTTACAATAACACTTACGGCTACCAATAGCGGAGGTTCAAATACGTTTACACGTTCAAACTATATTACTGTTAATTCATGTGCTCCTCCGGTTTCAAGTTTTGCCGGATATCCAACTACTATTTGTGCAGGGCAATCGGTAAGTTTTGTTGACCTTTCAACAAATGCTCCTACCTCATGGAGTTGGAGTTTTCCAGGTGGTGTACCTGCAGTATCTGCTTTGCAAAATCCTGTAATAAGCTATGCTGCAGCAGGAACTTATAATGTTACGCTTACCGCATCAAACGGAAACGGGACTGGTACCACATATACACTAACAAATTATGTAACCGTTAGCAATTGCCCTCCTGCCGGCTCGGGTTTGGTAGTAAACGATGGCTCTTTTATTTATTTGCAGCCCGGTGCACTCATACATGTAGATGGTGGAGTAATTAATCAGGACAACGGAGCTAACATAGGTACATGGGATAACAGGGGTAGCGTGCGTGTGCAAGGTGACTGGACAAATAATTCGGTGAGCAATGCATTTATAAATTCAAGCCCTGGCATTGTTGAATTATTTGGTGCAAACCAAACCTTAGGCGGAAGCACACAAACAAATTTTTACACCCTTCAATTAACTGGTAGCGGAATTAAAACACAAACCGTAAATCAACAAGTGGAAGGAACACTTGCGCTTAATGACAGGGAACTTGCCACCCAAGGAAACTTTATGACTGTAGTTAATGCTGCCGTTGGTGCTATAACAAGAACAGGTGCTTTAAATTCAATACCTGTGCAGGGCTTTGTAAGCAGTACTGGAAATGGCCGCTTAATTAGAAATACCAATAGCACAGGGGCTTATTTGTTTCCAGTTGGCTCATCTACAGTGCCCGCACGTTTTAGACCGGTGGCATTAACACCAGTGGCATCAACCGCTGCAGCATTTGGTGTGCGCATGGTTAACAGCGACCCTACATTGAGTGGCTATAATCGTTTAACCAAAGAACCCATTCTTGGAACTATTAATGCCAACTGGTTTCAAAAAATAAACCGTACTTCAGGAACTGTAAATGCAGCTATCACTATTTATGCTGACGATGTACAGGATGCTATTGCTACATGGCCTACTTTACTTATGACACAGTGGGGCTACAACGCGCCTCCGGTTTGGTGGAAAAATATTAACGGAACACCTACTGCTGCCGCTTCGCCTGTGTTGGGAAATATTACGCGTTCTGGTTGGAGTGATTTTTCGAACACAGAAAACTTTAACATCGCACCGCAATCAAATCCCCTGCCAGTTGATTTATTGAATTTTTCAGGCAAATGCACATCCAATAAAATTAATCTTGTTTGGACTACTGCCAGCGAGGTTAATAGCGATTACTTTTTAATTGAATCAAGTAATGACGGTAATGCTTTTATTGCTGAACAAAAAATTGCTGCTGCCGGAAATTCAAATTCCACATTAGAATATCGTTTTACAAAAAATTCGAACTCCGACATAAATTATTACCGATTAACTCAGGTTGATTTAAACGGAATCTCCACTGTGTATAAACCCATAGCTGTAAATTGCCGTATTCAAAACAATAATCAAGCGCTTGTTGATTTGTTTCCAAATCCGGCCAAAGATGTTTTAGTGGCTGGTATAAAAGTAAACAGCACACAACGCATCAAACTTTCTGTTGTAAATATGCTTGGGCAACTTGTTATAGAAAAAGAATTTGAGCTTGAAAACGGATATCATCAAAAGACTATTGACATTAGCCAGTTAGCAGAAGATGTTTACACAGTTATTATTGACAGCAATGATATAAAAAGCATAAAGCGTTTTGCTCATATAAAATAGCCAAACGCTTTATTCAGGAAAAGCAGTAACGCTTTACGAAGCCAATGCAGCCTCTACTTTTTCTTTGTTTATCACAATTTTATTTACCACCCGAGCTACCGGTTTTGCAACTGGAATTTTAATGGTAGATGGCACCGTTGGTTTGCTAAAAGATAACTTCTTTAGCATTTCGGCAAGTACCATAAACGGAAAAATAAACAACGTTACCACACACCTTTTCCATAACCTGCGAGGCTCTTGGGCAAATCGGTATAACCATTCAAAACCTGTGCGTTGAAATATTTTAGGCGCACGCTGAACTTGTCCTGATATTACATCAAAGCTACCTCCTACCCCAATAATTACCGGAACGTTTAGTTGCCCTTTAAACAGGTTTAAGTACTTTTCTTTTTTAGGTGAAGGCATAGCTACAAATAACACATCGGCTCCGCTGTTTGCAATATCGTTGGCAACGTACTGTGCATTATCTTTATTTAAATACCCATGATGATAACCTGCAATAATTTCGCTGCCATACTCATTGGATATTTTTTCAACCATTTTCTCAATTACATGTTCCCTTGCGCCTAAAAAATAAATTTTCAAACCTTGGTCAGGAGCAATGCCTATAAAAGTGGTCATAAGATCAATGCCGGTAACACGCTCAGGCAATGGCTGGCCAAGCAGGCGCGATGCCCACACCACCGGCTGACCGTCAGGGCTTAACATATCACTGTTGTTTATGTCACTCATCAAAACTGCATCCTTTTTCATTTTAATAAGTTTGGATGCATTAATTGAAACGTGATAAAATGGCGTACGAGTTCTTATTGCCTTTAACATAACGTCAATTGTTTCGTTGGTGGTTAATGACGCAATGGGCAACCCGAATAATCGCCTTACCGGGTAAATAATTTGTTGCATTTTCTGTAAATGGTTAGTTGTACGCTAAAAAGATGATGGTAAATATGTGTTTTGGTTGTTATTTGAATCCGAAAATTAAAATGTTAAAATAACGAGGCTAAATTATAAAAACTTTGTTAAATAACCGATGGATTATTCAGATTTTTTTTCTCCTTTTCGATAGATAATGCGGTTAAACAACCAACATTCTACGCAAACCCAGTAATAGTAAATGGTGTGGACGATTAAGCTACCAATTAAAGCAATTTTTAATTTTACTTAGCGACTGTTTAACTGTAATTTTTACCGCAAAACCCATTTGTTGAAAACTCTCTTGCTTCCTTGCCCTATTACGGCCTTATTGTTTATAATTTTATAAAGGATTTATGATGTGTAGTGTTAATTTTGCAATCGATATTAATTCTTAAGAGAAGAAATAAGCTGGAATGAAGTTTACTTATTACGGACATGCATGTTTCGAACTGGTTATTGATAAAAAGGTACTGCTGTTCGACCCTTTTATTACTCCCAATCCGCTGGCCAAACATATTGACATAAAAAAAATAAAACCACATTACATATTGATTTCTCACGGGCACGAAGACCATATTGCTGATGCGATTTCAATAGCAATAACGAGTGGCGCCACAGTAATTTCAAATTTCGAAATTATTTCATGGCTTAACAAACAAGGCATTACCAACACCCACCCTATGAATACGGGTGGACATTGGTTTTTTGATTTTGGAAAAGTAAAATGTGTTAATGCCATACACAGCAGTTCGTTACCCGATGGCAGTTATGGCGGAAACCCAATGGGGTTTTTAATTGAATCTGACCAGGGTAATATTTATTATAGTGGCGACACAGCTTTAACCTATGATATGAAGTTAATTGGTGACTATAAAAAAATTGACACCTGCCTTTTTCCCATTGGCAATAACTTTACTATGGGAGTTGACAATGCAATTATTGCCTCTGAGTTTGTAAAATGCGATAAGGTAATTGGCCTGCACTACGATACTTTTGAGATGATTAAAATTGACAAAACCGAAGCCGTAAACAAATTTGCCGCTGTTGGTAAGGAACTTAACTTAATTGAAATAGGAAACTCTATAGAACTGAAATGAAATGAAAACAAAATTGGTCATTACAATTATGCTTGCCCTGGCGGGAATAGTGATTTTTACTTCATCGTGTAAAAAATTAAAATATTACGAGTTTAATGACGATGACAAACTCTGGATTGGTGTTTACAGCAAAGGTGAAACCGTGCAGTTTGTTTCAGATTCGGGCGATATTCGCACCTTTAGCGTTTCTTCTTCAACAAGAGGCTATCGACAAGATGGAAAAAACTATTATTCAGTTTGCGAAGCTACATTACGCTCTACCGACTCATTGGAAAATCGCTATCCGGGAGGTTTTAATGCTATGCGCGATGCCGATGGTTTTACTTTTACCCTTTTGTGGCCTCATCATCCAATTCGTACCGAAATTGCATCGCAATCTGCTTCAGCAATGACATTGGGCGGTGTTACGTATAGCGACATTTTTGTTTCTGACATTACCTCTGCTGCTTTAGATTCGGTTACCAATGTTCAAACAGTTTACTATAGTAAATCAGCAGGTTTTGTACAGTACAAAGAATTTAACGGACAAACATGGACAAGAAAAAACTAACTATTAACGTTAATACCCAATCTCCACACATATAAAATCACAAACAGCAATCTTATCATGGCAAAAATTATAGCAGTAGCAAATCAAAAAGGCGGAGTTGGAAAAACCACCACAGCCATAAACTTAGCAGCAAGCCTTGCTGTACTTGAGTATAAAACACTTTTAATTGATGCCGACCCTCAGGCAAATTCAACATCAGGCACCGGCTTTGACCCACGCAATGTAAAAACCAGCATTTACGAATGTATCATTCACGAAGTAAATCCGGCCGACATTATTTTAGAAACAAAAACTCCTAACCTGTACTTGCTTCCGGCACATATTGATTTGGTAGGAGCCGAAATTGAAATGATAAACCTCAGCAACAGAGAATTTATGATGAAAGAATCATTGAAAAAAATTGCTGATAATTTTGAATTTATAATCATTGATTGTTCTCCTTCTTTAGGATTGGTAACGATTAATTCGCTGTGCGCTTCGAACAGCGTAATTATACCTGTGCAATGTGAATATTTTGCGTTAGAAGGTTTAGGAAAACTATTAAACACCATTAAAATTGTTCAAACCCGTTTAAATCCCGATTTAAGCATTGAAGGCATTTTATTAACCATGTACGATTCGCGCACACGCCTTAGCAACCAGGTGGTTGAAGAAGTAAAAACTCATTTTCAAAACATGGTGTTTCATACCATTGTGCAACGCAATACAAAGCTTGGCGAAGCGCCCAGCTTTGGCGAAACAATAATTATGCACGATGCCAGCAGCAAAGGTGCCATCAACTACTTAAACCTTGCACGCGAAATACTCCAAAAAAATAATATGACAGGCATACCTTCAAACGAAAAAATTTTGCACGCTGCCGGAGTTGAAAAAATGCGTTCGTAAATAACACGTTGAAGTTGCACGAGGATAAAAGAAAAATTAAGAGAACCGATATGTAGAAACTGCTTTTTGTTTCCTCATTTCAAATTTCCAAACCAATGACTCAAAAAAAATCGGCACTGGGAAAAGGCCTTAGCGCATTGCTTGACTCAGGCAATTTAGCCATACCATCATCCGTTGATTTAAACCCGGTAAATGCGAATAGCGCTGTAAGCACCATTGCTATAAGCACCATTGAACCCAACCCTTTTCAGCCTCGTACAGAGTTTAACGAACAAGAATTGCTTTCGCTTGCCGACTCTATCCGTGTACACGGAATTATTCAGCCTATTACAGTTAGAAAAGTACATGCCGACAGGTTCCAGATTATTTCTGGCGAACGCAGGTTTCGTGCTTCGCAGCTTGCGGGCTTGGGCAATATACCTGCTTATGTGCGCATTGCCAACGACCAGGCTATGCTTGAAATGGCTTTGGTTGAAAACATACAACGCGAAAATTTAAACGCCATTGATATTGCAATAAGCTATAAGCGCCTGATTGATGAGTGCAAACTTTCGCAGGAAGATTTGGGTGCCCGTGTTGGCAAAGACAGAAGCACTGTTACCAACTATTTGCGCTTATTAAAACTGCCTCCGCAAATTCAGGCTGCTATACGCGATAACAAAATTTCGATGGGCCATGCGCGTGCAATTATCAATATTGAAAATCCGGTGGCGCAGCTCAAAATATTTTCTGATATTGTTGCAAACGATTTATCGGTGCGTGCGGTTGAAGAAATTGTACGCGGAACAACCAAAGCCACAAAAAAACAAGCCACCATTACCGAAAAGTTTTTGCGCGGTATGGAATACAAGCATCTTCAAAAAAGGTTGGAAGATAAATTTGAAACCAAAATTGAAGTAAAGCATCGCAAAAATGGTTCGGGGCAATTGGTGTTTACCTACTTTTCTACCGATGACTTAAACAGGCTGCTGGATTTGTTGGACGCTTAGATTTTAAGTGCTGATTTCTTAACCAGACGTATTTTAATCGAACTTCAAATCTATTCTTCAAGCACACCAAATTTTCCATTGTTAAAATCATCATAGGCCTGTATAATTTCTTGTTTGGTATTCATAACAAACGGGCCATAGGGAACGATGGGTTCATTAATTGGCTGCCCACTAAGCACCAGCAATATGCTGGTTTCATTTGCCTTTATTAAAATTGTTTCGCCTTCGTTTTTAAACAGCACTAAATTATCGGCAGGCACTGTGTGTTCATTTACTGTTACATTACCCTCTATAGCAAGTATGGCTGTATTATAATTTTGTGGCAGAGAAAAATTAATTTCAGCATTTTTATTTAGTTTAAGATTGTAAACATGCATTGGAGTAAATGTGCTTGCAGCACCTTGCACACCATTAAACTGACCTGCTATTATTTCCACGGTACCATTATTACCTGGCATGGTATAAACGGGAATTTTATCTTTTGTTAGTGCCTGATATTTGGGTTTGCTCATTTTATATTTTGCCGGAAGATTAACCCACAACTGAACCATTTGAAAGGCGCCTCCTGCTTTGCTAAATTCTTTTTCGTGATACTCTTTATGCAACACACCGCTTGCTGCTGTCATCCATTGCACTTCGCCCGGGGCGATAATACCGCTGTTGCCAGCACTGTCGTGGTGCGCCACCTTGCCATGATAGGCAATGGTAACTGTTTCGAAACCACGGTGCGGGTGCACGCCCACACCACGTGGATTTTGGCGTGGAGAAAAATCTATTTTTGAATTATAGTCGAGCAAGAAAAAGGGGCTCATGCGATGCATGCCCATATCATATCCGCTCGGAAAAAAATTGTGAACTCTAAACCCATCTCCTACCATGTGTGGAGGAGGTGGTGCAAGCACTTGTTGTACCTGTTTTAATCTTGCATTCATACTTATTGTTTTTTATCGCACAAAAGTATTTTGGCAATACATGGTATGCATTGATGTATGGTAAGAAATTATTGTTGTTGGTTAAAAAAAACTATTTCAACACCGCTGCATATTTATGGGTAAAAATACTTTTGTAGCATCCATCATTTAATTTTTGCTGACCCTGAATGATGAAAATATCAAACTTTTTTTGTTCAAAGTGTTGGAGTGTTCTTTCATCAACATAATACACATAGGTTATGTATGGATTTTCGCGACCACGCTGCTGCATTAAAATATTATTTAACCAATAACCTGCTATTATTACTGTATTGCGGTTGATGCCCGAAACTTTTTTAATAATTTGTTCGGCATAGTTCATCCGTGCGGTGCGTTTGCCAAAATCATCAAGTACATTTCCACTTAAAAAATCAATGGCAATTTTTTGGTTGTTGAGTTTAAATACATGGGAAAAGCGGCTTTGCAAGGAGCTTCGGTTATCATCGGCAAGATTTACGCCCATAAAAAAACAATTAAGCAACAGCACACAAGCGGTGGTATAAATAAGTTTTTTGTTTTTAACGGTAAGTAAAATAAACAGAATAACAAATGGGATTATTGGAATAAGATATGCGCTTTTATGGGGTTCGTAGAGATAAGAGGTGGCAAACAGGGCAATTGTAAGCAGGCAGGTAATAAGCACGCGGCTAACTGTTTTTGAATACTGGAATTTGCCGGCCAAAAAGAGTGCATAAAAAAAAGAAGCGGCTATAGCAAAAACACCGCCAATGCCCCATACGCCAATGGTGCCTTTAAAAATTGTTTTTAAAGCCGGAGGTACACCAAACTGGTTTACGTAACCAAAAAAATATTTTCCATAACGGACAAACACGGGAGCAAATACCAACGCACATGCCAGCAACGACAAAAAAACAAAACGCCAAATTATTTTTTTTTCGCAGCCTGAAGAAACCAAATAAAAAGTGAGTGGTAACAATATTGCACCTGAGGTAATGCGGCAACCCACTGCTAAACCAACAAATACTGCTGCCATCACAATTTTTTTGTCGAGGATAAAATAAAAAGAGGCCAGCATAAAGCACAACGCCCAGTTGTAATCCAAATTATTGGTGCTGTTAACAAAAAAAACAGGAGTAAAAGCCAACATGGTTAAGCCTGTAAATGCATTAGCATTTAATTTTTTGCAAATACGGTAAAAAAACCAAACGCATAGCGTGCTCATAATTGCAGTGCACCCGTTTAGCGTCCAGTAATTTTTAACCGGCAATAATGCGTAAAGGTATTCCTGCACAGGATGGCCCGGAATGCGTGAATACTCGTATATGCCGGTGCGCTCCATGAGCATGGCGTTAAGGGCCACACCCCACGAGTCTTCTTCGGCACCGTATCCTGCAAACAAAAATGGGATGCGAGAAGCAAAAACCAATATAAGTAATAAAATAAGTTTTGTGTTTTTTTTCACAGGTTACGAAGCTAACTAAATTACTGTGGAAGTAAGTTACTGAAGCAACATCAACAAGCCGGTTTTTATAATTGTCTTATTATTTTTTCAAGCCCTTGCGGCAAATCAACTTGTGGATGCCACCCCAACTCCGCCTTTATTTTTGAAAAATCGGCTACCACATCAGGCACTTCGGTTGGGCGCAAGGTGTTGTTATATTTAACATCGGTATTGTTATTGATAATTTTTTGAGCAGCGTTTACAACTTCGGCTACCGAGTAGCTTTTCCCGTAACCTACATTATACACGCTGTAGCCCTGATTGCCTTTTTCAAATGCCAGAATAAAAGCATTTACGACATCGTCAACATAAACAAAATCGCGTTTGGGTGTTGATGTTTCCAACTCTAATTTTCCGTTTTGTAAACCAACAATTATTTTAGGAATAAGCATGTTTGGATTTTGCCCTGCACCGTAAATATTAAAAATGCGCAGCGAAGTTGTTATAGTTTGAAATTCTTTGCTATAGCACTGGCATAATTGCTCACCAATTACTTTGCTGGTAGCATAAGGATTCCATAAACTAACAGGGTGATTTTCGTTAACAGGCAAGTACTGCGGCTGGCCATAAACATAAGAGCCTGCAAATAAAAATTTTGCTGTATACTTTTTACAAATCTCAAGACAGTTTAGCGTTCCGTTGATGTTGGTAGAAAAAAACTGAGCTGTTTTATTATAGGAGTCTGGAACAAACGTGTCGGCAGCTAAATGAAACAAGGCTGAGAATTGAGGTAACTGTTCTAACGTTTCGGGTTTGCACACATCAAAGCCATCGCGCCTTGAAACGGTAATTACCTGCAATCCTTTTTTACGCAATGCAGCGGTAAGGTGTCTGCCCAAAAATCCACTTGCACCGGTAACTACAACAGGAAGATTCATGTAATGCTGAGATTATTTTTTTTGCAAATCATCAAACATGGCACATGCTTTTTGATAATCTTCGATGCGGCCAATGTCAAGCCAATATCCTTTGTGCTGAAAACCTTTTACGGTTTGTTTTTCGGCATGAAGTTTTAAAATCAAATCGGGCACATTAAAAAAACCTTCGGGCAAATGTTTAAAAACTGTTGGCTCAAAAACGTACATGCCAATGCTTACTAAATATTCAAGGGTTGGCTTTTCCTTCCATTCAGTAAACTCATCTTTATCATTTACTTTAATTACTCCAAAGTCAATATCCACAGTTCGTTTTGTTAAGCCAATTGTTGCCGGGCCACCATGTCCTTTATGAAACGAGTACATTGCTTTTAAATCAATATCCGAAAACAAATCGCCATTCATAAAAAAGAATGTTTCGGTTAGATGATGTTGAATTAATTTCATGGGGCCAGCAGTGCCAAGCGGTTTATCTTCACTGCTGTAAACAATTTCAACACCCAGTTTTGAACCATCTCCAAAATATGAACGGATAAGCGACTCGAGATACCCCACGCAAATAATTACTTTGGTTACACCGGCATCTTTCAACTGGCGAATTAATATTTCTAATATAGGATAATCGCCAACGGGCATTAGCGGTTTGGGTAAACTAATGGTATATGGTTGTAGGCGGGTTCCTTTACCTCCGGCAAGTAATACTGCTATCATGTTTTAAAATTATACGTTATAGATATCTGGTTTATAGAGATGCAAATGAGTTTTTAAAAATTCAATAGTCTCGGTCAATCCTTTTTTTAAATCGTACTGTGGTTTCCAGTTTGAGTTTGAAACAAGTTTTGTGTTATCGCAAAACAATCGTTCCACTTCGCTTTTATCAGGTCGCACACGCGCCTCATCGGTAATGATATTGATTTTTGTTCCAAGCAAATCTGCAATCATTGTTGCCAAATCACCCACAGATATTTCGTCTTTCATACCAATATTGGTAACGCTGCCTGTAAATGCCGGTGTTTTTGCAATGGTTATAAAACCATTGGCTGTATCTTTTACAAAAGTTAAATCGCGTGTTGGTGTAATGTGCCCAAGTTTAATATCTTTTTTTCCTGAAAGAATTTGTGTGATGATAGTTGGGATAACAGCACGTGCGCTTTGGCGTGGGCCATAGGTATTAAACGGGCGAACAATTTTTACGGGTGAATTAAACGAAAGAAAATAACTCAATGCAATTTGGTCGGCACCAATTTTAGTTGCCGAATAGGGTGATTGGCCAACAAGCGGATGCTTTTCATCAATAGGAACATATTGTGCAGTTCCATACGTTTCGCTGGTAGAAGTAACCAAAATATTTTCGACATTTAATTCTTTTGACGCCTGCATTACATTGTATGTTCCTTCAATATTGGTGCGTATGTAGGCAAGAGGAGATACATAAGAATAAGGTATTCCAATTAACGCTGCTAAATGAAAAACAGTATCGCACCCTTTAATGGCACTGTAAACGCAATCGTAATCGCGAACATCGCCTGTTATAAATTCAATTTGATTTTTATACTGTGATTCTTCAAGCCAGCCATAATTATTTTTTGAATTATAGCGTACAAGCACTCGCACTTTCATTCCTAACTCAACACATTGCTCGGTTAAGTGGGAGCCTATAAAACCTGCGGCACCGGTAATTAAAACTTTTTGCATTTTGAATTTTATGATTTTAAAAAAAATATTTTAGTCAAAGGTAATTTTATCACGCCAACTGCATTTCGGTTTCTGAATTTGTTTTGCTCATTTTAAGTTTTTGCAAAACGCTTTTCTTTTTTTCAACGGCATATACATTTATCAGCGAAAGCATAATCATTAAATACCATAATAAAGTGGTGTAGTCAAACGGGTGGCCGGTAATGGCATAAACCGTGTACATAAGCAATATGGTAAGAGCCACAAAAATTTCGTTGTTTCGGGTTCTGACATAAATTTCGATAAGCCTTTTATAAAACCTTAGCAGAATTAAAACAAAAACCGACAGGCCAATAATACCTACCTGCATAAGGTAGGCGATGTATTGATTATGCGCAGCAAAATTTTTTGATGTGCCTAAAAGCTTTGTGGGCATATCGGATGCGTAAAATATGTCAAGGGTTTCCTCCCATTTATTAACGCGGCCTGTGCCCATTGATTTTGCGGCTTCGCTATCGCCACCCGATTCAACAAAGTTAACTTCGGTTTCAAATCGAGTACTCAACCCTTCAATCATGGTATATGCTAAAAAAATTCCAACAGCCACTGTCGGAAGTATTAAAAACGCTTTTCGCTTATAAATTCCAAACCACATAAGATTAAAAATTACAAACATGAGCAGCGCACTTTTGGTTAATGCAATATACTGGATATATAATGTTACTCCCCACGAAAAAAAGAAAACAATACGCTCAATCATGCTAAAGTTTGTTTTTTTTACGTCCTGATAAAGGCATGCAAAAATTAAACAGATAACCGACAGGTATGAGGGGGTTCCGGGGTCGTTATACAACCCGTTGTAACGGGTAACACCGCGGGTGGTATCCACATTTGAAATACCGGTAAAATATACAATAATTGTAATGATACCTGCAATTAAAGTGGTAAACCAAATTGTTTTATACAGTTGCAGTCGCGATTGAGTGTCTTTCATTAACTCTTGAGAAGCAACAAAATAAATGCAATATCCATTAAGCAATCTTAAAAAAAACTTTGCTCCTTCAAGGAGCAGCTGATTACCGTTAAAATAGGTAATAAAAAAAATAAGCGCATGCAGAATTACAAAAAACCACATAACAGCATGGTTAAACAAACTTGTTTTTCCCGACCGCCTTACGTATTGAATAAACACCATCAAAAAAATCCATGCACCCGAAAGTTCAAGTGCATTAAATCCTCCCAGTAAGTCTTCGTTTACAGTAATATCTATAAACGGCTTTATCATAAACAATACAAACAAAAAGCGTGAGTTAAAAAAAACGCCTGCACCAATCAAAATGGTAATTCCAATAATGGCAACAATGGTTAGTACAGTACTCAGCATTTTTTACAGCCCTTCAATTATTTTTTTTGCAATGGTGTTGTAGGAAAAGCGCACGCTGTTTTTATCGGCTAATTTTTTGCGTGTTTCATTTTTTTTATCAGGCGCTATGCCAAAATATTTTTCCACTGCTTTTAGAAGTGTTTCTTCAATTTTATTTTTCTGAAAATAAAAACCGTTTTCGCCTTCGGTTAAAAGATGGTTTACGCTTTCTTTATTCTCAAGCACCACACTTAAACCGGTTCCCATTGATTCCTGTATGGAGATGGCAGCTTTAATCCAAAGCCCTACATCCGATGCATTAAAAAATTTTCTGATTTCATCATGATTCATAAAACCAAAACAGTGAAAAATTTCTGGATGTGGTTGTTCCGAAATAAATTTCTTTAACTCTTTTTCGTAATCGTCATTTAAAAAGCCAATAATTACATAATGCACTTTTAATCCTTTTGCTTTTAAGTGACTGATGTTTTCAATTACTTTTTCGAGATGTTTTTGGCGATTAACCCGTGTGGAAGTTATTATTACACACTCATCATCTTTTATTTTTAATTGTTTACGGATTACAGCGCGCTCATTTTCGTCAAAGAAAAAATTATCGGGGTCGTACCCTAAATTTAAAGGCAGTTTTTTCTTTTCAAAAATTTTATTGGCATCTTTTGACAAAAGGTTGGTGAAAAATTGTTCGGTCTCAGGTATATTTAAAACAATGCGATGGCATTGCTTAACGGCTTTAGTGTAAAGATGTTTCTTAAGTCCTGAACCAACCACTTCCTTGAAAAACGATTTTATTTTTCGTGTTGTTGTGGTGCGGTTTACATATTCATCCGCATCACCAAACATGGCAATTTTTTTTAGCCCGTTAAAATTGTCAGACAAAAGTGGAACAGGAAAAAGTTTTGCCAGTGCAATTATGATAGCATAGTCAGGGTGAAATTTATTGATCGCATCGCGTAATCCGGTTGAAACCACTTTTGAATTAAAATAGGCTGCAGATTCAAGTCGCTGGATTTTATACCCGTATTTTTCATCCGTTGAAATTCCAGGAGCATATTTTTCTTTAATAATTTTTCGTCCTGTTGGCGAAATTTCATTGGTTGTAAAAACCTGCACATCGTATCCTAATCGCCTGAATGCACGGGCAAGATACGTTTCCTGATACCCTATTTCTGGCATAAAATGCCCACATACAATAGCGATTTTTTTCATTCTGTAAAGCGGAGTGCAAAAATAACAGGATAAAGGATAATATCAAGGGAATAAAAAACACAGCCACAGATTCACAGATTGGGATTCAAAAAAAAATAAAACACTCTGATTAAAAAAATCTAAAAGCTACACTCTTAAAATCTGAGTCTATTGTTCTTTAAAATATTAAATCTGTGAATCTGTGGCTAAAGTCCTATGCGTAAAAATTCTTAATCACTTCCACCATGTAATCCAACTGTTCAGTTGTCATTTCAGGAAACATAGGAAGCGAAATAATTTTCTTTTGATTGGCTGCCGATACCGGAAAATCTTTTTCGGTTTGGTTTAAATATTTGTAACAAGGCAACAAGGGCAATGTGGTTGGATAATGTATAGCCGTTTCAATGCCGTTTTCTTTTAAATACTTTTGAAACTCATCGCGCCTCTCAGCTTTTACCACATACAAATGAAAAATGTGTTTGCCGTTTGCACGGATTTTTGGAATTTCTAATCCTTTTACGTCTTTTAATTTTTCATTGAGATAAAGTGAATGTTTTAATCGCAAACTATTCCACTCATGTATGTGCGGCAGTTTTACTGAAAGCACTGCAGCATGCAAACCATCCAGGCGAGAATTAATTCCTTCCATTTCATGCTGATGTTTTACCAGCGCCCCATGATTTGCATACATGCGAACTTTTTTTGCAAGCTCATCATCATTAGTCAGCACAGCACCTGCATCGCCATACGCACCTAAATTTTTTCCGGGATAAAAACTAAATGTGGCAGCAATGCCAAGTGAGCCAATGGTAATTCCGTTTATTTGGGCAAAGTGCGCCTGCGAACAATCTTCAATCATAAATAATTTGTGCTTGTCGCAGATGGTTTTTATTTTATCAATCTCAGCAGCTTGTCCGTATAAGTGTACGGGAATAATTGCCTTGGTGCGAGGTGTAATTTTTTCTTCAATTTTTGAAACGTCAATAGAATAATAATCAGGCTCGGTATCAACAAAAACAACTTTTGCTCCTGCCTGTGTTATGGTTTCTGATGTTGAAATCCATGAGTTAGCAACCGTAATTACTTCATCGCCTTCTCCAATGCCGAGCATTTTTAAAACAATATAAATGGCATCGGTACCATTGGCCACTCCTATGCAATGTTTCATGTTATATGCGGCTGCAAATTCTTTTTCAAAAGTAGAAACGTATTTTCCTTTTATAAATTCTGTTTCTTCTATCACACCAAAAATGGCTTTGTCCATTTCGGTTTTTAAGTTGTGATACTGTGTACGCAAATCAGCAAAGGGTACGTGCATTTTAGTTTCTGTTTGTATCATAATAATTTATTATAGTTCAAAATTAAATTTTTTAACCACAGAGGCATGGAGTCACAGAATTAATATCCATTAATCATTCTCTTAAAACAATTCTTTAACAACACCTCATTAAAATTAATTAGCAGTCCTAATCTTTTGTTTGCAAGTTTAAGGTAAGAGAGAAGCTGTGCTTCATGCACAGGGTGAATTTCTTCTACTGTTTTTAATTCTATAATTATTTCATCATTAACCAACAGGTCAATTCTAAAATCCTGATTTAGCGTTTCACCTTTGTAAATAACAGGGAGTAAAACTTGCCTCTCTACATTCAGCTCATTAGAAATTAGCTCCTTAAAAAGACAAATTTCATAAACCGACTCTAACAATCCTGGTCCAAGATGCTTATGAACTTCAATGGCGCAATGTAAAACTACTCCGGTTATTTTATTTAAATCAGTCAGACTCTTTTTTTCCATTTCCACTAAATCCAAATCCAGCATCTATTTTTTTGCAACGCCCTGTTTCTCTTTTCACATTAATAATCTTTGTGTCTTTGTGCCTCTGTGGTTAACTCCTCCGCGCTCTTCATTTAAATATCCTTTGTGTCTTTGTGCCCCTGTGGTTATTAATTCCTATTTTATTTTTCTCGCGGGATTTCCGGCATAGGTGCCAGGTTCAGTAATATTTTTTGTAACAACACTGCCAGCTCCAATCACTACGTTATCGCAAATGGTAACAGGCAATATGGTTGCGTTTGTTCCTATGCTAACGTGGTTTCCAATTCTAGTTGACTTCCACATTTCTTTTTTTCCACCTGCAGGGCCACCGTTTTCAAACAAGTCGTTAATAAACATAGCACCATGAGAAATAAAACAATTGTTGCCTATGGTTACCAACTCACAAATAAAAGCGTGTGATTGAATTTTGCATTTGTTTCCAATCACTACCCCTTTTTGAATTTCTACAAATGGGCCAATGAAACTGTCGTCACCAATGGTGCAATCGTAAAGATTGGCAGGTTCAATTACCAAAACATTTTTTCCGAAAGTTACATTGCGTACAGCAACTGATTTTAAAACTGGTTCGTTCATTACTATGCTTTGTTTATTGCTGCGCTGTATATTTTATCAATAATCTCCACTGTTTTCAATCCTTCAAACGAACTGGTGTTAATGGCATCACCGTGTTTCAAAACATTAATCACATTTTCGTAAACCATATCGTGATTTGACATGGAGCCTTGATATTGCCCGTAATTATTGGCAGTATTTCCTACAGGTAAATTTTCTATTTTATAATTTTTAATGTTTTGATATTCGAGTTCATTTAAATATTGTCCGCCAATTTTTACCGTTCCGTTTTCTGCAAATATGGTTAGCGAACCTTCCATGTTTTTTCCAAAGCTGTTTACCGAATAATTCAACGTACCAATAGCGCCATTGTAAAATTCTAAAATGGCAACTCCCGTATCTTCAAATTCAATTATGCCTTTGTGAGCATAGTTTCCCATAAAGGCGGCAACATTTTTTACATCACCAAGCATGTAATAAAGCAAATCAACAAAGTGGCTGAACTGTGTGTATAACGTTCCGCCATCCATGCTCTTGGTACCCTTCCACGAATTTTTATAGTAGTCTTCATTACGATTCCAAAAGCAACTTAGCTGTACGCTGTAAATTTTTCCAAGAATATTTTTATCAATCAAATCTTTGATGGCAACTACAGGGGGATTAAAACGATTTTGCTTTATGGCAAACAAACGTTTGTTATTTCGCTCAGCAGCTTTTAGCATTTCGCCACAATCGTAAACACTAATTGCCATAGGCTTTTCGCACAAAACATGGAAGCCTGCATTAAGCGCTTTAATGGAATGTTCGGCATGCAAACCGTTAGGTGAGCAAACAGAAACCACTACAACCGTGCGCTCATTTTTCAGTAAATCATCAATGGAGTAATAGGCTTTGGCATTAAATTTTTTTGCTGTCTCGTCAGCCTTTTCTTTAACCACATCACAAACAGCAATTAATTTTCCAAACTTTGTAATGTGTTCGGCATGACGTTGTGCTATGCGTCCGCAGCCAATTAAAGCAAAATGTATCATCGTATCCTTCCTCTAAAAAGTGGACGCGAAAGTAAAAAAAATTTACTCACTTACTTTAAAAACTTCGGCCCACTTTATTACAGCAATAGCTTTCCAAAATTCGCTTACCTGCGCTGCATTTAGTGCTGGATTATCGAGTGAAGCCAAAATATTTTTCCGGTTTAAAATAGTTGGGATGTTTGATGAAGTGATGTAGTCGCGCAATGGCTTTCCTATTTCCAGCATCCAGTTTTTTTGTGGAGTTACAAATCCTTTTTTATCGGTGCGCCAAACTATTTCATCAGGAACTTTTTTGTCAATTGTTTTTCGCAAAACATATTTTGTCCAACCGCCTTGCATTTTAGCATCATCGGGTAATGCTAAAGTAAACTCAACCAAGCGATGGTCAAGAAACGGCACTCGCGACTCAATAGAAAACGCCATAGAGTTTCTGTCTTCATAACGCAGCAAATCATGCATGCCATATTTGGTGTACTGCAAACTCATTTCCAAATAGGATGTGCCCATGTTTCGAGAATCAGCAACGGCAGCAAATTGCTTTTGAAAATTTTCACTGATAAAAGAAGAACCTGAGCGCGCTTTGCTGCGAACTATTTTTTTTACAAACTCAGGCATATAATAAAATGCAGCACGCCCCATTTCATTTGCAATGCCAACAGAGCGGCTGTTTTTTAACTGTTGACTTTCAGAAAAAAGTTTTGCAAACCGCATTTTCTTTAGCAAACCCATTAAATATACTCCTGTAAAAATGCTGTAGCCACCAAGTGTTTCATCAGCACCTTGTCCATCCAACAAAACTTTCATGCCATGTTGTCTTGCCAGTTTCATTACTTCCCATTGTGCATACATGCTTGTGGATGCAATGGGCATGTCCTGATGCCAGATTAATTTATCTAAATCGTTCCAGTAATTTTTTGAAGTAGGCTGTATGTAAAACGGTTTGATGTTGGAGAAATGCCCACTCACCATTTTTGCAAATTTTGATTCATCAATTTTTGCATCGTCAAATACTGCGGTAAACGAATTAAAAATTGTATCGCGCAACTTTGGTGCTGCATACGCAATGATGGCGCTTGAATCCAAACCTCCACTCAAACAAGTCCCAATGGGAACATCGGCACGCAAGTGCATCATTATGGATTCGTCAAAACGGGCAGCGTACTCTTCAAAATAATTTTTGCCAATAGTTGCCTTTATTTTTTCAACACTTGCTGCAAAATCGTAATAAGAAAAAATATCAAGTTTATTTTTATTTAAATCAAAAAGCACATTATGTCCTACGGGCAATTCAATAATGTCATTAAACAAAGTTCCGTACGCATCCGAAATTTTTCCGAACGATACATACTGAAACAAATGCAATGAATTTATTTTGCTTTGAATTTTCTCATCCTGCAAAATGGCTTTTATTTCAGAGGCAAAAACAAAACGGTTGTTTTTATAAGAATAATAAAGTGGCTTTATTCCATAGCGGTCGCGAGAAATAAACAGTGTGCGTTTTTCAGTATCGTAAATGGCAAACACCCACATGCCCATAAAACGCTGCACACAATCGGCTCCCCATTCTTTGTATGATGCAAGAATAACTTCAGTGTCGCTGTCGGATTCAAATTTGTATCCTTTGCCGGCAAGCTCATGCTTTATTTCTTTGTAATTATAAACCTCACCGTTAAACACAATTTGAAAACGCGCATTATCATACGTCATGGGTTGGTGGCCATGCGCGCTTAAATCAATAATGCTAAGTCTTCGATGTACTAAACCAAGAATTGTTTTCTTTTCAGCACCTGCAAAACTCTTAATGTGTTGCTGCGATTTTACTTCTTCAATTGAGTCGTCACCATAAGCATGAGAAACTTTATAATCGGTATCCACCAGTAAAAAGCCTTCATCATCGGGCCCACGGTGCCGAATGGTTGCAGACATGTTGTACAGTATGTCTGTATTAAATCCTGATGTATCAATGATTCCTGCTATGCCGCACATAAAAATAGTCTACAGTTGGCAGTTGGCAATTTACAATTGTGTGAAGTCATTCGTTAGTTCTTTTTAATTCTTATTCGTTTATTTATTTTTTACTGCTGAATTATAAATGCCCATGAGTCGTTTTCCGAACACCTCAAACCCAAAACGGTTTACAACACTCGCTCGTATTTTTTCTGAGTTGTAATTTGTTCTTTCGTTAATCAGTTGTTTCATTGCGTTTGCAATTTCATCAACATTGTGTGGTGAAACTAAAATTCCGCAGCCTTCTACTACTTCTTTTGGAGCTGTTTCGTTTCCTACAATTACGGGCAAGCCACTGCTCATGGCCTCCGCTACTACCAATCCAAATGTTTCGTGCTCACTGGGGAAAACAAAGAACGATGATTTTGAAAACTGCTCATGCATTAATTTTTTATTGAACTCTCCGGTTAAAGAAATTTTATTTTGCAACGAATTGTTTTTTACAAATTCTTCAATTGCATTTTTTTCTTTTCCATCACCCATTATCACCAATTTCCATTCGGGAAATTCTTTCTCAATTTTTTGAAATGCTTTTGCAACTCGTAAGCCGCCTTTGTAATCTTCTAATCGCGATGCAAAGGTGATGGTTTTATTTTTTTCTGTTTCAGCGCAAAGCGAAAATAAATTGGTGTTAACCGGATTATAAGTTGTAATTGTTTGCGGAGCATTCATGCCGCTTTGCTTAATCTGCATAGCCAAATCATCACTTACAGTCATTAATGCAGCACAATTTCTCCATGCATGTTTTGCAAATTGCCTTAGCACAATGTTACCCGATATTTTTGAAAATGGCCCTGTATGTTCTGTTATTACATAAGGAATTTTAAATTTTTTATACATGGCATAAGCAATGTTGCCATACAATGCTGAATTGTGCACATGCATTATATCCACATCGTTGCAAATAGTTTTTGCGTAAGCAACGCCACGTTTGAACCATTCTATATACAACAAAAATTTTGAAAGCGGATTAGTTGGCTTCTTGTCTGAAATAATCAGCCTGTGCACTTCAATGCCGTTGTAGTTTTCTTTAAAAATTCCTTTCTTTTTTCCGTGCAATTGTATAGTAAACACTTTTACATTGGCATAAGGCAAAACCGATTCAATATAATCAAGAACAAAAATTCCTTTTGAATTATTTCCTTCTTCAGGAAACAAAGCAGGCAACACCAATACGTTTATTTTCTTTTCAGTCACAGTTTGTAAATGCGGCTGCAAAACTAATGTTTGAAATTTTACCTGCTAATTTAATTTGAATTAACCGCATTTAACCCTAAGAAAAATAGCTGTGGATTGTTTTTCTTTGCACCATGCAAATGCAGAAAAACTTTATGGAATTGCTTTATCAAACCGACAGCTATTTTAATATTAAACCGCGCACCAAAACAGATAAAGCACTTGCCATGTTAAGCGCCACCCTTTTTTTCAAAAAAAATGCAGCCAGACTTATAAAAGCCAGCAAGCGAAATTTAACTGCTTTAACACCACCGGTTGATATAGGCATTGATAAGTATGACGGTGACAATAGGTATGTGCAAGAATTGGCCTCATATTTAAAAACCGAGCTATCGGAATATATATACGGTGCATACATCCATGGCAGCCTGGCTACCGGAGAAGAAATCACTTACAGCGATTTTGATGCGTTGATTATTTTAAACAACAGCATTTTTGAATCAGAAAAAACGTTGGTGGCAGTAGCCAAAAAATTGTATGAGTCATCAAAATATTTTTTTCGCTTTGATCCGTTACAGCATCACCGCTGGTTTGTTATTCCACAAAAATACCTGGCAATGTATCCCGAAACATTTTTTCCTGTCGAACTTTTTAAATACAGCAAATCGCTTTTTGATAAAGGAATGCATTTTCAAATTTCACCGGCACCGGATGCAGATTTTAAAAAACCTTTTTTTAATCTTTCAAACAGCTTAATAAAAAATTTAGATACAGGAAAAATTCCAACACATATGTATTCGCTTAAAAGTTTGTTGAGTGAATTTATGCTACTGCCATCCTTTTATGTTCAGGCGCGTGATAAAAAAGGGGTGTTTAAAAAATTTAGTTTCGAAATAGCAAAACAAGATTTTAAACCGGCTGATTGGAAAGTGATGGATGAGGCATCGCACATAAGGGAAATATGGGATTATAAACTTACACCTGACGAGCAGAAAGAATTTACCAAACATGATTTTATAAGCCGGCAAAAAATAAAAAAACAATCGGCAGCTATACCGCCTGTCATTTTAATGCGACTTACCCAAGATTTTTACATGCGAGTGAAAATGCTTGCTTTGCAAATGCAAAATAAAATTGCTTAAAAGATTCCTTACACTCAGGCATGATAAAATTTATTGAACCTCCGGTTGCCGTTTCGCTTGAACTATACGAGCAAAGTATTGGGCTGATGACAGAGCGACTGATGGCTTTGCCGCAAGTGGCTGCGGTTTACCAGATTGGCAGCGTATCGGTGCCAGGCATTTCGGACGTGGATATGGTAGTTGTTTTTAAAGACAATGAAACCTGCGGTTTTAATCCTTTGGCGCAATTAACATCGCAGGAAAAGTATTTGTTTGTCCATTCGTTATTTGGATTGAGCGAAACGCAGTTTGCATCCATCAACAACTTTTTAATTCAGGTACAATACATTTACCGTGACGGAAAAAAGACAATCCAACTTCCTTTTTCTTTGCCCAAGGAAGAAAAAAATGAACTGAACAAACAAATTGCACTGGAGTATCTTGTAAAAAATTTTATTACTGCATCCATACAGCAAAAATTAAAAGTGGTAAAACTTCGCAACCTGTTGCTTGAAGCCAATGCTTTAAAATATGATTTTGAGTTATTAAATATCAAAGACGGAAAACTGTATGAGTTGGTTTACGAACTTATTGGCTGGCGTAAAAAATGGTTTGAATCCAAACCCACTGAACAAAAAATAAACAGTTGGTTTAATGAATACTGCCATGAATTGCAAAAATTATTGCAACAACTTTTTCAAACGCATGTTTTGTATTCGCCTTTATCATCGCCTGTACAGCTAAATAAAAATGTTTCGCTTGTTCATTCACAAAATTTTCTTTTAAAAAAAACAGGCATTGCATTGCCAATGATTCCGGGAATAAAACCGCTGCACATTTATAAGGCTGCTAGCAGGTTAAATCATTTTAAACTTCTGCTTCCTATAAAAATTCCTGATGCTTACAGTATTCATAACAAGCGATTTTTGTATTTGCAGCAATTAAAAAATTATAACTCAAAACATGCACCGTATTTTATGCCAATGGTTTCGGTGTTGCCGTTTATAAAATAATATGGCCGAAAAAATTAAAACACCTTTGCGTGTTGCGCTGCGTACTAAATCCACTATTGAGCAGTGGAAACTAAATGCATTGCAAATTGCAGAAGAAAAAGGCTTGATAGAGGTGGGTGCAATTTTTATTGATGGTAATTTTGAATTTCCAAAAAAGTCGCATTTTTTTCAAAAATTTACTTTAAATAAACTAAATTCATTGGTTGATATTGATTCGATATTCAGCCATCTTCCTTATTTTGAGATGCAGGATGTTGAAGGCAAACAGAATTTTGGTGCTGACATTATTTTTTGCAGCGATGACGAAAGTTTATTTTGTGACGAAAAATTTACCAAGTCAAAATATGGTGCGTGGATGTTTGGCTTTATAAGCAACAACAAATTGACGGATGAAAATATGGAGGTTAGTAACCCTTCGAAAACAATTTGTGTTGCGCTGCTTGCAAACCATGCTGTTTTGCAAATTGGAAATTTCAGAATATTAAATTACTCGTGGAATAAAACGCTAACAAATGTTTATAGCGAAGCTCAGGAGTGGCTGAGTGATAGCATTGAATTGCTGGTAAATAAAATTTCGCATGGCAACAAGGGGAGTATTGATGATTTTGAAATTTATAAGGTTTCACTTTTAAAACAGATACAATTTACATCCCTGTTGTTTCTGAATTTATGTAAGCAGCGCTTGCAATTACTTTTTACCAAAGAAGTTTGGAATGTGGGTGTAATTCCAAAACACATTTCAAAATGTCTTGAAGATAATTTTACCGATGAAGTAATTTGGTTTCCGCACCCAACGCACGGCATTTTTGCCGACCCGTTTGGTGTTGAGACAGAAGATTCGGTAAAAATAATTTTTGAGAATTTGGATTTTAAAAACAACCGGGGCAAACTTTCGGTAATGGAGTTTGACAAAAAAAATTATTTTAAAAACGGAAAAACATTTTTAGAAGGCAACGAGCATTTTTCATACCCATACTTATTTGAAGATAAGGGAAAACTTTTTATGATACCCGAATGTTGCCAGTCAAAAAAACTTACGCTTTATGAACTGAACAAAAAAGATTTTTCGATTGTCAAGGAAACTGTTCTTATTGGAAACATTGAAGCAGTAGATCCTTCTGTTATATACTATAACAACAAATGGTGGCTGTTTTGCACATTAAAAAACAACAAGCCCGATTTAAAATTGCATATATTTTATTCGGATACGCTTAACGGCACCTGGCAACCTCATTTACTAAATCCTGTCAAAATTGATGTTTCATCTTCGCGCCCTGGTGGAACTATGTTTTTACATAACAACAAACTGTATCGCCCCTCGCAGGATTCATCTACAAGTTATGGCGACAGAATTGTTATCAATGAAATTACCGAATTGTCGGAAAATAAATTTTCGGAAAAAGAAGTAGCCGAAGTTTTGCCGTATAAATTTAAAACCTACAAAAACGGTTTGCACACACTAAGTGCCGCTGGGAATTACACTTTAATTGATGCAAAAAAAACTGAAGTGAGAATTAACTACACTTTTTTTAAAAAACTTTTTGGAAGAAAATAATTGCGTGATGCTTTTAAAATGTATCGTAATCAGCTCCCGTAAATCTTATTTTTTTTAAGTCAATTCCACTGTCGAACTCCCAATACAAAACAGGTAGGGTTTCTTTAAACGGAACATTTAATTTAGCCATCATGCTATCGTAATACGTGCCGGGAGCTACATTAAATACAATATCGGTAATACCAAGCGGCACACACAGGCTTTTAATTTTTGATATTATCTGCAAAAATGTTTTTTCATCTGCGCGTTCCATATCTCCAATATTTATTACGTTATCAACTTTAAGCCAAACTTTTTTTTCCTCTACTTCAGTAACTACACAACCTGAATATTTTTTATAATTAATAAAATTCTGACTTCTAATAACACCTCCTGTTTCGGTATCAATAACAGAATTAACAAATGGCTGACTGGCGGCTTCAATTTTATGCAAACGGCTTTTTGCAAAAGCCAAATACATATCCTGCATTTTTATTTTCTTAAGCAGTCGGCCTAAAGGAAGAGTTGAAACCTTAAATCGGTAACTTTTCATCGTATCGGCATGTGTAAAGTTCATTTTGTTAACCAAACCATGATACGATTGCGGATTAGGAAATCCAAAAATAAAACGTGCTCCTTCATCACGTGCCAAATCGTGTACCGCTTTGCCAAGCAATGGAAATAAGCCCTTACCCCTGTGCTCACTATGTGTCATAGCCACGCACGATTGCACGGTTAACATTTCTTTTTCTTTATATGAAATTATGTAAGGCAACACATTGTAATAGGCAGCAGTAGTTCCGTCAGCGGCAATTGCAATAAAAGCAAATGTGTCTTTTCCATTTGCATTGCATCTGAACTTGCCTTCAATAAACGAATGAGGCAAATCGAGATTAAAAGCATTTTTATAAAGCGGAATTAATTTATCCAGATTTGAAAGCGTAACACGCTCAAGAGTATATTCAGACGACTTGCTCATAATAATATTAAGGGGAGCAATGTTAATTAATTTAATGAGAACGGGTGAAAATGATGCGGTTACACAAATTCCAATTTCCCTTGTAAAGGCAAAGGAGAACGTACATATTCATTTTTCTCCAAATAATAGCTTGAAATTTCTGAAACTAAGGTCTGTATCAACCTTTTTTTGCCTACTTGCTTGTTTATCCCCAATAACTTACTTTCTTTGCGGCTCGGTTTTGATGGTATCGAAAATATCTTTTTCTTTGCCATCTAATACCTGAATTTACCAATCTTATAATCAAATTATGAAAAAATTATCCGTATTGATGCTTTTGGTTGCGTGCCTGTTTGCCGTGGAAACCACTTATGCTGCTGATAAAAAGAAAAGTAAAACCGAAAAAGCCGACAAAATTTATAATGCCGGTCGCTATGCTGATGCAGCAGATTTATACAAAAAAGCATATGCTAAAGAAAACAGCAAAACGGTAAAAGCCGAAATGGCTTACAAAACAGCTGATTGTTACAGCAAAATGAACAACAACAAGGAAGCCATTAACTGGTATGAAAAAGCTGTAAAAGGAAACCTTGCCGATCCTATTGCCACATTAAAATATGCTGATGCTCTTAAGATGGCTGGCCGCTATGACGAAGCCATTGCACAATACAATGCTTACAAAGGATTAAACCCATCCGATGCAAAAGGACAAGACGGTGCTTCAAGCAGTGAAATGGCACAACAATGGAAGGACAAGCCAACCAAATGGAAAGTAGAAAACGTTAACGCTCTTAACACCAAAAGTTTTGACTTTGCAGCAGCTGCATCTCGTTTAGAAAAAAACACGCTATACTTTACCTCATCACGTGCCGAATCAGCCGGTAGTGGCAATGATGCTTGGTATGGAGAAAAATTTTACGACTTATTTAAATCTACGCAAGATAACAACGGAAAATGGAGCATACCCACACCCATTAGCGATGTGGTAAACACAAAAGCCAGCGAAGGCGCAGCATGCTTCGACAGCAAAGGCAGTGTAATGTATTTTACCCGTTGTAAACCTGCTGATGAAAAAGGTAAGGACGGACAATGCAAAATTTACAAAACCGTTTACGATGGTGCTAAGTGGAGTGATCCCGAATTGTTGCCATTAAATTCTGATGCATACACATCCGGACACCCAAGTTTATCGGCTGACGGAACCACACTTTATTTCTCAAGCGATATGCCGGGAGGCAGTGGCGGAAAAGATATTTGGATAACTAAAAATGAAAACGGCATTTGGTCATCACCAACAAATCTTGCGGGTATCAACACGGCCGGTGATGAAATGTTT
>CAYSPG010000020.1:0-68353 GCA_964432885.1 uncultured Flavobacteriaceae bacterium
TTTTTTTGTGGCGGGGGCGGGGGCCGGGCGCCCCCCCCCCCCCCCCCCCCACTCCTCCCCTCCCTAATAAAAATGTGTCAATGTCATTCCGAACGAAGTGAGGAATCTCAACATCATAAAATCAGTTTTTAATAGAAAAATGAATACTTAAAGTACCTGAATCAGAAAAAAATAAAACTCAACAGTTTTTCTTTAATGGTCTTTGCCACCGCCTCTGTCATACTCACCACATGCAGTTTTTCGTAAATATGTTTTACATGCGTGCGCACGGTGTCGTAGGATATGGACAACTCATCGCACACCATTTTTAAACTCATTCCTTTTACCAAACACTCAAGCACCTGTTTTTCGCGGGGGCTAAGATTGTAATCTTGTTCAGGAGTTTTATGCGGAGGGCTGTTGCGAAACATCTTCAGCACCTTTTGCGCAATTACAGGTGTCATGGGCGCACCACCTTCGTACACTTCCTTAATAGATTCAATCAGTTTAACAGGCGAAGTATTTTTTAGCAGATAACCCGATGCACCAAAACATATAGAAGAAAATATTTTATCGTCCTCATCAAAGTTGGTAAGCATCAGAATTTTTGCTGTTGGAAATTTTGATTTCAATTCTTTTACTGCATCAATTCCTGTTTTGCCCGGCATTTGTATATCCATCAGCACCACATCGGCATTGGCTTTTTTATAATCGGAAATAAGATTATTGCAGTCGGCAAAACTTCCGCACCACTCAAAACCATCGGTGCCTTTTAAAATCATGCCCAGCGCATCGCGCACTTTTTTGTTATCGTCAAATATGCAAACACGTATATCCATATAATTTTCGGGCAAAGGTTTAAAAGTAATAAACCTGTGTCAATCGCCAACATCGGTGATTTATTACACTACATTGCCCCTTTTTTAGAAACGAACACGTTTTAAAATGATATATTAAAGATAGTACAAACAATAATTAATTAAACCAAACGACTTACACCCCATGAGGAAAGATTTTAGTTTAATGAAAACTGTTTTTGTGCCATATCCTTTACGGCAGTGCCAATGGCAAGGCAGGCTGTAGCTGCAGGTGATGGAGCATTAAGTACATGTATTGCGTTATTATGATATTCTATTTTAAAATCGTCAATCATATTGCCATCGGCATCAAGTGCCATAGCTCGCACCCCTGCCCTGCCTGGAATAATATCATCCATTTGCAATGAAGGTATTAGCCGCTGCAGGCGCTCCAGAAAAAGGCGTTTTGAAAACGCACGTTTATATTCATCCACTGCAAACCGCCAATGTTTAAAAAACAACTTCCATGTACCCTTATATGTGCCTGCCTGTAAAGCATCACGCAGGTTAAAATCTGTTTTGCCATACCCTTCGCGCTTAAAGGTAAACACAGCATTAGGCCCGCACTCTACACCATGAAATATCATACGCGTAAAGTGCACACCCAAAAAAGGAAACTGAGGATTAGGCACGGGGTAAATTAAATTACGAACCTTGCTCATACCCTTATCGGTTAAATCATAATAGTCGCCACGAAAACCTACAATTTGCATGTTCGGATCAACACCATCTTTTTTTGCAATCCTATCGCTAAACAACCCTGTACAGTTTATTATATGCTTCGCCTTATACTTTGCTTTGGATGTAACTACTGTTGTTACACCATCCGCTTTTTCAAAAGCCTCAACCTGATGCCCGGTTAATACATCGCTTCCACTAAATTTATTTTTGATAAGTTGAGCTATGGTATTTGTAAGTCCAACATAATCCACAATGCCGGTGCATGGCACCCACAAGCCTGCAATGCCTGTGCAGTAAGGTTCGATGTCTTTTATCTGCTGCGCATCAATTTTTTGTATTCCCTCCACTCCATTTTGCAATCCATTGTTAAACACCCGGCTCATGTGAGGCAGTTCATCGGCATGGGTGGCAACAATTATTTTTCCGCAAATATCATGTGCCACGTTATGGTCTTTACAAAACTGCACTAACTCATGCCTGCCGTCAACACAGTTTTTAGCTTTATATGAACCCGGCTTATAATAAAGTCCCGAATGAATAACACCCGAATTGCGTCCTGTTTGGTGTGCGGCAAGTTTATCTTCCTTTTCAAGAACCAAAACTTTTAATTGTGGAAAGTGAAGGTTTATTTTATATGCCGATGCAATGCCCACACATCCACCGCCAATAACAATAACATCATACAGGTTTTCCATATTGCTTATTGCATAAATATTTTGCGCTAAGGTAAAATAACCTCACTAAATACATTATATAAAAATCACACCAAGCTATAAATACGCACAATTACAACCATTACGTTGCCCACATTGCATTGTTGAAAATAACCAAAGCAAATATTTTGAATACTTTTATATTAGCCAATATACCTTTACATTTGTTACCTCTAACACCTATATGAAAAAAACCACTACGGTACTTCTTGTTTTGTTTTTTGTTTTTTCACAACTGCGATTACAGGCAGGCGCTTTTCAGATAAATACGCAAAGCCCCAAAGCCACGTCAATGGGAGGCTCGCTAACAGGTTGGGCGCTGGATGCATCGGCTAATTTTTTTAATCCTGGTGCGGTAGTTTTTTTGGAAAAAAATTCATTTTTATTTGGTGCCCATGCATTGCTGCCACGTACAGTTTACATGAGCCCCCTTACGGGAAAAGAAACGCATGCCGAAGGCAAGTTGTTTTTGCCTTTGCATTTTTACGGAGCATATAAGTTAAAAGAAAAACTTGCTATTGGCCTGTCGGTAAACAGCCCTTATGGCACGGGCATAAAATGGGCCGATGACTGGGAAGGCCGTTACATTGTGCAGGAAGCAGAGTTAAAAACACTATTTGTTCAGCCAACGGCATCGTACCGGATTTCAGAAAAATTTTCGATTGGATTAGGTTTTGTGTATGCTCATGCAAAAGCTACTTATTCCAAAGCAATTGATGTAGCTACAACTACCAGTAGCTATGGTAAGGCAAACTTTGATGGCAAAGCAAACAACATTGGCCTTAATGCCGGTATAATGATAAAGTTTAACGAAAGCCTTCAAATGGGGCTGGCATACCGGTCGAAAATAAATATGAGTATAAAAGGCGATGCTCAGTTTACCAACATACCATCAAACTTAAGCAACCAAATTCCTGCATCAGCAGATTTTAGCAGCCGCATGCGTTTGCCTTCGGTGCTTAGTTTAGGAATAGTCTACCAGCTTACCAAAGAAATTAAACTTTCGTTTGAAACCAATATAACAAGTTGGAATAAATTTGACTCACTTAATTTTGAATTCTCATCACAATATGCCGAACTAAACGAAAACGGGCGCAGCGGACGCAAGTACAAAGATGCAGTAGCCGTACGACTGGGAATGCAATATGCAGTGCATAAAAAATTAGATGTGCGTGCCGGTGTTGCATACGACCAAACACCCGTAAAAAACGGATACGTTACGCCCGATAATCCTGATGCAAACAAATATGTGTTTGCTGCCGGCATTACTTTAAAAGCCACTGAAAAAATAGATATTGATTTTGGTTACTTGTTTGAAACATTAAAAGAACGACAGGACACAAACAGTGAAACCCTGTTTAAAGGATCATACAATACCATAGCCAATTGCATAGGGCTTGGCATTAACTTTAAATTTTAATACGATGACAAAAAATAAAAACATACTTGCTTTTTTTGCCTTCGCATTTTTATTTAGCGCATGCAAACCCAAAATAAACGAACTTTCTTTTGATGCCAACGGACTTGACTTTTCAAATTATGTTGCCATTGGCACCGAATCGTCAGCCGGATATATGGATGGCGCATTGTTTAACGATGGGCAAAAAAATTCTTTTGCTGCCATCATGGCCAACCAGTTTTTATATGTAGGCGGAGGCGAGTTTACCCAACCTTTGTTTAACAGCACTACAGGATACGGCACATTAAGCAACGCCAAACTTAATTTAACAAACAAAACATTTTGCAATGGCACCACTACTCTATCCGCGCAAAACGTGGCGCAGCAGGGCGATGCTTCTATTGATGTGTATATTGGAAGCCAGGGCCCGTTTAATAACATGAGTGTGCCCGGCATGAAGTCTTATCAGGTGCAAAGTCAGGATTTTGGAAATCCTCTTTTCCTTATTTCAAAAAATCATTTCTATTCTCGTTTTGCTTCGCAGCCGGGGCAGTCAACCGTTTTAGCTGATGCTAAAAACCAAAACCCTACTTTTTTTTCATTTCGAATTGGGCTTGCTGATGTAATGGGATATGCATGTATGGGTGGCGATGAAGCACTTGACATTATAACTCCCGATTCGGTTTTTAAACCCTCCATCGAAAATTCGGTTGCCACCATGGTATCAACACAAGCCAAGGGAATAATTACCAACATACCCGATATTGCCGACCTTCCATACTTTACCACCATACCCTATAATGCACTTGTACTAACGCAAACAGAAGCCGACTCGTTAAACACGCTTTATGCACTGTTAAATCCGGCTATCCAGTTTACCCAGGGGAACAATGCACTGGTTATGGAAGATGCCGCAGCCACAGGCCAGCGCAGACAAGTAAAGTCAACAGAATATGTTTTAATGTCGGTTCCACTTGACAGTATATATTGTGCAGGATGGGGCTCAAGCACCGTTAAACCGCTTACAGATATGTATGTACTTGATGCTGCTGAAATAAATAAAGTTAAAACAGCTGTTTCAAGCTTTAACACCACACTAAAAAACACAGCGGCACAGTATGATTTATTGTATGTAGATATAAACGCCTACTATAAAACCCTAAAAACCGGAATTGTATTTAATGGTGCTTCATACTCATTGAAATTTAACAGCGGCACTTTGTTTTCGCTTGATGGGTTAAATTTAAATGCACGAGGCAACGCGTGTATAGCCAACGAATGTATAAAGGCGCTTAACATAAAGTATGGCTGCCGTATTCCTCAAGCCAATGTTACTTCCTATCCTGGAATTATTTTTCCGTAAAAAAATGTACCCTAATCTTTGTGTAATTTTTTGGAAACTGATTAAACAAATGTCAATGGCATGTGTTGATTAAATTATTAAACAATGCAGATAAACAGGTTTTCTATAAAAGAAGTAGAAGCGCTAACAGGTGTTAAACAGCACACCATACGCATTTGGGAGCAGCGATATAATGTACCCCAGCCAAAACGTACTGCCACCAACATTCGTTATTATACCGACAATGATTTAAAACTGCTGTTAAACATAGCAATGCTTAATCGCATTGGCCACAAAATTTCTAAAATAGCCTGCCTTAATGAGTGTGAAATAGAAAAACTTGTTTTAGAACACATTGAAAAATCAAACTCAACATTGCTGCAATTAGAGTCGTTAATAAATGCTGTAATGCGAATGGATGAGAAAGGTCTGGAAAAAATCATTCAAAGAAATATTTTGAAAGAAGGCTTTGAGCTTACGATGACCAATCTGATTTTTCCTTTTTTGCATCGTGTGGGTATGATGTGGCAGGCAGGATGTGTGTGTCCTGCATACGAACATTTTTTAGCCAGCCTTATACGGCAAAAAATTATTGCGGCCAGTGATGGTTTAAAAACCGAAGCAAATCACAGCACAAAAAAATTTATGTTATTTCTTCCCCAGGGAGAATCACATGAATTAGGATTGCTGTATGCAAATTATCTTATTCGTTCACGAGGGCAGCAAAGTGTTTATTTAGGACAAAACTTGCCATTTGATTGTTTACAAACTGCTTTTAATACTTTTCATCCAAATTATATTGTAAGCGTAATTACATCTCCTACAAAACTTAAAGATGTGCAAAATTTTATTCAGCGCCTTGCAAGCAGTTACCCACACACACAAATTATTTTATCGGGCACACAGTTACTTAGCAAGTCATTACACATTCCACACAATGTGTCGGTTATCGAAGACTTTGACCGATTTACAAACCTTATTGAATCTGAGAGATAATCTTCTCTATTATAATGGGAAAATGTTTGTATTCAAGCTGGTGAATTTTATCGGCTAATGTTTCGGCAGTTTCGTTTTTATCAACTTCCACTTTTGCCTGAAAAATAATTTCGCCATCATCAAATTTTTCGTTTACATGATGAATGGTAATACCCGATTCTTTTGCGCCTGATTTTATTACAGCATTGTGCACATTAAGTCCATACATGCCCTTACCTCCAAATGCAGGAAGCAATGCAGGATGAATATTTATAATTCTTCCCTTATAGGCTTGAATAATATCAGCAGGCATAAGTTTTAAAAAACCTGCAAGCACCACAAAATCTATTTTATGCAGCAAAAGCAGTATTAATATTTTACCTTGTTGTTTTAAATCATCAACGTTAAATATTTCGCAATGTACCCCAAGGTTATGAGCACGAGAAATAACACCAGCCATTGCATTGTCAGTTAAAATTAATTGCACATGCGCCAAAGGCGAGTTTTTAAAATAACAAATAATATTTTCGGCATTACTGCCCGAACCCGATGCAAAAATTGCGATGCGTTTCATTTGCTTTTAAGCGGTGTTAAAAATTATTTAATTAAAATTTTAAAATACATTACATCTAAAACTAAACCTGAATTACCCCCGAAAAAACCATCTCAGCAGGACCTTGTAAAAAAATATTTTTATACCCGTTCTTATTCTTTTTAAAATACACTGTCAAATCTCCACCAAGAGCATGCAATTTTACTTGTTTAGAATTTGGGTTAATAAATCCAGCATGGTGTGCAACAATGGCTGATGCAGTAATTCCGGTTCCACAGGCCAGTGTTTCATTTTCAACTCCACGTTCGTAGGTTCTTATTTTCAGCACTCCATCAATGGCCTCAATAAAATTTACATTAACTCCGTTTTTTTTAAACCTATTGTTATAACGAATTTTCATTCCATCGCCTACAACATTCATAGTATTAATTCCTTTTACAAATGTTACATAATGGGGTGAGCCGGTATTAAGTAAATAAAATCCGTTTCCCTCTTCAATTTCACGTACATCGCTCATGCTTACTTTAATTATTGCACTATTGCCTGTAACAGATTTTATAATGGCTCTGTGCAGACCATCATAAGCTGTAAATTCAGTTTCATTTTTTATCAGTCCTAAATTATGTGCAAATAGCACAAAACAACGCGCACCATTTCCGCACATGCTGCCCACGCGACCATCGGCATTGTAATAAATCATTTCAAAAGAGGCTTTCTTACTTTTATTCAATGTAATCAATCCATCCGCACCAATACCAAAATGTCTATTGCACAGCATCTCAATTTGTTTTTCCGTAATGGCTGATAAACTATTTTTACGGTTATCAATCAAAATAAAGTCGTTGCCGGCTCCGTGATATTTTATAAAATTGACATGCATAAAATAAATTTTGTCAGTTGAAATAAAATTTTGTCAGTGTATAAACGTTGTAAAAATAGGTTTAAAAACGATTTTGTTAAAAGTTCGTTAAGGAATGCTTCATAGCCGGTTCACAACTACTGCCATAATTTCGCTGGCACAATGTTAGAGGAGTAATTGAAAAAAGAAAAAAATTAAAATCACATATTAAATAAATAAACCCATGATGTCTCAATTAAAAAAATCACTAAGCGTATTATTGGTAGCTGCTATTGGCGGCATTACCTCGGTAGCTGTTTACAAGCAGCTTGAACAAAAGCAGGAATCGTACAAACAGGAAACAGCGCCTGTAAAAATGGTTAATTATTCAGGAAACAATGTACCTGTAAATATTGATTTTACATCGGCAGCCGAACGCACTGTGCCGGCAGTGGTGCATGTTACCACAACTTTTTCCTACCAGCCTGTAAACAACGGATTATTTTTTGACCCCTTTAATTTTTGGGGGCAGCAAATGCCGCGGCAAGAGCAGCAGTCATCAGGTTCTGGTGTAATTATTACTGATGACGGTTATATTGTAACCAACAACCACGTGGTAGAAAATGCCGAAAAAGTGGAAGTTACACTTGATGATAAAAGAAAATATACAGCGCGTGTAATTGGTCGCGACCCGTCAACAGACCTTGCACTTATAAAAGTTGATGGCAAACAACTTCCTTTTGTTCCTTACGCTAATTCAGATGATATAAAAGTGGGGCAGTGGGTGTTGGCTGTGGGCAATCCATTCAATTTAACCAGTACCGTAACGGCAGGCATTGTATCAGCACGGGGGCGCAACATACACATACTTAACGATAAGCCTTTTTCAATAGAATCGTTTATACAAACCGATGCTGCAGTAAATCCTGGCAACAGCGGTGGCGCATTGGTAAACACCAATGGCGAGCTGGTAGGAGTAAATGCAGCCATTGCGTCAAACACTGGATCCTACACTGGATATTCGTTTGCCATTCCGTCAAACATTGTGCGAAAGGTTACCAAGGATTTGCTTGAATATGGAAAGGTGCAACGCGGTTTTATAGGTGTTAGCATTAAAGACATTGACCAAAAACTTGCAGAAGAAAAAGATTTAAAAACATTAAAAGGTGTTTACATTACTGGTGTAACCGATGGTGGTGCTGCCGAAAAAGCAGGAATTAAGGAAGGCGATGTAATAACCAAAGTAGGAAATGCAACTGTGTCGTCAACCAATGAGTTGCAGGAACAGATAGGAAGTTTAAACCCTGGTGATAACTTAAATATAACCGTACTGCGTGGCAGTGATGAAAAAACTTTTCCGATAACATTAAAAGACAATGCTGAGCGCACGGCATCTGTAAACAGTGCAACATCGGCCGGTGTAATTAATGCCCTTGGTGCTGTATTTAGCGATGTAAGCGATAAAGACAAAAAACAACTTGGAATAAATGGAGGAGTTAAAATTTCGAACCTTGAAGCAGGAAAACTTCGCAGTGCAGGCATACGCGAAGGATTTATAATTACTGCCATTGACAATCAAAAAATAGCAAGCACGGCTGATTTACAAGAAGTGCTTGCCACCAAAAAAGGCGGTGTACTTATGGAAGGAATTTATCCTAATGGCATGCGTGCTTACTATGGGTTTGGCCTGTAATCTAATATTGTTAATAGAAAAAAGAGGAGTCATATAGCTCCTCTTTTTTTATGAAACAATTTTTAAAAAAGTAAGCCACATAATTTTTAAATCGGTAAAAAGGCCCGGATTGTGTATGTACTTTAAATTAAGTTCGAGTTTTGCTGGCATAATGTTTTTAATATAATAGCTTTCAGGATCGGCAGCGGTTGAAAGCAGTTCGTTTTCATTGCTAAATTCAATGCTTGCAAAATCGGTAATACCGGGTTTTACATCCAGTACCTTTAATTGGGAAGGTGTATATAAGTCAACATATTTTCTTACTTCGGGGCGTGGGCCAACAAAACTCATGTCGCCTTTAAGCACATTAATAAACTGGGGCAGTTCATCCAATTTGTACCTGCGCAGAAAATAGCCAACACGTGTAACACGCGGATCGCGGCCACCCACGGTTAACAAACCCCGCTTGTCGGCATCAGGATGCATGGTACGGAATTTATAAATTTTAAAATCAGCATTTGATTTACCCACGCGGCTTTGCAAATAAAAAATTGTCCCTCTGCTATCGAGTTTAATAAGCAATGCTATAAAAACAAATACCGGAAAAAAAAGCAAAAGCAGTAACAACGACAGCAGCAAATCAAAAACTCTTTTGCTCATATTATTTAATATTCAACACGGCTGTAACCGATTCACTAATTGCATCAATCACAAATTTAACCTGCTCATCCGTCATTGTATAAAACACCGGCAGAGAAATTTCGCGCGAATAGTTATCATAGGTTACAGGGTAATTTTTTATATCATACCCAAGATTTTTATAGAACGAAAACATGGGCACAGGAATAAAATGAACATTTACAGCTACATCTTTATCGAAAATTTTTTGCAGTATTTCATCGCGTTGCATTTCGTTTATGTTATTAATTCGCAACAGGTATAAGTGATAACAACTTTCAATACCATCCGTTTTTGATGGAGGTATCTGCGCCCATGAAAACTTTGAAAATGCAGTATCGTACATATCAACAATCCTTTTTCTGCGATCCATTGTTTCGGCATATCGGCTTAGTTCAACAAGGCCAATGCTTGCCATAATATCAGTCATATTGCATTTATACCCTGCTTCCACAATATCATAGCGCCAGTTTCCTTTTTGCATTTTAGCAAGCGCGTCTTTGTTTTGTCCATGTAAGGTATAAACACATAAAAAATCATACACCTCTTGGTTACTAAATGGTGCCGGAAGATTTAATGTAACGGCACCGCCTTCGGCAGTGGTTAAATTTTTTACAGCATGAAAAGAAAACACACTTATATCACACAAACTTCCCGCCATTCGGTTTTTAGAGGTAGCACCAAACGAATGTGCTGCATCAGATAAAACCAAAATGCGGTTAAGTTTTTTTTGATTTTCTCCATTCGCTATAAATTTTGATTGAATATCGGTTCGCTTTACAATGGCATTAATAGCATCATAATCACACAAAAAACCGCCCACATCTACTGGCATTATAACTTTTGTTTTTGAGGTAATATGTTTTTGTATTTCGGTTACATCAATGGTAAAATCCTCTTTTACATCCACAAAAACAGGTTTGGCTCCACAATGCATCACCACATTGGCAGTGGCTGAATATGTATACGCTGGTAAAATAACCTCATCGCCCTCTCCTACTCCATACCAGCGCAAAATTATTTCGAGCCCGGCTGTAGCAGAATTTAAACACAGCGTTGACTCAACACCGCAATAAGAAGATATTTCCTTTTCAAATTTTTTTGTTTTAGGGCCGGTAGTTATCCATCCCGATAACAGTGTATCGGCCACTTCATCAATTATACGCTTATCCATGCGCGGGGGCGAAAAAGGTACTTTCATCTGTTTATATTTTATACTTTATAAAAAGCTACATGAAATAGGAATTATATATTTTACTGAAAACCGTTCAGACAGTGGCTATTTCACATGCCTATTTAAGTTTGCTAAAATAACCATTGACGACTAATTAAAACAACACTCTATTTATTTAGGTGTTTGCAATCACATCTTATCAAAAAACAACAATTTGTAAGTTTGCAATGGCTACCATAAGCTAGTAATGGATCAACTGTTTTTAAACTCTGACTATACCGATTTTACCATTGGCATGTATGCCGCCAATGCAGGCCGCTACATTTTATTTTCGGGCATGGCATGGTTGGTTTTTTACATGTGGAAGAAAAAACATTTTGCACCACGCAAAATACAAGTTGCTTTTCCTGAAACTAAAAAAGTGCGCACCGAAATAATTTACTCGTTTATTACGTTTATCTTTTTTGCTCTTACCGCACTGTTACTTCGCTGGCTGCGTAAACATGATTATACTTTTATTTATTTGGACATTCACCAGTATGGTAAATTGTACTTTGTGGTTAGTGTTTTTTTAATGTTGTTTATTCATGATACGTATTTTTACTGGACACATCGATTTATGCACCTAAAAAATGTTTTTCCTGTGTTTCACCGTATCCATCATTTATCTAACAATCCATCACCTTGGGCTGCATTTTCTTTTCATCCGTTAGAAGCAGTTATCGAAGTGGGTGTGCTGCCGCTTATCGTTTTTATTATGCCTGTGCATCCGTTAGCTATTTTGATTTTTTTGGTTCTTATGACTGTAATGAATATAATTGGCCATTTAGGATACGAACTATATCCAAAAAATTTTTTAAAAAATCCATTGCTCAGATGGAATAACACTTCCACACACCACAACATGCATCATCGGTTGGTAAACTGCAACTATGGATTGTATTTTAACTTTTGGGATAAATGGATGGGCACCAATCATAAGGAGTATCAAAAAAATTTTGATCGTGCTGCAGGAACTTGAAAGATGTAAAATTATTCAAAGTCTAATTAGTTAGGGTTTATAATAATACATCCCCTTACCATCAACCAAATGCTAATGCAAGCATCACCTGTTCATAAACAATTTTGCTGCATTTGCTTTAAAAAAATATTTTTGTATAAACCATAAATCAAAATTAAAATGACAAATAAATTAATGCTGGCAGCAGCACTGCTTGCCACCCAATGCGCAACAGCACAAACGTATGTTACACAAGTAAAACCTGCCGGTACTAAACTATGGGGATATACCAATATAAAAGGCGAAATACTAATACAGCCCCAATATGAAAAGTGTTATCGCTTTTCTCCCGAAGGTTTGGCTGCCATTTACGACCGCGACCAAAGGCAATATCATTTTATCAATTTAAAAAATGAAAAGTTGGCGGTGGAAGCGGCTGGGTTTAAAATAAAAGACGGCCTTGGGTTTGATGTGGCCGGATTTAAAGATGGGCTGGCGCTGATAAAAAAAGGCGAAAAGTGGGGTTATATAAATACCATGGGAAAAGTAGTTATTGAAGCTAAGTATGATGACGGATGCGATTTTGATGAAGGGGTGGCTTATGTAAAACTTGGAGGTAAATATTTTATAATAAACAAGCAGGGCACAGAAATGCCGGTGGCGGCTGATGCCACAGATGTGCGCGACTTTACCGAAGGCATGGCCCCATATCGTGCTGCCGACAAAAAGTTTGGGTTTATAAATGCCGAAGGCAAAGTGGCTATACCGGCACAGTTTGAAAGCGTGGGCTATTTTAAAAATGGGCTGGCATGGGCAAAAATTAATGATGGCTTGCTTGGATATATAAACCCCAAAGGCGAGTGGGTAATTAAACCTCAGTTTAATTCGGGTAAGGAGTTTGATAAAGAAAGTGGACTGGCACGAGTTAAAAATGGCGAGCGCTGGGCATACGTTAACCGGCAGGGCGAAATACTTGATATAAACGATACCGATGTGTGGGGAGATTTTTCGGAAGGACTTTGCGATGGCCGTAAAAATGGCAAAAAGGGTTTTTATGATAATAAAGGCAACTGGGTTATAGCCCCACAGTTTGACGGTGTGCGCGATTTTAAAAACGGATATGCTGCTGCTAAAATGGGTGATAAATGGGGCTTAATTGATAAAACAGGCAAGTGGATTTTACAGCCGCAGTTTGATGGGATAAAAGATATGGAGATAATTAAGTAAATGAGTTAGAGGTAATGTGGCAGCTTATCCTAAATGGAAAATATACAACTGGATATTAGGATTTGATTTTTATTAATCAATAAAATAAACTAATGCAGAGGCGCAAAGGCGCTGTGGTTTTTTCTCTTCGTATTTGCGCTTCTGCGTTAACCAATAATACCACTTAGTTAAGCTGTGCTTCGCTTTTCTTATAATCTTCGTGCAGCTTTTTTTGCAACTCAGGCGGCACAGGCGAATATTCGGCAAACGTAGTTTTAATTTTTGCTTTACCTTGTGTTATTGATTTAAGCGCAGTTGAATAACCATCCAGTTCAACCAAAGGAGTTTTAGCTTTGATAATCTGGTGGCCATTGCGCGAGTCCATGCCTGTGATAATGCTTCTGCGGCTTTGCAGGTCGCTCATCACATCGCCCATAAGTTCTTCGGGCATTTCAACTTCTAAATCATAAATAGGTTCGAGCAGTTGGGGTTGTGCATTATGAAACGCCTCGCGAAAAGCCATCATGCCGGCAATTTTAAATGAGATGTCGTTACTGTCAACCGGATGCATTTTGCCGTCATACACACTTACCCGCACATCACGCACATACGAACCAGTCAAAGGTCCTTCCTGCATTTTTTCCATCACACCTTTTAATATTGAAGGCAGAAAACGTGTATCAATGGCCCCGCCTGTTATACAATTATTAAAAACAAGCTTGCCTCCCCACGGCAGCGGGTGCTCTTCCTTGTCGCGCAAAGGATATTCTTTAATATCAGGCATGCCATCATAGTAGGGTTCTATTTTTATATACACTTCGCCAAACTGCCCTGCTCCACCCGATTGTTTTTTATGCCGGTAATTTGCCAAAGCGGGTTTTTGAATTGTTTCGCGGTAAGGTATGCGTGGTTTTACAAAATCAATTAACAGCTTATACACTTTTTCTAAACGCCACTTGGTTACGTTTAAGTGCAACTCGCCCTGCCCGTGCAAAATAATTTGCTTTAGCTCACGCGAATATTCTACCAGCAATGTTTGATCTTCAACATGTATTTCGTTTAATACTTCTGAAAGTTTTTCTTCGTCATTTTTATTTTTTGCTACAATGGCAAGTCGAATTTTTGCATCGGGATAATGGGTTGGGTCAACAACTACAGCAGTTCCTTTGCCACACAGGGTTTGGTTGCTAAATGTATTTTTAAGTTTAAGGGTGCAGCCTATATCACCGGCACGCAGCTTGTCAACGGCATTTTTATTTTTTCCGTCCATAATAAAAAGCTGTGTAAGGCGCTCGGCCGTGTTTGTTTTTGTATTGGTAACTTCCATGCCTGCGGCAACTTCACCCGCCAGCACTTTAAAAAACGACAGCTTGCCAAGATGTGGTTCAATAAGTGTTTTGTACACAAACAATACGGTTGGCTTTGATGCATCACAAACAATATCCTGCCCGTCAATGGTTTTTTCGGCCGGCATTTCAACGGCAGATGGAGCTACGTTATCAATAAATCCCATCATGCGGCCGCTGCCCATGTTCTTTTTTGCCGACAGGCAAAAAACCGGAAACACCTGGTGTTTCATCATACCTAATTTTATTCCCTGGCGCAGTTCGTCTTCGTCTAAGTTTCCTTTTTCAAAATAAAGTTCCATTAGTTTCTCATCATTCTCTGCGGCTTTTTCCACCAGTGCATTATGCAATTCCTTTGCGCGATCCATTTCTTCGGCAGGTATAGCGAGTTTTTCGGGCTTGCCACCGTTGGCAGGAAACTTATACATGGTCATTTTTAATAAATCAATAATGGCATTAAACCCTGTGCCCTGATTTAGGGGGTATTGCATTACCGTTACCGCACTGCCAAATTTTCGTTTAGCTTCTTCCACAGTTTGGTTAAAGTTGGCATGTTCATGATCAAGCTGGTTAATAGCAAACAGGGTAGGTTTTTGGTAATTGTCAATATAATCCCAAACAATTTCGCTGCTGGCCTCAACCCCGTGTGCGGCATTTAAAACCATAATGGTGGTATCGCATACGCGAACGGCAGAAATTACTTCGCCAATAAAATCGTCAATGCCGGGTGTATCAATAATATTTATTTTATAGTCGCGCCATTCGGTATGCATGGCAGTGGCATAAACCGAACTTTGGCGTTCGTGTTCTATTTCGTGAAAATCAGAAACCGTATTTTTTTCTTCCACCGTTCCTCTTCGGGAAATAAGTCCGGCTTCAAACATCATGGTTTCGGCAAGTGTAGTCTTGCCGCTTTTCGCAGAGCCAACTATGGCCACATTTTTTACATGTTTTTCATCAAATGACTTCATAACATTAGTTGATTTTAGGTGTGAAACTGATTTGGTTAATTACAAAGGTTTCCGAAAAGTAGGAAAGGAAATTGAGAAATGCAAAAAACGTGATGTTTTATTCAGATAAAAATTTACACGAGTTACTTTTATTAAATCAAATTGGTACTTTTAGCCTGCCTGCACAGGTCTTAATTTTTTTATGACAACACTTAATCGCCCTGTTTTTACAATAGCAGCTATTGTATTTTGTTTGGTTTTTTTATGGATTGATGGTAATGGGCAGTGGATAAAAACCAAGGAGCAAGCGGATAGTGTGTTTGCTGAGTTAAAAAAACAACCGTTTGAGAAAATTTCCTGTAAAGATATTGAATCGGTATTCCATTATTATTCGAAACACCAATACGTTGAGGAAGATTCTCTTGTTGTTTTTTTAAAAGACATAGCTACGAGAGTTAATACAGATTCGGTGTGGGGATACTATTACCGGAAAAAAGCTGACGCTAAAAGTTTAAAAGGGGCTATTAACAGAATACCTTATTCTGACTCGGCATTAGTGCATGCTTTAAAGGGAAATTGGCCACAACTTCAGGTAGAACTTTATTCGGCCAGGGTAACTATGTTTCTTAACTTGAGTAATACAGAAGCAGCATTATACAATGGGTTAAGAGCTTTGGAAATAAGCGAAAAGTACGATGTACTTAAATACCTGCCATGGCGGTACTTCTCTGTTTCGTTAATTTATGAGATGCTAAAAGACACTGCGCGTGAGTATGAAATGGCGCAAAAGGCTTATTTGGCTGCAAGGAGATTAAATACAGATGTTGCCATTGGCGATGCATCTGCAAGGTTATGTGATATAGAAAATAAACTGGGAAACTATAATCGTGCTTTAGAACTTCAGCAAATAGGTTTTGAAACATGCAAGACAAGAAACGATTCGACATGTGTGGCTAATAGTTTCAGGCAAAAGGCTAAAATTTATATTAAAATGAATAAGCCTGAATTAGCTATTTCAGAATTAAATAAAGCTCTTGTAAATTTTGGACGATTTGCAGAAACCTTTGTTGTGTATGCATACAATGAAAAAGCTTCGGCATTTATGCTTTTAAATAATGTTGATAGCACAATAAGTTCGCTACACAGCGGACTGGCAATAGCAGACCAAATACATAATATTCCTTTGCAAATTGATGTTTACAAAAGATTAGCTGATGCATATGCTAAAAAAAATGATTTTAATAATGCATACTTATATCTTACAAAACTATATAGTCATAATGAGTTGTTAATTACCGAAGCCCAGCGCAAAGCCAGCGAAGAGCTTGCTGTGAAATACGAAACCGAAAAAAAAGAAAATGAAATAAAACTGCTGGCACAGCAAAAAGAACTGAAAGAAAAAGACGCTTCGCAAAAACAACTGTATATATATGCTGCAGTTTTGGTAGCTGCGCTGCTGTTGGTGGTGCTTGTGGTTAGCTACCGCAACTTTAATCTTAAACGCAAAACGCAGGCGCAACTTGCCGAAATGCAACAGCAGCAGCGCATATTGCAGGAGCGCACACGCATTGCAGCCGAACTGCATGATGATTTAGGCAGCGGCCTTACCAAAATTTCGCTGATGAGCCAGGTGGCAGGCAACATTGCAGGCGACAAGCGCGAGCAAACGTTGCATAAAATTACTACCGAATCATCCGACATGGTTGATAGAATGAACGGAATTATCTGGGCGCTGAATACGAAGAATGATTCGTTGCCAAACTTAATTTCATTTATCCGCAAAATGGCGTTTGAAATGTTTGAAAATTCCAACATCAAAATAAAATGGAATGCTCCCGAAGAAATTACCGATGTGGAAGTAAGTGGTGAGGTGCGCAGAAATATTTATTTGGTGGTGAAGGAGGCGTTGCACAATGCACTTAAATATTCAAACGCTGATGAAGTAAAAGTTACAATTGGTTTTGAAAACGGAAATTTTAAAATTGAAATTGCTGATGATGGAAAAGGGTTTATATACCCTCCCCTTGGGGGAGGGATGGGTGGGGCCGGCAATGGATTAAGCAATATGCGCAAGCGCATGGAAGAAATTAGAGGGGAGTTTGAAATAAATTCTGAAATTGGTATGGGAACAAAAATTTGCATAGGGCTACACCCTATTAAATTGCATAGGGCTACACCCTATTAAATCGCATAGGGCTACACCCTATGCAATAAGATTGCGCCCTTTCAGGGCTTGTTGGTGCCATTACACAAAAGTGTAATCGCCCCCCACCCCAAACACCCTTACATTTGCACCAATGATTAAAGTAGCTATAGTAGAAGACACCACCGACATTCGCGAAGCTTTGCAGCTTATTGTTAGTACGGCAGATGATATGGAATGTAACCTTGTTTTTCCATCAGCCGAAGCTGCATTAAAAACATTGCCTGATAATTGTGTGGATGTTATATTAATGGACATTAACCTGCCGGGGATGAGTGGCATTGAGTGCGTAAAACTGCTAAGCGAAAAATGCCCCGCCACACAATACCTTATGTGTACGGTGTACGAAGATGACGACCATATTTTTGATGCACTTAAAGCAGGTGCTACAGGGTATATAGTAAAAAAAACACCTGCCGATAAACTGCTTGCTGCCATTCGCGATTTGCATAATGGTGGCTCGCCCATGAGTGCAAACATTGCGCGCAGGGTTATTGCATCGTTTAAAAATCCGGCACCGCAAAAAATGAATAACGAAGGTGATTTATTAAGCGAGCGCGAAAAAGAAATGCTTTCACTTTTATCACAGGGGCTTTTTTATAAAGAAATTTCTGAACGATTAAGCATATCCCTTGATACTGTAAAAAAACACTGCAACAACATATACCGCAAGTTGCAGGTAAGTTCAAAAACTGAAGCTATTAATAAAGTTTTTTCAAGAGCATAATTTCATTTTAAATATCTGAACCCGCCTGGTTTTAAATGCCAGACGGGTTTTGTTTTTTCCACAAATGTGTAATTGACATGCGCGGTTTGTAGCTACACCTTTGTACCGTAATTTTTTTACTAAACGTTATGTCAACCGAAAAACAACTTACTGCACGCGAACTCGAAATATTAATGCTGATATCAAAAGGAAAAACCAATGCACAAATGGCCGCTGAACTTAGCATAAGCGAATACACCGTTGAAACGCATCGCAAAAACATTAACAACAAATTAGGCGCAAACAGTACGGCCACCTTATTAATGATAGCCCGAGGCAAAGGGCTTATATAATATACCAACTTGTTGGTATTGTACCATCAAAATTTAACAAGAATATTAGCAAAATAATCAAAAAATGACCTTAAAACGCACCTCAAGCCAAAAACTATGCGCCAACCGTGCCACGGTGCGCGCGTACGGTGGCACGGTTGCCTGTAACAGCCACACGGTTGGTGCCAATGCCATTGCTGTTGCCTGCAACACCAGCACGGTTGGTGCCAACAGCAGCACGGTTATCACCAACAGTCGCACTGTTGCCCTTAACCGTGGCACTGTTACCCTTAACAGCATCACGGTGCGCGCGCACCGCGCCACCGTTAACACACGTTACAACACTTTTATCATTAATAAATAATCTTTTATAAACAAACAATCTAAAACAAACAAAAAAATGAAAAACGATTATTATCCAAGACGCAAAGGCGATGCCGACACCTGGGAAGAAAACTTTAATGCCGAAGTAGGCGCCATAGCCACAGCCGTGGGCATTGCCCCTGCCGATGTTACATCAGTAACCGATGAAGTAACCAGGCATCGAAATGATTACAGCGCATCACAATCGGCCAAAGCCGCTGCCAAAAGCGCATCTACCAAAGAAACCAACCAGCGCAATACCATGCTCGACCTGCTGCGCCCCTTTGTTAACCGCATAAAAGCTGCACCCGAATACACTACCGACATGGGCAACACCCTGCGCATCATTGGCACCGACAGCACCTTTAACCCCGACACTGCCAAACCCATCCTAACCGTTGAAATGTTTGGTGGCGATGTAAAAATAAATTTTACGCATCCGCGAGAAGTGGACGGTGTGCGCATATACAGCAAGCGCGGCACCGACACCGCTTTTACCTTTATGGCCACCGATACCGAAAGCCCTTATATAGATAACCGCGCAAACCAAGCCCCCGGCACAGCCGAGCAGCGCGAGTACTACGCCTTTTATTTTGATGACGACAGCCAACTGGGCCTGCAAAGCGATATAGTAAAAATTTCGATAACTAAATAAATTAACAACAACCCGCCAAGTCATCCCCATCGGGGAGGATTTAGGTGGGGATTAAACTCAAACAAACTAAAACAAGTAAAAATGAAAAAGCACCTATTAGCATTACTACTTGCATTCATTGCAATTAATGCGCAAGCGCAAACTAACCTCGCTCTTAATTTTGATGGAAGTAATGATTTCGTTGATATTCCCAACAGCGCAAGCTTAAATGTTACATCAGCCATTACAGTAGAGTTTTGGATACAAGGAACAACCACGGCCAATACTGTAGTATTTGAAAAAGGGGGTGCCAACACAAATTATCATTTTCAAACCAGTAACATAACCATGACGGCAGGAGGCTCCTATCTTTTTTTCGGAATTTCTCCAAACAACACAACCGGAAGGGTGGTAACCTCAACGCCCGTTTTGGATGGCAACCCGCACCACATTGCCGCCACATTTGACGATGCCGCAAATACAATGCGAATTTATGTTGATGGCATCTTAAGCAATTCCAATACAGGTGCAACAAATGTTATAACTGCTAATTCAGACCCGGTGCAAATGGGCTCGCGCAGCGGAGTAGCTGCATTTCCAGGCACTTTAGACGAAGTAAGGGTTTGGAATTCTATACGCACACAAGCGCAAATTCAGGCTAATATGTACTGCTCACTTACACTTCCGCAATCAGGATTAGTAGCGTATTATAACTTTAATCATCCAACAGCAGTTGCAGGAGGTAACAATGCAGGGCTTACTTCACTTACCGATAATTCGCCAAACGGAAACACAGGTACACTCACCAACTTTGCACTTAACGCTGCATCATCAAACTGGGTAACGGGCATATCCTCCGTAGCACCATCCATCACAACATGCGCCAACATAAACACCGGCAGCACAATTGGCTCCGGAGGCACTGTGGTTTATTATTCAAACATCTCTGCCGCAGGCTCACCATCTCCTACAATTACCTACTCCATACCCAACGGCTCATTTTTTCCTATAGGCACCACCCCCGTAACAGCTACAGCTACCAATTGCGCTGGCACAGCAACCTGCACTTTTAATGTAACCATACCTTATGTAGATTGGATATGGTTCGGCAACATCAGCTCTACCGTTTTTCAGGAGGGTGATGATGTAGCTACCGATGCCAGCGGCAACGTTTACGTTTTTGGAAATACCGACCCCGGTACCGTAAATTTTGGCTGCAGCCAGATAACACCCGGAGCCAATTTTGCATGGTTTCTTACCAAATACAACAGTGCCGGTGAGGTACTATGGGTGCGCTCAGCAACATCATCATCCACAGCATACCGTGGTTCAAGCAGTAGTTTAGATGTAAACCAGTCAACAGGCGAAATAGTTATACAGGCAGATTTTGCAGGCACCATCACATTGGGCGCAATTACATTAACAAGCCTGTCAGGAAGTAACGATAATTTTGTGGCCAAGTACGATGCCAGCGGCAATGTACTATGGGCGCAGCGCTTTGGCGGAACGGGCTATGAAGAAACTCCTTCGGATGTAAAGTTTGACAATGCAGGCAACATCATAACCATAGGAGGTTATGGTTCAGGAAGCATTACCATTGGTTCCACCACACTATCAAACTCGGGAGGTGGCGATGGGTACATGGCAAAACTTAACTCAAGTGGAAGTGTAACATGGGTAAAATGGTTTGATGGATTTGGCAACAACGGCCCCAATGGCCTTGCTATTGATGCATCAAATAATATTTATGTATGCGGTTCATTAGCGGGTAACAGCGCACAGCTTGGCCTAACCATGTTAGGAACACCTGAAGATGGCTTTGTGGCAAAATTTAACTCAGCCGGAACATTGCAGTGGGCGCGCACGCAGTACGGAAACAATTTAGACCGCATTTATGCCATTGCACTTGACCCAACTGGTAATGTATATACTGCCACACATTTTTACTCAGCCGGTTTAACTATTGGTGCAACATCCCATGCCAATGCCGGTGCTGTGGGCACTATTGATATAGCCCTTACCAAATACGACAATGCCGGAACTGTTATCTGGACAAATAAATTTGGCTCAGCAAATGATGAAGTGCCTGAAAACACACTTGTGTATGACAATGCCGGTAGTTTATATCTCGGCTTTCATTCTGATGCCGCTTCACTAACAGTAGGCTCACAAACATTTACCAACGCAGGCACAGGTCGCGATTTTTATATTGCTAAAGCAGATGCCGCTACGGGAGCTTACATAAGCACCAATAAATATGGCGGCACCGCAAGTGATAATATTTATGGATTAAAAATAGATAACAGTGGGCAGCTATATGTGTGCGGAAGCTTTTCTTCGCCTACCATGACATTAGGTACCTTAACATTAACCAACACCGGTAGTGGTGATGTGTTTGTAGGAAAAATAGCACCGTTTATTTCGCTTACCTGCACAGCACCCGCCACCGTATGTCAGGGTGCAACACACACCATAAACTACACCGCCACCGGCACCTTTAATGCAGGCAATATTTTTACCGCACAACTAAGCGATGCCACCGGCAGCTTTTGCACACCTACCAACATTGGCACCGTGGCAGCCACCACCAGCGGCAGCATTACCGTTACCATACCCGGTGCCATGCCCACAGGCACAGGATACCGCATACGTGTTATAGCAAGCGATGTATTATTTATTGGAAATGATAACGGAAGTAATATACAAGTGGGAATATTGCCAGTAATAAGCACCTGTCCATCCAACATTACCCAGTGCGATAACTACATTGCCACCTGGACAAACCCGACAGCAACCGGATTGCCGGCACCTACCGTAACAAGCACTCCAACAAGCGGAAGCACTTTTGCAGCAGGCATCACCACAGTAACTGCTACAGCAACTAATGCCTGTGCGTCTTCAAGCTGCACATTTACCGTTACCATTAACGAATCGGCCACAGCACCCACATCCGTTACCACCGATGATGCCGATAATAATATATGCGCTGGCAATAACATTACGCTTACAGCCAACACCACCAATTTAGGCACACCGGCAGGAAGTGTTACATGGTACGAAGGTGGCTGCGGTGCTGGTGCATCTATTGGCATAGGTGCTTCGCTAACATTAACTCCATCATCAGGCACACACGATTATTATGCACGTATCGAAAACAGTTGCGGAAACACCACCTGCCAGCAGGTAACAGTAGTTGTCTCAAGTGCGCCAGTAACCGTAAATGTGCCCAACCCACCCATTACCGGATTGCCTGTGGCGGCATGTGGCGGTTCGTCAGCCACTATTTCAACCACAGCTACACCACTTGCCACACAATATATATGGGATGGGCCGGCCGGTTGTATTTTTAACGCAACCGGAAATCCCTACGTATCCACTACCCCTAATGCAACGTTGGTATTCGGGTCTGCTAACGGCTCGGGCTATTACATAGGTGTGCAGGCAGCCAATGCCTGTGGGGCTTCTACTCGCAGGGTGCAATGGGTGCGCGGCACAGTAAGTGTACCCGCTTCGGTTACCGCACTTAACGGACAAATAATTGAGTGCGCCAATACAAGCGCCCAGTACTCAACTCCCGCTGTTACCGGAGCCAGCAGTTATCTGTGGACATTTATGGGTAACGGAACCGTAACAGGTACAGGCACCACCGCTACTGTAAACTTTGGACCATCATTTACTGGTGGGGCTGTATGCGTGGCTGCGCAAACAAGTTGTTATACTTCGCCAACAAAATGTTTAGCAATAACAAATGCACCCAGTACAGTAGGCGCCATGAGCGGAACATTTAGTGTTTGCGCAGGCCCCGTTTATACGTACAGCGTACCGGCACAGGCAGGTGTTGCATCCTACAACTGGACATTGCCAACAGGTGCTTCAGGCACTTCAACCAGCAATAGCATTAATGTAACCTTTGCGCCAACATTTGTTAATGGTGATATTTCTGTTACTGCAACAAGTATATGCGGTGTAACCACATCACCTCCGCGCAAGCGCACGGCCAACATTGGCTCTCCAACCATGCCAGCTTCCATTACCGGCCCATCAAGCGGTCTTTGCAGCCAAACCGTTGTATACACCAGTGCGGCTCAACCCGGCTCCACATTTAACTGGACGGCACCGGCAGCAACTATAAACAGCGGCCAGGGAAGTAATGCCGTAAGTGTAACGTTTGGAACTTTTACTGCAGCATCAACAGTGTGCGTTACGGCAAGTAATACATGCGGAGCAAGTGCACCGCGCTGTATTACCGTAAACGGAAAACCAAACAGCCCCGGTTCTATTACAGCCATTCCATCGTCATGGTGCGCAAACACCAGCGGTGTTGAGTTTGGTGTAGATGTTACCGGACTTACAGGTTCTTACACACTAAGCTGGCTTTACCCGGGCTCATCAGTGGCGCAATATGTTTTAGGTGGAGGCAATTCAACAAGTTTAATTTTAAACTGGCTTACCGGCAGCGGCCCTATTCACGTTACAGCAAGCAATGGATGTGGAAACTCCACACGCACCAGCACCTGGAGCAACACTTGCCGCGAAGGCGAGGATGTTCAGTTGGCAGTTGGCAATGAGCAGTTAACAGTGTATCCTAACCCCGTAAGCTCCATTTTAAATGTTGAGTTATATTCAAACATTGATGCTTCAACAACAATTCAATTGATAGATGTTACTGGAAAAGTAGTTTTGCAGAAAAACAGCATGGCTAATGCAGGCATTAACAATATAAAGCTTGATGTTGGCTCCATAGCCAAAGGAATTTATATACTTAGTGCTAACAACAAGCAAATAAAATTAATTGTGGAATAACTACACTGAAAACAACAAACAAGGAGCTGTTTCAAAACTGAAACAGCTCTTTTTTATTATTGCCTTTTTCCATTCACCATCTCAGGACTTCCCATTTTACCGGATTGGTAATCGCTGTAGCACTTTCTTATTTCCTCTTCGCTATTCATCACAAAAGGGCCGTAAGCATACACAGCTTCATTGTGCGGTTGTCCGCCAAGCAAAAGAATTTCTGCATCAGCAGCACTAAAAATTTCAACATCACTGCCACCCCTTTCATAAAGCACCACCTGGTTGGTTAAGATTTCTTTGCGTCCTTCGGTTTCGATTTTACCCTTTATTACATAAATAAATGCATTATGCGCAGGGTTAACAGGAATGCTCAACTTGCAACCTGCTTTCATATTAATATGAAAATAAAACACAGGAAACAGGGTTTCAATTTTTGATTTGGCACCAAACATTTCGCCAAGCACAATTTTGGCAGAATACTCATTTGCTTTTATCTCAGCCATTTTATCGGGGTGAAACACAGCAGTTGACGGGTCAATAAATTTATATTTCGAAGGCATGTTTAGCCAAATTTGAAATCCATGATAAACACCACCGTCATCATACAACTTACTTCCGGTTTCTTCCATGTGAATGGCACCGCGCCCCGAAGTAAACATCATAAAATCGCCTTTGTTGATTTGAAAATCATAATTCAAACTGTCGCGATGATGGCCGCTGCCCGATAAAAAATAAGTGATGGGAATAACGCCAGCATGTGGATGTGCATCAACGCGCAGCGGTTTGTCTTTAGGATTTACCGTTACCGGCCCAAACTCATCAAAAAATACATAAGGCGAAACATAATCATTATTATCACCGGCAAATGCGCGCAACACCGGCAGTGTGCCCACCATGGTACGGCTTGCAGTAATTACCGAATGAACTTTTCTTGCTTTATCAGAAGCAAGCATTCCTGATGCTTTGTTTAACAAATCAGGCACTACCACCGATGCCCCAATGATAGCTGAGCCTTTAAAAAATTTTCTTCTGTCCATGATACTACTTTTTGCTACTAACAAAAATAACAATCAAATAGTTTATTCTACAACCGTGTGAGTAAATACCCTTAATGCAAAGCGGCCGTAATTTTATCAGCCAGTTCCTCCATCCTTTCTTTGGGTAAAGAAAGTTTTGGTTGCGAAAAATTTAAATCACTCACATTGTTCATTGGTATTAAATGAATATGCGCATGTGGAACTTCAAGGCCAATAACAGCAACTCCAACCCTTTTGCAAGGCACCGATTTTTTTAACGCAGTGGCAATGCGTTTAGCAAACAAAATAAGTTCTGTATAAAGCGTGTCATCAATATCAAAAATATAATCCACTTCCTTTTTAGGCACTACAAGTGTGTGCCCTTCGGCAAGCGGGCTTATGTCTAAAAAAGCAAAACAGTTTTCGCTCTCTGCTATTTTATAACAAGGAATTTCGCCTGAAATTATTTTAGAGAAAATAGTGGACATATATAATGAGTGATTGAGTAAACGAATTAGAAACCTACCTTGAAATTTTAAGCACCTCTAACTTTAAAACACCACTTGGCACTTGTACTTCGGCAATCTCGCCCACCTTTTTTCCAAGCAGTCCTTTGCCAATTGGCGATGTAACCGAAATTTTTCCAGCTTTTAAATCGGCTTCGTTTTCGGCAACAAGCACATAGTTAAGTTCGGTTTTATTGCCAAGGTTTTTAATTTTTACTTTCGATAAAATTGAAACTTTGGAGACATCAATTTTAGATTCATCAACCAAACGCGCATTGCTAAGCAACTCTTCCATTTTCGAAATCTTAAGTTCAAGTAATCCTTGTGCATCTTTGGCTGCATCGTATTCGGCATTTTCAGACAGGTCGCCTTTATCGCGGGCCTCAGCAATTTGTTTTGATATGGCAGGACGTTGAACATTTTTAAGATTTGCCAGTTCATCCTGCAGTTTTTTTAATCCTTCTTCGGTTAAATAAGTAATGTTTGACATTGGTAAGGGTATTAAAATAAAAATGAAAGAAGGTCATCTTACGATGACCCTCTTCCACAATATTAAATTCTTAAATTAAAATCAGAGTTTAAATACCAAACCGAAACTGTGTGTTCCGTCAAATGGATTGGTATCGCGGTATGAATAATCCAAATCAAGCATCTTACCTGATTTGCCAATAGGAACAGAAACGGTTAATCCGGCTCCAAGTCCTGTGTAGGCATTGGTAGTCATATCGCTTTTTGAACCATCTTTTTCAAAGCTATAAGCTACTCGAAGATTAAACAACTTTTTAAATCCGTATTCTAATCCTACATTGGTTTGGTCTTTTGTAAATGAATTAGCAAAAAAAGTTGCAGCAAGTGTTAGCTTATGCATTTCGCCAATTTTATAATCATACGCACCACCAATGTTTACAAGCGATGGCAACTCAAATTTATCAGCCTTTTGACTAACTGTGAGTGTGGTACCGTAAGGAGTTGTTCCTTTAAACGATAAACCATCACCACTATAACGCATTGGAGCACCTACATTTTTAAGAGCAATTCCAAAACGTAAATTATCACGCTCTTTATTAAAGCCAGTTACGTATTGTATTCCTGCATCAAAAGCAAAACCCTGAGCTCGCACATCGCCCACGCTTTCTGAAATAATACGCACGGCCAATCCTCCATATATGCTGTTTGAAAATGCCTTGGCATACGAAACTGCAATGTTCAAGAACTGTGGTTTATAAGTCCCTAATCCGCCTTCAGGTTGTTCGGCAGTGGTTACTGGAATATCGCCAAAATCCATTGACATAATTCCAAGTGTAAGAGCACCTGCTTCACCTACATGCTGCGAAAGACCAAATGCATTGATGTTTACATCAGATCCCTTTAACCATGTGGTGTGTGTAAAACCTACTTCGGTTTTTTTGGTAAATGCAGTTCCGGCTACATTTAAAAACTGAGCATCAAGCCCACGCACAGTGGCTGTGTTTGCATTCATCCAGCCTGCACTGCGTGCCCATGGGTTAATTAATAATTCGGTTGCACCGGCTTGTCCAGCACGGTTATCATTACCTCCAACGGCAATGCCGGTAACAAGTACCGACATTGCAACTGAAGCCTTTATTTTTGATTTAATTGTCCTTCTCATAAAGTATGTTTAGTTTTTTTGTTAGAGGTAATATTAATAACTGTCTAAGTCTATCGGACGCAATACGCCAAACCATTTGAGTGTACGCTCACCCAAACCTGGAGCTTCGATGTGGATAAGATAAACACCACTTGCAATTGGCACACCGGCATCATTATTTAAATCCCAATCAAGTGAGGTGTCATAGTTTCCGCTACCTGACTCAGTGCCCTGACTATTGCCAATAACAGCACCGTCTGATTGGTCAGGAGCAACATCGCGGCTGTAACTGCGAATCAATGTTCCGTTCATTGTGTAAATACTCACCTTGCACTTACTTGGCAAGTTGGTAATTTTTACCCAACTGTCGTTTTGTTTTGTTTCGTAAGATGAGTAAGCATAATATGGGTTTGGAACCACATTTATCATTGACAATGCGTCTTTGGCTACTGAAGACACGTTTGTTTCGGGTACTATTCCATCTGTACTAAACTCATACATGGGGTTGGCTCCGTTTTTAGTTTCTACAACCAAACCGGTACCCGTAAAGTTAGTAGGTAGGCCTGATAGCACAGTAAATGTAGTTCCGGCATTAAAGTTAACCCCGTTGTATGTTGCTGTGCCACTTGTTACATAATAGGTTGTTCCTTCGTTTAGGATTGCAGTGTTATCAAACGGTGTACTAAAGTTGGTATTATATGTTTTATACTTACGTGCAACACGCAAGCGAACAAGTGCATCATCTTCAAGCAACGAATGGTTTGTTGATACAAGTGGTATGCTTGTCCACATCGCATGTATCCATGCATTACGAATGGAGTTTGCAGAACCTTGTTTTAAGAGACTATAGAATTTTGTTCCATCATCATATTTTGGAATATCGTTAACTCCATCAGCATTATGGCCAATTACATAAACAAAATGCATACCTCCCCAAATTGGAATTCCTGCGTCATCATACATTGCTGATGTAGGATTCCAAACCATGTCAGTTCCGTTATTATTTCCAAGTTGTGAGTTTTCGCCATAAACTAAGTTTAACCGTTCACCTGTTTCTAGGTTTACAGCATAGCCAGGAAACCAGCCCATACCTGAATCGGAAACTAAACCAGCTTCGTCAACATTATAACCCGGATAACCATACTTTACGCCCTGCTTGTCAACAGATTTTTCTCTGCGTAGTGTAAAACGAGGTGCAGCTCCATAATTTGATGAGGCGGGATAGCCTGTTTCAACTACAGGACAGCGTGACCACTTAGATTTATCAGAGGTAATTACAATATCTACGCTTGATAATGCTGTTTTATAGTTTCCGTAAACTGATAATCCTTGCAAAGGTTCACCTTGTACATTGATGTTATATTTTACGTGGTATTTAAAATCTGACTTTCCGCAAAGTTTAAAGGGAGCCCATGTTCCACCAATAACCTTTTCATATACCTGATCATCATCCAATCCTGCATACAAATCACCGGCAGCAGCATCAGATCCATCACCACTACGTATCCAGTTTTGGTAATCTGAGGTATCACCTTCAGTATCGGGTACACCGGTTAACCACTCTTTGCCATTGGCAAATGTTAGTGTTCCATCAAGAAAGGCGTTGTTATCTGCACCGGGCTGGCCTGCTTCCACAAGCACACTGTTAATATCAGCAGTCAAACCAAGCTCGTAGCTGTTATCAATTTCTAATTTTCCGGTGCTTGAATTTACCTTGTATGTTTCGGTAACCAATACCTGTTCGTTAAACTCGCCAAGCGTAAAGTCAGAGGTGTCAATGGCACCTTCATCTTCTTTTAATCTCCATCTGTCGCTTTCGCTAACACCGTCAAACCAAGTTGTAAAATGTCCGTGCTCAATAATAGTGGGGTCGTACACTTTAATATTAAGTGGTCCGGCAGCGGCCTCGTATACAGGATTAGCAACTGTATAGTTAGGTCCTGTTAAGGCTTCTTCTCTTGATGAAGCTTTCATATCCAAAATAACTCCACCGTTACCTTGTCCTTCAATTCTCTTAATTTCAACCCCACCACCAACTTCAACATTCAAAACCTGTCCTCCGTTCTCAACCGATGGGTTATGGGGAATACCGGTATATGTTTTTATATTGTTACGACCGGCCAAAAAAGGTTTTTGCTGTGTGGTATTATTGCTTGGTGGAAATACTGGCTCAAAAGGCAAATAATTATTGTAAGCATAACTAATTACCGTAAAATAATACGCCTTGTGATTTATTAACTCTTTATCGGCAGTAGCAAAAGCATCTTCGGTTATTACAAATGTGTGTTTTAGTCCCTGATTTGCTTCACCACGTTCAGCAGTATTAAAAGTTTCTTGTGTAGGTACGTATCCACCAACGTTTTCATTATAAGCCCAATTAACAATTCTGTCAATATTATCTTTTCTGTCAATCTGATAAATCAATCGGGCTAAATCAGGATTATCCAAATCGCCTGTAGTAACAGCATTGTTTTTAAATTGGTAAATTTGGTATCCCTGAAAATAATAACGGTGTTTGTTGGTATCCGGCTCAATGTTATACGAAATTGCCGGATCAATATCATCATAGAGTTCAACTTTATCGGTACCTGCATTTTGAAGTGATAAAACAAGTTTTCTGTCTAACTCGCGTATCGCAACATCTGGTGCATCAGGTCCATCCAATGTTTTAAAACAGTTATTAAATAATGCTTGTGCTTTTTCATCAGCTACTTTTAAAAGAGCTACAGAAGCCTCAGGTCCACCTGAAGTTGCACGAGCCCATAAAGCACCGGTTGTAATAAAGTTTACAGCACCGGCTTTTAAGGTAAACTCACCGGCAGATTGTAAAAATCGTCTGTCTGAGGCAACATTTCCTGCTGTAACTTCTGTCCAATTAACAGGAAATGATGGGTCAGTTGTACCTGGGAAGAGATAGTCACATACAGGAAACCCTGAACTTCTACCTAACAAGCCATCTCTTGTAAATCTATCTCCATTTTTCCACGAACCAGTTAAATATTGGTAATAATCATCTGTCACCTCTGGATTACCATAATCTGTAAAATCATTTTCATAATAAACGAACTTCGACATAATAATTTGCTCTCCAGGCTCATCAATAGTTCCGTCTTTATCATTATCAATTCCATCACCTTCAGGTAAATCATCAATAACACCGTCTCCATCGTTATCAATTCCATCACCAACAATGTCATAATCAGCAAGAGGGCCTTGAAAAAAGTCAATTCCAAGAGCAGGTGGGTCAAAACCATAACCAGCTGCGGTTCCTGAACCGTCATCAGCATCACCGTTATATACAAATCCCAAACCCAAACCAACATCACAACCCACATAGTCGTCATTATAATCACCTAAATCCGGATCGGCCCATTGTCCAAAATAAGTACTGTCAAAAGAGAATGAACTACGGTTAATGATTTGATACTTATAAAAAGTCATGTTGTTAATTTCATCATTGGTTTTAAAGGCAAATGCCTGTGCACGAATTTCAAGTCCGATTGGCTGACTGCCGGTTTCGGTTTTTGGTCCACCCACATCATTAAATACCCACCACAGAGTTTTGTCACCGTAAATATATCCATCACAAATCGAAAGACCAGGATTGTTTGGATCAGGGGGAAAATCGCCTGTTAAATTATAACGTGGATAGTCGCCACTTCCATATTCATACACGCCATTAGCGTTAACATCTTCAAATGGTGCTAAAAATTGCAATTCACCATTGGCAACATCACCATTACCCGGCCATTCGCGAATATCCTTTGTTGAAACACCTTCATTCACAAATGCAATCACCTCATCCTTGGTAACTCTCCAGTGCCTATCGAACTTTTGACAGCGAGCAGCATCAACTGTTGGAAAACTGCTTGAAGTGCTTAATGGTCCGGCATAAAAATCATTACCCCCGCTTTGGCGGTAAGTTTGAGCAGCAACTTTTAGGTTTCCGTTAGCATCGTACCCACCAACCCAAACCGAGCCGGCAAATAATGAATGTTTGCCAGTACCCTTAGGTATTTCGTACTGTGCTGCACCTACTAAATCCCACCACATATCACCACCGGTAAATATGCGGGTTCGGATGTTATTAAAATCTAAATCGGTTTGTGCGGCTGTTTTATTACAGTCGGCAGCAACCTTATTAGGGTTAAATTTGGGTGTTGGGCGGTTGCCAACGTTTTCACGCGCGTTTGCAATTTGTGTTGAACACATCAGCAATATGCCGAGCGATAAGTAATTGAGTTTTTTATTCATTGTATTACTTGTTTTTTAAATTAAAAAGTAAATCCTATTCCAAGTCTCATCCTTCTTGGAATACTGTAATTATTAGGGTTGTTAACTTTAATACGATACAAATCTGAAAATGCATCAGCATCGTACTGTGTACTTACATACGATTGACCCAATGCTGAATCCAAATATCCATCATCATCGGCATTACCGGTATAACGGTAAACCGAAATAATGTTTTTAGCATTTAACAAATTTTGCACTTGCAGATAAACGTTCAAATAGTACTTCTTCATTTTGTTTTCGCCCTTTCCAATATTAATAGCAAAATCTTTATCCACTTTTACGTCAACACGATAATTCCATGGCAAGCGCGCAGCATTTATTCCTCCTTTAATTTTAGAAGAGCCCTGAGTTTGAACTCCGATTTCATTACCCTCAGCAGTTACTGAATATTGACGTGAATAAGGTGTTCCTGACCCTGCCCTAAATTGAATGTTAGCTCCGGTGTTGGCAAAAATTTGTTTATTGAATAACACTGGACCATTGTAATCCTTGCCTTCGCCATAGCGGTAGTCAAATGACATTGCGAAACTATGACGTTGATCAAAGTCAAGCGGTATAAGTACGCGAAGGTTTGGTTGGTTACTGTTTACCAAATCAACTGCAGAGCGGTCGCCCGATCCGGTCCCATCAGCAAACTGTAATGTATAATTAAGACCTACGCGAATATTTCCTGTTCTGCGTAAATCATAACCAAGCGTCAATCCTTTTACTGTTCCAAAATCCACGTTTCCATAAGTAGTATATGTCTTTGGATCAGCATATACAATTTGCTGAAATTGTATCATATCCTTTAATTCACGATAAAAGGCAGAAATTGTAAATACTGAACTACGACTTAAAATCTGGCGGAAACCAATTTCATAGTTTGTAGTTCTTTCAGGCTTTAAATCAGGGTTATTATAAGTAGGAGCCTGTGTTTCGAAGAATAAATATTGAATGGGGTTGTTTCTTGACCTGTCAGGCGGACGTTGAGTCAGGATAGAGTAGTTTGCAAAAAACTCTGCCTGATCGGTAATTGAAAACTGAAACGCTACACGTGGCATAAAGGTAAGTTGTGGTGTATAATCTTCAAAACTGTTTGATGCTTTAAAGGTTCCTTCTTTATCGTCAATCCTTTCATCAGGACGTACGCGGTAAGGAGCCAAAATTCCCGTAGCAGTTGCTTCTTGTAATATGTTTGGGTCTAACACTTCGTTTCCGTCTTTATCAAACCACCTGTCGCCACTGCGGTATCCCACTATCTGGTCAACGGATGGATTTGCTTTATCTTCAACATAGACTACAAAATCGTCTCCAACGTTGCCTGGAGCTGAAAAATTTCCGAATTCAGCCTCCAATTCACCAACAGTTCGGGCCTGGTAAAGCAAATATTTATCTTTTAAAACCTTTTGATTAGCGTCATATCTATCAACACGCAAGCCTATATTAAATATAAGATCGTTGATCGCAAACTGGTCTTGAATATATCCGGCCATATATATAGGCTGAAAGGCAGGAACTTCACGAAGGAAATTGCCATTTGCATCTTTTTTAGAAAAGAAGTCATCAAAGCTTGCATTAGAATTAGATTTTTTACCCACATGGTCAAAACCAAAATAATTGTAGGTACCCAATCCACTGTTTCCTGTAAATAATTCATCAGGAGTAAATAAGTCAAGTGAGAAATTAGATGGGTCATAAGAGAATACATCAACATACTCATTTAACCCAAGACCTAATCTGTTTCTAACATTTTCATAGAAGCCAACAGTGCCATCAGAGGTATAAGATGAATTGTGAAACAAGGTATCGCCACTTGAATAGCTATAAGCGGCAGCAGTATCGGCCTCGTTAAGTGTAGTAGGTGTGTTAGCAAGATTATACATAACGTTCCATAAGCCAATTCCTCCAATTGCAAACTGGCGATCGGTACGTTTTTCAAACTCAAAACCTATAGATATTGCGTGGTTTTTAATATCGGCCGATCCGGTTACTGAAGCACGAAACTGATCTTGTATTCGTTCATCATAAAGATTAAACACCAAACCTGTATTGCGCCACATTGAATATACGGTACTTGGGGCACCGCCATTTAATATTCCACCATTATTAAGAATTTGAAATATATTGGAATAATTTCCGCTGATATTTGAAAAATTTGAAACCCCGGTTTCGTTAAAAGTAGTTGCATCTGAGGCATAATTGGGGTTTGCAAAAGAAAGTGATGTGCTTGTGTAAGCCTCAACATCAGGATTAACACCTGTTGGAGTAAAAACCACCAATGTATCTTGGTAACCAGTAAATTCCCATGCGTTTGGAACACCTGTTATCGTATCAACTCCCGTTATTGCATATACAGGCCTTCTATATGACTTAAATTTACCATTGTAACCATAACTAAAATGGTCGTCTTTATGCATGTCATCCTGATCAACAAAATTGCGGTGCAGGTAATCAAACTGTAAAGAGTAATATGCGTTTTTAATAAGCGATTTATTTTCTTCGCCCGATGCTGAACCAAAGCGCTGAGTAAATCGAATATACGCACGGTAATTATTATCTAAAATCTGATCGTTGTGGTCATAGTTAAACAATGAACGCTCCCATATATACTCACGCTTGTCTATCATATCCATTGAACCACCAATTTGAACATTAAAGTTCTTAACGGGTTGATAATCCAACTTGAGGTTAGCTTTAAATCCTTGCGCTTCAACGTTTTGTTTTGATTTAATTTTTTCAAGATCAGAACTTCTGATAAGTTCAGTACGGTTAATTACTCCATTGCCATTGGGATTTTGAATATAAGGCGTTTTTTTAATGTCGTTTAATACATCATCTTTTACCTTATAAATTTTAACCGCAGAAGGGTCGCGGTCTTTTTCAGACAGAAATTCTCCAGAAAGGGCAAAACCTAATACAGGAGTTTTGTTTCCGTCTTTATCTTTTTTATTAAGTATAGGTCCACGCAAGTTTAGTCCTGCCAAATTATACCCATATTTATCAAAAAGTTCAGAGGTTACTAATTCTATGCCACCTGTAAAATCTTTTGAAGGGCCTTTGGTGGTAATGGTAATAATACCCCCTGTGGCATCACCATACTGTGCCGGCACACCACCAGTAACCACAGTAACCTGCTCAATGGCAGATTGCGGTACCTGCTGGCTTCCGCGAACTCGAATACCGTCTATGTAAAAGTCGGTTGCGTTATCGCGTGATCCGCGTACGTTAAGGTCATCACCTTCATCGCGTTGGTACACACCGGCAGCGGTTGCAGCAACTGATTTTACATCACGTGTTGGAATGGCTTTAATTTCTTCGGCAGTAATGGTTGTTTGCACTGCAGGATTTCCTTTATCAATTAAAGGAACTTTGTAGTCAACCACATCTACTTGTGTAATGTCAACAGCGCCTTTGCCAAGTTTTACATCGGCAAAAGTTATTTTGTCAACAGACACTACTACACCTTTTATCTCTGTGGTTTGGTATCCCACAAAGGTAGCTTTAAGGTTATAGTTTCCCGGTTGAAGGGGTTTGATGGTAAAGTTACCATCAAAATCGGTTTGTGCTCCACCAGCTTGAGAGCCGTTAATTTCGGCTACGACACTTGCAAACGGAAGTGGTTCGTTTGTAGTTTTGTCAATTACTTTACCTTTTATGGCTCCGGTTTGCGCCCATGCGGCACAACCAAGCGCTAAGACGAAGGTAAACGTCAAGTAAACGTTTTTCAGCATAGCAACTTTGTTAAGTTAATTTTAGGTGATTTTTTAATCCGCGATAAAAGTATGAATAATAATTTTTATTTTCCAAATGCAATATTGTTTTCTGACCAATTAATGACGCAGTTTTTTTATTATCAGTACTTTGTCCATGCGGGTTTGTTTATTATTTCGCCCAAAATAACTGCGTTTTGAAATGTTTTTTTGTCAAAAAAAGTTTTTCGGCCAGCTTTTTCAATCACGGTTTCATGTTCAATGGCTTGATGTTTTATAAAAGGAGTGCCTTCTGGCTTAATTGTTTCCAGTGATTGAATGTCAAGTGAGGTAAGAGTTGCCTGAGGTTTGTTTTTCTTTAAAGGTATAAGTACAGGTTTAGGCAATACTGGTTTTTTAATTGTGGAATCGGGTCTTTGTTTAGCAACTTCCTTTTTGATTATTGTTTTTAATTCGTCAACAGTAGGTAGCGCTGATGCCGCTGGCGGTACAGGTGTTGTGAATTTACGTTTGCGGTTTTCTTCGTTTAGCTTTTTATAATTGGTATATATAAAGTAGCCTATTGCAACCAGCACATAAAAAATTACTTTGAATTCCATAAGCACCAAAAATAGAAAAATTTATTTCCAAAATTATTTTATGCAATCGGCTATTATATATTTTGATTCAAGATTATTTTGTTATTAATAGTTTCCAACATACGTTAATATCTTTTGATTGACTCCCTATCCCATTTAAATAAATTTGCGTGCTTATATATAGTATAAAGCTAACCAATATTTACAATTCAAACATTCATTCCTTCAGTCATTCAATCATTACATTTAATATATGCGTTTATCATCATTAGAAATAAAAGGTTTTAAAAGTTTTGGCGAAAGAGTAATAATTCACTTCGACCGTGGGGTTACTTCTATTGTGGGACCTAACGGTAGCGGCAAGAGCAATGTGGTGGATGCCATGCGATGGGTACTGGGCGAGCAAAAAATGCGAATGCTGCGATCCGAAAAAATGGAGAACATAATATTTAATGGAACTAAAACGCGCAAACCTGCAAACCTGGCCGAAGTAAGTTTAACATTTGAAAACGACAAAGGAATTCTTCCAACTGAATTTTCTACTGTTTGCATTTCGCGCAGATTATATCGTAGTGGCGACAGTGAGTATTTATTAAACGGTGTAGTATGCCGCTTAAAAGATATTGTTGATTTGTTTTTGGATACAGGTATTGGCAGCGATACCTACTCAATCATTGAACTAAAAATGGTTGATGAAATTATTAACGACCGCCACAACACCGTAAAAATGTTGCTGGAAGAAGCAGCAGGAATTTCAAAATACAAACTGCGCAAAAAACAAACGCTGCAAAAGTTAGAAGAAACTGATTTGGATTTAAACCGCGTTAACGATTTGCTTTTTGAAATTGAAAAAAGTTTAAAGCAGCTGGAAGCTCAGGCAAAAAAAACCGAAAGGTATTATCGTGTTAAAGATGATTACAGAGTTTCGTCAACTGCACTTGCCTGGTTTTTGATGCGCAACTTTACTTCTGCACTTGAAGAATTAAAAATAAAAGAAGAGCAGCAGGCCAAAGAAAAAAACGAATTGCAACTTCAGTTGGAAGGGCTTGAAGAAAATTTGCTGGCACAAAAAATTTCGAGCGAAGAAAAAGAGAAAGCACTTTCGGCAGCACAAAAACAGTTGAACGAAAAATTGTTTGTGATAAACCGTTTTGAGAACGAACAGAAAAGCCGGTTGGAAAAACTGAATTATCTGAACGAGAAAAAAGAACAGCTTTCCAAACAAATTAATTCTGACCACGGACAAATTGAATTATTGAACAAACAAATTGAAGATTTAAACATAGAAAAGCAAAAAGAAGAAACACGTTTTGCTGAAATGGAAACCGAATTGCAACAGGCAAAACAAAAAGTGGAAGAAAGCAAACAGCTTTACGAAGCATCGGCTGATGAGGTAAAACAAATAAATATGCAATTGCTGCAAGTGCGGCAGGCTGTAAACCACCACGAGACTTTTGTTGCCGTTAGGCAGGCGCGAATTAACAGCATTAACGAACAGGCAAAACGATTAATCGAACAAATAACAAAAGACAAACAACAACTTGATGCCATTGAATTGGAACTAACCGAACTAAATTCAAAAAAAGAGTTTGTTGAAAAAGAAGCGCTGGATAAAAAACATTTGCGACTACAGTTGGAAGAAGAAATAAGAACTGCCGATGTTTTTATTAAAGAACATCGCGAAGCTTTGGCTGAAGAAAGAAGACTAGCCGATGTAAAAACAAATGAATACGAGTTGACAAAAAGTTTGGTGGAGCAGATGGAAGGTTTTCCGGAGTCAATAAAATATTTGAAAAAAAATTACGACAGGTTTAAAAACGTACCTCTGCTTAGTGACATTGTAAATTGCAATGATGACTATAAAGTTGCAATTGAAAATTTCTTAGAGCCATTCCTCAATCATTTTATTGCCGACACACAAACCGAAGCATGGGAGGCATTGGACATTCTAGGAAATCAAAATAAAGGACGCGCACACTTCTTTGTTTTAAATACCCTAAGCAATTTTAATTTTATTGAAAAAGAAAATGTGCATGGCTGCATTGCTGCGGCTGATGTAATTGAAACAGATGAAAAATATCGTAGCCTGTTTAATTATTTGCTTGGGCATGTTTATATATTAAATGATGACATTCCGTTAAGCCAATTGCCCTTAGCCGATAACCATTCCATTGTTGTGCTAAGCAGAAACGGAAAATTTCAAAAACAAAAATATTCCATCAGCGGTGGCTCGGTGGGTATGGCCGAAGGTAAACGTACCGGAAGATTGCAGAACTTAGAAAAACTTGCTGCCGAAATCTCTAACCATAAAACCGAAACTGAACGTTTGAAAAATGAATTGCACAATGCGGAAGTGCAATTGCTGGAAAGAAAAACCCTTTTGGCCGATACACAAAATTCTATTTATACATTAGACAGTGAGTTGAGCAAATCGGTGTTGGGAATAAATACACACATCAGTAAAAAAGATTTTATTTCTTCAAACAATGATGCCAATGAACGTAGCATGCAAAAGTTGCACGAAGAGTTAAATGACATTGAACAGCAAAAAAATACAGCATCGGGATTTGGTGGGTTAACGTTTGACGAAATGAAACTGAATCTGCAGCGACTAACCATTGAGCAAAAAGAAAAACAGGAGTTTTCGAATGAATTGCAAAAAAATTCGCAGGAGGCGGGCAACCAGTATAACCAGGTAAACATTGCCTATCTGCAACAGCAAAACCGCATACAAAACATTACACGCGAAATTGGCTACAAGCAAACGCAACAAACAAACATTAACACCTCCATTGAAAACAATACACTTGAAATTGAAAGTTTGAACGAGCAGATTGTACAAACATCAAATGCCGGTGAAACAGGCGAAACCGATTTGCAAAAACATTCGGAAGAAAAAATTCAGTTTGAACATTTGCTGAATGAAAGTGAGAAAAATTATTTTGAATCGAAAGGCGAAATTGAGAATAACGAAAAACTGATTGCCGAAACAAGACGCAAAAAAGAAATTGCTGATGACCTCATGCACGCTGTGCATAACGAAAGCAATGAAGTAAATTTAAAAATGACTTCGTTGAAAGAGCGGCTAAGTGTTGAATTTGAAATTGACGTTAATGACATTGTATCTCAAGAACCAAATCCTGAGTGGAACGAAGAAGAACTGAAATTAAAAACAGAAAAATTCGGCAACCAGTTAAAAAACTTTGGTCCGATAAATCCAATGGCTCTTGAATCATTTAAAGAAATTAAAGAGCGTTACGATTTTATAATAAAAGAGCAGGATGATTTGAAAAAAGCAAAAGAATCGTTGTTGCAAACTATTTCAGAAATTGAAAATACAGCCAAAGAAAAATTCCTTGAAGTATTTACTCAAGTGCGCACAAACTTCATTACTGTATTCCGTTCGTTATTTACTGATGACGACAATTGCGATTTGATATTAGCTGATATGAACAATCCGCTTGACAGCGAGATTGAAATTATTGCACAACCCAAAGGCAAAAAGCCGTTGTCAATTTCTCAATTGTCAGGAGGAGAAAGAACACTTACAGCCACTGCCCTGCTCTTTGGATTGTATTTAGTAAAACCCGCCCCCTTCTGTATTTTTGACGAGGTAGATGCTCCGCTTGATGATAACAACATAGACAAGTTCAATAACATCATTAAAAAGTTCTCTGCCGAATCGCAGTTCATCATCATCACACACAACAAAAAAACAATGGCTGCTACCGATATTATTTATGGTATAACCATGAATGAGCCTGGCGTAACAGCAGTGGTGCCGGTGGATTTGAGGGAGTATGCCGAGGCATAGGAATGAGTTATTAGTTCTTGGGTAGTTAGGCTTTTAAAAAAGTTAATGCTACTGGTTGTTGAGTAATTAAATTATGACCTAAATAACTTAATAACCCAGTAACCAATAACTTTATTCTCGTCTATAGGTATTTCTCGCTGATTTCTTTTTGTTTTTTTTCATGCGCTTACGCACTTCTTTCTTTTGAATTTTCATGTGCTTTTCCAAAGCTTTCTTTTCAGCTTTCTCGGCTTTGCGTTTTGCAGCTGCCTTTTTTTTATCGGCTTCGCGTTGCGCTTTTATGCGGCTTTTGCCTCCGCTGTTTTCCTGTGCAGGAGATGTGATAGAAAGTGTAAATGTGAAAAGAAATAGTAAGATGTATTTGAGCATATTGATTTTTTTTGTGCGATTATGGCACACGAATGACGCGGATGCAACTGATTTACGCTGATAAAAAAAAATCTGTGATTATCCGTGGCATCCGCGTCATCCGTGAGTCATTTCCTATCTTTGTTTTATAATTTCAAACGTATATGTTTATTTCAAACGCAAAAAGTGCTGGATTATTTTTTATGCTCACGTTATTGTTAGCAGGTTGTAAAAAAAAGAATGATGATGTGCCGGACACGTATGTAAACGTAACCATCTATACAACCGAGCCATCGTTTGCAAATCTTAATGCTGTTGGAGGCTGGATTTATGTGAATGCAGGTTACAAAGGAATAATTGTTTACCGCAAATCGCCACAGGATTTTGTAGCGCTTGAGCGCGCCTGCACCTTTGACCCCGAAAGCGCGTGTGATGGTGTAGTGGTACAATCGGATAATTTTTCGGCTAAAGATACTTGCTGTGGTTCTGTATTTCAAATTTATGATGGGGCGGTAATTCAAAACCCTGCTTCATCACCACTAACACAATACAGGACAAGTTATGATGGAACTACGCTTCATATTTACAACTAAACCTATTCCATTTAGCAGGTTATTTAGGTGCGTAATACTATTATAGTTATTAAAAGTCGGCTGTTTAAAACCCTTTTGCGACCTGTGTCATAAAATTATTACCAAGTGTAGTTTTACCAAAATTTTAACTCTAAACAAAAATGAAAAAACTATTGCTATTGGCAACGGGCATTACACTGTGCCTTAGCGCTGTGGAGGCACAGCCTTATAAACAAACCGGTAAAGAAAACAACCTTCAGCTTCTGTTTGCACCTAACAGCAGCAGCCCTGTATCGCTTAACGGAGGTATTATGTATCGTAAATTTTTAAATCCAACTATGGCTGCACGCCTTGGCATTTGGATTGGCAGCGACAAAAGCACCAGCATTATAAACCAGGAAGGTGACACAGCAAATTTTGCAAAAGAAATGACTGTAAGTGGTGAATTTTTTAAAACCATTACCGTAAACACAGGCCTAAACCCCGAGGCAGTGATGGAAGAAAAAAGCAGTTCGTTTAGCATTCGTCCCGGTTTCGAAAAACACTTTGAAGGCACCGACAGGCTATCACCTTACATAGGTATCGAAATCATGTTTACACGCTCTAAATCCGAAACCACCAAAGATACCCTCCTCATGGGCAACTACAGCACCGGTATCTATTACGACACCACCACTACCGATATTATCGTATCTGCCCCCTGGACTACACAAACACTTACCACCAAATCGGGCAGCAAATCATTTGGCGTAAACCTTATTGCCGGCATGGATTTTTATTTTGCAAAAAACCTGTCTCTTGGCGCTGAGTTTGGCATAGGATTTTACAGCACAAAATGGGACGATGTTGAAAGCGATCGCGTAGTTATTACCGATTCATCGCCAATAACAGGGCCTGATGCAAACTTTGTAAGTTCAACCATTGGCACACACACCAGCACGGTTACCGATAACAATGCTGAGAAGAGAGGAAAATCATCAGGATTTTCGCCTAATGTAACTGCAAGACTTAAATTAGGTTGGTTGTTTTAAACCACTGATTAGAATATTAATTGCAAAAAAAGGTTGCACCTACGTGCAGCCTTTTTTTATTTTAAACAATTGGATGGTAAAATATTTTTCAATTACAATTAGCACTTAAAAAAAGCAATGCGAAAAATGATGCGGAGATTATTAGCTTATTAAAAGTATATTAGCGCCTCTAAAAAAATTAATTGTTTAGTAATAGTAACATAACCTGTCCCATGAAAAAAATTTTATGTCTTATTGCCATACTTTTTTCTTCTTTTGCTTATGCGCAAACTTACACCGGTAGTGGTGGTGCTATTCCTGATAACGGCCCTGTAACCGCATTTCCTTGTGTGGTTACTGGCCTGTCTCCAGCCCTTATTGATTCTACGTATGGAGTTGAAGAAGTTTGCATAACCATATTGCATACCTACGATGGTGATTTAAACATACAACTACAATCACCTGATGGCACCATTACCGATTTATCATTGCAAAATGGTGGTAGCGGAAATAATTATTGGGGTACATGTTTTAACAATACCGCTTCAACAAATATTACTGCAGGTAATCCTCCATTTATTGGAAATTACGTTCCACAATATTTTTTAGGAAGTGTAAACAACGGGCAAAATGCAAACGGAACCTGGAATTTACTTGTACAGGATGTGTATGCAACTGATGTAGGTAACGTAATTTCATGGAATATCACCTTTAGCAATACACCCGCACAACCATTTGTTTTTTCATCATCAAACTTACCTATAGTTGTGATTAATACTTCTGGGCAAATAATTCCCGATGACCCAAAAATTGATGCACACATGGGGATAATTAATAACGGTGTGGGAGTAAGAAATTACATTAGTGACCCGTTTAACGACTACAACAACAAAATAGGAATTGAAATTCGCGGAAGCACTTCCCAGCAGTTTCCACAAAAGCAATACAGTATTGAAACACGCGATACTGCAAATATTGAACACGATACACTAGTTCTTGGTATGCCATCAGAAAATGCATGGGTGCTTTATGCGCCTTACAACGACAAAACATGCATGCGCAATTATTTGAGTTATAACATTGCCAACCAAACAGGACATTATGCATCACGCACTGTTTTTTGCGAATTGGTTTTAAACGGTCAATACAAAGGCATTTATGTAATGATGGAAAAAATTAAACGGGATAATAACCGAGTTGACATTGCAAAACTTTTACCTGCCGATACTATAGGAGATCAACTTACAGGCGGATACATTTTTAAAATTGACAAGTTTACCGGAAGCGGTGGCGGGGGATGGAATTCAAACTACCCTACTTCAGCAGGCGGAAATGTTTATTTTCAGTACGAATATCCAAATGATGTGGATATTATGCCACAACAGGCAAGCTACATACATTCATATGTTGATTCGTTTGAGTACGCGCTTAACGCAAGTTACTTTCGCACAGATAGTGGCTATACTAAATATGCCGACATGAATTCGTTTATTGATTATTTTATTTTAAACGAAGCCAGCCGAAATGTTGACGGTTACAGGCTAAGTACTTTTTTATACAAACAAAAAGACAGCGATGGAGGAAAACTTTTTGCCGGTCCAGTCTGGGATTATAACCTTGCCTGGTGGAATGCCGATTATTGTCAGGGTGATTATACCACCGGTTGGGCTTATAACTTTAATAATGTTTGTGGAGGCGATCCATCACAGGTTCCTTTTTGGTGGAACAGAATGTTACAGGACACTTCGTTTACCAAAGCATTAAAATGCCGGTGGATAAGCCTGCGGCAATCTATTTTACATACCGATACCATTAACGCATTTATTGATAGTGCCGCATTTTATCTGGATGAAGCCAAAGGCCGCCACTTTACATCGTGGCCTATATTAGGGACTTATGTTTGGCCAAACCCATCGCCTATACCTATTGATTATGCCGGAGAAATTGCAGCATTAAAAAACTGGATTCAACAGCGATTTGCATGGCTTGACGCAAACATTCCTGGAATTTGTACATTGACAAATATGGTAACATTGGGTAAAGGCAACGATGACATAAAAATTTTTCCAAACCCTTTTGATGATCAATTAAAAATTTGGTTAGGGTCTGAAACCAATCAGGAAATTAATGTTGAATTGTTTGATGCAGCCGGAAAAAAAATACATCAATGCAAACCCACAAAATTATTTGCCGGAAAAAATACACTTGCATTTGATTTTGCAGACTCACACATTCAACATGGAATTTATTTTTTAAAAATTACCGGCAAATACAATACCCATAATTTTAAGGTAATTAAAAATTAAATTATTTGCATTCAGCAATAATATCGTAGTGGCATTGGTCAAAATTATCATTCGGTGTAATGCCATGATTATTTAATGCATGACGGATTGTATAACCAAGTCCGTTTAAATAAGACACAAGCTCTGCAGCCGAATTATTATGCTCTTTTAAATTTTCATTATCCAGTTCAATAAACATAGCTGGCTTATTTTTTTTGATGGTTTGCTCAGCGCCTCTCAGCACTTTTAATTCATAACCTTCAGCATCCATCATTATAAAATCAATTCTGAGTGAATTATTTTTTTCAACAAACGAGTCGAAAGAAACCACCTCTACAGGTGATGAGTTATAACTTATGTCGACATTTTCCAACAAGCGATTCATACCGCTGTTAATTTCAAATACGGTATATAAGTTGGCAATTTTGTTTGCATCACCCAATGCAAGTTGATGGGCATGTATGTTATTGATATTATTAAGAGAAATATTTTTTAATAGTTTTTTAAATGTTGGTGGTGATGGTTCAAATGCAATTACTTTTCCTGGCTCACCAACCAGTCTTGAAAACATAAGTGTTGTTTCACCAATATTTGCACCTATGTCCACAACAGTAAAACCGGGTTTTATCATTTTGTACAATATATTGCGTGGTTGTTCCGAATGACCAAAATAAATATAATGGTCAATCATTTCATGTAAATCAAGTTCCCAATAAAAATTGTTGCGAAAAACTTTTCTTATTGTATTGCCTTTAAATAAATAACTTGGAGGCACAAATTTGCCTATAAACGAATCGGGCTCACTGCCCTGCGTGGTGTATGCTAAAATAGTTTCAAAAGGCTTTACAGTAAAAATACGCCTTAAAAAATTCAGCACCTTTGTTTTCAGTGAAAGCGTAAAGGCATATTTGCTCATTGTTTTGTCGGCTATGTTTTAAAAGCAATTTTGATTACCGACAAAAATAAAATTATTGCACTGAGGACGTATTTTTTATTTTAAATAACTTAAATGTCAAATTTGTATCCTATTCCTTTTACGGTTTTTATCGAATCATCACCTAACTTTTCTCTTATTTTTCGAATATGCACGTCAATGGTTCTGTCACCAACAATAATATCAGTACCCCATACGCGGCTCAAAATATCTTCGCGCGTAAAAACTTTTCCGGGCTTTGAAGTCAGCAGTGCAAGCAATTCAAATTCTTTTCGTGGAAAAGTTAATGATTCACCATTTTTGTGAACAAGATATTGCTCGCGATCTATTTCCAAATTTCCAATTTTAAATCCGGGTTCGCTTCCATTTATACTAAATCTTCTAAGCAGTGCTTTTATCCTGCTCATAAGCACACGCGGTTTTATAGGTTTACTTATATAGTCATCTGCACCAACATCAAAGCCTGCAATTTGCGAATAATCTTCGTTGCGTGCAGTAAGAAAAGTAATAACCGTGTTTTTAAGCGAGGGCACTGTGCGCATAATGCGACAAGCCTCAATGCCATCCATAACCGGCATCATAATATCCAATATAATAATATGTGGAATTTGTTTTTTTGCTATCTCAATTGCCTCGGCACCATTTTTTGCAAGAAATACCTGATAGCCTTCTTTTTTTAAATTGTATTCCATAAACTCCAGTATATCCGGCTCATCGTCCACAATCAAAATTTTATAGGTATTCATCGTTTCTGTTTTTCTCTGCTGCAAAATTAGTCTTTCAGTTATGTATGTATTGTTACTGTAACATTACCGTAATGTTAACAATGACAACTTTAATTGGAGTCATAAAACGCGAAATAAAAATAAAATGCCGGTTATATAATTTTAAATTATAGGTACTATTACCCAATGCCCAATGTCTGATTGGCAATTGCTATTTTTGCCATTACAATGGAAAACAAATTTATTTTATTTACCAACCAAAACGCTGTTGCCACCATAAAATTAAACAGGCCCGATAAGTTTAACAGCTTTAACCGCCAAATGGCTTTAGAAATGCAAAATGCATTGGAGCAGTCATCAATTGACAAAAGTATTCGTGCAGTTTATATTACCGGAGAGGGCAAAGCTTTTTGTGCCGGACAGGATTTATCCGAAGCCATTGATGCCAGCGGCCCTGGTATTAAAAAAATTGTTGACGAACATTATAATCCAATTATAAAACACATTCGTGAAATTGAAAAGCCTGTAATATGTGGTGTAAACGGAGTGGCGGCCGGAGCCGGAGCCAACATTGCATTGGCATGCGATATAGTTTTGGCTGCAACATCTGCAAGTTTTATTCAGGCATTTAGCAAAATTGGTTTGATACCGGATAGCGGAGGCACTTTTTTTCTCCCACGATTAATTGGCTGGCAGCGCGCAGGGGCATTAATGATTACAGGAGATAAAATTATGGCTGACGAAGCATTAAAAATGGGTATGATTTATAAAGTTTTTGAAGATGCCGATTTGCAAGCAAAGGCTGCTGAGTTTACCACTATGCTATCACAAATGCCTACCAAAGGCATTGGGTTAACCAAGCGGTTGCTAAACTCATCTCATACCAATAACCTTAATGAACAACTACAGGCCGAATTGCTTCAACAGGTTAGCGCAGCTAACAGTTACGACTATAACGAAGGAGTAAATGCATTTTTAGAAAAACGTAAACCTGTTTTTAAAGGAGAGTAATGGAAATAAATAACGCATTAATAGTTGGGGTTGCCGGTGCAGGCGCAATGGGTGCAGGCATTGCACAGGTGGCAGCTACCGCTGGACATAAGGTTATAGTTTACGACTCGTTTGACAATGCACTTGAAAAAGCCGCTGCTAAACTAAAAGCAGATTTAAAAAAACTTGAAGAAAAAGGGAAACTCACTTTTGAAAAATCTACCCTTATCTTATCCCGCATAACATTTACCAACACGCTATCAGATTTTAAAAACTGTAATGTTTTTATTGAAGCAGTTATTGAAGACCTTTTGGTAAAACAAAAATTATTTACCCAGGTTGAAGAAATTGTTTCGCAAAATTGTGTGCTTGCAACCAATACATCTTCATTGCCTGTAATTGCCATTGGTTCCAATTGTAAAAAACAAGACAGGATTATTGGATTGCATTTTTTTAATCCGCCAACCTTAATGCAGCTAGTTGAAATTATTCCAACCTTTAATACAGTTCCATCGCTTGTTGAGGAAATGAAAACCCTAATGCGGCAGTGGGAAAAAATTGCAGTAGTTGCAAAAGATACACCGGGTTTTATTGTAAATCGCATAGCCCGCCCGTACTATGGCGAAGCTATAAGAATTTACGAAGAAGGAATTGCAGATTTTTCAACCATTGATAGTGCCATGAAAACCATAGGAGGCTTTCGCATGGGGCCCTTTGAGTTAATGGATTTTATTGGAAACGATGTAAATTACTTGGTTACTAAAACAGTTTTTGAACAAATGTTTTATGACCCACGGTATAAACCATCCATTACCCAACGCAGACTTTTTGAAGGAAAACTGTTTGGCAGAAAAAGCGGTAAAGGATATTACCAGTATCAAAATGCCGAGATTAAAGACTTACCAAAACCCTCATCGGAAAAAGCAAACGAAATTTTTGAACGAATAATTTGTATGCTTATAAACGAAGCTGCAGAGGCACTTTATTTAAATATTGCATCAGCCAATGATATTGAACTTGCCATGACCAAGGGTGTAAATTATCCCAAAGGCTTACTGCATTGGGCTGACGAAATTGGAATTGACAAAGTGCTGACCAAACTAACAGCACTCCAACAATGGTATGGTGAGGACCGATACAGGCCAAGTCCTTTGTTAAAGGAAATGAGTCAGAAGGTAAACAATTTTTTTTGAGAACTTAATTTTTATTAATTGGTTTGGCAATTTTAGCTTGACAGGGCTTTAATTGTTTGTAATATTGCACACTGAAAAGCGAGGAAATTTTTTGATGGAAAAACAAGAACCCAAAAGTAAACACAGATTAAACATTGAAACGGTTACCAATGTTGTAAAGGTGGCAACCGGGTTAAATATTGTTCATCGTACTGATACAAGCGCTGAATTTGACAGCCGGTATGTAGAAATTGATGGAAAAAAACTTTTGTTTTTTGGCTCGTGTGGATATTTGGCTCTTGAAAAACATCCTGCATTAATTGCAGCAGCACAAGATGCACTGCTTACTCACGGCACACAGTTTTCATCCTCACGTGCATATGTTTCTTCAAAATATTATGATGAGGCTGAAAGCTTGCTTTCGCAGATGTTTGAAAACCGCAAAGTGATTTTATTTCAATCGTTAACACTTGGACACATTTCTGCATTGCCACTGTTGATTGATGATAACGATGCAATTGTTGTTGATGAGCGTGCACATGACAGCATACAATCTGCCGTGCAAATGCTAAAATTACGGCAGGTTAAAACCGAAGTAATAAGGCATAACAACATGAGTGTGCTTGAAGACAGAATTAAAATACTTGGCAACCGGTATAAAAAAATATGGTATCTGGCCGATGGAATGTACTCAATGCATGGTGATTTTGCACCTGTAAAAAGGCTGTATGAACTTGCCGATAAGTACGAGCGATTTTACATCTACATGGATGACATACATGGCATGAGTTGGACAGGAAAAAACGGAACAGGAATTACCTTAGATATTATGCCCTACTTACACAAAAAACTTTTTTTGTGTACCGGGTTAACCAAAGCATTTGGTACCATGGGAGGAGTTCATATTTTTCCGGACGAAGAATCGTACACGCTTGTTAAAAGTTGTGGTAAAGGATTTATTTTTTCAATTCAAATGCCGCCTTATGCCATTGCATCTACAATTGCTTCGTGCAAAATACATTTGAGCAATGAAATTTATCCCATGCAGGATCAATTAAAAATAAAGATTGACCACTTTAGCAAACGCTGCGATGAACTAGGCTTGCTTGTAATGCACAAAGAGCGCTCTCCTGTTTTTTTTATTGGAGTAGGTAAAGCCGAAGTGGGTTACGATATGGTTACAAGAATGAAAAAAGGGGGTTACTTTTTTAACCTTTCGGTTTTTCCGGCTGTGCCTTACTCAAAAACAGGTTTACGAGTAACAGTTAACAGCAAACTTACAATAGAAGATATTGACGCAATGCTTTTTATGCTTGCCGAAAACCTACCACATTCACTTAAAGAAAATAAATCAAGCATTGAACAGGTAAAAGAGGCTTTTGATATTGAATAGTTAAACCATAAGGTTTACTTTCCAAAACTCGCCTAATGTTTTAAAAAGGTGTTCAAATTGCTCAACAGAAATAGGCTTTAAAAGATAGCCGGCTACATTAAATCCAAATGCTGTGCGCCTGTCATGATCATCATCTGATGTGGTAAGAACAAAAACACTTATGGGTTTAAATTCAGGGTCGGCACGTAATGCAGCCAAAAACTCATGGCCGGTCATCCGGGGCATATTTAAGTCAAGCAAAATAATGTTTGGACGTGGAATTTTTTCATACCCGTTATCACCGCGCAGCATATTAAATGCTTCCTCACCATCTTTAGCATGGTGCAGTACCACATAATCTAAATTGCGCTTAATAATACGCTCTATTACCATGGTGTCTACCTTGTCGTCTTCAAGGTGCAAAACCATCAAACTTTTTTCTTCGGTGAATGGATTATTCATGTAAATTTGTTAGGGTAATTAGAAACTTTTGTGTCAAAAATAAAACAAAATTGTTAGGTCAGCGTATAAATTTTCAAATCTTAACAAGCACAGGCAAAAAATACTGTTGAGTAATGAAAAAAAATCCCACTATAAAATGGTTGCTTAAAAAGCTGCTTTTAATAGACATATACCGGGCTATACCCGAAGACGATATTATTTCAAAACAGCGATTTAATCTGTTTAGAATTTTTGCGCTTACTGTTGTTTTAGCCATAAGTGCCATCACTTATCAGGTAGCATTTGTTTTTGAAGTAAAACCGGTTTTTTCGCTTGTAATGTTGGTATTGCTTGCTGTAATTATAATCAATTACCTTGCGCTTAACTGGCATAAAAACCGCAGGCTTGCCGTAATAATAGGAGTACTTTCATGCTTTGCAGCTTTGCATTACATCACATATTTTGCGGGTGGTATTCGCAACTCGGGTATGTTTTACCTGGCAGCTCTTATGCTGGTTACCTTTATGATGCTTGGCAGCCGCGAAGGAAAATGGTTTACACTTTTATGCATTTCTCACGTTATTTATTTTTATTTTATTACCGAAAACACAAGTTGGGTTAATTACGATTTTATAGGATATAACAATACTGCCATTAATCAGGATTATTTGATTACAGGGCTTATCAGTTTGTTTTTGGTGGCAAGTCTTATCAATAATTTAGAGAGCAATAAGAACATTGTTATAAAAAGCATTACCGAATCAAGAAATAAACTTGCCATTGTAAACAAAGAGTTGCGCAAACTTTCGTTGGTTGCAAGCAAAACGGATAATGCTGTTGCCATCACCGATCAGTTTGGTATTACCGAATGGGTAAATGATGGATTTAGCAGATTAACAGGATACAGATACGATGAGGTTATTGGAAAAAACATGCTTGAGTTTTTAAATGGATCTTTAACCGATAAGGATACAATAAGCAAAGTAAAACAGGATTTAAGAGACAGCCGTATTTGCAGTGTTGAGTTATTAAAATACCGCAAAGACGGAAGTACCACATGGATTCATGACAACATTACTCCAATTATTGATGAGGATGGAAAACTATCGAAGTACATTTTTATAATGAGCGATATTAACGAGCGTAAACGTGATGAGTTTAAACTTGCCGAATACCTGCGTAACCTTGAAAAAACAAATATTGAACTTGATAAATTTGCATACGTTGTATCGCATGACTTAAAAGCTCCGCTTCGCGCGATTGGTAACTTAACCGATTGGATACTGGAAGACTCAGGGGATAGCTTATCGGGTCAGTCAAAAGAAAATTTTAATATTATACTGGGCCGCGTGCGAAGAATGGAGGCGCTTATCAATGGCATTCTTGATTACTCAAAGGCTTCAAAAAGCAAAAGCATAGAAGAGGTTTTTAGTTTTAAAGAATTAATTTCTGAAACCATTGAACTTTTGGCTCCGCCTCAAAACACATCCATTGTATTAAGCGACAGCTTTCCTACATATTTTGGCGATAAAGTAAAATTTCAACAAGTTTTTCTTAACCTTATTTCAAATTCAATTAAGCATAACAACAAACTGAATATAGAGGTAAAAGTGCTTTGCTTTGAAATGGATAAATTTTGGAAATTTTCGGTATCGGATAACGGGCCTGGTATTGATCCAAAATTTCACGACAAAATATTTATGATTTTTCAAACCCTTAAAGCACGCGATGATTTTGAAGCAACCGGTGTTGGCCTTGCAATAGTTAAAAAACTTGTTGAAGAAGCAGGCGGAAAAATTTGGCTTGACTCAACAATAAACACCAGCACCACTTTTAATTTTACTATACCTAAGCAAACGATTGAACAGGGTCTTTTTATGAATACCCCTGAAGGCATGCAAAAGCAGAAGGTGTAAGATTTTACGGATTATTGGCAAAACAACAATGGTTTTAACACGTAAAATGTGTTAAAATATTATTGTAATGAAGAGCAAAAACACAGACCGTAAAAAAGCGCTTGCCGAATTTGACTTTGACCAATACCTGAAACTTAAAAAAAATGAGCGACTAAAACTGCTTCAGCGTATGGTAGAAAACCTTGATGCTGATACAAGGAAAAGATTTTTTGCTGGCTTGCTGCCTTATGTGCTACAAGATGATGATTTAACAAAAGAAGCTTTTAAATACAACACCGGTAAACAAAATGTAAAAAAGCCTTACGTGGTTGAACTTACCGCAAAAGAAAAAGAAATGATTGGGCAGATAGCTGACTATTTTCACGAGCTTCAACATATAGTTGACCTTGACGATTTGTTACAAAATCCATAAAATTTGCAGCCCATAGTTTAAGTCCTGCTTAGCAATGAGCAGGATTTTTTTTGTGTCAGATTGCAGGCCGTTCGTTTCCATCATCACATATTTAAATAAATTTGCCAGCATGAATGCAGACCAATTAGCAAAAAAAGTTGTTGACCAAATGTTCGAAAACGATTTGTTTAGCCAGTGGCTGGGCATTGAACGTGTGGTGGTTGCACAGGGAAAAAGTGTTTTAAAAATGACTGTGCGAAACGAAATGATAAATGGTTTTGGTATTGTACATGGCGGCATAGCATTTTCATTGGCTGACAGCGCTCTTGCTTTTGCAAGCAATGCTTATGGAAGATTGAGTGTGGCATTGGAATGTTCCATCTCTTATCCTGTTGCTGTAAAAGTGGGTGATGTGCTTACAGCATCAGCCGAAGAAATTTCATTAACCAATAAAACCGGTGTGTATTTAATTACGGTTACCAATCAAAAAAATCAAAAGGTTGCTTTTTTTAAAGGAACTGTTTTTAGAACTTCAAAAGAATATTTTCCGGAAAAATAATTATGAAAGATGCTTATATAGTTGATGCAATAAGAACTCCGGTAGGAAATTACGGTGGCTCTCTTTCTTTGGTGCGTGCTGATGATTTGGCTGCGCTTGTAATTAAAGAACTTGTTGCACGAAACAAATCAATTGATGTAAACGAAATTGGTGATGTGATTTTTGGATGTGCTAATCAGGCTGGTGAAGACAACAGAAATGTTGCTCGCATGTCACTACTGCTTGCAGGATTGCCTGTTACAATTCCCGGTGAAACGGTAAATCGTTTGTGCGCATCAGGAATGTCGGCAGTAATAAATGCTGCGCGAATGATTCAAACCGATAATGCAGAATTGATGATTGCAGGTGGTGTGGAGAGCATGTCGCGAGCGCCATACGTAATGTCAAAAGCAACAACGGCATTTGCGCGCGATGCACAAATTTTTGATACAAGCATTGGCTGGCGATTTGTAAATCCTAAAATGAAAGAAATGTATGGTGTGGATGCTATGGGCGAAACAGCAGAGAACCTTGCTGAGTTGCACAAAATAAATCGTAATGACCAGGATAAATTTTCAGTTGCATCACATCAAAAAGCAACAGCATCAAAAAATGCAGGGCGATTTAAAAACGAAATTATTTCTGTTTCTATTCCACAAAAAAAGGGGGATGCAGTTATTGTAAGTGATGATGAATTTATAAAACCAAATACATCCATCGAAATTTTATCAAAACTAAAACCGGCTTTCAGAAAAGACGGAACTGTAACAGCCGGAAATTCTTCGGGTGTAAACGATGGCGCATGCGCTGTTTTAATTGCTTCGGAAACTGCAATAAAAAAATATAATTTAAAACCATTGGCCCGCATTGTTTCATCAGGTGTTGCCGGAGTTGAGCCTCGCATTATGGGAATTGGGCCTGTGCCTGCATCAAACAAAGCACTGGCAAAAGCCGGACTAAAATTATCTGACATAAATATTATTGAACTTAACGAAGCATTTGCTGCGCAAAGTTTGGCATGTATCAGAAGTTTAGGTTTGGCTGATGACGATGCACGAATAAATCCAAACGGTGGAGCCATTGCATTGGGACACCCTCTTGGAATGTCGGGTGCACGATTGCTTCAAACAGCAACACTTCAATTGCAACAAACAAATTCTAAATACGCTTTGTGTACCATGTGCATTGGTGTGGGGCAAGGGTATGCGGTTATTCTTGAAAAAGTATAAAGCCCCACCAACCTCCCCAAAGGGGAGGCTCAACAAAACAAAAAATAAAACAAAATATAGAAAGCCCCTCCTTTGGAGGGGTTGGGGAGGCCTAAATGATCTACGAATTTAATGGATACAAACCGGTAATACATCCTTCTGCCTTTGTGCATCCGCAGGCTGCCGTTACGGGCGATGTAATTATTGGCAAAGATGTTTACATAGGGCCAGGTGCCGCTTTACGTGGCGACTGGGGAACAATTATTATTGAAGACGGGTGTAATGTGCAGGAGAATTGTACAGTTCACATGTTTCCCGGTGTAACGGTTTTGTTAAAGGAAGGTGCGCACATTGGGCACGGAGCAATAATTCATGGAGCCACCATTGGAAAAAATAGTTTGGTTGGAATGAATGCCGTTATTATGGACAATGTTATTGTTGGTGAAGGATGCATTGTAGGCGCACTGTGTTTTATTCCTGATGGAATGATAATTCCCGACAGAAAAGTGGTGGTTGGCAATCCGGCAAAAATTGTAAAAGATGTAAGCGATGAAATGCTTGAGTGGAAAACAAAAGGTACAAACATTTACCAGCAGCTTCCTTCACAACTTTATGCAACATTAAAACAATGTGAACCATTGCGTGAAATTCCATCCAATAAAAAACCACATGATGATTTTTATAAAACTTTTGGAAAAGGGTAGTTGCTGTTGGCCTTAAGAATTTTATTTAGTGCATCACAACCAATTTCTTGTTGATTGCTTTTTTATCATACACAAAAACGCAATTGTAAATTCCATTTGCCAAATGAGAAACAGAAATACTTTGTTTGCTCAAAGCGGGTAAAAGTGTATAGTAAATTTGCTTGCCTGATAAATCAAAAATCTGTAAACTAAATTGCTTAATCGAATTAAAGGAGTAGTTTATATTAAAATTTTCGGAGGCCGGGTTAGGTAAAATTGAAACCTCATCATTACTTATTTCATCATTTAAACCTGCATAAATAGTTGTGTCGCAATTTGCAAAAAACGAATTATGATACAATTCAATATATGAACTATCGTAACAAATCAACATATCCCCATCATCACAAAAACCGCTATTGATACATGATATTGGATAAAAAGGATGAATCAACGTTCCTATTCCGCTTATCCAATACATGGTACCTGTTATTGGATTAAACCCCGGTTTTTGAAATGACATTTTAAGCCGTTCTCTGGAAATTCCATTGTAAATAACTGTGTCCATTGAATCAACTATAAACAAACTTGTATCATTTAAATTATAATAAATCTGATGACCACAGTACATACTATCTCCCAATGTAGCACCAAAGTCATACATGAGATATTCCTTTTTATTGCAATTTGTATCGGTACGCAAATAAACTTTTTATCCTGCAATTCTTGAATAAAGATTCATTCCCGCAACTTTATCATACGTGCTTCCACATATTGAAACAGAATTGGAAAATGTAAAAGTGTTGGTATAGCAGCTTATTCCAAACATGCCTAATCCACAGTATAAAACTTTCCATTGAGGTTGCTCATTTACTGATGGAAAAACATACTGAGCTACTGTAAAATGATATGAAAACCCAAGTAAAAATAAAATCACCTTTTTCATCACTTCAAAAATAAAAATATATTTAATACCACTTTACCATTAATTGCATAAGAAATTTTTCACAATAGATGTTTCAGTTTGAAATTTATTTTGAGAAACTGAAAACCAACTTTTGACTATTTTTGTTTGCTGTCAATTATTTAAATATACTTTATGAAACTCGTAACCTACTCTGACAATTTACACCAATCCATCGGATTATTTATTAACGAAAAAATTTATCACCTGCCCAAAGCTGCTTTAAAAAAAGGATACAAAGATTTTCCTGCTGATATGCTTGAGTTTTTAAATGGTGGCGAAAGTATGATGGATTTTGCACGTGAACTTGAACATTTAATTAAAGATGGAAAACTTGAGACCGAAAGCGCCAATGCAAAAGATGTATCAATACTTGCTCCTGTTCCTAAGCCAACCTCTTGCAGAGATGGATATGCATTTAGGCAACACGTGGCAGCAGCCCGCAGAAACCGAAAGGTAGAAATGATTGCTGAGTTTGATGAGTACCCTATTTTTTATTTTACAAATCACAATGCCATACAAGGGCCCGGTGAAATTTTTTGTATGCCAGACCATTTTAAACAACTCGATTTTGAATTGGAAGCATCCATCGTTATTGGAAAAAAAGGAATGAACATTAAAGCTGCCGATGCCGATAAATACATTGCAGGTTATATGATTATGAACGACATGAGCGCACGCGTTTTGCAAATGGAAGAAATGAAATTAAATCTTGGCCCTGCAAAGGGAAAAGATTTTTCTACAGTTATCGGCCCTTATCTTGTTACCCCTGATGAGCTACAGAGCTACAAAGTTTCTGCAAAGGCAAACCATACAGGCAATAGTTATAATTTAGAAATGAGTTGCACAGTAAATGGAATAAAAGTTTCGCAAGGAAATTTAGCTGATATGGATTGGACGTTTGCAGAAATTGTTGAGCGCTGCGCTTATGGTGCAAATATTTTACCGGGCGATGTTATAGGTTCGGGTACCGTTGGTACAGGTTGTTTTTTGGAATTGAATGGAACAGGTTTACTTAACGACCCAAACTACAAAACACAATGGCTACAGGATGGCGATGTGGTTGAAATGGAAATAACAGGATTGGGAAAATTAAAAAACACCATCAGAAAAGTGAATACCGATTTTTCGTTGCTGGCATTGAAGAAGAAGTAAGAATCAAAATGAAATAATTAAGACAAGAAAATTTTACATTGAAAAATAATTAGTTAATAGTTTTTGGTTATTGGTTAATGGTTATAGTCAATCAGTCTTTAGTCCCGAAGCATCGGGATGGTTAATCAGGTATTTAGTTAATGATGACCTTACAAAAACGACAAATAAACCAAAAACTTAATTCAGCAACTCAATCATTCATTATTTCAATCATTAAATAAGTGTCAGAGCAAGCATCAGAACAAAAAAATACTCAGCAAAAAAATATGCTGCAAAATGGTTTTAATGCAGCCGAAGAAAAAGCGGAGATTGCAAGACGCTATCGGAAACTCCTTAAATCTTGCCGGTCAAATCTCGATTTGAGTGACAAAAAATTAATTCGTCTTGCTTTTGATACTGCATTAGAGGCGCATAAAGAAATGCGCAGAAAATCTGGCGAGCCATACATTTATCATCCCATTGCAGTGGCACAGGTTGTTGCCGAAGAAATTGGACTTGGCACCACCATTCCTATTGTGTGCGCATTGCTGCACGATACGGTTGAAGACACCCACATAACACTTGAAGACATACGCGGCATGTTTGGCAAAACTGCCGAAAAAATTATTGACGGCTTAACAAAAATTTCGGGAGTGTTTGATCACACAAGTTCATTGCAGGCCGAGAACTTTAGAAAAATGCTTCTTACCTTAAGTGATGATGTACGTGTAATTTTGATAAAACTTGCTGACCGACTGCACAACATGCGCACACTTAACAGCATGCCGCGTGATAAACAATTAAAAATTGCCAGCGAAACAGCATACTTATACGCTCCGCTTGCACACAGGCTTGGCCTTTACAACATAAAAACCGAATTAGAAGATCTGGCATTAAAATATACCGAGCCTGATGTTTTTAACACCATCGCTTCAAAGTTACAGGCATCAAAAAAAGAGCGCGACAAATTTATTGCTGAGTTTATTCAGCCAATAAAGGAAGAGTTGAATGCCGAAAAATTTAAATTTGAAATTAAAGGCAGACCCAAAAGCATACATTCCATTTGGAATAAAATGAAAAAACAAGGAGTAACATTTGAGGAAATTTACGACCTGTTTGCCATCAGAATTATTATTGATACCGAACAAGAAAACGAAAAAGCAGATTGCTGGAAAGTTTATTCAATTGTTACCGATTCGTACGTACCTAACCCCGACCGTTTGCGCGATTGGATTTCTACTCCCAAATCAAATGGATACGAAGCATTGCACACCACCGTAATGAGTGACACCGGCAAATGGGTTGAAGTGCAAATACGTAGTGCGCGCATGAATGAGATTGCAGAAAAAGGTTTTGCCGCACACTGGAAGTATAAAGAGTCGGCTCAGGAATCGGCCATTGATGAATGGCTAAACCGCATTCGCGAAATGCTTGAAAATCCCGATAGCAATGCATTAGACTTTATTGACGATTTTAAATTAAATCTTTTTGCAGACGAAATTTTTGTATTTACTCCAAAAGGCGAGCTAAAGACATTACCCGTTAACAGCACCGCGCTAGACTTTGCTTATGAAATTCACAGCGCAGTTGGCAGCCGGTGCATAGGGGCAAAAATTAATCACAGGCTTGTACCTATCTCTCACAAACTAAATAGTGGCGACCAGGTGGAAATTCTTACCTCCGAAAAACAATCGCCAAAGGAAGATTGGTTGAGTTTTGTGGTTACGGCAAAAGCAAAATCAAAAATTAAAACAGCACTTAAAGAAGAGAAAAAAATACTTGCCGATCAGGGCAAAGAAATTTTGGAGCGCAAATTGCGACACATAAAAATGGGTGCTTCGGATTTTAACATGAACGATGTGCTATTGTATTACAAACTACCAAGCGCATTTGAATTTTATTACCGCATTGCAATGGATGCGGTGGATTTAAAACAATTACGTGAAGCAATTGACTTTAAAGAAACCAACAAGCACCGCACACAAACCCGTACCGAACCAACTTTGGAAGAGTTGGTGCGCAATGTTCGTGGGTCAAGCGATATGTTGGTAATAGGCGAAAACCTTGATAAGATTGATTACAAACTATCGCCATGTTGCAATCCTATTCCGGGTGATGACGTGTTTGGTTTTATTACAATTAATGAAGGAATAAAAATTCACCGTGTTAATTGTCCAAATGCAATTCAATTAATGAGTAACTATGCTTATCGAATTGTAAAAGCTAAGTGGACCGGGCAAAAACAATTGTCGTTTCTTGCCGGCATACGCATTACAGGAATGGATGATGTGGGTGTAGTAAATAATATTACTAAAGTAATTTCAAGCGAGCTTAAGGTAAACATGCGCTCCATTAGCATTGATAGCAACGAAGGTTTGTTTGAAGGCACTATTATGCTTTTTGTAAACGACACCGAACATCTTACCAAGTTGATGAAAAAACTTAAAGCCCTGAATGGAATTTTAGGAGTATCGAGAATAAACACGCAGTAAGGTTAAGGTTTGTTAAGCATACTAGTAAACTCCATTTTACTCTATACACACTTACGATTCACATTTCTAGTTTATTTTATAATCCCCCAAATCCTGCACCTGCAATTCTTTAAACAGCTGCCCGCTGGCACTTACTTTAAATTTTTTTGATTGCGCACCTACTATTGACTTTTCTTCTCCGTCTTTAATATTCAATCGTAAAGGAATTTTACCCGGATAATTATTTACAATGGCAGTTAATTTGTCAATAAGCAATTCATCAATCTCATTTAAATTTAAATTAATGGTAATGTGTTTTGAAAGTGAGTTTGCAATTTCATCAAGCAATTGGATGGATGTAACCTTTACTTCAAAATTATCATCCTGGTTAAAACGGTTTTGCACACGTCCTTTAAAAAATAAAAAGGCTTCGTTGTTAAGCATGTGTTTAAATTTTAAATAATCTTCGCTAAACAAAGCCAGTTCAAATGAGTGAGAAAAATCTTCGAGCTTAATGCTGCCAAACGGTTTTCCATTTTTGCTTATGCGATGATTTGCTTCAGCAACAATTCCTGCAAAGGCAACATCGCGTCCTTTTAGTTTTGATAAATCCTGCAAGTGTTCCAAACGGATGGTTGCAAAATTTTCTATTTCGGTTCTGTAATCATCCAGCGGATGGCCTGATAAATAAAATCCAATAACATCTTTTTCGTGACGCAACTTTTCTAACCTCGAAAATTGTTCTGCCGGTGCAACTTTGGGCACAGGCATTTCGGTATGACCCAAGTCTCCAAATAACGAATGTTGAGATGAGTTTTTATTTTCCTGGTGATTGCTTCCAAACCGGATTATTTTTTCGAGGTTAGTTATGTTATCTTTTGGGTCGGCTGATAAATATTGAGCGCGATGAATTGTTGTATCAAAATCAAATGCACCCGCAAGCGCCAAACTTTCTAAACACCGTTTGTTAGCTGCGCGCAAACTAACACGCTGCACCAAATCAAAAACATTTTTGTAGTTGCCGTTTGTTTTTCGTTCGGTAATGATGGCTTCTGCAGCTGCCTCACCCACACCTTTTACGGCACCAAGTCCAAAACGTATTTCACCTTTACTGTTTACTGCAAATTTATATTCACTCTCATTTACATCAGGCCCCAGCACAGGCAACCCCATGCGTTTACATTCATCAATAAAAAAAGTAATCTTATCGATAAAACTTAAATTGTTTGTCAACACTGCCGACATGTACTCACCCGGATAATTTGCTTTTAAATAAGCCGTTTGGAATGCAACAAAAGCATAACACGTGCTGTGCGATTTATTAAATGCATAACTTGCAAACGCTTCCCAGTCTGTCCAAATTTTTTCTAATTTTTCTTTAGGATGATTGTTTGCAGTAGCGCCTTCAATAAATTTTGATTTCATTTTATCGAGAACCGCCTTTTGTTTTTTACCCATCGCTTTGCGCAATGTGTCTGCATCACCTTTTGTAAATCCTGCAAGCTTTTGCGAAAGCAACATCACCTGTTCCTGGTAAACGGTAATGCCATGGGTCTCTTTTAAAAATTCTTCCATCTCAGGCAAATCGTAATTTACTTTTTCGCGTCTGTGTTTGCGGGCAATAAATTGCGGTATGTATGCAATGGGTCCGGGGCGATACAGCGCATTCATCGCAATTAAATCTTCAAACTTATCGGGTTTTAATTCCTTTAAATATTTCTGCATACCTGCCGACTCAAACTGAAATGTTCCATTGGTTTCGCCACGCTGATACAACTCCAACGTTTTTTTATCGTCAAGCGGAATGTTGTCAATATCAATTTCAATTCCATGATTTTGTTTTATCAATGCCAATGCATCACGAAGTATGGTAAGCGTTTTTAATCCCAAAAAATCCATCTTAATAACACCTGCATCTTCAATAATATTTCCTTCAAACTGTGTCACCAATAAATCCGAATCTTTTACCATTGCCACAGGCAAAATTTCGGTAATATCTTTTGGTGCAATAATAATTCCTGCTGCATGTATGCCTGTGTTGCGGACTGATCCTTCAAGCACCATTGCCTCTTTCAACACATTAGCTTTTAAATCGGTGCCGTCTAAAATGGTACGCAGTTTTTTTACTTCTTCAATTTCATCAGCACCTAAATTTTCTTTTTCCTTTAAACTTTTTGCTCCATCAAGAGGGGCTGTTAAAATTCTTTTGAGTTCGATACCCGGTCTTTCTGGAACCATTTTTGCAAGTGCATTTGAATCTTGCAAAGGCAAATCCATTACACGCGCAACATCTTTTATGCTCATACGCGCAGCCATAGTGCCATACGTAATAATTTGCGCCACCTGCTGCTTGCCGTATTTTTTTACAACATAGTCAATAACTTTTTGACGGCCTTCATCATCAAAGTCCGTATCTATATCAGGCATTGATTTACGGTCGGGATTTAAAAAACGCTCGAACAGTAAATTGTATTTTAGAGGGTCGATGTTCGTAATGCCAATGCAGTACGCCACGCACGAGCCTGCTGCAGAGCCACGCCCCGGCCCAACATACACGCCAATTTTTTTTCCTTCGCTTATGAAATCCGCCACAATTAAAAAGTAACCTGCAAAGCCCATTTTAGCAACGGTATCCAACTCAAAATTTATGCGCTCTTCAATTTCAGGAGTCAAAATTTCATAACGCTTACGCGCACCTTCAAAAGTTATGTGGCGTAAATATTCGTCCTGTGTTTTAAACTCAGCAGGTATTTGAAAATGCGGCAACAGAATATCTTTTTTAAGTTTCAGCAATTCTATTTTGTCAACAATATCATTGGTGTTGTCAATGGACTCGGGCAAATCGCTGAAAAGTTTTTTCATCTCATCGGTTTTCTTAAAATAAAACTCATCATTATAAAAAGCAAACCGTTTTCCTTTTACCGATGCATCTTCTTCGCCATCTCTTAGTTTCTCGGTGCTTTGTTTTTCACCTGTGTTTATACACAATAAAATATCGTGAGCGTTAGAATCTGACTTTTCAACATAGTGTGAATCGTTTGATGCAATTATTTTTACGTTATACTTATTTGCAAACCGCACCAGCACTTCATTGGTCATATCCTGTTCAGGTATTCCATGCCGCTGCAGTTCTACATAATAATCAACACCAAAAATATCAAGCCACCATTTAAATTCTTTTTCACCGGCAGCTTCTCCGTATTTTAAAATTGTTTTTGGAACACTTGCTCCCAAACAACATGTGGTTGCAATTAATCCGGTATGATATTTTAAAATTAATTCTTTATCAATGCGTGGATATTTTCCGTACAAGCCATCAATAAAACCAAGCGAACAAAGTTTTACCAAGTTTTTATAACCCTCACCATTTTTTGCAAGCAGTAATTGATGGTAGCGCACATCTTTATCGTCCTTTGTAAATTGTTTTCGTGTTCTATCTGCTACAACATAAAACTCACAACCAACTATTGGTTTTATTACAGGCGCTCCATCCTTGGGGTTGTGCTTATCGGCTTCGGCAATAAAATTAAAAACGCCAAACATATTGCCATGGTCGGTAATTGCCAGTGCAGGCATTTTATCTTCAATAGCTTTTTTATACAGCATCGAAATATCGGCTGCGCCATCGAGTAAGGAGTATTGAGTATGTACATGTAGGTGTGAGAAGCGAGACATGGAAAGAAGTTTAAAGTTTAAAGTTTAAGGTTTTATGCCTTTACAAAAGCAATGATGGATAAGATAGGTTTGATATGATGTGCCGTAAAAATAAAAAACAGGCGTTAAATAGGGTTGTTTGTTAATAAATATGGCTGCAAGGTGTTTGATAATAAAGAGGTTACTTTTTTTAGTTGAAAAATTAATAACACTTGTTTTATGTAAAACGGGGTTTTCAGTTTTCTCATTGAGCTATCCTGATGAAACAAACATGTAAATACAACTCCCTAAACCGACTTAATTTTTAGTGTTTTTAAAATTTATCTTTGCCCATCAAAATGTTTAAAGCTTCTATATTAACGTTACTTTAAGCAAACCCGCCAAACTTAGCCCGAATAGCTATCGGGATTAAAATTTAAACCCGTATATGTCCCGTTACTTAGTTACTGCTGCATTACCATACGCAAACGGCCCTGTTCACATTGGTCACCTTGCCGGATGTTACATACCTGCTGATATTTACGTGCGCTATTTGCGGTTGCGAGGCGAGGACGTAAAATTTATTTGCGGCAGTGATGAGCATGGTGTGCCCATAACCATTAAAGCAAAAAACGAAGGCATCACACCACAGCAAGTAGTAGATAAGTACCACAAAATGATGGGTGATTCGTTTAAGGAGTTTGGAATTTCGTTTGATATTTATTCGCGCACATCAAATAATGTGCATCATGAAACAGCACAGGATTTTTTTAAATCGCTTTACAACAAGGGTGTATTTGAAGAAATTGTTTCGGAACAATTTTACGATGAGGAAGCAAAACAATTTTTAGCTGACAGGTATATTGTTGGCACATGTCCTAAATGCGGAAACGAAAATGCATATGGCGACCAGTGTGAAAATTGCGGCTCGTCATTACAACCAACGGATTTGATAAATCCAAAATCAAAACTAAGCGGAGCAAAGCCGGTGATGAAAGCCACAAAAAACTGGTATTTGCCAATGAATAAAATTCAGCAATCAAAAGAATTTAATGAATACATAAAACGATTTGCTGATTGGAAACCCAATATAAAAGGGCAATGCGAGAGTTGGCTTAAAGAAGGATTGCAACCCAGAGCAATGACTCGCGATTTGGACTGGGGAGTAAAAGTGCCATTGGCAGATGCCGAAGGAAAGGTTTTGTATGTGTGGTTTGACGCACCGATAGGATATATAAGTGCAACGAAAGAATTATTCTTAAGGGACGAAGGACGAGGGGCGAATGAAAAGGAAATAAATAGTGACTGGAAAAAATATTGGTTGAAACAAAAAGATGAAAACGATAATACAAAACTGATTCACTTTATTGGCAAGGACAATATTGTTTTTCATGCCATCATTTTTCCAATGATGCTGATGCAGCATGGAGAATTTATTTTGCCAACGAATGTGCCAGCCAATGAGTTTTTAAATTTAGAAGGAGATAAAATTTCCACATCGCGCAATTGGGCTGTGTGGTTGCATGAGTATCTAAAAGATTTTCCTGACAGGCAAGACGAGTTACGTTATGTGCTTACATCCATAGCTCCTGAAACTAAGGACAGTGATTTTAGCTGGAAGGATTATCAAACAAGAGTAAATAGCGAGCTCGGAGATATCTTAGGTAATTACATAAAGAGAGTTGTTGATTTAATAAATATGTTTTTTTATGGCATTGTTCCTACTTGGCAGAATTCAGATAAAGGGCTAAGTGATGAGGAACGTTACAATTTAGATATTAAACCTTTTGACAGAGCACGGTTAATTAGCAATAAAATTTCTGAATTTAAATTTCGTGAAGCATTGTTTGATGTTGTTAATGCCGCAAGAGAAGGAAATCAATATCTTCAGGAGAACGCGCCTTGGAAGACAATTAAAACAGATAGAGCAATAGCGGGTAATGTTTTACTGGTTTCATTTAATAAATGCATTGAATTAGCATCACTAATACAACCTTTTCTTCCAAAAACATCAGAAAGAATTTATAAGATGCTAAACATAGACTCTAAAAATTATAGTCTTTATAATAACCCTAATTCGGACTTACCATGGCCCGTTCAACCGTATCCTTATAATGATGGACATAAAATATCAACATCAGAAATTCTTTTTCCAAAAATCACAGACGAAGAAATCGAAAAACAAATTACAAAACTTCATGCAACAAAAACAGTAAGCGGTGGGCAATTGGCAGTAGGCAGCAAAAAAGCAGACAGCAATTCCCTCTCCTTTGGAGAGGGTAAGGGTGAGGCTACCTTTGATGATTTCAGCAAAATGGATTTGCGCATTGCAACTATAGTAGAAGCGGAACGAGTTCCTAAAACCGACAAACTTTTAAAACTAAAAATTGATTTAGGATTTGAACAACGTACTATAGTTAGTGGTATCGCTCATTGTTTCGAGCCTGAAAAAATAATCGGGCAACAGGTAACCATCATAGCCAACCTGGCTCCTCGAAAAATAAAAGGCATTGAGTCAAAAGGAATGATATTAATGGCTGAAAACGCAGATGGGAAATTAAAATTTGTGATGCCTTCGGAAAAAATAATTAACGGCAGTGCGGTAAAGTAATTTTTTTGTCATGAAGAAAGTAGTACGCAAGAAAAACCTTTTCGAAAACGCAAAGCACATCATTGAGCTTGCACAAAGTACTATTTACCGCACCGTAAATTTTTCTATGGTAGTTGCCTATTGGGAAATTGGCCGATTATTAATTGAAGAAGAGCAAAAAGGAAATGCCCGTGCTGTGTATGGCGCGCAACATCTCACATCACTTTCGCTAAAGCTTACAAAAAAATTTGGGCGGGGATATTCGGTTCAAAGTTTATGGAACATGCGGCAGTTTTATGTGGCATTCCCAAAACTCTCCACACTGTGGAGAGAATCTTCAAGAGGGAAAAACAACACAAATCAAATTCTCTCCACACTGTGGAGAGAATTGACATGGTCGCACTATAAGTTACTTATGCGTGTTGAAAGTAAGGATGCACGTGAGTATTACGCCCGTGAAACGGTAGAACAAAACTGGTCGGTACGTGCATTGGAACGACAAATAAATTCTTTTCATTTTGAGCGATTGCTGTCAAGTAAAAACAAAAAAGCAGTTACGCGTGAGGCAAAACAAAAAACAAATGTACTGGCACCATCTCCATCCGATTTTATTAAAGACCCTTTTGTTTTAGAATTTATAGGACTAAAACCGGGTGCCAAATTTTTGGAAAAAGATATTGAGCAGGGATTAATAGATAATCTTCAAAATTTTTTACTTGAGTTTGGAAAAGGTTTTGCATTTGTAGCACGGCAGCACCGCATATCAACCGACCACGAAGATTTTTTTATTGATCTTGTATTTTATAATTATCTGCTAAAATGTTTTGTTGTTATTGATTTAAAACTTGGCAAACTCACACATCAGGACATTGGCCAAATGGATATGTATGTACGCATGTTTGAGGAGCATGTAAAAGGTGATAATGATAATCCAACCATTGGCATTGTGCTTTGTTCCGAAAAAAACGAAACCGTGGCGCGATACTCTGTGTTAAAGGAAAACCGCAGACTGTTTGCATCTAAATATTTATTATACCTGCCCACCGAAAAACAGCTTGCGAGAGAACTAAAAAAGGAAATGGCTCACTTAAAGAAAGTACGATTGTTAAAATGAAAAAAATAATTTTTTGTGTTATCGTCTTATTGATTACATCCGTACTTTGTGATGCCCAACAACTTTACATCCCACGCAACATTCAAAAAGCGTATGACAAAGGCACGCGCAGTGCTGATGGCAAACCCGGAAAAAACTATTGGCAAAACTATTCAGAGTATTACATACGTGTTAAATTTAATCCCCAATCACGGCTTGTTGAAGGAGAACAAATTATTACTTACTATAATAATTCACCCGATACATTAAAAAAAATTGTTTTTAAAGTATATCCCGACAATTATAAAAAAGGTGTTAAACGCAATGTAGAAATTGCACCCGAAGATGTGAGTGATGGCGTTGCGTTTTCAAAAATTATTATTGGCGAACGCGATTATCTTAACCTGGACAAAAAAGATTTATACCGAGAGGGAACCAACTTGATTGTAAAAACAAACCCAATTTCTCCGCAAGGAAAAACAACATGCCAGATAAACTGGAGCTATATACTAAATAAAGGCTCACATAACAGAACAGGACAAATTGATGATGGCAGTTATTTTCTTGGGTACTTTTTTCCACGCATTGCAGTGTATGATGACATAGAAGGCTGGGATGAGAATGAATATTTTGGAAGACAAGAACCTTATTTTGAACACAGCAGTTTTAATGTGTTTGTAACAGTTCCAAAAAACTATATGGTGTGGGCAACAGGAGAGTTGCAAAATCCGGCTGAGGTGCTTCACGAAAATGTTTTAAAAAAATGGACCAACGCATTGTTATCAGACAAGCCTGTGTTTGTAATTGACAGCACCGATTTAAAAAACAAAACCGTAACTTTAAAAAACAAATACAACACATTTCAATTTAAAGCTTCGGCACCCGATTTTGTTTTTGCAACGGCAAATCATTACGTATGGCAGGGTTGTAACAGAATTGTGGATAGCACAACGTTGCGAAAAAGTTTTGTAACAACGGCTTTTAATCCAGAGCATAAAAATTATTTTGAAATAATTGACTTTGCAACAAAAACAATGGATGTAATGTGTTTTGATTTTCCGGGTGTGCCGTATCCTTATCCGCATCTTACCATTATTGACGGGCTTGACCAAATGGAATACCCGATGATGATTAACGATAACCCTATTGATGATCGTGCAGAGGCCATTGAGCTTACCGACCATGAAATGATGCACCAGTACTTTCCGTTTTTTATGGGGAATAACCAAACCAAATATGGATGGATGGACGAGGGCTGGGCAACACTTGGCGAGTGGTATATAAGTCCAAAAATAGATTCGACAATAATTGATTTGTACGGCATGCCCGATATAAATTATTTTATGGGACGCGAATGGGATTCACCATTGATTACAAACACTACCGAAATTTACCGTGGATTGTTTTTAAATCAGTATGTAAAGCCGGCATTAAGTTATTTGTATTTGTGGGATATGCTTGGTGATGTTGAATTTAAAAAGGCATTGCACTATTATATGTCGCAATGGAATGGCAAGCACCCAACGCCCTGGGATTTTTTTAACTGTATTAACACTGGAAGTGGAAAAAATTTTGACTGGTTTTGGAAAGCATGGTATTATGAATGGGGATATGCAGATTTGGGAATAAAATCAGTTTCTATAACATCCGATGGGCATAATGTTATTATAGAAGCCAAAGGGAACAAACCGGTGCCAGTAACTCTTTTTGTAAACTATACGGACAGTACATTTGAAAAAATTCACCGCACAGCCGAAGTTTGGAAAAATGGCAACAAAGAAGTTGTGCTTGAAATAAAAACAGATAAAAAAATAAAAGATTTAAAGTTGGGCGATACGTATGATGCTGATGTAAATAAAAAGGATAACACCTATAAGCCTGAGAATTGATTGTATAAATTTGTGCTCCAAAATAATCGGTCCCGTAGTTCAACGGATAGAATAGAAGTTTCCTAAACTTTTGATGGCAGTTCGATTC
>CAYSPG010000021.1:0-67518 GCA_964432885.1 uncultured Flavobacteriaceae bacterium
ATTAAAATCCCCGTATGGCATTGCCATACAGGGATAAATTACCGTTACAGTTTTTATATTTTGTAAAAAGCTTTTCATGAATCACACCATTGCTTTTTAAATACCTTGTAAAATAAAGTATAATTGTTGAGATAAGCAACATAAAGTTAAACCAATATTTTTACCCCTCAACTTTTTACAGTGTATTATCAAGAATAAATGGCTTGAGTATTTTTTTAACCTTTGCACACGCATTTAATTTTTAGGATATGAAATAGCCATATACAATTTTTGCTTATTAAATAAAATGAATATGTCGTATTCCATGTAACCAACAGAAAAATAAAATATATACACATGAAAAAAATAATTCTTGTTTTACTTTTTGTTTCAGCCATTAATAAAATTTACGCTCAGGGTTCGGGCAAGGTGGATACTGTTATTACTCCAGATGCAACCAACAAAGCCCTTGTTGAATTTAAAATACGCTACCCAGATGGCCGCACCCGCATGATTGGCAAAATGCTTAACGGAAAAAAAGAAGGTGTGTGGCGCACGTATAACAACCGCAACCTTATAGAAACCATACGCGAGTACCATGATGATAAATTAAGCGGAATAAGTTTTAGGTTTAACGAAAGCGGCACAGTTGACCTTGAAGAGAATTACAAAAACGATGTGTTGCACGGAATGAAAAACACATTTTTATACGGCAGCGTAATAAAAACCACCGAAAATTATGTTGATGGAAAATTAGATGGCGAGCGCAGAATGTTTTACGACAATGGAAAACAACAAGAGCGCGGCAATTTTAAAAACGGAGTTCGCGATGGAGTAACCACATGGTTTAATCAGGAAGAAAAACCTACCATTGAATACACTTACAAAGCAGGAACACTTGACGGGCCGGCAAAAATTTTTAACAACGGCATTTTGCAAAGCGAAGGAATGTACAAAAACGATAACGAAGAAGGCGAATGGAAAGTGTATGAGGATGGTATAGTATTAAAGATTGTAACCTATAAGGAAGGAAAAGTGATAAAAGAGGTAGCGGCCAAAAAGAAATGAAAAAATGTCCAAAGAATTTAAACTAAGTCCAAATTAATTTTATCCAACTATTTTAATCCTTCAAAAAATTATTCCTTAATAATTTTAGCGCGTTGTATTTGGTTTTTGTTTTTTACTTCAACAACATAAAGTCCTTTTGAAAAACCATACAAATTAATTTTTGTGCTTGCGGATATTTTTTGTTGAGAAAAAATTTGTTTTCCTATCACATCAAAAATTCTGCATTCATAATTATTGGTTTCCGAGCCTTGCAAAACTATTGACAGATTTTCTTTTACAGGATTTGGGAACAATTTGATGGTCATATTTTCAGATTGAAAATTATTTACAGCAGTTGTGTTTACAATTGTGTTCTCAGTAATATTTGTTCCTACAGGCAGATTAAAATCAAAATAAATATTGGCCATGTTATAAATTGTTGTACCCACAGCTAACCCGTTTTTTAATTTTATTTTATACTGAACATAGCCATGACTGTGCGGCTCATCATTGGTGCTGTCGGGTAAATTTATGTTTGGAAAACTAAAGCGCACCATGTTGTTTGAGAGAATCTGAATAACAGGATCATGGTCTGATGACAAATATTGAAAAGTGTTTGCATCCAGGCTGGCATCCAGTTGATCGAGCAAATAAATATTTTCTGCCGGTGCTGTTCCTGTATTCTGAAAATAAATAGTGTATGTGAGCCAGCGTTGTGTTGTATCAATATCTCCTGCCGGAAAAACTTCTTTTGCATTGGGGTCAAACGAACTTGCAACCGAAAAACAAATCGAAAAAGAATTATTTAACGGATTGCTGTCTGTGGTTGGAGAAATATTTAGCTGTACGCAAACGGTATCAAAAATTGTTGCTGTAGTGTCAACACTAATAATAATATTAAAATCTTTTTCAGGATTAATTAATGATAAGTTACTTATGTTCCATGTAATTGTATCTGACATTACAGAGGTAGGTGTTATCGCACCACTATCGGGCGACACGTATGAAACAGGGCCACTTAAAATCGCCTGCACGGTTCCGCCAATTCCTGCCGAGCAGGTTACTCCATAAAATAATGTTGCATCACCGGCACTTAAAAAAAGTTTGCTTTGGTGGCCGGGAATTAAAACATGCGCTGCCGAAATACTTTTTGCCATTAAATCAAAAAAGCCGGGTTTGCATAATAAACCAAAATCCAAATTCTGATCGGTTGAATCAACTGCAGTAATTGAAGAAATATATTTTGCAGATGGAGGACATACAACATCAAACGGCAATCCTGTTGTATCAATTTTTATTTCATAGTTACCATAACCTGTTTTAAAACTGTAATAACCTTCCGAATTAAAAATAAAACTTTGCAATGTGGCTCCTCCCGAATCAAGTTCAACACGCAAATTTTTATACCTCGCTTCTGATGTATCATACAAACAATTTTGATTTAAGTCATTATAAATTTTTCCAAACATGCTCCAGTCAAAATCGCAACCGCTAATGGATAAACACAATGGCAAGTTAGCTATTGACGGAGTAGCGCTGTTAATATTTCCGGCATTGGGCAAACAGGATATTGAAGTATTTGTCCAGCTTAAGGTTTGTATGTTTTTATATTTGGGAAAGCAAGCTAAATTTAAGTTGTTGCTAATGTTCAAATAAGAAAAATTATCAGGCAAATCAGGGACAGAAAATAAGTTGCAATTAGAGCAATTTAAAAACGTTAAATTTTGAGGCAATGTGGGAAGAGCTGATAGTGGATTATTATCGCATGACAATGTGTGTAAGGTTGCAGGCAAGGCAGGCAGTGTTGTAAAATTATTGTTGGTGCAATTAAGAAAATACAGTAAGGGTGGCCAAACAGGATTAACGGCAAGCGGATTATATCCAATTCCCAATTCGGTTATAGTGGAAGGAAATGCAGGCAATGCGGTTAATTGATTATTGTAACAAAGCAGCGATTGTAAATGAGATGGAAGAGTTGGCAACGTTGTCCAATTGTTGGCGCTGCACTCTAAATAATTTAATGAATCAGGTAAAACAGGCAATGCTAAACTGACCGACATACTTCTACAATTTAATTCCCGTAACGAATCAGGCAGAGGTGGCAGTACAGTAATATCATTCCATCCGCATCTTAAAACCTTTAAACCATTGGGAAGAGTCGGTAATGAGGTTAAATTATTTTGAAAGCAACTTAATATCTCGAGGGATGCAGGCAAGGAAGGAAGCGATGCAATCTGATTATAAAAAACCTGTACTTCATTTATCCCTGAAGGAAGGGCAGGTAATGATTGCAAACTCCCATGAAGCGACTGAATTAGAATCAGCGTTGCTGGCAATATCGGCAAAGCGGTGTACGCATTGTCATTGCTGTAAAGTACTTTTAGATTTGGCGGTAAAGCAGAAATATTATTTACACGGTTTGCCATTGGGGTGCTTGAACTGTTACTGCAATTCAGCGTTTGCAAATTATCAAAATACTGTATGCCATCTAAGTTGTTAATTCCTGCAAGCCCACAATTTACAAGCGTATCAGTTACAATGGGGTTGCATGTGGTGTCCATTAAATTTCCATTTATGCAGCCTGCATAACCATTGTTGTTAAGCCACGTTACAAAGTTTGCATCGGGTATGGTTACATATTGTGAATGTGTTTTAGAAAAACTCAAAAGCAAAACGCAATTGACAAAAATAATTTTGGAAAATATTTTCATGAGCATTTATTTTTTCAAAAATATAAAGGAAATTGCAGAAACGTATTTTTATTTCACCACCACAATGCCCAAATACTTTGTTAGCTCCTGTTTTACTTTTTCTAAATTGTATTGCAGTTCTAAAAGTTCGGTAAGGTCTTCGCCTTTTTCGTCAAGCTCTTTTATTTTTTCCTGATTGTTCTTACTAAGCTGTTGTACTTTTTTAATCTTAATCATGTACACTGCACTCATGGCTGCATGGCGCAATACTTCTTCTTCCATCTTTACAAAAATTCCTTTTGTAGCCCACTCACTGCTTAATGAGTTGCGGTCGGTAATTAATTCAATGGACGTATTTTTTATTTCTTCATCGGTGTGAGATAAAAGTTTGTTTACATCAAATTTTTGCTGTCGGTTTTCTGCAAACCAGTTATAAATTTTTGCAAAAACATTTTCTTCAAACAAAATATCTTCAGCCAGTTCGTTTAAAATAAACTCTTTTAAAAAAAGTTTTTCTGTTATGGCATTTTCATCCTGTGTGTTTTCAATTACAATTTCATGCTCGGCATAATTTAACAACAGCCTCACAATTTCTCTCTCCTGAAAAAAGGTGTTGCTTTCAACCAACTCTGGCTGTGCAGGATTTATTGTGGCATCTAATAATTCCGTTACATCATCGGCAACTTCAGGTTCGAGTTTTTTAAATTGCGATCTGCGCAACTTATTCATCTCGCTTACCAGCACCTGCTCATCAATTTGCATTTGTGCCGAGCATACACGTATGTAAGTGCTGCGAATAATCCCGTCAGGAATTTTTGAAATGCTTGCAACAATATCTTTTATCAGTCCTGCTTTGCGTACAGGGTCGTTGCCTACTTCTTTTAAAAGCAAATCTGTTTTAAAACCAATAAAATCTTTTGCATTTGACTGTATGTAGTTTTTTAATTCAGTAGTCGAAACCTTTTTCGAATACGAATCGGGGTCGTCACCATCAGGAAACAATACCACTTTTACATTCATGCCTTCTTCAAGCACCAAATCAATTCCACGCAATGATGCTTTAATGCCTGCGGCATCACCATCATATAAAATGGTAATGTTTTTGGTAAAGCGCGATATCAATCGTATTTGCTCCTGTGTAAGCGATGTGCCCGATGATGCCACCACGTTTTCAATTCCGTTTTGGTGTAATGAAATAACATCAGTGTAGCCTTCTACTAAAAAACAAACGTCTTGTTTTATAATTTCTTTTCGCGCCAGAAAAATTCCGTAAAGCGATTTGCTCTTATGATAAATTTCTGTTTCGGGCGAGTTTACATACTTAGGACTCTTGGGGTCGGTAATTAAAATACGCGCGCCAAATGCAATTACCCGACCGGTTAAATTGTGTACCGGAAAAATTACGCGGTTGCGAAAACGGTCAAGCCCCACCCCAGCCCTCCCCGAAGGGGAGGGTGAAAGTATCGTTCGAACTCCCTCCCCTTCGGGGAGGGCTGGGGTGGGGCTTTTCGCAATTGTAAGCCCTGCCTTAACAAGAATTTCTTCCTTAAATCCATTTTCAATAGCATGGTGGGTAAGTGTTGTCCAACTGTTTGGAGAATATCCCAACTGAAATTTTTGAATGGTTGCATCACTAAAACCGCGTTCATGAAAATAACTTAACCCTATTGCTTTTCCTTCTTCTGAATTAAAAAGTTTATCGGTATAAAATTTTTGTGCAAAAGAATTAACTACGTACAAACTCTCCTTCTCATCCTGTTTTTGTATCTGCTCTTCGGTAGGTTTCTCCTCAACAATTTCAATGCGGTATTTTTCTGCAATGTATCTTAATGCTTCGGGATACGAATAGCTTTCATGCTCCATCACAAACTTTACACTATCGCCTGCCTTACCGCAACCGAAACATTTATAAATTCCTTTTGCAGGAGAAACTGTAAACGAAGGAGTTTTTTCGGTATGAAAAGGACAATGCCCCAACATATTTACACCCCGCTTTTTTAACGACACAAAATCGCCCACCACTTCTTCAATGCGTGCGGTTTCTATTATTAGGTCAATGGTTTCCTTGGGTATCATTATTCTATCAACGAATACGAATTAGTACGAATATACGAATGGAAGCGAAATACGAAATATAATACTCATCATTCACTACTCACGATTTTTCTTTTGTTTCGTTTTGTGTTATTTGTTTTTGGAATACTTGAATTTATAAACGCTGCCACTGCGCGGAAATAATTATTTTCTGCATCGAACATACTGGTAATAAATCCACGCGATTTACTTGTCCATATTTTTTTGGTGGGTGATTTACAACTGTCATACACAGCCAGTGCATCGTTAGCCTGTATTTCAGTAGCACTGTCGGTAATGGCAATAAGAATGGGTTTGTTTGTTCTCTTAACTAACTCCGACAAATTTAATGAATCCACCTCAAAGCCTGTTTTGTGCTTAAACCGCTGTTTTGCCAATGGATAGATAAGAGAGGAAATACCATTCCATTGCTCTTCTACCTTTTTATGCAAAACATCTTCCGTTTTATTTACCGGGTTTTGTAAAATAACTGACTGCAATCTGTTGTCATTTATTAAATTTAATGCAACCGGAAAAGCACTAAATCCCATAGCCAAAGCCGAAACAGTATTTGTTTCATAAAAACAAAATAAGCTATCAAGTACAGCGCTAACTATTATCGTATTACCAGTGAAATAATTTTCACCCCCGCTTACTCCATGCGCAGGTAAATCTATAAGACAAATATTAAATCCCAGATTAAAAAGTGTATGCGCATGATTTAAATATAAAATTTTGCTTTCGGCAATATCATGCAAAATCAAAATGGTTGCTGCATCATCAGTTTTATCTTGTTTAATGTACCATCCTTTAAGTGTATCCGTAAGATTAATGGCTATTACAAAATCAATGTAAGGCAAATCAAGTTGCGAAGGGTTAAAATAAACGTCTTTATAAACCGCAACATTTTCCTCTTTAAATTTTTGCTGTTGCTCTTTAATATTATTAGCAACAAACGCTGAATCATACCGTAGCGGAGAAATAAAATTACTTACACTAATTTGGGATGAAAAATACAGAAATAAAAAAAAGCTGCCGCCCAAAAATAAAATAACAACAAGTATTATTTTTTTTAGCCCCATTAATAACTGCGGTCGGTTGTAAACGAAATAAGATTTTTCATGGAGTGAGCGTACTCGTTCTTTTCAAAACCATCAAGCATTTCAAAAGCTGATGTTCTCAGCTCATACATTTTCTCTTTGGCGTATTCAATTCCTTTTTTATCACGAATAAAATCTAAAACCTCTTTTACCTTTTTTGAATTTTCGTTTTCGTTTTTAATAATGTTGATGATGGTTCTTTTTTCGGATGAGGAGGAATTGTTTAAGGAATATATAATTGGTAAAGTGAGCTTGCGCTCTTTTATATCAATGCCTGATGGCTTACCGCTAAAAATACTTTTTTCAAAGTCAAACAAATCATCTTTAATCTGAAAAGCAATACCAATGGTTTCGCCTAAGTTTTTCATTCGGGTAATCACATCCTCGTTTTGTTGAACCGATGCTGCACCGCATGCACAGCACGATGCAATAAGCGAAGCTGTTTTTTGTTTTATAATTTGATAATACACATCTTCGGTAATATCAAGTCTTCGCGCTTTTTCAATTTGTAAAAGTTCCCCTTCACTCATTTCGCGCACAGCGTTGCTTACTATTTCAAGCAAGCGGTATTCCTTATGCTCAACAGATAACAATAACCCTCTTGATAAAAGATAATCACCTACCAACACCGCAATTTTATTTTTCCATAGTGCATTGATAGAAAAAAAACCTCTTCGCTGCAGCGAATCATCCACCACATCATCATGTACAAGTGTGGCTGTGTGCAAAAGCTCAATCAAAGATGCAGCCCTGTAGGTACTCTCATTTATTTTTCCGCAAACACCTGCACTCAAAAACACAAACATGGGGCGCATTTGTTTGCCTTTGCGCTTAACAATGTAGTGCATTATTTTATCGAGCAAACTCACCTTGCTTTTCATAGCATCGCGAAACTTTTTTTCAAAAAGTTCCATCTCGGTGTTGATGGGTTTTTTTATTTCGTCAAGGGTGAGTTTCATAAGGGAGGGCAAAAGTAAGATTTGTTGTTTACTGGTGCCACTACTACTGGTGCCACTACTCAAAGTCGTGGCACCAGTACCCCAGTACCTATTCTTTTTCTAAATCATCTTTTATACATTTGAAAAAAAACTTTATGAATATAAAATATGTATTGCTGTTTTTAATTCTTACAGCAGCCATTAAAACAAATGCTCAAATTATCGGGTCAACGGATGTATGTGCCGGATATATTTATACCTACTCGGTAAATATTGCCGGTGCAGTTACTTACAATTGGACAGTGCCGCCAGGCTGGTACAATTTAACAGGACAGTCAACATCACAAATTACTGTAACGTGCAATAAATTTGATGGCGCAATAAGTGTTGAAGGATTTAACCCTAATGGTACAAGCGTTGGCATACAAACACTAACCACGCAATTTGCTGCCGGCCTTGGTTGGAATACTAACCCCTCATTTATTAGCAATTGTGCCGGACAGGTAACCGGTATGCCAACAACATCTGTTACCCCAAACGGCACAGGTGGCGGTGCCGGCTGCGCAACAAGTTGCGGCAATGGCTCTCTTACTCCTAATATTGATTATGTAGTTTATGATGATGTATGGCCTGCGGGAAATTTTATTGCAGTTATTGGTGTAGTCTTTGGGATGCCTTTTACAAACACAACATATTATGTTTATAAAATTGATTACTCAGCCGGTTACACACCTGTATCGCAGGCAATTTTAATTGAAGGTGGGTGTGGCAATGCGGTTGCCAATAATACAATCGCATTATTTCCTTCAACTCCATTGACCATCACATTTACACAAACACCATCGCCTGCATGTGTGGGCGATACTGTTTTAATTGATGCCGTAAATATGGGAACTTATTTATGGACTGCAACAGGCGCTACATTATTAACTAACGGAATAAGTCCGGTAAGTGCGATTGTTGATTCGCTTAATGCTTCAATTGGTTTAACAGGTTTAGATAATGCCGGATGCCTTAATGCTGCCGGAACTCTAATTTATACTTTGCCTTGTTTAACCAATTGCCTTGCGGCATATTATCCGTTAAACGGAAATTATTTTGATTCGTCAGGAAATAATTTAAACGCCATTTGGCATGGTGTAACACCGGCACCCGATCGCTTTGGCATTCCCAACCGAGCGTATCACTTTAATGGCATAAGCCAATGGCTTGAACTGCCTGGCGATTTTGATTTTCCAAAGCGTACATGGAGTTTGTGGTTTTATGCCGACACCATTAAAACTGGTTATCACTCAATTTTTGATGCCGACCATAACGGACTTCAATATGCGCAAACCGAAATGTTTTTGCACGAGAGCAATGGGGTTGATAGTTTGTACATGGCCGTTGGCGATGCATCAACAGGAATTAAAATAGCAGTAAACGAAAAGCAATGGTATCATGTAGCGCTGGTGCGCGATTCTACGGTGCTGCGTTATTATTTTAACGGTTGCCTTATGGATACTGTAATAATTAATTCAAGTTATAATAATCACTCTCAAACCGGAATGCAAACTGTTGGACTTGGAATAGACCGCACTCACTCAACGAATTATTTTAAAGGGAGTCTGGATGATATACGCGTTTATCAATGCGCCCTTACCGATTCAGAAATAAATGTGCTTGCTGATACGATGTGTAATCCGCTGTCAATTCAATGGAATGAGAACATTACAAATGCAATTACTGTTTTTCCAAATCCGGCAAATGATTTTATTATCATTAAATCAAATTTAAAACCCATTGACAATTTGCAAATTTATAATGCAACAGGGCAGCTGGTTTTGGAGAAAAAAATAATGAGCAGTGAAGAAAAAATTTCCTTAAAGAATTTTGAACGCGGAATTTATCTTTTAAAGGTTGGGGAGTTTAAGGCAAAGATTGTGCTTGAACCACTACATTAAATATCGTTCTCGTGTTTTAGCCCTCCCCCTCGGGGAGGGTTGGGTGGGGCTTCAGTGCTTATTCGCCAACTGCCCGCAGGCAGCATCAATATCTTTACCACGGCTTCTGCGCACGTTTACCTGAATGTTGTTTTTCCAAAGGTGCGTTTTAAATTTTTCGAGTTTATCGTCTGATGTGTTTACAAAACTACCCCCATCAATAGGATTGTATTCAATCAAATTTACTTTGGAAGGAACTTTTTTACAAAACGCCACTAACTCTTTTGCATCATCAATAGTATCGTTAAAATTGTTAAACACAATGTATTCAAACGTAACTTCTGAATTTGTTTTTTGGCAGAAATAATTCAAAGCCTCTTCAAGCACTTCTAAATTGTTGTGCTCATTAATTGGCATTATCTGGTCACGCTTTTTATCGTTGGCAGCGTGAAGTGAAAGTGCCAGATTAAATTTAACAGCATCATCACCTAACTTCTTTATCATTTTTGCAATACCTGCAGTAGAAACGGTAATGCGTTTTGCCGCCATGTTCAAACCTTTTTGAGATGTAATGTGCTCAATAGATTTTAAAACGTTGGCATAATTCAATAAAGGCTCACCCATGCCCATATACACAATATTGCTCAAAGGAATTTGATAATTATCCATTGCCTGCTTAGCAATAATTGCAACCTGATCATAAATTTCTCCTGCAGCTAAATTTCTGATTCGCTCCAATCGGCCTGTGGCGCAAAACTTACACGTAAGGCTGCACCCCACCTGCGAGCTTACACATGCAGTCATGCGCGATTCTGTTGGAATTAAAACACCTTCTATCACATGACTGTCGTGAAGTTTAAAGCCAAATTTTATTGTTCTGTCATTGCTTCGCTGGCTGGTTTCAATGCCAATGGGATTGATAACAAAATTCTGATTCAGCTTATCGCGAAGTTCCTTTGACAAATTTGTCATCTCATCAAACGAGCGCGCACTTTTATTCCACAGCCATTCATAAACCTGCTTTGCGCGAAAAGGTTTTTCCTTAACTGATTCAAAAAAAGAAATCAACTCTTCTTGCGAAAATGTGCGGATGTCTTTTGTGTTTTGCATTTCGCATCAAAGATACAACTATGATTAAAGCCTCTGATGTACATTTGTCGCATGCAATTTTTCAGTGCCGACTATATATTTCCTGTTACTTCACCTCCCATCAAAAACGGAATTTTAATTACCGAAGATGATGGAAAAATAGTTGATGTTTTAAATTCTGCAAACGAATTACCAACTTTAAACTATAAACTTCAAACTTTTAACGGCATTTTGGTTCCCGGCTTTATCAACACACATTGCCATCTTGAATTATCGCATCTCAGAAATCAAATTCAGCGGCACATTGGTTTAACCGGATTTATTTCAGAGTTTATTTTAAAACGCAATGCTTTTTCACAACAACAAATTGATGATGTCATAAAACTTGCAGATATTGAAATGAGAAACAACGGGACAGTTGCCGTTGGGGATATTTCAAACACCAATCATTCTTTTAAAACAAAATCAGAAAGTGACATTTATTACCACACCTTTATTGAAGTATTTGATTTGATTCCTGAAAAAGCAGAGGAGGCAATGGCAAGAGCACAGGCCTTGCAATCGTCAGTTGTGAGTGGTGAGTCGTCAGTTGTGCCTCATGCGCCTTATTCAACGTCTGAAAAACTTCTTGAGTTAATAAAAAATTATTCTCAAAATAAAATTGTTTCTATTCACAATCAGGAAACGAAATCGGAAAATGAATTATTTCAATCGCATTCAGGAAAATTGTTTGAGTTTTTTAAATCACTTGGAAATCCGTTAAGCCACATTTCAGTGACAGGAAAAACTTCTTTGCAATCGTATTTGCAATACATGAATGCAAAAACAAAAACACTTTTTGTGCATAACACTTTTACTTCAGCAAAAGATATTTTATTGGCAAAAAATTATTTTGAAAAACCTTATTGGTGTTTTTGTCCTAATGCAAATTTGTTTATTGAAAATACAATGCCTGATTTTAGTTTGTTTACAAAAAACAATTGCACCATTACATTAGGAACGGATAGTTATGCATCCAACACATCGCTTTCAATATTGGAAGAAATAAAAACTATTTTAAAAAATAATTCTGAAATAAAATTTGAAACTGCGTTACAATGGGCAACCATCAATGGCGCACAGTTTTTAGATATAGAAAGCAACTTTGGAAGTTTTGAAAAAGGAAAAAAACCAGGCACGGTTTTAATTTCTGATTTTGATAGCGAAAATATATCGGTTACTGAAAAAAGTATTTCCAAAAAAATAGTTTAAGCAATGGTTACCAATCATCCTTCTTAACCTTAGGTGCTTCACTCACAGCTTTGGTTAAATCAGCAATAATTTTTTGTACATTCTCATCCACTTGTTTTAAATATAAATCCCAAACAGGCAACCACTTCTGGTCGTTTTTATTCATCCACTTTTCGGCAGGATAATAGGAAAGCTGCTGCCAGTTAATATCGGTAAGTTTATATCTGAATTTGTTTTCTTTAAAGTCGATTGTAAGCGTGTACATAACATCACCGGCATTGGTTTGAAAGCCTTTTTTATCGGGCTCGTTCATTAATTTAAATCGCGCCTTGCACACCATTTTGCCTGCAGCAGCATCTTTTTCGCGAATTACATCGGTTGGATTTTTGTAATATTTATTAGCCCACGCAAAACCACGATTGTATAAATCGGCCTTACTTGTTGCAGCAACATCAACCACCTTTGTGTAAGTAATAAGTTTTGTATCGTCATCAACAGGCAGCGATTGGGCAAAAAGATTTACACTGGAAAAAATAAATGCAAACAGCAAAATGGTTTTTATAGTGGTTCTCATTAAATAATATTTTAAATGGTTATGAGTTTAGCGCAATTTTTATTTTGCTTCCGGCTTTTAAATTTTTTGAATTGGTTATGCGGTTTAGTTTTTTAATATCGTTTACGGTGGTGCCAGGATATTTTTGCGATATGCTCCACAATGTATCCCCTGGCTGAACAGTATGATAAACAAATTTAGAAGCAGCACTTTGTTTTTCTGCTGCCGGTTGTTTTTTCTTTTCTGTTATTTTTTTTGCCGGTTCTTGTTTTGTAGTACTTGTTGCCGTTTGTAATTCAGGCCCGCAATACTCTGCATCATCTTCGCAAGCATCGTAATTTTCTATCACATCAATTTTAACAGGCATTTGTTTTTTTACATGCACATGCACATAAAGTTTTTGTCCTTTATTAATGCGGGTGCTTTTTAACCTGTTCCATTTTTTTAATTCTGAAACCGAGCAATTGTATTTATCGGCAATCACGCTAAGTGTTTGTCCGCTTTTAACCACATGTGGTTTTTTTACAATAGAGGTTACTGTTTTATATACAATTTTTGTATTTGCCAATGCTGTTGCATCACTGGTAGTTGAATCGTTTTTGTTTTCGGCTTTTGCATACAGAGGTTGTGATGGCAAATTACCAATAGTTCCTAAACCCAAATAACCATAATAGTTATTCAGCATTTCAGTTACTATTTGATTACGAAGATAAGGCCCTCGTGCACCAAGCGCAATGGCAATTAACCTGTGATCGTTTTTTTTAGCGGAAGCCACCAGGCAAAAGCGCGCATTTTTAGTGTAGCCTGTTTTTAATCCATCTACCTCATTAGGATAATCTATTACCAACCTGTTGTGATTACGGTACACAGGTGAGCCATGTCCGTTTTCAACTTGGGCATAGCCAATGTTTGTAATAGCTAAAATTTCGGGATACTTTATAAGTTCAACAGCAAGCATTAATAAATCTTTTGGCGATGCACTGTTATCAAGCGCACCATACGATGCCGGTAAGCCTGACGGATTTGAATAATACGTTTGGGTCATTCCTAATTCAACTGCACGCGCATTCATACGGGCAACAAATAAGCCCACATCACCACCTAAATGTTTTGCAATCATGTTGCACGCTTCATTGTGCGAAGGAATCATTGCCATTTTTAATAATCCTTCAAGTGAGTATGTTTCGTGCACGGTATAAGTTTTTCTGCTTCGTTTGCTTTTTCTGTATGTGTGGGTTGCTTTTATTACATCCTGCCAGTCAGCCTTTCCGTTTTTTATATCTTCAATAGCAAGCAATGCAACCATCATTTTTGTAAGCGAAGCCATGGGGTAGGCATAGTTCATATCCTTTTCCCAAACAACCGAATTTGTGGTCGCATCAAAAATTAATCCGGCACGCAGTTCGCTGGCACTTTGGTCAGAAAGTAAGCCTTGCTGCAAGTTTATTTTTATTTCTGGTTTTGGTGCCAATGCAACTGCAACTGTATCCGTTTTCAGGGCAAGCGTGTCATCGCCCGATGAAAAAGCACTTTGAAATAAAAGCAAAAAGAACACCAATGGAATCATAGCGCTTTTTGATAAAATTTTAGACCTGCCATAGATAAAAAACATTGTCCGCAAGTTTAAAATTCCAACAGAGTATAAATCTATAATATGGCTGCCGCTTTTACACATGGTTGTGTTAATAGTAATTATTGTACGCATACACGGTACAAACGTTGCTTTTACTGATAAAATTTTACCTTAAATTATATATAATAACAAGGAAAACAAAGCTAAAGTTCAAAACATTACAATAAGATGAATAAGTGATAAACAACCGGAATAAGTGTTACTTAAGGAGTGCTTCGGCTAAAATCAAATCCTCTGGAAAGGTGATTTTAATATTGGTTTGTTCGCCTTTTTCAATATTAATTTTTATTCCGCAACTTTCAACTAAAGATGCCTCGTCAGAAAAATTTTTTTCTTCTGTTTTTTCAAAGGCATTTTTTAAAAATTTTGTTTTAAAAATTTGTGGCGTTTGCACAATCCTAAAATCATCGCGGCTTACTTGTTTGTTTTCATTGCCCTCAATTTTTCGCAGCGAATCGCGCATTTCAATTACAGGTATTGCATTTCCTTTTTCTTCGGCCACAGCAAAAAGTTTAATAATAGTGGTTTCAGAAATCATTGGGCGAACAGCATCATGCACGGCTACTACCGAATCATCGTTATCAACCAAACTTAACCCATTAAATACCGATTCGCTTCTTGTAGTTCCACCGGCAGAAACCTGATGAGGAATTTTAAAATTGAACTTTTGTTTTAGTTCTTCCCAAAAATTTAAATGCGCTTGAGGCAACACTACTATAATTTCGCAATCGCAGTCAAAAAACTTTTTAATGCTGTGCATGATGACAGGCTTATTACGCAGTAATAAAAATTGCTTAGGCAATTCAGCATTCATGCGTTGCCCGCTGCCACCGGCTACAATAATTGCGAAACGTTTCATGTTAGTGAGTGGTGAATAATTAATGGTGAATAGCAGGCAATAATTAATCCCTATTCACCGATCACAATTCACGTTAAATAATCAACATCGCATCGCCATACGAAAAGAAACGGTATTTCTCTTTCATGGCTACTTTATATGCGTGCATAATTAAATCGTAACCGCCAAAAGCAGTGGTCATCATAAGTAAGGTTGACTCTGCCATGTGAAAATTTGTAATCATGCAGTTGGCAACACTAAAATCATAAGGAGGAAAAATAAATTTATTTGTCCATCCTTCGTATGGTTTTAATTCACCAAGGGTAGAAACGGACGATTCAATGGCACGCATAGATGTTGTACCCACAGCACAAATTCTTTTCTTTTTTGCTTTAGCTTTGTTTACAATATCGGCACATTGCTGTTCAATTTTAAACCACTCTGAATCCATTTTATGTTTGGTTAAATCTTCTACCTCTACCGGGCGAAAAGTTCCAAGTCCAACATGTAGTGTTAACTCAGCAAGGTTAACGCCTTTAATTTCTAATCGTTTTAAAAGTTGCTTGCTAAAGTGTAGGCCTGCAGTAGGGGCTGCAACAGCACCTTCATGTTTTGCATACACAGTTTGGTAGCGGTCTTTATCGGCAGGCTCGGCCTTGCGCTTTATATATTTTGGAAGCGGAGTGTTACCTAATTTTTCTATCACCTCTCTAAAGTCAGCCGATGTGCCATCAAACAAAAAGCGAAGTGTACGGCCACGTGATGTGGTGTTATCTATTACTTCGGCTACCAGCATATCATCATCTCCAAAATAAAGTTTGTTGCCTATACGTATTTTACGGGCAGGGTCAACAAGTACATCCCACAATTTGCTTTCGGGATTTAATTCACGCAATAAAAACACTTCAATTTTTGCACCTGTTTTTTCTTTATTGCCATACAAACGTGCCGGAAAAACCTTGGTGTTATTCATCACCATTACATCGCCATCATCAAAGTAATTTAAAATATCTTTAAAAACTTTGTGTTCAATTTTTCCTGTTTTACGGTCAATAACCATCAGGCGGCTTTCGTCACGATTGTTTGCAGGATGATTGGCTAACAAATTCTCGTTTAGCCCGAATTTGAATTGAGATAATTTCATTTGATAGAATTTATTTTATGGCTTTGTTTCCGAATTTAGTTGCTGCTGAAAAAATATTACGGAAACATTATGAGCCTGTTAAACTTACGGGTTTATTTTTTCAGGGGCGCAAATATAATATCGCAAAACAGGGATGGCGAAAAAAAGTTTTAAATCACTGAGGTTCAGCTAAAAAAAGTTCAAAAAAGGTTTTTTTACATCGAATTAGTATTTATTTTATCACAAAATTCTTTCAGTTCAAAAGCATTTGCCAGTTTAAAATCACCTATACGAGTTCTGCATAAAGATGCAAGGTATGCACCTGAGTTAAGTGCTAAGCCAAAATCATTTGCAAGCGAACGAATATAAGTTCCCTTACTGCATACTACTTTAAACTCAACCAAAGGCAAATCAAATCCTGTAATTTCAAATGCATGTATGGAAACTTCTTTGGGTTGCATTTTTATTTCCCGCCCCTTGCGTGCACTTACATAAGCGCGCTCACCAGCAATAATAGTTGCTGAATGTGCTGGTGGAATTTGTTGCAATGTGCCGGTAAATTTTTTTGTGGTTCCAATCAACAACTCTTTTGTAATGTGTTCAACCGGAAATTTTTTATCCGGTAAGGTTTCGCAATCGTAAGATGGTGTGGTGGCTCCCAAACAAAAAGTGCCGGTGTATTCTTTTTCCATTCCCATTAGTTCATCAATTTTTTTTGTGAACTTGCCTGTGCAGATAATCAGTAGTCCGGTTGCAAGCGGGTCAAGCGTGCCGGCATGGCCTACTTTTATTCCTTTGTAAATACGTTCGCCTTCTGAGTTTTTTACTCTCTCAAGCGTGGTACGAATTTTTTTTACGACATCAAATGATGTCCACTCGTAAGGTTTGTTGATGAGGATTGTTTCACCGGCAATAAAATCTGCCTCCCCCCAACCCCTCTCCATAATTGAGTGGTTGCGCGCTTTGATTGATTTTTGATGCATGAATCAAAACATATTAATCAAACCATCTTTAATTCAACACCCATAAAATATAAAAGCAAAATTGCTGAACCAACAATGATGCGATACCAACCAAAAATTTTAAAACCGTGTTTGGTAAGGTAACTTATAAATGATTTTATGGCTAACCAGGCTACAATAAACGCTACCACATTGCCAATGGCAAACAATTGAATTTCTTCAGTCGAAAAATTGCCCTGTGCCTTATACAGTTTAAACATTTTATAAACCGTAGCGGCAAACATTGTTGGAACGGCAAGGAAAAAAGAAAATTCAGCAGCGGTTTTTTTATTTAGGTTTTGAGTTAAGCCGCCAATAATTGTAGCAGCCGAACGCGACACACCGGGTATCATGGCAATGCATTGAAACAGTCCGATAATAAAAGCCGACTTGTCCGATTGCAATTCTGACTTCCCGTTTTCTTCGGCAGCATGAAACCATTTATCAAGCAGAATAAAAATTATACCGCCAACCAAAAGCATCACGGCTACCACAATAATATTGCCAAGCAGGGCATCAATATAATCGTCAAGCAGTTTGCCAAAAATAACGGCAGGAATAAATGCGATAAAAAGTTTTTTATAAAAATTAAAATCTATTTTTAAAAACCGCTGCCAGTACAAAACCACTACCGAAAGTATGGCCCCAAATTGAATAGCCACAGTAAATGTTTTGGTAAGCGGATTATCAGCAATGCCCATTAAGGATGAACCAATAATCATGTGGCCTGTGGATGAAACCGGAAGAAACTCTGTAATGCCTTCGATGATGGCCAGCACAATCGCTTGGAATATTGTCATTGGTAATTGAGTTATTAGTTATTTAGCTAATCAAAAAAAATGACTGAGTAATTTAATAACCTGATAACTAATTTTAAATTAGTCCTTCGCCTTTATTACTATAGCAAATACTTCCACCACATAACCAAGCACGGTTACAAATGGCGCAACAACCAAACGTTGTGTATCAAAAATGGCGGGATTAAAAACTTTAGGGTCATCACTGCCACCGCCCGACATTAAAACGTATCCTATAAAAATTAACGCAAGCCCGGTGAGCATTAAAATATAATTGATGCGGCCAAAAGCAAATTCGGCTTGCGCTTTTTCTTTTGAAATAACATTTGATTTGGTTGAAACGGTTTTTACCTGTGCAGCAATGGTTTTTGATTTCGCCATAAAAAATTAATTAATAAATGTCTTCTGTTCGCTGGCGAAGATACTTATTAACGGCAAAATAGGTACTGATACCCGAAACAAAAATTCCAAGAACAATTACCATACATAAAACGATGAAAAGGATAGTAATATCCTCAAATACCATTAACTCAGGAACTTGCTTTTGTGCATAATAAAATAGCACTATTAACAATACATCGGCTATAATGGCTCCATAAAATCCCTGCAAAATTCCTTTAATTAAAAATGGTTTGCGAATAAAATTGCGGGTAGCGCCCACAAGTTTCATGCTTTTAATAAGCAACCGCTTTGCATAAAGCGATAGCCGAATGGTATTATTAATTAACGCACCGGCAATAAAAAAAAGCAAAGCGCTAAAGCCAAGTATTATCAAGCTAATGGTGCGCACATTTTTATTTATCACATTTACCAACGATTCCTGAAAATAGGATTCCTTAATTACCTCAACATGGTTTAATGACTCTTTAAGCCGTTGAATATTTTCCTGCTCGGCAAACTCTGATTTTAAGCGCACATCAATGGATGGTAGCAGAGGGTTATAACCCAAAAATGTTGTAAAGTCTTCTCCTAATTCCTGCTTTAAGTTTTCAGCAGCTTCTTCCTTGGTTATATATTTTACATCTTTTACATACGAATTTCCCTGCAAAAGTTTTATCAAACTTTGCGTATCATTTTCTGACGATTCGGGCTTAAGTATCAGTGACAGTACTACATTTTCCTTTACATAGTCAGAAAGCTTTTTTGCGTTAAGCAAAAGCAAACCTAACGTGCCAATCATAAACAGCACCAATGAAATGCTGATAATGGTTGAAATGTATGAACTGCGTAAAGCTTTTCGTGCAAGTTTATTGTCTTCGCTCATGGGAGGCAAAAATAAATGCAGCGTATAATACTATAGTGGACACCATAAAAAAATATTAAACAGTTATTCACCATATTTTGCAAATTCAAATTTGCCTTCTCAAATGATTTTAGGAGATGGCTAAAATTTTGCATCCTTTTCTTTAAACTTGCCACATGCCTGCATGCCTTAAATTAAAATTCGCTTTTCTTATTTCGGTTTGCTGCCTGTTTTTTTTTAGCGCATCCTTTTCTCAATCACAAAAATTTATTGTTACCACCCGGTTTCTGGGATTAAAAGACGGATTGGCCGGCAAGCAGGTAAACTGCGGCATGCAGGATAGCAAAGGGTTTATATGGTTTGGCACCAACCATGGTTTGCAACGGTATGACGGAAAAAATTTTCGTTTGTTTTCAAAAGAAAAAAGTGGCATGCAGGATAATAATGTGATACAAATTTTTGAAGACCAAAATAATTTATTGTGGATACTTTATGGCACATCGGGTACCGACCGTTATTTTAATGGCAAAACCGATGTGCTTGATTTAAACACACATGAAATAAAAAGTGTTGCAAACAAATTTGGCTCAGCAATTCCGTTTAGCGAAAAAGACATAGCCGCTTTTAAAGCCAATGAAAAACGCGAAATGATTTTTGTTGTGCGAACAAAAAGTTCCTTATCAGATTTGTGGCATTATGCACGTGCTACAGGATTTAAAAAAATAATGCAAGGACATGAAATAGGTACTGCCTACCTGCGCATTATTTATAAAGACAAATTAATCATGCTCAATATTGAAAATAACCGTATTGTAATTCTTAATGAGAACGGTAGCAATGCGCACTATTTTAATTCGTCAGATGATATACGGGGCTTATTTTGTTTAGGTATAAATGCTCAAAGCACACCGTTTATTATTGAGTCGGCCAAAACGTTAGAAGCAGGACAAAGATATGCTGCCCCATTTATTTCAGAAATTACTAAAAACGGTAGTGTAAAAAAAATTAGTAATCAGTACTTTGATTTTATTAAAGGCAGTGTAAACCAAATGGAATATTATACTGCATGCGACCCCTATTCTGGCCAAATGATTTTGAGTCAATACAATAATGGGTTATCGCTTTTTGACGGCAGCAATTATATTTTGCTGATGGATTCTGCTGAGTTGAAAGCAAATAATTTTTTCAGGATGCGCGGTTTTTTTAGCACGGGTAATAACCGTTATTGGCTGTGCACTGATTATGGTGTGTATATATTCACCATTAAACCCAACAATTTTACACATCTGCTTAGCAATGATGTAATAAAATTTCCGGTGGGTACCGACCATCAGTCAAGAAGTATATATGCTGATGATACAGCAATATATGCTAATTGCTGGAATGGATTTTTTAGGATTAATAAAAACAATCAGGATGGTTATATCTATAACCATATTGCTGGAAAAGACACTATTGGTTTGGGAGATGGATTTTATTATGACGGAATTTATTTTTGGCACAATGGCCCCAATAATAAAATTATCAGGTGGAACCCAACTTATGGCAAGTTTGATTTTTTTTATTCTGAAAACTCAGGTGTGTGGAGTGGTACTACATTAAGAAACGGGAAATTAATTATTGGGCAAATTGCAGGCATTTCAGTTTTCGAAAATAATTCATTCAGTAGATTAAAAAAATGTGATGGCTCCGATTATGCAGGATGGTTTTACCAGTTTTTTTATGATATTGACAGTACCTTGTGGGCTGTTGCAAATAACGGATTGTACAAAATTGAAAACAACAACTGTATTAGCGCTCATTATTCTGCTGATGAAAAAGACTCAGCATTTCGTATTCCGTTTTCGGATATACATTATGTGCACCAGGACAAGGATAAAAATTTTTGGATGGCAACAAACGGTGCCGGATTAATAAAATGGAATCGAACACAAAATACATTTGAGCAATTTACAGTTGCTGATGGTTTAAGCTCCAATGTATTGTATGCAGTGCTTGAAGATGAGAAAGGTTTTTTTTGGATGAGCAGCGAATATGGAATCATGCGCTTTGACCCTTTATCACATTCGGTAAAAACATATACAACCGATGACGGACTAACCGACAATGAATTTAACCGTATCAGTTATTTTAAAGCGGTTGACGGCAGAATGTTTTTTGGCGGGCTTAATGGCATCAATGCATTTTATTCAAAAGATTTTTTGAGTGATACCACTGCATTTAACGCTCCGTTGCGCGTAGTTTCCTATAATCAATTTAATGGCGAAAAAGAAATTCTGGTTGACCGTACAAATGAACTTGCACAAAATAATTCCATCACATTAAATCCAGGAGATAAATTTTTTACACTTGAATTTCAGTTGCTTGATTTTGAAGAAGGCAAACACCGCTTTGCTTACAAAATTGAAGGCGTGGATAAAGACTGGATTTATACCGCAGAAAATTCAATCCGCTTAAGCGGATTGCCTTACGGAAATTTTATATTGTGCGTAAAAGGACAGAACATGGATGGGCAATGGAGCGGTGATGAATTAAAAATTCCGTTGCATGTACTAACTCCGTTTTATTTGCAATGGTGGTTTGTGCTTTTCTCATTTGCAGTGATAGTATTGGCTGTTTTATTTTTCTTCCGTTGGAGAACAAACCAATTGCTGAAAGCAAAAACAGCGTTGGAAATAACGGTTGGTGAGAGAACCGAGCAATTAAGAATTTCGCTGGGCGAAAAAGAAGTGTTGCTAAAAGAAATTCATCACCGCGTAAAAAATAATTTGCAGGTAATTGTAAGCTTGCTTGATATGCATCAGAAAAAAATTGACTCGCCCGTTTTGCAACATTCATTTATCGAAGCTAAAACCAATGTGAGAAGTATTTCACTCATTCACGAAAATCTATACCGTCACGAAAATTTGGGTGGTGTTGATGTAAATTCTTTTGTTAATGATTTAATAAAGCAAGTGAGCACCGTTTTTAATCCCACAAAAAAACAAATTGATTTTATTTGTGATGTGCCTCAAATGCAGCTTGATATTGAAACAACAGTTCCGCTTGGTTTAATCTTAAACGAACTACTCACCAACTCATTTAAATATACATTTGATAAAGTTGACAGAATGAAAATTGCTGTTGCCATAAAAAAAACAGATGATGAAGCGTATGAATTAATTTATTGCGACAATGGCTTGGGGCTACCAAAAGATTTTGAATTAAAAAAAACAAATACACTTGGCATGAATCTTATTAAAGATTTAAGCAGGCAAATTGGAGGCAGCGTAAATTATAAATTTGAAAACGGAAGTTGTTTTACGGTAAAGTTTTTGTCGTTGAAGGGGAGAAAGAAAGTGGATTGAATAAAAAATGCCACAAAGGCTCTAAGACACTAAGAAAAAAACTTGGTGACTTAGTGTCTTAGTGGCGAAAAAAAAATAATAGTAGCCACAAAGGCTCAAAGACTCTAAGATAAAAACACACAATTGAAGAATTACAAATGAATTACATCCCATTATCTCAAGAGGAAGAAAGAACAGCTACAGCAATTGTAAATGCAGCTTTTAGGGTTCACAAGGAATTAGGCCCCGGATTGCTCGAAAAAGTTTATGAGGCCTGTATGGCTCATGTTTTAATTAAAGAAGGACATTTTGTAAAAAGGCAAATTGATATTCCAATTGTATTTGAAGGACTGAAATTTGATGAGGGATTACGACTTGATTTGTTGGTTAATGATATTGGTATTGCCGAAATTAAAGCAGTAGATTTAATAAATCCTGTTTGGGAAGCACAAGTTTTATCGCATTTAAAACTAACGGGAATTCGACTTGGGTTTCTCGTAAATTTTAATGTGCCCTTAATTAAACAAGGAATTAAACGATTTGTAATTTAGAATAAAAAAATAAGATAAAGACTCAGAGAATAAAACTTAGTGCCTCTGTGTCTTAGTGGCAAAAAAATATTATTGGCACAAAGGCTCTAATACACAAAGAAATAAACTTGGCGCCTTGGTGAATTAGTGGCAAAAAAAAATAATATGTCAAAACTAAAAATAGGAATTGTAGAAGACGAGCTACTGATTGCACGAAGCATTAAAGATACGCTTAACGAACTTGGTTACGACTACACCGAGCCGTGCATCAGCTATACCGAAGCAATTGAAATGATTGCTGAAGAAAAACCCGACATGCTTTTGCTTGACATAAACCTAAGCGGAAAAAAGGATGGCATTGATGTAGCTGCACACATAAACGAAAAATATAAAATACCTTTTATTTTTCTCACAGCCAACAGCGATGCCGCAACCATTGAACGTGCAAAAAAAGTAAAGCCTCATGCCTACTTGGTAAAACCATTTACAAAAGATGAGTTGTTTGCATCCATAGAAATTGCATTCAGTAATTACAACAGCAAATCAAAACAGGAGCAAATTAATACGGCAACAAAAATTAACAATGCACTTTTTATAAGAGAGAACAATGCATTTGTAAAAATTCTTTTTAGCGAAATTATTTTTATAGAGAGCCAGGAAAATTATGTCAAGGTGCATGCAACAGGCAACAAACGATTTATGTTACGCTCCACGTTTACAGATTTTTTAGAGCAGTTACCCAACGATTTATTTTTCCGCACTGGCCGCAGTCATGCCGTGCAGTTAGAAATGGTAGAAAAAATTGAACCTACAGAAGTTATGGTTGGCGGACAAAAAATTCCGCTGAGCAAAACCAATCGCGATGAGTTGTATCTGCGGTTGGGGATTAGGGAGTAAAAAAATACATTTTTCATTCTGAGAGATAAACCCTTTTGATAGAAATCAATTGACTGTTGCCGGGTTCTCTATTCGTAAATTCGTACTAATTCGTTTTCGTTGATGCTCCCCTTCGTCACACCCATCCCCTTATCCCGTCACAGTTTCAGCCTGTTTTGTCACTCTTTTTTTTCCACGCAAGTGAGGCTTTACATATTTGAGCCACTATTTAAAAACAGTGTACGGTGGCAATTCTTGACTTGGATAAAACAATTTTAAGAAAAACAATTATAGGCATTACGTGCAGCGCGTGTGGAGGAAATTTAAAACGCATGGAGAAAAAAACACTTACAGAGAAAGCCATAAGCGCAGTAACGTTTGGTAAAATAAATATACAGCAGTATGAATGTGATAATTGTAAAAAGCATTTTTTATTGGTATGAAAAAACTTAGAGTCTTTGTGTCTTAGTGGCAAAAAAATTATTAGTGCCACAAAGACACTAAGTCACGAAGAACAAAACTACTCAACAACTTAATAACTCAATAACATAATAACCCAATAATTCAATAACTCAAACAAAAATCAAACAATGAAAAACTCAAATTTCCTCTTCAAAAAAATCATGTTTACGATGGTGGCATGGTTAACAGCGTTTGTTGCTATGGCACAAACTGATGTGTATGTTGATGCATTAGCCACAGGAGCTAACAACGGTACCTCATGGGCTAATGCCTATACCGACTTGAACACCGGTATTGCCACTGCCAATGCAGGTACAGGCGCATACAACATATATGTAGCACAAGGAAATTATTTTGCTTCGGCTGCTACTCTTACAGGAAATCCCCTTCCTACTTCGGCTCCGCCATCACTCAATTATGCTTTTTGTATAAAGCGCGAAGGCATCAGGTTGTATGGTGGCTACGCAACAGGTGGTGCAAGCCGCAATTTTAAAACCAACATTACTATTTTAAATGCAAACGGAAATTATCATGCTATGATAGTGTGCGGTTTAAACAGCGCATCCGACAGCGTTGTTGTTGATGGCGTGCGAATGACTAATGGCAACAATAATACAGGAATGGGTTCGGGTAATGTAACTATAAACGGTGTGCAGGTTTTTAACGCGCAGGGAGCCGGTGTAAATGTAATGACAAGTACATCAGCAATAGCTTTTCGAAATTGCGATTTCAGAAGCAACTCAGGAGGCTATGGTGGTGGCGCTTTTGTTTTTAATGTTACCAATACTTCGTTTAATGATTGTATTTTTTATAGTAATACTTCTGCCGGTGGACCCGGTGGTGGAATGTGTATTCAAAACTCAACCGTTCTGATAAAGCAATGTATATTTGCCAATAACAGTGCAGCAGGATATTTTCAGGCTTCGGGTGGTGGATTGTTTACCGGTGCAACTTCAAATACTACAATACTTAATTCCACATTTGCAAATAACACAGCGCCTGGCAGTGCAGCCACAGGACTTTCCATTTTACAGGATGCCGGTGCAGGTGTGTTAACAATTCGCAACAGCATACTATGGTCGGCTGATGCCACAAAAAATGTTTCGCTGGGTACTTATGATATTACTTATAGCGATGTTCTCCAGCCATCATCTCCAATTACAGGAACGGGTAATATTAATACCGACCCTTTATTTGTAAATGCAAGCGACCCTGACGGTGTAGATAATTTTCTTACTACGGCTGATGATGGTATTTCATTATCAAACAGCAGCCCTGCACGTGATATTGGAAACAATGCTGATATTCCTGCAGGTTTAGCAACAGACATAACAGGAGGCGGAAGAATTTTTCCGGCTATTGTTGACATGGGTGCTTATGAAGGTAGTATTACAGCATCATCCAACTGCACCTATCCTGACTTAAATCTTTTTGCATCAGCAGGAGCAGTTTCTTATTCATGGACTGGCCCTAACGGGTTTACTTCTGCACAGCAAAATCCTGTTATAACAAATGCTACTGCAGTAAATGCAGGTGTATATACAGTGGTGGCAACTTCGGCAGCGGCATTTACATCTTCAGCAACAACAACAGTTGTAATGAATAACTGGTACCAGGATTTAGATGGCGATGGGAAAGGAAATGCGGCAGTTATTTTAATATCATGCACACAGCCCTCAGGCTATGTTTCTAATAATACCGATTGTAATGACAATGCTCCTGCAGTAAATACACCTGCAACGGCAGTGCTTTCAGGTTCAGGGGCTATATGTCATGGCAACTCAAAAACACTTACAATAACTTGCACAGGCACAGGCCCGTTTAGCGGAACACTTTCTGACGGAACACCATTTAGTAATGCAACAAGTCCTGTAACTGTAAACGTTTCTCCTGTCGTTGCATCAACAACATATTCCATTGCAACGTTTGCTGATGTGTATAATGCATGTCCTCCAACTTTTTCGGGTTCGGCAACAGTAACTGTAACAGGCATACCACCCACAACATCAGGTGGCAGCACTACAGGGCCGGGCATAGTAAATCTTTCTGCATCGGGTAGTGGTACATTAAACTGGTATGATGACCCTACTGCAGGAAATCTTGTAAATACAGGTTCAACATACAGTCCATTTATTTCTTCAACACAAACATTTTACGTAAGCAATACTGATGGAAGTAGTGGTTCGAACACAATTGGAGTACCTGCACCTATAACAAATACAACAAATACAGCTCCTATAACACGGGGTATGGCATTTAGCGTTGCCGCTAATTGTGTGCTTAACTCTATTACACTGTACCCTACTGCTACCGGAAGCGGTAGCATTCAAATTAGAACATCAGGAGGAACTACGTTGTTAAGTGTAAATTATACGGTTGCGGCTGCTGAAGTAAATACTGCAAAGGTTATTTCCATTAACTATTCGTTTACTCCCGGTAGCTATACTCTTACTCGAGTGTTAGGACCTGCTTCAAAATATGAGAATGCAGGCATGGCATTTCCTTATTCAGCGGCTGGCAGTCCGCTTATTATTAACTCCTCCATTGGTGGTGCATTTTATTGGTATTTTTATAACTGGCAGGTATCCTATAACAACCAGTGTATTAGCAGCCGCACACCTGTAACAGCAACATACATCAACAGCAATGTAACATGGTATTTAGATGCTGATAATGATGGTTGGTATGCTAATACACAAGTAGCAGGAACAAGCCCCGGTGCAGGATGGACAGATATTTTACCTGCAAATGGCAGCGGTGATTGTGATGACAACAGCAATACTGTTTATCCCGGTGCAACCGAAATACTTTGCAACAGCATTGACGAAAACTGCAATGGCATGGCCGATGATGGTACACCAAGCACAGCAGCAACAGCAGCAGCAAGCGATGCTTTCTTGAATGAAATTTGTTTAGGAGGTTCAACCAATCTCTCGCTTACAGGCGGAAGCTTAGGAACAGGCGCTACATGGAAATGGTACAGCGGAAGCTGCAACGGAACTTTTGTTGGAAGCGGAACTAACATAAACGTAACCCCAACAACAACCACAACCTATTTTGTAAAAGCAGACGGAGCATGTAACACCACAACTTGTGTGCAGGTAAGCATTGCTGTTAAAACTGCTCCTCCATCTGCCAATGTGGTGGTTCCTCCAATTATTAATTTGCCAACACATGCCTGCAATGGTACCAGTGTTGCCAACATTAATGTGCCTAATGTTCCCAATGCATCGCATTATATTTGGGATGGCCCAACAGGAACAACATTTAACGGAACACCCAATACTTATATTAATTCTACACCAACAGCCAATATTGTTTTTGGCAACCCAAGTGGTTCCGGATACTATATAGGTGTGCAGGCATCTAATGCATGCGGAGTTACTGTACGCAAAACACAATGGGTGCGCAACTCGGTAGGTGTTCCCGCATCGGTTGATCCTGCTACAGCGGGACTATCAACTTATTGCCCAAATTCCACAGCAACATTCTCATGCCCGTTAGTAACCGGTGCAACAAATTATGGCTGGAGCATTACAGGTGATGCAACAGTAACTCCATCTGGCAATACTGTTACAGTAAACTTTGGCGCGGCATGGACAACAGGAACATTATGCGTAACAGCATTAACGCCATGCTTTACATCAGGATTAAAATGCATGTCGTTAGGTTCTACTCTCGCAACAGCGTATGTTCCTACAGGCACATTTACGGTGTGTCCTTTAAGTTCGCAAACATATACAGTACCTGCATCGGCAAACATTGCCTCTTATTCATGGACATTGCCACCTAATGCAACCGGAAGCTCATCAACCAATAGCATTAATGTAAGTTTCCTTAGTGGGTTTAGCGGTGGAGATATTTGTGTAACTGCAACTACAGTTTGCGGCACTGTGCTAACTACAAAATGTAAAAGCATAATCAGCGGTTCGGCAACTACACCTGCAAGTATAGCTGGTCCAACAAATGGTTTGTGCACACAAACTATACTATACTCATGCCCGGCTGATGCAGGCGCAACATTTGCATGGACAGTGCCACCAACCGCTACCATTAACAGCGGACAAGGAACCAATGCCGTGAGCGTAACTTTTGGAACTTTTACAACAGGTGCAGTTTGTGTAACTGCAAACAATGGCTGCGGTGTAAGTCCGTCAAAATGCATCACAGTTAAAGGAGGCCCTAAAACACCGGGTGCAATAACTGCCATACCCGGTTCGTGGTGCGCCAATACTTCAGGTGTTGAATTTAGTGTAGATGTAGCTCCTTTATCAGGTGGAGCATATACTTTAAGTTGGCAGCAACCTAACGCATCAGTGGCAACGTATGTATTGGGCGGTGGTAATTCAACAAGTTTAATTTTAAATTGGATTACAGGCAGCGGCCCGGTTAATGTTACTGCATCCAATGCCTGTGGAAATTGCACACGCATGAGCACACAGGGAAACTCTTGTCGTGAAGAAGGAGAGGAAAATGTTCAGTTGGCAGTTAACAGTTTGCAATTGTCAGCATACCCAAATCCCGTTCACGATATTTTGAATATTAAATTTTATTCTGAAATGGATGAAACAACTTTTATTCAACTACTTGATGTAGCAGGAAAAGTTGTGATGACACAAACTATAAATACAATTGCAGGAGATAACAACACCTTTCTGGATGTGAGCAAACTTGCAAAAGGAATTTATTTACTAAACATTAAATCAGAAAATATAACAGGAAATAAAAAAGTTGTAATTGAATAGTTAGTAAGCGATTGAAGCAACAAGCCGTCTCTCATTGTGAGGGACGGCTTTTTTTTAAAATTATCTTACCATAATTTTTCCTGCTGTGCTTGTAGCATGGTCTGTAATCCGAAAAGTATAAACTCCTTTGGAAAGGGGTTGTGTTTTTATTTCAAATGTTTTTTGTGTCGAAGTATTTAAAGTTTTTTCTAAAACTTTTCTTCCCATCACATCAAACATTTCAAAAATTGTTTTGGTTGATTGCGTATTTACAGAAACAAAAAAATTAGCCATGGCCGGATTGGGATAAATTAAAAACCCCAAATCATTTTCATTTTCTTTTATTCCAACCACTCCGCCATTATCAGTAAACCGTTTTATAAACTCCTGATAATACTGGTTGGCAATATCACGGTCGTGGATCACAACTGTATTCTCATCATTTTTAAGATTGGCGCTGGTGCTCCAGTTGTGCGAACCTGTGAGTACGAGTGCATCACTTGTTGTGCTTGCCTGATCGGCAATTAAATATTTGTGATGCATTATACCAGGTTGGCTTGCGTGGTCAAATAACAGTAAGTTGCCGCTCATAACCGGCTGTAAAATATTATACACTGTGCTGCTTCCACCTGATGAGTCATCAAGAATTCCTGCTGCAAAAACACCGTGATTTAAGATACGGTCTTCAATACCATACGCTAAATCGTAACGTGTAAACACAAGCAATGCAAAATACAATTCGTTATCGGCTGTGTTAATGTTATTTAAAATCTGGTTGTTTACATTATCGCTTGGGCTAAAATAATTTTCGACACGCTTACCGCCAATTACAAATTCGTGCGGTGTATTATCTGCTTTATCTGGACCAAATTTTGCATTTGCAGCATTGGGTTGTGCACCGGTGCTTCCCCACATTTCTTCAAACTCAATGGTGTAACTGCGTGCCAATGCCTGATCCTGAAAAATAATTATGTTATTGGCATCATCATTCAACTGACCATCGGTAAAGTTGGTTGAGCCTGTAAGTACAATTGGCAAATCAGGATTGGTTGCATTTGCGTCAATTACCAAAAACTTATTGTGCATAATACCATAATAACCAAACGGCAAAGTGGGCGATTGCACAACAGGTATTGAAGGATTTAATGTTGCCATACCGGCATTGGCATTGCTGCCATCGCAAATAATGCGCACTTGAACTCCATTGTTATAAGCATTATTAATTGCATTTGAAATTGCCGCAGTGTTTGTGTTATCAAAATTGTAAATGGCAATATCTAATGTTTGTTGCGCGCGACTAATGTATGCAGCCACCGTATCAGCAAATGCATTTGATAGTTGGGTGGAAAAATTGGTAGGTGCATTGGCATAAAAGGTGTTTACCGGCCGGTTAAAGTAAGCAGTAATTACGCCTGAAGAATTTGAAGCTGTTATAAAAACTTTTACTCCTGAATACGCTGTATCATTTCCGTTTACCGAATATGCTTTTACATAAAACACTTCGGCAGGCAATGCTCCCGTGATAGTTACTGTATGATTAGTGCTGCCTCCGCTTCCGTTTAAAATTCCTAATTCAAGTAAAGGCGTTTTTCCGTACTCAATAAAAGTGGAGCCGGGTAAGTTGGTTGTATAGTTTACATCAAAGCCTGACGAAGAAATATTTTGCGACTGTGGTTGGGAGGTAATGTAAAAACTGCTGCTGATAAAAATATCGTTTGTATTGCGTGGCAAAAGTTGATACGATGTTTGATATTGCGAACAAACAGCAATTATTGTTACGGCTGCAGTAGGAATTGGTTGTCCAACAAGATTTGTATTTCCTAAAATACGTACCTGCCCTGTTTCGCCATTGGCAGTAAAGCTATAATTGGCATTGCCGGCAAACACTCCGCCACCGTTTGTAAAAATTGCATTGTTAATTTGCACCATACGGCTTTCGGATTGTTCACTCAACTGATTTGGTGTTAACACAATGGGTGCGGGGTCGGGATTACCTGATGAGTTTATTGTGTGCGATGCAACAGGATTAAGTTCCATCAAATTAAAATAATCATCAATGGTTCCGGTAACGGTAATTATATCGCCACGTGTAACGGATGATAGCGATGAGCTAAAAACAGCAATGCCCGCAGTACCATCCTGCATGTAACGTATGGTGCCAAATTCGGTACCATTAGTTACCACACCGCTAACTGTAACAATATTTCCAACGGATTGTGTGCGAGCAGCGGCTATAGTAATCACTTGTGCATTTAAATAATTAAAGCAAAAAGTGGATAACAAAATAAATAACAGATTTAATTTTTTCATTTTAGTTAATATAATTTCAAAGGTAAAATTTCTAGTTAATCAAAATAAAAAAAGGCTTTGATAAAAACACAAAGCCCTTTATTTATAATTGTTTAATTGCTACTATCGCACTTTAACGTCATCCACTCTAAAGTTCATTGTTTGACCAGTGCTACCATTTCCAACATATTTAAACGCCACGTAACCCGTGCCTGTAAAAGATGAAAGCGAAACATCACCTGATAATATCCAATTGTTACCTGATGTTGCATCAGCAAGGGTGGCAGTTAGCGGTTGCCATACAGTGGCCGCGGCATTACATTGGTCAAAGTTGGTACTAAACCAAACGGTAAGCCCGGTTTGTCCGGTAACCTGAAAAGCTGTTTGTGTACGGAACGAAAGAGTATCGGCAGATGCTAAATTAAACGGTGGTGAAACCAACCATGTTTCAACAGCACCAGAAGCCGAATAGGCTGTTGCTTCAGCAGAATAATTTCCATTATATAAATCGCCTTGCCACGAGTTATCACCAACTGGGGTAATTACAATCCATCCGGTATCTTTTAGTGTTACGTTGGTTGGTACATTAATAAAATCTTCGTCAATGGTATCAAGCGGTGTGCTTATTGTTCCACAGCGATCATCATCCATCACCACATCGTTAATGTCTCTCAAAAACAATTGCGCATCAAAACCACTTCCGTAATCATAAATCTGGTAAACACCCCTTACCTTACCTGCGCGGCATGGCACTGCTTCGGCAGCAAAATTTGCATAGCCGCTGCTGCGAACAATTATCACTCCACCACTGCACTCTTCCACGTTATGATTAACCGTGTTTTTGTTTACCACATCAGCAAATGCTTTTCCTATGGATGCCGACTCAAACTGTGCACTATCAATTTCAATAAGTGTATTTATATCATCGGCTGTTATTTCACTTATTTTAAGATTTTTTGCTTCTACTACTAAGTTCCACTTGCCACCAATCAAATGGTCGTCAATTACTGCCGATGGAATTCTGTCAAGCGAACTGTTTACCAAAGAACCAAGTTTTAAGTTGCCGTCTAAATTTCCAATAAACAACCCTTTAAGTTTTACAAACACCCTACGGCCAATAAAATAATTGGTGTAATAATTACTGCGGTCAAGTAAAATGCTTATGCCGCCTGTAGCATCCTGTATAACCATTTCCTTATAAAAATTTCCTGAGCGGTCATCGGCCACCACAATGCCTGCGCAAATAAGGTCGTCATAAATATATTGCGGTGAGTTGCCGGTAAGCAATGTTTTTAAACTATCAATGGTAATGTTGATGGTTAAGTTGGGGTCAACATTGGTTGATGGTGCTGTATCGTCAAACGAATCTTTTTTGCGGCACGATGTATTTATCAGTGTTAATGCAAGTACGGTGAACAGTGCTATTGTTTTAATTGATTTTATCATGATTGAAATTTTTTCTGTGTTAATTTTTTTTATCCAATAATCTATATTATCTGTCTTCTAATTCATTCGTAATATAAAACTGATAAGATAGGTGCGTCCATAGGCATAGCTGTATTTGGAGCCAAACGTATCTACATTGCGTTCAAAATATCCAACCCTGTCTATACGCCCGGTTTCGTAAGCATTGGTAACAATGTTTTCGTTATTTAAAATATTGTTCACGTTAAAGTACACAAGGAAAAATGTATTGTTCTTAAGTGCTTTAAACTTGTTGTTTATTTTCCACGACCATCCTGCCGAAAAGTCAAGTGTAAACTGTCCACTCTCTCGTTGCTGCGAAAGCACATCGTTCCATCGCTGGCTGCCGGCTTCAATGCCATCAGTGGCAATGCGGGTTCTGCGGGCTGCTGCCGGGTCGTAGTAATAGTTGTCAAAGTAATTGGCGCTTAATCCCACATTCCAGAATTTTTTTGAACGGTATCGTACACCAAGTGCAAACGCATCCTGTGGTGTTGATTCAATATGCAAATCCTTGTAATACACCTCTTCGTTTGCATTATCAATTTCGTTTGAGTTATCTATAGTGGTAGTTAACAGTGGCCGCGATGCATAATAGTATTCGCCAAGTGCAGCTACTGCGGTAACATTTATTCCATATCCTACATTGGCATCGGCCGAAAGCTCAGCACCGGTATGTACTTTTTCAATTCCTGTTAATGTAAAGTTTGCAAAACTGTTATCAAAGTAATACGATTTGGTTTCGGTGCCGTCTTTAAATTTGGTGTAGTACAACATGCCCCTTACTTTAAGTCGAGGTGCTGTTAACAAATAGCCGCCTTCAACGGATGAAATTTTTTCCTGCTTAATATTATCCACCGTAGTGTTTCGCGTGCGGGGAGAAACAAATACGTTACTGAAAAAAGGAGAGCGTGTTATAAAACCACTATTAGCTAAAATATAATTTCGTCCGTTTAGCTTGTATGTAATGCCTGCTTTAATTCCGCCATCGGTAAAATCAAGTTTTTGTGATTTACCATACGAGTTATCAGTATACAACCCGTTTTGATAATTGCCTTTGCGATACATGGTATTGCGGGAAACACTTATTGCACCAAACACATCTACTCTGCTAAACTTTGCCACCGCCTGCACCCAAATATTGGCAATACTGTTATGTGCTTCGTAATCGTATCCAAACCGATCCCCTTCGCGCACCACGCGGTTTGGGTGCCGAATGTCACTTTGTGGCGCTACCGGATCGCCCGGAAAATCTATCACAGCAAATTTGTCAACATCCAAATAAAAATCTGCGCCAAGCAAATCAGCAACCTCTTTATAAAATCGAGATACCTGCATTTGATAATTGATACCGGCACTAACATTAATATTGTCGGCAGCAAGTGTATTAAACACCGTATTAAATCCGCTGCGTTTTGTTTCAGTAATTCTGTCTTCGATAATGTATAACGCACGTCTGCCTGTTACCGAATTGCCGGCAATGCCTTCTACGTTATCAACGGTAGTAGCGGTAGTTCGGTAGTTTGCATCAAGCATGGCATCCCAGTTTATCTGCAAAAGTTCAGGGTTGTTTTTAATTTTATTTTCAAGCAAATAAGCTATTGAATCGTTATCAAAATACGATTGGTAATAGGATGGCAGGTAGCGATAGTAAGTTGGGCGAGGGTCTGGTGCATTGGTCCAGTTTAATGCAGTTGAGCCGCGCTTGCCCCATGTGTGTGATAAGGCAGTTTCTAATGATGACTTGTTATTTATTTTCCACTCATGCGATAAAATAACAACGGGTTGTTGGTTGGTGCCAATGTTTGCGTTACGCACATCGCCATTTTGATATCCCCAGTTTGAATTGTAGTAATGATCACCCGTTAAATCATACACCTCTATGGTATTTGATGATGAGCGAGCATTTTCAACCTTGCTGCCAAGCAGTGTAACCGATAGCTCATGCTTGTTAAGCAATTTGGTTACACCCAAATAATAGGAGTGGCTGTCATAATATGTTCCTTTAATAAAACTTTCGCTGGCCCAGCGTTTTGACAGTGATGCAGAAAATGCCCATCCCGATTTAATAAATCCACTGCCGTAAGTTAGCATTAGCCTGTCGTCATAGGTGCGGTTGCCGTGCGAGTAAGTGGCTTGTATTTGTTTGCGCTGGCGAGATGCACGCGAATCAATATTATACGCACCGCCCACACCGCCAAATGTATAGTTGGCCGGGTTTAGGCCATACGAAGTCTCACGTGAGCGCAGCACATCATTTAATCCGCTCCAACTTGAGTATGCTGCACGGCCGTTGTACAAATCGTTTTCCTGCACACCATTCATCATGGTAACAAAGTTCTCATCATCATATCCGCGAACTTTAAAACGTGCAATACTAAAGTTATAGGTGGCTGCTGCCTGAAAAGCATCGCGCGATGCACCCAACACACTTGATACATTTTGCTGTGACGAACTTTCTGACTCCTCTTCTTCAATAGATACTGTAGGCACTTCGCTTTCGTTGTTGTTGGCAGCCGGATTTGATATTGCCTTAACCTGACTAAGGTTTATTTCGGTTTGGTTTAAGTCCACCTCCATACTGAAATTAGAAAACTCAACATCCTGCACCGTGAGAGCATATTTTCCGAAGACAACATTTTTTATTTCAAAATTTCCGTCTTTATCCGATACGCCTTGATAGTTGGTACCGCTTAATACAACAATAGCATTTTGAAGCGGAACATTTTTTTCGTTTACCAAAATTCCTTTAACGGTTGCATTTTGTGCGAAGGTTAAAAAAGGAAATAGAAAAGCAAAGAGTGCTGCAATTTTTTTAAGATTCATTACGTGGTTGGTTTGGGCTGACAAATCTAAATAAATATGGTTTACGGAAATGTGAAGGGAATGAGGTGAAAAGGTTAGGGGTACAGATATTTAATAATTGTCAGAAAAACGTTTCAGCTCAGTTATATTTTTAGTATCCGCTCGGAAAACAAGGTGCGCCCGTCATCAATGGTTATAAAATAAATGCCACTTAAAAGTTTTACAGCACCCATATTAAAAACAATAAAACCATCAGAACTTAACAGAGCCTGATTAAAAACAAGTTTGCCTGTAACATCATAAATTTTAACAACCGCTTCTGGAGAAGAAATACTTTTTACAGTTAAAACATCTCTAACAGGATTTGGCCATATAGAAATTTCATTTTTTTCAACCATTCGTTTTATGGCAATGGTTTGATGAATGTTTTCATTCCCATTAAAATCAATTTGTTTTAAGCGGTAATAATAGGTGCTGCCTTCTTCAATTTCTAAATCCTTAAATGAATATGAGTTTGATATTGATGTGGTGCCGTTTCCGTTTACAAAACCAATATCAACAAACAAATAATTATCGGCCGAGCGCTGTATAAAAAATCCTTTGTTTATTTTTTCGCTTAATGTTGTCCACCAAAGCAAATTGGATGCATCAAGTGCTTTTCCGGTAAATGAGATTAACTCAACCGGCAGTGGGTTGTTATTAGGTCCGGTTATTTCAAAATCATCAATGGCTACACCGGGTGCAACTGCGCTGCCATCTGATTTAAAGCGAAGCCTGAATGCAACATTTGGATTTCCCGCCAAAGCCGAAACATCATACTGACATAAAGTGAATGTTGATTTTGTAGTGTTAAAAAAAGGCTCGCCTGTGGGAAATGCCGTGCCACCGGCACCGTTTGCAAAATCATACCATGTTGCAGTAACGGTTCCTATGGGTGTCCAGTTATCACCTTTGTCTAATGTATATTCCAATCTAAATCCATCGTATCCTATTTCAAAACTGTTTTTGCGATAAAGTTTTACATTGTAGGTGCCCGCTGCGGTAAAATTATAATTGGGTGTCATCAGTCTTACATCAGCGTTATCAGAATATTGTGTAGCTGTTAGCCCCGTTACCCATGCATTGCTGCCACTGTTGGTTCCGTTTTTTCCGGCTATAGCCGAATTGCCACGCTCCCATGCAGTGCCTGCAAAATTATCGGCACCAAAATCAAGAGCGTTTACATCAAAGTTGCCACCTGATGCAGGAGTATATGGCGTTCCTTTATCAGGTAAAATTTGTATGTACGCTGTTTTGGTAGATGTATAAGTTGCGCTGCCGTTTATTTGTAATGTTACGGTGTATAAACCCGGTGTGCTGTATGTTTTGGTTGGATTTTTTGAAGTGCTGGTTGTTGCATCGCCAAAATTCCAAAGCCATGAAGTGGATTTATATGATGCATCATTAAACAGCACGGTTTTATTTTTGTAGGTAATACGTTTATTGGAAGAAAAATCGGCAAACGGTGCGGCAAATACATCGCTGGTAAATAGGCCACGTCCATGGGTTGCTGCTGCAACAATGTTATCGCTGCTTCTTATTTGCAGCATATCTACTCGTGTATTTGCCAGGCCTGTGTTTGACGGCCCCCAATTGGTAGCACCACCGCTAAGCAAGTCGGTGCTCCATACACCAATTTCTGTAGCAAGCAATGCTTGTACATTGTTGGTTGGATTAAATAATGCCCAGCGAACGGGCATATCAGGCAGGTTGCCTTCAACACTTGTCCATGTGGTGCCGCCATTAAAAGTTTCCCACACGCTGTTGCTTCCGTAATTAGAATACGTTACAAGCAAATGATTATCGTTACCGTTTTCAATGGCAACACAACTTACACTACCGCCTGGCATACCTGCTCCATTATTAATGTGTGTTGCAACAGGTGCTGCCTGGTCGGCATTATCAACACGCACCACGCGGCCATTGGTTAATCCAAAAAAAACTTTGTTAGGTGTATTTTGCGAGCAGCTTACATGAGTTACCTGCGCACCACTAAAGGCTGCAACTGCAATTGTGGTAATTGTATTACTTGCAGGTGCATTTAAAATGCGCGAATAATTTCCGGCTGTATAGGATGCATATAAATTATTTGCCACATCATCATAATCACTTGGATTAACAAACCTACCGTTACTGTTACTGGTAATGCTGTTAAAGGAAGCGCCACCGTTAGTACTTCGATAGTAGTTGCTGTACACATAACTTGTAAACTGATATTGCGGTTGGTTTTGGTCAATGTGCACAAAGCAGCCATCACCACCTGTAACTTCGGTGGTAGGGCCTACACCTGCAACTGTAAACTGATGCGAGCCATTATCCTGTGCGCCTGCTAAAAAATAATTTGAGTATGCCGTTGGGTGCATTGCGCATGCATAAAATTGTGTTACGTTATAATTATCATGCCTTGATGATATGGTGGGAATGGCGGCAGTTGCATTGCTGCTTCGCCATATTCCTCCATCGTTACCAAAATAAACCACGTTGCTGTTTCCGGGCTCAAATAAAACAATGTGCTGGTCGGCATGCACATCCTGAAATCCAAAACCTCCGTACCAATGCGAAACCTGCTGCCATGTTGTGCCACCGTTTGATGATTTAAACAAATCTACTCCTCCTACAAAAAAATGATTGGCATTATTTGGGTCCACAGCAATGCTCATATCATACCAATACTGGCCGCGTGTAATATCATTTCCAATTCCTCCATCAGCATCTACAGGTTTGGGCAGCAATGTCCATGTAGCGCCAAAGTCTGTTGTCTTGTAAAAATTCACTCCGCTTTGTGCACAAAATGCATAGCATGTTGATGCGCTTGATGGAGCCAAAGCAAAATCAACACGTGTAATTCCTGTTGTAGGAAATCCATTAGCACCTGTATTAAGTTTTGTAAACGAACCTGCATTGCCGAGGGTGGAACGAAAAATTTCTCCGTTAACTCGTGTTGATGCCCAAATGGAATTATCGGCTGCAACTTCCACATCACTAAAATCATCGGTGGTGGCTCCTCCTGGAGCCGAGATTCCAAGCACACGATTCCATGTAGTGCCTCCATCCTGTGAGCGAAACAATCCGTTGCGTGTGGCAGCATACACATCGCCACTTGCATGCACCACCGTACGGTTTACATAATTAAAATTGCCACCTGTTGTTGCTGCAAGCTGATTAAATGTAACTCCTCCATCTGTACTTTTCCAAATACCGTTGCCTCGAATTGCATCGGCATTGCTATAACCTTCTCCTGTTCCAAAATAAAACACTTGCGTGGATAAAGGATGATAACAAAGCGCTGTAATTGCAATGTTGCTGAACAAATCATTTATCGCAATCCAGTTAGGGGCAGCTTGTGTAATGTCGGTAGTTTTCCATAAGCCACCGCCAACACCAGCGCTCCACACTGTCTTTTTGCTTGCATCATTGGGGTCAACCATCATAGCACGTGTGCGGCCACCAAAATTATTGGGGCCTCGTTCAATCCAGTTTATTCCGGCAATAGCACCCAGCAATTTATTATTTGATGCTTGCGCACGAAGCTCTTCAGCATACTCATAAGCGGCAATTAAACGCTCACGTGGAATTTCATTAAGAGTTAAATCTTTGGTAAGCTCAAACTCATTGGTGTATGCCAAATCCATCCTGTCTTTTTTAGGCACTTTGTTTTTGATAACAGGGCGCTGCTTTTGAATTATCTTTTCGCTGCTATCCTCTAAATTAAAATGCAGCCACATACCTGCACTTACACAGCACAATAAAAGAGATAGAAAGAATATTGATTTTTTGTTCATCACCAATAAAAGCTAACGCTTAATAATCCACTTTAGTTTTTGATTTTTTAAGGCCTCTAAATTATAGCAAATTTGGCCAACTTTTATAGCGAAAGTGTAAAGTTTTTGGCGAACGGATTGGCTCATGCTAATGCAAAAACAGGTTATACTTTGATTGGGGCGGAATAAATACATTTGCCCACTGCACACCTGCCTTCAAACTTAATTATTAGTTATGCCCTGTTTACAATGATTACCGTAATAGCCGCCACCAATAACACCAACAGCCACACACGCATAGTGGCACAACTTTATTTTGATGAATTAAAAAGGCATACTACTGATATTTTGTTTTTTTCGTTGGAAGAAATGGATGGACTGACTCTGCATGACTGCATGTATGAATCAACTCACCCGCGCATAAAAGAATTGCAAGAAAAATACTTTGCCACTTCACAAAAATTTTTATTTGTAATACCTGAATACAACGGCAGTTTTCCAGGAATATTAAAATTACTTATTGATGCAATGGAAGTAAAAAAATACGTGTATGGAAAAAAGGCCGGCATTGTTGGTGTAGCCACAGGCCGTGCCGGAAACCTAAGAGGCATTGATCATCTTGCATCCATTATGCATCACATGAATGTAAGTGTGCTTCCACGCGTATTGCCAATGTCTTTGATACAAAAAGAACTTGATGCGCAAAAACAATTGATAAATGCGCGCACCATTGATGTATTTAAAAAGCATGTGGAAGAATTTTGGAGATTTTAAAATCATAAAATTATTTTTTATTTTTTTTATAAAAAACAATAGATACCTTATCACGTTAGCGCAAACCCAAATCGCTTTTTTACTTTTACCCCATGCAAAAAAAATTATTGGCTGTTGCTGTTCTGCTGCTTACAGCCTGCACACAAAAAGAAATTAAACAAACCAACACCATGTTCGAAAAAGACGTTCACTCTTATGCCAATCCCAATGATGTTGTTATAAAACATTTATCGCTTGATTTAACGGTTGACTTTACTGCAAAAAAATTATCAGGCACAGCAACACTAACAGTCGAAAACAAAACCGGTGCAGGTCAATTGCATTTGGATGCAAACAATTTAGCAATCGAAAAAATTATGTTGGATGATAGCACTGAAACAAAATTTTCTCTTGCATCACCTGTAAAATATCTGGGCAGTGATTTAACTGTTGAAATAAAACCAGCAACAAAAAAAGTAAGCATCACCTATTCAACAACCGAAAATGCTTTGGCGCTTCAGTGGTTGGATGCGCAACAAACTGCCGGAGGAAAATTTCCTTTTCTGTTTACACAATCGCAAGCCATACTTGCGCGCACATGGATTCCGCTGCAGGATTCGCCCGGAATAAAATTTACATACGATGCCATTATACATTGCCCAAAAGATTTAATGGCGGTGATGAGCGCAAGCAACGAAAACGAAAAGCGCCCCGATGGTATTTATAAATTTGAAATGCCACAGCCCATCCCATCTTACTTAATGGCGCTTGCCGTTGGCGATTTTACGTATCACAAGTACAACGACATTTGTGGGGTATATGCCGAGCAGCCTTTAATTGAAAAAGCAGCGTATGAATTTGCCGATTTGCCAAAAATGATTTCGAGTGCCGAAGAATTGTATGGCAAGTATGCATGGGGGCGATATGATGTACTGGTATTGCCACCGAGTTTTCCGTTTGGCGGAATGGAAAATCCGCGTATAACATTTGCAACACCAACTATTATTGCAGGCGACCGTTCGCTGGTTGCATTGGTTGCACATGAGCTTGCACATTCGTGGAGCGGAAATTTAGTTACCAATGCTACCTGGAATGACTTTTGGCTTAACGAGGGCTTTACCGTTTATTTTGAAACACGCATTATGGAAAAAATTTATGGACGCGATTATGCCGACATGCTTACGCTGCTATCGTTAAACGAATTAAAACTTACCGTTAAAGAAATGGGCGATACAAATGCCGACACAAAGTTGTATCTCGATTTAAAAGGCCGCGACCCTGATGATGGTGTTACGGATATTGCCTATCAGAAAGGAAGATTTTTTTTAACCTCAATAGAAAATATTATTGGCCGCGAAAAGTGGGATGCGTTTTTAAATAAATATTTTACCGAACACTCATTTCAAAGCATGGACACCAAACATTTTTTAGAATACTTAGATAAAGAATTAATAAAAGGCGATATTGGTTTAAAGAAAAAAATAAATGCCGAGGGATGGATTTTTTCTCCAGGTCTGCCTGCCGAATGTCCTGTTATCAAATCAACTGAATTAGAAAAAGCTGCAGCGGTTGCAAATGATTTTAAATCGGGAAAAAATATTTCGGCTGATGAAACCAAAAACTGGACAACACACCACTGGCTTTATTTTTTAAGAAACATTGGCGATACATTATCGGCTGATAAAATGAAAATGCTTGATGCCACATTTGGTTTTACACAATCGGGCAACTCCGAAATTTTGTGCGACTGGTTTCAACTTGCCGTAAAAAATCATTATGATGTAGCTTACCCTGCAATGGAAAAATTTTTGTCAAGCGTTGGCCGCAGAAAATTTATTGTGCCTATTTATAAATTGATGGCAAAAGATGCCTTGCTTAAAGAAAAAGCAAAAACAATTTACACAAAAGCGCGACCCGGTTATCATGCTGTCGCTGCCAGCACACTTGATGAAGTGCTTAATTAAGCCTCACCCCGTCCCTCTCCCAAGGAGAGGGAGAAGCGCGCATTTCTCAAAATGAGGAATCTAAACAAACCTATTTAATTCTACTCGCTTGAGCGAAATAAATCTTCCCCCTCAATTTGTTTCTCAAATAAATGATTTGAAATTTATTGATGCAGAAAAGTTTTTTGCATCGCTGAATGGGAATTCAAAAACTAGTATTAGGATAAATGAATCAAAAGGTTTGAATTCAGCACACAGCAACTCCCCTCTCTTTCGGGGAGGGGCTGGGGGTGAGGTTTCCTGGTGCCGTAACGGATATTACTTAACCGAACGACCTGTGTTCACACTCGACCCCTTGTTTCATGCCGGTGCATATTATGTGCAGGAAGCAAGCTCCATGTTTTTGGAGCAGGCAATTATTCAGCTTAAATTAAATAAAACCCCTCAGCGTGTTTTGGATTTGTGTGCAGCACCCGGAGGAAAAACCACTCACCTGCTTTCTATATTGCATAATGATAGCTTGCTTGTTTCAAACGAAGTAATCAAATCGCGGCAAGCGCCATTAATTGAAAACGTAATTAAGTGGGGGAAAGAAAATTGTATTGTTACCAATAACGATGCTAAAGATTTTGCACGATTGCAAAATTATTTTGATGTAATTGTTTGCGATGCTCCATGTTCGGGCGAAGGATTGTTTAGAAAAGACAAAAATGCAATTAAGGAATGGAGCAAGGAAAATGTTGAGTTGTGTTCTGCCCGCCAGCAACGCATTGTAAACGATGTGTGGCCTGCACTAAAACCGGGTGGTATTTTAATTTACTCAACGTGCACGTTTAATCATTTTGAGAATGAGAAAAACGTAAATACATTTTGTAAAGAATTAGATGCTGATTGTGTTGAGCTTGATGTTTCAAAATTTACAGGAGTAATTTGCAATAAAAAAGATAAAGCAATTTGTTATCGTTTTTTTCCGCACTTAGTAGGCGGAGAAGGATTTTGTTTGAGCGTGTTAAAAAAATCTGAGACTGAATATTTATCCAACACAAAATATAGAGACAACAATCTTTTCCAACTTGTCCATTCAAAAATAAAAAACAAGCTGATTGATTTTGTTTTAAACTCTGACAAAAAATCTTTTTACGCTCACAACCAAAATTTATTTTTTATTAATTCTCATCACGAAAAAGATTTATCGTTGCTGCAATCAACTTTAAAAATAACCTATGCAGGAACTGGTTTAGGAGAATTTAAACATGATGATTTTATTCCCAGTCATGAATTAGCATTCAGTATTCATCTTAACAAAAAACAATTTCAATTAGTTGATGTCGACAGGCAAACTGCCTTGCAAATTTTAAAAGGGCAAACACAATTTGATTTTAACTGTAATGAAGGATATGTTCTTGCTTCGTATCAGAATATCACGTTTTCATTTCTTAAAAAAATAAAAAAACGATTTAATAATTTGTATCCAAAGAATTGGTACATCAGAATGAATATTGATTAACGTGATGGTACACTGATGACACACCTGCCTGCCGACAGGCAGGGATTCAACGGATTTACACTGATTTCAAGTAAAGGAAAATAATTCTCTTGTCTCTTGTTCTCTTTGTTAAAATTTTAATTCGCGAAAATCAGTCGCATCCGCCTTATCCGTGTGCTATTTTTTATATAGTTTTATCTTATGAAAAAATACTTACCCTTGATTCTTGCTGTTTCACTTTTCTCATGCAACAGTAAACCTCAAACAACAAACCTCAAACCCACCATAGGTTTTTTAGATTTTGTTGAAGATGCCACACTGGCAAAAGCGCGTACCGGCTTCTTTGATGCATTAGAGAAAAATGGTTTTTCGGAAAAAGATTGCACGCTCATTGTTTACAAATCAAATGCAAACGGAGATATTCCTACATTAAATCAATCGTGTGATTATTTGCTTTCAAAAAATGTGGATGTACTTGCTACCAATACAACACTTGCAACGATTACAGCAGTTCAAAAAACAAAAACCCTGCCTGCTGGCAAGGCAGGGGTTCCTGTGTGCATGATGGTGGCACCACGACCTGACATTGCAAAACTTACTGATGCAAACGGAAATGCACCCGCTAATTTATTTGGCGTGTACGAAACGTTGGAATACATTGACTCGGCCGTTACACTTATCAAAACTTTTTTCCCTGATGCAAAAGTTGTGGGCACTATTTACAATCAGGCCGAGCCTCAATCACGTGATGCATTTTCACGATTAGAAAAAAAGGCAAATGAGTTAGGATTAGCTATAATCAGTTTACCTGTAAGCAATTCGTCCGAAACGCAATTGGTAACTCAATCACTTTTGCAAAAAAAACCGGATGTATTTTTTGCATTGCCTGACAACGTAATTTTTGGTTCGTTTGAAACTGTAGTGCAAAGCTGCAATGCAGCACATGTTCCAATTTTTACAAGCGAAGCAGGATTGGTTGCGCGTGGGGCGCTGGCATCCTATGGTGCCGATTTTTATCAATGGGGATTTCAGGCAGGTGAACAGGCGGCAACATTTTTAAAAACCAAATCAATGCAAAACATAAAACCCGAAATGGTTTTGGTAAGAAAGAAAATATATAATGTTGAAGTTGCAAAAAACTTTGGTGTAATGGCTGATAGTAGTTTTAATTTCCATAAATAAATTCAAATAATCTTTTTAATTTAGTGCTAAAATTAAATTACATGGGAACTGTTTCAGGCATTACTTTTATAAAAGATGCACGAGGTAAAAAAAGAAAAATGGTTATTGACCTTTCTAAGGTTAGTGAGGAAGTTCAGGATTTGATTGACGGTATTGTTTCTGATTTACGGCTTAGCGAACCAGTAAAAGAGGCTAAGGATGTTTTTAAAAAATTAGATAAAAAATTTAAGTCAGGAACTTCCCGCACTAAGAAATGAGCTACAAATTAATAATAGTTAAGTCGGCTCAAAAAGAAATTTCTTCTCTTCCTAAAATTTATTACCCTCCCGTTCGCAATGCAATTTTAAATCTTGAAAGCAATCCTCGTCCAGCGGGTTGTAAAAAACTGAAAGGATTTTCAAATACATATCGCATCAGGGTTGGGGTTTACAGAGTAGTTTATATCATTGAATATACAGTCCGGATAATTACAGTAACGCGTGTTGCCCACAGAAAAAATGTTTATTAAATTTTTATTTACTTAAGCATACACATTGGATTTTTACCTCGCAGCTATCACACAAGGTTTAGGTTATGCCTCGCTGGGTCTTGGCATCTACATCTCATTAAAAATTTTTAATATTCCTGATATAACCACCGATGGCAGTTACACATTGGGTGGCGCTGTAACTGCAGTTTTACTTTCGTCAAATCACAATCCTTTTTTTGTTGCTTGCGCAGCCATGCTTGCAGGTGCATGCGCAGGAATTGCAACCGGAATCATTCACACACGATTAAAAGTACATGCCTTGCTTGCCGGAATTTTGGTGATGACAGCTTTGTATTCCATTAATCTTTTGATTATGGACAGGCCTAACATTCCGCTTATCGGAATACGAACTATTTTTTCATCACTAAATTTTGTTGCTGATGCACAAACAAACCAACTCATTGTTTTTATTTTGTTTGTTGCTTTACTGTCGGCACTAATAATATGGTTACTAAAAACTGATTTTGGAATTGCCATGCGCGCAACAGGCAACAGCGAAACAATGGTGCGTGCCATGGGAGTAAATACAAATGCCATGAAAATTATTGGACTTGCATTAGCAAATGCGCTTACGGCATTCAGTGGTTTTCTCATTACCCAATATCAAGGCTTTGCTGATGTAAATATGGGAATTGGAATTGTGATTTCTGGTTTAGGCGCTGTTATCATTGGCGAATCTGTTATCAAAATTTTTAAATCAAATTCTATTCTATTAAACATTGTTGGAGTAATTGCCGGAACAATTTTATTTCGTTTGCTGCTTGCGTTTGCTCTTTCGCTGGGCATGCAGCCCACGTTGCTTAAACTTGTTACGGCTGTAATTGTGTTGTTGGTTATTGTAATTCTAAAAGCCTCACCCCTAACCCCTCTCCAGAGGGAGAGGGGAAGCGCGCCCTGATTAAACTATTGCTGAAAACAAAAATGAATAAGAGAAATTTAGACGTATTTAAAAGCGTGTTTATGCACAATGTCCCATCTGTGCAACCCCTCTCCCTTCGGAGAGGGGCAGGGGTGAGGTTACATGATTGAACTTAAAAATATATCCAAATTTTTTTCTGACGGAGCAGGAAATGAAATTCGTGCTCTTGAAAAAACAACTATTTCAATCCGGCAAAAAGAATTTGTGGTGATTGTTGGAAGTAATGGCTCCGGAAAATCTACTTTGCTTAATTTAATTGCAGGAACATACAAACCTACCGATGGTGAAATTTTGTTTGATGGAAAAAATGTAACCGATTTAAAGGATTACAAGCGCAGCAAATGGATTGCTCGCATTTTTCAAAATCCGTTGCACGGCACAGCGCCCGATTTGAGCATACTTGATAATTTTCGTTTGGCTGCATTACGCACCAAATCAAAAACGCTTTCTGTTGGAACAAATAAAAAATTTATTGAAGAAGTAAAATCAAAAATAAGTTTGCTCGGCTTAGGATTAGAAAATAAACTTTTTCAAAACATGGGAACACTTTCGGGCGGACAACGGCAGGCGCTTACATTATTAATGGCTGTAATGGATAGCCCTGAAATTTTATTGATGGACGAACCCACATCAGCACTTGACCCGCGCAGCGCACAAACATTGATGCAAACGGCAGATAAAATTATTTCAACGTTTAATCTCACCGCAATTTTAGTAACGCATAATTTAAAAGAGGCTTTTACCTATGGCAATCGCATCATACAAATGCGCGAAGGAAAAGTAGATAAAGATTTTTCAAGTGAACAAAAAAAGAAATTAACGTTGACAGAAATTTATGAGTGGTTTTGAAAATTAAATTTCAAAATCAAAAAAATCTTTTAATGAAACATCAAGTGCCTTTGCTATTGATACCAAAGTACTAAAGCTGGTATTTATTTCACCACGTTCAATTCTACCAATCTGGCTTATTCTTACTTCTGCTTCAAAAGCAAGTTGGTTTTGTGAAATTTGTTGTTGCACGCGCAACTGCCTAATTCGTTTGCCAAGCAATTTAACGGCTTTTGTATTGCGTTTGTATTTCACGGTTGCAAAATGCAAAGCCGCAAAATTTTAATAGACGCATATTTGCGTCATATAAAAATTTATTGTTACTTTTAGCTGAATAAAAAAATCCTTTACCTAAAAACCAATCCTATGCTTGTTTACCTGATAAGTTCAGACGATGAATTGCTGAGCACACTTAACAACCTTATTAAATACACCCACAAAAACGAATGTTGCACTTTTAAAAAAACATGCGGGCTTGTTGATGCATTAAAAACTACTATTCCTGATTTAATTGTAACAGGTTTAAAGCTTGATAAAGGAGATGGAATAAAACTTATACAATACCTTAAAGCAAAAAATGCAGCGTGTAAAATTTTGGTTTGCGCCAATACAAAACATAAAATGGAAGTAATACGTGCCTTTGCTGCAGGTGCTAATGGTTTTGTTTCAAAGCAGGAAGCACCCGAAAGTTTTATAGACTGCATGCAGCAAGTAAGCAACTGTGAAACAGTGGTAAGCCATGAAGTAAAAAATATTATGGTAAATTTTTTTAGAGAAAACTCCGGTGTGTTTTTGCAAAGTTTTAACCTGAGCCATGCCGAGCAAACCGTTGCTGATATGCTTAGCGATGGTGGCAGCATAAAAGAAATGGCCGAACAAGTGAATGTAAGCCACGACACCATAAAAACCCATTGCAAAAACATTTACAAAAAACTAAAAGCACGTAATAAAACACATGCCGTAAAAATTTTAATTAGCAGCCGCTTTATGAATTTTTAACCTTTTTGGGTGATTTTGAATCAATACACACCTTCAAAATCACCCGTTAAGGTGATTGTTTTTTTAAAATGCCTGCACCAATTTTACGGTGCAAAAAAATTTTGCAGGCACCATCCGCAGCTTATAATGTGGATAAATAAAAAACAAATTACGATGAAAAAATCAAATCAACTCAGCGGCATGCCGGTGAATACTCGGCACCAAAGTGATGTTTCAAAAACGGCAACATCATTAAACAACTTAAACAAGTATAACTTCTTGTCAACGCCAAACATAAAGTGGCGAACAGGAAGTTTATTTTACTCTTTATTTATTTCAGCGTTACTGCTTTTCTTCAGCATTAGCTTATACGCGTGTACAGGAGGCACAAGCGATTATGTTTACAATGGCAACGTAAATATGTCAACTCTTTATTCTGCACTACCTTCAAACTTTAAAACTTCAAGTCAGGTTTATGATTGTGCGTCAGGAAATAATTACGATGCAATTACCTGTCCAAGTGGAGTAAAGCTGATTATTAATGGCAACTTAACCATTGATAAAGACATAATTTTTACTGACTTACACATGATTATACAGGAAGGGAAATACATTTTTGTAAACGGAGGCAATAGATTAATTGTACAGGGGCCAACGCTTACTATTTTAGAAACATGTGGCAATGCTGTATGGAAAGGCATTGAACTTACTTCCTCAACCAGCATGTTGTTTATGTTAAGCGGAAATGTAAGCAGTCCTAAAATAGAAGTACGTGATGCGTATTATGGTGTGCGATCTAAAAACGGAGCACAATATATTATTGACGGAGTTTTGTTTAACCGAAATTATTTTGGTGTGCTTGTTGACAATCAAACATCATCAAGTGATGGCTCAAATAATTTAATTGCGAGCAGTATATTCACATGCGCCAATAGTTCGGGGCCGACAACAGTACTGGGAACTACAGTAAGAAGTTATGCAGGTGTTAAAATAGAAAGCGGAACTGGTTACAGGGTTGGCTGGGATTACAATAAATTATCCAGTTATCCATCCTCCCCCTCTTGCGTTAAACTATCCGACAATAATTTTTCATATCAAGACAATGGTGTAATGGCTTACAATACCACCGAAATGCACGTAATGCATAACCAGTTTACTAATCTTGAAACGTATTCAGGCTCTTCTTCTAATGCAGGAGTTGCAGTATATGCCATTGGTACAAGCACAGCTCCTGCCACAATTCATATTGGTGAAGCAAACACTAATGGTAACCAAACTAATACTTTTACCGATTGCAGAATAGGAGTTAGGCTTCAGGATTATTGTCGCATAAATGCTGCCTATAATTATTTTGATGTACCTTCGCTTACCTCTACTGCCGGACAATATAAAGGCATTGAATTTAATACTGTTAACGGAGTGTACACCAGCTATATTAACAACAATACATTTCACCATGTAAAACATGCTGTTTTAATAAATTCAATATCCAACGCTAATTACACATTGAATATTGATGCAAACACATTTGAAGGAAAATTAGATGTAACATCGGGATTGCCGATTACAGAATATGGCGTTTATTCTGGTGCCGGCAGTTTTTATTTGTATGTTACCAATAATCCACAAATATCCGATTACCGATATGGCGTAAGAGTTCATTCAAACAATACTGCTGTAGTTAATTTTAATACTATTTGGTACAATATGTCGTCTTCCGTTAGTTTCCCTGCCAACTATGGATACATTGCAGGTATTTTAATTAGCAATTGCGAGAGCTTTAATATTATTAATAATTATGTTGACTGGCCAACATATCCAACACAAACAAGCAGCAATGCCGGATATACACAGGGCATCAGGTTAGAAAATAGCACCAGTGGAGGCATTTTATGCAACCACATTACAGGCATGGGCACAGGCATGTACCTGCAAAACAATGTGAAGCTTAATAATTTTGAAACAAATTTTTTAAAGGAAGCATACTTTGGTTTTAGTTTAAGCAATGGAGAAATGGATGCTGTTGGCAATACCTCTTACAGCAAGTACAATACCTTTGATGCCATTACCGGCCCGCAAAGAGTGCATGGTACTTTAAATACTTCTCCGTTTGATGATGTTGATTGGTACTATGTAAACTCTGATGATTATCCCATGCCATGTAGCTATCAGTCAGGTCAAGGAAGTATTGTGGTTGATCATTTGGTAACTCTTCACAACGAATGCATAGAAGGTGATGGCGGAGAGGGGCGCTTTGCAATAGATGAAAATAAAGTGCAAATACTTGAAGCGGCTGTTACTAACTCAGGCAGTTACATTTACTTTCCAACACAAAGCGAATACCAGTCGTATAATTTTGTTTATAAAACGCTTTCAAATAATCCCGAATTGTTATCCAACAGTATTGTGCTGCAACAATTTTATACCAACCACTCGCAATCAAACATTGGCAACTATTGGGCAGTGGTGCAGGATATAGGAGCTAACGACATTGCATCGGCTTTGCAAAAGCTAAATAACATTACCGACAACAATACAATAGAATCAAACAAAAAAGCGGTGTTGCTTATTTATTGCAATAAGGTGGCTGCAGGTATTGAGCCTGATAACAACGACATAGTTACACTTCAAGATATTGCCTATACGCCTGCCATTGTGGGAGGCGAGGCTGTGTATTGGGCACGAGCCATACTTCATATTGAAGTGGACGATGAATACCTTTTAAACACACAAAGCTGGAAATATGGCAGCACAGAAGAAAATATTTCTGGTTTAATAAAACCAAGAGCAAGGGCATTTCCTAACCCTGCTAACGATTACATTAATTTATTTGTTGAAAAAGGTAATTATGAAATTACATTTACCGATATGTATGGCAGGTGTTTGCATAAAACATTTGTTGAACATAAGGGTAATCAACTATCGGTAAGTATAAAGGATTTTGTAAAAGGAGTTTACTGGATAAAATACACCTCTTCTGAAACTAAAGGTTCAGAAAAAGTAGTAATTGTGAAATAATATAAATTTGAAGGGCGCAGTTTCTGCGCCCTTCTTCTATGACAAATGAAAAAAATTCTTCTTCTTATTTTTATTGCACAATTTTCGTTTGCACAAAACAAGAACAGCGTATGGTGTTTTGGAGATAGTGTTCGTATTGACTTTACCGATACCTCTGCTTCCGTAAGCAAAAGCACTATGAAATCAAGAGGAACTTGTACTACGGTTGCAGACTCGTTGGGAAACTTGTTATTCTATAGTAGAACCGACAAACAAATTCCTCCGCTGCCAAATTATTTTTTAAATGGAGACGTATATAATTCCAATGATACTATTATGGATAATGGAGACTCAATTGTTGGAAACGCATGGTATAATGAACATTTAGTAATTCCTGATCCTATTGGAAATGATAAATACTACCTGTTTTCAGCAGGCGTATCCACAATAACAGGATTTTATTACAGCAAAATAGATTTGAGTTTTAATGGAGGTTTGGGTAAGGTAACTCAAAAGAACATTCAATTAATGACTAATGAAATGGTAGATGTACTTGCCGCTGTAAAACATGGTAATGGCAGAGATTGGTGGATAATTTGTAAAAAAGATTGGTATTCATCTACTCAGGCATACTCAGATACTCTTACTGAATTTTTGGTTACACCCAATGGCATTTCCTCACAAGCAGATATTAAGATAGGTTCTGCTATGGGTGATAGTTTTGGCGTTTTAAAATTCAATAATGCTGGTAATAAATTGCTGTTGGTTTCCGCTTCGGGTTTAATAGAAACGTATGATTTTAACCGGTGCACCGGTGCAATAACAAATCCATTTACCATACAGGCAGGTACTCCCGCAGGTGTACAAGGCCCCGGTTACTGGGGTGCGGCTTTTTCTCCCAACGATAGTCTGCTGTATGTGTCGGCCATTTTGCTGCCATCGTATGTTATTCAGTTTAATTTATTTGCTCCTAATGTTGCTGCAAGTATTGATACGCTGGGTTACATTACACCGAGTGGTCCAAATTTTAACAGAACGGCAGGAGCAATAAAATCAGCACCAGATGGTAAAGTATATATTGCCTTGTGTTTAAACTATCAGTTTCCTTACCCGGATACGTTATATCATCCCACCAACATGTACCTTGCCACCATAGATAGTCCTAATGTTGATGGCCCCGGTTGCCACTTCGACCAGTATGGTTTTTATCTTGGCGGAAAGCGTTCTTATTGGGGCTTACCCAACAACCCTAATTATGAAATGGGAGCATGGCAGGGTAGTGTGTGCGATACACTCCTCTCCCTTAATCCCTCTCCGCAGGAGAGGGAAACGCTTAGTGCAAGCCTCACTGCGTTTTACCACACAAGCTGGCAAAAACTTTTTGTAAACGCGCAAAACATAAAAGGCAAAAATTGTTTGTTGCAAATTTTTGATGTGCAGGGTAAATTAATTTACTCCAATAAAAAACAAACCGTGCCACCATATTACACGCATGAAATAAATTGTGAGGGGTTTAGTAGAGGAATTTATTTTGTGGAGTTGCAAACAGAAAAAGAAAAATTGCAATGCAAGTTTATAAAGCAGTAATCAAAAGTCCCCCTTCGGGATCCCGATGCTTCGGGATTAGGGGGACTGAAAAGAAAAATTGGTGTGTAAATTTGTAAGACAATGAACTTATGCCGATTGGTATGGCCTGTAGTTTACAACGGAATGTTCTGAAGGTATAGTAACAACTTTTTCAGATACTGCAATTACTTTAAGCGTTTCACCATTGCTGTCAAAAAACTCAAGTACTAAACCCGGGTTGTTTTGTTTGTCAAAAACTTTTTCAACAACCGTTGCAACATCACCTTTTTCAAAGTGATGCTCAGGAAGTGGTTCAGCTAACTGAACTTGCTGGTATAATTTAAAATTACTTTCCATTTTTTTTGAATCAATCAGGAAATAAAGTTACGAATTTATATTTATCAGTGTCAATAGCGAGCAACCAAATTGTTACAATACCAAAGTTTTTGAGTTTACCTTTTATTTCATACATATCTCCAAACTCAGTATGTAATTGCAACTTTGCTTCATTATGTGTTGCTAATTCCAAAATATCTTTTTTTAGCTCATCCCAATTATTGACAGTATATCCAAGCTTTTCTAAAAAAGATGATTTATCATTTTTGGTTTTATGAACGAGCAAATAATCGGTTAACTTTTCATTTGGAATTTCTATTTTCTCAGCCGGAATAATCATATCTCAAAAATATAGAATGAATACTCACACTCCAAACTGCCTCAGGTGATGATCAAGATGCTTGGCCTGCAATCTGTCCCATTCATCGGCAGTCATTTTTCCAAAAAAAGGATGAGGCTCAGTAGTAATTCCGTTTGCACCTTGTGTAGCAAAGCGTTTTACAAGCGGAATTAACTTTGATTTTTCTTCTTCAAATTCTTTTTCAGTTGTCATTATAAATAATTTGTCGGTGGGTAAATTTTTTTCAAACGGCATGTCTTTATTGATGTATTTTTTCTTTGCCATGCCGCCAAATAAAATTCCGATTAGTCCACGGCTGGTTTTTACTTCGCCATAAGCAGCGCGCAGTGGCACCTGGCAATGTGCAAGCATTTGACCAACATTCATTTTTCCCCATGCTGGTTGCGAGTTGTGTGTTAGTTTGTTAATGCGTTCAACAATGTGGTTGTTGTCTGAGGGATTAAATAAACTTTTCATTTTTGATTTTATAAGTTAGTTTGTTAAATATAATCTCAAGTCCTCCCCTTCGGGGAGGATTTAGGTGGGGCCTTATTTATCAGAACGAATGCGATATGCAAAAGTAACTTTACATAAATAACTTTCGCTTACATTTAAGTTTTCGGTTTTATTCTCTCCGTCAAATTTAATTCCTGATTTATATTTTCTAAAAATGGTATGACCGGCTTCCAAACTCAACACCATGTTTTTGGTAAAGTAACAATCAAAAAATAATTTTAACTGGTTATCGTTTATTTTTAAAAACGAATTGGTATTAACCCTGTAACTGCTGGTAACAGACCTAAAATTTATTCCCGCATGAAACCGGTGAGGTAAAATTTTATACTCCACAGTCATGCTACCGGGCAGCACACCAAAAATATTTAGTCGTGAGTTTACATTCCAGTCAATGCCAAGCAGCGGCATAAAAAACGGCCCAAAAAATTCGCTGTTGTAGTACAAGCCAAACTTATATTTCACGTTTTCTTTTCTTTTATAGGTGTTTACAACAGCACCACCAAACTGAATTGCGTTTTTATTAATCTCGCTTAACTGGTATGTATTGATGCGCGAAATAAAGACAAAAGCGGTTTTCCATTTTTGATTTTTCCATTGGTGCAACCATGATATGGGAAGTGCAAATGAATTCAGCGATGAAATATTTTCACGCGAATCATATTGCAACGATTGATTTTCGTACGAAGGATTAAGTGCTATATAATCGCTGTCTATTTTAAAAGGAATGTTTAACGCAGCCCCTACAATAGTTGCTGTAAGAGGTATTTTGCTACTGCTAATTGTTTCATCTGCCGGATTAAATTGGTAGTTGGCAGAAATGATATCAATAAAAGGTTGAGAAAATGCTTTGAATGGAAGTAAAAATAATAGAATGAATAATTTTTTCACGGCTAATAATTTTTGCTAAAAATAAAAAATGCGGATGAGAAAAGAATTGTTTTTCGCCTCGCGCTGTCGCTTTAAAGTGAAAATACAAAAAAATAATTTTTACTCATTTTGCTGCTTTAAAAACTTTCCTGCTTTAAAATTTCCATTGTTATCTGTAACCGAATACAAATAAATTCCTTTTTGCAAAGTGGAAACATTTATTTTGATTTGTAGGGCATTAATCTCTTCTGTAATTATTTCATTGCCAATAACATCAAAAATTTTAAGGGTTGCTTTTTTATTTTGTAAGCCTGTGATTGAAATAAAATCTTTGGCTGGGTTGGGGTAAATGGAAATGTTTTGTGATGAATTTGCTTCTTGTGTTGAAAGGGGTTCGCACCAGCGTGCAATGCTTTGAACCGACAATCCGCCAGCCTCGGTAAACATGCCCCCTACATACAGGCATCCATCCAAAGTTGCTAAAGCTTTTACTTGCCCATTAAAACCTGGTATAGTTACACCCGTAGTAAAAGCGCTCCAGTTTTGTCCATCCCATCTTGCAATATTTTTTGCTGCAACTCCTCCAATAGTATCAAAAATGCCACCAACGACTAATGAATTATTGTAAACACACATTGAATAAATTACTCCCGACCCAATTCCGAAAGAACCCCATATTGGAGCTTCAACACTTGTCCATAACGAATCCTCATACTTGGCGATTCCTGCGCCACCTCCCATATATAATTCATTATTAAATTTGGCAAAACACATAGGCCCAACTAATTCTTGGTAAGCACCTGCTGAATCCCATGCAACTCCATTCCATTTTGCAACACCATTTACAGTAATTCCTCCTGCCTGATTAAATATGCCGCCAACAAAAAGTTCACCGTTAAATTCAATCATGGTTCTGACAATATAACTTTCGCTATCAGGTACGAGATAAATACCAGACCCAAACCCGATTGATGGAAGTCCATTCCAATTGGTACCATCCCAACGTGCAATGCAAAACACTGAATCAAAACTCGGCAGCAATGCTGTTAAGTTGCCTCCGGCATAAAGTTGATTATCATAATACACTAAGCTATAAATTGCCGGTAAAAGCCAATTTGTGGGCTGCGCAAAGCCGTCATTCATTTTTTGCCAGTTTGTACCATTAAACATAGCTATATGATTGGAATGATTGGTAATTGAATGAAACGCCCCGCCATTATATACCGTATCGTTATGAAATAATACACAATATGATCTGTCATCCCAGTATTCAGGCGCGCTGCCTAAATAATGCCAATCGTTTGTTAGACTTGCGTAGTAGCCTATATATTGATTAACATTGGGATTCCCATTGATAAAGTATCCAAATTCTCCAGATGCATACAAGCGAAGGTTGGCCGAATCAACAGAAAAACTATTTACAAAACCGCCCAAGCAACAATCAGAAGTAAATGCTTCCCATTGTTGAGAGGATGCGGTTACAGAAAAAAAAAACAGAAAAACAACTTTTGAAATCAATAATTTTCTCTTCATCCTTTTGTTTTAACGAATTAGCTGAAATTTTTCTGACAACTCATAATGTATAACTCAATTATTATGGGGCGGGTTCAGCTTGTATAGGTTCGGAAGCAGGCACATCATTACTTGTGTTTGTAAACGTTGCATTTGGTTTAGTAATTGATGGTGCGCTGTATTGCGTTTGAGTAATTTGAGTTGGGCTTTGAATTTGCGGAAGCTGGCTATTAATTTTTTGCAGCGTTGAGTTGTATCTTTCCGTGTTGGATGTAATAATCTCTGGCCATTCGGAGTGTATATAAATATTAGATGCTTGCTGTACTTGCTCCTTTGTTGCAAAGTGTAAATCTTCAAATCCTTTTCGTCTGGCAATTATTTTATAACTAAAATTGATATTTGATGTACCGCCTTGCATTTCAGTAACTGTAAACGAAAGAATAACTGGCTTTGCACACCCACCTTACAATTTATACTACGCTAAAAAAAATGCGGATACACACTCTGCATCCGTATTTTCTTAGTAACTTAATTACTTAATCCCCATTAATATTTTGGTGTAACACCCATATTATAAAACATAAAACTCCAAATGTCACTTTGCTCTTCGATAATCTTAGATGTGGGTTTACCGGCACCGTGCCCTGCCTTTACATCAATGCGAATTAAAACAGGATTATTGCCTTTGTATTTTTCCTGTAAAGTGGAAATAAATTTAAATGAGTGTGCAGGTACCACGCGGTCGTCATGGTCGGCAGTGGTAACCATGGTAGCCGGATAGTTTACGTTTTCTTTTAGGTTGTGCAATGGAGAATATCCGTATAGGTTTTTAAAATTTTCTAAACTGTCGCTGCTTCCATATTCAACAACCCAGCCCCAGCCTACAGTAAACTTGTGGTAACGCAACATATCCATAACACCTACAGCAGGAAATGCCACGCGATACAATTCAGGACGCTGTGCCATGCAGGCACCAACCAGCAAGCCACCATTGCTTCCACCTTGTATGGCAAGTTTTTCTGATGATGTATATTTTTCTTTAACCAGATATTCGGCAGCAGCAATAAAATCATCAAACACATTTTGCTTTTGCAAAAGTTTTCCTGCTTCATGCCACTTTTCTCCATACTCGCCACCACCACGTAAGTTTGCAAGTGCATACACACCACAATTCTCTAATAAAATTAACCGCGATGTGCTAAAGTTTGGCTCAAGGCTTATGTTAAATCCTCCGTAACCATACAAAAGCGTTGGGTTGTTGCCATCCAATGCAATTCCTTTTTTGTGAACTATAAACATGGGAATTTTTGTTCCGTCTTTGCTTGGATAAAAAACCTGCTTGGTTTCATAATCGTCAGGATTAAATTTAACCTCTGACTTTTGCCACACTTCTGATGTGCCTGTTGCAATATCATATTTGTAAATAGTGGCAGGATAGGTGAAAGAAGTAAATGTGTAAAAACTTATTTTATCATCTTTCTCTCCGCCAAAGCCGTATGCATTTCCTAAAGCAGGCAATGCAATTTCGCGCTCTTGCTTTCCTGTATAATCATATTGAAAAACTTTTGTGGCAACATCTTTTAAATATTCAGCAAAAATTTTTCCTCCTCCTGTGCCTGCACTTTGCAACAAGTCTTTTTGTTCAGGTATAATGTCTTTCCAGTTTTCTTTTGCAGGATTTTTGGGATCCATTGCTATTACACGCTGATTAGGCGCGCCCGCATCGGTTTGTACAAGCAGTTTATCGCCATCATTATTTAATACCGAATAGTTGTCGTCAAATCCTTTTACAAGTTGCGTAAAATCTTTTTGATTGGTTGATAAGTCTTTTGAATACAGTTCTGTTCCATCCGTTCCTTCCGAAACATAAATTAAAAGAAAGCGTTCGTCTTCGGTTGTTTGCGCACCGTAATAACGCAAAGGTTTTGTTTTGTCTTCGTACACAAGCACATCTTTATCCTGTGCATCTCCAAGTTTGTGGTAATAAATTTTGTGATACTCATTTTTTTGTGAAAACTCTTTTCCTTTTGATGGAGTAGAGTAACGCGAATAATAAAAGCCATTGTCTTTCCATGCAGCACCGCTAAATTTTACCCAATCCAATTTATCATCCAATAATTTTTTTGTGGCCACTTCCATCACATACATGGTTTGCCAGTCGCTGCCGCTTTGGTTTACGGTGTAGGCTACATACTTTTTATCTTTCGAAAATCCCATCAGCGAAACGGCTGCTGTTCCATCATCGCTCATTTTATTGGGGTCAAGAAAAACTTCGGGCTTGCCGTCAATTCCTTTTTGATAATAAATTACGCTTTGATTTTGCAATCCGTCATTCTTACTAAAAAAATAATACTCGCCTGCACGAAAAGGAGAAGAGTATTTTGGATAATTAAAAATATCCGTAAGCCTTTCCTTTATTTTATTACGAAATGGAATTTTTTCCAAATACCCAAACGTAACTTTATTTTGTGCTTCTACCCATTCTTTTACATCTTGTGCTGTATCGTACTCCAGCCAGCGGTAAGGGTCAGCTACTTTAGTGCCGTGGTAGTCATCGGTTTGGTCAACTTTTTTGGTTGAGGGATAAGAAAGTTTTTCCTGAACTACTTCGGTGCTTTTATTTCCGTTATTGCACGAAGCAGCAAGCATAGTTCCCATAATTGCGTAACAAATAGTTTTTGAATATGACATATTTATGTGTGTGTTTAATGCGGCAAATGTAAGGCATCGCAGGGCGGAAATCACACGTAAAATCTTAATTAAAAGTTAAAGCTACTTATGTTGTAATCCCTAATAGTAGCGAGAGAAGTTGCACTCGTTTTTACTCGTGCCACGACTTGGAGTCGTGGCACGAGTATTAGGAGTAACTATTGCAAATACTCACTTACCTTTTTTCGAATAATACTTTTTACTTCGTTCCAGGTTTGATTTTTTAAACTCACCGGGTCTTCGCTTTCTTCGGCATCATCAAAATAAACCAAGGCTTGAGGGATGGAGATGAGGAGCTGATGCGCAGGATATTTTAAGGTGTAAGCTTCAATAAAATTTTTAACTGTATAGTGATTCAGCAGTTCAGAAACATCATAAAAATCTTTTTTGTGTGCTCGCTTTAATATGGCAAAAACTTTCATGGCCATTAAATCCTTATCGCCAAACATCCTAATAGTTTCCACAGTAACCGGAGTGTCTATTTGCTTGAAGTAGTGATTTTTTACAAGGTCAACTTTAAGATTGTTTATGTATCCAAAAACACCTATGTTATTTTTTGTTCGGTATGAAAATCCTTTTATTTTTTTCTCCAGAGCATTGGTTAACGCATCTATTTCAAAATCTGCAGTCGAGAATAAATCAATATCAACCGAAGTTCTATGCCCGTATCGCAGAGCAAGACAAGTGCCACCAACAAGAAAAAAATTTTCAAGCTCTGCCATCTGCATTAAATCTTTTAATACAGAAAATGTGTTGGATTCGACTGCGCTTTTATGTAACATCTGTAATCGGTTAGTTCATTGTTTAAAACTGCGCATGCAAGGTAAATTGTGTGAAGACTAAGCCATTTTGCAGTAGTAAGCGCAGCACGTATTTTCTCATCCCCATAATACCTCCTGCACTGCCGTATATCCTCCACATCGCCACGTTCAAAAACGCGCTCAATTACAAAAGTTGCTTTTGCATCGTAATCGAGTTTTTCGAAATTAACGTCCCAAAAAATTCGCTTATCAAAAACAGGCTTGGGTTTGCTTTGCATTGTACAAACGTACGGTTTTTAAAAATTTGATACGTAAGAATGCAAACTTACTTTGAGCACCATTTTTGTAATAAAGGAGCACAATATCATAGCTCAGTAAACTTTTTTAACCTCTGTTTAACAGTTATTGTATTCATGTTCCAGTAACAAAATAAAAATTATTTTTGGCATCCCATACCCCATCTATTTTATGCGCACAATAAAAAGCACGTTACTTATTTTTTTGTTTTTGTTACCTGTTGTGTTTGCCAACGCACAAAACATTTCAGGTGCCAAGTGGCAATTTTCTATTGAACAAAATAATGCTGACGAAGCCACTTTGGTATTTACGGCCAACATCACCGAAAAATTTCACATCTACTCACAGTTTCTTTCCACAACGGAAGGGCCGTTGCCTACTGTATTTGAATTTGAAAAAGCACCAAATTTTGAACTTATAGGAAAAGTTGAAGAAGGCAAGCACGAAGAAATTATGGACGAGGCTTTTCAGCTTAAGCTACAGGTTTTTGAACATACAGCCGTGTTTAAACAGAAAATAAAAATACTCTTAAAAGAAAATTTTACGTTAAAAGGAAAACTTTCATTTATGGCTTGCGATAACCGCATGTGCCTGCCTCCTGAAGATGTTCCTTTTAGTTTTAACTTAAACAGTAAATAAAAATGATGCAGGTAAGGAGAAATTTAATTTATATGATGGGAAGATTTTTAGGTATTCTTTTTTTGTGGTTGGTTAGTGCTACTTCTTTAAACGCACAAATTCTTGAAGGAGCCAAATGGAGTTTTTCTGTTGAACAAACCGACAGTTGCGAAGCCACGTTGGTTTTTAAAATGGTTACCAACGAAAAGTTCCATGTGTATTCGCAGTTTCTTTCAAGCAATGATGGGCCCATACCCACATCCTTTACGTTTGAAAAAAGCAAAAATTATGTTACGATTGGAAAAGTAGAAGAAGGACATGCCGAAGAAATTTTTGACCAACAGTTTCAAATGAAACTTAAATTTTTTGAAGGCACCACATATTTTAAACAGAAAATAAAAATTACATCGCGCAAATCGTTTGCCGTAAAGGGCATGTTAAATTACATGGCCTGTGATGACAGCAAATGCCTGCCACCTACCGATGTTGATTTTAGTTTTGATATTAACAACGGAAAAAAGAAATCGTGTGCGCTTTCTGTTCCTGTTGAAACAACTTCGGTTGACGAAGAAAAAACCGACACCCCATCCGTAGCTGCAACTGCCATTGTTGACACACTGCAAAAAATAAATTCAGATACTGCACAACAAGCACAAACTATTACCGCATTGGAACCTGGCTGTGGCGAAGATGGCGGCACTGCCGATGCTGCCGACAGAACCTTACTCGGAATTTTTATTGCCGGATTTATTGGCGGGCTTTTAGCCTTACTAACACCCTGCGTGTTTCCGATGATACCCATGACCGTTAGTTTTTTTACAAAACGCAGCGGTTCAAAAGAAAAAGGAATTTTAAATGCTATTATCTATGGACTTTCAATTATTGTAATATATGTTGCGCTCGGTTTTTTTGTAACCGTAACATTAGGCAGCGATGCGCTGAATGATTTGGCAAGCAATGCGTTTTTTAACATGGCTTTCTTTGTTATCTTTTTAATTTTTGCATTTTCATTTTTTGGAGCATTTGAAATTGTGTTGCCAAGTTCATTGGTAAACAAAGCCGACCAGGCCAGCGACAAAGGCGGATTGATAGGAATATTTTTTATGGCATTTACGTTGTCTCTTGTTTCGTTTTCGTGCACAGGCCCCATCATAGGCACCTTACTTGTGGAAGCAGCACATGGACGAAGTTATTTGGGGCCCGTTACCGGAATGACAGGTTTTGCTCTTGCATTAGCATTGCCTTTTGCATTGTTTAGCGCATTTCCGCAATGGCTAAGTTCATTGCCAAAATCAGGCGGCTGGTTAAATACCGTAAAAGTTACGTTAGGGTTTATAGAACTTGCGCTTGCATTAAAATTTTTGAGCAACGTGGACTTGGCTTACCACTGGGGCATTTTGCATCGCGAATTATTTGTTTCCATTTGGATTATAATTTTTGGGATGTTAGGATTTTATTTATTGGGTAAATTAAAATTTTCGCACGACAGTGATGTGCAATCCATTTCGGTTACACGATTATTGTTTGCTATTCTGTCGCTAACGTTTACTGTTTATTTAATTCCCGGCTTGTGGGGTGCACCACTAAAATTAATAAGCGGATTTCCACCTCCCGAGTTTTATAAAGAATGGATTGACCCTGATAAAAGCGGACACTGCCCACATAATTTAAATTGTTATGACGATTACGATACCGGTATGGCGTACGCAAAATCTATTGGAAAACCTGTGATGGTTGATTTTACAGGATGGAGTTGTGTAAACTGCCGTAAGATGGAAGACAACGTGTGGAGCGACCCTGAGGTGCTAAAAAGACTTTCGGATAAATACGTTTTAATTTCTCTATACGTGGATGACAAAGCGGAACTTCCTATAGAAAAGCAGTACACATCAAAACTTTCAGGAAAAAAAATTACCACTACCGGAAAACGCTGGAGCGATTTGCAGGCAACAACATATAACACCAACTCACAACCGTATTATGTGTTGCTTGATAACAATGCAAACCTGTTAGCAACACCACGTGGTTACACTCCTGACATAAAAACCTACACCAAGTATTTGGATGAGGGCTTGTGCCGGTATGAAAAAAGGAAAAAGTAATAAATAGCAAATAAATAAAAACATTACAAAAAGCGGATGAGATATTATTGTCCGTATTTTTTAGTTTGGTGTTTACTTGATAAATTTTAATTGCTGCTGCGTCACTCAGTTTATTCTCATTCCTTTCCCTTTGTAAGTCCTTTAACTTCATTTTCCCTATTTTTGCTCAACCAAACAGTATGTAGTGATGGAAAAACAAAACGAAATTCTAGAACAAGTAATTATAAAATTTGCTGGCGACAGTGGCGATGGCATGCAACTTACCGGCACACAATTTACCAACACAGCCGCCCTCTTTGGCAACGACCTAAGTACGTTTCCCGACTTTCCGGCCGAAATACGCGCACCGCAGGGCACACTTGCAGGCGTAAGCGGATATCAACTTCACTTTGGCAGCGTAAATATTTATACTCCCGGTGATAAATGCGATGTGCTTGTGGCTATGAATGCAGCTGCACTAAAAGCAAACCTGCGCAACCTCAAAGACGGAGGCACCATCATTGCCAACTCTGATGGCTTTGACCCGAAGAACCTACGCTTGGCAAACTATCCCGAAGGCAAAAATCCAATTGAAGACGGCTCACTTTCAAAATACCGTCTTATTACGATTGATGTTACCAAAATGACACGTGCAGCACTTAACGAGTCAGGCTTAGGCACCAAAGAAATAGACCGTGCCAAAAACATGTTTGTACTTGGATTTTTGTATTGGATGTACAACCGATCACTTGACAACAGCATCAAATTCCTCGAGGAAAAATTCGCTAAAAAACCCGAAATCCTTGATGCCAACTTAAAAATACTTAAAGCTGGCTACCACTTTGGCGATACCACCGAAACATTTACCACACGCTACGAAGTGCAGGCTGCAAAAATGCAACCCGGTATCTATCGTAATATGATGGGGAACCAGGCAACAGCCATTGGACTTATTGCTGCATCACAAAAAAGCGGCTTGCCTTTATTTTACGGCACATACCCTATAACACCAGCCTCCGACATACTCCACGAACTTGCAAAACACAAATCCTTTGGCGTAAAAACCTTCCAGGCCGAAGACGAAATTGCGGCTATATGCTCAGCCATTGGTGCATCGTTTGGTGGCGCACTTGGTGTAACTGCATCATCAGGCCCGGGCATTTCACTTAAGGGTGAGGCAATGGGATTAGCAGTAATGCTTGAAATTCCTCTCTTGATTATCAACGTGCAGCGCGGGGGCCCATCAACCGGTTTACCAACAAAAACAGAACAAAGCGATTTATTACAATCCCTTTACGGCCGCAATGGAGAAGCACCCCTGCCCGTAATTGCAGCCAGCTCACCGGCCGATTGTTTTTCGGCAGTATTTGAAGCATGCCGCATTGCAGTTGAGTATATGACACCTGTAATATTCCTATCTGACGGATACATAGCCAACGGTGCCGAGCCATGGCGTTTTCCATCAGCAAAAGATTTAAAGGAAATACAAATAAAATTTGCCACCGAAAAAAATGGCGACAAGTACATGCCATATAAACGCGATGAAAAACTATCGCGCCCATGGGCTGTGCCGGGCACCAAAGGACTTGAACACCGCATAGGCGGATTAGAAAAGCAACACGAAACAGGTAACATAAGTTACGATAACGAAAACCATCAGTTTATGGTAAACATGCGCGATGCTAAGGTTGAAAAAGTGGCCGACAGCATTCCCCTGCAAGCGTTAGACAGTGGTCCTGAAAAAGGAAAACTTCTTGTACTGGGTTGGGGAAGCACCTATGGCGCCATCAAAACTGCCTGCATACATGCACGTGCCGAAGGCTATGATGTGGCACATGCGCAAATACGCTATCTCAAACCATTTCCTAAAAACTTAGGCGAAATGCTTTACAGCTACGAGAAAATATTAATACCCGAGATGAATACAGGGCAGCTTATAAAGGTGCTGCGCGATAAATTTATGATACCTGCCATTGGTTTAAATAAAGTAATGGGTATTCCGTTTTCATCAAGCGAAATAAAAAGTAAAATTGTTGAATTATTAAAATAAGCATTGATGAAACAAAACATGCAGCAACGAAAACTTGAGCTTATTGAAAAGTTTATTGCAATAACCGACAGCAAAGCATTAACCGAACTTGAAACCATTGTATTAAAACATACCGACTGGTGGGACGAACTTAGTGACCCCGCCAAAGCCTCGATAAAAAGAGGAGAAAATGATTTAAAAAACGGACGTATTAAACCGCACAAAGAGGTAATGAAGAAATACAAAAAATGGACGGTAAAAAAGTAATATGGACGCTTTAGGCAGAGAATAAACTTGATGAAATAGCCTCTTTTATTTTACTTACATGGAACGAAAAGATTCTTGTACGATTTTTAAAAGAAATGCATGATAGTATTAACAAAATTGTAAAGCACCCTAATATTTTCCCTCAATCCTATAAAAAATCAGGAATAAGAAAATGTGTAGTAAACCGGCATGTAAGTTTATTTTATTCAATTGAAAATAATCAGATAATTATTAAATCGGTTTTTGACAACAGACAAAACCCCAACAAACTAAAAGTTTAATTTTAATAGTATGGAAAACCAAACAGCACCAACACTTACTTCAAAAGACTTAGTTACCGACCAGGACGTTCGCTGGTGTCCGGGTTGTGGCGATTACTCAATATTAAAACAAGTGCAAACCGTAATTCCTGAATTAGGAATTCCGCGCGAGCAAATAGTTTTTATTTCGGGCATTGGATGCTCATCACGTTTTCCATACTATATGGAAACCTATGGCATGCATAGCATACATGGCCGCGCCACTGCAATAGCCAGCGGGCTTAAAGCTGCGCGAAAAGATTTAAGCGTATGGATAGTTACAGGCGATGGCGATGCAACTTCTATTGGCGGCAATCACTTTATCCATTTGTTGCGCAGAAATTTTAACGTAAATATTTTACTGTTCAACAACCAAATTTATGGTTTAACAAAAGGTCAATATTCACCAACTTCTGAAGAAGGTAAGGTTACTAAATCAACACCGTTTGGTTCCATTGACCATCCCTTTAATCCCATTGCGCTGGCTATGGGGGCTGATGCCACGTTTATTGCACGCAGCATGGATAGGGACCCTGTGCATTTAAAAGATATTTTGCGCAAAGGAGCTGCGCATAAGGGCACTTCGTTTTTAGAAATATATCAAAACTGCAATGTGTTTAATGACGGGGCATTTGAAGTGTTTACCGAAAAGGCTTCTAAAAAACTGGAAGCGCTTTTTGTTGAGCACGGCAAGCCGCTGGTGTTTGGCCAAAATGCCGAACTTGGAATTAAACTTGATGGATTTAAACCCGTAATTGTAAACATAACCGAAAACGGAAACAGCGCCAACGACCTGTGGGTACATGATGAAACCGACAGAGTAAAATCAGGAATACTATCACGATTTTTTGATAACCCCGCAAAGGAGGGGCATTTTCCTCGCCCGTTTGGTGTGTTTTATAAAGAAAACCGCCCGTGCTATGAGGACGATTTGATTGCACAAATTGATTCTGTTATTGCTTCAAAAGGTAAAGGAGATTTAGACAAGCTGCTGCGCGGTAGAGAAGTTTGGGAAATACAGTAATAAATAAGGATTTGTAGAAGTTATATAAGGAAAACACTATTCACAGGCAATCCGTTATATCCCCTTTACCCTAAAAAAACCAACCTCCGCAAAAATGATATGCGGAGGTTGGCTTCCTGTTACAATAATTTATGCAGCAATCATTGTAGCAGGGTCGCTGGCCGCTCCCGTACCTGCCGAGCCTACTGCCTCTGCCTTAAACCAATACCGGGTGCCGGTGGTTAAACCGGTAGCCATATAACGGGTACTGCTTACCAAGGCTATTTCTTGCCAACTATCGGGCGCGTTTATATCAGCCGTCATCAACAGGCGATATATATATGCGCCACGAACTCTTTTCCACTTAAGGCGTATCGTTTGGCTAAGTAATGAAAACAATGCATTTAGACCCAAAACCTGAGCAGGTATTCCTACCGGTGATGGCGCATTTCTTACATCTATTCCGGCAGAGCGAATGACGGTTTCTGAATAGTTGGCATGGCTTTGAACATACGCTGCCAGTTGGCTTAACAATCCATCCGCAACATCTTCCTTTGCGTCCTTGATGGCTGTTAATTCGGTTCCGCCATTTTCGGCTGCCTGCGCTGCAGCATCCAACTCGTCAAGTGCCGCTGTTACCTCAGCCAAGGGAGGATAGGGTGTTGTAAAATTTCCATTTCCTGTCATTTTGCTTACTATAAAACGGCCTTTTTCCACTTTTCAACTCCATAACAGCAGACTGCCCCGAAGCTTTGGTCAGTTTTTCTAAATGGTCTTTTTCTACCTGAACTTTTATGTCTTTCATTATTTGTCGATATGTAGGGTTTTAAAAGTAGTCAAAAATAGATTAGGTCACTCCGTTTTTTTTTAAGCATTGGCGATTGCACTCTTTTGACTTTGCCCATGAGTTGGGTTCGTGTGTTGGGGGCAAAGGCAAATGTATGCAATGTGCGTTGGCATATAAATTCAAATTATTTTTTGTGCGGTGGCGGCTTTTAATTATTTATTTTATTGCGTTTGCCTGTCGGGTGGTCATTTATTGTTTAGAGGTGTCAAAAAGTGTTTGATTCATGTCTGTCTGTTTAATGTTAGCAGTGTCGTCATAGGGTTTCCGGTAACGCATCAGGGCTTGGCGAAGTTTTAAAAAAGGGGGATTAGAAGCGATACTGT
>CAYSPG010000022.1:0-62439 GCA_964432885.1 uncultured Flavobacteriaceae bacterium
AAGGGTTGAGCTGTTCGCTCATTAAAGTGGCACGCGAGCTGGGTTCAGAACGTCGTGAGACAGTTCGGTCCCTATCTGTTGTGGGCGTTTGAAATTTGAGAAGGCCTGACTCTAGTACGAGAGGACCGAGTCGGACGAACCTCTAGTGCACCTGTTGTCGCGCCAGCGGCACAGCAGGGTAGCTACGTTCGGTTAAGATAAGCGCTGAAAGCATCTAAGCGCGAAACTTGCTTCAAGATAAGATTTCATTATAAGGGTCGTCAAAGACTATGACGTTGATAGGTTGTAAGTATAAAGTCAGTAATGACAAAGCTGAGCAATACTAATTACCCAAAACTTTTAGATTAAGATTTATTTTCAATGTATTTTCTCCATGTTTGTCTAAAATATTTATGGTGACTATTGCAAGGGTGTCCACCTCTTCCCATACCGAACAGAGAAGTTAAGCCCCTTTGCGCAGATGGTACTGCAGTAACATGTGGGATAGTATGTCGTTGCCGTAAAACCTTAAGGCTGTTTCATTTATTTGAAACAGCCTTTTTTGTTTACATTTTAATTGTTTTTCACTTTTTTATTACAAAAAATTACAAGTTTACTTTTTCAAATGATTATATTAGAAACATTATTAATGTTTCTAATATAATCATTTGAAAAAGTATTTTATCTGGCAACAATCACAATCTGCTATTGCCCACATGGATCTGGATTGTTTTTTTGTTTCGGTATCGAGGCTTATAAACCCTAAGTTAGTAGGTATGCCGGTGATAGTTGGCGGTGGGGAGCGTGGTGTGGTGGCAGCCTGTAGTTATGAGACAAGAAAGTTTGGTGTGCATAGCGCCATGCCTATTAAACAGGCAAAACGGCTGTGCCCCGAAGCCATTATTATAAGAGGTGATTATGATGCGTACAGTAAAAAGAGTGATGAGGTAACACAGATTATACAGGAAGATGTTCCGCTTTTTGAACGCAGCAGCATTGATGAGTTTTATATTGACCTCACCGGCATGGATAAATTTTTTGGATGCTTTAAACATGCAACCGAACTGCGCGAAAAAATTATAAAAGAAGCAGGCTTGCCCATTTCACTTGGTTTGAGTGCCAATAAAACGGTGAGCAAAATTGCCACTGACGAAGCCAAACCCAATAACTATAAAAATGTAAAGCATGGTGATGAGAAAATTTTTTTAGCCCCGCTGCGGGTCAATAAAATACCAATGGTTGGCGAAAAGACCTACCACCTGCTGCGCAGCATGGGCGTGGAGTGGGTGCGCACTGTGCAGGAGATGCCAATGGAATTAATGCAAAATGTATTGGGCGAAAACGGAATTTCTATCTGGAAAAAAGCAAATGGCATTGACAACAATCCGGTGGAACCCTACACGGAACAAAAATCAATGAGCCAGGAAGAAACTTTTGAAACCGATACCATTGACGTGCAGAAGTTGAAGAATATTTTGATTGCCATGACGGAGAAATTGTGTTTCCGCCTGCGGTCTGAAAACAAACTGATGGGGTGTGTTACCATAAAAATACGTTACAGCAATTTTGATACACACAACATGCAATGCCGTATCCCCTACACCAGCAGTGATCATGTAATTATTGCGCGTGTAAAAGAACTTTTTGAAAAACTGTATAACCGAAGGTTGCTGATACGATTGGTTGGTGTAAAATTTTCACACTTGGTTGGCGGCTGGCATCAGATAAATATGTTTGATGATAATGTGCAAGTGCTTAACCTTTATCATGCAATGGATAAACTGCGGTTGCGCTATGGCGAAGATAAAATACAACGCGCTGCTGCGCTCAATTTTTCGTTGCGAGGATTTAATCCGTTTAATGGTTTAAGCAGTTCGCCTGCTGCTGTGCATGATGCTGACGACAGCCATATTGTGCCTTCTATAAAAAGTTTAAATACATTAATCACCCTTAAAAATCAAGGAGGCGCGCTAACACAAAACGCTAATGAAACTACTGGGCAGGTTTATGAATACCTTCTTGTTATAAACCCGCCTCAGTATATAAAAAATGAAATCATGGAAATTAAAACTGCATTTCATCAAAAGCATAATCATGCGCAAGCAATTAAATCAAAACCGCACAACACGCTTATTAATTTCGGATTTAACACTGCATTTGAAGAGGAACTGGTTTTTAAAATTGATGAAGTAGTAAAGTTCCATTCCACGTTTGAAATGAAACTGAAAAACTTTAACCACTTCAAAACACATACTATTTATATCGGTGTGGAAACAGAAGCACCAATTGTAAATCTTATCCGTTCGCTGCATTCAACACTAAACCTTCCACCAAGTCAATCTTTTTTTGCATGGAAACCACATGTAACCATTGCAAAAGGATTGAGTAAAGAAAAGTTTAGTGCGGCAATGCCGGAGTTTGAGGGTAAAAATTTTGAAGCCTCATTTCTTGCAACAAATATTTTGCTGATGAAACATGAATCATCATTTGCACGATATGAAATGCTAAAAGAATTTTCGCTGGCGAATTAAAATCTTCAAGTTTGGTTAAAGTCTAAATTTTTGTAACAAAGTTGTTACTAACATAATTGTTACAAAAAATATTTTGCAATGTATCTTAACTGTCACTCTTATTTTTCTTTTAAATACGGAGCCATGAGTCCCGAAGAATTGTTGCGTGAAGCGCAACGAAAGGGAATATCATGTCTTGCATTGACCGATATTAATAACACATCTGGCATTTTAGATTTTTTCAGACTCGCACCAACATACAACATAAAACCTGTTGCGGGAATTGAGTTTCGCTCTCCCCTCTCCTTTGGAGAGGGGCTGGGGATGAGGTTTATTGGCATTGCAAAAAATTTAAATGGCTTTTATGAGTTAAATAAATTTCTCTCCCACCATCTGCATTCAGGAGAATCATTTCAATTTCAAGCACCAGAATTTGAAAACGCCTTTATCATTTACCCTTTTAAGAAATTAAATTTTAACTTGCGGGAAAACGAATTTATCGGAATTCACCCTCATGATTTTTTCTATTTGCAAACCGCCAATTGCAGACTGCCATCTGACAAATTGGTTGCCTTAACACCTGTTACTTTCCGAAATAAAAGAGATTTTAATGCACACCGGCTGTTACGCGCAATTGATAACAACACATTGCTCAGTAAACTTAATCCTAATGACCAAGCACAACCCGATGAAATACTGTTATCGGAAGCAGAATTGAGAAATGTTTATAAAGATTTCCCGCAAATAATTTACAACACCCAGAAACTTTTAGAGCAATGCGAAATAGATTTTGAATTCGGGAAAAACAAAAACAAAAAATACTTTACAGGAAACGCAAAAAAAGATTACCATCAATTAATGAGCTTGTGTTACGAGGGTTTAAATTATCGTTACCCTGATGCCAATGAAAAAATAATTGAGCGGTTTGAAAAGGAAGTTGATATGATAGTAGAGTTGGGATTTTCATCCTACTTTCTTATCAACCGCGATATTATTAGATATGCGCAACACAAAAATTATTCTTATGTAGGGCGGGGTAGTGGCGCTAACAGCATGGTGGCATACCTGCTGCGCATTACAGATGTTGACCCTGTTGATTTGGATTTATATTTTGAACGATTTATTAATCCATCGCGCAAAAATCCTCCCGATTTTGATATTGATTTTTCATCTGACGAGCGCGATGAAATAATTAAATACATTTTTCAAAAGCACGGCACCGAACATACTGCACTGCTTGCAACATACAGCACTTTTAAAGACAGCGCAGTGGTGCGTGAGCTGGGAAAAGTTTTTGGCTTGCCCAAAGCAGAAATTGATTCAATGGCTGATGAGGTTAAAAATATTCAATCGCTTGACAACACGCATCAACTCATTTACCGTTACGCGCAGCACCTTTATAAATTTCCAAATCACTTAAGCATACATGCCGGAGGAGTTTTAATTTCTGATAAACCCATTTATAATTATACAGCCACTACACTTCCGCCAAAAAATTTTCCGCTTGTGCAGTTTAGCATGATAGAAGCAGAGGATGTTGGCTTATACAAATTTGACATACTTGCACAGCGTGGCTTAGGAAAAATAAGAGATGCCGCTGATATTATAAAGCAAAACAGAAATGTTGAAATTGATATACACGATGTGCAGAAATTTAAGAAGGACGAAAAGGTCCGTGAGAATTTACAACACGCAAACCTGATGGGTTGTTTTTATGTGGAGAGCCCGGCAATGCGAATGTTGCTTACAAAATTGGAAGCAAAAGAATATGCCGATTTAGTTGCCGCAAGCTCTATCATCCGCCCTGGTGTGGCATCATCAGGTATGATGCGCGAATATATTTTGCGATTCAAAAAACAACCTCCTTCTTACGAAACACCTAAACCTATCTACGATATTCTGCACGATACATTTGGTGTAATGGTTTACCAGGAAGATGTAATTAAGGTTGCACATTATTATGCAGGACTTACGCTTGAAGAAGCCGATGTACTGCGCAGAGGCATGAGTGGTAAGTATCGCGGGCGCGATGAGTTTCAGAAAGTAGAACAGAAATTTTTTGAAAATTGTGAAAGCAAAGGCTATGACGAAAAAGTTACCAAAGAAGTGTGGCGGCAAATTGAATCGTTTGCCGGATATGCTTTCAGCAAAGGACACTCTGCTTCTTATGCAGTTGAAAGTTATCAGTGCATATATTTAAAAACGCATTATCCTCTTGAGTACATGGTAGCTGTAATTAATAATGGCGGAGGTTTTTATGGAATTGAATTTTATGTACACGAAGCACGCATGTGCGGAGCAAACGTTCATGCACCTGATATTAATAAGAGCGATTTGCTTACATGCATTTATGGAAGAGATATTTACCTCGGACTTAATTTAATTGCAGAACTTGAAAAAAATACTATTGCTACAATTCTTAACGAAAGAAACCGTAATGGAGATTATTTGTCGCTGGAAGACTTCTCCTGCCGTGTTTTGGTTTCAGTAGAACAGATATTACTTTTAATTCGCGTTAATGCTTTTCGGTTTACAGGAAGAACAAAGCAACAACTACTTTGGGATATTTATATGCTGCTTGGTGCTAATAAAAAATCAGAGGCACGGCACGATTTGTTTCCAACGCCAACTAAAAAATATTCCCTACCTGAATTGTATTACAATAAAATTGATGACGCATGGGATGAGATGGAGTTGCTGGGATTTCCGTTGTGCTCGCCATTTGATTTAGCCTCACCCCTAACCCCTCTCCAAAGGAGAGGGGAATTTCTGAGTGCTGCATCAGAATTCCCAACTCATCTTGGAAAAATAATTTCAATTGTTGGCTATACGGTTACACGCAAATCAACACGCACAAGAAAAGGTGATGCGATGGCATTTGGAACTTTTTTAGATAAAGAAGGAAAGTGGATTGACACTACACATTTTCCGAATGCACTTACACAATTTCCATTTTATGGAAGAGCGTGTTATTTAATTACAGGAAAAGTAGTGGAAGAATTTGGGTTTTACAGTTTGGATGTAACTGCAATGGAGCGACTGGATTACGTGGAGCGATTTTCAGCTAAGAAGGAAAATGGAGTTCACTAACGATATGCTTTTTGCTCGCGCAGCATTTCAGGAAAACCCTGTTTTTTTAAAAAGGCGTTGATGGCTTGTGCAATGCGTTTAGCTTTTGTGTTTTCGGTTTTTGCACTCTCAATCCATTTTGAAAAATAGTTTTGGTGGGAGCGTGTAAGTGATTTAAAAAATGCTAATGCATCGGGTGCGTCAGTTAAGCAATCCATAAATTCTGCATTTAATTCATATTGAGATTTATCAAATTCCATTTCAACTTTAAGCATGGCGCCATGCCGTTTGCCAATAGCTTTACGAATGTCTTTATCCAGAGTGAGAATAAATTCTCCCTTTCCCATAGGCAATAAACTTTTGCCTGAAAACTTATAGTTGTCTAATTTTCCTTTGGTGCGAAAGCCTTTTTTATCTCCGGGCTTTAGCTTTTGTGCAATGTCGGCCGGAACAACAATATAGGTCCAGCCAGTTTTTTCGCCTTGCTTATTGAATTTTAAAATGGTGGTTGTGAAAGAAAATTTTGCCATAAGAAATGATGTTTTGAAAAATTAATTTTCCCTACCTGCAAATGTTCCCCATTTAATTACCATGATATAGTCGTTTTCTATAGGCAAATAACCAAAATCATAACAAAGTTTATAAACGGTGCCTTTTTGTGTGGTATGGATTTGGGTAAAATATTTAAAGTTAAATCCTTTATCAATTAATTTTTGTTTTGATATTTTTCCCTTGCCATCATCATGCACTACTGTTTCTAATATCTTTCTGTTTTTGCGCAGGATGTTATTGATGTGGCGCATTTCAGCAGTAAGGTCGCTGTTTAGCTTGTTGTTGTAATTGCTGCGACACTGGTCGTCACAAAATTTTTTATCGGCACGGCCTTTAATGGGTTCGCCACATTCAAGACAAAATTTTTCTTCTTTCATACTGTTTTTTCAAGTAACGCTTTTGCGTTTTTCATTGACTCAAATGTATTTCTTTTTAAACTCCGTTCAACAAAGAATTTTAAAACTTTAGTAATGAAATTGATTTTAATAGAAAGAGTATTGGTTTGCGTCCACAAAGTTGTTTCATCTGTTTGTTTTTCATAAGTCCAGCTTCCACCACCATCTGCTACAAGTGATGATGAAATGTTTGTCATCCGCAATGAAGTTTTATGAGGCCGTTCAAAAAGTTTGTATTCCAGATTTGCAGTCATACCGCCTTTTACTTTTATAAATGCAGTATGGATAGGATTTTCAGAAATTAACCGGCAGTCAATAATGGATTTGTCCCACAGTTTTCGTTTTGAAAAGTCCTGAGTAAAATCAAAAACTTCGTGAACAGGTTTGTTGATTAATATTGATTGAGTAACGGTGATATTTATTTTTTCTGTCACGAATTGCACGAATTTACACTAATGAAAAACAGCATGCATCACTTTTTATCTTTTGCGTGGATTAATATCTTTATTATTTTCTAGAACGGATTTGAATTTCTCATCAACAGGTTTAAAAACTATTTGCGTTGATGCAGGATACTTTTTTAACAGGGCTGCAGGGCGTGTAGGGCGTTTTTCAAAACCTCCACCACAATTAGGGCAAACATTAAACAAAATATTTTCAACACAATCTTTACAAAAGGTACATTCAAAAGTACAAATCATTGCTTCATCGCTTTTGTTGGGCAATGGCTTATTACAGTTTTCGCAGGTGGGTTTTATCTCTAACATTATTTAAAAATCTACAAATAACTAAAATCCCATTTTCATTTCTTCTGGTTTCCTAAATATCACAGAATTTATGTGTGGGGATAGTAACTCTCTTAAGTGAGTTCCAGTATTCTAAGTGTTGCGTCTCGCAAAATATCAAAGGATTCGATTCTTTGTTTTGTTTGCTCCATGTTTTATACCAACAAAAGTAAAGTTTACGTTTAATTTTAACTATCAATGTGAAGCAAAGTTGCTTTAGCTTTTGATTATTTTATTTGTCTAATTTTTCTCTCATTAATAGTAATAATGCATGGGCGCATTTAACTATATATAATTCCAGAAAGCAATTGTTGTTGATTAATAAACTTTTAAATCATAAAACTTCTTTAATGTCTTCATTCCATCAAATAACTACTGTTTAATAAATTTTTGTTTGCTTATGTTCGCATCATTAGAAATAAGAATAAAATAAATTCCGTTGCTAAATTCTGAAAGGTCAATGGTAAAATCTTTTGAAGCTATTATATCACTCCTATAAACTATTTGTCCAATGGCATTTATTAATGATAGTTGCCCATCATAATGACTATTTACAACAATGTTGTTGTGGGCAGGATTTGGAAATAATGTAAAAACATTATCTGGATTAACAGCATTAATATTTGTTGTGGAACCCTCCTGTCTTATTTTATGAATAAATAAATCGGACGAACCAATTAAGTAATTTACTGCCGGGCCATGGTCAAAATCAGTATTGTCATAAAATTTTCCAACAGTAATTATTTTTTCATTTATATCAACAGTTATGCCTGTTGGAGCAATTAAACCGCTAATAGGAGTGCCCAAATGCATTACCCATTTATAACTTGAGTTGGCGTTAAGTTTTAAAATAAACATATCTTGAGTAGTGTTGCTTGAAGTATTTGCAACACCTGCGCCCGGGTCAAAATCAACTGTTCCGTTAAATTCGCCCATTATATAAATATTTGCATCCTTATCTAAAGCGATTTCTTTAACGTTAACATCAAAACTGTTAGCCCAAATAAAATTCCCAAGTGAATCTAATTTTAGTATATAACTAGTTCCTCCATTTAAATTATAAACCGATGGACCCGGGTCAAAATCAGCAGTGCCAAAGTATGTTCCTGATGAATAAATATTATTAACAGAATCAAGGGTAAGAGAAACGCCATATTCATCAAAAGACCCACCAACATTTTTAGCCCAAAGTAAATTTCCTAGCGGGTCCAATTTCAAAAAAAATGCATCGGTATAAAAAGAATTAAATGTTGTGAGATTATATACACCGGCATTGGGGTCAAAATCAACTACGTCATGAAACGAACCTGTCGCATAAACATTGCCCATTGCATCAATATCTAATCCATAATTAAATTCATCCAATCCATTTCCAAAAGTTTTTGCCCATATATAATTTCCTAACGAGTCTAATTTAAGAATGTACATATCATAATAGGATAGAGTGGTGGTTGTATAAATTACAGACCCAGCGCCTGGGTCAAAATCAACTGCACCTAAATACTGTCCGCTTAAAATAATATTTCCGCCAATATCAATTACAAGATGTTCGCACACCGCCTCATTTTGTGCACTAATGTTTTCAGACCACAAATAGTTTCCGGATGTATCCATTTTAAGAATAAACAAATCGCCATATCCGGTTGAAGTCATTACATGCACACCTGCATTGGGGTCAAAATCTATACTGTTAGCAAAAGAACCAGCAAGAAACAAATTTCCAATCCTATCTATACTAATAGTTGTGATACGGCAACTACCGGTACCAAATGCCTCAAAAGTTTTATTCCACAAAAATGTACCATTTGCATCATGTTTTTCAATGTATCCATATGCCTCAATTGCAGGGGCAATCTGTATTAAAGACCCCGGTCCCGTATCAAAATCTGCAGTGTCAGTATAAAAACCAACGGAATAAATATTTCCAATTGAATCTGTAATTACGTCATTTACCCCTAATTTTCCGCTGCCATAAATACTTTTAGCCCATTCGTAATATGTGGATTGTGCATTTATTTGTAAGTGTAAAATAAAAATCAGAACAGTAACAATTGCCTTTTTCATGTTTATCATTTTAAAATGTATTACAAATGTATAGTAACTTTTAGAGATTTGTTTACAAAATATATTGCCTTATAATTCATAACCATAATTATATTTTTCACTTATACATTTATCCCTACCGCTTGTACAATCCATTATGCCATTTGTCTGCTTTATTCCTACTTTTAATGCTTTGAATTTTTTATGAAAGCACTTATTGTTGATGATGAAAAACCAAACCGCGATGGCCTAAAATTGCTGGTTGAAGAATTATGTCCGGAGATTTCTCAGGTGGCGGTTGCTGCCTCTGCAAAAAGTGCTCGCGAGCTGTTTAATAAATCACCGGCTGATATATTATTTGTTGACATAAACATGCCGATTGAAAATGGTTTTGAATTTTTAAATTCTGTTTCAGGAAATTTTGCAGTGGTGTTTGTAACCGCTTACTCAGAGTTTGCCATGCGCGCCATCAAATCAAATGCTGTTGACTACTTACTGAAACCCATTAATACTGATGAATTGGTTACTGCTGTTGCACGCTGTAAAAAAAGACTGGAACAAAATGTAGCACAGGATAAAACAATTTATGATGAATCCATTTCCAATTTAGAAAAAACATTTTCTACAGGCAGTTATCCTGAAAAAATTACTCTTTCTCACATGCAGGGGTTTAATATTATTTCAACCAGTGATATTATTTGTATTGAGGCTGATGGTAATTATTCAGTATTGCATCTGGAAGGGCAAAAAAAAATAATGGTTACACGAAAAATAGGTGAGTTTGAATTCTTACTCGACCCGAAAATATTTTTCCGCTCACACAAATCTTCCATTATTAATTTACTCTCCGTAAAAGAATACAGTAGTAACGAGGGGCACATTGTGCTACTTAAAAATGGAATGAACATGCAGGTATCAAGACGTAAACTCGAAGATTTTATGACAGCCATTGATGCCTTATCGAAACGTGTTTAGTGATGAGGAATAGTTTATGTAAACACTTTGTTTTTATCATAGCGATTTTTCTTTGTTGGAATAAATTTTCACTTGCGCAGAGTTTTCCTTATCGCCATTTTGATGTTGATGATGGTTTAACAAGCAACACCGTTTATGATTGCGAGCAGGACAACAGGGGCTTTATGTGGTTTGCAACATCGGCAGGGGTTTGCCGCTTTGATGGAAAAATATTTAAACGCTATACCATAGATGATGGACTAAGTGATAACGAGGTTTTAAAAATCATTAAAGATTCAAAGGGCAGGCTTTGGCTCTTTGGTTTTAATTCGAGCGTAGCTGTTATCAGTAGTGATTCGATATTTAATGAAAACACACATCCTTTTCTGAAGAAATTAAGGAAAGGTTTTTTTTACAGCGGTTTTTTTGAAAATGAAGCCGGAGAAATTTTTCTGTCCAATACAAGAAACCTGAGTGTAAAAATTTCCTTTCCTGATTCTCTTACTGAATTACCGGTTAAAAATGATATTTTTTTTAAAACAGAAAAAGGTTATGTAAGGAGGTTTTATAAAAGTGAAAATGAAATAAATCCAGTAACTGCTATTGATTCCTTTTTACAAAAAAACATTGCCGAAAAAACATTTTACTTTAAAGATTCTTTGCTTTTTTTTATTTCACAAAAACAAGTTTACCAGCTTTCTAAGTCAGGACAAATTATAAATATTGGCGTTCCCCACCAGTATTTAAAAAACGCGCTAGAAGTATATTGTGATGATGAATTTAATTTATGGATTACCACTTATAATCATGGAGTGTATAAATTTAACAAACAGAAAAATTCTTATTCATACGGTGGAGGTTTTTTTAATACTGAAAACCTAACATCAACTTATGTTGACCAGGAAAAAAATGTTTGGTTTACTACACACGGCAATGGTGTTTATATGTTGCCACCATACTTTAAATCAGTTATGAATTATTCAACAGCAAATGGGCTAAGTGATAATGAAGCTTACTCTGTTTTTTCTGATACTAAAAATCGTTTGTGGATTGGATACAGAAATGGAGTGGTTGATATTATTGAAAATGGTATGGTAGAAAAAATCAATCTTACAGAGGAATTAAATACCATAGGGAGAGTAAGCGAAATTGTTTATCACCCTTCTAACACCATTCTTTTAGCATCAGATATTGGGCTATTTGCTTTAAGTATAAATAAAAAAGAAAATAACATCCATCGGTTTAACTTTTATTGCTCTGATAAAAGTCGTGCGTTATCAAATAAAGTTTGTATAAAAGATATTGAGCTCACTCCTGATTCTGCAATAAGAATAACCTGCTCCGAAAGTATTCACGAATTATCATACTTAGATATTGTTAATCGCAAAAATGAAATTGACCGAATTCCGTTTCCTAATAGACGGTTTTACGCCATTTGCAACAACCCCAATGGCGGTTTTTGGTTTAGCGATGCAGACGGATTAAAAAAATTCGTGAATGGAAAAGTTGATGATTTAAGCGGCATGCACCCATTGCTAAAAAAGAGAATTGTGGATATGTGTTTTTATCAATCCAAACTTTTGCTTTCTGTTGAGGGATACGGTTTGATTATTTTGCAAAATGACAAACCGCAAATACATATAACCCAAAAGGAAGGATTGCTTACCAACCATTGCGGAAAAATATTTTTAAATGGAAAAAATGCCTGGGTATGTAGTACGCAAGGTTTAAGTTTAATTGACCTGTCTAATGAAAACAATTTTGTAATTCAAAATATTACTACTTCAGATGGGTTATCGTCCGGACAGGTTAATAATGTATATGTGGCAAACGGAAAAATTTATACAGCTACTCAAAAGGGTGTAAGCATTTTAACCATTAGTGACTTAAAACAAAAAAACAACTGGCAGCCCGATACCTACATAACAAATGCCGTGTGGGGCGAAAATAACTTATCAGGATTATCAATCCCTGAACTTGAATATAATAAAGCAAGCGTAGTGTTTTCGTTTGTTGCTCCTCAATTTACATTTCCTGAAAACGTAGTGTATCAATACAAACTGAATAATAATGCTTGGAGCGAAACAAAAAATACTTCAGTTGAATTTAATTCGTTACAACCCGGCCTGTACACTTTCCATATTCGTTCACACGGCAATTCGCCTGGCTGGAGTAAAACTGCAACTTTTAAGTTTTCCATTGCACAACCGTTTTACATGGCATGGTGGTTTTATCTCTTACTAATTGTTTTAATAATTGTATTGCTTTCGCTTATTTATTTAAACAGGTTAAAACGTTTGAAAAAAGAACAGCAGGTTAAAATTTTATACGAGCAACAAATCAATCGTTTTAAAATTCAGGCGCTTCAGTCGATGATGAATCCTCATTTTGTTTTCAATTCACTCAATGCCATTCAGCAACAGGTTAACCTTGGAAATACAGAAAAAGCCAGATTGTATTTGTCACGTTTTGCGCAACTGTTGCGAATGAATTTACAAAGTGTGAATAAAGATTTTGTTCCGCTTAATGAGGAATTGGAACGCATAAAATTGTATCTGGAAACAGAAAAAATTCGGCTTGAAGAAAAACTGAGTTACGTAATTACAAAAAGTGAAACTGTTCCTGACGATGTGTTGATACCTTCCATGATTATTCAACCATTTGTTGAAAACAGTATTTGGCACGGTATAATGCCTTCCGAAAAAAACGGCACTGTAACTATTTCAATCAACAAAAATTCATATCAAATAATTATTGAAATTACTGATGATGGAATTGGGATGGAGGCATCCGCTAAAATGCGAAAGAATGAATCAAAAAGTGAGCACTTTGGCATCAAACTTATTACTGAACGACTAAAATCATTCAGTGAAAATTTAAAACAGGATTTCATTGTTGAAATAAAAAGCAGAAACCAACCAATCGAAACGGGAACCATTGTAACAATCATACTTCCGGTAATGGAAGATGAATAATTGATTTTTCAAACAAACGTTTATACAATTATTCTTACCACACATACAGCGTTTGCTTCCATTCTTATAAATGCGCCTTTTGAACAAAAACCGGTTTGTAGTTTTATGCTGTTAAAAAATAAACAGTTTAAATTTCAAACAATATGAAAAACTATTTTACAAAAATCGCATTTGCTATAGCATTGCTTGCAACTGTTGAAACAACCGCCCAGAATTTTATTAAAGGCAATGATGGAATGTATCCTGCCTTTGTAAGCTACAAAACAAATCAACCGGTGTTTACCAGAAATAAAATTTCAATAACGGACGAAACTGGGAAGGAAATTTCTACCAATGAAGTAAAAATTACTTCCGAAATTACGGATATGAAGGGAATGACTCACACGCGTTACCAGCAAACAGTAAATGGTATTCCTGTTGAGCATGCTATGTGGATTGTACATTCGCTTAACGGAAACATAACTTCGCAAAATGGAAAACTGGTAAAAACATTTCCACAAAACCTGCGTGCAAAAGCATTGCTAAAATTTAGTGCCGCAATAGAAAAGGCCAAAGCACATGTTAATGCCAGAATTTATAAATGGGAAATGCCAACGGAAGAAGAATTTTTACAGCGCGAGCAAGAAAACACGTCAGCTACATTTTATCCGAAAAAACAATTAGTGTATTACAGTGGTGAGCGTGACGTAACTCCTGCTGCATTGCGTCTTGCTTATAAAATTGATATTTACTCCCAAGTACCGTTAAGCAGAAAACTGATTTTTGTAGATGCTGAAAACGGAAATATTTTAGGTGAACGTGAAATGATTCATGAAACAAATTCAAATGGAACTGCTGTAACTGCCTATAGCGGAACGCAGAACATTCGCACTGATTTTACAGGAACAACGTATCGTTTACGCGAAACTGCTCGCAGTGCCGGTAACGGAGTTGTAAATACATACAACTTGTTGCAGGGAACAAATTATGCCGCAGCAACAGATTTTGTTGATGCCAATAATGTCTGGAATAATATAAATGCACAAAAAGATGAATACGCCACTGATGCACACTGGGGTGCTGAAATGACGTATGATTATTATCTAATTAAGCACAACCGAAACAGTTATGATGGGGCAGGCGCGCCACTAAACAGCTACGTTCATTATTCATCAAATTATTTTAATGCATTTTGGGATGGCTTTCGCATGACGTATGGCGATGGCAGCGCTGCTGATAATTACAAACCTTTAACATCGCTTGATGTGTGTGGTCATGAAATTACACATGCGGTAACAGAATATACTTCCAACCTGGTTTATTCCTACGAAAGCGGTGCAATGAACGAAGGTTTCAGCGATATTTTTGGGACTGCAATTGAAGCGTATGCACGCCCAGCAAATTATGATTGGTTAATAGGTGGAGATTTTTATACCATTCGCAGCATGAGCAATCCAAATGCATATTCAAATCCTGATACCTACTTGGGAACATTTTGGTACAGCGGTGGTGGCGATAATGGTGGTGTGCATACCAACAGTGGTGTTCTTAATCACTGGTTTTATTTATTGGTAAATGGTGGTACTGGAATTAATGACCATGGTGTTGCATACAATGTAACAGGAATTGGAATGAACGATGCAGCCGCCATAGCTTATAAATTGAACACCTTCTATTTAGTTTCAACTTCATCGTATGCTGATGCGCGCACGTTTGGAATTTTAGCAGCAGAAAATATTTTTGGTTCAGGAAGCCCCCAGGCTACACAGACAGCTAATGCATGGACTGCCGTTGGTTTGTATGGCGCCACATGCAGTACTGTAACAAATCTTGCTGTGTCAAACATTACAGAATATAGTGCCTCAATTTCATGGGATGCTGTTCCCGGTTCTGTTTATTATCTTGTTCAATACAAAGCATCAACAGATGTAAACTGGATTTCCATTCCATCCGTTACAACAAACAGTGCCTCGCTGTCAGGTTTAAATGCATCTACTATTTACGACTGGCGAGTAAAAGCAAGTTGTTCATCCGGTTACTCAACAGCACAATTTACAACTACTCCGGTGCCGTGTAATCCGGTTACCGGGTTAGCAGCTACCATCAACGGTACTACTGTATTACTTGAATGGAATACCGTTTACCAGGGAATCAGTTATCATCTTGAATACAAGCCAGATTCATCAGGTGCTTGGATTGATGGAGGATGGCTCACAACTTCTTCTCAAACGCTAACCGGCTTATTAAACAACACTCTTTACAATTGGAGAATTACAATGAATTGTGGAAGTGATACAAGTGGCTCTTCAGCATCCACATTTCTTACTGATGCTCCTTCATGCGGTATTCCAACAAACTTAAATGTAGTTTACTCATCAGGCCTAACAACTACTTTGAATTGGGATGCGGTTCCGGGCGCAACAGCTTATCAGGTTCAGGTAAAATGGTATTATGCAACATGGGATAATGAATCTCAAAATGAAATTGTAACAACAAACTCAAAAACATATGTGGGCTTTGGTTCGGGATTTAATTTAGATTGGCGCGTGCGCGCAATATGTTTAGGCAATTTAAGCACATGGGTAGTTTCAAATATCGCTACTCCGTGCCCGGGACCAACTGCATTGAGTGCAACAACTGTTAGCTCAAATTCTGCTGTTCTCGGTTGGACAGCATCAGGAGCTAATTCAGTAAATGGAATTGATGTTGACTATAAATTATCCACAACAACTACATGGACTCATTTGACATACATTCCTACTCAAAGTACTTCTTACACACTAAGCGGATTGCTTCAAGGCAGAACATATGATGTTCGCATCAAACAAGATTGTATGAGCCAAAACAGTGCATTTGTTCAAACAACATTTTCAACCACATGCAGCAACCCACCATCTTTATTGTCAGCAACGGAAATAAAAACTAACTCGGCAAAAATAAGTTGGACGGGAGCACCCGGTTCATCATTGTATTCATTGCAGTACAAAAAATCAACCTCTTCAACATGGACAACGGTTTCTTCAATCGCTACAACAAATTACACACTTACAGGATTAACAGCTAACACCGTTTACAATTATAAAGTAAGTGCCAGTTGTGCTACAGGAACCACAGCATATAGCACGCAGTCATCGTTCACAACATACTGTACTTCATCAGGCTCTAATAGCCAGGAATGGATAGACTTATTTTCATTTGGCAGCATCAACCGTACATCAGGTGCTGATGCAGGCGGTTATGTTCACACATCACTTTCAACCAATGCAACGGTTGGTGTTTCCTATTCAGGTATTATTAGTGCAGGTTTTTCGGGAGCAACAAGAAACGAAAACTTTGCTGTGTATGTTGATTTAAATAAAAACGGTTCGTATGCCGATGCGGGCGAACGTTTGGTAGGCCCAATTGCGTTTAACACAGCAGGTAATGTAAACTTTACCCTAACAGTTCCTGCAGGTGCATCCGAAGGAATTGCTTCAATGCGTGTGGTAATGCTTCGTACTCCTACCTCAATGGCTCCATGTTTAACTGGCAATAGGGGCGAAACAGAAGATTATTTTATAAACATTTCTGCCAGTCCTACATTTGCAGAAACCATTTCTCAACCAAACTCATCAATGAGTTCATCATCTAAATTTGATTATGCAGTTTATCCAAATCCATCAAGTGGTGTTTTTAAGGTAGAATGTGTTGATTGCAATTCAATAAGCAGATACGAATTAATGACTATTAACGGAGCCATTATGGAAAACAAAACTGTTGATGAAAAAAATGAGTTGATGCTTGACATTTCAAATTATGCTCAGGGAATATATTTCCTTAAAATTAATGACATGAAAGGAAATATGCAGGTGCTGAAAATTGTAAAGGAATAAATGACTTATAAACCGCAGCGGCATGGAAAATTTTTTTTCATGCCGTTTTTTTGTAGTTTAAAATTAATTATTCACTTATCAAACGAACACAACAAGCCGGATAAAATGTATTGCATAATTTTTATCATATTTTTCAATTTAATTTCCTTCTAACTTTTCTATCGTCTTCTTCGCATTCTGCAACCTGATTTTTTTATTTTTCTCAGTCATTTTTTCTTTAATCCATTTTTCCATTCGGTGATGAAGAGGGATAAGCAGTGATGCAAGTGCAACCAACGCCATTAACATCAACAAAGGTGAATGATGGGTAACACGTTCCAAAAAAGGATGAATAAGCAGGTTGATAAATTCAAACACAATGAGCAATCCTAATATTCCAAAAAACGAAATCCATTTTTCGGTAACGAGGATACTTTGGCTTAACAGAAAAAATAAAATGAGAAAAGTTATTATGCCAAGTGCGATTAAAGCGTATTGGATGTTTTGATTGCGTTGCTGTTGCTCTTCCATATCTTTTGCTTCATCTTCTTTCTCTTTTATCTGCCGAGCAAAAGAAAGATTTTGAATTTGATTTGTTTGCTGCTCATTAAAAACACTATCACGATAAGCCTCTTTCATATCAGCATAATAATATGCACTGTCTTTTAAGCCAAGTTTATAATACACCATTCGCAATAAGTCGGCAGAATTAATTACACCTAATTTATATTTGCTTATATAAGCCCTTGTAAGTCCAGCCAATGCGTATTGCTTGGACTGACTGTAGTCCCCCTTGGCAAGCAAATACTTTCCATAATCAGTGGTGGCATTTACATAAGGCGACATAATATTTTCTGCATCGCTGAATGAAATACATTTTTTATAATAACTCTCTGCAATGTCTGCATCTCCTCTTGCACTATAAATTGTTGCAAAAATGTAAAGCATACGAGCATAGCCATAAGTGTCATTTTTTGTGGTAGTCTGTTCGGTTAATTGAATATAGTGCAAAGCTGAATCAGGTTGACCAATTTTTAAATACACTTCAGCCAAATGAGTATAGGTTCTGTTAAATTTACTTCCATCTTCGGAAGGGAAATCGTTCAACAATCCTTCGGCTTTTCGTAAATACTTTAATGCTTCACTGTAATTTTTTAGTTGTTTAATATCAACTGCTATTTCCTTATAAGCAAGCCACATATCTTTAGGTTTATTTGCCTTCTCCGCAAAGGCTAAACTTTTGTATTTACAATCCAATGATTGTTTGAAATCTCCGGTATTTCCAAAATACCCTCCCAAATGCACATAAGCACTGGCAAGTAAAGAATCTTGCTGAGAAGTAGTTGCTATTTTAAGCAGTTGCTCTGCGGCAATCCAACTGCTGTCAATCTGACCACAGTAGGAGTAATATTCTTTTAAATATTCCCAAGCGGCAAATTGCTCGGCAGTAGTCTTTGCTTTTTTCAGCAAAGTATATAAACTATCAAATTCTGAATTTTTATTTTGAGCAAATGCTATTATTGAAATCAAAATAAAAAGTAGTGGTAATATTTTTTTCATATTATTTTTTTCTGCTGACTTGTTTCTTCTTTTCTACCGGAGGTAAAAAGTTATCTCCTGTAACAACTTTTTTTCCTGTTTTATTCTCCAATGCAACTCTTGCATCTTTAGCAATCTTGCCTCCCTTTTTTCCAGCAACTGCATTTTGTTTTATGCCCTTGGCTTTTTCACTTTCAGCAATTTGCCGTGTAGAGAGTTCTGCCAATGCGGTGAAAATTAATTCAGCCTCACTCATATGGTCACGCAGGTTTTGTGTTTTTAATCCTTTTAGATTTTTATGTTTTTGAACCGTAAGCCCCGTCCATTCCTGATGAATAATGTTTGTTAAAAAAGCAAACTCATCTCCTTTTTGCACGCCACTTTCTTTCCAATAATCAGTTAATTTATTTCTTGTTTCCTGACCTGTCATTCGCTGCTGAATCCATTTTTCGCTTCTGCCAAGTCGTTGCCAGTTTTCTCTTGCACGGTCAAGGCTTTGCTCAGGGTCTCCAATTTCCTTCATGCGTTCGTATCCTGTTTTAGCAAGCCATTGTTTAAATGGTTCTGCTTTGGGTGAGGGAATGGATTGGATTAACCGCAATAGTTGTTCTGTATCTGCCACATCAGTAGCATACATTTTACCATCATCGGATTGCATTTTCAGTTGTCCGATTTTTTCGGACAACTCACTTCCTTCTTTTTTTAACTTGGCTTTTAAATCACTCCAGTATTTTCTAGGACGGTCAGTTCCAGTTAGTATTTCAATAACATCCACTATTGAAAAATACCACTTTTCTTCTTTGGCATTCCAATGTGTTCTTACCTTTTTTTGCTCAAATAATTTTATGCTGTCAGTCATTGTCACAAATATTTTTAATTGCTATTACTTTCCAATTTTTCTATCGTTTTCTTCGCATTTTCTAACCTTATCTTTTTATTCTTCTCGGTCATTTTTTCTTTAATCCATTTTTCCATTCGGTGATGAAGAGGGATAAGCAGAGATGCAAGTGCAACCAACGCCATTAACATCAACAAAGGTGAATGATGGGTAACACGTTCCAAAAAAGGATGAATAAGCAGGTTGATAAATTCAAACACAATGAGCAATCCTAATATTCCAAAAAACGAAATCCATTTTTCGGTAACGATGATACTTTGGCTTAACAGAAAAAATAAAATGAGAAAAGTTATTATGCCCAGTGCGATTAAAGCGTATTGAATGTTTTGATTGCGTTGCTGTTCTTCTTCTGATTTTTTAGCCGCTTCTTCCATCACACGCAATTGTTCTTTAAAAGCCATGGCCTGAACAGCATTTTGATTGTCCTGATTGAAAATTTGTTCCCTGATTTCAGATTCAACTTTTGAATAATAATAAGCGCTGTCAGTATTATTTAGTTTGTCAAACACTGTTCGTTTATTGCCTGCAGCTATCAGTTTTAAGTTAAGGTTTTGCGTATTAAATGAAGCTACATAAATTTTTTCTGTCAACAATTTTGCTTCGTCCAATCTATTATTCTCAATTAGAAATGGAATATACCTTTGAAAAAATCCCATCCTCCTCGCTTCGCTCTTTACCAAATCGGAAACTGCAAGCGCCTTTTTAAAATACACATCGGCTAATTCAATTTCGTTAGTTTTCGCATTTGAGGCAGCAAGCAGATTGAGCGCCTGTAATTTAAACAGGTTAAGCTTTAATTTTTCGCTTGTTTGCAGTGCAGCTTGAGCATAGTACAAAGCGGAATCAAATTGATTTTTTTCCAGATACGATGCACCCATGTTTCTTTGAAACTGTATGAGCATGTAATTATATTTAGGAGAGGACTTATCCGGAAGGTTTTCGCCACCTTTTTTTGTAAAAGCAAAAAACTCGTTTATATTTTTAAGTGAAAAGTAAACACTTGCAATATCAAAATAGAGCGAACTGATTCTTCTCTTATCATTGAATCTTTCTGCTAATGGTAAAGCTTTAAAGAAATATTCAAGCGCTGTTGTATTGTCTCCTTTGCTTGAAAATAAATAATAGCCAATCCAATCGTAGCTGATGGCAAGCAACGAATCGTTCTTCAATTGCTGTGCAATTTGAAGCAGGTCAATACATATTGCTGAGTCAGCAAGATTGCCTTGCTTGGAGTCCGTGTTTTCTAAATATTTAATAGTGGCATTAAACCGCTCTAATGGGTTTTTGCAATTGGTCAATGCTGCTTTTGCGCTGTCAGTGGTATTGCTTTGAGCGAAGACTGCGAATGAGAGAAAAGCGAAAAAGAGGATGGATATTCTTTTCATTATTTTTTTTATGTCCAGAGCCTATGGCTCAGGGTTATTTTTTTTTAGATGCAACGGGTTAAAACCCGTTGTTATAATATTTTTCGATGCTACGCATCTTTTAACTTGTACTACTACTAAGAGCCATAGGCTCGATATATTTTGTAACACTCCGATTTATCCGAATGATGTAAGCAGTATATAACTTTTGAGTGCCGTAGGCACGATACAATTATATTCATTACTCAATTAATATAGTTCGAGCCTATGGCTCTCAACTTCATTTGTTTGCTATTTTTCAACGGACTGAAGTCCGTTGTTAAAATATGTACCGATGCTACGTATCTTTTCTTTTACAACGAAGAGCTGTAGGCTTGACCTGTTTTGTAACACTCCGATTTATCGGAGTAATTTAAATAGCAATATTCTGTTGAGTGCCATCGGCACGATACATTTACTTTCATACTCTCTTACTTTTTATATATATCGAGCCTACAGCTCTCAGTTTCTTTCGTTTGCTTTTTTCAACGGGCTGAAGTCCGTTGTTATAATATATGCCGATGCTACGCATCCTTTTATTACTCTCATTTACTCCAGGTGATATTCCTCACGCAATACTTTTAGCAATTGCGCATTTATATCAATATATTTTTTAATATGAAGAAGGCGGGTTGAATTCGCAAGGTTTCCAATGTAAAAAGATAATATTCGGATAATGTGATTCCTGTCTAATTTATCGGGGTCGTTTAAATGAAACGGAATAATATCCGAACTTGACTCATAAGCCTTTAGTGCTTCAAAAACACTTTTATCACCTTTTTTTAATTCATCGTCAAAAATGTAATCATAATGCTGCCAAATAATGGGGTTCAGATGCTCCATCCTGAATTTGGTTTCAAGGTCTTGCCTGTCATAAATATTTTTTATGGCAACGGTTATGTCACCCGTAAGTGTTTGAAATGCTTCATTCTTAAAATACCTCAATGAGCCTGAATTTCTGAGCTGCTCCAAAATAATTGTTCGTGGTTCAAATTGCACAGGTGAACGAAAACTTATTCCATATTCGAAATTGATTGCAAACGTTTTTGAAACATTGGTAAGGCTGCTATCACGAAAATAATTAACGAGGTACTTAATGGCTTCTTGTTGTCTAATTCTGTTTTCAACTTTTAGGTGAGCCGTAATGGAATCGTTTTTTAATTCCACATACAAACTTTTTGCAAGTTCACTTGCACGGTCTTTTTCTATTTTATGTTCTAATTGATACTCTGCTAAAAATCCGCAGAACACGGCAAGGAACAGCATAAAAAATTCAAAGAAATATTCTTTCCACTTTTTTTTGTGAGGATGATGGTGTTGAGGGTGATGGTGTACTTCCATATTTATTTTTTATTGGTTGAAGATACTTTCTTTTTTGCAACGAGTTCATAAGCGCATTTCATTGCATCTTTCAGTACTTTTAATTTTACTTTTTTTAAATCTATATATGTAGCCCCTTGCTTGCCCCACCCGCCCGGCACGGGATAAATAATTTCTTTATTCATATCACAAAAAACACTTTGGTCAACTAAGGAAAGTTTAACCATCGCAATACTTTTCCTTTGGTCAAGTGTTGCAAATATTTTTTTGTTTACACGAAAAGATGTTTTTTCGAAATGGGGTAGTTCTATTGCATCAGCAAAAGCAAGGGCAAGTTTTTTAAAAACGCTGTTTTGCATAAAGAGGTTTTGGCGATGCCAAAGATAATAGTACCGATGTTTTATGCTTTCCTTAAATAAATTAACGGCTAAACATTTAGGTTAATAACTCATTAAGACAAAACTTTAAAACTTAAAACTTGTTTACTTCCCAATTCTACTTTTGACACTCACTTTTTAGTATGAAAAAAACTATTGCTACTGCGGTTTTCTTGTTTGCATTTCTTTTTCAGTCGTGCGAAAATTTTGATTACAACGTTTATCAAACCAACAAGCATGAAAAGGATGAAACGGTTACTACATCCTATAATTTAAATCGCATTTTAAGTTTACCACAGAAGGATACATTGCACGTAGTGTTTACCGGAGATACACAGCGCTTTTACGATGATGTGGAGGATATGGTGGAAGTAATAAATGATTTGCCAATAGTTGATGCAGTAATTATTACAGGTGATTTATCTGATTTTTCGGTTGACCGTGAGTATGAATGGATGAATAATGAACTAAAAAAATTAGAAGCTCCTTTTTTAACTGTAATAGGTAATCACGATTGTCTTGCTAACGGTACAAAGTTGTACGAAGAATTTTATGGGCCACTTAATTATTCATTTACATGGAACGATGTGCGTTTTGTAATGCACAATACCAATTCACGCGAGTTTGCATTTAACGGATATGTGCCTGACATTAGCTGGATGCAAAATCAAATTAATGACACCTCAAATTTTAACTGTTGCATTTTTGTATCGCACGTTCCGCCTAACAATCCCGATTTTGATAAGGTGCTTGAAGATGATTATACACAATTAATTCGCAACGCAAAAAATATCGTGTTCTCATCCAATGGTCATAACCATGATAAGGCTTTAGGGCAGCCGTACAATGATGGAATTTGGTACTTGAACACAAGCAGTCCAGTAAACCGTTTTTTAGCGTACGTAAAAATTTATCCTTATGCACAAGATAAAAAGTTTGATTGCGAGTTTGTGGCTTTTTAGTTTGGGCGTATTTGCACAACACGATACCCTTAAGCAAAATAAAAAATGGTATGTGCCTAAGGGATATTCGCTTGAGTATGCCGGTGGATTTGGAATGCTATCAGCCGGTGTTTTTTATAATCCTGTTAAACGGGTTGAATTAGATGTAACGGCCGGTTATACCCCACCTGCTTATGGAAATATTTTTACACTAAACTTTTTGTTGCACTATCAGCCATTAAATTTTAAATTTTCTAAGCAATGGCATTTTAAACCAATAACTGTTGGAGCTTTTGCCAATTTTAATTTTGGAAAAAACATTTATTTATTCTGGCCAAAAAAATATCCTGATGAAGATTTTTACTGGTGGAATTCGTCTATGAGATATGGCCCTATATTTACTTCTGAAATTGAATTTCACCCCAAAAAGGGTAAATTAAATTATGGAATTTTTTTTCAATGCTTAACAAATGATTTGTACATAGCTTCAATTGGAGCAAATGGAAACCATACTTCTATTTATCTGCATCAAATATTAGTATATGGAATAGGAGGGAAGGTGTTTTTTAAGAAAAGGTTTTGAAGTTAATGTAGATATTAAAATCCCAATCCTATTAATATAGAATAAGCTATAAACCGGGTTTTAGTTTTTTTTCGAGTTTGCTCATCACCAGTTTTGTTACGCCCTTAACTTCATGCGGAGTTATTACTACCTCATCAGTATCATCAATTACTAAGGTGTAGTGAATTTCATCACGTATATGTGGGTTCATAATTTTCTTCCTCGAGTTTTTTATCTTTTTCAAATCTTCCTCTGTAAGTTTAAATTCCAATGAAGCCGATCGGGTTTTGCCCATTATCCCACCCGATTCTATCAATTTGATTTTTGTCATCATAAAAAAAATTAAACTTTAGCAGCTTTCCAACCTTCACGTACAGCTTTTTCTTCTAAGCTACCCTTTTTAAAAAATTTTATTGCCGATTTTATTGTTTCGGCCTTTGCTTGTTTAAACGTTGCATTATCTGGCAAATTTTTATGCGCCATTACATCGTACCAAATGCGCCCCATTTTTTCCCAGGCATAACCACCTATTTCATACGCTGCGCGGTAAAAAGCATAGTTTGCAATACCTGAATAAATATGAACTCCGCCATAATCACCCGCTTCGGTATTGGGCAAGTGTTTGTATTTATCCATAGTAGCGTGTTGGTCATCATCACCCCATGTAGGGTGGTTTCGGTATGCATTGCCGGGTTCGGCCATGCTGCGCAATGCAAATTTTTTTCCAATCATTATGTTTTTTCCAATTAGCCAATCTGATTTGCGAGCTTCTTCTTTATTGGCGTATTGCCTAACCAACATTCCAAATACATCAGCAAATGACTCGTTTAACGCACCGCTTTGGTGTTCGTATAAAAGGTTACAGCCATACTCAATAACACCATGCGTTAGCTCATGACCCACTATATCAAGATCGCTTGTAAAACTTGCAAAATATTTTTTATCTCCGCAGCCATAAACCATTTGTACTCCATTCCACATCGCATTTTTATAAATTTTTCCGTAATGAACGCTATTTGCCATTACCATTCCTAAATTGTCAATGCTGTTGCGTTTAAATATGTTGTAGTAAAAATCCCAAACATTGCGCGAGAACTGGTACACGCGTTTGGCATCATTGTTTTTGCTCACAGAAGGATTTTTAATCAATTTGCCGGGTAAACTGTATTTATGATTCAAGTCATAAACCTCAATTTTAGGCTTGTCGGAAATTGTGCCTAATTTTTTTGTAGCAAAGTATTTTTTTTCGAGCGGAGAGAGGCTCATAAAAAATTTCCTGTCGCTTCGAAGCCGGTAAGCGCGAAACTTATTTTCAAGTGTCATTTCAACATCAGAAGATTTTTTCTCTTTGGCATTTTTCTTCGAAAGTTTATTGATCATTTGTGGTGGAATGATACAGCGAAACGGATTGCGTTGGTTGCACATAATTGGAAGTATTTACGCTCCGAAGTGTCGGAGTAGGATTTGGGATTTACGATTTTAGAGAATCAGGTTAAAAATAGAATTTATCTGATTTCAAATCAATATTGCCCGATTAAAATTTATTCTTTGCATTATAGATGCCTCGACTTCGCTCGGCATGACAGGGTATTCGTGTTTTTGTGAGGAGGGGGGCTTAGTTTTTGGCAAAGCCAAAAACTAAGCCCCCCTCCTCACCTTATGTATCTAAAACTTGTCGTGCCGAGCGAAGTCGAGGCATCTTTTTTCTTAATTTTCACCTTCCATCAGATAACAATGCTTCCAAATTCTATTCTTCAATTTTCAGTTTCGCTTCAACGCCCAATCCTGCTTTATCCGACAACAAAATTTTTCCATCATCATAAATTACCCCTGTAAACGGGTCGTTAGATACTAAAAGCGGGCCGTCCAAATCAACCCAGTTTGCCAACGTTGAAAGTTGCGCTGCTGCAGAAACGCCACAGCTGCTTTCGCTCATGCAGCCGATTAAAATTTTTAAATTATTACGTGATGCCACTTCAATCAACTCTTTTGCTTTGCTGATGCCACCGCATTTCATCAATTTTACGTTTATGCCATGATAGATTTCTTTTATTGCATCTAAGTCGGCAATGGTTTGTATTGCTTCATCGGCAATAATAGGTAAGGGAGTTTTTGCGAAAAGTTTTTTTTGTTCTTCAAAAAGATTTTTTGGTAAGGGCTGCTCTACAAAAAGGCAATTGTTTTCTTTTAAGAAATAGATCATTTCCAATGCCTCGTCAGCGTTTCTCCAACCCTGGTTTACGTCAACGCAAATTGGCTTGGAGGTAAATGTGCGAATGGTTTCTATAAACTTTTTATCGTTATCGGTACCGAGTTTTATTTTTAAGATTTTAAAATCGGAGGCCTCTTTTAGTTTTTGTTGAATTACTTGTTCTGTGTCTAAGCCGATGGTGAAGGTGCAGAAGGGAACCTCTCCCCCTGCCCCTCTCCTCAAGGAGAGGGGAGTATTGGGGATATTTAAAAATGAATGTACGGAAATGTTTTGCGATTTGCTGTGCCAGTCGTGAAGGGCAATGTCAACTGCGGCTTTTGCAAAATAATTTTCTTGCTGGTGTGAGTGGAGTTGAATTAAATTTTTTTCAATGCTGTTTTCATCAAACAAAAATTTATTTCTGAAACTTTCTATAAAAGAAGTTACAGACTCCTGTGTTTCGGGCAAATAAGGAGGCAGCGTGGCTTCACCAAAACCATCAATACCATTATGCGAAAGTTTTACAAAAACCGAAGGAGTGCCCGTGCGGGTGCCGGTTGATAACTGAAATGGGTGTCTGAAGGCGAGAGAATACCGCGAAAAAAAAATTTGCATTATTTATAATGGCTTTTACAACCAATAATAATTATTTCTGCATCATTCACTTTGTAAATTAAGCGATGTTCGTCTGTTATTCTTCTGCTCCAATATCCTTTATATTGATTTTTTAAAGGCTCGGGTTTTCCTAATCCTGAAAACGGATTGGAAGAAATGTTTTCAATAAGAGTAACAATTTTTTCTGCAATTTTTTTATCAGTAATAATCCACCATTGAAATTCAGAAAAGGCATCAGGCTCAAAAGCAATTTTCCGTTTCACCTATAAAAGCTTTTTCAAATCAGACATGTCAAGATAAATTAACTGTTTACCCTCTTCTACTTTTTGAATGCGCTCATCAATAATTGTTTTGTATTTCTTAGGTTTTGATTTAGGGGAAACATCAGAAATGGTTATTTCAACATCTCTGTTGCCATACAATTTTTTTAATGTTGAGATGAGCCTTTCGTTTAACTCAGAAATGGAAATTCTAATTACTGCTTGCATATTTTTTTAGCTAATCAATTTTTTAACTCACCAAACTTCCTCTTATAATATTAAGAGCGCCACCTGCTTTAAACCATTCTATTTGTTGTTCATTGTAGGTGTGGTTTACTTTTATTTCGTCACGGCTGCCGTCTTTGTGGTTTAGCACTAACGTAAGCGGAACACCTTGTGTGAAGTTTGTAAGCCCGATAATATCTATCGAATCGTCTTCCTGAATTTTGTTGTAGTCTTCTTTGTTTGCAAATGTGAGTGCAAGCATTCCCTGTTTTTTCAAATTGGTTTCGTGAATACGCGCAAACGATTTTACAAGCACAGCACGCACTCCCAAAAAGCGTGGCTCCATGGCAGCGTGTTCGCGTGAACTTCCTTCTCCATAATTTTCGTCACCCACCACAATGCTTCCAATTCCTTTTGCTTTGTACGCACGTTGTACGGCAGGTACACTTCCGTATTCACCGGTGAGTTGATTTTTTACGTTATCGGTTTTATCGTTAAATGCATTTAAGGCGCCAATGAGCATGTTGTTTGAAATATTATCCAAATGCCCACGGAATTTTAACCATGGGCCAGCCATGCTGATATGGTCAGTAGTACATTTTCCTTTTGCTTTAATTAAAAGTTTTAATCCTTTTAAGTCAACACCTTCCCATGCACTAAACGGGTCAAGTAACTGCAAGCGCTCGCTTGTTGGCGAAACTACCACCTGAACATTGCTTCCGTCTTTGGCGGGTTCTTGATATCCTGCATCTTCAACAGCAAAACCACTTGGAGGCATTTCAATTCCTTGTGGCTCGTGTAATTTTATTTTTTCGCCTTTATCATTGGTAAGAAAATCGGTAACGGGATTAAAAGTTAAGTCACCTGCAATGGCAAATGCCGTTACAATTTCGGGAGATGCAACAAATGCATGTGTGTTTGGGTTGCCATCATTCCGTTTTGCAAAGTTGCGGTTGAATGAGGTGATGATGGAATTCTTTTTTGTTGGGTCGTTTGTATGACGCGCCCATTGCCCAATGCAAGGCCCGCAGGCGTTAGCAAGAACTACACCACCCATTTTTTCAAATGTGCTGAGGTAGCCATCACGTTCAACAGTGTAACGAACCTGTTCGCTGCCGGGGGTAATTGTGTATTCGCTTTTTGCTTTTATGCCATTGTCCACTGCTTGTTTTGCAATTGAGGCTGCGCGTGTAATGTCTTCGTATGATGAGTTGGTGCATGAACCAATTAAACCAACTTCAAGTTGTGCAGGCCAATTATTCTCTTTAACTGCTTTTGCAAACTGACTTAGCGGCCATGCGGCATCAGGAGAAAAGGGTCCGTTGATGTGCGGTTCTAATTCACTTAAGTTTATTTCAATAACCTGGTCGAAATATTTCTCAGGATTAGCATACACTTCTTTATCACCACGTAAATGTTCGGCAACACTATCAGCCATTTGAGCAACGTCTGCGCGGGATGTGCCTTTGAGATAGTCGCTCATTTTTTTATCGTAACAAAAAATAGAAGTTGTTGCTCCAATTTCTGCGCCCATGTTGCAAATGGTTCCTTTGCCTGTGCATGACAAACTATCGGCACCATCACCAAAATATTCTACAATAGCATCGGTGCCACCTTTAACGGTGAGTATGCCGGCTACTTTTAAAATTACATCTTTAGATGATGTCCATCCGGATAATTTTCCTGTAAGTTTTACGCCAATAAGTTTTGGCATTTTTAATTCCCATGGTAAGCCTGCCATCACATCACATGCATCAGCACCACCCACACCTATGGCAACCATTCCCAATCCACCTGCATTCACCGTATGGCTGTCTGTCCCAATCATCATTCCGCCAGGGAAAGCGTACTGTTCTAAAATTACCTGGTGAATAATTCCAGCACCGGGTTTCCAAAAGCCAATTCCATATTTATTTGAAACGGATGCTAAAAAGTCAAACACCTCTTTGCTTTTGTCCAATGCATTTGCCAAATCTTTTGCAGCGCCATCTTTTGCCTGTATCAAATGGTCGCAATGAACAGTTGACGGTACAGCAACCTTTGGTCTGCCAGCCTGCATAAATTGTAATAACGCCATTTGTGCCGTAGCATCCTGCATGGCAACACGGTCGGGATTAAAATCTACATACGAATTTCCACGCGTGAATTCCTTTGCAGGCATTTCACCGGCAAGGTGCGAGTACAATATTTTTTCGGTTAACGTCAGTGGGCGGTTTAAAATTTTACGTGCTGCTGCAATGCGTGAAGGCATGTTGTCATATACCTTCTTAATCATGTTAATGTCAAAAGCCATAGTGATAAATTTACGATGTACGATTTTGGATTTATGATTTTGTGTGGGTGTGATTGAACGACAAAAATAAGAAATTGTGGGTGATGGTACTTGAGTGAAGATTTTAAGTGCTTGTTTTTTTAAAACGCAATTTGTACATCTTAAATCATTTCTATCTTTGACCGCCTTTTAAATAGTTTTTCAGTGCCGCGACACGATCCACATAGTAAAATTACATTAGCAAGTTTACTTATCACCATTGGTATTATATATGGTGATATAGGCACTTCGCCTCTTTATGTGTTTAAGGCCATAATTGGTAAAAACACAATTACAGAAGAACTTGTGCTTGGCGGGCTAAGTTGTATTTTTTGGACACTTACCCTGCAAACCACAATTAAATATGTAATTCTTACCCTGCGTGCCGATAACAAAGGGGAGGGTGGAATTTTTTCGTTGTATGCACTGGTGCGAAAAACAAAAATAAAATGGCTTGTGTTTCCGGCAATCATTGGTGGTGCTGCATTGCTAAGTGATGGCCTAATCACACCTGCCATTTCGGTTTCATCGGCCATTGAAGGGTTACGGTTTATTAATCCCGATATCCCAACCATACCCATTGTAATTGCAATAATTTTTGCATTGTTTTTTATACAGCAGTTTGGAACCAGCTTTGTAGGAAAATTTTTTGGCCCTGTAATGTTTATTTGGTTTACCATGCTTGCAGTACTTGGACTAAATCAAATAGGCGATAACCTGTCGGTGCTTAAAGCCATCAACCCTTATTATGCTATTCATTTACTAACGCTTTATCCAGGTGGGTTTTGGATTTTGGGAGGTGTATTTTTATGTACCACCGGTGCCGAAGCATTGTATAGCGACTTAGGTCACGTTGGCCGTAAAAATGTGCGCATCACATGGGTATTTGTAAAAACATGTTTACTGCTCAACTACTTTGGGCAAGCTGCATGGTTGCTAAAATTTTCGAACCAAACACTTGATGACCGCAATCCCTTTTATAACATAATGCCCAATGGGTTTTTAATTTTTGGAATTGTTATTGCTACGCTAGCAGCCATTATTGCAAGTCAGGCGTTAATAAGCGGAGCATTTACCATTGTAAACGAAGCCATACGGTTAAACTTTGGCCCCAAACTCAAAATAGTTTTTCCTTCTGATTTGCGTGGGCAGGTTTATATTCCAACTGTTAATTGGATATTGTGTGTCGGATGCATTGGTGTTGTTTTGTTTTTTAAAGAATCATCAGGAATGGAAGGTGCTTATGGCTTAGCCATAATTATTGATATGCTTATGACCACCACCTTGCTTTCGTTTTATCTTTATCTAAAACGGTATCATGTAGGTGTTGTGTTTTTTGTGTTTTTGCTTTTTGTTACCATCGAAATTTCTTTCCTTATTGCCAACCTTAGCAAGTTTACGCATGGTGGTTGGGTAACCATGTTGTTTGCATCAGGATTAATTTTTATGATGTATATATGGTACGAAGCGCGTAAAATACGCAACCGCTTTGTGGAGTTTGTGCGTGTTAACGAATTTTTAAAAACACTGGATGATTTAAGTGAAGATACCTCGATACCAAAGTATGCCACCAACCTTGTTTTTTTAACAAGTGCTAACAGAAAGGATGAAATAGAATCAAAAATTATTTATTCCATTTTGCAAAAGCAACCCAAGCGTGCCGACATTTATTGGTTTGTACACGTAGATGTGATGGACGAGCCATATATTTTGCAGTACCATGTTGACGAGCTTGTAAAAGAAAAAGTACTGCACATTGATTTTAAAATTGGTTTCCGTATCGAGCCGCTTATTAATCAAATGTTTCGGCAAATAGTGGAAGAGCTTGTTGAGAAAGGCGAAGTTGATATTACCTCTAGATATACATCGCTAAAACAAAAAAATGTAATTGGCGATTTCCGTTTTGTTGTTATTGAAAAAGAGTTGAGTTTAGAAAACGAACTTACCTTCCGCGAAAAATTTATTTTAAACTTTTACGATTTTTTAAAACTTTTCAGTTTGCCCGAAGCCAAAGCCTTTGGGCTTGATACCAGTAACGTTACCGTTGAAAAAGTTCCGCTTGTGGTAAAGCAGCATGAGCGGTTTAAGTTTCAGAGGGTGTAAGCACCTCAATAAATAAAAAATAGTTTAGCGATAAAATCAGGTATAGAATTACAGCAAATTGATCCGGTTCATAAAAACGTCTTTGTATGATTTGCCAATCGGAATGGTTTTGTCGTTAATCACCACTGTGCTTTCGTCCATTACACTTACCTTGTCAAGCGCAATAATGTATGATCGGTGCACGCGCATAAATTTATCTGCCGGCAATTTGGTTTCAATATCTTTCATGGTTGCATGAATTACAAACTGGTCTTCTTTGGTTTGAATAATTACATAATTATCCATAGCCTGAAGCCAGGTGATATTTTCAAGATATACTTTTACAAGCATTGAACCCTTTTTTACAAAAAAAGAATTTTGTATTACCACATTTTCAAGCGGGTTGGTTCCAGAGATAATAGCCGGCTGTGCTTGTTCCGTAGTTGTTTTGGGTGTAGTTGTTGGGGCAGATGATTTTTCAGACACCACCACAGCATATCCAATCATTTGATTTTTTTCGTCACGTATGGGCGCACAGGTAAAGTTTGATTTTTTAACTGAATAATCGCGAACAATGGTTACTGAGCAGTCGGTCAGTTGTAAAATTTCACCTTGCTTCATGTAGCGGTTAAGTGAATCGCCATTTACAATTTCATATTCTTCGTTTTGAACTTTAATAAGTTTAAACAAATTAATTCCATTTGCGCTCTCAGTTCCATATCCGGTTAGTGTTTCGGCACTTGGATTTAAAAATGTAACACGGCATTCAGTGTCGGTAATAAGTATTGCCTCATCCACGTTTACCAGTGCATTTGCAAAACGTTGTTCGTTGTGTCTTACTTCTTTGTCTTTTTTAAATTTATACAATGCCATTTCAACGGTGGTTTGCAAATCCGATTCGTTAAAAGGTTTTACAATGTAACCATAAGGCTCGGTAATTTTTGCACGATCAAGCGTGTTTTTATCTACAAATGAGGTAAGGAATATTACAGGTATATCGTACGTTTTTTTGATATGCTCGGCAATATGTATTCCATCCTGATCACCTTTTAGTTTAATATCAAGAAAAACCAGATCGGGTTTAAGTTCTTCAAGGCGTGCATAGGCATTAGGTGCCGATGATGCCGTTGCCGGAACATCATATCCAAGCCTGATTAACGTTTGCTGAATGTCTTTTGCTACAATGCTTTCGTCTTCTACTACTAAGATTTTTACTTTTTCCATTGCTGTTTTATTTTTTTTTAATAGTGTGGTTTAAATTCAACTTTAACTGCAAGCCCCATTCCATTTTCAACAGTCAGGGTTCCTTCTATTTGATCGGTAAGTGCCTGTACAAGTTGAATGCCCAATGAGTCAGATTTTTTATAGTCAACACCGGCAGGTAATCCTTGTCCGTTATCTTTTACCATCAGGCTGTATCTTTTGTCGGGTAATTGCATAAATTTTACAAGTATTTCGCCATCGCGGCCATTAAATGCATGCCGTATTGAATTTGAAACAAGCTCATTTATTATTAACCCACATGGCACTGCTGTATCAATGTCCAAAGATATTTTTTCTGCATCAATGTTCAATTTTATTTTTTTAGCAGCCGCTCCCTGATTTTGAGAAATGGTTTCGCACAATCTTTTTATATAATCATCAAAATCAATGCGCGACATGCCTTCACTTTGGTAAAATCGTTCGTGTATCAAAGCCATGGAGCGTATCCTGTCTTGCCCCTCCTTTAATGCTTTGGCGGCAACCTCATCATTTACATAACTTGTTTGCAGGTTAAATAAGCTAATAATTATTTGCAGATTATTTTTTACACGGTGATGTATTTCTTTAAGTAAAATTCCTTTTTCTTCCAGCGACTCACGAATTTGTTCTTCCATTATTTTTCGTAACGTGATATCGGTATCAATAACCACAATGTTTTTTAAATCGCCTTTTTCAGTAAAAACCGGTGTAAGTGTTGATGATGTCCAAAACTCTTCACCGTTTTTGCGCAGCATTTTAGTTTCATATACAAACGATTTTTTTTCTCTAATGCAATCGTCAAGAATTTGCTGCATTTGATTGTTGTATGTTACATTTAAAATATTGCTTCCGCGCATGCGTAATAAATCTTGTTTTGTATAACCTGTCATGCGCGTAAAGCCTTCGTTAATCCACTCCAGTTCTTTATTGGCATCAAAAACCAAAACAGCGTTACCTGTTTCGCTGGCAACAATAGAAAGTTTTGCAAGTTCAAGATTTTTATCGCGAAGTTCGCGTGTACGCTCGTTTACTTTATGCCTTAAAATCATTTGTGCGTTGCGCAGGCTGCGTGTACGCAGTTTTAAAATAAACATTACCAAACCTACCGAAAACAAAATATACAGGAAATAAAAAAAATTGGTTCGCCATATAGGCGCTTTTATACTAAAGGCATATTCAACCGGGGCACTCCAATCGCGCTCATTAGCTGTAGCTTGTACTGTAAAAATATAATCGCCAGGCGGTATGTTTGAGTAAATGGCTTCGGTAAGTTTGTTAAGTGGAGACCAATAATCATCAAAACCAACAAGCTTCCAGCGGTACTGTACTTCGTCTGGTGCCGCAAAATAAATTCCTGTAAAGTCAAAATTAAGGTTGTTGTTACCATAAGGTAATTGTGGATTTATGGGTAAACCCGTTCTTGGATTTACATCAAACCCTTTTTCGGCCCAGTTAACATCGCGCAGGTGAGAGCGCAACTTGTTTAATACCATTACAGGCACCGAGGTTTTACTGTAACCTGATTTTGGATTAAACCGAACGGCACCATTTACGGTGGCAAACCAAACCGAACCGTTTTTATCCATACAGGCTGCGTTGGTTTCAACTCCGAAGTAGCCATTGCTTTTATCAAAGTGAGTGGTGTTTACATAATTCCTTTTCTGGTATGTATTCCAGTCAATGCGGTCAACGCCTTGCGATGTTCCAAGCCACAAATAGTCGTTATCTGCAAATGCAAACAAAAGCCTGTTGCTGATTAGTCCATTGGTAATATCAAGGTGCGAAAATGGTTTAGAACGATTTGTGTATGAAAAACAATATAGCCCAAAATCATAGGTGGTGAATAAAATATTTTTTTGCCTGTCTTGTATAATTGAAGTTACAGGTGCTTTTGGGATACGCAAAAAATCATTAAGGCAAACCGCTTTGTTTCCATTCATAAAATAGATGCCCTGCATGGTTCCAACCCAAATAAGACCTTTGTCATCCTGATACAATGCGCGAATATTATCGCTTTGCAATCCCTGCAAACGGTTGATGAGTGAAAAACGATTGTTGTTGTAAACATAAATGCCACGGTCGGTTCCAAACCATACGCTGCTATCGTTTGCAACAAGTATGGTGTAAACAATTTTGTTGTTAAGTAAATCAAATGGAAAAGATAGTTTGTCAAGCGCTGCATCTAATTTAGCTGGTCCACCAGTGGTTCCAAACCAAAAATTTTGTTGCTTGTCTTCGGCAATGCTCCATATCGTGTAATTGTTAAACACGCTTGTGTTCAGTAACGACTTTATTTCTCCGTTTTCTAAAAAATTTACTCCACCATTTACAAGGCCAAACCAGGTTCGATTGCAGTTATCATTGTACACCGATAAAATTCTGTTGTTAGTAAGGCCGTTATCAGTTGTAAATGTTACAAACCTATCGCCTGAATAGCGGCACAATCCTTTATTGGTACCAAGCCAAAGGTTGCCTTCCATGTCTTCAGTAATCGAAAACGTTACGTTACTTGGAAGCCCTTCAACTACCGAAAGGGTTTTAAACTGTGTTTCATCTAACCGGCACAAGCCTCCACCTGCGGTAGTAAACCATTTGTTTTTTTTATAATCCTGATATACATCAGTAACTCTATCGGCCGGTAAACCATCTGTTGTGGTATAGTTTGCAAATGATTTGCCGTCAAAAACCGATAAGCCCATATCAGTAGCAATCCATATTTTGCCATCGTCAAGCTGTTTTATCTGGTAAACAGAATTACCTGCAAGCCCGTTTGCAGTTGAGTAATTTGTGAATTTTAAATTACTAAGCACCGAAATTCCAGACGGTGTGCCTATCCACAATCGGTTGGCTTTATCAAACAAAAGGCAATTTACGGTATTGCTAATGAGGCCTCGTGAGGTAGTGTAACTAAAAAAGTTTTTTCCATCAAAGCGGCTTAATCCCTCTGAGGTTCCAAACCAGTAGTTGTTAAGGTTATCCTGAGTAATGGCATTTACATTGTCACTTAATAGCCCATTGTTAGCAGTATAAAAAACCGATTGCGTGCCATTAAATTTGCAAACCCCTTTTCGTATAGTACCAAGCCAAATGTTTTTGTCTTTGTCTTCAAAAATAGTTTTTACCGGATTGTTGTTTACCGGATTATCGGCATCAAACTTTAAAAAAGTTTGCCCATCATATCGGCAGGCGCCATTCATGGTAGCAACCCATAGTCGGCCGGTTTTGTCTTGATAAACATCGTTTACCTGATTGTTTGGCAAACCATCAGCAACTGTGTAAGTGCGAAAATTATATTTCTGCGCACGCAAACACACCGGGCTTGCAAAAGCCACAATTGCACATAGGATAACGGATTTAATAAAAGCTGTTTTTTGCAAAGTGCTTAATGATACGGTGTGGTTTATTTAACAGTATAAAGATACGTTAAAACAAGGAAAAGGTTTGGTGTTTGAAAACCTAAACAACAAAGGTGGTTGAATTATCTTCTAAGGTGTAAAAATCCTGAAACTTTTATCAAAAAATAAATAATTATTGAAATGCTCATGCCGGCTACCCAGCCAATGGCAATGTCAAGTGGGTAATGAACTCCCAAATAAATACGGCTGTATGAAACCAAAAAAACATAGGTGAATAAAATTATAGTCAACCACTTTTTTTTTCGTGCAAAACATAAAATTAAAAATACTGCCAGCGCCATTGAATTGGTTGCATGTGATGATACAAAACCAAACTGCCCACCACATGTGTTATTAACAGTATGAACTTTGTTTTGTAAAAGTAAATTATGACAAGGCCTGTAACGTTGCACATTATTTTTTATCAAAACCGAAAGTTGATCGCTAGCAAAAATCAACAGCAAGACGGCAATTAAAATTTTCCAGGTGCAGTTTTTAAATTCTTTGTACACCAAAAAAAGCAGCAGCAGGTAAAAGGGTATCCAAAAAAATTTATTGGTTACAACAAAAAAAAAGGTGTCACAAAAAGAGCAATGCAGGCTATTGAGCCATAAGAAAAGTGAGGTGTCGGCTTGCTTAATAAATTCTATCACCACAATTTGATTTTATGCATTCAATTCTTTCCAGATAACATCCTTTAACTCATCTATCCCTTTTTGCGCTACCGATGAAATAAAAATCACAGGAACCTTTTTTCCGTTTGGGTTTTTGTCGTTTGGTGTTTCCTTTTTCATTTCGGCCAGCAGTTCATCGTCAAGCATATCGCTTTTTGTGATGGCAATAATGCGTTGCTTGTCTAACAGTTCGGGATTATGGAGTTTTAGTTCTGTTTTTAAAATTTTGTATTCCTCTTTTATGTTTTTACTATCAGCCGCAATCATAAAAAGTAAAAGCGAATTGCGCTCGATGTGCCTTAAAAACTGCAAGCCCAGGCCCTTGCCTTTATGTGCGCCCTCAATTATTCCGGGTATATCGGCCATAACAAACGAACGATTATCGCGATAATAAACCATACCCAAATTTGGAACCAGGGTGGTAAATGCATAATCGGCAATTTCGGGCTTAGCAGCACTTACTACCGAAAGCAATGTTGACTTGCCAGCATTAGGAAAACCAACCAATCCAACATCAGCCATCAGTTTTAGTTCAAGCACTTTCCATTCTTCGGTGCCGGCACCACCTGGCTGTGCTATACGTGGAGTTTGCACCGTTGGGGATTTAAAAAATGCATTTCCCATTCCACCTCTTCCGCCTTTTGCTAAAATTTCTTCTTGCCCGTCTTTATCAATTTCAAATAATATTTTTTGCGTTTCAAAATCGCGCGCAATGGTTCCCAATGGAACTTCAAGTATTTCATCTTTACCATCGGCACCAGTACATAAAGCATTGCCGCCTTTTTCACCGGGTGTGGCAATTACATGTTTGCGGTATTTAAGGTGCAGCAATGTCCAAAGTTGTTTGTTGCCTCGCACAATTATATGTCCGCCTCGTCCGCCATTACCGCCATCGGGTCCGCCTTTTGCAGTTAGCTTGTCGCGATGAAAATGTACATAGCCCGGCCCGCCTGCTCCCGACCGGCACATTATTTTTACGTAGTCAATAAAATTTTTTTCCATTTGTTGGCAAAGGTAAGTCAGTTATTAGTTCAGTTATTGGTTCATAGTTAGTAGTTTTAGTTAGGTAGGCGCAAACTATAAAACTACTAACTATGAACCAACAACCAATAACTAATAACCAATAACTATTTCCCAATAGCACTACAAAGTTTTTCAAAAATATCATCCTTTGTTCCAACCCCTTCAATAGGTTTAAATTTATTTTGCATTTTGTAATAGGATGCAACAGGTGCTGTTTTGTTGTTATACTCCTCAATGCGTTTTTTTATGATGGCAGGATTTTGGTCATCAGGCCGGCCTGAATCCTTTCCGCGCAGTAATAATCGTTGTGTTAACTCAGCTTCGCTAACATCCAATGCCAACATCATAGTAATGGAGGTTTCAAGTTCACTTAGCAAATTATCAAGTGCAGCGGCCTGTGCCTGCGTGCGCGGAAAGCCGTCAAAAATAAATCCGTTTGCCTGTTTATTCGTTTCAAGTTTTGAACGAATCATGCCTATCACCACTTCATCAGGAACCAGAATGCCCTGATCCATTAATTTTTTTGCTTCCATACCAAGTGCAGTTGCATTGGCAATTTCACTTCTTAAAATATCGCCTGTACTTAAGTGAATTAGTTTGTATTTCTCAATCAGTTTTTCTGACTGGGTTCCTTTGCCTGCACCAGGTGGGCCAAATAATACAATGTTGAGCATAGCAGTTTATTTTAAAACATAAATATCGGTAAGGTTCCGTCCATAGCCGTTGTAGTCAAGCCCATAGCCAACCACAAATGCAGGGTCAATTTCAAAGCCAACATAATCGGGCTTAACCGGATTTTTTAATGCAGCAGGTTTAAATAAAAGGGTGGCTAATTTTAGCGATGCCGGGTTTTGTTTTTTTAATTCGTCATATAAGTACTTCATCGTTTCACCTGTGTCAACAATATCTTCAACAATAATTACATGGCGGTTGCTAATGTTTTCTTTTAAACCAAAAACATTTTTCATTTCACCAGTTGATTTTGTTCCGCTATAGGATGATACACGTATAAACGAAAGTTCGCATGGGGTATGAATGCCTTTAAACAAATCGGCCAAAAACAAAAAGGCACCGTTAAGTACCCCTATAAAAATCGGATTTTTCCCTTCATACTCTTTTGTTATTTCGGCAGAAATGCTGTTAATGCGTGCAGTGATTTTTGCTTCATCAATCATCACCACAAAAGATTTGTCTAAAATTTTTACTTCTTTCATTATTAAAAATAAGAGCGGCAAATATAGAAGAAGTATACGGTTTGCAACTGATGGTTCCTAAACAATTTAGCATTTCTTGATTTACAAATCGTAATCATTCGTAATCAAAACAAAGGATTTATTAAAATTGCAGCCTTATTTAACAATACATGAATCATTATTTAAAACCCAATACTGTACTTGGTATTTTAGGTGGAGGGCAATTAGGAAAAATGCTGTTGCAAAAGGCGGCTGATTATAATATTACATCGCACGTACTTGACCCGTCAGAAGATGCGCCCTGCCGTTTTTTATGCAACAAGTTTGAGCATGGAAGTTTTGCTGACTATAACGCTGTGTTAAATTTTGGAAACGAATGTGATATGGTTACCATTGAAATTGAACATGTAAATGTGGACGCTCTTTTTGAACTTGAACGGTTAGGAAAAAAAATATTTCCCCAGCCAAATATTATTAAAATGGTTCAGGATAAAGGACTGCAAAAGCAATTTTACAAGGATCATAATTTTGCAGCTTCAGATTTTTATTTGGTTGAAAAGCGCAGTGAAATCAAACGAGACAAATTTCCGATTATTCAAAAAACGCGCATTGCAGGATACGATGGTAAAGGAGTGATGAAAATAAATTCGGCTGAAGAATTGCAAAACGCATTTGATGTACCATCGGTAATTGAAGACTGTGTGGAAATTGAAAAAGAAATATCGGTAATCGTTTCGCGAAATGAAAAAGGAGAGGTAAGTGCTTATCCATTGGTTGAAATGGAATTTAATAAAGAGGCTAACCTTGTTGAGTTTTTGTTTTCACCTGCATCGGTAAATAGTTCGATACAACAAAAGGCTACACTGCTTGCTCAAAAATTAATAGAGGAATTGGGTATGGTAGGATTATTGGCTGTTGAAATGTTTGTAACCAAACAAGGCGATGTTTTGATTAATGAAATTGCACCTCGACTGCATAATAGTGGTCATCATACCATTGAGGGTAATGTTACCTCGCAGTTCGAACAGCATCTGCGTGCTATTTTTAATTTGCCTTTAGGCAACACGCAAATAATTTGCCCATCTGTAATGATTAATTTGCTTGGCGAAAAAGGATTTGAGGGTAATGCAGTTTATAATGGAATTGATGAGGTATTAAAAATGCCGGGTGTTTACATACATCTTTACGGAAAAAAAATTACCAAACCTTTTCGCAAAATGGGGCATGTAACCGTTACGGCCAGTACGCTGGAAAATGCAAAGGAAAAAGCGCAGCTGGTAAAACAAATTTTAAAAGTGGTAGCTTAATTCGGCTACATCAATTTTTTGCGCACAACTAAAATGCCCCAGCGGACAATTTTTGTAACCATGCAATCCGCACGGGCGGCATTCCAGTGTTTCGTTTGTTTCAACAATGGTTGCATTTTGGTTTAGCGGGCCAAAGCCAAAAGTAGGAGTAGTTGAACAAAAAAATGCAGTAACAGGGGCCTGCATAGCCGATGCAATGTGTAAAGGTGCCGAATCATTTACATAATTCATGGCTGCATCTTTCATCAAAGCTGCCGACTGTAAAAAGGAAAGTTTACCGCAAAAATTTACACTATTCAAATTTTTTGTTCCAACTTTTATTTGTTCGCATAAATTAAAATCGGACTTGGCTCCAAGAAAATAAACAGTTATTGTTTCAGGAAAATTATTTATTAGTTCAATCCATTTTTGTTTGGGCAGTTGCTTGGTAAACCATACCGATGCAGGTGCAACGCAGATATATTTTTTGCTTTTATATTTTGATGTGTTTTCAAAATCGGCTAACGATGGATGCAGGAATGGTTTTTTAAAATTTCCGTTGACCACATCTTTTATCATCTCAAAATTTCGCTCAACTTCATGCTTCCCATTTCCTATTTCGTGCTTGTATTTTTTATCAAAACATACCGACAATGGATTTTTATCAAACCCTCTTTTTTGGGTTGCATTTGCAAAACATGAAATAAAGCCCGATGAAAAAAACCGGTGCAGGTTAATAAGCAAATCATATTTTTTTTTTCGCAGCAGCAAAATAGATTTCACCAGACTGATTATTTTATTTTCTTTTTTATCCCATACAAAAACATTTTTTATAAATGGATGATTTGATAAAAGTGTTTCGTTTCCCTTTCGTACTAAAAAATCAATTTCAGCATTGGGATGGGCTGCGTGCAATGATTCGGCAACCGAAGTGGCTAAAATTACATCGCCTGTAAAAGCGGTTTGAATAATAAGGAAGCGCTGCACGTATTAGTCAATTGAAAATTCCAGCTTCACAGTAATCGAAGCCGTTTTATTTTTTGAGGAAGTATTAAACGTGCCACCCCATGAATAATCTTCGGATGAGTTTTGTCCGGTTATTTGAAAAATTCCCATATCGGCCGATTTTAAATCATTGAGTGAACCACCAGCATTCTCTGCAATTTTTTCGGCACGCAGACGTGCATCTTTGGTTGCTTTGGCAAGCAGTTCAATTTTTAAATCGGCAAGTTTGGTATAGTAGTATCGCGGCTCCTGCGAGTAAAACTCAATTCCTTTGTCAATCAGTTCGGTTACTTCACGCGATAGCTTTTCAACTCCTTCAACGTTTTTTGATTCTATCTGTACACGCTGTGTTAAATTAAATCCGGTAAAAATGCGTGTTTCGGTTTTGTCGCTGTTTCGTATGTAGTCAAACTGCTTATCAATATCTACCGAGCTAAAAACAATTTCGCTTTCAGGAATATTTTTGGAAAGCAGATAGGCTTTAATGTTTAGCATATCGCTTTTAAGATTTGAAAAAGCATCTTTTGTTGTCATTGCTTTGCGCTGAAATGAGCCACTCCATACAATAAGGTCGCTTGTAAAATCGTGCGATGAAAGGCCGGTAACGTTTATAGAGTTACGTGTTTCATGTGATTTTTTCCAGGCACGTGCAAGCAGGCCTGCGCTTGCCACTACAGCAACAGCAATTAATAAGGCATTGATATTATTTTTCATATTCTTAATTTAACGATATGTAACGAGCTAACTAGTTTTTTATTATACAGCTACTGCAAAATCGCGCAGCGCATCATTCAAAGAAGTTTTTGTATCTGTACTCTCTTTACGTTTGCCAATTATTAATGCGCACGGCACCTGGTATTCACCGGCACTAAATTTTTTTGTGTAGCTGCCCGGTATAACCACCGAGCGCGAAGGCACCACGCCTTTGTATTCAACCGGAGTGGTTTGACTTACATCAATAACTTTGGTTGACATGGTAAGCACCACATTGGCACCCAACACCGCTTCTTTTTCTACACGCACACCCTCTACTACAATACAACGTGAACCAACAAAGCAATTGTCTTCGATAATAACAGGTGCCGCCTGCACAGGCTCAAGCACGCCACCAATGCCAACACCGCCACTTAAGTGAACATTTTTTCCAATTTGGGCACAGCTACCAACAGTTGCCCATGTATCAACCATAGTGCCGCTGTCAACATAGGCGCCAATGTTTACAAACGATGGCATCATAATAACTCCGCTGGCCACATAGGCTCCATAACGTGCCACTGAACCCGGCACTGCACGTACACCAAGTTCTTTATAGTTGTTTTTCAGTTTCATTTTATCGTAATACTCGATACATCCTGCTTGCATTACTTCCATTTTTTGAATAGGAAAATAAAGTATCACTGCTTTTTTTATCCAGTCATTTACTTTCCAACCAACCGTTGATGGTTCTGCTACACGCAACTTTCCTTTGTCTAAAAATTCAATCACTTTACGTATTGCATCTTCAGTAGAAGAATCTTTCAGTAATTCACGATTCTCCCATGCGGCATTTATTTTTTGTTCCAGTTCCTGCATACTTTTTTTATTCACGTACAAATGTAGCAAACAAGTAATTTTGAACGCTAAAGTTTTTAATTTAATCCACACTATGTCAACCATTCTGCTTTATTGCATACTTGCCATTGTAACCATAAACTATTTGTTGGAAGTTTGTTTAACACTGTTAAATCTTTCAAACTTATCAGTAAATCCACCCGTGGAATTAGAGGGATTGTATGATGATGAAAAGTACAAACGCTCTCAACAGTACCAAAAGGATAAAAGCAAATTATCACTCATTAGCAACACTTTTAGTTTTGTGGTTTCGGTTTTGTTTTTGTGGTTTGGTGGATTTGCTTGGCTTAGTGAGCAGGTGCACCTTGTTTCATCCGATTTGGTGTGGAGTACATTTTTGTTTTTTGCAGTGCTTGCAATTGCGACCGACATTTTGGCTTTGCCGTTTTCTTTGTATAACATTTTTGTTCTTGAAGAAAAATACGACTTTAATAAAATGACAGTTATAACTTTTGTATCAGATAAAATAAAAGGATGGTTGATTGGTGGTTTACTTGGCGGTAGTTTATTGGCCTTGTTTATAATTTTTTACCAAATAGCCGGAGAAAATTTCTGGATTTATATTTTAATTGTTTTCGCTTTTTTTATGTTAGTGATGAATATGTTTTATGCATCATGGATATTGCCGTTGTTTAATAAGCTTACCCAATTGCCTGCGGGCGAATTGCGAAACTCGATTGAGGCATACTGCCGTAAAAATAATTTTGGACTTAAAAATTTGTTTGTGATGGACGGCAGCAAACGATCGTCCAAAGCAAATGCATTTTTTAGCGGTATAGGTGCAAAAAAGAAAATAGTGTTGTTTGATACACTAGTAAATAATTACACCACCGATGAACTAACGGCCGTGCTTGCACACGAAGTGGGTCATTATAAAAAGAAACATACAGTAATAGGATTGTTACTTGGTCTGGTTCAAATGGCCATAATGCTTTTTATACTTTCAAAGTTTATTAATAATGCATTGCTAAGTGAAGCTTTGGGTGCTGATGGTTTTGATTTTGCATTGTGCTTAATTGCCTTTACCCTCATTTACTCACCTGTTTCAACCCTTCTGGGTATATTGATGAATATATTTTCGCGCAAAAATGAGTATGAAGCAGATGCTTTTGCTAAACAAACTTATAGCGGAGCAGCTTTGGCTAGTGCGCTTAAAAAATTATCTGCAGATAGTTTGAGCAATCTTACACCTCATCCTTTTTATGTTTTCTTTTATTATTCGCACCCTACTTTATTGCAGCGGTTGCGCGCATTAGGCCAATAACAAATATTTATAGCGACCAATATCTGTTTCCTCATTTATCATTGAGTTTGTTGTTAAATGCAAAGCAAACTCATGTGCAAAAAAAGGAGCCAGCATAACGCCTTTGGTTCCAAAGCCATTAAAAATCCCAACATTGGTTTGTGTTGGATGCAGTCCGATAAAAGGCCGCCTGCCTTGCACAGTTGGACGTATCGAAGCCTGATGATGAACAATTTCAAACGGAGCTGTTGTTATATTCTTGAAAAAAGCAATTAATTCTGCTTTTGCTTTTTCAGTAGGTGTTATATCTACATTATCCCATGAATAGGTTGAACCGATTTTAAAAAAATTTTCTCCTGTAGGCAGAATAAATATTTTTTGATTGATGATAAAATCTTCAGGTAGTTGTTGGCTTTTAATCGTTAAAATTTCACCTTTTGAAAAAAGCCAGGGAAGGTTTTTGAAAAAAGGATTTTGGTTTGCAAATACACCTTCGCAAAAAATAATTTTTGTTGCTTCGGTGTTTTTCCAGTTGATGACATTGGTAACGTTTAAATCAGCAAGCAAAAAATTTTCTTCAAGCAGCATTTTTTTGTTTAAAAAATAATTTCGCATGATGCATAAAAAAACCGAGGTGTTTACAAATCCTGAATGCTGCAATACAATGCCGCCAAACGGAGCAATTAAATTTTCCGGAATATCTTTTTGCGAAACAAATTTTACAGCATACCGGTTTATTTCTTTTTCGGCCAAACGTGTTTGCCAGTCATTATATGTTTTTAACGAATCAAAAATTTCGAGCACCGTTTTTTTAAAAAGAAATGTTGTTGATGTTTCTTTTTCAATTTCCTCAAACGTTTTTTCCGCATAAGGAATCAAGGTATCAGCCATCCAGCTTTTTACAATCCGCCTTCCGGTAACAGGTAAATAAATTCCTGCTGCCACCTGTGAAGCTGCTGCTGGATTAAAACTGTCAACGATTAATACTCTTTGATTTTTTTTTATCAGTTCCCATGCAAGCAACGTTCCGGCAAGCCCTTGTCCCACAATAATAAAATCAACTTTGTTTTTTGCCATAAAAATTTAAAGCCGTTGCAGCCATTTTGAAAAATACACATCATACACATGAAACCTGCCGTCTTCATGCACAATAAGTTCTTTTTCGATAAGCGACTTTAGTGCCGTGCGCACGGTGCTGCTTGCGCCCAGTTTATATTTGTGTAAAAATTCAAATCCGCTGGGCTCTTTTACACCATCTTCTTTTCCCACTGCAATTAATAGCTGCCATTGCTGTGTGGTAATTAATGGACGTATGTTAAAAAATCCCGACTCGCGCTCTTTTAGCAATTCATACAAGGCTGCATTTACCACTTCGCGTGTAAGGTTTTTTTCGGTAAGGTAATAAAGCCTGTTGCACACCGACTGTACATAAAAAGTTACGTTGCGTGTCCACTCCAATATGTAAGCAATTGTTTCGTCATCAATTTTCTTTTTGGCTTTTTTTAAATGCGATTTTATAAATGCCGAATATATTTCGGGCTTTATTTTATTTAGTTCAAGCAAATCGGTGCTTTGATAAAACGGTCTGCGCGCATCGGTAAACATTTCGGTAAGCAGGTGTTTGCTGCTTCCGCTAAATATAAACGAAACGCCCGGCATCATTTGAATTTTAGAGCGCAAAACAGCTTCGGTATTTTTTTCGGGATACTCACGTATTTGCTGAAACTCGTCAATGGCAATAATTATTTTTTGCTGTCGCGAACGCTCTTTAAGGTATTTGCATATTTGGTCAAGTGTATGCACGGCTTCTTTTTCGGTTTCAATGTCAAGTGTAACTTCGGGTTCGCCAGTAAGCGGATCGTAGGTGATTTTTGGCCGCAGCAATTTTATAATTCCTGTGGCTGTATGCAAAAATTTTAATGCTTTTGAGTCAAGTTTTCCTATTACCGACTGACCAAACAGCTTTACAAAGTCTTTGAAATTTTCGGTGCCCAGTATGTCAAAGTAAATTACACGGTGGTTTCTTTTTTTGCCGAGTGCGTAAAACACATGCTGTATAAGTCCCGTTTTTCCAAACCTGCGGTTTGCAAAAAGGGTAATGTTTCGTTTGTTGGCTGTGGCTTTTACAATGTGTTGCAATTCTTTTTCTCTGTCACAAAAATACTCGGGCTTTTCGTAGCCTGTTATCGGAAACGGGTTGTCAAGGTCTATGGCGGTGAAGAAATCCATGTTTGGGATTGTTTATTATAGCGTTTATTGCGTAGCGTAATATACGTAGCGTAACTTATGGAGCGTAAAGTACGCTATAAACTTTTAAACGTGCAAATGTTTTTTTAGGTTACCACAGAAAACAGTAGGCAGTAGGCAAAATAAAGAAGACCGTAAAAGTAAATCCTCCATTTAAAAAAACCGGATTTCGTTTCACTCAACTTAAGCAAAGCGAAATTCCGCTTTTCGAGGGGAAACGTCAAACTGCAAATAACAAATCTCAAACAGTAGCCCCTCAAGGCTTTTTGCCGGTGTAACCCACTATAGCCCATTTGTTTCCTTTAGGGCTTACGGCAATACGATAAAAATTTCCAATGGATTTAGAAAAGTCGGCAAGTTCTATCCAGTTGGTTTCGGCAAGTTTTGGATCAAACGAATTTATGTCTTCTTTAAGTTTTAAAGGGTCAAGGATATAAAGCTTTCCATCGCGCCCTGCAATAATTTTGCCGTCATTGGTCCATGCAAAATCTTCAGATCCCTTAAGCATGGGGGCCACCGGGTTCATCATTCCTTCTTTTACATTGTAGCGCATAATCATAATATTTGCTGTATCGTTTTTGTCAATGTAACAAACTTCATCCATTGAGTTATACATGCGTGTAACACAGCGGCCCACATTTTTTACAAGCGGTGTAAATTGCTCGGATGGCATTTCATAAATATTCAGTTGCATTATTTTATCAAGCACCACTACGGCCAGCGTGTTCTCGTTTATCCACGCATAGTATGCTGCCGAGTCGGTTGAGTTTAAAATTTGCTGGTCTTCACTGCCATCAAGCAGGCATTTGTTTAGGTGCTGCTTCTTGTCAAGTTCTTGCTTTATGTGAGATACATAAAAATTATCGCCAAGCAGTACCGGTGAAAATTCGCTTTCGGGTGTTCGGGTAATCTGTTCGGTAATGCTGTCGTAAATGCTATAGGAATACAGGTCGGTTTGAATGCTATCGCGTGTTGAGACATAAAAAATTTTTTCACCATCAGGAGAAAACGAAGGCTGGTTATCATAGCCGGCACGTTTGGTGAAATTATAAGGTGGAACAAAAAAATACTTGCCGGTTTTGGCAATATTGTATTCAACCAAAAAAATATCGGTTGAGGGAAGTTGACTAAATGCACTTTGGACAAAAATGCAGGCAATACATGAAAAAATAATTTTACGCATAAGGGTTATTTGTTTTTAAATTTTAAAACAGTGTCGCGCGAAGCAATTGTTTTTTGGGTTGCATCGGCACTGTCGAGTTTATATTGATTGTTTACGGTTTTATTTTTTTTAAATCCGCGCAGGCTAATTTCCGAATTTTCGTTAAAACTCAAAACAATGGCCGAATCGGGCTCAAAGCCAAAAACAAAATCGCGTGCAAGGGTTTTGTTAAACATGCCCATGCGTTTTACCACTTTATAGCTTGTAGCCGAACTTTCTTTTTTTATCATGCCCTGCTGTTTTACCAAAAAATAATTGTTTGATAAATAAATCTCGCTTGCATTATCAGCGTTAAGCATACCAAGGCTCATTATGGTAAAAACTTTTGACGGTGCGTAAAGGTAAAGCGGAAACGATAAAACAAAAATGGAAAAATAAACTTTTATGAGCAGGTGAAATTTTTTACGGATAACAAATGCAAAGCCAACTATGCCCGTGCAAATAAATGTGGCAAACAGCGCGGCAACTAAAAATGTGGTGTTTCCCTTTGCATTAAAAAGCTGAACAAACAAAACAATTGCAATCAATGCATGAAGTATGGCGGCAAACCTGCTTGCTCTTAAATTTATTTTTGAATGAACGGCCAGCACAATTATGCATGCCACCATTGACATTACATAAGCAATAATTAAAAAATTTAACAGCGAAAGCGACATGTTATTTTTGAAGCAAAGTAAAAAATTCGAGCCAAGGACCCACGTTTTCTCTGTATTGTTTTGCCATTACACGTGTTATTTGCGCAATGTGTGTTAAGTCGTGCACTGTCCAGGTAGATAAAAGTTGTTCCAGGGTAACTTCACCAAATTTTGGATGCACTCCTTTTAGTTTTAGTTTATCAGCCGTTATGATTTTTGATTTTAAAGTGACAAGATTCTTTTTTCTTAGTTCGGCAAATTCATTCAGCAATTGCTCTAAAGTTTTTCCTTTGCTTTCGGTAAACTGGGCAAAGCGGTCAAAGGTTTTAAAATTGCGGTCGGAGTTTTCGCCCAGCGTTTTTTCAATACGTTCAATCCAGTCGGTTTTTTCGCCATGTATTAAATGGCCAACCACATCGTAAGCGCTCCATGTTTCGCCTCCTTCGTTTACCATTGTCCAGTCATCGGATAATCCTGCAAGTAAATTTTTTAAAACACCGGGTGTTCGTTCTAAAATTTCTAAACTTTTATCTAAATCAAAATTCATTTTTGTATTGTTAAATTGTTTTTTGCGAATTGCCAACTGCAAATTGGTTACAACCTTATGCTCACTTTTTCCACCATGTCTTTTTTCCATTGCATAAAACTGCCTTCCGTAATTTTTTCTCGCGCAGTTTTTACAAGCCAAATATAAAACGAAAGATTATGCAACGTAGCAATTTGTGCGGCCAGCATTTCTTTACACACAAACAAGTGGCGCAAATATGCTTTTGAATATTCGGTGTCAACAAAACAAGTTCCGTTTTCATCAATAGGAGAGAAGTCATCTTTCCATTTTTCGTTGCGCATATTCATAATACCATTCGATGTAAACAACATGCCGTTGCGCGCATTGCGTGTAGGCATTACACAGTCAAACATATCTATGCCCAGTGCAATGCACTCTAAAATATTTGCAGGCGTGCCCACGCCCATTAAGTATCGCGGTTTTTCTTTTGGAAGTATGGTTGTAACTTCCTCTGTTATTTCATACATCACTTCGGCCGGCTCGCCAACAGATAATCCGCCTATGGCATTACCCGCCTGATTGGTTTCAGAAATGAACTCTGCACTTTGTTTGCGCAAATCTTTAAACGTGCTTCCCTGCACAATCGGAAAAAGTGTTTGTTCAAATCCGTAAAGCGGTTTTGTTTTATCTACATGATTAATACAGCGTGTAAGCCAACGATGTGTAAGTTCCATTGATTTTTTTGCAACCTTGTATTCACATGGATAAGGAGTACATTCATCAAAAGCCATAATAATATCGGCTCCAATGCTTCGCTGTATGTCCATGGATATTTCGGGCGAAATAAAATGCTTGCTTCCGTCAATATGCGAACTGAATTTTACGCCTTCTTCGGTTAGTTTTCTTACGGCCGATAAGGAATATACCTGGTACCCTCCGCTATCGGTAAGTATGGGTTTTTTCCAACTCATAAATTTATGCAAGCCTCCGGCCTTTTCTAAAATAGTGGTTGTTGGCCTTAGATTTAAGTGATAGGTGTTTCCTAAAATAATTTCGGCTTTTACATCATTTTGCAAATCGCGCTGGTTAACACTTTTTACAGTACCTGCTGTGCCCACAGGCATAAATATAGGTGTATGTATGTGGCCATGATCCGTTGTTATTTTACCGGCACGTGCGCGTGTGTGCGTATCAGTTGCTGAAAGTTCGAAATGCATTAAAAAAGGTTACAGTCTAAAGTTTGATGTTTGTGGTTTGATGTTTTAAGATAACAATGTTAATATTTTGCCAAAGATAAAAATAAAGGGTGGGAGGTAAGGGCATAGATTTGCGCGCTGAAAAGAGTTTGTAGTTGGCAATGTGCAGTTTTCAATTTTAGTAATGAAAATTACCTGCACGCTGAAAATGAAAACCGGTAACTATAAAAATAGTGGAGAAATATTTGCAGTACGTAACAACAGAAAATTGCTGGTTTGTCCTTTTAGGAATTTTTGCAACAGCTTTTCTTATTCAACTTTGTTATTATTTATTTTCATTTACCCGACTTGCATTTCATAAACCCAAAGAAGGTTCTAAAATTTTTCCTCCGGTTTCGGTTATCATCTGCGCACGCAATGAGATTGAAAATTTAAAACAATTTTTACCTTCAGTTCTTGAACAGGAATATCCAACATTTCAGGTAATTGTTGTAAACGACTGCTCATGGGACGAATCAGAAAAATACCTTGAAGAACTTGAAGAAAAACATAAACACTTGAAAATAGTAACGCTTAAAGAGCAGGAGCGATACAGCCATGGAAAAAAATTTGCACTTGCACTGGGAATAAAAGCAGCCGAACACGAACACCTGTTGCTTACTGATGCCGATTGTTATCCTAATAGCAAAACATGGATACAGGAAATGATGGGAGCATACAAGCCCGAAACGGAAATTGTAATTGGCTATGGCGCTTACACCAAACAAAAAAGTTTTGTAAACACGTGGGGCAGATTCGATACTGTTTTTAATGCCATACAATATTTTTCGTTTGCACTGGGCCGCAGTCCGTATATGGGGGTTGGCAGAAATTTGTCGTATAAAAAATCGTTGTTTTTTAAAAACAAAGGTTTTGCCAGCCATCAGCACATTCTTTCGGGCGATGATGATTTGTTTGTAAACGAAACAGCAAATACTAAAAATACAGAAGTGTGTTTGCTGGCTGCATCATTTACTTATTCAAAGCCCAAAACAAATTTTAGCGATTGGTTTACACAAAAACGCAGGCACATAAGCGCAAGCAAACTATATAAGGCAAAAGATAAATTTAAACTCGGATTATTTTTTGCCTCGCAGGTATTGTTTTACGTTACCCTCATTGCATTGTTAATAATTAAGTTTAAAGTGCTTTGGGTAGTGTGCGCCTTTGCCCTACGTTTGGTTTTACAAATGGGTATTTATGGCAAGTGCATAAATCGGTTAAACGAAAAAGATTTACTTATTTTAATACCGTTTTACGATTTACTTATTGCATTAATTTATCCGGTACTTGGAATGTTTAACATGCTATTTAAAAGCAAATCATGGAAGTAAAAACTGCACGCAAAAGCAAAAAAGGAAAAGTAAAAATTAAGGTTAAAGTTTCTGCCAAAGCAGGAAAAACCAAAATTGCAACTGCCAAGGTTGTTAAACCTGATGTAACCGGTGAGGCTGAAAAACCTGTTGTAAATCCTAACCTTTCCGAAAAAGGATTAAAAGATTATGTGCTTGTGCGCGATGCCATTGATAACGGCAACCAAAAAGCCTATGCCGAACTTATGCAACGCTATAAAGATTCCATTTACTTTATGCTGCTTAAAATGGTAAACAACCGAGATGATGCCGATGATTTAACCATTGAAGCATTTGGCAAAGCATTTAAAAACATCCGCCAGTACACACCCGATTACGCATTTAGCACCTGGCTTTTTAAAATTGCCACCAATAACTGTATTGACTTTATACGCAAAAAGCGCAAGCAAACTTTTTCGATGGATAAAGGATTTGAAGGCGATGATGGAGAAGAAATAATGATGGAAGTAAAGTCAGATACACTTGGTCCAGAGGAAAGGATGATGAAAAAACAAAAAGTGGAACTTATGCGCGATGTGGTTGATAAATTAAAACCCCGTTATAAAAACCTTGTTGAGCTGCGCTATTTCCGCGAACTTTCTTACGAAGAAATTGCCATTGAACTGCAGTTGCCATTAGGCACTGTTAAAGCCCAACTCTTCCGCGCACGCGAATTTTTATACCAGATAATGCGAAATTCTGAGGGGCATATATAGCTTAAGGCCCCCTAATCCCGAAGCATCGGGACCCCGAAGGGGGACTTTTGTTTATTGCTTAACAAACCTGCACTCCAGTTTTTCTTTCTCAAGCCCCACCTAAATCCTCCCCGTACGGGAGGACTTTACCTTACTGCTTTATAAATTTACACTGCAACTTTTCTTTTTCTGTTGTTAACTCCACAAAATAAATCCCTTTACTAAACATCTCACAATTTATTTCATGCGTGTAATATGGCGGCACCGTTTGTTTTTTGTTTGAGTAAATTAATTTACCGCTTACATCAAAAACCTGCAGCAAACAATTTTTGCCTTTTATGTTGTGCCCCGTAGGAGCGAGCGTCATTTTCGCTCGTTCCTTGTTTTGTTCTGCGGCATCTTGCCGCTTTTGGCGCTTTCATAAAATATTACTTTTTTATCGCACCACTGCAATTTTTCCATTGGCAATTATATGGTTTTGTTACGTTTGCCAAAACCAAATCCACACTTTTTGTTAACTAATGTTTTCAGAAGAAATAATCCGCAAGCATTTTCCGGAACTTACAGCGCAGCAAATTTTTTGCTATAAAGCATTTAAAAATTTATTTGTTGAGTGGAACTCTAAAATTAATCTTGTTTCGCGCAAGGACTTAGATAATTTTTATGTAAATCATGTTTTGCACTCCCTTTCTATTGCAAAATTTATAAGTTTTAAAGATGGAACAAGGGTGTTGGATATTGGTACCGGAGGCGGGTTTCCGGGTATTCCTTTAGCAATTTTTTTTCCGCAGGTTAATTTTACGCTGGTTGATTCAATTGGCAAAAAAATAAATGCCGTTAGCAATATGATTTCTGCACTTGGGCTTACCAATGCAAAAGCCATCAATATAAGGGCCGAACAAGTAAATACCGAAGTTGATTTTGTGGTATCGCGCGCCACAGCGCCTTTGGCCGACTTGGTTAAATGGTCAAAGGGTAAAATTGCTAAACAATCCCACCATGCATTGCCCAATGGCATAATTTGCCTAAAGGGAGGTAACTTAACAGATGAGTTAGAACCCTTTGCAAAAAAGGTTCATTCCGTGGCTGTTACCGACTTTATCAACGAGCCTTTTTTTGCCGAAAAAAAGATTGTTTACCTGCCCTTTTGAGTGAAACAAATATTTCTATATTTGCCGCCTCTTAATAAAAAAAATTAATTAGTAGAAATGAAACGCACATATCAACCTTCGAACCGCAAACGCAGAAACAAACACGGATTTATGGAGCGCATGGAAACACCCAATGGCCGCAGAGTATTGGCTGCCCGCAGAAAAAAGGGCAGAAAAAAACTTACCGTTTCCAGCGAGAAAAAAGTAAGAGGCAAGTAATTAAACAACCAATATTTTTTTGGGCTGCCGGTGCATACTCTGGCAGCCTTTTATTTTTTATATGAATAAGATAATTGCCGAAACCGAAAGGCTTATTTTGCGTGAGATAACGGTTAACGATACCAAAGCGGTGTATGATTTAAATGACGACCCTGATGTGGTACGTTATACCAGCGACCCTGCTTTTAAAAATCTTGACGAGGCAAAAGAGCTTATTCTAAACAATATTCAAAAGCAATATGCCGATAATGGCTTTGGCCGATGGGCTGTAATATTAAAAAGTACGGGTGCCTTTACCGGATGGTGTGGCCTTAAACTTCGCGATGGCGCTACCGAAGTTGACCTTGGCTATAGATTTATGAAAAAATTTTGGGGATATGGTTATGCCACCGAGGCTGCAATGGCCAGCATAAAGTATGGTTTTGAAACAGCAGGGCTTAACAGAATTATTGGTATGGCAATGGAACAAAATACGGCCAGTATTAAAGTGCTTGAAAAATGCGGAATGAAATTTTGCCGCAAAGATTTTATGCACGACCATGATGCACTTGTGTACGAGATTTTTAAAACCTGGTAGGAAATCGGCTGTTATCTACAAGCTATTTTTTTTATTTTAGTGCGGTAAAATTTTTTGCAAACATTTACGTTTACTTTAGTTGGATGAAAAAATCACATTTAATAAATATAATTGCTGTTGGCCTGGTTGTTTTTTTGTATTCATCCTGCCAAAAGGATTATAATGAACAAAACGAAGAAACAAGTGGATTTTACGGCACCCGAAGTTCGGTAGCCGTGCGCGCAATTTTATTGCAAAATTATCCTCAGATAGATCCCAACACCGGCCAAACATGGGATACCATTTCTGCATCCGATTCGGTAATACTTGGGCCCGATATTTTTTACAGCATTATTGACAATGAGCCCGACACATTTAATTACGAAGATTTTTTTCAGCATTCGCAATTTGAAAATGTAATACAGGACTCGCTTCCACTGGCTTATTTTATAACCAATGAATTTGCCATCCCTGCTTTTGGCCGCAATATGCAATTTTCAATGTATGATTTGGAAAAAGCCGATTCGAGTTCAGCAACAGATACAACCCTGATGACACAATTTAACTTTTCGGTTTCACCGGGCGATACTTTGGTTACATCCAATCCATACCCCGATTCGCTGGTGCTTGAAAATTCTGATTACCGTTTGCTGCTTTTTTTGAATTGGAAAAAATAAAGCACTTCCTATCAAAAAAAAAAAACGTGTTGACAATTTAATCAACACGTTTTTTTTGTTCAAACAATTATTTGGATGGTGCTACTTTTTCCTGCCAACTTAAATCGGTAAACACAGCTTCGTCAAAGTTTTTTTGTTTGTTTCCTTTTTCCGAAACGCAATATAATTTAAAGCGTCCCGACATTTTCTTCTCTGTTAAATCAAACTTTGTAAACTCAATAAAGCCATTGTTACATGGATAAGTACTCATGTCATTTTCGCGTACAGCGGCTTGCAAAAAATCACCGGTGTTAACAGTGCCGGGTTTTTCGGGGCCCGAATAATTCATGGTTACCTGCGAATTTCCATTTGTTAAATAAATAGAATAAATTTTTTTATCCTTTACCGTAAAAACATTTACGGTATAAGCGGTAGAAACCCACTCTTCATTATTTAAAGTGGCACGTGCGTTTTTTCTTTCGGGTATATACTCTCCCTTTTTTATTATCGAATCAAATGTTTCTTTGGCAATAGGAGGTTCTTGCAAAATTTTTTCTTCGACAGAAGGGTTGGAACTGCATGATGCAAGAACCAGAGTGCAAACAGCCCCCCAAAGCAGGTTATGTAATATAAAACATTTCATTCTTTAATTCCATGGTGCGTTGGTAAAAACCCCGTTGGTTACTGCTATAGTCGTGCCGTTAATTCCATTAAAACTAAATGTTCCTGAAGCTTTTCCTTTTGTTTTATCAAGGCTGGTAAACTTTAATTTACCCACATTAAAAGCCTGAAAAGGAGTTCCGATGGGGTTAATATACTTCATAATAGGAACCGTAACTCCGGCCGGTAACGCTGCCAAATCATATTCAGTACCCACAGCAATTGTATGACTGGCATTTACCGCATTGATATAAATATCAATTGCACCGGATGAAGTTGTTGTTCCATAAATTCTATAACCAGTGGTTCCGGATACAGAGGTGGAGTCAACAAAATATGTAGTGGCAGAAAAACCTGAACCAGCAATTAAAGCAGTAAATGACGGACATGCATCGCAAGGACCGCCACAATCTACATCGGTTTCACCTTGGTTTTGTATTCCATCAGTACAAGTTGCACAGGCATTGGCACATGGGCCGCCACAGTCAACGCCTGTTTCTCCCTGATTTTGAATTCCGTCAGTACAAGTTCCTGTTGACGCTGTTGTATCATCATCATCGCTTTTTTTGCAGCCGTTAAAAACCACTGCTAAAAATAAAATTGCCATCAGGGCTGTTGTTAATTTATGGGTCATATATTTTTGTTTGCCGCTAAATTATTTTTTGTGTTTGGGCATTTGGTTGCACAGGTCTTGTTTTACTAACATCGTTTTGCACATATAAATGAAAACACCGTTGTCATATACAAAAAAAGATTCCTCATTTCATTCGGAATGACAGTTAATTCGGAGAGAACGAGGATGAGGCTGGGCTTATTTTTGCGCAAAGCGCAAAAATAAGCCCAGCCTCATCCTCAAAACAACTATACTTTGTCATTCCGAATGAAATGAGGAATCTTAACATCATAAAATATAGTTTTAATCGGACAATATATAAATGAAAATTTACAAAGCAGCATTAATCAAAATAAAGTGTTACAAGTGACTGTACGGTATGCTCTATGGTTGCTGGCCTTACGGAATTTCCCTTTTTGTAATTCTCCAAAATACCTTTAATGGTATTTGGTATTTCAGTTGCATTTTTCACAAGATGAGTTTGTGTTGTATTCGGCACATATCCTTTTTCAAAACTCACAATATGGCATCCGCAAAAAAGCGCTTCTTGTATAACATACCCCATTGACTCAAATGAAGAAGTGTGCAAAAATATTTTGCTTCGATTCATATACTGCATCACCTGTGTGCGCGAAACACTTCCGTAAAGCGAAATATTTTTTTCAAGATTTTTTTCTTTTATCAGTTGTAAAATATTTTGGTGCTCAGGCCCGTCACCACAAATTACGCACCGGATATCCGGAAATTTTTTCTTCAATTCAGCAATGGCTTCAACCCAAACGTTAAACTGTTTTAATTTAATTAATGACCCCACTCCAATAACATCTGTTGTACGCTCAACCGTAGTATCAAATGCATAAAAGTCATCCTCCATGCCTTGTGGAATTACAGCGCAAACCGTTTTGCCTGTTGTTTTTTTATAATGCGCGGCAGCAAATTCTGATAGAGATATGATTTTGAATTTTGAAAATTTAAACAACGGCAAATAGTTGTTTGTTGGCAAACAATCCTGCCCCATCTGGTAACAAAAGTGCGGCAGTTTGTATTTTTTTGAAATGAAATTGCCAATAACAGCACATTCGGTTAGCCAAAAGCTTTGAATCAAATCAACGTTGTTTTTGGCAATAAAACTTTTTACTTCGCTTAGTATTGTTTTCCAAGTTTTAAAACGTACAAGCCCTTTTTTGTTTTTTCCTCCTGCTGAAAAAACACGGGTATCAAATAAATTGTACCAGCCTTTGGTAAAAGGATATTGAAACGTAAAAACAGTAATTGTAATTTCAGGATAATATTTTTTAAACCCACGCAACAATGCCTGCAGGTATGGCAGGCATGTAGTGTCTGATTCGTTTTGGGCAAAACCCGGCACCAGCCAAATTATATGCTTACCTGATTTCATACAGTTGCCATCCTGAATCAAAATTTTTTACCAATGTAATTTGTGTTTTATTGCGGATAATATTATAATTGCTCATCACATTCATGTTTTCATATTGCTTTTCAAATTTTGGCAAGTTAACAAGCAACAAGGCAGGTTTATTTATTTTGTTTATTGACTCATTCCATAAATCAATTACAGTGTGCTTAACATCAAATGCATTAAGCGCAGCAGTCATTTCAGTGGTATAAACTGTGGTGTGTGGTACTGATTGAATAAAAGAAATTATTTTTTGTTCGTTTGCATTGTAATGGTAAAAGGGAATAAATGCGCGTGTAAATAATACAAGCTGAAGCATTGCCACCGTAATTAAAACAACTTTTTTGTTTGTAAATTTTTCTGAAATGTATTTCCAAGAAAGTTGAGCTGCCGGAAATAGAAAAACTAAAACTAAAGGAAACGATAACAGCAGCACCCTGTTATTTTGAAACGGAATGCAGCCAACAAAAAAAGCGTACGAATACCATGACAATAAAACAATTTTAATAAATGGTTCTTTAAAAAATATTTTTCGCGTAAAAAACAATACAATCAGCCCTGCAAAAAAATATCCGGGCGAATACAGATTGCTGAAACAGTAAACAATATTTGGCAGCGTATAAGTCTGCAAGCCATCAGCAGTTAAAAATTCAGACTTAAAAAGATTGGCAACATTCCATTCGAAAATAAAATAGTGAGGAAGCAGGCTGTGAACATTTCCGCTTTTAATAACAACAAGGGGAATTAAAATTACAGCCGCTGTAATAAGTGAGAGCAACAAAATGCGAAAGTTAAACCTGCCGGCAAAAATTTTAACAGCATAAAAAAACGGAAACAGTAAAATTACAGCTGCTGCATATCGTGTAATGCAAGCCAAACATGCAAATAAAACAAAGTACAAAAAGGAATTTATTTTTCCTGCCGACAGCTTTACCAAAAAATATAAACTGCCCATGATAAAATTAAGGCATAGCATATCTGACATGCACGTAACGGCACTGCGTAAACTAAACGGTGACAAAAACCAGAAAAGTAATAAGTAAAAACGGATTGCGTTTTTTTTATCAGAATAAAAATGCAGCAGAATTTTTTCGGTAAAATAAAATGTAAATAAAAACGAAAGCATGGAAACAAGTTGAAGAGAAAACACTGGAGAAAAAACAAATGAAAGTAAACTTCCTGTAAGCGGATACATAAAACTCCAAAAAAAATCACCGGGATTTTTACCTGTTATAAAGAAGTGATGCAATGCTTTGCTGTATCTAAAGTATTCGTATGCATCTTGTCCGTACAAACCATTAAAACCAACAGCATTTACAAACGCAAGCATCACAAAAAATAGTAACGGATAAAAAAACCTGCTTACAAAAACCATTAATACAAGCAATGGCTAGTTTATCTTTACAAACTCGTAAGACAAATAATCAATAAAATCATTCACCTTTACGGTAATTGATTTTACATTTCCGTTTTCAATAGTAAACGGTAATTCATGAATGCCATAGGTAACATCGCTGAAAGTGCATATAAAACTTTTTTCGCCTGTAGGTTCAAGTGCTCCCTTTACACGTGGGTGGTGCAACAGGTGCATTACTAATTTTCCGTTTTCACTTTTAATTTCCATTTGGCCATACACCTCGTTTTTATAGGTGCCAATAAATTTTTCGGCTGGCAATGCAAGTGCAGGTTTTGATAATGATTTTTTTCTCAGGCTTTCAATACGCTTGTTGTCCTCATCGGTACCGGCTGAATAGCGTGCGTAATAATTTTGGCTGATGTTTTTGTACGGCTGGTTTGCCAATGCATCAATTATTTGCTGGCGCAATGCAACAAAAAGCCAATTGGCATCGCTGTTTGTAAGTATGGTAAAGCCTGCATTTAGTTCAGGAATCAATGTTGTGTTGGTTACAAAACCATTTGCCCCACCATCATGTGAAATAATTTTATATCCATGCATGTCTTCCAATTCCCACCCCAATCCATAAGTATTAAAATGCGCTGATGGCATATCAGGATTGTTTGCATCGCGCACAATCATATTTGATGTACGTGTTTTTTTAATTACATCAAACGGAATTATTTGTTTGCCATTGTATCGTCCGCTGTCAAGTTGCATCATTATCCAGTGCGAAATATCGCTTACACACGAGTTGATGGAGGCACACGGGCCAATGTTGTCAATGTTGGCGTAATCAATACGCATAAGTTTATTTTCAAAAACAGTATAAGGGCGCGCTGCATTGGCATCGCCAACAATAGTTGCGTAGCTTGTGCTCGTGCGGTTCATGCCAAGGGGTTTAAAAATACGGTGATGCACAAAATCTTCCCAAGTAGTATCGGTAACAATTTTTACAATCTCGCCAGCTGTAACAAAACCCATGTTGCAGTAACCATAGCGCGACCTAAAGCTATACGATGGTTTTACGTTGCGCATATTCATGATAAGTTCTTTGCGTGTAAGGTTGCAATCCCAGTTTAAAATATCACTTTGAAAGGTGCGAAAGCCAATACGATGGCAAAGCATATCGCGCACGGTAACTTCTTTTGTTGCAAGTTCATCGTATAATTTAAAGTCAGGAATAAACTTTGTGATTTTATCGTCAAGCGAAATACGTTTTTCATTGTCGAGCAGTGCCAGCGAAGTGCCGGTGTATGCTTTGGTGTTTGATGCAATTTGAAACAAGGTGTTTTCGTCCACCTTATCGCTTTTGCCTACTTCGCGCACGCCATACCCTTTCATTACTATCGTTTTTCCGTCTTTAACTATTGCCACTGCCATGCCGGGCAAATTCCATCGTTGCATTTCGCGTACTATGTATGCGTCAAGGCTGTCGGAAATAAATTTGTTTTGTGCAAAGGCATGTGTGCTTAATACTAAAGCAATGGTTGAAATAAAAATATTTTTCATTTGTTTTTTTTTGTGTTGTTTATTTTACTGCGCGTGTTGCTATAAAAGAAGGAAAAAAATTATTGAGTGCATGATCATGATCCCAAACATCTTCAAACATATCGGTAAGCCGAAATCCCAATCGCATTTGCTCACCAAGTAAATCATTTAGCGAGTGGCCATGTATAAGCGGTTCATCACGGTCAATAAAATATTTTAAATCCTTTTTGCTTAGTGATGTAAGGTCAGAGTAAGGTTGTTTGTAACGTAAAATAACTTTTCCTTTTTCCACCTCTCGTTCGTTAAACTGCAATGTGATGGGATTATAAAAACCCGACATAAACACACCGCCTTTTGCAAGCACCCTGTACACCTGCCGCCATACCACAGTAACATCTTGTATAAATGCCACCGAGCATGGATTAAAAACAAAATCAAATTCGCCATCGGCAAAGCGAGATAAATCGCGCATATCACCTTGTATAATGGAAATGGGTAAATTATTCTCATCGCACACTTGCTTATCAAGCAAAAGTTGTTTGTGCGAATTATCAAATGAAGTTACCACTGCACCAGCCGCTGCAAAAATGGGCGCCTGCTGCCCGCCACCTGATGCAAGGCAAAGAACACGCGCATTTTTTAATGGAGGCAGCCAACTTATCGGAATAGGTTTTACAGGAGTAAGCACCACATTAATTTTTCCGTTGCGCGCATCATCCACTTCCTGTTTAGTAACAGGCACACTCCATCGGCCCTTGCTGTCAGCGCATTTATCCCATGCCATACTGTTGTATTGTACTACATCCATAAAATTTATTTTGCTGCTAAAAGTAGTTATTTCGGTTGTTTTTATGGAATGTATTTTTAATTGCATCTCTTAATCAAAAAAATGTAAAGATTGTTTTTCACTTTCTGCTTTTCAAAAAAGCCACTGGCATTTTGCTGGCGGCTTTATTTTTTATTTTAGCATTCTTAATTATGAAACAAAAACTTTTACTGCTTCATGGCGCGCTTGGTTCGGCTGCCATGTTTGATAAACTTAGCGAAGAACTAAAAAGCAACTTTGAAATATTTAAATTTAATTTTAGCGGTCATGGAGGCAAAGCTTTTTTGCATACTGACTTTTCTATTAAAAATTTTGCAGAAGAACTGGAAGAATATATTGAAATTAAGACGCTGTCACCTGCAAATATTTTTGGTTACAGCATGGGCGGCTATGTGGCTTTGTGGTTAGCTAAAAATAAACCACACTTAATAAATGCCATTTTTACACTTGGCACCAAACTTAACTGGAATAGTGCAACAGCAGAAAAGGAAATTAAAATGCTTGATGCAAATAAAATGGAAATTAAAATTCCTGCGTTTGCAAATGAGTTAAAGCAAAGACATGCGCCTAACGATTGGAAAAAAGTGGTAACCCAAACAGCGATGCTCATCAAGCAACTTGGCAATAATCATTTAACCAACAGCGATTTTGAAAAAATTAATACCGGCATTTTATTAACTATTGGTGATTCAGATAATATGGTTACATCAGCCGAAGCGCAAAGTGCCAGCCTGCTGATGCAAAATGCTCAATTCAAAGTTTTGCCGCAAACATTTCATTCTTTTGAAAAGGTAGATGCACATATGCTGGCGGAAGAAGTGCAGCTTTTTTTCATCTAATTGTTTTTCTTAACCTCATCTTTTTTTAAGTAAGCGTTATTAAAAAGACTTTAAACCTATACCAAAGTTTACTTTGATAACCACTGTTGTCCGATAAAAATTTCGAATTCTGTTTTTAGATGCCTCGGCTTGGCTCGGCATGACAGTGTTTAATTATTTTAGTGGGAGAGGTGGGGGGGGGGTTTTTGTGTGGTTAAAAGATTGAAACAGACGAAGAGACACCAGTAGGGAGT
>CAYSPG010000023.1:0-60737 GCA_964432885.1 uncultured Flavobacteriaceae bacterium
ATGCCATAAGTACCGGTAATGCCTATTGAAAATAAGTAGAAAGTACTATCGTTAGCGGGGTTAGGGACTATGAGTAATTCATTGTACCAGCCTGAACAAAAAATACTATCCCCATTTTGCATTAATTGGTTAGTTGAAGAAAATATTTCTGCAAGATTAGGGTAAGACCACGTGTTTTCTGAATTACCCTGACTATAAAATAGCAAATTGCCGTTATGGTCAGATATGGAGGCACTCGACCCACGAGAACGGCCACTGCTTGAAAATAATAGTGGGTTTGTAATATTCATAAAATTTATGCCCGCACTATCCCCAAAGCACCATACTCTGTCAGTAAATTGGCATTTAGCAATACTAAAATAAAATATTGAAGTGATTATTAATATAAACCTCATTTTATGATTACTAATTTCACTGTGTTCCGAAACTTCGGAACGGGTTTGGTAACGCAAACATTATTCATATTATAAATTTATACTACTCCTTTATTATTTTAATAACACTCGTATTTTCCTTATCTGTAATTTTTAACAAATAAAACCCCGTTGCTAATTTACTCACATCTATTTTAGTTTGTTTGTTTTTTAACCGCTGCCGCAGTACCGTTTTGCCTGTAACATCTGTAAGTATAGCTTCTGTTTTATCAGGCTCAGAAGGCAACTGCACCGTTAGTTTATCCCTTGCAGGATTAGGCACTGCCGTTACCCCCCTCTCCTTTGGAGAGGGGTTAGGGGTGAGGACAGTTAGTGTATCACACCCACTCCCCGCCCATGCCCCCATCTCATATTCAGGGTTATTGGGCAAGCCCAAATAAGCGCGTTTCCCACCTAAATAAAATCCATAAGGGTTAAAATTACAGCCGTTCCCTATTATATTTGGATTTTCTATTGTGGCAAGGTACATGTTGTCGGGGTAGTATGCGGTATCGGGGTAGGGATATGTAAAATGGGTAACTGATGAGGCAACACTATCATCCGCTAATAAGCAAGCAACATAAATTTTCTTATCAGGTCCTAATCTTAAATCTCCTGCAACTCTTCCCCACGAAGAGTTACTGCTAACAATTTGAGCAATGGTATCGGCACTTGCTAATATGTTAGGTGCAGTTAAATTGTATTGAACGATTGTGGAGGGAATTATATTTTGTGAAACATAAATTAAAGTGTCGTTTGGTGAAAAGCATGAACCCCATGTCCAATCTACGTTCCCCCCCCCCCAGTTCAGGTTTTATAACAACAGGATTTGAGATTTGCCCTGTGCATCGGTCAAAATCTAATGTCATAATTAAACCTGTAACTGCTGTATATAAAAATTTGCTGCCATCAGATGAAAAGGTGAAATTTGAAAAACTTGGATAATTTGGAACTGTGCTGTTTAATTTAAAAGGCCCGGTTATACCGGACGGTGTAACTAAATATTCGAGAATAGTGTCAGAAGCATATAAATTATATCTGTTTTTTGCAATTACCCACCAGTCACGTCCATTGCCGTGCTTAACGGCCGCAAGTGCATCAATCATTATTTCATTATTTAGTTGTATGTTTTTTTGCACAACCTTACCCAACCCACCGTTATAGTTTAAATCCACTAAAGCATAATGATAACCCATAGGAGCACCGTTTATAATTCCTACATAAAAAAGATAGACTTTGGCGCTGTCACCCGGAGACGGAACTACAATCACTTCGTCATACCACCCACCAAATATCAACGAATCCCCGTCTTGCATTAAGGTGTTGTTTTTTGTATATACTTCGCCATTCCACGAAAATCCTGTCCCATTAAATAAATCTGTGTCGTAAGAGCAATATAACTGCAAGTTGCCATTAATGTCGGCTATTGATGTACTACTGCCTTTGCTGCACAATATTGAAGTAGTTGCAGAAGGGTTGTTCAAATTATTAAAATCAATACCGGCACTATCACCAAAGCACCAATGGTAGTTTCTTTTTTGTGCATCAGAGTTTACTCCTTGCAACAGCAATAAAATAACTATTAATTTTTTCATAATAGAAAAGGAGAGGATGAGCAAAAGCGAATCCTCTCCTTTTAATTTATTTTATAATAGTTAGTTTTTGTTTTTTAACAACTTCATTTGCAGAAACACGTAGCAAGTAAATCCCTTTAGATAAGGCATGGGTATTAATTTGAGCATATTCTCCTTCACTGCAATTTAAACTTTCTTTTAAAACCACTTCACCCATTGCATTTGTAATTGAATAATCAAACCTATTTGAAGTGCATTTTACAAAAACAATATCCTGAGCGGGGTTGGGATAAATATCTATAAAATCCTGTTGGCTATTTTCTTTCACAAGTTCCTGCTGCTCATCTTTTATCCTGTACTGTTGCATTAATAAAAGTTTGTCATCCACGTAAATACCCAGCATTGCTCTTGCCCAATACACTGATTCCACCTGACGGGTCGCCAGCGTGTGCCAGCGGGTTGTGCCCCCGTCAGGTCTGTTGGCAATGGCTTCAAGTGTTTCAGTTGGTTGGTAAATCATAGATAAGCTGTTTTGAATATTTATAATGGAAACAATAAATGCCATTAGTAGTACTTTCATTTTTTATTGTTTTACAAACTTAGCACTATAACTTTTTTCTTTAGTAAGCAAATGAATAAAATAAATACCGGCATGTAAAGAGGTAATGTTTATTTGTGTTTGGTTTTGCATTACTTCTTGTTCTTGTATTATTTTACCTGGTGCATCTGTAATTGTTATTTTGGCATTTAATAAAACAGTTTTTTCTATTACAACAGTAATGGTATTGTTTGCAGGGTTAGGAAACACCTCCAGTGTCCCCCTCTCCTGTGGTGAGGGGTTAGGGGTGAGGCCGGTGAGTGTATCGCATGGTGAACCCATCAACGCCCCCATCTCATAATCTGGGTTATTGGGTAAGCCCCAATAGCTGCGTTTACCGCCTAAATAAAATCCATAAGGATTAAAATGACACCCTGCGCCTATTACATTGGGGCTGTCTATGGTAGCAAGGTACATGTTATCGGGGTGATATGCCGTATCAGGATAGGGGTAATTAAAACTTCCCAATGTATCTGACCATGCACAGGCAACATAAATTTTTCCATCGGGCCCAAGTTTTAACGCTCCGGCATTACGTGCAAAAGCGGGGCTGCTTGGCATTATAAGAGCAAAAGTATCTGCACTTGCTGCAATATTTGGGGCATATAAATTATATTGGATTATTTTAGAAGGAACATCTATATGTGACACATAGATTAAACTATCGTTGGGAGAAAAACAGGAACCCCAAGTCCAATTTGACCCACCACTACCCACTTCCGGTTTAATAATAATTGGATTTGAAATCTGTCCATTACACCGATCAAAGTCCAATGTCATTATTAAACCCGTTATAGCAGTGTATAATAACTTACTACCATCAGATGAAAATGTAAAATTTGCAAAGCCCGGACCATTGGCAACGGTAGTATTTAATTTATAAGGACCAAGAACTCCGGCAGGTGTTACTAAGTATTGAAGAAGGGTGTCTGAGTTGTACAAATTGAATCTGTGTTTTGCAATCACCCACCAATCGCGCCCATTGCCGTGTTTCACGGCTGCCATAACATCAGTCATTAAGGAAATAAATAATGGTACATTCTTTTGTACAACTTGCCCTAAGCCGTTGTTTTGAATTATATCAATTTTTGAATAATGTATTCCGGACAACCCGCTATTTGTAATCCCATTACTAAATAGGTAGAAATTATTCTGGGATGCTGGGTCAGGTAAGGCAACTAGCTCGTGATACCAGCCTTGCCCCACGATATTTACTCCATTTGACATAATGGAATCATTAAAGGTTTTAACAAGAGTTGTATTGCCAGTAACTGTTGCCCTAGTAAAGGCATAGTAAATTAAACCACCTGTATCAGCAATGCTAACACAGCTTCCTCTAGAAATTACGGTACTGCTAAAAGCAGTCACACTTGCCCCAAAAAAGTCTATTCGTGCGCTGTCTCCAAAGCACCATACACTATTGTTTAATTGAGAAAAAGCATTGTTGGCAATAAATATTAGTAGTAATAGGAGTTGAATTTTTTTCATATAAATAAATCTGATAATGGAAAACATATTTGTTTTCCATTATCAGATTTTATTTTTTAATTATTTAACAACAACAAATTTAGCTTTGCGGCTTTGATTAGCTGTAGCTATATTTAACTCCGAAGGACTCCTTTGGAGGGGTTTTTGATTGGGTATTCATGATATGTGGGGTATAGTTTATTACTTATAGTTCATTGTTTACCGCCAACTGCCTACTGCAAAACTTCCTACTCCTACCTGCAATATTACCACTCATCGCCAACCCCTCGTCCCATAACACCTGTCCCTCGTCCTTTTTTCGCCACCCCTAAAGTATATAATAAAAAGCACAGGCGGACACGGATGTTGATATTTTTTTGTGCGGCTGTCATTTTCTCTTATTACAAAATGATTTTGTAATGTAAGGAAGGGGCTTACTCATGTAAGCGAGTTATTTACTCATGTACGGAAGGAGCTTGCTTATGTGCGGAAACAGCAACCGCATGTAAGGAAGGAGCTTACTCATGTAAGGAAGGGGCTTGCTCATGTACAGAAACGGCAACCGCATGTAAGAAAAGAGCTTGCTCATGTAAGGAAGCAGCAACGGCATGTAAGAAAGGTGCTTGCTCATGTAAGGAAATAGCAACCGAATGTGCGGGAGCAGCTTCCTCATGTGCGGAAATGGCAACCGCATGAAAGTAAATGATGGCACAAACGTGCAATAGCAACAAACTATTTACAAACCCGGTGAAATTTTTTGTCCTGATTTTCAGTTAATTGGCAACTGTTTTTAAAAACAAGGCAACCTTAAAGCCCATAAATACATATAAATACCAAAACTTAAATTTTTTTAAACGCGCATTAAAAAAATTCAAAGTTAAATTAAACAAGTTATATTAATAATTAATTTTAAAAAAGAAAAAAAATGATTAACACATTAATTCAGCCCAAACTTGGGCTAAGCAAAAAAACCGATGCTGCTTTGCTTGAATATGCAAACAACATTGTGGTAAAGTTAGAATTGCACGAAAGCAGTTTTCCGGGTATTGACATTGATGCGCTAAAGGCCGCACGTGACAATTACAATGCAAAACTATCGGTTGTTCAACATGGCACACCGGCAGCCACAGCCGCTAAAAACGATGCCCGTGTGGTATTGGAAAACATACTGCGTAATACGGCCAACGATTGTGCAGCAATTGCCGATGGCAACGAAGCCCTGTTTTTATTAAGCGGATTTGAAATTAAATCAAAACCCACCCCTTCGGGGTTGCTGCCCGCACCTGATAAGTTTAACATTAAAGTGGGGCCTTTTGATGGTTCGCTTGAGGTTATTTTTAAGTCGGTAAAAAATGCGTATTCGTACGAAATATTTTATGGCGAAAATCTTGACAATCCTGATTCATGGACAAAGTTTAAAGTAACCACTGCCGGCCGCATTGTAATTGGCGAATTGCAAAGCGGTGTGTTTTACAGTGCGCGTGTGCGCGCTGTGGGCACCAAAGGCAAAAAAGGTACATGGAGTGAAATAGTTACCCGCAAAACCTACTAACTCCCGGTATAAGGCTACAGCCGCATTTGCGGATGCTTGCGAAGGCCTTACTCCTTATAATTTTTACTAAAAGCACAGGTGCTTAAATGCGCTTGTGCTTTTTTTATTTGATATAGCCTGTTTAAAATTTATACATTTAATCGATTGCATTACGTTTATCAATTATACACATAAAAAAGGGGTTAAACCCGGTTTTTAAGTATCATTACCAAAAATTTTTGTTAATGAACATTTTATTACTTGGCCAGGGCGGGCGCGAACATGCCATTGCATGGAAACTTGCGCAAAGCAAGCAGCTTACCAAACTTTTTATTGCCCCCGGCAATGCAGGCACCGTGCAATGCGGCACCAATGTGGATATAAACCCGCTTGACTTTGCAGCCATAAAAGATTTTGTGCTTGCACAGCAAATTACCATGGTAGTGGTAGGCCCCGAGGAGCCATTGGTAAAAGGTATTGTTGATTTTTTTACGGCCGATGCCCAGCTTAAAAACATTGCTGTAATAGGCCCTGCAGCCAACGGTGCGCAGCTTGAAGGCAGCAAAGATTTTGCAAAACAGTTTATGCAACGGCACGGCATACCCACAGCCCGTTACCAAACGTTTACTAAAAACGATGTGCAGCAGGGTTATGCTTTTTTGCAATCGTTAAAACCACCGTATGTTTTAAAAGCCGATGGGCTTGCTGCCGGCAAAGGCGTGTTAATTATTGATGCACTTGAGCAGGCTAAAGCCGAATTGCATGCACTGCTTACCGATAACCGCTTTGGCGCTGCGGCCAATAAAGTGGTGATTGAAGAATTTTTACACGGTGTAGAAATGTCGGTGTTTGTATTAACCGATGGCAGCAGTTATAAAATATTGCCCAATGCAAAAGACTACAAACGCATTGGCGAAAACGACACAGGCCCCAATACGGGTGGCATGGGGGCAGTTTCACCGGTACCGTTTGCTAATGAGGCGCTGATGCAAAAAATTGAACAAAAAATTATAGTGCCCACCGTTAACGGAATTAAAAACGACAACCTTACTTATTGTGGTTTTATTTTTATTGGCTTAATGGTTGCCCATGCAGGCACCCCTGCAGCCGAGCCTTATGTGATAGAGTACAACTGCCGCATGGGCGACCCCGAAACCGAAGTAGTAATGCCACGCATAAAATCCGATTTGCTTGAACTTTTTATTGCCATAGCCGAAAAACGCCTTGATGCATGTGCGGTTGAGATAGATGACCAAAGCGCGGTTACGGTAATGCTGGTTTCGGGTGGTTACCCTGATGTGTATGAAAAAGGAAAAACAATTGAGGGGCTGCAAAAGCCAACGGCAAGTTTACTGTTTCATGCGGGTACCAAAACACAAAACCAAAACACGGTAACCAACGGTGGGCGTGTGCTTGCGGTTACATCTTTGGCGCCAATAACAAAAGATGCGCTGCACATGTCATACCATTCAATAAAAAATATTGCATTTGATGCCGTGTATTTTAGAAAAGATATTGGCAACGATTTGGAAAAGTTTTTTTAATGCCGTTGTTGTTTTTCTTCTTGTTTCAGATGTTGGTTAAACTCATTTTTTAAATCCTGAAATGCGGGATTTAGAAAAGTGGCTGTGCTTAACACCGGCTGGTAAAGTTTCGATTCGGTTTTGGTTTGGTTATTTATAAAATTAAACTGCGGCTCAAGCGATTTTAACCCCCATAAAATCACACTTACAACAAGCGCAAATTTTAGCAGGCCAAACACAGCACCAAAAATTTTATTTATGGCATTTAAATCGCCTGCTTTTAAAATTCCTTCAAGCAGTTTTGCGTACAATAAAAAAACAGCCATTATAATTCCCAGCACAATAAAAAACGAAACCCAATGAGGCAGCATGCTGTCCTTGTCCATAAACGAAACAAGCATGGCCTCTACCCATCCCGAAAGTTTAAATGCTGCGTATAAGCCAATGATAAGTCCTATGATAAAAGCCACTTCGTAAACAACCCCACGCTTAAACCCTTTGTAGGCTCCCCATAAAAGTGGGATGGCAATTACTACGTCTAAGATGTTCATTGTTATTTATTAACGAATACGAATAGGTACGAATTTACGAATGACAACTTCATAATAGTATGTACATGCTGCATTAGCAGTAAACCAATTAGTTGATTTGTATAAAGTATGGTTTGTTAGTTTACACCAATGTAATATCAAACTGCACCAAGTCAATAAATTCTTGTATGCGTTCATCCAGTTCGTCCTGTTCTAAATTTAAAATCCTTTCGGTTCCAAATTTTTCAACACAAAACGAAGCCATTGCAGATCCGTAAATTATTCCTCGTTTCATACTGTCAAATGAAATGTCGCGTGTGCGGGCAAGGTAACCAATAAATCCTCCTGCAAAAGTATCGCCAGCACCCGTGGGGTCAAACACTTCTTCAAGTGGAAGGGCGGGAGCAAAAAACACCTCGTTGTTATGAAAAAGCAATGCGCCATGTTCGCCTTTTTTTATAATCAGGTATTTGGGGCCCATGGCCAATATTTTTTTTGCGGCTTTTACAAGTGAGTATTCATTGGTAAGTTGCCGGGCTTCGGCATCATTCACAGTAAGCACATCTACCATTGTAATGTTCTTAAGCAAATCATCCATGGCTATTTCCATCCAAAAGTTCATGGTGTCCATCACAATAAGTTTGGGGCGTTTTACCAATCGTGTCATCACATCGTATTGGATTTTTGGCATCAGGTTTCCAAGCATTAAAAACTCGCAGTCCTGGTAACTTTCTGGAATTACAGGATCAAAAGTGGCAAGCACATTTAATTGCGTATCCAGCGTATCGCGGCTGTTCATATCGGTATGATAGCGACCGCTCCAAAAAAAAGATTTTTCGCCCTGTTTAATTTGCAGTCCTTCGGTGCGTATGCCATGCGCATTAAATTCATCTATCATGCTTTTTGGAAAATCATCGCCAACCACACCCACCAAATTTATTTTATTGGTAAAATATGATGCCGACAGGGATGCATACGTGGCTGCACCACCAATTATTTTATCAGTTTTTCCAAACGGAGTTTCAATGGCATCAAATGCTACGGTGCCTACTACGAGTAATGACATGGGTTGTATGTGTTAGATTTATGTGTGGCGCAAAGCTAAAAAAAGTTAAAACCTGAAATGTTTTATTCCTTGGTCATCGGGCCGCAGCTTTGGCCTTCGGGTATATCGGTTATTTTAAATCCTGTGGTGCTAAAAAGTGCAGGGTTTACCTGACCCGGTTTTATTTCCGAAACGGTAACTGCATAAGTATTACCTGTTTTTTTATCGGTTGATTTTGCATACACCACCATTCCTTTTTTATTTTTAAGTCCATACCAATTGCCCTTGCGTAGGCTTATGTTTACCAGCCCGCAGTGGCACAGCAGTTCGTAATGTTTTGGGAAATCAAAATTATGCTCCTCTGTAATTAGCATTGTGTCGGCTCCGTTTTTGGTTTGATAAGCCATTTTATCAGCATAATAGTTTTGAATTTTATTTTTCCTGGAAATCGTTTTTAAATTTTTAGTATTTAATTTCTTTTCTTTTCCGGCCATGTTTTTGGTGCGCATACGCGTGGCTTGCTTTACATCATTAAATTCCATACACATTAGCCATGTGCTGTCGGCAGCATTAAAAAGTATGCGCCTAGTAACCCCTTTTCGTTTCATGGTGTCCTGTATTTCGATAGCAATTTTATCTCCATCAACATTCCATAAAAGTGGCGGCATGTTTTCCTGGGTGTTAAATGCAAAAGTGGTTAAAAAACTTCCCTTAAAAGGTTGCTGGGCGTTTGCAATAAACACACTGCACAAAAAAAACAGCAAGGTTAAAATTGTTTTGTCTGAATGATTCATTACGCAAATTTACTTTTAAATTTTAGTAAAAATTAAAGCACCCACAACACGAATCAAAATAAATTGAGGCTTAAGCAAAAAATTTACCTTTAACCACCAGGCGTCTTACTGGTGCATATAAAATTAGCGCCATTGCTGTAATAAAACACTTGACTAAAAATCAAACGCAGCGGCTGCTAAAATTTGCTTGCTCTGCTTTTGTTGTACATACACAATCAGCGAGCAATTTTTTTCGGGTTTAAATTTCTTTAGCGCAAGTTGTATGGTTCCTTTTGCCGATTCAACAGGAAAAATTTGAAATATGCGAACCACGTTATCGTATGATAACGTTTTTCCAGCGTTTTCTCCCTTTCCAATTTTAGTTGTTAATCCTCGCTGTACCACGGCAACTACTAAGCTGTAGTTTTTATCTGCTTTGGTTGTAGTGTAATTTAAAACCAATGTGTCAGTTTTGTTGGTTGTACTTTTTGAAATTTGCAATGTTAGCTTTGCAGGTGTTTTAAGTTCTTTATCTATTTCGCTTTGCAGTTTCTTTTTATCAGAGCCTAAAAAATATGTTTTGCCATTTACAAAAACCTGTGGGGTATAAACTTCGTCACCGCTCAATGCTCCTATGTAATTGTTTTGACGTTTGGTAAAAGCAAAACTGCTGTAAGGGTCTTTCCATCCATACTTATTCCAATAATCAACGTGATACGATAAAGCATAAACGGGTTTGTTATTTTTTCTTGCATCATCAATTATCTCACTCAACAATTTATCGGCAGCAGGGCAACTGCGACAACCTTGTGATGTAAATAATTCCACCACTGCAAAACCGGAATTAATTTGCGCTACTTGTTTTTGCTGACACAAACCGTTTTGCTTTAAACAAATTACAAGTGAAAATAAAATCAAAACAAATCTTTTCATACAAAATATTTAAGGCAAAGTTGGCAACAATATTTGAAACCATGTGCCTCCTCATTTGGGTTTAACGCATTTTAACCAACATAATTTTGTTATTAGAATACATTACATTTACCCTTCATTTTTACAAATCCTAAATACCAAACTTTATGAGTCAATTTAATTTTCCTCGTATTAATTTTTCTGGCGAAATTTTACTCGACACCCCAACAGCCAACAACGGCAAGTTTACTCCATTGATGATTTTTAATCAAAACGAAGCACTGCCTTATTTGCCTCCCTGCGTTTACTTAACCCCAGCGCAAGTAACCTACGTTCAAAGCACATTGCACCTAACAGTAGTTACCGATTCGTCAGGCAGCTACGTGCAAATTGCAACCATAAACACAGGTGATTTATTTACACAATGGGCAACAGTGCCATTAGGACAAAGTAATTTGGATACTGCTTACTGGCCCTTATACAATTACATTCCAAGAACAGACGGACCCGGTATGCTTGCCGGAAATATTCCCGGCTACTGGAATTATTTTGGCGACCTAAGTGTTACGCTGCAAAATGTTATGGTAACAGGTGTTCAGTTGCCTGCAGAAAGCAATGGTGTAAACACATGGACTCCGAATAACCAAGTTGGCTGCCCGCCTGCACTCGCACAATTGTTTGGCGGTTCACTTTCATTTGCTTCTGAGTTAACAAATCCAAACTCGCGCAGCACGGCTGTGTTTTGCGATGTGGATTCAGAAGGACAAACATGCACGCAAATTTTTTACGGGCAAGCCGGAATGGTAAACACCAATACGCAACAAACTTTTTTTTCAGGCTCACCTTGTAAGTCAACTGCCAACTGGATGAACCTTTCTAAGGTGCTTAACTGGAGCGACCCGTTTTTAATTCCTATGGGAGGTTCAGCAACATTTTACTCTACCATTCAAATGGACAGTTGTGATGGCGGATTGCAAACATTGTTTAACCAATATGCTGGTGAAACGGTCAACAATTTATTTATGCGTTTGCACATACATCGTGTACATGAGGTGCGCAATCCAAATTATTCTAAAATGCCCACAACACCTGTCGGAAGCAACAATGCCAACGTTCCAAAAAATCCGGCACGCGCTTATGTTACAGGTTCTATTTGCCCCTGGGTAACAGGCGACATGAAAACAAACAGCATTTGCCGCATTTTAAAAAATCATGACTTAGTAAACATTGATAACACAAACATTCCTGTGCCGCCAACGCAGGGCGGGCAGCCTGTGCTTAGTGTTCCCACTCAAATAAATCTTGGGCCTGTGTTTTTGAATTACGATTTACAAAAAAATTTATTTTCACTTGACATAATTAATACCATTGCCGAATATGGAACAACATTAGGAACTACTCCCAATTACGCAGGCAATGGTGATGTTCCTTTTTTTACAGCATTTGAATCGTACAACTTTGGCAAGATGGATTTGTACTGGAGAAAGGATGGAAGCCCTTTGGCAATGCTTATAGGAAGTTTTGATTTTAACAACAACTATAACATGCAGCAGTTAACTGCCACAGGCGGGCTGATTGATATTGCTCCGTTTTTTTTCAACACCTATTCGCTGGGAACATTTTATATCTCCATTAATAACACCGAAATTTTATCGGAAGAAAATATTTTTATTGCTACCGACCAGCAAGGCACGTATGCCGAGCAAAATCAAACGCCTGCAAATCTTTATCTCAGTGATGGCTTGCCATTGGTGCCCATTACCATGCGTGCATTTTATCGCGGACAACCGATACAGGAAAATAATAAAGCAAATGTTATTGTGCAGGCAATAAGTGTTGTTGGTGGTTCTGTAAACAATACATCTATTCAAATTTATGATGGCATGCCGTTTACGTATCCCGTTAATGTTGATGGTTGTATGTGCTATGGTTTTGTTTCCGAAAATTTAGGTGATTCTTTAAAGAGTGATTTCTCAAACATCTTTTGGTATTTTGCCAATACATTTATGCTGACTAATCGCGTATTAAATGCCGACACTAATTTGTTGCCATATATAAACGGCACCACACCGCTTACATGGGATGTGGTTTACAACAATGTATTTAAAGAATACCACACCATACTCCCAATTATGAATGCAGTGCAACCCTTTACACAAGCCAACTGGAGCGACCCCAACTGGCTTGCGCGCATGTTACAGGTTATTGATTTGCAAAACTGGAATGCCCCACGCTACATGCCCGTTACGCGTGAGCTATCTGCAAATCAAAGAGCGCTGTTGCAGAAGTGGGCGGCTATTTGTATGAGTGCGTAATTCTTAATTTATAATAATATCTTTAGTGTTGAATATTGATTACTTCAAAAACTTTTAAATACTGACCTAAAGAGACCAAGCTTTTTGGGGCATATAATATTAAAAACATGAATAAAATAATATTGTCAATTGGACTATTGCTAATCGTTAGGGTTGGTTTAACCCAAACTATCGTACCCGGAGGCGTTGTTAGTGGAACATGGACAAGTGCAAACTCACCATATCTAGTTCAGGGTGCAATCATGATTGCAAATGGTACAACTCTTTCAATTGATTCAGGTGTGCGTGTCGAGTTTCAAGGGGATTACAAATTCCTTGTTCTTGGTCAGTTACTAGCAATTGGCACACCCAGTGATTCAATAACCTTTACATCAACTGATACTACTAATGGGTGGCTTGGAATAAGATTCGACAATACTTTATCTTCCAATGACAGTTCAAAATTCTTTTATTGCAAGTTTCAATATGGAAAAGCTAATGGCACATCTCAAATTACAACTGGAGGAGCAGTTAATTTTAAAAGTTTTTCTAAATCAATAATTAGTAACTGCTCCTTCTCGAGCTGTTTTGCAAATAGTGGTGGTGGAATTTATTGCATAACAAGTAACCCTTTTATAACTAATAATTTATTTTCTGGGAATATAGCCAGTTGGGAAGGTGGTGGGATTTATTGCGAGGCAAGTAACCCCATAATAACTAACAATATATTTTCTGGAAATATAGCCGGTTGGGAAGGTGCCGGAATAGATTGTCAGAACTCTCAACCATTAATTTTTAAAAATACTTTTTTAAATAATAATGTAACAGACCCCGTTGGCAGAGGAGGCGGAATCGGACTTTACTATTGTTCTAGTCCAATTGTTGATAGCAATATCTTCATTAATAACTCTGCATTAAGAGGTGGCGCCATGTTCTCCTCAAGTGGTACTCCAATTATTACGAACAATAATTGTACAAATAATTTTGGAGGAAACGCTTCGTGCATAAGCCTTGAAGGGAGCAGCGCAACAATTTCACATAATTCATTTACAAATAATTTAGGTGGCGGCTCTGTGATTTATAGTGATGGAAATAATCCAATTATATCATTTAATTACATTTCAAATAATAATGCTTTAGGGATTGCTTGTGTATACTTTGGATATCCTCTGATTACTAATAATATTATTCATAATAACGTTGGTGGAGGAATTGCATGCGGGAATTCTACACCAATCATTTCCTATAATTTTATTACAAATAACTCTTCTGTAAAAGGAGGTGCAATAGTATGTTCATATAATGCATCGGCAATTACCATTTCTAATAATATAATTGCAAACAATACTGCTGATTCATTAGGTGGCGCGGTTTATTGCTATAGTAGTAGCCCCACATTTTTCAATAATACGATTTCAAACAATTCGGCTTTATTTGGTGGGGCTTTGTATTGTACATCTTCTTCTAATCCTAATTTTTCAAATACAATTATTTGGGGGAATTCCGCTTCTGTATCTGGCAGTCAAGTGTATTTGGATGATGAACCTAGTGACCCGAATTTTAGTTATTGCGATGTTGAAGGAAACAGTTCTGCATTTGGTGTAAACACCAATGTGTTTTATTTAGGAACATACAGTAACAATATTGATACTTTGGTTTCATTTGTTTCTCCTTCCATCGGAAGCGGAACAGCGTACAATGGACTAACAGCAGATTGGTCTTTGCTTTCAAACTCTCCTTGCATAAACGCTGGCGACCTTGTTGGAGCATATCCGCCTATAGATATTGCAGGCAACCCGCGGGTTTCCAGTGGAAGAATAGATATTGGAGCATTTGAGTTTTTATTTACTAGAGTAGAGGACATTGCTAATCAAATAAATTTTGAGGTTTCCCCTAACCCGTCCTCAGGTAATTTTAAAATTTCAATTGAAAAAACAATTACACAAGGCTACATTGAAATACTAAACATTGTTGGAGAAAAAATTTTCGCAGAAAATATTTTCAACTCTTCAAAAAAAGAAATCAATCTTAAAAATATATCTAATGGAATTTATTTTGTAAAAGTATTTGACGGAGAAAAAAATTACACTCAGAAAATAATTATCGCAAAAGATTAAACCACTAAACATGAGCAACTAAATTCCAACTGGGGGACAATTTGTCCCCTGGTTGAAATGGTAGCTGCTGATGGGAAAAGAAAGTATAGCTACTAAATAGCTTTGAGCAAGCTATGACCAACAATGCAAGGAATGAATACGTAAAGGTTTTAAATTCAAATCAACCCGACAACTTTTAACGTTACCTTTGAAGTAATATATTATTAACGATGAAACAGCGAGTTTATCTGGACACTTCTGTAATAGGCGGCTACCTTGACAAAGAATTTCAAGAGTGGAGTAAACAACTTTTTGCCGAGTTTAAGGCGGGGAAAAAGATTGCTGTTATTTCAGACATCACACTTGATGAGCTTGAAAGAGCAAGAAAAGAAGTTCGTGACTTGTTAAAACTTATTCCGGAAGAAAATAAAGAGTATATCTTTAATGATGAGGAAGCAGAAGACCTTGCTGATGCCTATTTGAAAGAAGGAGCTATTACTAAAAGATGGCATGAGGATGCTTTGCATATTGCCATCGCGACTATCAATAAAGTTGATGTGCTGGTAAGTTGGAATTTTAAGCACATCGTTAATCTTGATAAAATCAAAAAGTATAATGGTGTAAATCTTAAACATGGTTACACCATATTAGAAATCAGAAATCCAAGAGAATTACTTTAGTAACTAAGAATAATTTTAAAAAATAAATACGTCATGAGTAAAAAAGAATTTGATGCTGTGCGATTACAGCAAGACATACGTGAGCAAATGAATAAGGAATACGAAAAAGACCCAAAGTTGCGGAAGAAGCGATTGGCAGCTATCCATAAAAAATATGGAATAACTGCTAAGCCGAAACAATATGCCGGCCGTTAGCAGAAAGAGTAAAAAATATGTGGAATTAATTCCCTTTTAAAACATCTTCATTCGCTTCTTCGTCATCAGCCATTTTGAATTAAACCCAACACTAAAAATTATGACCCCATCCCCTCTAAAAAAAACTAACGCAATCTCAATTGCATTCACAACAATTATACTTGCACTGCTAAGCTGCAACTCATCACAAACACCAAAAGAAAACACAGACGCGGCATCATTAGCAACTGCACAGCCGCTATTTACCATGGAGCAATTTGCAAGCGGTAATAATATTTTTCGATTTACTGTGGAGCCACCTCTTGGTTTAAATTTTAAAAAACCGGGCTTGCAGGCCTGCGCCACTGCAACGTATAACAACCAATGGATTTTTATTGGCGGACGTAAAGCAGGCTTTCATAGTTTAGATGGTTCTCCACCGCCATTTCGCACCACATCAGCAAACGATTCTATTTGGATTATTGACCAAATACATCAAACGTCCGTTGGTATTCCGTTGCCATCTGTGTATGCAAAATATTTAATGTGTACCAACTCACTATACGCACAGGTGGGCGATTTTTTATACATGTGTGGCGGCTACACCGTAAGTGCCGATACGTTACCAACATTTAACTGGACATCCGACAGATTTTTTGAAATCAATCTTCCAAACTTAGTTGCGTATGTAAACAGCGGAGGTAGTACACCCGCACTCAACCAGGTTTTTACCAAAGTAATTCAAAGCCCTTATGTGCAGGTAACAGGTGGTGTTATGCTTGTGGTAAACAACAACTATTATTTAGTAGGTGGGCAAAACTATGCTGGCGTTTATTCATCTGGTAACACCGGAGCTTATACTAATGCTGTACGAAAATTTAATGTAACCAATACAGGTGGCACATGGAATATTTCGGATACACTCTCGGTTATTGACCCTGTGAATTTGCATCGCAGAGATTTAAATGTGGTTCCGGTAATTGCTTACGGACCTGATTCTATTCGTGCAATGATTTATGGTGGTGTGTTTACTCCAAACGGATTGGGTTATCGCAATCCGGTTTTAATTAGCGGGCTTGCTGCCGGAACGCCATCTATTTCAGTTGATACCCTTCAGCAAAAAGTAAATCAATACGATTGCGCTACAGCAAAACTTGCCTATAAAAATCCAGGTATTGAATTTAATATTACTGCTTTGCTTGGTGGAATCTCTTTAATGCAATACGACACTGCCACACAAAAATTGGTAGCAGGTGATAATGGAATACCCATGCCTTTTTCAAAAATAATTTCGTACATGTTTACTGATGGCGAACAGGTGTTTCATGAGTTCATTCAACTGCCACCTGACGACCCTTTTATGCCCGGCTACTTAGGCAGCGATGCGTTTTTTAAACCATTGCCACAGTATATTATGGATGGCACCAATGATATTATTGACCTTGCAAAAGTTTTTCCGGCAACGGGAAGAGTTTTAATTGGCTACATGTATGGAGGAATACAATCACCGCAGCCATCAACATTCTCAGTGAATAAAAGCATTACAACATCTGCAAATTCTTTTATCTATTCGGTATATATTGAAATTCCCCTTGCTCAATAAAAGTCTTAGCCACAGATTCACAGATTTTAAGCCCTCCCCTTCGGGGAGGGTTGGGTGGGGCTCAACCTGTGAATCTGTGACTTCCTTCACACTTGCTGTATGAAAAATTACTTTTTTTTCTTTGTTCTGCTTATCATTTTTATTCTGGCTACATTTTTTATTTCAGAAAAATGGCAAATACAATTGCTACACGACCCAACTTTTATTTTGCAAAAAGGAGGAATTATAGCAGCGTTTACAGGAATTGCATTGTTGGTAGCCGATGTACTTTTACCCGTGCCCTCAAGTTTAATTATGATATCTAATGGTGCTGTGTTTGGAATTTGGGTAGGAACACTTCTGTCAATGATAGGTGGTGTGCTTGCAACGTTAACCGGATTTTATCTTGGCAAAAAAAGTTCAACGCTTATCAATAAATTTATTTCTGATAAAGAACAACAGCGCGCACATGCTGTAATGCAAAAGTGGGGAATGACAGCGCTTATTGTTTCGCGCGCTATACCGGTGCTTGCCGAAAGCGTAAGTATAATAGCAGGCACAACACAAATGAAATGGAAACAAATTATTATTGCATCGGTAGTTGGTTTGCTGCCGGCTGCAGTTGTTTATGCAATAACAGGAGCATATTCGGTACAAATAGAAAATGTACTTTGGAGTTTTATTTTGGTAATAGGAATTGGTGGTGTTTTGTGGGTGGTAAGTGTTAAAGTAAGAAATAAAGAAATTTAAATTTGCCTGAGAAATTGACTCCACTGTAGGCGTATCCACTTATGAGAGCAATAACCATTGCATTTTTATTTTTTGCTGTTTCCTGTTGCCACATGGCGGCACAGCCTGTCATTTTTGTTGGGGATGTAAATCAGGAACAAACTATTTCAAGTGTGTTTTATATTGAAGACAGCTTAGGAAAAATAAGTGCTGATGAAATTATGTCGGCACAATATGAAAATAATTTTTTATCCTCCTCAACAAACAACGTTGGCTTTAAAGAAACCATTGATAATTATTGGTTAAATTTTGAAATAGTAAACACATCCGGCCACGAAAACGAATGGCTTATTGATTTTGATAAATGGGTGTATGTTAGCCTATATGTAAAAGACAAAAAAGGAAATGTAACCGAAAAAGTTACCGGCCATTTGTTGCCTTTTTCGAAACGTGATTATGGTTCGTGCAACAAAAATTTAATATCACTAAAATTAAAGCCGGACGAAATGGTAACCTGCTATGTAAAATTACAAACCACCATGGCTCATGTGCTGCGCCCGTCAAGTCTTAATTTTAAAATTTATCATAAAGAATTTTATCTGGGAATGCGCAACAGGCAGGATGCAATTATTTCATTGTTTTCGGGAGTTTTTATGGTAATATTTTTATACAACCTGTTTATTTTTATTTCTACCAAAGACAAAAACTATTTATTGTATCTGGCTTTTGTTTTCTTCAACTTTTTGGTTGGCTTTCAAAACTTCGGTTATAATTTTGAGATTTTAAAAAATGTTCAATGGTATCCGGGCATTTACAGCGATACCGAAATAGTATTTTCCACGATTTACGGCTTTATCATTCTTTCTTTTACCAATCGCTTTTTAAAAGTAAAAGAGCATTTTCCGTTATGGTATAAAGTTTTTCAGGTAATAAAAGTTTCTCTTATCATTATCCTTATTCCAGCGTTTATGGGATACGATTTTATTGCCACAAATATTTCGGGGCTCATTGGGTTATTTACATTGCTTAGTGTAATGATAGTGGCCGTTAAATGCTATTTAAAAAAATTTCCATCATCGGGGTATTTTTTGTTGGCACAAAGTGCATTTATTATAGGGCTTATGGTTTACCTTATAAAAGAAATGATGGAAATACAAATGACTGATTTAACTACGTACAGCGCGCAGATAGGCGCTTCGGTTGAAGCGGTGTTATTTTCGTTTGCATTGGCTAACCGCATAAATATTTTGGAAAAAGACAACAAACAAAAGCAACAGGATATTATAACCCAATTGCGCGAAAACGAATTGCTGCAAACAAAAGTTAATCGCGAGTTGGAAGAAAAAGTGGAAGAGCGTACGGCAGAATTAAAATCAACGCAGGCGCAATTAGTGCAACGCGAAAAACTTGCTGCATTGGGACAACTCACTGCAGGTGTGGCGCACGAAATAAAAAATCCATTGAATTTTGTTACCAATTTTTCGGAAATGAGCCGTCATCTTATTGATGAATTAAAATCTGAGAACAACCCTGATGTAAAATCCGAAATAATAAACAACATTGCTTTTAATCTTGACAAAATAAGATTTCATGGCAAACGTGCAGATAGTATTATTAATAACATGCTGCTGCATAGCCGAACTTCGTCAGGAAAAAAGCAGCCAACCGACATAAATGCCATGTGCGATGAATGCATGAAACTTTCTTTTGCAAGTGTAAATGCAAACTCACCTGACTTTAATTGTAAAATTGAAACACAGTATGCTCAAAACATTCCTGTAGTTGATATGGTATCTCAAGATGTATCGCGTGTAATTTTTAATATGCTAAGCAATGCATTTGATGCCATTAAAATAAAAGGAGGCGAAGGAAAAATAAATATTACCACATTGCTTTCGGGCAAATCTGTGCTGATAAAAATAAAAGACAATGGCTGCGGAATTCCCGAAAAAATTAAGGCTAAAATTTTTCAACCCTTTTTTACCACCAAAGAAACGCAGGCTGGTACCGGCTTGGGGTTAAGCATTAGTTTTGATATTATAAAAGCACAAGGCGGAGAAATAATTGTTGAATCAGCAGAAAATTTGTTTACCGAGTTTACCATTATGCTTCCGCTCGCGTCAGCGTAAATATTTTGGAAGCAGGTTTTCAATTAACGCTTGTTTTTAAAAGTTACTCCTAAAGAAAATTGTTTTTACATAGACCCCTCGGCAAGCTCGGGGTCTTTTTTAAGAGTCAATAAAAAACTCTTTTTTCATCCCCAGCCATTCCAAAGCCGAACCGTGTAATAATTTTTCTTTTGTTGTAATGTCATAAGGCATGCTGTCAATCAAACTTCCCGGCACATTTTCGCCAAGAGGAAAAGGATAGTCTGAACCCAAAGCAACTTTGCCTGCTCCAAACAAGTCAATTACAAAATCAAGCACCTTTGGATCGTGCACCAAACTGTCGAGCCAAAATTTTCCCACATAATCGCGTGGGTTTTTGTTGTTATGAATAGCAACCAAATCGGGGCGGCAATGGAAGCCATGTTCAATGCGTCCGAGTGTAGAAGGAAAACTCCCTCCTCCATGTGCAAATGCAACTTTTAATTGTGGAAGTTTTTCGAACACCCCACCAAAAATCATAGAACAAATAGCACGCGAAGTTTCAGCTGGCATACCCACTAACCACGGCAACCAATAACGCTGTATGTGTTGCTCACCCATCATATTCCATGGATGAATAAAAACGGCTGCGCCTAATTTTTGCGCTGTTTCAAAAATGGGCATCAGTGCAAGTGAGCCTAAGTTCCAGTCATCAATAACATGCGAGCCTATTTGCACACCTCGCAAACCTATTTGCATACAGCGCTCCAATTCCTGCACAGCAAGTTCAGGTGCCTGAAGCGGGATAGTTCCTAACCCTACAAACCGTTTTGGATACTTGTGCACAATGGCAGCAATATGGTCATTCAAAAATTTTGAAAGCTCTAAGCAATCCAATGGTTTTGCAGAATACGAAAACATAACAGGTATGGTTGAAAGCACTTGCACATGCACACCATGTGCATCGCACTCATGCATTCGCTTTTCGGCACTCCAGCAATTGTCTTCTATCTCTCTAAAAAACTTATCTCCAATCATCATGCGTGCACAACAGGGTTTGTGATGATCTAAAGAAATAAAACCGCCATAGCCAAACTTTTGCGCCCAGTTGGGCATGTGTTCGGGTATGATGTGTGTGTGGATGTCTATTTTAAGCATAAACTAATTTTACCTTAGAGGTAATTTGTCCAAAGATAGAAGTTGCTATAATATTTTATTTTTTCTTTTTTTCTCTTGCCAACTCATCATCAATAATAACAGCCTGAAAGATATAAGACTTCAGTAAATCTATATCAATATCTTTTGCATCAGAAAAATAGCGGCAATACATTTGCTTGCGTTTTCCTTTTTCAAGATAGTTTATCTCGTCATCCATCAAATAGCCATTTACAAATCCCAGTTCTATGCGTTTCATACGCACATTTCCCCACATAACTGACGGAGGCCATATAAAACACATGCGCTTGTGCCTGTAAAAAAACGGAACATTATAAGCAAGCTTTTCGGTTACATCAGGAATGCAGTTGTAAATAATTTTACGAAGTACATCCACTACTTTATATTCTTCTTCAGGTAAAAAATCATAAAATTCTTCTACATATTTAAAAGAAACATTTTGCATTTTTCGTTTTGCCGCCATATTCTTATTATTGAGGAATAATTAATTTACCATCAACATTAATTTTTCAAATTTAGAATTTTGAAAATGTACGAACAACTAATTTTAAAATATTTACATAACAACGGCATTATTTCTGATGCGTTATTTCATAAAATAAAAGAGCATCTTTCTTCAAAACTTTTTTCTGTACACTATGAGTTGCGATTGCTCCTTTACCTTGGAGTAACCGTGTTAAGCAGTGGGCTCGGAATTTTAATTTATAAAAACTACCAGGCCATTGGGCACAACATTATTATAATGGCGGTAGCGGCAGTTTCGTTTTTGTGTCTTGGTTACTGTATGTATAACAAAAAGCCTTTTAGCACACAGCAAGTATTGTCATCAGGAATTATTTTTGATTACGTGGCATTGCTTGGCTGCCTAACCTTTGCCACATTATCGGGCTACTTGCAATTTCAATATAAAATTTTTGGTGATCATTTTGGGCTAATGGCTTTAATTCCTTGCTGTGTGTTCTTTGTATGTGCATACCTTTTTGACCACAAAGGAATTTTATCCATTGCCATTGCGGCCTTGTATGCATGGGCCGGCCTTAGTATAACTCCACGCGAAATAATTTCAGGGGCAAATCAATCATCCTCTCTTTTTATTTATACAGGCTTTGTGCTTGGGTTAGTTATGGCCGGGGCTGCTATAGCAACAAAAAAATATGCCTTTAAAAAGCATTTTGAGTTTACGTATGCAAACTTTGCGTTGCATACTTTATTTATTACTACGCTCAGCGGATTGCTTAACGAAAGTTTTAAGGTGGTTTATTTTTTATTGCTTGCCACGTGTGTGTTTTGCGCAATCGTTTACTCCAAGAAAGAAAAATCGTTTTATTTTTTTCTGTGTTCTGTTGTGTACGGCTACGTTGGTATTTCGTATTGTTTTATTACACTGCTAAACGAAATGAATTTTTTTGACCCTGTTTTTTACTTTGCTTATTTTATTTTTTCGGGATGGGCCGTAATGCGTTTGCTAAAAGATTTCAGAACTAAATACAAAAACAATGATGCAGTATAATAAGAAGTGGATTGAAAATTTAATGGCCCAGCAAACTGCATTGCAGTGGTTAAGAAATGGGCGATTAGATAAAAAGGAGTTGGCCGATATTGTTGCTAAAACCAAAACAGAATACAAGCATACTGCATTGCTTCCTCGCATTGGCTATGGTTTTTTTACACTTGTAATTTCGCTTGGAGGATTAGGGTTATTTGCGTTGATGGCTTCTTCAATTTTTAACTCTGCAGGCTGGCTTTATTTTTTGATTATTGCCGGTGTTTTATTTTTTATTCAAAACCGGTTTGTAAAAAACCGAAACTATTTTTCAAATGGCATTGATGACATGTTGCAACATTTATGCTTGTACGCTTTGCTTTTTTCTGTGGGATGGATGGTGTTTTACGAGTCGCAATTTGAAAGTAGCTTGATTATTTTATTTGCTGCAATAGGATGTGTAATCTATTTTTTTGCTGCTAAATTTTTTGTTGATTCATGGTTTGCGCTTCTCTCCTTTGTGTTTTTAATTGCGTTTGAGTTTTTAGTGCTTCAAAAAATTGGAGGAATTATTTTTGACCTGATGCCTTTTATTATCATGCTGGCTACATGGCCGGTTTTGCTGTTTGCCATCAATGCACACCAAAAAATTATTTACCTGTCTTATCATACCTGTTTTAGCGTTTTGCAAATTGCTGCGCTCATTTTACTTTATGCTGCAGGAAATTATTTTGTAGTAAATGAAGCGCGGCAAGCCTTGTTTGGCACTGATGGTTTTATTCCGATGTTTTTGTTGTTGAAAATTTTCTTTTATGCCTATACCATTATTTTTCCTCTGGCGCTTATTTATTATGGACTAAAAAATAAAAGTGCATTAGCGGTTAGATTAGGGATACTGTTTTCAATTGCAGCGGTACTTACCATAAAATATTACCACCATATAATGCCTGTTGAATTTGCGCTTATTGCAGGTGGCGTTTTTCTTTCGTTGCTTGCATGGTATTGCATAAAAAAACTAAAACCAAATTTTCATCACATCACGTCAGAAGATAATGGAGAAAGCGGAATGTTAATGCCCGCTGCTGAAGCGCTGGCAATATTAAATGCGTTAAAAATGCCTGCTGTAAAACAACAAGAGTTTAAGTTTGGTGACGGAAGCACCGGAGGCGGTGGGGCAACAGGAGGCTTTTAATACTACACGGTCATTATCTCTTTCTCTTTAGCATCAAGATGTTTGTCAACTTTTAAAACAAACTGATCGGTAAGTTGCTGAATTTTTAATTCGGCTTCCTTAGCTTCATCTTCAGTAATACCTTTTTTCAAATCTTTTTTAATAGCATCGTTAGCTTCTTTGCGCGCTGTTCTTATTCCTACTTTGCAATGCTCGCCTTCGGCCTTGCACTTTTTTACAAGTTCTTTTCTGCGCTCTTCTGTTAACGGTGGCACCGAAATGCGAATAATGTTCCCATCATTTTGTGGATTAAAACCAAGGTTAGCAACTTGTATTGCTTTTTCAATGGGCTGCAGCATTCCTTTTTCCCATGGCTGAATTACAATGGTGCGCGCATCGGGTGAGTTTACGTTTGCCACCTGGCTAAGCGGTGTATTGGTGCCATAATAATCTACGTGTATGTTTTCAAGCATTTGAGGATTAGCCCGGCCAGCACGGATTTTTGTTAATTCTCCTTCCAGATGAACAATTGATTTGTTCATGTGAGACTGCATTGTGTCAAGTATTTTTTTTGCAACTTCGTTCATGTGGTTGATTTTTAAGAGGGGTAAAAATAAAAAATATTTTTAGTGAAGAGCTGCTTTAATAGGAAGCGCTTTGCAAATATGTGCTTCTTCTTCAACTAACTCTTCCAAACGTCTATACACTTCGGCTTTGTTGTAATACTCCAATGCCATCTTCACAAAAATATTTCCATGTTTAGCTTCAGATGCCCACAGCATTTTATAAAACTTTTTTAGCTCATCGTCTTGTAATGCATCCGCTACGAGTCGAAACCGCTCTGTGCCGCGGCATTCAATTACGGATGCAAGCAACATTCGGTCAAGTAATCTTTCAACGGGTTTGCTTCTGCACAACGCAAGCAGTTGTTTTATATACAAGTCTTCGGGCATTTCGCTTTTTAACTGCACGCCTCGCTTTTCCATAATAGAATATACTTGCTGAAAATGCTCCAGTTCTTCCAATGCCGTTTCAATTAACTCAGGAATTATTCTTGTTTTATCAGGACACTTTGCAACAAAGCTCATGGCCATTGATGATGCTTTGCGCTCGCAATCGGCATGATCTTGTAAAAAAGAATCAAAGTCATTCATAACAGCCTCAACCCATTCTTTAGGAGTATCAAATTTTAAATCGAGAGAAAGTTTCATTAACTGGATGCTTAATACATTTGTCATGCAAAAATAACATTTGCATTTTGTTGTGATTAAATCAAAGCCGCATATTAAATCCTATCTTGAAAAAAACCGCTTTTGCGAAATACTATTGCCAGAAACGATTGCTGCCACCACACATCTTATTGTAGTTATTCCATGCTATAACGAGCCGGAAATTTTAAAAACACTTCAATCGCTGTGGCAATGCAACAAAACTTTTTGTGCTGTTGAAGTAATTGTTATTATCAATTCATCCGAAAAAGAAAACAATGATGTGCTTGCACAAAATACTGTTTCGGAAACGGACTGTAAAAAATGGTTTTCTGAAAACAACACAACTAACTTAAATGGATTTGTAGTGCATATCAAAAATCTACCACACAAACATGCCGGTGTGGGACTTGCACGAAAAATAGGAATGGATGAAGCTGCCGAACGATTCAATCAAATAAAAAATGACACTGGAGTTATCGTTTGCCTGGATGCAGATTGTACAGTAGAAAAAAATTATTTAACAGAGATAGAAAAGCATTTTTCACAAAATGAAAAAGCAACGGGCTGCTCTATCTATTTTGAACATCCTTTGCAGGGAAATGATTTTGAAGAAAAAAATTACCAGGCGATAGTTAATTACGAATTATTCCTACGATACTATAAGTTGTCAGTAACCTATACGGGATTCCCATATTACTTCCATACTATAGGTTCCAGTATGGCGGTGAGAAATTATGCGTATCAAAAACAAGGAGGCATGAACCGGAGAAAAGCCGGAGAAGATTTTTATTTTCTGCACAAGATTTTTCCGCTTGGTGATTTTACTGAGTTGAACTCAACATCTGTAATTCCATCACCGCGAAAATCAATGCGCGTTCCCTTTGGAACCGGAAGTGCTGTTACAAAATATTTGGAACAGAATAACGAAGAATACCTGACATATAATTTTCAATCATTCATTGATTTAAAAATTTTGTTTTCATCAGTCGAAAAAATGTTTGATAAAAATAAAAGCGCTGATGAGTGGCTGAATGATTTCCCGATAGCAATAAAAACGTTTCTCCTCCAAAATAATTTTCAAAATAAATTACAAGAACTTCAGCAACACAGCGCTTCACCAAAAATGTTTACCAAGCGTTTTTACAATTGGTTTGATGGATTTATGGTTTTAAAATTTGTTCACTTTGCGCGCGATAACTTTTATCCGAATAAGGAAATTACATCACAGGTTAAAATTCTTTTATCGGAAATAAATATTCTATCAAGCAGTGATGATAAAAAAGAAATGTTACTGCTTCTAAGAAAAATTGAGCGAGAAAGAGTTCATTAGGAAACAAATCGCGCTGAGGCTCAGAGAGCGCTCAGGTTCTGAATCGATTATTTTTCTCTGCGTCCCTGCGCCTTCGCGTTCAATCCAAACCCAAAAATCTGATTAAATTTGCCCTATGAACATTCTTAATTACATCAACGGGAAAATGGTAGAGCCTGTTGGAAAAACATATCTCGACAATGTAAATCCTGCCACAGGCGAAGTCTATTCTCATATACCTGATAGTGATGAGCGTGATGTGCAAGTGGCTGTTGAAGCTGCAGAAAAAGCATTTCCTATTTGGAGTGTAACACCTGCAAAAAAACGCAGCGATATTCTTTTAAAAATTTGCGAACTCATCGAAAAAAATCTTGACAAGCTAGCCAAAGCGGAAAGCATTGATAACGGTAAGCCTGTTTGGCTTGCAAAACAAATTGACATACCTCGTGCTGCTGCTAACTTTCATTTTTATGGCACTGGCATTTTGCATTTCGCGAGCGAGGCGCACCCAATGGAAAATACCGTTATCAATTACACATTGCATCAGCCCATTGGTATTGCAGGTTGTATTTCTCCGTGGAATTTGCCGTTGTATTTATTTACATGGAAAATTGTTCCTGCCATTGCAACAGGAAATTGTGTGGTGGCAAAGCCAAGTGAAATTACTCCCATGACTGCATTTTTACTGAGCGAACTTTGCATAGAAGCAGGATTGCCTGCCGGAGTTTTAAATATTGTTCACGGGCTTGGGCCAAAAGTTGGAAGTGCCATTACATCGCATCCAAAAATTCCAATAATAAGTTTTACAGGCGGAACAAAAACAGGAGAAGAAATTTCGCGCATTGCCGCACCCATGTTTAAAAAACTTTCGCTCGAACTGGGTGGAAAAAACCCCAACATCATTTTTGCGGATTGTGATTTGGAACATGCTGTTGCAACAAGCATCAAATCTTCGTTTAGCAACCAGGGAGAAATTTGTTTGTGTGGCTCACGTATTTTTATTGAAAAATCTATTTACGAAAAATTTAAAACTGCCTTTATAGAAAAAACAAAAAAACTAAAAGTTGGCGACCCTGATGATGACACAAACTTTTTAGGTGCAATTGTATCTAAACAACACTATGTAAAAATTTTATCGTACATAGAATTAGCAAAACAGGAAGGTGGAAAAATTTTACACGGAGGCAATGCTGTGAAAGGAACAGGCCGTTGCGAGAACGGATTTTTTATTGAGCCAACAATTATTGAAGGACTTTCTTATGACTGTCGCACCAATCAGGAAGAAATTTTTGGCCCTGTTGTTACGCTCACACCATTTGAAAAAGAAGAAGATGCCGTGATGATGGCAAACAGCACCAAGTATGGATTGGCTGCCATGGTGTGGACAACCAATTTAAATCGTGCACACCGTGTTGCATCTAATTTACATAGCGGAATTATCTGGATTAACTGCTGGTTGCTGCGCGATTTGCGAACACCGTTTGGCGGAGTAAAACAAAGCGGCATTGGCCGCGAAGGCGGATTTGAAGCATTTAAATTTTTTACAGAAGAAAAAAATGTTTGTATTAAACTTTAATAGTTATTTGATGAAATGTAAACTACTGTTTATTTTTTGTTTTTTCATTTTTAACAAATCTTATTCGCAATCACTAGTTAAAGACTCGTGCATTTCATTTCCGTTTTTTGGAATTGGCATTGGCGCACACATGCCCGGTGGTGATATGAAAAAAAGATTTGGAAACGATGTGGTGATACACGGATTGTTTGGCATTAAAACCTCAAAAAACTTTGTGTACAATGTGCAGGGTGGGTTTTTCTTTGGAAATAACGTAAAGGAAAACCAAATGCTTGCAGGCATAGCAACTTCAAGTGGCAATGTTATTGGCAGTGATGGACGATTAGCCGAAGTTCGTTTTTATGAGCGCGGTTGGCATGTGGATGTGGGATTTGGAAAAATTTTTTCTATAAAAAAACCAAACCCTAATTCGGGATTTATTGCAACCATTAATGGAGGATTTATTCAACACAAAATCAGAATTGAAAATCCGGGCAATACCGTTTACCAGCTAAACAAAAAATACCGAGAAGGATACGACAGGTTAACAAACGGAATCCAAATTCATGAGTTTATTGGTTTTATATCGTTCGGAAATAAAAAGCTTATTAATTATTTTATAGGTTTTGATTTGATGCAGGGATTTACTGAGGGAAGAAGAAGTTACCAATACGATTTGATGATGGCAGATGATGAAAAGCGTGTTGATTTATTTTATGGGATAAAGGTTGGATGGATTTTACCTTTTTATACCAAGCCTGATAAGTTTTATTACAATTAAAGTTGCCACGAATTACACTAATTTACACGAATTGGATTAGTGAAAATTAGTGTAATTCGTGGCTTAAATATTTACTGATGCTTATTTACTCCATCGCCATGCGCCTGTATCATGCAGGAATTTTTGTTGCATCATATTTTAATCCAAAGGCGAAAGCGTGGATTGAAGGAAGAAAAAATATTTTTCAAAGCATCTCGGAAAAATTAAAAAACGATTCAGCAAAAAAAATATGGTTTCACTGTTCTTCGTTTGGCGAGTTTGAACAAGGGCGTCCTGTCTTACAGGAACTGAAAAGGCAATTCCCACAGTATAAAATTATTCTCACATTTTTTTCTCCTTCAGGTTTTACGCAGGGATTGAAAGAACCCGCTGCCGATTATGTTTTTTATTTACCGATGGATAATTCTGCCAATGCAAAAAAATTAATTTCTCTTTTTAATCCTTCGCTAGCGGTTTTTGTAAAGTATGATTTTTGGTTTTGTTATATGAATGAATTGCACGAGCAAAAAATTCCTTTCGTTTACATCTCATCAAAATTTCGTGCAAGTCAATACTTTTTTAAATGGTATGGTCAACCTTTTTTAAACAAGCTAAAGCAGGCAACGCATTTTTTTGTGCAGGACAGTGATTCAAAAAAATTATTATACGAAAATGGAATTGAGAAAGTAACAGTTTCAGGCGATACTCGATTTGACAGGGTAAGCCAGCTTCCTCAAATACCTTTTGCTGATGCTATCATTGAAAAATTTTCAGCTAATTCAAAAATTATTGTTGCAGGAAGTACCTGGCAACAAGACGATGAATTGCTTGTTGAGTATTTAAATTCATGCAATGAAAAAATAAAGCTGATTCTTGTTCCGCATGAGCTAAATGAAATGAAAATAAATTCCATCATTACCGGAAGTAAAAAGAAAGCTGTGCGCTATTCTAAAACCAATGCAGATGAAATCAGCAGCGCACAGGTTTTAATTATTGACACCATCGGAATGCTTTCAAAAATTTACCGGTATGGAAATATTGCCTACATAGGTGGTGGCTTCGGAAAAGGAATTCACAATACATTGGAAGCCGCTGTTTATGGTTTGCCTGTTTTGTTTGGGCCTAATTACTCTAAATTTAAAGAGGCGAATGATTTAATTAAAATTCAAACAGCATTTTCGATTTCAAACTTTAAAGAATTAAAAATTAAACTAGATGAGTTGTTGAGTAATGACGGTTTGCGAAAATCAATTTCAGAAAAGAATAAAAAATTTGTAGAAGAAAATTCCGGAGCTACAGAAAAAATAATAAGCGCGATTAAAAAAATAGAACACGGATGACATGGATGCAAATGATTAATGCAGATTTAAAATTTTATCCGTGAAAATCCGCCTAATCCGCGTCATCCGTGTTCTATTTAGGCTTTGCAACTGTCGGAACAAAATCTTTTAAATAATAAGGTTCGAAATACGCCACATCCTCAAATTCCTTCTTATTAAACTTTTCTTCGGCCAGCATAGCCATTCCTTTAGAGGAAATTAAAAACTCATCATAAAAAAAAGCATTCCTGTTGTTTTGTAAAAGAGGTTTTAATTTCTCAGCACCGTTTCCAAAAAAAACAATTTTATTTTCGGCAATATGTTTTTCGAGAAACTGTTCATCAAGAATTACAGCTTTTGTTTCTTCTAAGTAATTTAACTCAGAATCAAATAAAGCAGTATAAACTTCCAGGCGCTTTGCATCAATCATTGGGCAGAACAATGTTTGAGGTTTGAGGTTTGAAGTTTGAGGTTTTTGCTCAGTTGAAAAATGGTCACAAGCTAAAAATGCCATCAACTGCAATGTTGCAATTGATAGCAAAGGTTTTTCCAAAGCATAACACAATCCTTTTGCAGTGGCAACTCCTATTCGCAAACCTGTATAAGAACCGGGGCCTTTACTTACAGCTATACCATCAAGTTGAGAAGGGGAAATTTTATTCTCTCTTAAAATTTTATCAATGTAAACCGTAAGTATGCTTGCATGCGAACGGCTGTTGTGTGTTTCTTCCGTGGCAATAACTTTTCCATCACGTGCCAGTGAAACTGAACAGGTGTCGGTAGCGGTTTCTATGAGGAGTAGTAATGCCAATTGATTTTAAAATTATTCAAGCATTATTCTGTCCTTACCATCAAAGTAAGGCGATTGCACAGATAAAATTTTTACAGGTTCATTAGAAGTTACTTTTAGTGCATGTGGCGTTTCTTTCGGAATAAAAATAATATCCCCTGTTTTTATCCTTCTTTTTTCTTTTCCTAAAATCATATCCCCTTCTCCGGAAATTACATATACATGCTCGCTATGGAACTGATGCTTGTGCAGCTTTACTTCCTTATGTATTACAATAAAAAAACTGCTTGCAAGCGAATCACCAAACAGACTCTTGTTGAAATTTTTTAAAGTATCATTAGGGATTGCAATAGTATCTGCCGATTGTATCTGAGCAGTTGCATTAATGCTGATAAGAAAAATAAAGGTAACTAAAATATTTCTCATGAGAAAAAATTAAAACGTAACATCCGCTTCTTTTTCTTCTTTACCCCGCTGCACTTTTACTTTAGTGGTTTCGCCTTTCTTAAATTTGCTTAAGGCTTTCATGTAGCTCATCATATCAACCACTTTTACATCGCCCAGTTGAATTACCACATCACCTTTTAGCAATCCAGCCTTTGCCGCAGGCTTGCCATCTGTTACGCCATCAATGCGCATGCCGGCTCCTTCAAAAGCGTAATCAGGCACAACACCCAGCGTAACTTTAAAGCGTGGTGCGTCATCGTTGTTTGAGTCATTTGTTTTTGTAAAAACAAGTTTGGGCTTTTCGTTTAGCTGTGAAATTAATTCCATCATAAAACGAAATATTTGCGCACAGCCTTTGTAATTGATTAAATTTTCATCGTCACTGGGTTTGTGATAATCATTATGCGTGCCGCTAAAAAAATGAAGCACCGGAATATTTTCTAAATAAAACGAAGTGTGGTCAGAAGGCCCTACACCCGACTCGGTAGTTTTTGTACGCATGGAGTCAATCTGTATCTCTTTTAAAATTTCATTCCATGTTGCTGAAGTACCAATACCATTGATTAATAAAACGGGTTCTTCGGGTTTTAAGCGACCCACCATATCCATGTTGATCATATAATTAATATCGGACAGTTTTACGGTTGGATTTTTTACAAAATGATTGGAGCCAAGCAATCCTTTTTCTTCTCCGCTAAAAGCCATAAACAAATAATTGTTTTTGGTAAGATTTGATTTTTTAATTATTCGCGCGATCTCAATTAACGCACCTATGCCGCTTGCATTATCATCGGCCCCGTTATGAATGGCAGCTTCGCCACGATATAATGAATGGCTATCACCAAAACCAAGATGATCATAATGCGCGCCAATCACAACAATGCTTGCGGCATTGTTATTTATGTACCCTATTACATTGTGGCCTGTGCGTGTTTTCTTTTTTACATCAACTACTAAATCTACATTTACTTTAGTGGCATCCAGCAATGTTTTAGCTGCTTTTCCTTTTGCAAAAATTACAGGAATGGTGGATGGGGTAATTTTATTTTCAGTTTCTTTCTTTGGGTCGTCAATATCTTTATTGCTATTATAAAAAATAATTCCTGTGGCACCTTTTGCAATGGCATCATCAACACGTTTGCGTGTGTCGGCAAACTCTGCCCACTTGCTGTGCGGGTTATCACCTTCGGGTGTTGCAAAGTCAATCAAAAATATTTTTCCTGAAATATCTTTTTTGTCTTTGTAATCATCGCGCTCAAGCTTTTCGGCAACCAACCCGCTGCCCACATTTACAACAGCACCTTTAATTTTTTCCGATGCATTTGAAATAGGCAAAGGATAATAATCTTCGCCCGGTTTAAAATCCAATCCGTTTAACGTAAGTTTATTTTCTTCACCTAATGTGCTGCCTGCATTAAAAGGAAACGCTTGTAGAAACCCCTCAGTACCTTTTGGTTCAACGCCAGCTTTTTTAAACTCAGCAATAATATATTCATAAGAAAGTTTTTCTCCGTTAGTTCCTGTTTCACGGCCTTCAAACTTATCGGATGCTAATGTTGTGATGTGCTGCTTTAAATTTTTTATCAATGCATTTTCATCCACTTTTATCTGTTGTGCAAATGAGAACGCGGATAAGAAAACAAAAAATAAAAAAAAGAAATTGAACGCAGAGGCGCTGAGACGCAGAGAATTTTTATTTATCATTTTAAATAGTCTTTTTATTTTTTTTACTAAATCATTTCCCCTAAATCCTACATTACTTACTTTCTTCAATTACTTTTTTAAGCAGTGCGTACATTTCCTGCTGCTGTTGTTGCATACTGCCTTCAAAAAACACAAACATCGAACGCCAAAACATATTTCCTCCTTTGTATTTGCAATGTGCAGTTATCTCCGTTGTGTTTCCTTTTGCAGTAAATCGTATTTCATTATCACTGTTCATCACATCATTGCTCAAATTAAATGCAAACAGTTCATTAGTTTTAAAAGCAGTAACGGTTTCTGTCATTACAATGTCACGTTCATGATCGCGAAACGTTGTTTTCCATTTGCTGCCCACTTCATTGGCTGCGCCACTTATGTTTTCCATTGATACCATGCCCGGCATCCACTCACGCATGCGGGTGGTATCATTAAAAATGGCAAATGTTTTTTCAACGGGTGCGTTAACAACAATCGTGTTGGTGTATTCGCCTGTGGGGTGTATCAATCCCAAAATAAAAAAACTGGAGATAGCTACCAGCATTCCAATGCCGATGTATTTAAGCCCCCTAACCCCCGAAGGGGGAATTGCGAATTTAGCCATGTAACTTTTGTAGTTATAAAACCAATATATAAAACTGAATTTCTGTTTTGTTATTCCCCCTTCGGGGGTTAGGGGGCTTTACCAGCCCAGTATCCACCCAAACATCAGTGGGGCAACAATACTTGCATCACTTTCTACAATAAACTTTGGTGTATTAATATCTAATTTTCCCCATGTAATTTTTTCATTGGGCACCGCCCCACTGTATGAACCAAACGATGTTGTGCTATCACTTATCTGGCAGAAATAACTCCAGAACGGTACATCGTGCCACTCCAAATCCTGGTACATCATTGGCACCACGCATATTGGAAAATCACCTGCTATGCCTCCGCCAATCTGAAAAAATCCTACCCCCTTGCCTGATGAATTTGCACGATACCAATCCGTCAGCCACATCATATATTCAATGCCGCTTTTCATGGTGCTTGCTTTTAATTCTTTTTTAATACAGTACGATGCAAAAATATTTCCCATCGTGCTGTCTTCCCAACCCGGCACTACAATAGGAATATTTTTTTCGGCCGCAGCCAGCATCCAGCTGTTTTTTGGGTCTATTTCATAATACTGTTTCAAGTCGCCACTCAACAACATTTTGTACATGTACTCGTGCGGAAAGTATCTCTCGCCTTTATCTTCGGCTTGTTTCCATTGTTTGTGAATGTGTTTTTGCAATCTTCTGAAAGCTTCCTCTTCAGGAATACAAGTATCCGTTACACGATTGTAATGATTCTCTAACAAATCCCACTCATCTTGCGGAGTAAGGTCGCGGTAGTTGGGCACGCGCTTGTAGCTGTTGTGCGCCACAAGGTTCATAATATCCTCTTCCAGGTTGGCACCTGTGCACGAAATTATCTGCACCTTATCGTTGCGTATCATCTCGGCCAGCGAAATGCCAAGCTCTGCAGTGCTCATCGCGCCAGCAAGTGTTATCATCATTTTTCCGCCAGCATCCATGTGCGATACGTAAGCCTTAGCAGCATCCATCATGGCGGCTGAGTTAAAATGGAGATAATGCTTCTCCATAAATTGTGAAATAGGTCCTTTGGTCATTGGGTAAAATTTGGGCGACAAAGGTAAAAATTGGGGGCAAAGTGAAAGGCTCAATTTTTTTAGCATAAAAGTAACGCCCGGTTAATGTTTTACTAAAATAACCACGTAATATTTGTGCTGTTAAAATCACACATAACACAATAATGCAACAACAACAATTGTATGTACCGGGGTTTGCTAATAAAGCGCAGCGCAAAAAAAACTTTGTACCCAATTTTTTTCACAGGGGAATTACAGCTTTTGTTTTGCTCGTGCTGTTAGTAATTTCGGTAATGGCTGTTATTGTAACGTAAATAAAAATTCAGCGCCAAGAGTCTGGACACTTGATACCAAACCATACCAAAACAAGGGGGCTCTGCGCTGAATGGTTTTTTGACAAATAGAATTATTTTATCAATTCAATTGTACCTTTAAATTGTTTTGATTTTTGAAAATAATCAATAACGTTTGCAACATAAAAGTAAGTTCCTGCTGAAACATTTTTTCCGTTATCATTTGTTCCATCCCATTTTGCGGTGGTGCCTTCAATGGTTTTTATTTTATTTCCCCAGCGGTTATATATAATGAGCGAAATATTTTTTGCATTGCTGTAAATAAATTCAAAAGCGTCATTAGTTCCATCGCCCTGTGGTGTAAAAACATTTGGAATAAAAACATCGCAGTTAATAGCATCCACATAAAATGATTTTACGGTTTTGCATGTTAGTCCGTTTTTTACAGTAAGCGTAACCAAGCCAGTATCTTTAACTATAAATGTATTGGAGTAAGACAAACCGTTCCAGTTGTAAAAACTAAAACCATCCTGTACTGAAACAGTAAATGATGTTCCTTCACAAATTGTGGTATCGTCCATTAAATCAAAAACGGGATAGGGATAAACCATAAGTTTTACTGAATCTTTTTTGCTTTTGCATCCATTAAGTTCCACTTGCAAAACGTAATAGCCCGAATTATTTTCTAATGCATTTGCAATAATGTTGCTGTTATTGGATGAGAAAAAACCACCCGGCCCACTCCAGTAGTAAATTGCATTGGCAGTTGACACAGTAGCAACGGATAAAGTATCATGCTCGCAAACAGGCGAGTTAGAAACAATGGTGTGTGCAGGCTCAGGGGCTATGGTAAGCTGTGTTGTATTTTGGTTTGAACATCCGTTTACATTTATAGTCAGCATTACAATGCCATTTAAAGTGGTGTCGGCTGTAATACTTATTGCCGAACCTGAAAGCAGCGTTGCATTTGGCAAGTGCCATTGATATGTTGCCCCGCTCACATTTGTTGTTTGTAATTGAATGGTTTCTCCGGTGCAATAATGTGTATTGCCATTTATGTTTGGAATTGCCGGAACTGAATTTACAGAAACACTAACGTGCACGGGATTGCTTATGCAACTGTTTTCAGTAACAACAACATTATAAGTTCCGCTTTGATTTATTTGCGCATTTAAGATTATTGGGTTTTGCTGTGAAGAAGAAAACCCATTTGGCCCCGACCATAAAAACGTTGCTCCTGCAATTGAATTTGCTGAAAGAATAATGGAATCGCCCTCGCACAAAGGAGAATTTGAAGTAACCGATGTAATATGAAACGGATATAAGCCAACATAAAAAGAATCAACGGGACTTGAGCACTGTGCGTCTGAAATTTGCAGATGATAATAACCCACATTGGTTGAATCAAAATTTAAAACCGAAATGTTTTGCTGAGCGGACGAGAATCCGTTTGGCCCCGTCCAGGCATAAGTTACACCTTGAAAAAATAATGTGGATAGCTGCATGGTATCATATCTGCATAAAATACTATCGCCTGAAATGGGGGGAGGCAATGAAACAGGATTAATAAAAACCTGAACAGGCACACGAATACTCTCACAAACAGAATCAGAATTAGAAACATAAAAAGTAGTGTCCGAAAAAATCGCAGTTGTGGTAAATGAACTTCCTGTTGCTAATGCTGTTGTTGATGTGCTTGATGGATACCAATTTATATTTCCATTTGCTGTTGCAGAAAGATATGCCGAATCACCTGCACAAATAGTAACATCACTTGTAATCGGCACCGGCACTTCCGGAAAAGTATCTACCGCAATGGAGTCAATGGATGTGCAGCCATATATATCTGTAATCTCAACAAAATAAATTCCTGCCTGCGATACATTATAAAACGGTGCGTTAATATTTCCGGGCATCCAGTTATAAAATGTCATTCCGGAATTTGCCTGTAATGTAAGTACACTGTTTTGACACATTGTAACTGGCCCTTGTGGTATCACTTGCGCATGTAAATTTGATAATGTTATGTTTATTGAAACCGTTAATAAAACTCCACATGACAATACTGTGCAACTATAAGTACCTGCGCTATCAATAATTTGAGTAACCGAATTTCCTGACAGTGGTGGCAACCATTGAATTTGTGTAGAATCATTTGTGTAAATCTGCAATGAAATAGAGTCGCCATTCATGCATAACACTGGACCCGGGTCGGCAAGTATGTAAGGAGTAGTGTATGCTTTTACTTCTTTAAATTCTGATACTAATGTACACCCGGTGCTATCGGTTAAGATGTAGTGATAAAGTCCGGGTGCTGTTACATAAACCGTTTGTGTTGTTGCAATAACATTTCCCAGTGGGCCATACCATGTAAAATTTAAACCCGGCTGCGCTGTCAGTAGTACCGAATCATTGGGACATGCAATTCCATCGGCTGGTACCATAGTAATTAATGGTGCAGTAATTTGATTAAGATTAAAATTTACATATCCTGAATCGGAACATCCGCTAACAGGGTCGGTAACTAAATAAAATGCAGAATAAACCCCCTGCTGATTTACCCAAATGGTATCGCTTGCTGATGAAGTAGCAACAATGCCTACTCCTGTACATTGATAATTATCTCCACCCGATAATGTGAGCATAACAGTATCACCCGGGCAAAGCAATGATGGGCCATTAAATGCAACTGTAGGACTTGGTGTTGGCAGCACATTCAAATAAAAATTACGTGTTACACTTACCAGCGGTGTTAAGGTTAATGGATTAAGAACAGTAGCCGTTACCGAACAGTTGCTGGAGGAGTCGGCTTTTACAATCTGCAAATGATAATAAAAAGTAGTGTCAAATGAATTAGGCATTTCAAAATGAAAACCCCCAGTTTTATTCCATGCAACAAATGTGGGTATAGAATCAAGTATTGCCTGTAGCCAAAAAGTACTATCAACTAAAATAAAACTAAATAGCTCTCCTCTGCATACCGTTACAGTATCTGTTGCGTCAAAAACAGAATCTATAAAATGAATTTGTGGAGAAAAATTTTGGGGCAAGCAATTTCCATTTGCAGTATCGTAATAATAAACTTCAACACATGATGATGACGAGCAATTGCCGCCACCGGGTGCTGTTACAACAAATTCGTAATTTCCACTTACGTATGCATTTGCATTAATACTGTTCACCATACCATAAGGTGTGTTCCAATAAAAATTATATCCTGCAGGAATATTGCTTCCTGTTAAAATTGCAGTGTCTGGTGCAATAACTAACAATTTATATTCGCATGGAATAACGGGAATTGAGTGCACAACGTTTCCTATTGATGTTGATAGCAGAGGAGTGGGTGGTGTTGTAAATATTTTTACATAGATGGAATCATCAAAAATTCTGCACTGGTCTTTGTAGTTAAAATGCGCATGATACCACCCTGTTGTTGTAACAAAAATGGTATCGTACAACAAACCATTTGACCACTGATAATCATACTCAGGCCCAATAACACCATCACTACCTGTGCGGCTGGTAATAAATAACTTTACCGAATCGCAACCAACAATAGTGTCCTGTTGGGAATTAATATAAGGCATTAAAGTGTCGCGCACACAATTGTTTTGCAAGCGGTCAAAAAAATCATACGGCAGTCTTGATGCATCAAATGGCTTGGCAGAAAAAACATCTTTATTGCCAATTGAAGAAACGCTTATATAATTTCCATAATTGGCGTCTCCACAAAATCCTGCATTTTGTTGTGGTCCAAAAAAAGAAGAATCGTGATTGGAAACAGAAGAAGTAAAATTGCCACCATCAGGAACATTAAAATTTCGCTCGAAGCTTCCTGCAATTATTGGCTCATTGTTTTGCGAAACAGAAATGGCAGAACAAAAATCATCATGCGGCCCCGCATATTGCCGTGACCAAATTCTTTGTAGCAAAGTGTCATATTTTGAAACAAACACATCACGAAATCCCACGCTATTAAAAACACCATTACCTAATGGTTGAGAATATTCTGTAAGCACACATTTAAATAATCCTGCACAGAATGTATTTCCGTTTACATCAACATCAAGAGCAAGGGAGGTAATAAAGTTATCAGAACCATCAACGTGTGATTTTATCACAGTGCCAGAGGAATCAAATTGCAAAACAAAAATTTTATACTGATGAGGATTGGCTAACTGCACGCTTGAATTACCACTTACTGTTAATGTGCCCTGAAAATCACCCGTCATGTAAATTTTATCTGCCGCAGATTTTATTTCGTATGCGAGAATCTGTGTTGCAAACAATTTCCGAAACCAAATTTCATTCCCTGCTGAATCGAGCTTCAATAAAAAGTTTGCATTGTAGCCGTTATTAAAATACGTATTGCCGAATTGAAGTGTATCAGAAAATTGCCCTGACACATAAATGTTATTATTTAAATCTGTTGCAAGAGTTATTCCTCTGTCATCATATTTAGCGGCACCTTGCTTAACCCAAATAAAATTTCCATTAGCATCAAGTTTTAAAATAAAAATATCAAAACCCGGATTGCCTGTTGAAGGATTTATTTGACTATGCAAGGTTGATGTACCAAATTGTGCAGTATCTCTAAACTGCCCTGTAATTATGCAATTTCCTGCAACATCTGTTTCAATTGCAAAAGCCAGGTCAATATCATTACCACCAAAACTTTTTGCCCAAATAAAATTTCCAGTGGCATCCAGCTTAGCCACAAAAATATCCTGACTACTATTTAAAGATGAAAGCACTATGGAACCAAATATTGCCTGCCCCGAAAAAAATCCGGTAATAAAAATATTCCCAAAGGCATCCGTAGCAATTCCATAAGCCCTGTCGGATTGAGGCCCTCCTGCTTTAACCACCCATAAATAATTTCCGGCAGAATTTTGTTTAGAAACAAAAACATCTCCTGAGCCATTGGATGTTAAAGATGTTGAACCAAAGGTGGCACCCAGACTAAAATATCCTATTGTATAAATATTCCCTGAATTGTCAACTGTGTTTTTTAATGCTTCATCATTACCGCTTCCGCCTGCACTTGATAGCCAATTGCTTTGTGCCAGTAAATTATAAGATAATGTCAAAAATGCCAAAAAAGATAAAAAGTGTTTCATAAGAATATAGTCTTCCTCTTATAAGACTACAAAAATACCCAAAACGTTGCCTGGGTATGAAACTATTTTTACAAATACGTGTATTTCTCAGTTCTCTATCCTAACACCATCTATCTTACTCTCAATATCGCTCTCAAAAGTTTTTGAAATAATTAATTCTCCAGTTTCGCTAAACGTTTTCCAGGTGCCTGTGCGCAGGCCGCGTTTATAAAATCGTTGTTCGCGTTTGTTGCCGTTGTCAAAATAATAGGTGTGCTCACCGTCTTCAAAGCCCTCAAAATAGTTGCCGGTAAATGCCGTCTTGCCGTTAGGATAGGTTTGTTTCCACTCGCCCGTCATCAGCCCTTCCGCAAAATTTCCTTCAGCAATATATTCTCCATTGTTATATTTCCACAGGCCGTCTTTTTTTCCTTCTATGTAATTTCCTTCGGCAATAAGTTTTGTGCTGTCGTTATATTCCTTACTCCATCCATCCTCTTTACCTTTTATAAAAGTTTCTTCTCTGCGTATTTTTCCGTTGCGGAAATACCACTTCCAGTCACCTACAGGTAAGTTGTTTTCATACTTACCTTGTTGTTGTAAGGGGGATACTCCCTCTCCTTTGGAGAGGGCCGGGGTGAGGTCAAAATAAAATTTCCAATCGCCAATTCTTTTTCCGTCTTTAAAATCGCCTTCACTTCGTATGTTACCCTCCTCATAAAAATATTTCCAGTGGCCTTGCTGCAGTCCATCACCATCAGTAATACCTTCGCCAACTATCTTATCATCGCGGTAAAGCTTACCGCCAATCACATTTCCACTCTTATCAAACTCCTTGTAAGCACCCTGCTTTAAACCATTAATAACATTTACCGATGACTTTTTATATCCGTTGTTATAATAGTCGCGCTCTATTTTTAAATCAACATGCGATGCCGTGTCAACAAATAATTCTCCATTACGGTAAATTTCTGTTTTTAAAATTTTTCCGTCACGTGAATAAGAAACCAAACTGCCCTGCAATTTATCGTCAACATATTTTCCTTCTGTTTTGGTTTGATAGTTTTCATAAAATGTTTTCCAGGTGCCTTGCTTTAATCCAAATTTGTCAATGCTATTTATCCGCTCATCCTTCTTTAAATACCCATCTTTAAAAATGCGAATCGTAGTTATACGTCCATCATCTGCAAACTCAACAGCTGTTCCGTTTTCAATACCGTTTGTATAAGGCGTGGTACTTATTAGCTGGCCGCTGTCGTTATAAAGTTTTACATCTCCATTTTTTATGTTATCAAGTAACGTTTCTTCCAATTTTATTTTTCCTGTCGGGAAATATTCTTTCTGCACTCCCGATTTTTTTCCTGCTGCATAATTGTATTCCGAGCGAAGCGTTTTGTTATCGTAATAAAATTTCCAGGTGCTATCAGGTAATCCATTTCTCCTTACCCCTTCCGATTTAATATTTCCATTTTCAAAATATGATTTCCACACGCCATCAGGCTTTCCGTTTTTAAAGTTACCCTGGCTGCTTACTTTACCATTTGGGTAATAAAAAGTATTTAAACCATTTTCAATAATTTTAGAAGTATCTGTTTGTGCGCTTAGATTAATGGAAATAAAAAATAAAATAAAAGGAAGCCACTGGCTCACTGCTTTAATATTTTTAAAATTATCGTTCATTAACTTTTTCTCACAAAAATAATCTGAGTGTTTTATTTCTTCCTCCAATGCAAATCTGTGAATCTGTGGCTAAAAATCCTCTGCAAATGTAGCCCACCACACCACCACTTCAAAACACCACACCCATTTTAAAATCATTAACACACAAATACTATTATATATTTTATTTAAAAATAAAGTATATTATTATTATGCTGTTGATGAGTTGTAAAACTATTTACACCAACTATTGACATTATAGGTTATTATTTTTTATTCACAACAAGCTAACACATTTATTTGTTTAACTAATTGATTTTATAAAGCATTGCTTATTGAACTAACAACTGTTTATATCACTTGCTGTTAAATAGTATTGGTTAAAAAAACTGTGGGTATGGTTAATTAAACTGTTTAAAACAAAACCAAAACTTACCACAATTATTAACAATGCGCAAAAACGAACAGTAATTAACAGGTTGTAAAAAATGTTTTACCAATTACTAACAGTAATTAAAATTATAAACACATTTGTGGTGTACAAAAAAATTAAAATAACCACTGTAAATCAGCACAAAAAAAGTTCTTAATAAAATGGAAAAGCAAAAACTAACCATCGGCTGCGACCATGCCGGATTTGAATTAAAAGAAAAACTTAAAAAGCATCTCGAAAGCAAATATGTTGTAAATGACAAAGGAACTTTTAATACCGACTCGGTTGATTACCCTGACTTTGCCCACGCAGTAGCCGGTGCCATCGAAAAACACGAAACCGAATTTGGAATTTTACTTTGCGGCAGTGCCAACGGTGTAGCCATTGCTGCCAACAAACATAAAGGCGTGCGTGCCGCCATTTGCTGGAACGAAGAAATTGCCGCACTTGCCCGCCAACATAACGATGCTAATATTATATGCATACCGGCACGGTTTATAAATGAGCAAACAGCATTTACAATGACAGAAAAATTTTTAAACACCGCATTTGAAGGAGGCCGTCATGCCAAGCGCAGAGACAAAATAGATTGCTGACTTTTTACCACAGATTTATAATAACCGCATCGGTGTGCTTTATTTATTTCTTTTAATATTTAATCTGTTAATCTGTGGTTACATTTCCCATACATTTTAGCGTTTTATTAAGTTATTGTTTTAGTACCAACTCATACATTTGCCAGTAATCAATCTCAAAAATATGTTTGTAAAAAAGGCGCTGCCCGTTTTTTCGGGCTTCTATACGTTGTGTTTGTTATTTATACTAACCTCGTGTAATACCCAAAAGAAAACAACCGCAACCACCAACCAACCAAAACCTAAAGAGCGTTTTATTCCCGAACAAAAAGTTTATCAGGCCTCTAACACATTATATAATGATGTGCAGCATGTAAAACTTGAAGTAAGTTTTAACTGGGACAAAAAATATTTGTATGGAAAAGAATACATAACCCTTAAACCACATTTTTACGCAACCGATAAAGTGCAACTCAATGCACGCGGCATGGACATAAACGTGGTTACACTTGTCGAAGATGGTAAGACAACAAAAAAATTAAATTATGATTACCGCAACGATACATTATTCGTAACGCTTGACCGCACGTACACACGCAACGAAAAATACACGCTTTTTATTAACTATGTTGCAAAGCCCGATGAGCTAAAAGAAGTTGGCGGCAGCGCTGCCATTACCAGCGACAAAGGGTTGTATTTTATAAATGCTGATAAAAAAGACCCCAACAAACCACAGCAACTTTGGACACAAGGCGAAACACAATCAAACAGTGTGTGGTTTCCCATCATCGATTCCCCAAACCAAAAAATGACACAGGAAATATCCATTACCGTTGACAATAATTTTGTAACACTGTGCAACGGACTGCTTGTAAGTTCTGTTTTTGATAACGAAGGCCGAACCCGCACCGACACGTGGAAACAAACATTGCCTGCCGCACCCTACTTAACCATGATGGCCATAAGCAACTTTAAAATAGTAAAAGACAAATGGCGCAGCCTTGATGTAAATTATTATGTAGATGCCGAGTTTGAGCAATATGCAAAACAAATTTTTGGCAATACACCCGAAATGCTCGAGTTTTATTCCAAAACACTTGGCGTTGATTATCCGTGGGAAAAATTTCATCAGGTAGTTGTGCACGATTATGTAAGCGGAGCCATGGAAAACACAAGTGCCGTTTTGCACGGAGAATTTTTACAACGCACCACTCGCCAATTACTTGATAACACAAACGAAGATGTAATTGCGCATGAATTGTTTCACCAATGGTTTGGTGATTTGGTAACCTGCGAAAGCTGGAGCAACATTCCGTTAAACGAATCCTTTGCTACTTATGGCGAATACTTATGGAACGAACACAAGTACGGAGCCGATGAAGCAGACTATGGCTGTATGCAGGATTTAAGCGGATACCTTAACGAAGCAAAGTATAAACAAGTAAACCTTATACGCTTTAATTATAATAGCAGAGAAGATATGTTTGATGGCCATTCGTATCCCAAAGGCGGGCGCGTGTTACACATGCTGCGCAAGTATGTTGGCGATGATGCCTTTTTTGCATCACTAAAAAAATACCTAACAGATAACAGATTTAAAGCGGTTGAAATACACAACCTGCGTTTGGCTTTTGAAGAAACAACAGGCGAAGATTTAAATTGGTTTTTTAACCAATGGTTTTTAGACAAAGGACATCCCGATATTGAAATTAATTATCAATGGAACGACTCATTAAAAAAAGAAATAGTAACCATTGAACAAAAACAGGATTTTGAAAAAACACCGATGTATAAATTGCCCCTGCAGGTTGATATTTACGAAGGTGGAAAAAAGAGACGCGAAAAAATTACCGTGAAGTCCGAAAAAGATGTTTTCTTTTTTGATTGCACATCAAAACCAGATTTAGTAAATGTAGATGCCGAAAAACAATTGCTGTGTACAAAAACCGACAATCACACAACAGGCGAATGGATTTTTCAATACCAAAATGCACCGCTATTTTTAGACAGGCACGAGGCACTTAGCAAACTTTGCAAAAACTACGAAGCAAATTCTGATGCAGGAAAGATTGTTCGTAAGGCAATGGATGATAAACATTGGGCCATTCGCAAACTTGCGATTAAAAACTGTGGCGCCCTTGCCAAGGCCGATGCGGAAAACACTCGCACAAAACTTATTTCCATTCTAAACAACGACAAGAAATCATCCGTACGAAGCGAGGCGCTATCCGCACTTAACAAATATTTTGATGACGAAAGAATATCTGAGGTGTATAAAAATGCATTTGCCGATTCAAGTTTTAATGTAATGACCAATGCACTTGAATATTACATTGACAAAAACCCTTCTCAAATAGGCATGCTAAAACAGTTTGAAGATGATAACACAAGTGAGCTGCTGGTTGCACTTTCGGGCATTTATGCCCAGCATGGGGATGATAGCAATGTGCCCTATGCCGCCATGGCACTTGACCAGGCAAAAGGCTTTTCTAAATTTACGGCAATTCAAAATTACGGCAAGCTGCTTGAGCGTTGCAAGCCCGAAACCATTGAGGCAAACTACGGCCTGCTGACGGATGCCGCCAAAAACAGCGCATCAAACTTTATGCGCATGCAAGGCAAAAACACATTAACAAGCCTAAGCCGCAAGGTTGCCGATAAACAAAAAGAACTTGCCGCCAAACCCGAAACAGTTACCGAAGCAGAGAAGTACCAAAAACTTAGCGCCTCAATTACCGCAACGCTTGATGAGTTAAAAAAAACAGAGAAGGATAAAAAGAAAGGTGAGGAATGATCTGTAGCAATGGCTATCACTTCCTTCCAAAGTCCGCAGGATTTTCGCCCCATAATTCAGTTTCCCATTTTAGGAGGCGGTTTGCGAATTTGTTTTGCTGCAACCATTTTTCTCCGCGCTGTATCAAATCAAAAAGCTCGGTGTTGTTTTTTGTTGGTTCTAATTTTGTTTTTGCTTTTTTCTTCGCAGTCCAGCTTAGTGCGGTTAAACTGTCGGAATAAATAGGCAATAGCAAATTATTTTTTTGGCAATACGCCAATGCATGCACAATGCCTAAAAACTCAACCACATTATTCGTGCCATCGCGATAGGGTCCGCGTATAAAAAGCTGCTCACCGGTTTTTACATACACTCCACGGTATTCACAGTCCAATGTATCGGTGTTCCATGCACCGTCAACAGCAATGCTGTCAGGCTCCGGTTTTTTTCTTGACGTTGCGCCAACATTAAGTGAAGTTGCTTGCGCAGATTTATTTACTCCAAGAGGAGTCCGCTGGACAAAACTCCAGTAGTTTTTTTTAAGTGCAGCTTCTGCATCTTGCTGCGTTTCAAACGATTTAAATTGTGCTCCGTCAAAACCTGCAGTTTGTTTTTTGCACTCATCCCAACTGCTATAAACACCCGGCTTTCGCCCAACCCATACGGTGTAAAATTTTTGTTTTTGTTTTGACATTTCTAATTTCCCCTTCGGGAGTTAGGGGGGCTGTGTTTATATATGTAAATTTCCCCTAAACAATTTTACGGCTATAGCCAACAATATAAATCCAAACACTTTGCGCAATATGGCTATGCCTGTTTGCCCTAAAAGACGCTCTAAAAAGCCTAAGTTTTTTAAACACAAATACACCAATATCATATTTAACAACACACCAATAATTATGGTTTGTACATTGTACTGCGATCGTAACGACAGCAGCGTAGTCATGGTGCCCGCACCGGCAATTAATGGAAAAGCAATGGGGACAATGCTTGCCGTAGCCGGAACTTCGTCTTTATAAAGCTTTACGCCCAGTATCATTTCTAACGCTAAAAAAAATAAAATAAACGAGCCAGCAATAGCAAAAGATGAAACATCCAAACCCATTAGGCTTAAAATATTTTCGCCAATAAATAAAAACACCAGCATAATAAGCAATGCTACCAGCGAAGATTTTTCGGCATGTATGGTGCCAACATTTTTGCGTATGTTGATTATAGCAGGTATGCTGCCCACAATATCAATTACCGAAAACAATATCATTGATACGGTAACTATTTCTCTAAAATTTAAATCCATAATTTTTAAATAAAGGCTTTCGCCAGAGCGGAGAGAGTCGGGTATAAAACTAAAACCCCCCAAAGATAAATCTAAGGAGGGTTTTTAACCTAACCCTGAAAACTATTTTTTAACCACCAGCTTTTGGCGATGTATAATGCCATCGTGGTTTGATTCTACCATATAAACACCGTCAGTAAAACCAGTTACATCAACGCTGTGGTTTTGCTTTTCAATTTTTTGACTGAACAATAATCGTCCTGACAGGTCAATTATTTTTATTTCAGAAGAATTGTTAATCATAAAATAATTGCTACACGGGTTTGGAACAAGCGGGTAAAAGTTTTCTGACTCAAAAGAATTTTCCTGACCAATTCTGCAAGGCATTGCCACAGTAGTCATAAGTGAGCCGCTTGGGCCGCAGGCATTGGTGGCGGTAACACCTACCCGGCCGGCCTGTGTGCCAAAAGTTACGCGTATTGAGCTGGTGCCCTGCCCCTGTGTTATGGTGCTGCCAATAGGCACAGTCCATGTGTAACCAGTGGCGCCATACATCAATGAAGAAGTGTACTGCACATTGGTTTGTCCTGCGCAAACAGAAGCCGGGCCGGTGATGGCTGTAGGTGTTGCCGGAGTTTTCTTTACAGCAATGCAGCGCTGTGTGCTTGCACCGCAACTGTTGTTGGCTGTAACACACACATTTCCATTGTTAAATGTGCTTGTGTAGTTTATGGTTGCACTTGCAGTTCCCTGCCCTGCTGTTATGGTTGCTCCTGTTGGCGCACTCCATGTATAACTTGTAGCACCTGCTACTGCTGCCGCGGTATAGCCCTGTGATGACAAACAAACGCCATTGGCAATGCCTGTTATGGATGCGGGCGCAGTAAGTGTGCCACGCGAAAGGTCAACATACCTGTAATCGCTAATGCCGCAACTTGTTGCCGATGCCACATACAGCCTGCCGGTTACAAATGTGCTGGCTACGTTTACTATTATGCTGCTGCCGTTTAATCCGCCCGTAATTGTTATTCCTGTTGGCGCCACCCAGTTATAATATTGCGCTCCGGCTACTGGCGCAATGCTGTATGTAATGCCAACTGAACCGGGGCAGGGCTTTGTGTTTCCGCTTATGGCGCCAGGTATATTTGGCACCACACATGTGCCTTGCGAGGCTGAGTTTGTGCAGCCCGCTGCATTGGTATATGCATAGGTAATGGTATGCGGGCCTCCTATTCCCGCCACAGCGGGATAAAATGTGTTGCCTGTAATGCCCGGTCCGCTAAAAATACCGCCTGCGGGGCTGCCTGTTAACACAACAGGTGTTGATGTTGTGTAATATTTTGGTTGTGTAAATCCTGAAAACGAAACAGGAGTAAGCGCATTTACGGTTACTGTTTTTGATGATGATGCGCCTGTGCAGGCCGCATTGGTGCCGTAAACTTTTACGGTTCCGCCTGTGGCAACATTGGAGAAATCAACCAGCACATCATTGGTGTTGGCGCCACTTACAATGCTGCCACCGGGTGGCAATGTCCACACATAATTGGTGGCGTTGGCAATGGGATTCACTTTGTAACTCACATTTCTGTCGCCAGCACACACTACAGAGGGTCCGGTAATAGCACCTGCAGCCGCCACCTGTGGAGCAATGGTAATATTACTACCATTATTAGAGCCGGTTACCGATGGATTGGAGCTTATAACGCGTACACGATAGCCGGTTCCGTTAGGGGTGTTTGGCGGTATGGTGGCTGTAATGGTTCCGGCATTTATTGACGATAGTGTTCCGATAATTACAGGGCTACTGAATGAGCCCGATGCATTTGATAGCTGTGCGGTAAACACGTTGCCCGAATTTGCAATTCCGTTTGCCGAAAAGGCAACACTTATTGCACTGCCACCGCAAATAGTTGCCGCAACAGATTGTGTGCTGATGGTGGTAAGTATTGAATTAAAATTGGCAGTAAAGGATGTGTCGTTTACGGGTGTGCCGAAGGTTTGTGTTTGAGAGCCCGCGTTTGTCCAGTTGCTGAATGTATAATTTGTGCCACCAAGTGTTTGTGGAGAAAGCACACCTACCGATCGGATGATGCCCTCTACACTTGGTGTAGTGTATGGTGAGGTTTGCGGTTGCCCGTCAATGGTTACCTGCAGGCCTGCGGGGTTGGTGTTAATTGTGATGTTAGACAAGCGCGGGATAATATCTACATATGATGAATCAATAGCCCCCTGCGAGTCGTGAACAATGCAATACAGGCGGTAAAACACGTTGGTGGCCGTTTCGCCACTGGTGGGTATAATAAAGCTGCCTGATGTAACGCTTTGTGGTGTGGATGGGCCGGGGTGGGTATGCACGTCATGATGAAATATTACTACCCAGTTAAAAGCGCTTGCGGGAAGTGTTCCGTCTTCGGGGTCGGTGGCGGTTCCGGTAAAGTTTATAATGTCGCCACCGCGGTATAAAGTGCCGCCCGAAGGCGATGTTATGTTGGCCGTTGGCAATGCATTTGGCGACAGTACCGTTAACACAGCATTGTTACTGGTAGTGGTGCCGGCACCGTTGGTTACCACTACGCTGTAATTGCCGGCATCATTGGCTGCAGTGATTGCAATGCTGTATGATGACAAAGTAGCTCCCGAAATGTTGCTCCCGTTTTTTCTCCACTGATAGGTTAAGGGCGCGGTGCCCGATGCTGTTACGCTAAACGATGCCGGCTGGCCTGCGTTTACCGATATGCTTTGCGGTTGGTTTACTATAGCGGGAGCGGCTACTGCTGTGTACACTATTTTAAACAGCGCAGCGCCATTTCGTGATAAATAATATAGATTGCCGTCATTGCCTGTCATCAATCCTACTGCGCCACCGTTAATGCTTGTGGCAAAGTTTTGTACGTTGGCCGCACCTGTGGTGCTTATGTAGTTTATCCATGCGCCACAGTAATCCATAAAAAAATATTTGCCATTATAGGTGGCCGGATAGTTGGTGGATGAAGGACTAAAAAACGCCCCGCCTGTAATGGCGCAGCCCAAAAATGTTCCGGTGCCATGGGCGTAGGTGTAAACGGGGTTGGTGTACGATGGGTTGGTGCTGGTGCCTTCGGCATTGGGCCAGCCAAAGTTTAAGCCCGAAGTGGTGGCTTCGTCAATTTCTTCCCACGAGCCTGCGCCTACTTCATTTAAATATATTTTTCCGGTGCCGGGCTGCACATCAAGCGTAAACGGATTGCGCAGGCCATAGCACCATATACTTTGCTTTTGGATGTTGCCGGTGGTAAACGGGTTGCCCGCGGGTATGGTTCCATCGGGATTTAACCGCAACACTTTGCCATGATAGGTGTTTAAGTCTTGCGAGTAGGCTGTGTTGGCGTTTTCGCCCACTACTATATATAGCTTGCCGTCATTCCCAAATTTTAATCCACCGCCATTGTGGTTGGTGGCTGTGCTTAGGGGGTCAAGGTCGGCCAGCACAAGCTCGCTTCCGGCCACAGCCACATTGCCATTGGCCGTAAACCGGCTTACGCGGTTGTTGGCAGCACTTGCCAATGTGTAATATATATATACGTAATTGTTGGTGGCAAAATTTGGGTCAAATGCAATGCCTATCACCCCACGCTCGCCCGAGCTGTTTACACTTAATGTTACAAAGGGTGTTGCAAGCAAGGCTCCGTTTTGTATTACCCGCACCTGGCCACCCTGAAGGCACACAAATATGCGACCATCGGGTGCCATAGCCATGGCTGTGGGGTTACTTAAGCCTGTGGTAATTAGCTGTTGTGTAAACCCGGCCGGAAATGTTTGAGCCAATAATCCGGCAACCGCCCCTATTAACAGGGCTATGCTTAGAGCCAACTTTCGCATAGTGTTTTTTGAATTTCACCGTAAAAATAGGTGTGTTCACCCAAGAAAACAAGCGTTTCGCCAAAAAAGTTATGAACAAGATGTAAAATATTGGCGGCTTTGCACCCCCGTTTTCCAGCGCAGACCTAATTGTAGCAGCCAATTGCCATGCTCCAATTGTCAAGAGTTTATAGTCGCGAGTTAGTTGCCACGAGCTTTAGCTCGTGGATACAAATTCCAAATCATTTCACCCTCAAAAACCACCACCCGGTGCGGTCAGGAAGAGCTTTCCATTTAAACACCCTGCTATACCTTTTCATAATGCGGTTGGCCGTTATAGATGGCGGGTATTTTTTTAGCCATTCGTTGCTTTTTACTTCTATTCCCTGGTCTACTTCAAGCTCAAGCAGCCTATTGTAAAAGGGGCCTGTGCTACCTCGGCCGTGACCATCCAGCTTTTCAAATTCGTCTTTGCTAATTTTCCTCATTAGTGTTCATAATTAATGGGTTACTGTTTTTGGGTTTATGGTATTGTAAAAATCATTAAGGGTTTTATAAAAATCAATAACGATAATGTTTAAATCATTTACAGTTTTATAAAAATCATTAACAGTATTGTTTAAATCATTTACGGTATTATAAAAATCATTTACAGTTTTCTAAAAATTGTTTATGATATTCTAAAAATTATTAAGGATATTGTTTAAATCACTTACATAAAATGTTAACTTTTTGGGGGCGAAGGGCAAAAAAAATCCCCGTTCGGGCGGGGATAATGAATGCCGAATTGGCTTTGCTACGGGGTGGGCGCCACGGGCTGATTTCCCTGCCCCTCAAACAACGTTTTTAAATCATCCACCACGGCACGTGCCCCCGGCACATTATTATCATCGGCCGCTTTGGCCATATCGTAAACCCCGCGCATAAATGTGTACAGCTCGGCACCGGCCACATCCTGCGTTTCGGTAATTTTATTTAATAATAAAATAAGTTTTTGCTTTATAACCTCAAGCTGGTTATACAGCGTAAAATCATTATTGGCATTGGTGGCAGTACCGGCAAATCCGCTTACCAGCGCGGGCACGTTTACAATATGATTTTCTACCGTGCGCTGAACATACGGGTAGCGCGAATTATCAATGGTAGGATTTTGTTTTTTCTCGGCCTCGGTAAGGTTTTGAGCAAACGTAAAGTTGGCGTCAATTTGAGCAAAGGCCTCGTTAATCTGTGTTACCTGATCGGGGGTAAACACAATGTCTAATTTGTTAATTGGCATAATTGTGTTTGTTTAAATATTAATGTTAGTTGTTAATTAGTATCCTTTAATAAATCCGGTAATTCTTTTTTTACTTCCATGGCAAGTTTGCTCATCAACTCAAGCGTAGGGTTTGCTTTAAAGTTTTCAATCTCACTTATATATTCAGGCGTACACTCGGCAGCATGAGCCAGTTCAACCTGTGTCATCCCCTCGGCAACCCTGTACGTTTTAAGATTTTTTCCAAAAACCTCTTTTAATCTGCTGGTTGAGTTTTCAGTACTTTCTTCCACACAGCAATTCAACAAAATCTAATCAAAAACACTATTAAACTATAGTTTAAGCTGCTTTTTTGTATTAACAACGGCCCCAATACCATTTTACCTCTAAAAACAACAGCCCAACCCCTAAAAAACTGTTAAAAACCCAACAAAAACCTTAAAACCTTACAACTTTAATAAGGCTTTTGCGTATAAAACGATGTAAATTAAAACCCAATAAACACAAGCGCCATGTTTGTAGAAACACTGACCCCCGAAGAAATGTGCCTGCAGGTACAGCGCGACTACCCCACCGTGCGCACCAAAATGAACCTGCACATCGACAGTATTTTAAAAATAATGCGCAAAACCAGCCTCACCAGCTTTAATAAATACTTTGAGTACATAAGCCCCAAGGGGCACAACCGATGGGTGTATAAAATAATATCAAACGGCAAACGCGAAAACACGCAGTTTATAACCATTTGCTATTGGCGTACCCAAAAAGGATATGCCGCCATCAGCTACCAACCCACACAAAACCGCATCACCTATTACACCCCCCATTTTATCGAAAGATATGCCCAGCGCAAACACCACACCACCCTCATTAAAGACATTAAAGAGTTTATGACAACCTTTATTGAAGAAAACATCAAAGTGGTAATTACCGGCACATCACCCCAGGAAGACGAAAAGCAGGAAATAAACATGCACTATAAGCACGGCCTTGGCTTTGGCACCCTCTACTCCAAATTAAACTTTATCGAAATGCGTACGTTTATAAACAACAACATGCTTAAAGGCGACCAGGTAGAAAAATCGTACGCTATCGAAGAACAATTTAACCTGGACATTAAGCGCCCCAAACACAAAAGCCTAAAAGAGCGCCCTTACCTGCGCCAAATCGTATTTCCGCTACCCGATATCTTAATCCCGTTGCTGCAAAAAGGTGCCACCCGGCACAACACGGCACTGTTAAAATTTTTATAACTAAACAACCCCATCTTTTCGCACCACATAAATAAGGCTCGAATAATATTTTTTATCCCCCGACCCCTTAATATTTGACCACAGCCCGTTAAAAAACGCCTTTAAAATAGAGCCCCCTTTATACTTTTCGCTAAGCATACTTACATAAAACGAATCAAACACCATCGGCAGCACATTTGATACTTGCAAACCGTGTTTTTGCAACAACCTTTTCATTGACGATTGATTAAAATGATACAAATGTCTGGGCACATCATAAGCAGCCCAGTATTGTTTATACACACGGGCATCATAACTGTCGGCATTAGGCACAGCCACCAACATAACCCCACCCCCTGCAAGTTTATCCTTTAAAGCACCCAGCGTTTTATCAAGCCTGTGCACATGCTCCAGCACGTGCCACATCGTAACTACATCAAACAACTCGCCATTGCCAGCTTGCCCCAGCCTATCCTGTATCACAAGCCCGTGAGTTTTTAGCGCATATTCTCTCGCTTGCGCAGATGGCTCCATACCCTCTACAGTAAAGCCAGCATTTTTCATGGTCTTTAAAAAATCACCCGTGCCGGCACCATAATCAAACACCCGCTTACTCTTTCCAACCAAACGCAATATCAGTTGTACCTTTTTAACAAGCGTGTACTGCCTCACTATCAAGTATATGCGGTTAATAATACCCTTTTTAGTTGCTGTATGCGATATATACTCTTCGCTTTGGTAGTAAGGGCCAATAGCAATTTCAGGCGGTCGCGGGTTGGTAAATTTTAATTGGCAAGCGTTGCATTGCACAATCCTAAAAGATTCTTTAGTAACTGTAAAGTCCTTACAATCAATAAATTTCGAGATATTTTTGGCTCCACAAGCGGGGCATTCTTCAAGCAATTCCATAAGTAAAATAAGCAGCCAAAAGTAAGTAAACTTACCAATAGGTATAAACAACAAAGGCGTTCCACGTGAAACGCCCTAATATCTTAATTGCCAAATAACCTATTTACCTGCCTATGTGTACCATCAAAACACTAATATCAGCAGGGCTAATGCCGCTAATGCGCGATGCCTGACCTAGCGTGCGCGGTTTAATTGTGCTAAGCTTCTGCACAGCCTCTGCCGAAAGCGATTTTATGTTCTCATATTTAATATCAGCATACAAAACAAGGTCCTCAAGGCGGCTTACTTTTTCGGCCTGCTCAAATTCCTTTTCAATATAGCTTTCGTATTTAAGGCTTATCTCGGCTTGTTCCAAAACCTCATTAGCCAAATCTCTTAATGATCCAGCAAAGTTTTTTAACTCATCCGAAGCGTTTATAAAGTCACTAAGCCCAACCTGCGGTCTGGTAACAAGGCTTATCAGCTTCATTTTTTGTCTTAACGTATCGGTTCCAAGTTTTTCAAATGTTGAATTAATTCGCTCAGGAAGTATACTTGTGTCCTTGCACAACTCAATAAGTTGATTTATTTTAAGCTGCTTATTTGTTACACGTGAAACACGGCTGTCACTAGCCAATCCAATTGCTGCACCTATGGGTGTAAGTCTAAGGTCGGCATTATCTTGACGCAGCAACGTTCTGAATTCAGCCCGCGATGTAAACATTCTATAGGGTTCATCAGTGCCCTTAGTAACCAAATCATCTATCAATACACCAATATATGCCTCCGATCGTTTTAAAACAACCGGTTCTTTACCGTTTATTTTCTGATGTGCATTTATTCCAGCCATTAAGCCCTGGCAAGCAGCTTCTTCATAGCCGGTAGTGCCATTTATCTGCCCGGCAAAAAATAAATTCTCAACCAACTTTGTTTCCAGCGTTAGGTTCAATTGCATGGGAGGAAAGTAATCATACTCTATTGCATAACCGGGCCTAAACATCTTTACATTTTCTAAGCCGGGTATTTTCTTTAATGCCTCATATTGTACATCTTCAGGCAAGCTGGATGAAAAACCGTTTAAATAAATCTCAACAGTATTCCATCCTTCGGGTTCAATAAACAATTGGTGGCGCTCGCGCTCGGCAAAGCGGTTAATTTTATCTTCAATACTTGGACAATAACGTGGTCCCAGCCCCTGTATACGACCTGTAAACATGGGCGATTGTTCAAATCCCGTCTTTAATATATCATGCACTTCGGGGTTGGTATAGGTTATAAAGCAACTTTTTTGATGTTTAAGAGGTTCAGTATCGCTAAACGAAAATTTAGACGGAACCTCATCGCCTTTTTGCTCTTCAGTTTTGGAATAATCAATCGAGCGCCCGTCTAATCGGGGAGGAGTTCCCGTTTTCATTCGACCCGATACAAAACCAATTTTTTCCAGTTCTTCGGTAATACCGGTGGCCGCTTTTTCGCCAGTACGTCCACCACCAAATTTTTTTTCTCCAATATGTATTAGCCCATTTAAAAAAGTACCGTTGGTTAATATAACTGCTTTAGCTAAAAATTTAATCCCCATTCCGGTAACAACTCCGGTAATTTTTTTTTGTTTTTCACCTTCACCCCTTGTCCCTTGCCCCTCGTCCCATATTAACCCCGATACCATGTCCTGCCAAAAGTCAACATTCGGTGTATTCTCAAGCATCATCCTCCACTCATTTGCAAAAAGCATCCTGTCATTTTGTGTTCGTGGGCTCCACATTGCAGGCCCTTTTGAGCGGTTAAGCATTCTAAATTGAATGGCTGTTTTATCAGATACAATACCCGAATAACCGCCTAAAGCATCAATTTCTCTCACAATCTGACCCTTCGCTACACCACCCATTGCAGGGTTGCAACTCATCTGTGCAATGGTTAGCATATTCATAGTTATAAGCAGTGTGCGGCTTCCCATATTAGCAGCAGCAGCAGCAGCCTCGCATCCGGCATGCCCAGCACCCACAACAATTACATCATATTCCCCAACCATTTTCTTAAAATTATTAGTGTAGTTTCACGTGAAACTTTATCAATTTGATAATTTGCCTTATGGCTTTATCGTCATAACTTTAACAAGCAAATTAACAATAGAATAAATTAACAATCAATGACTTGCGGCAAATTATGTTAAAAACCACGCAAAGATAAATAATAATCTTCCTTAGCAGTCATTTGTTTCTTTTTGATAGCGGATTTGTCGTTGTAACCACACAAATGCAGTATGCCATGTATCATTACACGATGCAACTCATCCTTAAAACTTTCGGAAAACGCCATAGCATTTTCTTTAACCCTGTCAACACTAATATATACTTCGCCCGAAACAATATTTTCCATGCAATAATCAAAGGTAATTATATCGGTAAGTGTATTGTGATTAAGGTGTTGTTTGTTTAGTTTATGCAAATAGTTGTCATCGCAAAATACAAAAGATATATGTCCTGGTTGCATTAAATGCTCATTTAAACAACCCACAATCCATTTCCTGAGTTTTTCTTTGTCTCGCAACACGAAGACTTTTTTTTGATTTGCAAAAGATATTTTACTGACGTTTTTCATTGCGGTAAAGCTACAATTCGTTTTACTTAAAATAGTTTTTACCTTTATCGCACCTAAATACCAACCTTGTGAACCATTTTGGGCAAACACCCATGTTACGCATTATCATTCCTTTTGCTTTAGGAATTGTGTTGCATATATTTTATCCATTGTCCGTTTCAATTTTTTTTGCGGTCTTCCTTTTATTTTTGTTTGTTCAAGCCTTGTTTGTTTTTGTTCGTAAATTTTACGCTGCATATAAGTGGAGATGGGTGTTTGGTGTATTTAGCTTTTTGAGCTTTATGGTTATAGGTGCAATGTTGGTTGAATTATTTTCTGAAAATAAGCGCCCTCTTTTTTTTGCAGATCAAATAGGCAATTCATCAGGATATGTAATTCGCATTACTGAGCCGCTTCATCAAAAAGTAAAAACACTAAAGGCGATTGGGGAAATACAAGCAATTTGCGTAAACAATAAACTTGTGCCAGCAACAGGAAAGGTTATGCTTTATTTCGAAAAGTCGGATAACGCATATCGCCTTAATTATGGCAATATAATTTATACCGAGTGCTGGCCTTCCGAAATTCAGCCTCCGCAAAATCCATCAGAATTTAACTACAAACGTTTTCTTGGCTTTCATGGAATTTACCACCAGTTTTATCTTTCAGAGAGTAAATGGATTAATACCCCAATATCACAAGTTAATCCCCTATGGGATATTGCCTATAAAACTCAAGCCCGGTTTGTTGCCCAGATAAAAGAAAACATTCCTACACAAAATGAGTTTGCTGTTTGCTCGGCCCTTCTTATTGGATACGAAGATTATCTTGACCAGGAACTTATTGACGCCTATAGCAGCAGTGGAGCTTTACATGTATTAAGTGTTTCAGGGCTTCATGTGGGCATTATCTATATTTTTCTTGGTTGGCTTTTAAAGTTTATGGACAAGCGGAAGTGGGCCTTTGCTATAAAAAACATCCTGTTAATCCTACTTATTTGGTTTTACGCATTGCTTGCAGGTCTTGCCCCCTCAATCCTTCGCAGCGCAGTAATGATAACAATGCTTATTGTCGGTCGGTGGATAAATAAGCAGGGGTATATGCTTAACACCACCCTCTGTTCTGCATTTGTGTTGTTAAACACCAATCCCTTTATGATTACTGAGGTGGGCTTCCAGCTTTCATATCTTGCTGTATTCGGAATTGTTTATTTACATCAACGCTTGGTTCGTATTTTTACTGTTTATAACCCAATTGGAAACTGGATATGGCAACTAATTTCTGTTTCTGTGTGTGCTCAACTTATGACATTTCCTTTGGGTTTGTTGTATTTTCATCAGTTCCCAAATTTGTTTCTGGTTTCTAATTTAATGGTAATTCCGGTTTCTACATTGCTTATGTACTCATCAATTATTGCTACTGTATTTGCACCCTGGCAGTTTGTGTCGACCATCTTTTGGAAAACAAGCTACTTCCTTACCCTGTTTATGAATAAAACTGTATTTGTTATTGATCAAATGCCCCATGCCATTGTTCGTGGCATTTCAATAACCATTACCGAAACCTGGACTATCTATATTATTATAGCTTTTGGGCTATGGTTTTTAATGTATAAAAGCCGAAATGCATTTTTTACATTTCTTATTTTGCTTTGCGCATTTACAGGTTGGCAACTATGTGAAAACTATTTTTTATCACAGCAACAAAAAATAATAGTATACAATGTAAAAAACAAAACAGCCATTGATTTGGTTTCGGGAACCTCACACAGGTTTATTGCCGATAATGAACTTGCTATTGACAAAAGCAAAATACGTTTTCACATTGAACATAACTGGTTTGATATGGGTATTAAAAACACGGAGCACATTTCTTTTTTTCAGACCGACACAAGCGCTGACTCTAATAGTGAAACCGAATTTTTATCATGGAATAATCAGGTAATATTTGTCCCTCAGCAATGGCTGCCGCGATTAAAGCAGAACAGCAAAGTAAAGGTTGACTATATGATAATTACATCGCGCTTTAAAAACAAAATTGAAACGGCATTGAAAATAGTTGAACCCCGAAAAATTATTTTTGATTCAAGTATTGCCCTTCGCAAGCGGATAACCATGGAAAAAGAACTAAAAAAATCAGGAATCGACTATTATTCTGTTGCCGAACAGGGGGCTTTTATTGAAGGGATGTGACTCGCTAAAATATCATTTATTCACCTGTGCAATTGTGGGTGTAAAGCAAACAACAGCAATTCAAATGTATCCCAAACAGACTTTTTTTAAGTTTGCACTCCCCATCACCATTCATATAATCCACCACTCCACTTGAAAGACAAATTATCACTTTTAAACAAAAAAAAAGCTGAAGCCCTTCTTGGCGGAGGCCAAAAGCGCATTGACGACCAGCACAAAAAGGGCAAACTCACTGCCAGAGAACGCATTCACTTTTTGCTTGACGATGGTTCGTTTCAGGAAATAGGTATGCTGGTTACCCACCGCGCCACCGATTTTGGGCTTGCAAAAGAAAAATATTTGGGGGATGGGGTAATTACAGGCTATGGAAAAATTAAAGGGCGCCTTGTCTATGTTTTTTCACAGGACTTTACGGTGTTTGGGGGGTCGCTTAGTGAAACCCATGCAAAAAAAATATGTCGTATCATGGATCTTGCCATGCAAAACGGAGCCCCTGTTATTGGCTTAAACGATAGTGGCGGGGCACGTATTCAAGAGGGGGTGGTATCTCTTGGAGGTTATGCTGACATATTTTACCGAAACACGCTTGCTTCGGGGGTAATACCTCAAATTAGCGCCATTATGGGGCCGTGTGCCGGAGGTGCCGTTTACTCGCCCGCCATTACCGACTTTATAATGATGGTTGAAAACACCAGCTACATGTTTGTTACCGGCCCCAACGTGGTAAAAACCGTAACACACCAGGAGGTAACCAGCGAAGAGCTGGGTGGTGCATCAACCCATAGTTCCAAATCAGGTGTAACTCACTTTAGCTGTGCCAACGAATTGGAGTGTATAAATAACATTAAAAAACTCTTTAGTTATATCCCGTCAAATTGCGAAGAACAAGCCCCTTTTACAAAGTACGATAACAGTAAACCCGAAAGCGCAAACAACAAACTAAACCAAATAATTCCCGAGAATCCCAATCAACCATACGACATTCGTGAGGTAATAAATAATGTGGTTGATGGAGATAGTTTTTTAGAAGTACATAAAAACTTTGCTGAAAATATTGTTGTTGGGTTTGCCCGTTTAGCAGGCCGTAGCATTGGTATTGTTGCTAACCAACCCATGTTTCTTGCGGGGGTGTTAGATATACACTCTTCACAAAAGGCAGCGCGGTTTGTTCGGTTTTGCGATTGTTTTAATATACCTCTGTTGGTTTTTGAAGATGTTCCTGGTTTTTTACCCGGCACCGATCAGGAGTGGAATGCCATTATTACCAACGGGGCTAAGTTGCTTTATGCCTTTAGCGAAGCAACTGTGCCGCGCATAACCGTAATTACCCGCAAAGCATACGGGGGCGCGTATGATGTAATGAACAGCAAACACATTGGTGCCGATATGAACTATGCATGGCCAAGTGCCGAAATTGCTGTAATGGGAGCAAAGGGTGCTGCTGAAATAATTTTTAAAAAAGAAATTTCCAAAGCCGACAGCCCTGCCGACAAATGGAAGGAAAAAGAACAAGAGTACAACCAGCTTTTTGCCAATCCATACAAAGCAGCCGAACATGGTTATATTGACGAGGTAATTGAACCCGCTGAAACACGCGGCAAGTTGATTACTGCTTTTAAAATGCTCGAAAACAAGGTTGCAAAACTTCCAAAAAAGAAACACGGAAATATTCCGCTCTAAAAGTTTGAGATTTGTTGACTTCACCGGGTAAAATCACAAAGCGCCCTGTATAAACGAAGGCAGGAACTCTTAGAGCATATCTTCGGAACGATCAAGCGGCAAATGGTATACGCGTACGATGAAAATTATACGGGGGTTAAATTACAGAGTTCAACTATTGGCCCGCAGGGGCATCTAAATCCCTGTCGCTTAAGAGCGATAACTCGTCCCAGGGAGTTTTGAGTTGCAAGCCTTGGTTGCAGCGTTGGCTTTAGCGGCTTGCAAGAGTGTATTTTTTGTGGGTGGCTTTTTTATTTCACCTTCACAACAACTTTTCCTTTGGCTCTGCCTGTTTCCACATAAGCCATTGCTTCGTTGGTTTGTTCAAACGGAAATACTTTGTCAACAACGGGTTTGATAATT
>CAYSPG010000024.1:0-57251 GCA_964432885.1 uncultured Flavobacteriaceae bacterium
TAAATTTTAGGTTATGGGATTGGTGATTTCGTGCTCCGAGTTTCAAAGTCCCCCGGATGAAAAATCGGGGAGACTTTGAAAGTACAGAAGCGACTAAAAAGTGTAACCAACACTAAAGCCACGAAATATAGCAGGCAAGAAATATACTAGTGATAGTTTATCGGTGTTGGTATAAAATGTTGGAGTATAGCAAACACTGTACATAAATTTCCCTATTGGTTTTTGATACCGATAACCTATTCTGAAAGTATATCCTAATATATTTTGCCAGCGATAGTGCTTAGAATTGTTAGAAGAAGAAACTTTTTTATACTCTGATAACACACCACCGCCTAACTCAATGTGATGAGTGTTGCCATAAAGAATATTTCCTAAACCTAAAATATATCTTTCATTTGGGTTGTAAGAACCACCTATTCGGGTTGCAACTGTAAGTTTTGGTTTAATGTAAAATTTTCTTTCGTAGTTTAGGGAATATAACCCAACCGATGCGTTGCCCAATGCCTCAGTAAATACAGTGTTTTTTTTGAGTCGTATTTTTTCTTCTTTTTTTGTTTCCTGTGCCAAGGCGTTAAATACAAGCAAGCAAAATAAAAAAACAGATGCCCTCATTTTGTAATAACTATTTTTTTATTAACCACAAAGTCATTAAAATAAAACGATAGATAATAAATGCCAGCAGCAACTGATGAAAGATTATGCTTTATTAAGGTTCTTCCCTTATCAAGTACACTTTCAATAATAACATTACTAAACTGTCCAGTCGAACTCTGCAATAGTCCCAACACTCTCGATTTTTTCTTCAGCGAAATCTCTATATTGATATAGTCGTTTACTGGGTTGGGATAAGTAATAATCGAATTAGACAAATTTACCATGTCAAATTTAGTTTTTTCTTCAGACGAGACTTCATATCCCTGCATGACATTGCTCGAATATCTATGATACCAAGAAGGATCGAAGATATAATTTGATTTATCAATTGCACAATCAAAAGGGTCAATGGTGACCTCAAAGAAAGAACCCGGTTGAATATTTATTGTTGAATTGTATCCTGTAAGTTGAGAGGTAAGTAATACCCCTCTTGACCCTCCTATTATTTTGCATCCACCAAAGGGGAAAACATTTAAGTTGTCAACAACAAGTCGGCCCGATAAACCAGGTTGGGTTTTGATAGTGTAATAGTTTGGATAAATTCTATCGCCTCCATCGGTAGGTACAGTCATAGGTCCTGAATCTCTAACAATATCGTAATTGTTAGCATTATTTTCATTTATATAATAAAGGTTATGCATTAGCATATAATCAAGCCCATTATAATTACCTCTAAAATCATAATTCCCATTGTCCTGCCTGTTGGGTGCGTCAACAAATTTTCGGCTTGCAGCCCAACCATTCGGTGCTTTGTCGCTTGAGCTATGAGAGAATGGACCATCATAGGGGGCCAAATTGAGCATGTCTTGCATTACACAAAAGTCAGTATTAACATAATTATGTAAAACATCGTGAAGGCAGTGATAAAATACATCCCAATGTTGTTGATTAGCAGGATAAGTACCAACTCCTATTGCTACACCTGCCGGATAATTTCCTTGGGTGCTAATGCCTTGTGCAGTTGTATTGTCTCCAGAACCATTTTTCCAATTATTAGCAATAGATGCTAGAGCTAAAGCCATGTGAATAGAGGACGTGTTTTGTCTTAAACTTTCTAAATTTTGTTGGTTCTGCCACAGAAATTTAAATTCAACATCTGTTTGAAAGTCATGATAATCTGTTCCGGTTATCAATTCACCGGCATCCGCAAGCCCAAGACAAATTGGTCTTCCATCACCCCCATCTTCTACTAATATCTCTACTCCATTAGGATCAACAAGTTGCCAGTGCACATTACCATTATTTGGTGGCGATTTTTCCCACGATATTATTTTATCTGCTAAAAAAATTACCTTATTTAAAGGGTTGGTGGTAATGTTGGTGATGCCATCTAAATCTATAAAATTTAAACTATTCGGAACAAATTTTTTTACAAGTGCGAATCCCATAAGTAAATGAATAATTTGGTCGTTACTTATCGTTGGTGAGGAACTGTTGACCCAATCAGAAGCTATTTCAGTTGCACCCCTAACTTCACCTGAACCGAAATTTATACCCGGTGTATTATCAATATTACCCATGTTAAGTTCCGGATGTAGAGTTATAAAATTAGCAGGAACATCATCACGTATTAGGTGGCCATTTACCGAACCTGAATATCCGTACCATATATCACTATTAAAATCCAATCTTTCCACTGCGGCCAAGGCATAATGCAGTTCTAAAATTGTTTGGTTTAGTGGTTGTCCGTTGTCAGATAATAGTTTGTATTCTGTTGCAAGAGTACCTATATACCATCCTAAATATAAAGGAGTATCCCCAAAATGAAGCCTTCCTCCATTCCACATATTACGTATGCCAGCAGGAAGGCTTTGCCCTTGCCCTCCACCCACAGACATAAAATAGTTGACCAAACGATAGCGATAATGCCAGTACTTTTCCAAATTAGCTTGATTGCCTTGAGAAAAACAAACAGAACAGGCAAAAATTATCAATACAAATGATAGTGTATTTTTTTTCTTTTTCATTTTAATGAAAGTTAATCTTGTTTAATGTTTAGTTTTAAAGTAAGATTATTATATTTCTTTTCAAGTGCAATGACATATAAAGTCAACTCTTCAATCTTCATAAGCAGTTTAGTTTGCATTTCACCTAAGTCAAGCATATTGTCCTTCATTTCTGCCTCAGAAGGAATTTCGGGTAAATGTTTGTTCTTTTTAATAAAACACTCTAATTCAAGCAATGACATTAAGTTATAAGTAGGCTCGAAAACAAAGTCTGCAAACGATGTAGGTTTGACTTGAATTGCCCTAGAATAAATAGTCCCACTACTACTTACTTTAAAATTTAAATCATTTCCCGGTGCACTTCTATACTCAATTCCGCTTGAATTAATTCTAAACATTTCATATACTGTGGTTGACCAATAGTTATCATTAGCTAATATGTAAAAACCTTCATCAGTATGAGAATTGTTGTTGCTACTATTTTCTTTATCGCTATCAAGAAAAATCGCAAAATGATTTCTTGACCAAATTCTCATGGCATCATTTACATATCCTATTCCACCTGTTCCTGAAGATTCAGTAAACAAAATTTTTACACTGAATCTAGTATCCCCATTCACATCAAGAGTATAATTTGGGTTATCGGTGTTTATTCCTGCCACTACATTGCCGCTGGCATTTTGTTTTATACTTAATCCGGGTTTAAAGTTTATTTGGTCATTTGCCATGCTGTTATCAGCAATTTTAAAAAATAAATTTCCTGTGGCATCAAAGGTAATGGAAGATGCGTATCCATTGGTAATGCGTTTGCTATATCCGGCAATGGCATCATAATATGTATTATAGCCAATAACCTTTGAACCTCCGCTATGAAATGTCCATGTGTCGCCAATTTGAAAAGCCTCTTTTGCAAAAGTAGTTTGTACTCCTACCCGTTGCCACGGGCTGCATATTAATACATCGTTGGGGTCGTTGCCGGTAAACCACATGGCTGCGCTGGTGCAACCAACATTGGGGACAGTAAGTTTTCCAACTGTACCATCAGGATTAATGTATAATACACGCGGCAAACTATCACCTGTAAATTTTTTTAGTTTAAGGTATTCGCTAATTTCAATGTTGCCGTTATCTTTTAGTTTAAGCCTTTCTAAGTTGTTTGTTTTAAACACCACATCCTTATTATCCGTAGTTCCAATAAACTGCGTTGTGGGGTTGGTGTTTGCATTGCCGTTCATGGTCCAGTCGTCACGGTCGGGTTCAATCATGTCCTGCTGCGCCTGTTGCACACAGCCGTTGGCATCGGTTACGGCAAGGGCATATCCGCCCGCGCACAGGTTGGCAAGGTTTGCAGTGGTTTGGCCATAAGGTTGCCATGTGTATGTGTAAGGCGGTGTGCCTTCGGTAACGGTTGCGCTTAATGTACCGTTGCAGGCCCCGTTAAGGCTTATGTTATAATGCCGTGTGTTTACCACATAATCGCTGGCAGTAAGTTCGGTTTGTATTCTAAGCGGTTGGGTTAATGTAATTTCGGCAGCTACTATATCGGTGTTGGGGTCGGCATCGTCAACCTCTACACTGTAAAATCCGGCTTCAAGGTTGGTTATGTCTTCGGTAGTTGCCGCATTGCTCCACACAATGGTATAAGGCGGTGTGCCGCCCGTAATGGTAAGGTCAATGCTTCCATCCTGCGCGCCAAAGCAACTTACGTTGTTGCCATTGTAATTGCTGGGTGTTAGGGTTAGGGTTAGGGCTTGGGCTTGTGTAACGGTGGCATGTGCCAGGCACAAAAGCAGCGCAGTAATACATGTTTTTTGTTTGTTCATTTTTAATTTAGTTAAAGATTATTACAACAAATAATAAAATAGCGCAAGCCATAAACAGGCATAGCTGCCACCATGCATATACCCTGTGCCTTTGCGGGTAAAACAGGCACAGCAGGTAATGCAGTTGCAGGCGGGTGCAGCGTTCATATTTGGTAAAGCGGGTTTGTTTTTTTATTGCCATGTCAAATGGTTATAAATCAGAATATGCACACGGCCATCGCGCACCTCACCCCCAACCCCTCTCCAAAGGAGAGGGGCTAAAGGCATTGATATTTGTATTGAGCATACGAGTTTTTATCCCGCAAAGGTTACCTGCACCACATCGCTATACTGGCCTATTTCCACATCGCTGATAACGGCACGGCAGCGGTACTCGCGGTTTTCGGGGGTGCCGGCAGCGGCAAGGGGGCGTGTGTCCATGTAGGGGCTTTCGGTATCAAGGCCTAAAAACACCCAGGTGGTTTGCCCCTGCAGGCGGGCATATATGTTCATGCCATCGGTTGTATCTTTTACAAAACTAAGGTTTACCATGCCGGGCATGGCTTTGCCTTTAAGCTGGGGCTTATAGTTGGCGGCATCAAACTCCGACTCGTTGCCTATAATTTTTAAGTCTTCGCCAATGCCATCGGTGTAATTGGCGCTGGCCTTAATGCGTGCTACGATGGCGCTTATGTAAGTAAAAATACCGGCCTGTGTTACGGGCGGTGCGGCAGGGGGTGTTAATACGGGCAATGGTCCCAGGGGAGTACCGGTGGGGGCTATGCTTAGTGTGTTTTTAAACTTGGTAAGGTCTTGCGTATAGGCTTTGCTTAGCGCAATTAAGTTGATGATGTAGGAATAAAACAGGGCCATGGCCGCTATTACGGCTACTTCGGCAGCCGTTATGCCAAGGGTGGCAGCCAAATCAGCAATTTTTGAGGAAAAATTGTTTAGCCAGATTACGCGGTCGGCTTCGCGCTTGGGCAGGTAGGGTTTCTTTTTCATGATGATGTTTGTTTAAATTGTTATTTTATTGATTATTAGGTAATTATATGATATGGAAAAGGAACTGAGCCGCTCAGTACCGTTGCCGCACGGCCGGGTAACGGCAACAAATGGCGCGGTACCCTTGCCGGATGCCGCAGTAACGGTAACAAACGGTGCGGTAACGGTAACGCAAGGCCGGGTAACGGCAACAAATGGCGCAGTACCCTTGCCGGATGCCGCAGTAACGGTAACAAATGGTGCGGTAACGGTACCGCAAGGCCGGGCAACGGTAACAAATGGCGCGGCAACGGCAGCAAGCCATTGGGATACGGTATAATTTTTTTGTTTGCGGGTGTTAAAGCTACAAAGTAACTCTCGCGGGGGGGGGGGCAATATATTTAAAAAGCGATTGCATTACATAAAATTTTGCTTTTTAATTTGGTGATGTAAAATAAATCACAATAAATGAGAAAAACAATGGTTGTTGAAAAATATTTTTTTTTCTTTAGGTTTTCGGTATTCAATATCACACCAATATTTACCATAAAAAAATAAAAAAAACGAGTAAAAAAAGCTTTATAAAAATAAAAAAAGCTGCACAGTTATACCCATGCAGCTATTAAACTCTAAATTAAAACAAATAAAAAAATTATTTTCCTGTATTCACAGCCACTTCGGCCATGTCTGACATTTCAATGTTGTATTTTCCTTTGTTTATTTCGCCACGCGACACATTTACACGCTCCATTACATAAATATTTTGCAACAATGCCACTGTTTGCTTTTCTGCATCTTTTTGCACTATTAAATTTCTAACACTTCCATTTTCGGGTGTGGTGCTAAATACGCCTGTTTGCTGCGATGCCCTGCCGTAATACACATAATTGGCTCCTGAATTGAATGTACGCGTTTCAGTTAAAATATTTCCTTCGGAACCGCTGGAGTTTAAACCTCTTGAACTGGCAATACCCAGCGTGGCTTTATCAGATAAAACAAACCGCCCTTCACCGGTAACAGCATAAGAAGCGCACCATAAAGCCGCACCGGATTCTACGGTAAGTATTTTGCCTTTGGCAATATCGCCTAATTTTTCTCCGTCAAGATAAACTTCTTTTGATGGCTTTACAGATACATTGCACAATGCAACATTGGCCTTTGGCTTTTGTATCCAATGCACAATTCTGTTTTCTTTTCCGGTAAGATTAAGCTCTGACTTGGCGGCTTGTGCATTGCTTAAATCAATAATGCCAGCCATCAATTGCACATTGCCCCCCACATTTATTATTGTACCCGCATTGGCGGTATAATTATTTTCTACATCTTGTACTTGGCCACCTGTTACTATAAAGTTATTGCCAATGTTTAAAGTAAGGCGGCTGTTGCTGCCCCGCACACCTTCAAAAATGCCACCGCTTACAGTAAAGTTGCCCTGTACATTTATCACGTCAGTGCCTTCTACGTATAAATCGTTTCCGGCAGTGCTTTTTATTTCAAAATTTCCCTGCACGTTACCAAAACTGCCAACAATATTTACGTTCAAACTTTTTTCGGCATCAATAATTACATTTCCCCATTTTATGTTACGTGCAAAAGTTTTTTCATCGTATTGATTAAAAATAACATTGCTTGATTTTGAAAGCACTGCTTTGGCTGCAGCAAAAATCCCTGTGCTGTTGTGTATGTAATTGGCTCCGTCTTCCATCACTAATTTATTTATACATGCACAATCGTTGGCAGCTACATCAAGCAGGTATGTTCCGTTATACGAAACATGCAATTCGGTAATGCGCGCATTTTCGGCAGCAGTAAGTTTTGCACCCGATTCAATAACAACATTAGGAAGTTGAGCAACTTCATTTGCATAAGCCTGGTGCCCGCTTTGAATAATAAAACAGTTTTTAGCATCACACATGTTAGCGGGTGCTGTTCCTTTGCCATCGGGCTGTGTATTCCACGATTCGGGTTTTGAAATATCTTTATTGGAACCTGTTGAGTAAAACGAATTGTTATTGCGTATTTGCTTCTCGCCCATAGGTGCCGAAATCAAAGGCAGAAATGTGTTGTTTCCTACCGAAAGCGAAACAAGCTCGGCATCTAAACTGCCGTTAGGCGTTGCTGTTGATTTTACATCCAGTGTTAACCAAAAAAAGTTTTTACCCGGTTGCAGTATTCTGGCAGCATCTATTTTAAATTCTCCTTCGGGTAAAATACTTATTGTATTGCCTGTTTGCATTTTATCATTATAGCTTTTTGAATTACCGGTATAAAATAACCGCGCATTTTCTACATTTTTTGCAATGGGGCGAGTGGTGCCGTTAAGATTAAATGTAAGCGAATTTACTTTTACCGGATTGGTGTTGCCCCGCATTTCTATCAGCACGCCTATAACAGGGCGTATGCGGCTTCCACGAAAAACCGAAGAAGTATCCTGAAATGCTTCGGCATTTACAAACTCCATGCTTATAGCTGTACCGGCATGCGACACTTCGCGTTTTGAAACATTAAAAACAATGAGCAGCAAAACAACAAGTCCTGAAATAGAACCGGCACCAATGATAAATGCCATTTTCATGCTGGTTCGCATGCGCTGCGACTGGCTTAATAATTTTTTTCTTTTTACCATAATTAAAAGGGTTAATTGTGGCTTATTATACTTAAACACACTAAAAAATGTTTCACTTTTATAGATGTGCCTGAACAGGAAAAACCTGTGGTTGAAAACTAAGTTGCCTTATATACAGGTTTGCTGTTCTTTTATACTTTTACCCACCTTATAATCGCACCATGACGTTAGATAAAATTATTTCAATTTCGGGCATGCCCGGTTTGTATAAAGCCGTTGCCCAAACCAAAAATGGATTTATAGTTGAATCGCTCTCAGACAAAAAGCGATTTGCCACCGGTCCTTCACAGCAGGCAGTTTCGCTTAAAGATGTAAGCATATTTACCACCGGTGATGATAAACCGCTTTCAGATGTTTTTAAAACGATGAAACAAATGCCCGGCAACGAAACTGCCGTGGATGCAAATGCTGACGGAGCAACTTTGCGTGCCGCTTTTAAAAAAATTTTACCCGAGTACGATGAGGAGCGCGTTTATACTTCAGACATTAAAAAGGTTTTTAAATGGTTTCAACTGGTAAAAGATTTGCCTGAGGAAACAACTACCACCGATAGCACAACGTCTGAAGAAAAACCTTCTGAATAACTTTTTTTTGTATGGCCGAAACAGTAGAAATAGGTAAAGCTGTTCGCAAATACCTGCCTCAAAATTTTAAAATCGAATCATGGGACGATCTTTCGTTTTTTTTCAACGATTTAAAGTCGCGCAACATTTTATCTGCAGATGACTTGTATAGGTGGCTTGCCGACAGAAGCGAACTTGAATCGGCCATACAAGAGGATATAGCCTGGCGCTACATACGCATGAGTTGTGATACCGCCAACGAAGATTTTAAAAACCGCTATAATTTTTATGTGCGCGAAATAGACCCCAAAATTGCTCCGGAAGAGAATGCGCTGAACAAAAAATTTTTAGCCTGTGAGTTTTCAAAGCAACTTGAGCATACCGATTATAGAAATTATTTGAGAAGCGTAAAGCAAAGTGTAGAAATTTTTAGAGAAGAAAACATTCTGCTTATTGCTGAGTTGCAGGAAAAGCAGCAGTTGTTTTCAGCCACACTTGGCGCCCAAACCATTACCCACGATGGGCAAGAACTTACCATGCAGCAGGCATCGATAATGCTGCGCGATACACAACGTGATAAGCGCGAAACTGTTTATAAAAAAATTGCTGAACGAAGATTAAAAGATAAAGACACACTTGACAATTTATATACTGAACTTATTCAGTTAAGAAATAAAATTGCAATTAACGCGGGGTTTAAAAATTTTCGTGATTATATTTTTGTTGACCTTAACCGTTTTGATTATACCCCTGCCGACTGTTTTCGTTTTCACGATTCTATTTCGTCCGAAATTATTCCGCTCGCGTCAAAACTTGATGAAGTGCGCAAGAAAAAATTAGGATACCAAACGCTAAAGCCATGGGATACCTTAGTTGACCCTGATGGTAAGCCTGCTTTAAAATTATTTGCTGATGCAAAAGAGCTTGTTACAAAAACCGTTAAGTGCTTTAGTGAAATTGATACCCAACTTGCTGATTGTATAAAACTGCTTAGCAATTTAAAGCGCCTTGATTTGGAATCGCGTAAAGGGAAAGCCCCCGGTGGTTACAATTATCCGTTATACGAAACAGGAGTGCCGTTTATTTTTATGAACAGCACAGGCCAGCTGCGCGATTTGGTTACTATGGTTCACGAAGGCGGACATGCAGTGCATGCAGTGTTGGCGCACAATCTTTCATTTTACGAATTTAAAAATTGCCCCAGCGAAGTGGCCGAACTTGCAAGCATGGCCATGGAATTAATTTCGATGGAGCACTGGCATCATTTTATTTCAGATAAAGATGATTTAAAACGAGCCAAGATTGAACACCTTGGTGATATTATATCAATTTTACCCTGGATTGCTACTGTTGATGCTTTTCAGCATTGGGTTTACGAAAATCCAAATCACACCATCAGCCAGCGTGAAGAAAACTGGAGCCGGATTTTTTCAAAATTTTCGGGCGCTGTTGTTGACTGGACTGGATGTGAAGAAGTGCGAAGAAATATCTGGCAAAAGCAAATTCATATTTTCGATTCTCCTTTTTATTATATCGAATATGGGATGGCACAGTTGGGAGCACTTGCCTTGTGGAAAAACTACAAACAAAACAAAACCGAAACCATTGCCCGATATAAAAATGCATTGCAACTTGGCTACACAAAACCTATTGGCGAAATTTATGCAACAGCAGGTGTAAAGTTTGATTTTTCAAAGAAGTACATCCATGAGTTGGCCCAGTTTATTACAAGCGAAATTGATGCCTTGCAAAATGGATAGATAGGAGTGAGGGGTTATTGCCTATAACACTGCGTTTCTTTTTTCAACGGGAGTTTTGAAATAACGATTAAGGTATTTTTCAATCTCAGTCATCATGTTCAGATTTTTTTTAACACGAACAATGTTCTCTTCAAGTGTTATTTTGTTTATCCCTGATGTAAAGCCAATCTTGCTATACATCTCCAGTGTGCTTTTCATTTTTTGTTGTGCCTCATTAATGTTGCTGACAAGGTAGGTTTCTTTGTCGTTTAACTTTTTGGTGTTGCGTTTTTTTTTCGCATCATTTACAATGGTTACCACATCATTAAATTGCAAAGAGGCAAGGCTTGCTAAATCAGTTGCCTTGTCAAACTGTTGTGTGCGGTAAAATTCTTCAATGTCATTAAGCATTGTTTTTGCATAAAAATCATCAGGGTTGTATTGCAGCGCACGCATATTTTGATTGTATGCAGACTTCATGCTGTCAATTGCGTTTAATGCAAAATGCGCAGCTATCGTATCGTTAAACATAAAGTTGTTCCCTGTACCGGATATTTTTTTTTGCTTAAATAATGAAAATGAGACAGGGTTTATTTGCAACTGCCACATAGGGTCAATAGGATAATGGGTGAGCAAAAAAGAATCGGCACTAAGGAGAAAAAAAGTCTCGTCAAATTTTTTTTTAAACGTGTTTTTACCACCATCTACTCCTCCTGCAGCCCAGGTGGCATCAAGCAGTTTCCACTCATTGTTCAATCTAACTGCATTCCATGCATGGGGTTGTGGGATAGTAAATCCATCTGTTATAGCATAGCCGGTTACAACTTGTGCTATTAAACCACTGCGCTTGCATAATTCAAAAAATAAATTGGCGTATCCTTCGCAAACAGCTCTTTTGTTTTTTAAAACCCGTAAAGCGTCTTGCGAAAAATCATTTTCGTTTTTAAAAACCGTTATTTGTTTATTTACATCGTAAGCAATGTTATTGGTAATCCACCTGAAAATACTACGTGATTTTTCAATCTCGGTATTAAATGGAGATGATAAATAAATTGCCAACGAGTCAATATTAGATGATAGATATTGAGGTGTGTGGAGGGCAACACTATCTGGTTTTAAAAAAACATGCTTTTGCGCCTGTGCAAAAAATGCAATACAACTAAAGCAAATAAAAAGATACAATTGCAACCTTAACATTGCACATTATTGTTTTGCTTTAATAACGTTTTTTTTCAAAACGTGTTTTATGTTCCGGCTTTTTTCTTCCCTCTCCGTTCATTTTGCCTGTTATCATTTTCAGGTTGCTCACTTCCAAGTCGGTTAAAATTCTCCATCGGCCACGTGGCAAATCTTTTTTTGTGAGCCCGGCAAAAATTACACGGTCAAGTTTTAAAACTTTATATCCCAGCGCCTCAAAAATTCTTCGCACAATGCGGTTTTTCCCCGAATGAATTTCAACACCCACTTGTTTTTTGTCGTTAAACTCCGAGTCAAACTGTATGTCATCCACTTTCATAAACCCATCTTCAAGTTCAACTCCGTTTCTAATGGCATTCATATCTTCAGAATCCAGTTTCCTATCAAGTTCAACATGATAAATTTTTTGCACTTCACTGCCGGGGTGGGTAAGTTTTTTGGCAAGGTCGCCATCATTGGTGAAAAGTAAGAGTCCTGTTGTGTTTCTGTCTAATCGTCCTACCGGATATACTCTTTCTTTACACGCCTTGCTAATGAGTTCCATAACGGTACGCCTGTTATGTGGATCATCGGTAGTGGTAATAAAATCTTTGGGCTTGTTCAGTAACACATAGCGCAACGCTTCGTTACGTATTGTTTCTCCATTGTAACGCACAATGTCGCCTGGATTTACTTTGGTTCCAAGTTGTGTAACTGTCTCGCCATTTACACTTATAAGCCCTGCAGTAATTAAATCATCGGCCTCGCGCCTGCTGCAAATGCCACTGTTAGCGACATATTTATTTAGGCGCGATGTGCCGTCCGAAATTCTTTCAGCTTCCTGCTTTGCAGTTGACTTGCTGTAAGGGTTTTTGCCATACGACTTAAATTGCTTTTCACTTTTACGAAACGGGGGCCTGTTATTGTCAGGAGTTTTTCTTGAACCTTCTTTTTTAAAACTTTGTTTATGTTCACCAAACTTATCTTCCCTCTCACCATATCTCTTTTTTGCAGTGTAATCCGGTTTGTCTTCTCTTACTCCTTGCTTAAACCGTACATCTTTTTTTTCATAACGAGGTTTGTCAAACCTTTTTACTCTACTATCAAAAAACTGCCCTTCATTGTCCTTTTTCTTTGCCCGGTAATTTCCTCTTCCCCCCTCATCTCTCTGCTTAAACATAGGTTTATCAAAACGTTTTGTTTTGGGTTTAAACGTTTTGTCGCTTTTGCTACCAAAATGTTTTTGTTCTCCGCCACTGTCATCATCCCTTTTGTTGCGCGACTTATTTCTTTCAGCAGGTTTTCTGTCTGAATTAGAAAAACCCTCACCCTGTTTATTATATCTCCTTATTGACTTTTGAATTCTCTTTCTCATTTTTATTTTTTCTTAATACAACAATAACTTATTTTCCCGCTAATTACTTTATTGCAAACTGAGCCATTATCTCATACCTTATTTTAATTTTCTGAAAATCTAATCCTGACGGGGTTACCCCACCGGCATCCATTGCCACATTGCTCATCATCATTTCTTTCATATACATGGGTTGCACATAACTGTTTTCAATTTCTTTTATCAGCAATGCTTCACCGGCTTTTTCGCCAATACTCTCGCACAAATACGTGGCCTTATCTTTAGCTGCTTTAAGTGCGTTTATCTTTACCTGTTTTCTAAATTCTTCCATTTTGCTATGGTCAACACGGCTTATGTTCATGTTTTGCGTACCATTATCATCCAGCATACTCATCAGTTTTTCTATTTGCGCGGTTTCAGCAAATTTTATGGTAAATGATGATGATGCAATAAAATCAGGCTCGCGTTTTTTGCGCTGCCAATACCATCCGTTTTGATTGTAGCCATTCATTCCTTGTATAAAAATATTTTCTTTGGCAATTCCTGCTTTGTTGCATGCATCTAAAAAATTTTTTCTCACATCATTTATATCCACTTTCTTTTTTTGCTTGTCGTAATATTCCTGTATGGTTACGTCAAGATAAATTTGGTCAGGTGTAACTTCCATTTCGGCACTTCCGGTAACTTCTATTTTCTTTTTTTCGGGTTGGGTAATTGCAGGTTGTGCAACTACAACTTTTGCCATGCAGCAAAATAAAATTATGCTGGCAATACAATTGATTTTTCGCATATTATTTGGGGTGATTTAACGTGAGCAAAGATAGACTAAATTAGGAGGCAGAAATTCTAAAGATTGGATGCTCAAATGGCAACAATTCAATAAATCATTTTATGATTGCAATTCACTATTGTCCGATTAAATAGAAAAGATTCCTCGACTTCGCTCGGAATGACAGGTTACGCAGAGGTGCTATGGTAGAGGGGGGCTTATTTTTGGGCGAAGCCCAAAAATAAGCCCCCCTCTACCATCCAAAATTCTAAATGCTTGTCATTCCGAGCGAAGTCGAGGAATCTAAACTTAAAAAGTAAAATTTTAACCGGACAACAGTGATTGCAATTTTTAAAAGCAAAAAAATTACATATATGGATAAAAGGCATCTTCTATGTATTTGAGTTCGTGCCTGCCATTAAATTTGGTAATGGAAACAATATCGTACCGGCATTCCATCATTATGTCTTTTGACTGTATATAATAGTCGGCCGCATTGGCCAAAAAACGTTCTTTCTTTTTTGAAACACCTTCTTCGGGCTCGCCAAAAAAATTTCCAGTACGTGTTTTTACTTCCACTATGCAAAGTGTATTATTTTTTTTTGCAATGATGTCAATTTCGTAATGTATGTGTCGCCAATTACGCTCTAAAATCTCATAGCCGTTTTCAAGCATGTATTGTACTGCAAGTTCTTCGCCTTCTTTGCCGGTTTGATTATGCTGTGCCATGTAAGAAATTAAGTAAACAGGTAATTAGTTATTGAGGTATGATATCCAAACATTTTTATTTCCAACATTTAATTCCACTTCTCGTCCTAAAATAAGCGGAGTGTTGTTTAAAATATGTCCTGCCGGGAAATTAAAACATACAGGGTATTTATATTTAGCAACATGCTCCAAAATAATTTCTTCTGCTGTTTTTCCAAAGGGATTGTTGGTTTTAAATCCAAATTTTTTTGTGTTGTCGCGCATGTCATTCATGCCGCCAACTATTATTCCTTTTAACGATTTAAGATTATTGTTATAAGCAATCGAAGTCATCATCCTGTCTATATGATACAAGTACTCATCCAAATCTTCAATAAAAAGTATGGTATTATCAAAAAACGAAGGCTGTAACTGAGAAAGATGGGCATACAATAAAGACAAATTTCCGCCCACCAATTTGCCTTTTGTTTTTCCTTTTCTGTTTAGTGGGCTTGCTTTACATTCTATTTTATCCGACTTTCCAAATAAAATGTTTTTTAATCTCTGTAAAGTTGATGCAGGAGTTTTTAAAAAGTTTATGGACATGGGTGCATGCAAGGTTTCAATGCCCAAATTGTGTGCAACAATATGCAACGTTGTAATATCGCTAAAACCTATAAGCCATTTTGGGTTCTTTTTAAAATCGTTAAAGTTTATTTCATCCACAATGCGCATGGTGCCATACCCGCCACGCGCAAACAAAATTGCTTTTACATTTTTGTTGTTTAACGCAGTTTGTAAATCACTTTTTCGCTGCTCATTATTTCCTGCAAATTGAAAACTTGATTGATACAAATTTTTGCCTTCAACAACATTTAATCCCCAGCTTTTTAAAATTTTTATTGCCGGCTGCATTTCTTGTTTTGAAACTTTGCGGGCTGTCGCAATCAGGGCAACCGTATCACCGGGTTGTAAGCAAGGAGGTGTTATCATTATTGCTTATTTTGTACTATTGTTAATTAATATAGAGTTATGCAAATTAAAAAATTTTATTTGGTTGCAGCGTTATCTTTTATGGCTGTTTTTGTGCAGGCTCAAAAAAATATTTCAGTACTGTTTATTGGAAACAGTTATACGCACAGCAATAATTTACCAAATATGCTGCAGCAACTTGGCTATGCCATGGGCGACAGCATATTTGTTGACAGCTATGCGCCCGGAGGCTACTCATTGCTTGCACATTCGCAAGATTCTAATACCATAAATAAAATCAAGCAGCAGGCATGGGATTATGTGGTATTGCAGGATCAAAGTCAGCGCCCATCGCTTGAACCGGCTTTTGTTGACACGGCTGTAATTCCTTATGCATTGTTTTTAGACAGTTTAATTCACAATAACAATGCTTGTACACAAACCGTTTTTTATATGACTTGGGGGCGCAAGTATGGCGATGTCGGCAATTGCCCCTTTTATCCACCCGTGTGTACTTATGCAGGCATGCAGCAGCGCTTAAAAGATTCGTATTTGCAAATGGCCGATACTTGCCATGCTATTGTTTCGCCCGTTGGTGAAGCATTTAACCTATCCATACAAACCGATAGCACACTAAACTTATATGTGTCAGATAACAGTCATCCGTCTGTAGAAGGTTCGTACCTGGCTGCATGCACATTTTACGCAACCATTTTACATAAGCAAATTACCAATCAAAATTATACTGCGGGGCTAAGTATTTCCACTGCAGCGTATCTTCAATACATTGCATGGCAAACTGTAACCGACAGTTTGTTGCTTTGGAATTTGGCATTGTATGAACCTTTTGCTCATTTCACATTTCAAAGCTTTCCAAATCTGCAAATGCAGTTTTACTGCCCTGGCAACTTAAGCTTTCAACATCTGTGGAATTTTGGCGACACTACTTATTCATCTGCTGCCGAGCCGCTGCATCAATACTTATATTCTTATTATTTTCCGGTTACACACATTGTTTATGACGGTTGCCATTATGACTCGGTTACATACATTGTTAATGCAACTGGTCAACTTAATTTAGATGAAATACAGGGTGCTGCATTCACTTCATGGTTCGACAAACGCACAGATGATATTATGATAGTATTAAAAGATGCTGCAACTTCTATAATGCTATTTGATTTGAATGGAAAACGAATAAAAACCCAACATACTTCTCCATTGCAAACGATAGAAAAAATTGATGCCATAAATATTATTAATGGCACTTACATTATTCAAGTCAATACTAATTCTGAAACTAAATACCGTAAAAAAATTCCAGTTATAAAGTAATTAATAAATCGGGTTCAGAAATTGAATATGCCCGTTCAGTAGGTTGCTTTTTTCAGAGCGGTTTTTTTACAATTTCATTGCAGGATAAAATAAGCTATGCAAAATATTTTTTATATTTTGTCTACTAATAAATATCAATTGTTAAAACAATAAAAATCAAAGCACATGAAAAAAATTTACGTTATTCCATTTCTGTTTTTAATTAGTATTATTGCTTTTGCCGAACTTTTAGAAAAAGACGGTAAAGCAGGCCGTACCGGTGCACCCAGTGAATTTGATTGCACGGGTTGCCACACAAGTTTTGCAGTAAACACAGGTGGTGGTTCAATAACCATTACATCTCCCAACCTTACCAACTGGCAGTATGTGCCGGGCAATACATATCAAATAGATGTTACGGTTTCAAAAACCGGTGTTGGGCTTTTTGGTTTTGGTTTTGAAGCATTGCGCACCAGCAACTTTAGTAATGGAGGAACTTTAAGCATTACCAATGCAACAGAAACGCAGATAAAAACTGCTGTAATAGCTGGCACACCACGCACCAATGTGGTGCACAAAGAAAACGGAGGATTAACAATTGATTCGCATACGTTTTCGTTTAACTGGACTGCCCCAGCAACAAACATTGGCAACATCCGATTTTACACTGCCGGTAATGCTACGGATAATAACAATGATTCATTGGGCGATTATGTTTACAAAACCAATCAACTGGTTACTCCTTTTGTAACCGGCCTATCCGAAATTACAACCGATGAAAATATTTCTGTTTTTCCAAACCCTGCTGATGATACGTTTGAACTGCAAGGGTTAACCTTTGATGCGAATGATGTAATAGAAATGATTGATGCAAAAGGATGCAGTATTCAAAAAACAATTATTGCCAATGCAATTTCAAAACCAAAATTTAGTACATCACAACTTAAAAATGGTGTTTATATTTTACTACTTACATCGTCAAATGGCAAAAATCAGTTTGTAAAAAAGTTTTTGGTTTATCATCAATAAAATATGAGAAGTTGTATTGGAGTATTTATTTTAATGTCTTTTCTTTTTTCATGCACATACGAAAAAGCTGAAGTTCCTGAGGTGGTAGCTGTTGATACAACCTTTGTTTGCGATACGGCTGATGTAACCTATACTAAAGACATTCAACCATTATTGTTATTGCATTGCGGTACGGATAACGAATGCCACAGAGCAATAGACAACCAAAGTGATGTGCCTCTTGATACCTATGAACTTGATACACTTTTTGCAGGCACAGGTCAGTTACTCAACAGCATTACATCGCAAAATGGCAACCCACCGGCAATGCCTAAAGAGGGCGATAAACTTACCGAATGTGATGTAAATAAAATAAAGGCCTGGATAAATCAGGGCATGAAGCAATAACTACTTGTGTTGCACAACAAGTTTTTTGGTAACAGTTGCTTTATCGGTTTTAATCTCAACAAAATAAACGCCATTGTATAAATCTGATGTTTGCAATTTGCAATTGGAGTTTATAAATTTTTGAGTCAGCACTTCATCGCCCATCACATTAAAAATTTTTATCGTACTATTTTTATTTGCAATACCTGATATGGCAAAAGTTGCAAATTCATCTACCGGATTTGGCAAAATTTTTAGGTTGAGTGTGTTTCTATTTTCAGGTTGCGTTATTCCAGTAGTGCAAAATACATCATTCATTTTTTGCCAAATTTCATTATCAAAATTTGTGATGGCAGCTAACGAGCTATCTGCGGCATTTCCCATTCGTATAAGCACAAGGTTTTTTGAAGGCACTACATGAATTTTTTGGTCGTTTTTTCCCAATGCCGCAACCATGTCAGTCGGAGCAGCCGGGATAAGATAGCCTGGAAATGTAAATTGTAAACCGGGCACCATAAACGAATTTTTCCCGTTAAGCCACCACAAGTAACCATACGATTGGTTTAAGTTTTGTGATGTATTAATCATTTGGTTAAAGTAAGCGGTATCGTGCAAAAGCGTATCGGTATTCCAAATTCCATTGTTTAGCATAAGCAAACCAAAGCGTGCCATGGTGCGGGCGGTGCTAAAATAAATTTCGTTGTAGCCGGTATTAATCCACAAACCGGCCATACCCGTATGCGATGCCACACGCGATTGCGTAAACAAATTAAACGTAGTGCCTGCTGCACTTGCCACCACATCATGCAACAAGGTATATGCTGCATTGTGGTAAGCCCAGCGCGTGCCGGGCTGTGCCAGGCAAACAAGGCACGTATCATTGGTACAATCAGGATCAGGTACACCATCGTTTAAACCCGATGTCATGCTAAGTTGATTTTCGATAGTGATTAATCCTTCATCGGGTGCTACACAGGATGTCCATCCGTAACCTAAATATTTTGATGTACTATCAGAAATATCAAGCAATCCTTCCTGCTGGGCAATGCCAACTAAAAATCCACACAACGATTTGCCTGCCGATGCCCAATACCAAACACTGTCTTTGGTAAAAGTGCCGTAATATTTTTCTATCGCAATTTTACCATCCTGCAATACAATAAATGCCTTGGTGCTCTTTTGGCCCAGAAAATTAATTAGGGTATCAATTTTATCGGGACACCAACCCAAAGAAGTTGGCGAAACCGTATCCCATTGTGCACCAACTATAGGAGGAAAATACAGCGATTGAGAAAAACACGTGGTTGAGATAAAAAGAAGGAATATTAGTTTTTTCATTTTATTTTTTAATGTCAGACAAAAAATAGTGGCTAATGCACTACCGCATAATCCGGTAGCGGGCAGGAATAGAAAAAGTAAACTCAAGCGGTTCGCCCACCGTAATTTTATTGTATTCAATTTCAACCATAATTTCTTTTTCGGCTTTAATTTGTGTTGTTGATTTAAAAGGAAAAGTGCCTGCATCGGTTTGCCTGAAATCAGAATACTCGGTAACAAGCGTTTTGTTTACGCGGTTGTCTTCTATCGAAAGTTTTGTAATGCGGTAGTTATCATCACTTACCCAAAAATCCTGCACCACCGGTTTGTTGGGGTCTTTATCTTCAAGCGAACGCTTTAGCTTTCGTTTGCTAAACGTTGATAGTATGTAGTATTTATCTTCGATGTAAACCGAATTAAACTTATTTTTTTTGTACGCAAAAAGATTTCCTGTAAGCACACCCTGAATAATATCAAAGTCAACATTGGTATTAAGCATATCGTTTAAAAACTTGTAATCGGCAATTTTATATTCGTGGTGTATACGGTCAATAAACTTAACAGAGTCTTGAGTAATAAGCACACGTGCGGCCTCAATACCCAGCAGTGGAGTTATTGAAACCCATATTGCACTATCGCGGCACATGCGTAAGTTAATGTTAAAGGAGTTTGTTTCATCGCCCACTTTTGCATTAACAGTGGCCTTGGCATTTATCCACCTGCCTGTAAATGCACTGTCGGTAATATTTTTTAAAAGTGCTTCGGCATCTTTTTCCTCAACTGTTTTGCTTGGTTTAATTACCACCGGTTTTTCGGCATTGCGTGTGGTGCGGCATGATATAGCTAACATGCCAAAGCATACAAAAAACAAAAACCAGTAACGAAAATGAAAACCCAAAAAAGATTTTAAACCCATTCTGAAGCAGTTACTCGTAAAATTTTCTTTCGGCAATTTTTTTATCAATGGTTTCTGAAGCACCACCGGCAAGTTTTGCTTTTTGCCAATACTCAAGTGCTTTTTCGGCATCGTTAAGTTTAAAAAGAATATCGCCCATGTGTTCCAGTATAGTGCCACTGCTGCTGCCTCCGTTTTCAATCGCTTTTTCCTGCCATTTTTTTGCTTCTTCGTACTTCCCACCTTGAAAAAGTATCCATGCATAGGTATCTAAGAAAGAGGATTGATTGGGTTGCAAATCGTTGCTTAGCTTACTCATGCTCTCCGCTTTTTCCAATTTATCTTTTCGCAATGATAAATAGTACGAGTAATTGTTAAGCACAAAAACTTCCTTAGGGTTTATGTCTAATGCTTTGTCAAAATATTTATCCGACTCAGTATAATTTTTTATTTTATTGTAATTATCGCCAAGATTAGAGTAAAACTGAACCAACTGCTCATCGTTATCAACCACAAGTTTGCTGCCTGCCAATAAAATTTTTATGGCATCTTCGGTTTTATTAAGTTGCGTTTTGGCAATACCATTAAGCAGATACAGCGATGACTCATTTGGAAAAAACGTGATGGCCTCATCGCTTTCAGCCATCATTAAATCAAAATTTTTGAGTTCACTTTCGTTAATGATAAGTTGCTGCCATACATTCAAGTTCTTTTTATCCAGCGCCACCGACTTGCGGTATAGCAACACCGACTCGTCAAACTTTTTATTCATCGTTAAAAAATCACCATACACAGCCTGTGCGCGGGCTTCGGTGGGATGGGTTTCTGACAGTATTTTACTTAACTCTGTTCCCTGTTGCAGCATGGTGGTGGTGTCTTTTTGAACAAGAAGCAGGTAAGAAGAAATTATTTTTACTTTAATATCACTATCAAGTTCTTTACTTGCAAATGCAATTTTTAAACTCTCATAACTTTTTTCTTTATCGCCTTTTGACTGGTAATAGTTGGCAAGATTGAGATATATTCTTGGTTCGTTGGGGTTAATTTTTTTCATGCGGTCAATAACCAGCATGGCTTTTTCAGGCATATTGTTTACCGAATATAAATCGTAAAGCAGCGAAAACATTTCCATGTCGGCCGGATTTTTTTCCAGGTATTTTTCCAACTCCTCGGCCGCTTTGTCAATTTTATTTTGCTTTAAATACAGCCGCTCCTTTTGTATGGTAACCTCTTTGTCAACCCCAATGCTCTGCTCTATTTTATCGTACACCTTTATAGCATCAGCCGCCTTACCTGCAAACAGCAGCGTTTGCGCCCATTGAAAATAATAATCAATCCTTTCGGGATAATCTTTTGTAAGCGATTCATAAATTGTTACTGCATCACTCCACTTGTTGGTTCTTTGGTAAATTTCGGCCAGCAACAATTTATACCATTCATTTTTAGGATTAATGTTTGAAGCATTGCGTGCAAAATTTATTGCATCGTTGTATTTCTTTTTGTTGGCATACAGTTGCGCCAGTTCATACATGGCTGCATCGTTTTTTGGGTCGGTGCGCAAACACAAGCTAAACAGCTCCATTGCCTTGTCATCATTGCCAAGCATTTTTTCTTTGTTGGCGTTTACAAAATTGTACATCAGGTTGCTGCGGTCTTCTTCGGTAAGTGTGGCCTTCGGCCTTGCAACTTCTGTTGTGCTTTTTTGGGCTGTTTTGCACGATTGAAATAAAATTACTGAAGCAACTGATAATAAAATAAAATAAAAAACGCCTTTACATTTTACCATATCCTAAATATCTTGTGTACTTATTTTCAGTTTTAAAATTTATCCTGCCAAAGTGCTAAAATCACCCATGCTTAAATCATCGGCATTGCCTGTGTAAATACAACTGTTGCCAATCATGCTGTTTGTAATAACGGCTGAAGCAATGGTTGTGTTTTTTTGTATGATAGATTTTGTAATTACACTGCCTGTAATTTTTGTTTTAGCACCAATACTAACGTGCGGTCCAATAACCGAATCGGTAATTTCAGCCCCATCATCAATAAGGCAGGGCTTAACAATAACGCTGTTTGTAATTTTAGCTGAAGAAGAAATTTTGTTTTCAGCATATTTAATTTCAAGCATACGGCTATTGGTATAAACGGTAGCATCTTTATTGCCACAGTCAAGCCATTCGGTTACCTTACCCGGAACAAGTTTTTTCCCTTTGCTTTTCATGTTCTCCATGGCATTGGTAAGTTGATACTCGCCCTTGTCTTTTATATTGTTGTCTATAAGGTATTGCAATTCGCTGCAAAGGTTTTCTCCGTCTTTAAAATAATAAATACCTATTATGGCAAGGTCGCTAACAAACTCAACAGGCTTCTCAACAAAATCTGTAATCACTCCTTCCTTGTTTAATTTAACAACACCAAACTGGCGTGGGTCTTCAATCTGTTTAACCCAAATAGTGCCATCGCTGTTGGCATCAATGTTGGCATCGGTGCGAAACAATGTATCGGCAAATGCAACCACCACTTTACCTGTTAACGCAGGTTTGGCACAAAGTATTGCATGCGCAGTACCAAGCGGTTCGTCCTGATAATAAATACTTCCTTTAGCGCCTAACGACTTTGCAATGGCAATAAGTTGCTCCTCAACTTCCTTACCAAAACGGCCCACCACAAAAGCCATCTCATCTACTTTTTCGGGGCAAACTGTTATGATGTCTTCCATTAAATGCTGTACAATAGGTTTACCAGCAACCGGAATTAAGGGTTTAGGAACGGTAAGTGTGTGTGGCCGCATGCGCTTGCCCATGCCTGCCATTGGAATAATAATTTTCATTGTTAATGACCTCTAAAATTGAGGGGCGAAGGTAAAAAAGTTTAGCGATGATTTAAGGTGCCACTCATTGGGTAATGGAATAAAAGAAGAGAGAATAAATTAACGAGTAATTTTATAAATGTGTGTTTGTGTAAGTACAATAAACCCTTACTTTTGCGACCGCTTTGTAAAAGAAGGATTGAGAAAGTGAATTACCGGATAAAAAATCAGCACTGCCTGATTCAGTCTTTTTAAACGCTTCTTTCTTATTTAATATATGGTGAATGTAGCTCAGTTGGTTAGAGCACCAGATTGTGATTCTGGGGGTCGCGGGTTCGAGCCCCGTCTTTCACCCTTACTTGTTTTTAAAACTGCAACCTGATTTTATACCGGACTTTAAAAAAATGGGTGCCTCATCATAACTACCTTTAAAAATTAACACATGGAATATAACACCGAGCGTCCCGAACTTTTAATTTCGGAATATGGCCGCAATATTCAAAAAATGATTGACCACGTTGTAACGGTAAAAGACCGTGCTCAGCGCACACGTATTGCAACAGCCATAGTTAACGTTATGGGAATTCTTAATCCTCAATCGCGCGAAAACGGAGATGCAAAAATTAAATTATGGGACCACCTTTTTATCATGTCCGATTTTAAACTTGATTGCGACTCACCATATCCAAAACCTGAAAAGGAACAAATCCACCCCAAACCCAAAAAAGTTCCGTACCCTACATACAATGTAAAGTATAAGCATTACGGCAATACCGTTTTGCAAATGATAGAGGAGGTAAAAAAATTAGACAATCCACAGGCTAAAGAATACCTTACGCTGTTAATAGCAAATTTTATGAAACAGTCGTATGTAAATTACAACCGCGATAATGTTAACGATGAAGTGATTTTTGAGCAGCTTAAAAAAATTTCGGGTGGAGAATTAACAGTTAAAGAAGACGCCCGCCTAAAATTCGTTGCCGAACCCCGACCTCAGGCCAACGAGTTTAAACGCAATAAGAAGAACCGAAAAAACAAAAACCGCAGAAAATAATTTTTATCAATCTGGTAAACACATTTTACTAAACCACAAACCACTTTTACTTTGGCAAACAGTTTTGAAATTACCGGGGGGCTTAAACTTTCAGGAGAAATAACTCCCCAAGGCGCAAAAAACGAAGCGCTGCAAATATTATGTGCTGTGCTGCTAACCGATGAAAAAGTTACCATCAGCAACATTCCTGATATCCGCGATGTAAACAAACTTATCGAGCTGCTGCAAAGTTTAGGTGTAGAAGTAGAAAAAAAATCAAAAGGCACTTTTACCTTTTGCGCTAAAAACATAAATCTTGACTTTTTAAAAACCGATGATTTTTTAAAACAAGCAGGTTCTCTTCGCGGCTCTATAATGATTGCCGGCCCATTGCTTGCCCGCTTTGGTGTTGCATACGTACCTAAGCCCGGAGGAGATAAAATAGGAAGGCGAAGATTGGATACCCACTTTATCGGTTTTCAAAACTTAGGCGCACAGTTTGATTTTGATTCATCAACAAAAATATTCAGTGTTACTGCTAAAAAATTAAAAGGCGCTTACATGTTGCTTGACGAAGCCTCTGTTACCGGAACAGCAAATATTGTAATGGCTGCCGTACTTGCTGATGGTGTAACCACTATTTACAATGCAGCTTGCGAACCTTACCTGCAACAGCTTTGTAAAATGCTGGTGCGTATGGGTGCTAAAATTGAAGGGATAAGCTCAAACCTGCTTACAATAACAGGTGTAAATAAACTTTCGGGGTGCGAGCATACCATGCTACCTGATATGATTGAAGTGGGAAGTTTTATTGGACTGGCTGCCATGACCAAATCAGAAATAACCATTAAAAACTGCAGCATACCCAATCTGGGAATTATACCTCAAACCTTTGGCAGATTAGGAATAAAAATGGAGTTTAGAGGCGATGACATTTACGTACCTGCACAAGATAATTATGATGTAGATACTTTTATTGACGGAAGCATACTTACCATTGCTGACGCTATATGGCCCGGTTTAACTCCTGATTTACTTAGCGTAATTTTAGTTACCGCAACACAGGCCAACGGTACCATACTTATCCATCAAAAAATGTTTGAAAGCCGTTTGTTTTTTGTAGATAAGTTAATTGATATGGGAGCACAAATAATTTTATGCGATCCCCACCGCGCCACTGTAATAGGACTTAACCGTAAACACACCCTTAAAGGCATTCAAATGACATCGCCCGATATACGTGCTGGAGTTGCTTTGCTTATTGCAGCATTATCTGCAAAAGGAAAAAGTGTAATACATAACATTGAGCAGATTGACCGTGGGTATGAAGAAATAGATACGAGGCTTAATAAACTTGGCGCGCAAATCAAAAGAATTTAACTTAGCACGGTAAAACAATTATTGCCACAGATCCGTTATAATCAACATTAAAACAAAAATTATAAATTAACAAAGTATGAAGTCAAAAACAGTTGGTACAGTTATTGGCACTTACGCCAAAAAACTAATTTCAAAAATGAATTTATTTCACAAAGCACTTGTGTTTATTTTAATAGGCACCATTTCATTTGGATTTGTTATTCAAAAACCGGCCGATGGGTTAAATGTAGGTAACAAAGCTCCCGAACTTGCCTTTACATCACCCGATGGCAAAACCATTAAGCTTTCATCTTTAAAGGGGAAAGTGGTGCTCATTGATTTTTGGGCATCATGGTGCGGCCCATGCCGGATGGAAAACCCCAATGTGGTGGCAGCATACAACAAATACAAAAATGCCAAGTTTAAAAAAGCAAAAGGATTTACAATATACAGCGTATCGCTTGACCAGGATAAAAAGCGCTGGACTGATGCAATTGAAAAAGACCAGTTAGCATGGCCTTACCACGTTAGCGATTTGGCCGGATGGTATTCGCGCGCTGCACAGATTTATGGCGTAAACTCAATACCTGCCAACTGGCTTATTGATGCCAATGGAATTATTGTGGCAAAGGCTTTAAGAGGTCAATCGTTAGATCAGGAAATAGATAAACTATTAGCCAACTAAACGAATTTTTTCCCAAGAAAAAAACCGGCAGATAATTATTTTGTCGGTTTTTTTATTTGTAGGCAGGACAATGACCACCTTTACCTTTTTTGTAGCGGGCGTTATCGTAATTATCGCTTGAGTATTTAAACCCAAAGTAAAAATCAAGCCCATTCATTTCATACATGGCCGGCCACCAACCCAAATTATCTGAGCCTATAACAAACCACTTGTACCTAACGGCAATCCCTAATCTAAACTGCTTGTACTCATAAAAAGATGTCGGCATACTTAACTCCCATCGCCTGCGCTCCAGGCGTGGAGTAAGTGACACCTGCGATGCACGCTTTACCTGCGGGTCGGCCAACCTAAAACCCTGTACGGCCGTAGCATTTATATATATCATTGGTGAAATGCTAATATCAAGTTGTGCCGAAACACCCATTGGCGAAAAAATAGTAAACGCACCTCCGCTTCGCGATTCGGTATCGTTGCCAAAAAATTTTTGACTGAAAACAATATCGGCATGATCAATTCCATCAATTTTTGTTGTATCAAATCCTGGCCACCGGGCCGATGCACCGTTAAATGAGTACGTGCGGGCATTGCCGCTGTAGCGGGTATAACCAATATCAATAAGTGAAAATCCAACCTTATAAATATATTTTTTAAGACGAGTGCCACCCATGCCAGGCTTGTAAGCCTGTGCGTTGTACCTATACAGGTATTGAACTCCCAGTGAAAGCGAAGCACCAAAGCCACGTGGTTGCAAATAGCTTTTTTTTCCATCTGCAGGCAAAGCATGTCCATACTCCAGATTAATATCGTCAACTATCAGCAACGATTCGTCTTCAAAACGGTAGTCCATTTTATCGCTGTTAATATAAATACCGTCCATACTTAAAAGCGCGTTAAGTGTGACACCACCGGCAAGCAGATTGCCGTGCTTGTATTTTAATTGACGGGCCATGCTCAGCCCTATCTCACCAAACACAATTCCTGCTGCCCGGTAACGGGGGCTTTTAAAATCAGTTTGGTGCTGCGGGCTAAAGTCAGAGCCTTCCCAAATAAATTTTGCCAGGTGATAAGGAACACTGTTGGCACTTGACTGCGACCGAACAGCAAAATGAATTCCAAAAGCATTTTTTTCTCTTCGCCATACAGCCGAAGGGAGTTTTAATAACAAATTGGTGTATGCGTTTTTTGCAGGTTTGTTATAGTGGTCGTAAATTTCTTCGTGAGGTATTGACGAAAGCGTGGCAAATTTTCCGTACGGAATTTTATTGGCAGGAAAATGTATGTAATCGTTTTGCAAAAAAATATCTCCTGATAAAATGTTAAACTCAAACCTGTATCCCATAGTGGCAATAGAAGCCGGATTTAATTCAAGCCCCATATTGCCGGCAAAATTACTGTTGGCAATGCCTAGCATTTCTTGCGCTGTAACAATGCGCGGAATCATTACAAAAAGAAAAACAAAAATTTGTTTAAACGGCATTCAACAATTAAAATTAGTTGGCAAGATAAATTAATAACTGAAAACAAAGTGTGTATGATTGGTGAATAACAGTAGCCCGATAAAAAAGTTAACCGCCTTTACTTTCTAACTGTTGCTTTACAATTTGTAATCCCTCTAAAAAAGTGTGTGGATTGTAATTAAGTTCTTTACGCGCCTTATCAATAATAAACCCTGTTACAGGTGGCCTTTTTGCAGGCTGGTTTAGCGACTCGCTGGTTATTGGGTGTATGTATTGTTTGTCAAGATTAAAAAAGTCAGCAATTTTATTTACCGATTCCAATATGCTCATTACCTCACTACCCGAAACATGGTAAATGCCAGTAGCCTTTTTTAATGCGGCACTCACACATGCATCAGCCAAATCTTCGGCAAGAGTTGGTGAGCGAAACTGGTCTGAAATTACATTAATATTTTTTTTATCACGCAACGAATTTATTGTCCACACCACCACATTGCTTCGCTGCCTGTCATCAACCACACCGTAAATAATTATGGTGCGAATAATGGCCCACCCAATGTTGCTTTGTTGAATTATTTTTTCTGACTGCAATTTACTGGATGCATAAAAGCTCAATGGATTGGGCATATCCGTTTCTTTATAAGGTCCGGCTGTTCCATCAAAAACAAAATCAGTTGAAATATGAACAAGATGAGTGTTGTGCTTTTTACATGCATCAATTAAATACTGCACAGCCTCAACATTCATTTTTGTGCATTGGTCTTTTTCTTTCTCGCATTGGTCAACGTTGGTCATTGCGGCAGTGTTTATTACACATGTTGGTTTGTATTTTTCAAAAAGTTCAGTAACTCTTTCTCTGTTGGTTATATCAAACTCTTCGTACACGTAGCCATCTTTAGCATGAGTTCGGTTAGCACCTATCGAAGTGGCCACAAGATTTACATCCTTATTTCCGCGTAACGCATAAATTATTTTTTGCCCTAATAACCCGTTGCTGCCGGTGAGTAAAATTGTCATATTGTAAATGGTGAATTATAAAAAAGTGAAAACACTACTATTAAAGCCAGGCTGGATTTATGATTTAAACAGTGTGTACAAATTATTTATTTGTTCTTCGGTGCCGAGTACAAAAAGTTTTGCATCGGGCTCCATAAGTGTTTCAGGTGAAGGATTAATAGTGTATTCGCCACTGCCACGTTTAAAACCAATAACATTTGCTCCGGTTCGTTTTCTTATTTCAAGGTCATGAATGGTTTTGTTTTTTAAGCGGTCGGGCAATTTGTTATAATGTATTTCTTCTATGCGTATATTTATTTTACCGGTTATGTAATCCAAAAACTCAAGCACATCGGGCTTGGTAATAAGGGCAGCCATGTGTGTGCCTCCTATTTTATCAGGCATTATTACATTGTTGGCTCCGGCACGTTTTAGTTTTATTTCGGCACCATCGCTTGATGCGCGGCTTATAATTTTCATGCCGGGATTATAACCACGTGCTGTAAGTACCACAAAAACATTATCAGCATCATCAGGAAGTGTGGTAATTAATGCGGCTGCTGTTTCAATTCCGGCTTGCAATAAAACCTCATCGTGTGTTGAGTTGCCTTCAATAAAAAGGATTTTAGCTTCTTCGCGCAGATGCTCTATTACCATCGGACTTTGCTCAACAACCAAAAAAGGAAGTTTTCCTGATGTAAGCTGCTCGCAGGCCTGTTTGCCATTGCGCCCGTAACCGCACACAATTACATGGCCTTGTAGTTTTTTTATTTCCTTGTTCACGCGATAATGTTTAAAGTAAATATTAAATTCTCCTTCAATGATAATGCTTGTAACCACTGTAAGCGCATAGGCATACGAAATTACGCTTAATACAATTAATACAGTGGTAAAAATTTTGCCTGCTTCATGCAGGGGCTGCACCTCGCCAAAACCCACCGATGCCACGGTGATGGCAGTCATGTAAACGGCATCAATAAAATTATAGTTTTCTATATACATGTAACCCGCAACACCAAAACTTGCAACGCAAAGCAGCAGTGCAATGGCACGGATAAAGCGTAAAAACAATTTGCTATTGAGCAAAAACTCGTACATGGGTGGCTAAGGTATAGGTTATCAGTTAACCAATGCGCCAGTTAATTTACTTATGCAATAGTTGGCTCAGACACTAACCTGCGAATACCTTACCATCATTTCTTCAGCTTTGGAAACCATTTCGGCCGAACCAATAAATAAAGGAGTGCGCTGATGCAATGATGATGGTTGTATATCCAGTATGCGGTTAAAGCCATCTGAGGCTTTTCCTCCTGCCTGTTCCACAACCATGGCAAGCGGGTTACACTCATAGCCAAGGCGCAGTTTTCCGTTTGGCGATTTGGCGGTAGCCGGGTAAATGTAAATACCTCCTTTTAAAAGATTGCGATGAAAATCGGCTACAAGCGATCCAATGTACCGCGAAGAGTACGGTCGTTTGGTTGCATCATCTTCTTCCTGGCAAAACTTTATAAACTTTTTTACTCCATCAGGAAAATGGGCATAGTTGCCTTCGTTAATAGAATAAATTTTTCCGTTACGCGGAATTTTCATATCGGGATGCGAAAGACAAAACTCGCCAATGCTGGGGTCGAGCGTAAAACCGTTTACCCCCTTGCCCGTGGTATAAACAAGCATGGTGCTTGAGCCATAAATAACATAGCCGGCTGCCACCTGCTCGGTTCCTTTTTGCATAAAGTCGCTAAGGTTACTTGCACCTGTTAGTGTAGTTCTGCGGTAAATAGAAAAAATGGTTCCTATAGAAACATTTACATCTATGTTTGATGAGCCATCAAGCGGATCAATGGCAACAACGTATTTTGCATTTTTAGAAACTTCAGAATTAATAGGAATCATTTCCTCATTTTCTTCACTTGCTACGGCACATGTTTCGCCACCGTGCGTTAGCGCGGTAATAAATTGTTCGTTGGCATACACGTCAAGTTTCTTTACTTCTTCGCCTTGCACGTTTGTGTTGCCCGCATCGCCAAGTATATCTACAAGGCCTGCCTTATTTACTTCGCGGTTTACAATTTTAGCGGCTATGCCTATATCACGAAGCAATCGTGAAAGTTCGCCTTTGGCATACGGAAAATCTGACTGGCGTTCGATAATAAACTGGCCAAGTGTGGTTACTCGTTTGGGTTGGTACATTTTAAAATATTTACCTTGCAAATATCGATAATTTGAAGTTTACTTTATCTTGATTTTAGCAATTGATTTGCCATCCTGCATTTTATTTTTTCTTTGCATAATTAAAACAAAATAATCATGTCAGAAAAAGTAAACGAGTTTAATGCCTATCGCGCCAAAATGAATGAGCGCATACTGGCAAGCGATAACTTAGTAATAAAGCGCCTGTATAATCTGGATGCCAACACATACATGGATGGTGCGCTGCCATCACAAACAAAAGAAATGCTGGGCCTGGTGGCCAGTATGGTACTGCGCTGCGATGATTGCATAAAGTATCATTTGATACAATGCAAACAGCAAGGAATAACAACCGAACAGGTGTACGAAATTTTTGCCGTTGCCAATATTGTTGGCGGCACCATTGTAATTCCGCACACACGCAGGGCTGCCGAGTTTTGGGATGAGATATAATTGCAACATTCATAGTTCATTGTTTATAGTTCATAGTTTTCGGCATGAACAATAAACTATGAACAATAATCCATTCCTTTTTTTCGCTTTCTTCGTATCATAAATTCAGTAACTATTTTTTGTGACTAAACACGGCTGCCTGAAATTTTTTTTAATCTTCTGCATTACTTTTTTTGTAATTAATTTTTCGTTTGCACAGCTTACCCGAATAAGCGGAAAAGTTACCGATATGCTTACCAACGAGCCGTTGCCATTTGTAAGTGTGGTTTTTAAAGGAACCACAATTGGAGTTAACACAAATTTTGACGGTAACTTTAAAATTGAAACCGAAAATGCAACTGATACCTTAACCGCGCAGTTTTTGGGTTACAATCCTGTATCGCTGCGCATACGCAAAGGCCAAACACAAACGGTAAATTTTTTACTTAAAAAAAATCAGCTTGAGTTAAAGGAAGCCGTAATACTTGCAGGTGAAAATCCGGCCAACGTTATTATTCGAAAAGTGGTGGCCAACCGTGATAAAAATAATTACGAAAGTCTTGAGTCGTATCAGTTTGAAAGTTATAACAAACTTGAATTTGATTTAACAAACATTTCAGAAAAATTTAAAAACCGAAAACTTTTTAAACCCTTTGCTTTTATTTTTGATAACATTGACAGCACGGTTTCAAACGAAACACCTTTTCTTCCTTTTTTTATTACCGAAACTTTATCCGACCGATATTTTAGAAATAACCCAAAAGATAAACGCGAGGTAATTAAAGCAAGTAAAATTTCGGGCATGGAAAATGAAACGGTTACCCAGTTTTTGGGCGACATGTATCAAAACATAAATATTTACGATAACTTTTTATTGCTGTTTGGAAAAAACTTTGTAAGCCCCATTTCAAATGTGGGCATGTTGTATTATAAATATTACTTACTCGACAGTTTGTTTATTGAAGGTAAATGGTGTTACAAACTAAAATTTAAACCCCGCAGACCCGAAGATTTAACTTTTACAGGAGAAATATTTATACACGACACCACGTGGGCAGTAAAAAAAGTAAGCATGCGTGCATCGCCCAAAGCCAACATCAACTTTGTGGAGGATATGGCCGTAGTAAAAGAGTTTAATTTTATTGATGATAAAATGTGGATGCTTACCACTGACATGCTGGTAATAGAATTTGCAGCTCGCGATGAAGGACTTGGTTTTATTGGCCGCAAAACCACATCGTATAAAAACTTTGTGTTAAACCAGCCCATACCGGTTGCAATATTAAAAGGCAGTCAGGATATTGTTGTTAAAGACAGTTCGATGTTATATGACGAAGAGTTTTGGAACACAGCCCGGCACGATACGCTAAACGCACGCGAAAAAAAGATTTACGCCATGGTTGACACCATTAAATCATTGCCTGCATTTAAAACGTATGTGGATGTAATAACGCTGGTGCTTACCGGTTACAAAACATTGTTTAATAAATTTGAGTTTGGCCCATACTTTACCATTTTTAGTTTTAATGATATTGAAGGTTACCGCTTTCGCTTAGGCGGAAAAACAAACAAAGACTTTAGCAAACATTTAAAACTTGAAGGCTATGTGGCTTACGGTACCAAAGACGAAACGTACAAGTACAGTGTGGGTGCACGATATTTATTTACAACCAAGCCTCGCATGGGTTTTGGTTTTAATTACAAGTATGATGTGGTGCAACTGGGGCAAAGCGATAATGCTTTTCAGGACGATAACATTTTGGCTTCGGTAAGCAGAAGGTCGGGCGATAGTAAGCTAACGTTTGCCGATTCAAGAAAAGTGTATTTTGAAAAAGAGTGGCTTTCGGGATTTTCAACACGTGTTACATTTCAGCAAGACCAGTTTCAACCATTGGGCGATTTAAATTACAGGTATTACACCAACGATGAAAAAACTTCTGTTCGTAATGTAATAAACACCTCTGATATTTCGGCATACTTCAGGTTTGCTTACCGCGAAAAGTTTGTTGAAGGAAAATCGGGCCGCATAAGTTTAGGCAGCACCTATCCTGTACTGCAAACTATTTACACACAAGGTTTAAAAGGAGTTTTAAAAAGTGATTTTGATTATCAGAAGGTTGTTTTAAAAATTGACGACTATTATTACATGCCTCCGTTTGGTTACCTGTATTATGTAATTGAAGGCGGCCGCGTGTGGGGCGCAGTACCTTATCCGCTATTGGAAGTGCATCGCGGTAACGAATCGTATTTTTACGATTACCTGTCATTTAACCTGATGAATTACTACGAGTTTGTAAGCGACCGCTACATCAGTTTTTTTGGCACGTATCATCTCGAAGGATTTTTTCTGGATAAAATTCCACTGATGAAAAAACTAAAGTGGCGCGAACTTGCAACATTTAAAATTGTGTATGGCGATTTATCACAAAAAAATATTGACCTGCTTGAAGACAAAACATTATTTACACGACTTGGAAAAAAACCCTACATGGAAGCAGGTTTTGGCGTAGAGAACATTTTTAAAATTTTCCGCTTCGATTTTATTTATCGTTTATCGTATCTCGACAATCCTGATATTTCTAAATTTGGCATTCGTGGCAGTTTTCAAATATCGTTTTAAAAACAACTTTAAACCTTCTCCCGACCATTCGGGACAACAAACTCCAAACCTCAAACTCGCTTCGCACATGCTCTTACGCTCACAAGATCTGGTTAAGATTTACAAGAAACGAACAGTTGTTGACCATGTTTCTATTGAAGTGCGACAAGGTGAGATTGTGGGTTTGCTTGGGCCAAATGGTGCAGGAAAAACCACCACGTTTTATATGACTGTGGGTTTAATACGACCCAATGAAGGAAAAATATTTTTGGATGATATTGATATTACATCGCTGCCCATGTATAAGCGGGCACAGTTGGGTATCGGGTATCTTGCGCAGGAAGCATCGGTGTTTCGCAAGCTAAGCGTTGAAGATAATTTGAAAGCGGTATTGGAAATGTCAAAACTTTCGGCAGATGAGCAAAGTAAAAAAGTAGAAGCATTGCTTGATGAATTTGGTTTACAGAAAATAAGAAAAAACCGAGGCGACCTGTTATCAGGTGGCGAGCGCAGACGCACTGAAATAGCCAGAGCACTGGCTGTTGATCCAAAATTTATTTTGCTTGACGAGCCCTTTGCCGGTGTTGACCCCATTGCAGTAGAAGATATTCAAACTATAGTATCAAGACTTAAAGAAAAAAATATTGGTATTTTAATTACCGACCACAATGTGCATGAAACACTAAGTATTACCGACCGCGCCTACTTGCTTTATGAAGGACGTATTTTAAAAGCAGGTACTGCCGAAGACCTTGCAAATGATGAGCAGGTTCGCAGGGTTTACCTGGGGCAAAACTTTGAGCTTAGAAATTAAGCGTTTTTTGTTTTATCGTTGGTGTCTGATTAAAACAAGAAAGATTCCTAATTTCATAAGGAATCTTAAGAATATAAAATTAGCTTTTTAGCATGGCAACAATGATTAGGTTAATAACTATTTTTCGGAAATCCTTCTTTTTTCAATTTTGTTTACTATACCTTTACTTACCATTTTACAAAGTGAGTAAACAAAAATTTAACAATTAAAATTTAAACACAATGAGAAATTACATTCAAACCAAAAATGAAATGGCTCATACAATGAGCGCATTCATTCATTCATTCATTCATTCATTCATTCATGATGATTTTATTATTCACTGCCATGAGTAACCGTGCGTGGGCCACATGCAACACGTGTTCACCTGCCGATAAAATTGGCGCTGCCGGAACCACCACAAACGCATCAAGCCTTACTGCCACAACAGGGTTCACCAACTCTACAATTTGCATTTTTGGTAATTTAAATATTGATGTATCAAGCTTTACATTGAGTAATTGTGTTGTAAACATGGATGATGATGCAAAAATTACTGTACAAAGCGGTAAAACATTAACCATAAGTAACGGCACAACAATTTTATCATGCGACCAAATAAATTTATGGGATAAAATTGATGCGCTTACGGGTAGTGCCGTAGTAGTAAGTGGCAGTAGTAGTAAGTACAGCACAATACAGGATGCTTACATGGGTGTAAGCTTAAGTGGAAATGCAACCATAACGGCAAGTTATACAGTGTTTAATAAAAATTATTATGCTGTAAATTTTATTGGAAACAGCACGACTCAAAACAGTTCATTTGTTGATTGCATAATGAGCAGTAATAGTGGAGCTAATGGAGTCAACCTTCTTGCCCCTTATACCTCAACAAAAGGTGTTTATGGAATTTACGCTTCCAATGTTTACAACTTACAAATAGGTAATGGTACAAACACATCAGTAGCTTTCGACCATTTGTTTTACGATGTGTACGGTTCTAACTTTTCGTTTACCATTAAAAAAGCAGTGTTTTATAATGCGGCTTATGCTGTTTATCACCCCACACAGCTTGATAAAAATTATGGAAGCCTGATTGATGATTGTGTGTTTGATTTTACAAATTACGGAGTTTATGGCACCGTTGGCAGTCAGCGTAATTACCGCATTAAAAATTGCAGCTTTACTAACTTTGATTACGGTGTTTATTTGCAAAATTTTAAATCATCAACGGTAGAGGTAGATCATAATTTTTTTAATTACGATGTAACTTCAAATCCTGTAGAGCCGATTGACTTTGGCGGAACAAAATATGGTTATAAAGCAATTTATGCCGTTAACGGAACAAAGCTAACGGCCGCTCTTAAAATACATAACAATAAAATTAATAACGTTATAGAAGGTATTGCTGTGTGGAACGCTGATTATACCAGAATTTATTTAAATTGTATAAACTTTTTAATTCCACCTGAACATCTTTATAGCCAATCGTCAAACAGCAATCAAAATTATTGGCTAAAAGCCCATTCAGGTATTAAGTATGTAAATTGTTCCAATACCAGGGTATATGAGGATACAATAAAACGTCCTGTTTTTGATGGCTCTAACACAGAAAATGACCCATTTGGTGCATTACCCGAAGACATATATATGTGGGCAATTTACGGTGACAATAGCAATGCGGCAAACTTTGTTACGGGCAACGTTACATATTTTATGTATAGGGGTATGCATTTTAATAACAACAATTTGATTACAATAACCCGCTGTAATAACATAAACAATGCAGGCAGCGGCATTTATCTGAATGGCACTAATGGAGTAAGCACTACTCAGTTTAGTGACCAACTGCCTGGTTTATTTGATACACAAAATCAATGGTCACATGCCTATTTGACTGTAGCTAACCGAAGACTTACAGGAGGAACTGCCAATCCGCATTTATGGCGGTACGATTTTTCAGGAGGTTCTAACACATCCAATAGTAGATACCCAGCCAATACATATTCATTTAATACAACTCTTGCCAATGCTTCAAATTTTACATCTTGCTTTGCGATAGATTATTATCTTGATACATTAGGTACACGGGCAATTTTAAAAGAAATAATAAATGATAATGTAAGTTATTCAAATAACCAGGAGGAGAATGCACGTAGTGCAACCTTGGCTGCTTACCGCACCTTGCACAGTAATCAGTGGGTAATTGAAGTGGGTAACGAAGACGATGGGTTGTTCAATGAATTTTACTACAACTACACAGCAAGCAATATGGGTAAATTTATTGCTGTACAGGATTTAATATTGAACGAAGAATACACGCAGGCAGCCGAAGACTTAGAATTAATAACTCCAAGCGACAATTACGAAACATACATAAAAACGTGCCTTACTATTTATCTGCAGGCATGTTTAATTGACCAGCGGCCGCTTGACAATTCAGAAATTGAAGACCTTACTGAAATAGCTTATCTAAAAGTAATTGATGGGGGCGAAGCTGTTTTATATGCACGTGCCATGCTTGGCATAGATGTAAGCGAAGAAGAAGAAAGCAGTGGCCGGATGGCTCAACAGCAATCTTCAAACAGTAATGAGGTTACTGTTTTTCCTAATCCCTCAAAAGGTGTTACAAACATTTTGATAAACAATCCAACTGCCGATAATAAAACCACAGTAACATTGTTTGATGTAAGAGGAAAAATTTTGTTTAAAAAGGTTATATCAGATTCATTTGAACATCTAACTGTTAATTTGCCCGAGGGCATATACATTTTACAAACCACTGATAATACTGCCACCAAAAGCAGTAAAGTTGTTGTAAATTAATTTTTAACTCCTTTTTAATATATACGAGTATGCTAAAAAAAGTAGCTGCAATTTGGCTGCTGTTGTTTATTGCGCGTGCAAACATTTTGCACGCGCAATATATGGTTACTAGAAATTTTGGAAATTTTGCGATAGATACTCTTTTTGATGCCAATGTGTATGGAATTTCAAAAATCAATGATAGTACTTTAGGCCATGTGGCGAATGTTAAGTATAACCCTAGTCCAATTTCTACTACAAAGGGATCATTACTTTATTTTAATTTAAATGGTAATTTAATAAAGAGTTTATCTTATCCTTCGTTGATTAATCATTATGCTGGTTTTTTATCAATGGTTGTACTCCCTAATAAATATAAATTGATTAACGCCTTCGATTTTAGCGTAAATTTCAATCCGCGAAGTCATTTTTCAATACTTACGTTAGATAGTTCTGATAATTTTATTAGCGGTAAGGAATATTACTCTAATGATTCGTTACATAATCAATATTGCCATTTTATACATAGGACTCAGACAGGTAATATTTTCTTAGTTGGTGATTTTATTTCGATTGGAGGATGGCAAGAAAAAGAAATAATGATTGTTAAATTAGATAGCAGCCTTAATATTCTATGGGCAAAAAAGTATGGGAAAGCCGGCAATCAATCATACGTTGAATTAATTGAAGGCTACAATAATGATATTATTATTAGAGGAAGTACTTCAGTAACAACAGCAGGAAGCACGTATGAGTGTTATTTAATGAGCATCAATGATAATACAGGTAATATTAATTGGGTTAAACGTTATTCAACAGGTAATGGTTTTCAAACAAGCGGCCACTCAATTATAAAAAATTCAGCCGGAGGGTATATGCTTAGCCTATTAGGAAGAGACATGGTAACAGGCAGATCTGGATTATTAAAATTGGATTCACAAGGAAATATTTTATCAGAAAAAACCTATTTGAACGGAGGACCAGGCCGGATGAGTGAAACGAAAGATGGGGGATTTATTTGTAGTGGAGGTATAATAGCTGGCGGTTGGATCAATGGTTTGCTGTTAAAGTGTGATAGCCTAGGTAATGCACAATGGCATTATGGTTACAATGATGGCAGTCAAACAATTTTTAAAGCATGGCAAATGGCAGATGGAAGTTATATGGGTATTGGCGAAGTTTTTGGCACTACACAACCAAAGTATTTAATCAAAACCGACTCACTTGGACATTCTGCCTGTAATTATTATCCCGTATCTACCACTCTTATTAACAATATTTTTACATCAGACACCATTACCTTTTACGATTCAACACTTACTTTTTTAGATACCACATTTGTTTTGGTAAAAGATACCCTTATAATGCCTGATAGTGTTATATGCACAGGATATTCATCAATAGAAACACCATCGCAAAAAAATTTTCAGTTAACGGTTTATCCCAATCCGGCAGCAACTACAATAACAATTGAGTTAATTGCCAATGCTGCTGAAACCAAAACAATAACCATTTCCAACTTATTAAACCAAAACGTTTTGGTAAAAACATTTACTGGTAATAAAATACAACTTGATGTACGTCAACTGCCCAAAGGCATGTATTTTGTTAATACAGGAGGTGGCGGCAAACAATGCGCAACACGGTTTGTAAAAGATTAAGACCGTAAAAAAATAAATCGAATAATCCGGGTTTAATAACGCTTGCGAGTAAGCATGTCAACTAAAATTTTGAAGTTTTTCTTTCATCACCCGTATCATTTCCGAATCTACTGTTAATACATCAAATTCAGAAAGTTGGTTTGAACTGTTGAAAGAAACGTTTCTGTTTTTATAAACCATATTGCCTGCACTAATTTTTTTTGCTGAGGCATGAAACGATTTCACTTTTGTTTTGGTGGCAATTTCTACAATGGTTTTGTCGGTAACTCCGCTGCCAGCCATTACATCAATTTTGTTTTGAGCACGTTGTTGTAATCTAAAAATTTGTTCGACACCTTCTAAGGCAGTATTGCGGTGGCCGGATGTAAGCACACAATCAATACCACAACTAATTAAATCATCAAGTGCTTCAAACGGGTCAACGGTCATATCAAATGCGCGGTGAAACGTTGTTTTTAATGGATTTGAAAATTCAACTAATTTTTTTGTTCGCTCCACATCAACAATGCCATCTTGCTTAAGCACACCAAACACTATGGCTGATGCGTTTAATTGTTTTGCTATGGTGATGTCATGTAACATTACTTCAAATTCTGAGTCAGAATAAAAAAAGTCTCCGGCACGTGGGCGCACCATTACCTGTACAGGAATTTTTATTTTTTCGGTTACCGCTTTTATCAATCCGTGCGAAGGAGTTTTTCCGCCATCGGATAATCCATCGCAAAGTTCAATTCTGTCGGCACCGGCTTGCTGAGCAAGCAATGCTGACTCAACGGATGTAACGCAAATTTCGAGAAGCATTGAAATATTTTTACCAGCTTTTAATTTTATGTCCGCGCAAAGCGTACCACAAAATAAAAAGATAACACGGAAATAAAATAATGTATGCCCATTGATGGCCGAGTGAGCTATCGGCAAGTTTGCCATACAACAAAGGCAAGGTAGCACCACCGGCAATGCCCATAATTAAAAGTGCCGAGCCTGTTTTTGTAAATTTTCCCAGGCCATCAATTGCCAATGGCCATATTGCTGGCCACATAAGTGCGTTTGCAAACCCAAGCAGTGCAATAAATAAAACAGATGTGTAACCCGATGTAAAAATTACAAGTGCAGAAAATAGTATTCCTGTAATGGCCGAAACAGATAGCGCTTTGTTTTGCGAAATCATTTTTGGAATAAATAAAATTCCAATGATGTATCCCGCTACCATAGCAATTAATGTATAGGATGTAAAGTTTTTTGCTTCGCTAAGTGCAATGCCTTGTGATTGCCCGTAAAGCCCGATGGTATCGCCTGCAATTACTTCGGCACCAACATAAACAAATATTCCAATGGCGCCCAGCACAAGATTTGGAAATTGAAACACACTTGTTTTGGTTTCGCCTCCGTTTGAATTTGTTTCTTCTTCACTTGCTTCTATTTCAGGTAATGGAGAAAAGCGTACAAATAATGCAAGCACTACAAGCGCACATGCCATAAATGTGTATGGTGCAATTACGCGTTGTGCAAGTTCATCTAACCTTGCAGTTAGTTGTACACTGTCTAACGTTTTTAGTTCGTTGGTAAGTGTATCGGCATCGGCCAAAATAATTGAACCAAGTATTATTGGCGCAAGCACACCTGCCACTTTATTGCAAATGCCCATTATGCTTATGCGCTTTGCCGCGCTTTCGATGGGGCCTACAATGGTTATGTATGGGTTGCTTGCTGTTTGTAATATAGACAGGCCTGTGCCGATAACAAATAACCCCAACAAAAACATATTGTATGTGCGCGAGTTTGCCGCAGGAATAAAAAGCAATGCACCCACTGCCATCACAAGCAGGCCCAGCATCATTCCTTTTTTAAATCCTGTTTTTTGCAGCACCCATGATGATGGCAATGCCATTACGAAATATGAAATGTAAAATGCAAAAGCTACAAGCAGCGATTGTTGGGTGTTTAACTCGCAGGCAATTTTTAAGTAAGGAATAAGTGTTCCGTTAAGCCAGGTTACAAATCCAAATATGAAAAATAAAATGCCGAGTAAAATTATGGGCATTATGTTTTTGTTTTTTTCTTGCATAGGTAAATTTATTTTTTACCAAAGTAGAATGAAATAAATTTTGGTTTTGCCTACCAGCAATATTTTATGAACATACAACTATTGAATTGAGTAATGAGGATTAAACCCTTTCAGGGTTTGCATTAGGTTGCTGCACTGCTTTACCACCGATTGCATCGGTGGTTATTTATATTGAACCCCTTCGGGGTTTTGAAAAAAAGAAATATAAAAAATAAACTTAGAGGCGCAGAGACGTGGAAAAAATTAAACAGTTACGAGCGTTCCTACTTTTTCGCCTTCCACCAATTTCATTAGGTTGCCTTTTTTATTCATGTCGAAAACAATGATGGGAAGTTTGTTTTCGTGGCAGAGGGTAAAAGCGGTCATGTCCATTACTTTTAAATCTTTTTCGTAAACATCATTAAAAGTAAGGCTATCGAATTTTGTTGCTGATTTATCTTTTTCGGGATCGGCAGTGTAGATGCCATCCACGCGGGTGCCTTTTAAAATTACGTTGGCTTCAATTTCGACAGCACGAAGTGAGGCTGCGGTGTCGGTAGTAAAGTATGGGTTGCCGGTGCCTGCACCAAATATTACAACGCGCCCTTTTTCGAGGTGGCGTACTGCGCGCCTGCGGATAAATGGTTCGCAGATGGCTTCCATTTTTATGGCAGATTGCAAACGGGTGTTTATTCCTTTTCCTTCAAGCGCGCCTTGCAAAGCCATGCTGTTTATTACTGTGGCAAGCATACCCATGTAGTCGCCCTGTACGCGATCCATGCCTGCTTCGGCAGCTTGCAGACCGCGAAAAATATTTCCTCCGCCAATTACTATGGCTACCTGCACACCTTTGTCAACAATAGATTTTACATCTTCGGCATATTGAACAAGACGGTTTTTGTCAATACCAAAGTTTTTATCGCCCATGAGGGCCTCGCCACTAAGTTTAAGAAGGATGCGTTTATATTTCATAAATTATCAACGAATACAAATTTGTGCGAATATACGAATGCCACTAATTACTCGAATTAACACGAATTGTTTTAGTGTAATGGTGGTATATCAAATTTCAATCTCCACAACATTTCTAATCATGTCATCGAGTGTTTCCTGATTGCGGATGATGGTGGCTTTGCCTTTGTAAATTAATACTTCGGCAGGGCGCGGGCGCGAGTTGTAATTGTTGCTCATGGTGTAGCCGTAAGCGCCTGCATTTTTTATGCAGAGAATGTCGCCTTCGCGCACTTCGTTTAGTTTGCGGTCCCAGGCGAAGGTGTCTGTTTCGCAAATGTTGCCAACTACGGTGTAGATGCGCGGTGTGCCTGTGGGATTTGAAATGTTTACGATGTGATGATATGCATCGTAAAACATGGGACGTATTAAATGATTTTGTCCAGAATCAACTCCTGCGAAGACAGTGGCTGTTGTTTGCTTTACCACATTTACTTTTACTAATAAGTATCCGCACTCGCTTACAAGAAATTTTCCGGGCTCGAACCAGAGTTCTAATTCTCTTCCATAATCTTTACAGAAATTATCAAAGCGTTCGGTAATTACTTTTCCGAGTTCTTCCACGTCAGTGGTAACGTCATCTTCTTTATAGGCAACTTTAAATCCGCTGCCAAAGTCAATAAATTCTAAATCTTTAAAACTTGTGGCGGCTTCAAATAATAATTCGGCACCGCGAACAAAAACGCCTGCATCTAAAATATCGCTGCCCGTGTGCATGTGCAGGCCGTTGATGCGCATGTTTTCTTTTTCGATGATGCGCATTACGTGACGAAGTTGGTGAATGGAGATGCCGAACTTGCTGTCGATATGCCCTGTTTGTATGTGCACATTGCCGCCTGCAACTATGTGTGGATTTAATCTTATACAACAGGGAACTTTGTTGCCGTATTCGTGCCCAAATTGCTCGAGCATAGAAATGTTATCAATGTTAATGCCTACGCCTAAATCAACAGCTGTTTTAATTTCGTCAAAGGAAACACCGTTGGGTGTAAATAAAATTTGGGCGGGTGAGAAGCCTGCTTTCAGCCCCAGCTGAACTTCATAAATAGATACTGCATCAAGCCCTGCGCCTGCTTTTTTGAGCAAGCGTAATATGTTTATGTTGTTAAGTGCTTTAAGAGCGTATTTAATTTTTACATGACTGCCGGGGAAAGCGCTTTTTAATTTATCGTATTGAAAAATAATTTTTTCGGCATGGTAAACGTAAAGCGGTGTGCCGAACTGTGCTGCAATATCCGTTAAAGGAATGTTGCCAACGGTGTAGGTGGAGTTTTGGAGGAGCATGAGGGCGAAGGTCATTTGAAGTTTGTGGTTTGAGGTTGTTTGAAATGGTTTGGGTAGGTGCAAAAGTAGATTTTGGATTGGAAAAAGTTTGGTGGTGATATACGAAAGTTGGTGGATAGCACGAGGCTGGAGCCTCGCGCTTACTTTTAACATAAAAAAATAAAAGCCGTCAACCAAGGTTAAAAGATTTTTAAGTGTCAGACATTTTTTATCCGCCTATGAATTACATGCTTAGCCCTAACCCGATGAGGCTTGAAGGTATTAAATTACATTCGCGTTGCATTATCAGCTACACATGGTGTTCTGCATTTGTATATAAATAATAAATGAGAGGGTAAAAGGGCGTGTTTTTTTACATTTTTTTCTTAACAAAAAAATCCTTTCATTTGAGCTTACAAAAAATAAGTCAAACCAGTCATGCGAAACAGTGTATGACTAAAAATCAAATCAAAATGAAAAAACTATTTACGTTTATTTCAGCAATGGCAATGGCAACCACGCTATTTGCCCAAACAAACGGTGGCCCCGATGCCTTTGGCTATGTGTGGCGCACCAATGCCGACCCTAACGGACAGCCTTACTCCTGGATTGATATTAATCAGCCAACAGGAGGAAGTGCAGTAACAGTAAGCGGCCTTGCCGATGACAACATTGTGGGTCCGTTTACCATGCCCATTCCGTTTCATTATTATTGGTATGACCCACTTCAGTTTTGGATTGGCTCTAACGGCTACATTGGTTTTACCAGCGGCACACTTGCTGCGGCATTTCCAGCTATTCCGTTAAACACAGGTGCTCAAAATTTTATTGCACCCTTTGCAAGTGATATAACGTTTGTTGGCACAGGTGGCAACCCGGTGCCCGGAGCATCATGCAAGTACTGGACTAATAATGTTGATACTTTAATAGTAACCTGGGACAGTGTACCGTTTTGGGATCAGCCAGCGCCAGGCTACCAGGGGTTAAACTCGTTTCAGGTTATACTTAGCACTGTAGACAGTTCAATAACTTTTAACTACCTGTTACAGCAAAGCAGCAGCAATAATGCTTTGCCCGGTGTGTTATCAAGCGGTATAGAAAATAACAGCGGCAACGTGGGTTTGCAGTATTTGTTTGATGTTTATCCTCCCGCAGCAAGCAATTGCAAGTATTATTATCCGGCAGCAACATCGTTTGCTGTAAATGATGCGGCTTCCAGTTATGTAAATAACCCGGGAACCAAAGCAATATTTTTAAGTCGTAATGGCGCACCTTACCAATCTATGGCCCAGGTGTCAAATACAGGTAACCAGGCATTGGCCGGATTTAATTCGTACTCGCGCGTTGTTAATGCAGGAAATGTAATACAGGTGCGCGATACGGTTTTATCAGGTGCCCTTACTCCAGGCCAGTCGCAGTTAATTACGTATCCTGATTTATGGACCCCCACTGTTGCAGGCACATACCGCCACATAAACGTAACACAGCTTGTGGGCGATGCCACACCTACCAATAACATAAAAGAGCTTGAACTTGATGTGGTTGATACCACGCTTACCGATATACGATTGGTGTATAACAATGGTTTTTCAGGCGGAACTGGTATTAGTTGGCTAGGTGGCGGAGGCGGTGTTGGTTATTATTGGATTCCTCCATTTACACCCTGTTATTTAAATAAGGCCGAAGTACAAATACTTGCTGATAACACAGGAGTTGGATTTCATATACAGGTTTATGATGATGATGGTCCAAATGGAACCCCCGGCACTATGCTCGATTCTATTTTTGTAGCTCCCGGAACATTTACTATTGGTGCATTACATACAATAAATATGACACAGCCCATTTTAATTTCATCGGGTGGATTTTACATTGCCTGGATGATGGGTGGAGCCGATATTGCTCTTGATCAGGATGCCATCAATCCTTATTCAAACCGTTCTTTTGAAATATTGGGGCCCGCATCAAACCCGCTTAACTGGGCCGAGTACCGCAATAATGAATTTAATGAGCCTATGCTTAATGCTGTTATAAGCAACTCGCCACTTGGTGTTGAGCAGCAACTTGCAAACGGAAACTCGTTTGGCATTTGCTCACCCAATCCTGCAAGTGCATACACACGCATTGATTATACATTGGCAGCGGCAAGTAAGAATCTTGTTTGCACCATTTATAATACCGATGGTAAATTGGTTGCTAAAAAATCATTTGGCAAAATGGGTGCCGGCAAGGGAAGCCTGTTTGTTGATTTAACAAATGTAAATCAAGGTATGTACATTGTAAAAATAAGTGATGGTGAAAATATGTACCACACCAAGCTTTCGGTTATAAAGTAATTAATAACTGTAATCAAAAAAATCCTTTCCGTGAAGGCGGAAAGGATTTTTTTTGCGATTTAGGTATTTGAATTTTTTTTACAACCTATGTTAGCGAAAATATTTTTGTCATCGGCACCCATTTTTCACCGGGTTGGGCTGCAGGGATCGCTTGCTGGTATTTCCACATCAGGTTTTCACATTGTAGCACATAGGGGTATTGCGGCTTCGGTAGCATTATTTTTGTCGAAGCTAAAATGGTTGTTGGTTTCCATTACCATACACTGGCGGTTGGCGGTTTGGTATATTTCAAGGCTTGTAATTTCGGCATCTTTGATGCTTTGGATAATTTGAAGCCACTGTGAAGCGTATCGAAAACAACGGCAACAAAAACTTTTTTTGTTTTGAGCTTTACGATTAGGTAAGGCAACTATTTAATAAGAAAACACTGCAGGCAAGGAAAAGAAAATTAACGAAGCCATCAAAAGCATTTTTTTCCAACTGTACGGGTTGTAAATTTTAGTTTGTTAATCATTGCAATTGCATTTGGCAATTAAAGTATTGTGCAGCTACAATTTTAACTATTAGCTACAAATATGATAAATTGTATTAGGTGTATTATCGGTACGACTTTTATCAAAATAAAAATAGGGGAGATATAAAAAATGAAACAGGCGTAGAGAACCACCAACTACGCCTGTAGAAAACAACCAACCATGAAAAGTATTTCTTAGATATGCCGTGTTATAATTTTTGAGTAGGTTTTGCCGGCTGTGTTTATTTTTATAAAGTAATTTCCGTTTGACAATTTAATGTTGTTTACCACAATGAAGTTGTTAGACACACTCAGGTTTGCTGTAGAAATGTTTTTTACCAGTTTTCCATCCAGCGAAAAAATCTGAATACTTTCAACAGCGCTGATGACATTGTTAAGCCGGATGGTAAACGTTGCGTTAAATGGGTTTGGGTAAACATAAATTTCTTCGTCAGCATCGTTTTCAGTTTTTGATAAGCGGAGCATTTGCATGTAGGTGTTATTTTCGGCAGTTTCGTTTGCCTGCTGTGTAGAAACCAATATTTCGTGATTTATCTGGCACCGGTGTGCATCGGTTACCAGCACAGTGTAAATGCCGGGTAATAACATGCTGCTTACCTGTTCATCGTTTTTGTTGTTCCAGCTAAAGGTGTATGGCAGAGTGCCACCGGTGGGGTGCAATGCTATTTGTCCATCTGCTTTGCCTTGTGCTGTTTCATCGCTAACGGTTGCAAATACATTTAATGCTTCGGGCTGTGAAATGAAAAATGATTTTGATATTGTTTTTCCATTTGCATCGGTTACCATCACATTGTAGTTGCCAGCCTGCATTCCTGCAAGGTCTTCAAATACCGACCCGTTTGACCATTTGATGCTGTATGGTTTTTTGCCACCCTCAATGTGTAAGTCTATCAAGCCGGTGTTATCTTGATGGCAAAGCAAATCGTAAACATTTGCAGTAACCTGCATTGGTGCCAATTCGCGCACGGTATAAAAGTCTGATTCAAAACATCCGTTTTTATCGGTAACTTTTACAGCATATACACCTTCTTCGATATTCTTTAACCAATTGCTGCGGTCAAGAGTGCTCCATAAATAGGTGTACCCACCGACACCGCCCGATACATTTAATGCAATGCTTCCATTGTTTTTTCCAATATGTGCATCGGCAATTACTGGCTCAATAACTATGGGCAGGGGGTTTTGTAATTTTATTTCGGCAGTGGCACTGCAATTGTTTTTATCGGATACCATTACCTGGTAGTTTCCGGCAGCAAGTCCGCTTATGTCTTCGGATGTTGCGCCATTGCTCCACTTAAATGTGTAGGGTTGCTGGCCAAATGCAATGTCAATATCAATAAGTCCGGTTTCGTCATTGGTGCATAGGGGGCCGTAGGTGTGTGCATTAATTTGCAGTGTACGCTTGCGGCCAACATTAAATGATGCATTGGTGCGGCATCCATTGGCATCGGTAACGGTAACAGTATAATCTCCAGCCGAAACATTTTGCAGGTTTTGCGATGTGCTGCCGTTTGACCAGTTAAAAGCTGGTGGATAGGTGCCACCGGTAATTCGCACGTTAACTGAACCATTTTGTCCATGGCACTGCTCGTCAACTGTGTTTCCATGCACCGATAGTAAATAGGGTTCGGATATGCTTATGGTTTGCAGGGCTGTGTTTCCTTTTGCATCGGTAACGGTAACATGATACATGCCCGCTTCAAGTGCGGTTAAGTGCAATGCATTGCTACCATGGTTCCATGCAATGGTGTATGGGGCAGTTCCGCCTTTGATGGTTAAATCTATTTTGCCATCATTTAATCCATTGCACGAAACATTTTTGGCTTTAAAAGCTAGGTCTAATGCCTGCTTTGCCGCAAACGATGGCTTGGTGGCAGCCATTAGGTTTATCATAATTAAGATGATAAATGTGCGTAGTAATTTTGTGGTAGTGGTCATAATCATTTGGTGGTTCAATTGTGCACGCAAAATACTTGTTGACCACGCTAAGGAGCCTTTATATTTTGTAAAAGGTAGCTAAAACAGGGTGAAAAAATGGTATAGTCGGGTAAAATGCCTAAAAAATGGATTTAAAACCGTGGCTTAATTCTCTTTAAAGGGTCTGCGCTCAATCCACTCTTCGGCTTTAAGCCTGTGTGAAAAATGGTGCATCATTTTATTTAAAAAAGGATTGTTTAGTTTTACGTAAGTGTATAGCGGATAGGCTCTGGCACCCACTGTTGATTTTATTTCCATGGCGGTGCGGCCAAAGTACAGACAACACGATTTTTTTTCGACAGCATCTTGTATAAACCGGTACAGTATATTTTGGTAAAGCTGTAGTGCCTTATTATATGTATAATCTATTCCAATAAAATGCGCTTCGTGAAATCCTTTGTAAACAAGGCCACTTATAAAGGCTATCATTTTTCCTTCTTTAAAAAAAGCGGTTACATAAAACTGCTCGGCCAATTGTTTTTTTAGCTGTATAAAGTATTGTGCATTTACACGCACCAGCCTAACGATGGCTTTTTGCTGTACGTTGTTATATAGTGTTTCAAGCTGGGTGATGTGCGCTTCAATTTCTTTTTCGGTAAGCTGTTTTATTTCTAATCCTTTTATTTTTTTTAAAACATTGTTGGCTCTTAGCCGATATTTGGCCGATAGTGCGTTTATGTAATCGTTAAAATTCTTCCACCCCGTTTGCGGATAAAAAATCATTTCGGAATCCATGGGTACGTTTATAAATTTGTTTTCGGTAAGCAAATGGTCAGCATAGGATATGTCAAAAAAATCTTTTACCACCCATGCACATACATTGGCTGTTTTTTCTATTTCGTTTTTAAGATGTGCTATTGCTTTTGGTATGGATGATATAATAAGGTGTTGGTTTTCTTTACTTGAAAAACTTATGCCATGCTCGCCACTTGCCAAAAAACTTCCGCAGCATACAATATAGTTTGGTTTTCCGTTTTTTCCAGAAAACAGCAGCCGGTTAATGTGTGTACTTAATTTTTTAAGCAGCCAGCCTTTATCTTCAAAGTTTATTAAACCGTCAACACTTCGTGCAGCTACATCAAGCAATTGAAAACACATAACCCCCACCGATTTTTTTTTGTGTTTAATTATTGCATACCGATGCACCAATCCTGTGGTGCCCGCCTGTTCAAGCGCCAGCAGATACGGCAGGCTTGTAAATACATTGTTGCTGTTGGTGGCATCATTCCATTCGGCAACGGGTATTTGCTGTGCTGAATGATAAAATCTTAATTCAGTAGTTGATGGTTGAATGGTTTGCTGTGTTTTTTTGCTAAACGTCATACAAGGCTTTAACTATTTTAAGGCATAAACATAATAAGATGTTTTTGGTTTTTAGCCATTAAGGCCGAAATTAAAAACCATTTTGCAGCTGTTTCAATAAATAAAGCTTAATCAACCACCCAAGTAGAAAAAGTAACTTTTTGTTTGTCAAAAAAACCAACACCCCAAATTTTTTTTTGCGATTTGTTGGTGCTGTAATCAAGTTGTACGGCTTCGTCATGGCCCTCAGCACAATGCCATTGGTAAAGCAAACCGTTTTTAAAATCTTCGTAATACAGGTTTAAAGCGCGGTCGTAATAAACGGCAGTTTCGTTTTCAAGATTTATTAAAAGCGGCTTGCACTTATTGCTTAGGCGGTCGCTAAACCAAAGGTCGCTTTTTTTAAGTGCAGTAAAAATTTTTCGATTACCCACTTTCTTAATAAAATTATAAGCAAACTGGTAAATAAAACCATTTTCGTAATTAAGCCACAGGTTGTATGAGTAATGAAAACGTGTTTTGTAAAAATCCTGGTAGTAATCAGGATTATTATAGTAGGTGGGTATAGATGCAATTTCAAAAAAACCGTAAAAGTGATTAATGGCCTTGTACCAATCCTCGGGTTTGTTATACGGGAGTATTTCAATTTTTTTTGTACGTCTTATGTATTTAAAAATGCGGGTTTCCTCATTATCCATCATCAGTAAATTATCAAATTCGTCAAACTCCATATTGCGCAGGCAGCCCTTGTACTCAAGCGTTAGCTTGTCCATAATATCACCGTTTGAATTGATAAAATATACATACGGTTCGCTGCAACTATTAAAAGCAATAACCTCATCGGCATCCACAGCAAGGCGGTAAGTAAAATTACCTTCGCCAAAAAGTTTTTCTCGGTCAATGGTAAATAAATCGGTTTTGGTAAACGGGCCTTTGGTTACCGTCTGTGCGGTAACGCTTGTGCACGCACAAAGCGCCAAAACAAAAAATAAAAGTTGCATACACAAACGGTACATCATCATCATAAAAATATTATACTATAACCTGCCGGGTAAGGTTGCCTGTACCAACAACTAAATTTTTATTTCTTCGCCCTTTTTGTTAAAAAATGTAAATTGGGTAAAGTGATAGCTGTAAATGCTAAGTACTTTAATCTTAATTTTATACTTCATAGCCCATTTAAACCTTACCGAAAAAATACCCTTGTTTAAAAATGCTTCAATAAAAGGATGCACATGCAGGGTGATAGATTTTTCGTTTTGCTCTTTTGCAAAGTAACGCACGTTGTTTTCTATCTCGTCAATTAAAAGTACGCTTGCCTTAATTTCGCCTGAGCCGTTGCAAGTAGGACATTTTTCGGCCGTAGTAATTTTTGTTTCGGGCCTTACCCGCTCGCGGGTTACCTGCATAATGCCAAATTTAGAAGGAGGCAATACCGTATGCCTTGCCGTATCCTTTTTCATTTCGGACTTAAAAATTTCTAACAACTGCTTGCGGTGTTCCTGATTTTGCATATCAATAAAATCAATCACAATAATTCCGCCCATGTCTCTAAGCCTAAGCTGCCGAGCAATTTCTTTAGCCGCCATGCTGTTGGTTTCAAATGCGTTTGATTCCTGCGAGTCGCTATCGCCACGATTGCGGCCACCGCTGTTTACATCAATCACATGCATAGCCTCGGTATGTTCAATGATAAGGTATGCACTGTTGGCAAGTGAAACCGTTTTACCAAAATCGGATTTTATTGATTTGTCAATCCCAAAGTTTTCAAAAATAGGCTGCTTGTTTTTGTACAGCTTAACAATTTGTTCCTGTTCAGGTGCCACCTGGCGTATGTACGATTTTATTTCTTCGTACATAGCATTATCGTTTACATGAATGCTGCTAAAATTAGGGTTTAGCATATCGCGCAATATGGAAGTGGTTCTATCCATTTCGCCCAATAGCTTGCAGGGTGGCTTGCTTGTTTTTAGCGATTCGTAAAAGGTATTCCATCGGCCAATAATGTCCTGGATATCCTTATCCAGCTCGGCCGATTTTTTTCCTTCGGCAACTGTTCGTACTATAATTCCAAAATTTTTGGGTTGTATGCTTTGTGCAAGTCTGCGAAGACGGTTGCGCTCTTCCGGATTTTTTATTTTGCTCGAAACAGATACATGATCGTAAAAAGGAGTAATCACAAAAAATCGTCCGGCAAAGGTTAATTCAGTGGTAATACGTGGCCCCTTGGTGCTAATAGGTTCTTTGGCAATTTGTACAGGCAACCAGTTACCTGTTTGCATCACCTGCGAAATTTTTCCTGTTTTAATAATGTCTTTTTCAAGATCAAAATTATTAAGCGAAGGTTCCAACTGTTTGTTATTCTGTGTACCGCGTACATACTTAAGCATGCTTTGAAACTGTGGCCCAAGGTCAAGGTAATGCAAAAATGCATCTTTCTCGTAGCCTATATCAACAAAGGCTGCATTAAGCGAGGGCATAAGTTTTTTAACCCTGCCCAGGTAAATATCGCCCACCGAAAAATTTTTATCGTTTTTTTCGCTGTTAAGTTCAACAAGCTTTTTGTCGTCAAGCAAAGCAATGCGAACTTCCGATGGGTTTGAGTCTATAATTAAATCGTGGCTCAAATTGAAGTGTTTAAATTTATAGGCCTGAAGTTTGAGGTTGGGAATGAAAGGCAGAATGATTCCTATTCAAAAGAACAATTGAATAACTGAACAATCCACACAGGCATTGTGAACTCTGAACTAAAAAACCTGTTTGTAAAAATTCCGGTTGCCGCCCAAAGCCCGGAATGTTATAATTAAGCGCTTAGTAAAAGTTACTTTTTCTTATGCCTGTTTTTTCTAAGGCGTTTTTTGCGCTTGTGGGTAGCCATTTTATGGCGTTTTCTCTTTTTTCCGCTTGGCATTTTAAATGTTTTAATTAATTATTGTAAACGTATTATTGATTGATTACGTGCGGGTTTTGATTCGGGGGGCGAAAGTAGTAAAAAATACCAAACAGGAAATCCTGACTAATAATTGCTATTCGTCTTCTTTTATCACCCTTACCTTTACCTGTTCAATGCGGTTTCCGGCAACGGCTTGAACGGTAATTATAAAAGGGGATATCAAAATTTCTTCTTTAACAGTGGGTATGTTTTCGTGGTGATGAAAAATATACCCGGCCAATGTTGTGTACTCCTCACTTTCAGGAATATTTAAATGATATTTATTATTGATATAGTCAATCTCAAGCCTTCCCGAAAAAATAAACTCATTGTTTCCTATTTTTCCTTCCACCAGTTCTTCAATATCGTGTTCATCATCAATTTCGCCAAAAATTTCCTCAATAATATCTTCCACCGTAACCATTCCGCTGGTTAGACCAAATTCATCAACAACCAAAGCTACGCTGCGGTGGTTTTCGGTAAAGTGGGTAAGCAAATCTTTGGTGGCTGCCGTTTCGGGAAAAACCGAAACAGGAAGCAAGATGGATTGAATATCGGCCGGGTGCTTAAACATTTCGTATGAGTGAACAAACCCTACTATGTTATCCGCATTTTCACGGTAAATTAGTATTTTAGAAAGACCGGTTTCAATAAATTTTTTGCGAAGGGTTTCAATTCTCTCGTCTGCGTTTAACGAAACAAGTTCGGTACGAGGCACCATGCATTGCCTCACTTTTAAACTTTCAAAATCAAGCGCCTTCTGAAACATTTTAATTTCTTTTTTCAGCTCGCTTTTGCTGCTCATTTTGCTGTTAATGTCTGAGATAAAATTATCCAGGTCAATGCGGCCAAAAGTGGGAGCATCTTCGGTAAAATCAATTTTAAAAACGTTTTTTAGCAAAAAGTGGGTTAGCTTTAAAATTATCCATACACCAGGAAATAAAATAATATAGCTAAGCAAAATAATCACCGAAAAAAAAGTAAGCGTTTGGGTAGGGTTAATACTAAATAAAACTTTGGGCAAAAACTCTCCTGCCATCAACAAGAAAAATGTAGTTACAAACGTTTCAATTATCAGTATCCATATTTCATGAGCATATTGCACAGGCAACAAATCGTGTATATATGGGCTTAACAATGTACTCATATAGGTACCATATATAACCAGCGAAACATTAAGCCCTACCAGAATGGTGGCAATAAATTTGGATGGAGATTTTACAAAGTAGGTAATAATGCGCGCACTTATTTGCCCCTGTTTGTTATCAAGTTCAATTTTAAATTTGTTTGATGACAGATAAGCAATTTCAATACCTGAATAAAAGGCAACAAACAAAAGGGTGATAATTATTACGGGCAGCAAGGTGTAAACAAGTATTTAAAGTGGCAGATTGATAATAGGCAGGTAAATAAAAATGTAGCGTAGGTTATAAATGTAATAGTTGCTGGGGTAAATAATAAAATAAAATGCAAAAATCAACCGGTTTTTCCCGATTGCTTTTCCATGCTTATGCGCTGCTTGCGCCTCATATAATACATTAAGGCTGCAATAAGTGTAATGCCGTAAATAAATATAGCATGGTTAAAACTCTCGGTAACCCACTTAAACGTGCCAAATAGGAAACCAATAATAGCTATTACCATCCACGATGTTTCAAGAATTTTTAGTATTCTCATCTTTCCGCAAATTTATAGTTCCTTTAATATCAAAAATTTTATACCGCGAAAAATCCTGGTTTGATTCAAACCCATTGCCAAAGATAATTTCATCAGCAGTAACAATTTTTACAAACTCTTCAGAGTAAATTTTTCCGGTTTTTTCATCCCAGATCAAATGTTCGGTAAACAGCTTTTCACCTTTTGCATTTACCACCACCACATCTTTTCTGGCTTCCATTATTTTTTCGGTTTCTTTTCTTAATGCATACTTTGAAGTTAGGGTGGAGGTAACATTCATTTTCTCATCAAAAAAATTTATATGTACTCCTTTTGGCAGTTCGGTATATGGTTTGGGTGATTGAAACCGGTTAAGTTCAGGTGTGGTTATTTTAACTTTTATCTGAGCTGAATCGCTGTATAAAATCTCCAGCCCTTTGCCGGTTTCTATTGGCATATTGTTTTGCTGGGTAATAAGGTGCACCTGTTTTATATCGTTTTCGCATGAAGCTATAAGAAGCATGCTTAGCCCAAAACAAAAAGCAGATATATTTTTTCTAATCAGCATCCTGTACATTGTAAAGTTTAAAAATATCGCCAGAGGCTAAAAACTGCATCACTTAATTTAAGCAGCTAGTGTAATTTCAGCAAATAAAAGTACTGTAAAAATTGGTAATTAAAATCGGGCACCTAAATAATTTGTCAGATTAATCAAACCTTCTTTTAATAAACCAAAGTTCATTGGCAGTAATGCCAATATAAAATCGTAAGTACTGATGCTTTATTAAATTGTTTGAGGTGGTTCCGCGTTGTCCGCCCTCAATTGTAAAGTGAAGCATCGTTTTGTTATCAGTTAACCTGCGCTCGGCTGAGCTTAACCTTATTGGAACACCCAAGCCAATACTTATGGCATTATCATTAATGGGTGTGTTTTTTAAATCGAGGTATGTTTTGGTAAAGCGGTAGCCGGCACGGTACGATAATTTTTCGGTGGGTGCATATTGCCCTCCAAATGAAATGCGGTAACTGTTTACTAAATTATCTTTTTCGCCAAACGATTCGTACTTACTCCAGTTTTGAGAGGCATACTCAGCACCGGCAAGCCATTTATCTCCTTTTTGCAATACAATACCGGCATTCCAGGTTTGAGGTATTACTGTTTTTCCTTTTTCGTTTTCAGAAAAATAAACGGTATCAATATCACTTTCAAATGTGGTTCCTTTATGCAAAGTCCACACTACATCGCGCCTTGCTTTTAAATTGGCCGAAGCAGCGCCCGATAAACCAACAGACAATTTATAATCGTTTTTAAAGTCGTATGCATACTGCAATCCGTAATCGAAATAAAAATCGCCATACGATGTGTTGTTAATAACCTTGGTGTTAAAAATGTACGAGTTTGAAAAAACAACTCTTCGCTCTTTATCAATGGAGCCAAACATGTACGAGGCGTTAAAACCAAATGCAAAGCCTTTAAGCAATTTTAGCTTCCTCTCCATTTTATGCACGCGCATGCTGTCCCCTTCGGCCATCATCCGTTCGCGTTTTTTTGATTTTTGAAACTTATCAAATCCTTTTGCAAAAGGAGCAAAGCCATTTCCAATATAAAAACGACTCAATCCACCTTTGGCTGTATATTTTTTATCATAGTTATAGGTAGCTGTGTCGGCATTTAGCTCACCGCTTTGTACCAAATCATAGCCAGTAACACTGTAAGGTATTAAACCTAAGCAAGCACCCCAGTTATCTTTAATAACCGGAAAACCAAGTGTCATATATCCCAACGTGGCGCCTTTGTGATTGCCCGACTCGCTGCCATTCGAAATTTTAGAATATTCGCCACGCATGGCCATTTCAAAAGTGGTAATGCGAACGTTGCCATAGGATGCAGGGTTGCTAAAGTTAACCGAAGAAGGACTATGGTAGGCGGCCCCAATGCCACCCATAGCTGTTTGCCGTGCAAACCCGTTAAATAATAAATCGCCAATAGCGTAACGAGAATATGGTGTAGCAATTCCTGATTGCGCATGGGCGCAGGTACAGGCAAAAAGCAATATACAAAGTGTTTTTGCTGTAAGCGAAACAATTCTATTTGTCATCAATTATTTTTCTGAGGCGGTATTAAAAGTTAATATTTCGTTTAACCCCAAAAGGGTTAAATGGGGGGCTGCAAAGATGTTGCTTTTTAGCATACGCACAAACAAGCCTGCATCGCCACCTGTTAAAATTATTTTAAGGCCTTTAAACTGTTTTTTATAACGTAAAATAATATGTTCTATTTCGGCCAAAGCACCATTTTGCACACCGCTGGCTATTGAACTTTGGGTTGAGTTGCCAATAAGTTTTGGATTGATTTGGAGTTTAATCAGAGGAAGTTTATCGGTATAATGATTCAAAGCTTTGAACCGCATTTGAATGCCGGCAGAAATAGCACCGCCTAAATATTCATTTTTATTGTTAACCAAATCAAATTTTATACAGGTGCCAGCATCAACAATAAGGGTGTTTTTGCCACCAAACAAGTTGTATGCGCCAACGGCATTGGCAAGCCTGTCTAATCCAAGCGTTGCAGGTGTAGCGTATTTGTTTTTTACAGGAAGCAAGGTTTTATGGTTAAAAAAAACATGCGCAGTGTTTGCTTTTAAAAAATCAATGACCGGCTTGTTTTTATCGGCAACAGAAGCAACAATAGAATGTTTAACCGGATATTGCTTAAAAATATGTTTCAGCTTTTTTACCGTTACTTTTTTTAATGTAAAGTGTGTAAGCAGCTTTCCTCTATAGAAAATTCCGCATTTGGTTTGGGTATTACCAATATCAATAACTAAGTTCATAACCGCACAAAAGTAGCTTATCAAAGGCTAAACAATCATTTTTACATGGAGGTTATTGCTTGTACAGTTAACCACAACATGGCCACAAAAAACAGCATCAGCTCAGCCAAGGCAATCAAACGTATTTTACAGTTTTCGCATTTCATTGTATAAACAATAACGGTAATAGGTTTTGTTTAAGATGTTAAAAATAGAAATAAGTTTTCATTATAAAAAATCACTGTTGTCCGATTAAATTTTAGTCTTTTTAATTTGGATGCCTCGGCTTCGCTCGGCATGACAAGTTTTGAAGATATCAGTAGAGGAGAGGGGGCTTTCTTTTGGGCGAAGCCCAAAAGAAAGCCCCCTC
>CAYSPG010000025.1:0-53785 GCA_964432885.1 uncultured Flavobacteriaceae bacterium
TTCCCACACGCGGGGGTGCTGGACTTGGGCATCCCCCAAAACCCAAGCCCCCTCTCTTATACTTTATATCTTCAAAACTTGTCATGCCGAGCGTAGCCGAGGCATCCCTTTTCTATAATTATCAAATTTAATCGGATAACAGTGTTTTATTAAAGACAAATTTTCAATTTCAATTTTCTTTTGTTTCCATCATCTTTCTTCCTGCCTCCATTCTCTTAACTAAAATCAATCTCAGTACTATCTCCAATATTTAAACTCTGGCTTAATCCTTTTAAATACGCATCGCTGCCAATTACCGAGTGATGCAGCACAGCTTTTTCTAATTGGGAATACGAGCCAATTATTGAATCTTCAAGAATAGAATTTTTTACTATAGAGTTTTCGCCAATGGAAACATTGGGTCCGATGATGGAATCGCTGATATCGCAATTTTCGGCAATGCTTACAGGCGGAATAACAATGGTATTGGGAAATTTTGGAAAACGTTTTTCTTCTTCGGTAAGGCGGTTTAATAAGATGGCATTTGTTTCAAGCAGTTTGTCTTTGCCTCCGCAGTCAAACCAGTTGCCCACCTGAAGCACACTTATTTTTTCGCCTGCATCAATCATTTTCATCAGCGCATCGGTAAGGTGGTATTCATCGCGGTTTTTAATTTCATTTTTTATCTGGTGATCAAGTGCATCAAATAATTTACCGGCTTGTTTAATAAAATAAATTCCTACCAAGGCTAAATTTGATTTGGGAATAATGGGTTTTTCGGCAAGTTTTAAAACATTTCCATCAGCATCCATTTCAACTACACCAAAGTTGCGCGGGTCATCAACTTTTTTTACACCAAGTAATGAGTGTTTTGAATTGCGGACAGCATCTAAATCAAAATCAATAATTGTATCGCCAAGTACAATAAGCATTTCATCATCGGCATGTATTTTTTCTTTGGCCATCCATACTGCATGTCCGCTTCCTTCGCGCGGTTCTTGTACCACAAACGATGCTTTTATATTTGTATAGCGTGATGTTATAAACTCCTCAATTTTATTTCCGAGATAGCCAATGATAAAAACAAAATCATCGTAGCCGGCTGAAATGTAATAGTCAACAATATGAGCAAGTATGGGTTTGCCGGCAACAGGCACCAGCGCCTTGGGCTGTGTATGGGTATGCGGGCGAAGTTTGCTCCCGATTCCGGCAACTGGAATAAGTATTTTCATTAGTAGTGCGTAATGGTTTTACTGCGCACGAAAATAGAAAGAATTTTTGGTGCAGTTACAAAGAATAAACAGGGCTTGATTTGCTAATAGTCCCAATAATCTTACCTGCTGTAAGGTAAGGGTTTAAATCAGTCAGCGCTTTTTACAAATCGTTTTACGGCAATAAGTTTTTCTGCATCAAAAATTTTTACAGTATAAATGCCAGGAGATAGCCTATCGGTTGAAAATTTGGTTCCTGTGAGCAAGGCAATTTCTCTTGCAGCACTATCATAAATTTTTATAGCTGGATTTGTTAAACCATTTGTTTTGATGGTTAAATTATCTTTTGATGGATTAGGATAAATAATAACATCGCCACCTTGCAGGCTGGTGTTAAAAATGGAAAGTGGTATATTGGTTAATGATAAGTTATCAATGAAAAGTAAATTACAAACCGGGTCAAAAATGCATGGTGTGTTTGCGTTAAGAATGTAAATATGTATGCTATCAGGATTTAAAGCTGAGAGGTAATTTAAGCTAACCTGAAATGGTGAATAAGAAAGGGTGGAATCAAACTGAAATGTTCCTTTAGCAATAGTGTCAATAACACCTGCATTTGAACGGGTAAGTGAAACAGTAATTAAACCATGCGAAATTCCGTTATGACTTTCGGTAATGTATTTAAAATAGCCTTGTAAAAACTGTGGGCGGTAACTTAAAGTGTCATTGTAAGTTATCCATTCATTAACATAGTTGTACCAATTGTGCGCTAATGCGGCATAACTTCCAGAATAGCTGTCGGTGGTTTGGCTTAGCCCAAAATTGCTACCCGATTCCCAATTTGAAATGGTACCACAAAATGGATTGGCAACATTAAATAAACTATTAAGTGTTTGTGAGTATGTACCTATATAGGTGGTATCCCACTGCTCAAAACTGTTGTTGTTAACCTGTGCAGATGCATTTTGCAAGTGCAGCATCAATAAAAATGTAAGTAGTTTTTTCATGGAAGTGTGTCTTTTTAATTGTTAATGTATTTATGGTGTAAAAGTAAGCACCATAAGTTATTCAGCGTAGGATAAATTACGGATGCTGCTTACTTAAATTGAAGGCGGTATTGCTGCGGTGTTTTATCAGCATGTTTTTTAAAAAAGCGAATAAAATATGCTACATCATCAAAGCCGCATGCAAAAGCAGTTTCTTTAACCGATAAGGTAGTATATATAAGCATACGTTTTGCTTCCAGCAAAATTTGTTCTTGTATAAGTGCAAGTGCAGTTTTGCCGGTAACGTTTTTAGCCGTTTCGTTTAAATGGTTGGGTGTTACAAAAAGTTTTTCGGCATACCAGTTTACGCTCCCATTCTGTAAACATTCTTTCTCTATTAAATGTAAAAAGCGGTTTACCAATTGCGGTTGGCTGGTTAATAGCGTCACCGGTTTGTTTTCTTTATAAAAGCGTTCGAGTTTTAACAACAGTACCGACAGATAATTTTTTTTTATAATAAAATTATCGCCATCACTTTGTTCTTCAAAAATTAAATGGATGAGTGCTTTAAAAAGTTTAAAATCTTTTGCAGCGGTTTCAAGCACCGGATGTTCGTTACGTTTAAAAAAAGGTAATTGTTCCAATAAGTTTTTTTCGTGAGGCGAGTCGTAAAATACTTCGCGCTGAAAAAGCAATGCACCGCCTGTGGCATCTTTATTAAGTAAAAGTTTATGCACCTGGCCGGCTCCCACAAAGTGAAACGAAAAGTTTTTTAAAGGATGTTTTATAAAATCTATTTCATGCTCACCTTGTGCTTTTTCGATAAATAAAAGTTGGTTATAATTATGCCTGTGTGCCACTTCCACATCACCCGGTTTAATTTTAAACCTGCGTACTATTATAAGGTCGGCCTTGGCGCGTGCCGACAGGTCATGCACAGGAATAGTTTTGTGTTGCATTAAGTAATATGTATAAAAAATCTGTTGTGCTAAACTATTGTTTTTTTCTCTCACATCTGTTAAACCGCTTTTTTCACTAAAGTTGCACTCGCATTTTTTTACTCAATCATTCAATCATTCATTCCTTCAATCATTTCTTTTAAAATGCAAAACCGTATCATAAAACTTTTTCAAACACAATATCCCATCATACAAGCCGGCATGTTATGGTGCAGCGGGTGGGAGCTTGCAAGTGCCGTTAGCAATGCAGGTGGTTTAGGACTGATTGGCTCTGCATCCATGTATCCTGACATTTTACGGCAGCACATTCGCAAATGCAAAGCGGCAACTACAAAACCTTTTGGTGTAAACTGCGCATTGCTTTATCCCGACATTGAAAAACATATTCAAATAATTATTGATGAAGGAGTAAAAATTGTTTTCACGTCAGCCGGAAATCCTGCCACATGGACACAGCATTTAAAACAACACGGCATTACTGTGGTTCATGTTATAGCCAATAAAAAATTTGCACTTAAAGCGCAGGATGCAGGAGTTGATGCCATAGTTGCCGAAGGGTTTGAAGCCGGTGGTCACAATGGGCGCGAAGAAACCACAACCATGTGTTTAATTCCAATGATTCGTGATACAGTTAATCTTCCGTTGATTGCTGCCGGAGGCATTGGTGACGGACGCGCTATGTTAGCCGCCTTTGCGCTTGGTGCCGAAGGTGTGCAAATAGGTTCGCGCTTTGTTGCAAGTAACGAATCGTCAGCACATATCAACTTTAAAAACAAAGTAATAAACAGTGTTGAAGGCGATACCGTTTTAACGATGAAAAAACTTACACCGGTGCGATTGATAAAAAATCCGTTTTACCAAAGAATTTCGGAGGCAGAAGATAAAGGTGCAAGCACCGATGAGTTGAAACAAATACTTGGTCGCGCACGCGCCAAGCGCGGCATGTTTGAAGGCGACCTGGACGAAGGAGAATTGGAAATAGGTCAAATATCAAGTGCCATTAAAGAAATAAAACCTGCTGCACAAATTGTTACCGAAATATGGAATGAGTTTTTAAACGAAAAACAACGCATTTCATCTTTGTGATTTTTAGCTTCTAAGAGCTAACTTTTAGAATTCGGTGTTTTTAAAATTCAAATTTGGGCCAGTTTAATTTACGCCTTTCTAAAAATCGTTAATGGTATTCTAAAAATCATTAACGATATTGTTTAAATTGTTAACGATATTATTTAGGCAACCCTTTACTTGGGGGATTTCAGGTGTTTTTAAAGTTTCGGAAAAAGTTACTTTAGAAAAGTCCCAAAGTAAAGTGGGGGAATTAATTATATTTTCTTTAATCAAAGTAAATTCACAACCTGCAATAAAAAACTCAATCCGATTAATATGAGTCCAAGTTTAATAAATTGATTTTCCTTTTTTGCTTTTGCATTTAGCAATGGTCTCTCAACTTTATTATAAACATAGGTAACATAATTATTTGGCTTTGTATTGAAAAACATCAATAATGTTCCTGCCATTCCTGCAATAAGAGAAAAAATTTCTAAGTATTTCATTATGAGATTTTATTAATCATTTCACTTCTGTTTCCATTTCAAACCAAACATTCTTTTCTTCCAAAGATTCTCCAACAAATTTATATTCGAGTGTGACTTCAATTTCCGTAATATTATATTGAGAACCATCAATAATTGTATATATTACCTCAGATTGATCTGGTTTAATCTTTATTCCCCGCATGTAAATTTTAGAAAAGTCAATTTCAAAATCAATATCAAGGAGAAGCGGCATTAATTTGTCATAATCCTCGAACAGAATGTTATTTATTAAATCAGCAAGTTTAAATTCATTTCCATTTCTTATAAAAATGTCATTTGAAGGATTGATAACATAATTCCGTGGTTTGGAATCATATCTTACACCTGCACTGGTAATTCTCGTTTTTTCTGGTTTTACAAATGGAAAAATCCAATGAATTACACCTGAGCTATCGTTCAATCCAATTCCTCTTAAAGATATTGATGCTCCATCATCTTCGAATCCTTTAAAAACAAGTTTATAAACCCACTCCATTTTTAAATGATCGCGTACAAAGTCGGGATGATATGCAACATTAATATTATCGAGTCCTGCCGCGACACTAGGATAAACCAATGCTTGTGGTTTTGCCACAAATTCTGGTTTATGATCATATAAGGCATGATGAGCCAAAAAAGATGACCTAAAATAATCCTCCGATAAAAAATAACTTGAGAGTTTTTGTGTCAAATACATAAAAGCCTTGCTAATGTCTTCTGGATATACTGATGAGATTTGAACCATTTTTTCAATATTGGATTTGTTTAAGAAACTAATATTATCTCCAATCTCAATATCTGGACCATACAAAAATTGCGCATAGATAAGTTTAGCATCTTTAGGTACAACCCATTTTGATAAATAGAATGTTTGTCCTGGCTGCAAATTTTTTATTTCTCTCATTGCCGATGCTGGGGATAAACTAGTATACAAAACAGGATATCCTGCTAAATGCGCTCTTTCTGTTTTCGTGCAATTTATTGCCGGAGGATGAGAAAATGTTTCCTGACTTTTAATATTATCACTCTGTTCAAGAATTCGTACTCTATATGTTGTAAAATGGACATCACCATCAGGTGATAATATTAAAGGTAGGGTAGGCAGATTGTCGAAAAGTATCTTCTTCCTTTCTTCGTAAGAAGTACCCTCGAAATTGATTGAATCAATTTTTCTGAATCCCTCTACCACTGTCTTGAGCGAAGGCAAATGATTCGGAGAAGCATAGGGTAAATTTATTTTCATTTCTTTATTTTCAAGATAGGTCTAAATTTTATCGAAACAAAAATATAGCGACAAATTTTCATAATCAAAAAAACTTTCACCAATATTCAACAATTGGATGATGAAAATTAAACGTTGATAATTTTGAAACAAAAAACCAACCATCAGTATAATGGGCGCATTTATAAAAGAATCATTTTAAAAGTGAACAACAAAAAAAGAGCCCTTTTTCCTATTTAGATTTATTACCCACAAAAAAAAATTGATATTATATTTTTTATACTTTAGGGTATTATATCTTAAATTAAGTGGTAGCTAAATCTGATTTATAGTTTGTTTAACATCTCTAACTAACAATGAACGTAAAAATCAGCATTCTAATATATTGTAAAACTCACGGCCTAGCTGAGATGTTTTTGTTTTGGGTTTCAAGATTGTCACTAGTTAAATCCAAGAACTTTACGTTCTTATTAATACGTGATCTCGTGGAGCTTAAAAGATTTAAGAAAAAGGCAATTTTATTTTATATACCAACACATAAAGAAGATAGTCTAAAAAGAGTAAAGGAGATGAGATTATATTCACCCAACACATCTATTATTTTATATTCTGATTTGGAAGATGTGGAAATCATTCATTCTTTTTATGAACATGGAATAAAGGCACATGTTTCTTTTTCTGATAAGATGTCACAATTAATAACGGCACTTGAATGGACTTTGAATAACAAAGTATTTCACAGTATCGAGACCCACGAGCTTTATACCAAATCTTATGAGGACTCACATATCACTGCTCCCCCAGCAACTAATGATGACCTTACGTCAGGTGAAAAAATAATTATTAAATACGTATGTAATGGATTTACAAATCAAGAAATTTCAGAAAAACGCTTTCGAAGTGTTCATACAATAAAAAAACACAGGCAGAATATCTATGGAAAATTAGGCGTGAATAATATTTCAGACCTAATGGTTTGGTGTAGAAAAAATAATTTTGACACTACTTTACCTGACGATTAAAATATTTTCGTAACCTTTTTTTTTGATTCCTGCAATAACTACAAATGATTATTTTTTGTACTCCTTTTTTAAATACTCAATGTAATTCTTTGGAACTATTTTTATAAGTAGAACTAATAATATTTTAGAGTTAGTATTTTTCCTTTAAACGTATGTAATACTGGATTTTGCGGAGTCTTAGATTAATGCTTTATAAATTTTTCAAAAGTATAGCCAACATCCAAACCAAAATATCTGGAAAATTTCGATATACTTTTAACTCGCTTTTAATTCAAAGCAAGCGTCTTTAATAACTACGTATAAAAAAAGTTATAACCCCTAAAATTTAACTACATGCAAAAATTAAATTATGTTTTGCGCACAGCAGCATTTATTATGCTGTTAACAATTGGGATTTCAATTAATGGGAAAGCCCAATCTGCAGCCGATGCTTATGTAAGCATGGCAAATTCTCAAAGCCCTATCACTTCCGGCACTTACTATGTATTACTCAGTGACACGGGTGATGTCAGTCAAATTGAGACGAAACTAGGCACAGCGAGTGGATTAAGTGATATTCTAAATCAAACATATGATTATGATGTGTCCACAGGTCTTCCAACTGGATATACCTATTTAAGACAAGGAAATAAACTCGTTCTGGGTATTACGAATATAAATACCACTGATACCTATTATGGGACCGTTCGAATTAAAAACGGTTCAGGAACGTGGTCTTCCTCATATTCTTTTATTACTAACTAAATTTAAAATTAACTAAAATGAAAAATTTAATAATACCCCTCTATAAAATAGTATCTATTCTTTCACTATGCATTTTGTTCTGCATACATACTTTTGCAACCAATTATACATGGAATGGCAACACCTCCACCGCATGGACTACCACCAGCAACTGGACACCCAACGGCACACCCACATCCACCGATAACGTAACCATAGCAACTGGCACATACGCGCCTCTGTTATCAGCAAACGTTACCGTAAATAATTTTACGATTACGGGCAACACCCTTAACCTTAATGGTGATACCATTACTATTAACGGCACTGGTAATTTTTCGGGCGGAACTATAACGAACGGATTATTAAAGCCAAGTGGCAGCACCATACAATTTAATGGAACTGTCATTGATGCAAAAGTTGATGCTGTAGTAACAAAGGTGTTGCTTGATGGCAGTACGTTTAATAAAAAGTGTTATTTTGAAGCCACAAGCAACATTCCTGGCACCTCTGCCGGTGGCAATACATTTAATGATACTGTAACCATTAAACGCGCTTACACCGGTAGCGGCATTATGTACCTTGGCAATAGCAGTGGTAATGTATTTAATAAGCTTCTTACACTTATAAATGTTGGCACTAAAGAAATTGTAACAACCACCACAGGCGGCAGCAAGTTTAATGAAAATGTAATTGTAGAAAACACAAGCAGTGGCGGGATAAATTTTGGTTATAGCACTACTGGAAGCGATACGCTGGCAAGCGGAAAAACAGTAACCATTAGCAGCAATGGTTTTACAACAGGTACTTTGTTGTTTTGCAATTTTACTCAGTTGGGCAGTACGGCACAAAGCCTGACTGTAACGAGTAGCGCAATAATTAATTTAATACGGGCTACTTTTAGCGGAAACGTTACGTTAACTGCGCCCGGCATACTATGCAAGGCAAGTATCTTTAGCGGTACGTTTACGAGCACAACCAACGGAAGCACGAATACAAGTTGGAGCGGTTATAATTTTTTTAATGGTGATGCTTCCATAACCAACACAAGCACGAGTGCCGATGTGCGGTTGGATAATGACAGCGCCAATACCTTTTACGGAAATCTTACTCTCACAACAAGCAGCAGTAAGGATATTAAGATGTGTTTTAGCAGCAGTACTACTTCTGTGTATGGAAATGTTACCGGAAATAATTCGCATGTAACGTTTAACAGTGGTACGGGTACGCTTGCCTTTAGAGGAGGCAATGCGCAAACGTTTAACAGTCCGGGGGCAATAGTTAAAGATGTGTTGCTGAAAAAATCGGCTAATAGTGTTACGCTTGATACTACATTAACCTGTACTGCTACTTTTACTTTTAATAAGGGTAATATTGTTACTTCTGCAAATCACTTGCTTGTGTTTAATGCAGGGAGTAGTGTTAGTGGTGCGAGTGATACGAGTTTTGTGAGCGGACCGGTGAAGAAGATTGGAAGTACAAGTTTTGTTTTTCCAGTAGGAAAAATTAATTATTACAGGGGATTAACTATTAGTGCCCCATCTTCCGGCACAGATGCTTTTGTGAGTGAATTCTTAGTAGATGAAACTCCTGTTAACACATCTAGCAGGGACGCTACATTAGGACATTTATTTAGAAAAAGTTATTGGAAGTTAAATCGAACCAATGGAAGCTCACAAGTTTATGTGACATTATCATGGAATAGTAATGTTGGTATAATAGATACAAGCTTGGTTATTATTAGTGGATGGAATGGTTCAATGTGGAAAGACTTAGGCAAAACAAATCAAACAGGAAATGCTGGCAATGGCACTGTCCGCACCTCTTCGTTGGTTTCGTCATATAATGAATTTGTTCTTAGCTACAATTATGTTGCAGCTAATCCATTTGTGTGTAGTTCAGTTTCATATAATGCTACTGCATCCAAAATTTTCTATTATACTTTTGATGCTAATACTACTAATATTGGCCCACAGTACCCCTCAGTATTAACTAATCCACAAACTGGACTTAGCAGCCCGGTACTTGCACCCAATCCAGTTAGTTTAATACAATCATCAGGATTAGTTGATAATTATTTGAGAAATACAAGCGTTGGAAGCTCTTCAATTGACGGTCCTTCAATGACATTTACAGACAATGTGGTTTGTGTTGAATTTATTTTTCGTTTAAACGTCAATCTAGGACAACAACAATTAATTAAATTCATTGAGTTTGACAACAACGATCACCTTAGTTTTAAATTAGAGTATCCATATATGACTTTCAATACTTGTCATGATGATAATGGTACACTTAAGGATGATATTGCCTTACAAGTAAGATTAGATGGAATAGACAAGAAAAGTTGGAATTATTATGTTGATGGACAGTGGCATCATATTTTTCTTAGATATAATTTAAATAGTGGCTCTGAAAAAAGAGAAATTTGGGTTGATGGCGAACTGAATGAAGGCTTTTATGATACCCCGGTTGCGGGATCATTTCTAAATTTAACTCCTCAATTTAGGCTTTTAAACGGAGTGCCGCATTATAAGTTTTTGGGTGATATAGATGAAATTGTTGTATATAGTGATGAGGTTTGTCCACAGCAAATTGTACAACATTACAATGATGCAATAATCGCTGGAGAACATTATTGCTTTACCAGTGGAGGGGCGCAATCTTGTCCGGTGTTATCGGGAGTTTCGGTTCCGACTATTACCAATTTAGAAGGAGAGTTAAATCCGCTTGATTACCCTATCAACTACGACCCTAGTTTCCCTGAACCCAATTATAATGTGGTAAAACCCGCATTAACACAATTACAGAACTTTCCCTTGCCTCGCTTTATGCCGGGATATAAAGCAAATTTTCGAAGAAATTATAATTGGTTGCCTATTGATTATATGGGAGGATATATTCCCTCAAATGGAAGTGTGGTCCAGCAACAACCAGCAATAGTTACAGCAACTGAAATTCAAGCTGAACTGGCAAATAACTGGTATTATTTATTTAATGTGAATCCTGGGCTTGCTGAAGTAGTGGACGGTCAATCATTGTCATATATATATGGTTATAATGGGACTGATGCAAATACATTTGCAGCAGCCTTCGTTAAATACGCCAGAGATAATATTAATCCTTTGGACATAGGCTTGAGCGCTACTGTCTCTAGAAGTCATTTAAAAATACCTGTTTCTGGAGGGCTTGGATATCCGAACAATGAAACTTGCAAAGCTTTAATTTCATGGCAGGGAATGAATCAGGTAGTTGGAAGTGGAGAGCATTACTTAAAGATTGGTACAGATTACATAAATAAACTTGGAAATATTATTACACCTGGAGCGGGGATTAATGTAAATGACTGCATGTCTAGTCCAAATGATGATGATGGAGACCCAAAGATCCTAAGCCCACTAATCACCTATCGAGGTGATTTTGATGATGATGGAGACAGATTAAAAATTCTAATTGACAATTTAGACGATTACTTAAATTCCGGGACTAATATTTTCACTCTGGCAATGATTTCTGAAAACAATGAATACACATTACCTACGGAGGATATGGATGAAATTCTTGGATCCAGTCCATATGTAGACGCAGACTTAGTTCCTGGAGAAGCTGCTTTAACCAACTGGTTTGATTATTTGGGTACATATAAAAAGGAGATTGATGCTGATCATTATCAAGATTTATTTCTACATGAAAATTTTTATACGAATCCTATTGTACATTCCACTAATACTATGCTTTTGAATTATGGATTAGATGGTCAGCCCCAATATCGTTTTAACTATCGCCAGGGACGTGAGACCCAAACTGTCTACTCAACTGCTGGAGGCAATAAATATTTATCCACGCCAGATTTTTATCCGCGTGCTGCTTTCCGCTGGCATGAAAGAAGCGTGGGACCTAATCATGGTATTAAATGGATGTCTGATTGCCGTAATCATGAGCTGATGTTTGGAGATAATAGATTTGCTCCATTTGTTTCACCCGGGTATTGGGCAAATGACGGATACATCGATGATGAGCGTACTTTTATCAGACCTGCCCAATGGCTTGCATTACTAAAAAATGTTGGTTTAATGGGAGTTGATTTTTATCACACTTTTCACACCCTAAAAACCGATAATCCTGAACCTCCTGCAGGCTATGCATGGATGGCAAGCACTCCTGTTTACTCCCAGGCAATTTTGTCCAGAATAAATGATTTTTTAACGAGCGGTGAGCTTATGGCAGGAGATATTGTTGATAACACTTACTATAACTTTTATGACGAACAAGCAAATCTTGGATATACAAATTATAATACCGATGGCAAAACATATCGCTTTAATGGAGGTGGTCCTGATATATTGGTAACAGCAAGGCAATTCCAGGTTTCGGGAAGTAATGTTCCCCGTTATGTAATTTCAGGCAGTGTGCAAAGCCTATCAAATGCTTTAGGAAATGCTCCTGATGAAAAAGTTGCTGAAGTGGATTTAGATTATCCGCAAACCGGTGTCAATAACTTAAAATTTAACGTGAGGCGGCAGGGTAGTACTTATGTATATGATAAAACATTTAGCCCATATGTTTTTTACCAATTGGATGCCTGGCATGAAAATTCACATCCTGAGCGCTGGTCAAAAGATTTTTATTTTGAAGCTGAAGTATATGACAATAGTTCAAATGTTCCTACAAGGGTTACTGTGGATAATGGTACAAATGGTTCAATATCAGATGAGGATTTTACTGACTTCACCACTTATATAACTTTTCCGAGTGGAACTGCTGTTGCAGACTATAACTTTAATCCACGCTCATGCCCTAATGGAGAGCTTTATTTATGGGTAAAGGCCAGAATCCCAAGCGGAAGTGCAACTGTTAGCTATAATTTTAATTACGCTGGCGGAACCGCTGTAACCGGAACTATTGGGTGTGTAAATTCATCTAATTGGAAGTGGTATCGCTTTGCGCAAAACACACTTCATCCTGTTTTTTTCAGTTCTATTACCCCAAAGGAATACACACTTAAGCTAAGTTCATCAAGCACTGCAATTCAAATTGATCAAATTGTAATTACACCTGATAAGAATCTCGCATTATCTCCCGAACCCGACCGTTGCACCAATGTAGCATCAAACTATTGCTTAGGCTCAAGTATTCTAACTATTAGTTCGCCCACCTCAACTTCATCCATTGGAACTTCAACACCAAAACAGGTAATTTTATTAAACGCAGACCTAACTGTTAATAATGCCTTTACTTTATATGGTAAAACTTTGATTTGCGATGCAGGCGTAAAAATTCATATTGCCCCCTCTTCCTCACTCACTGTAAATGACAATACCATATTCCAGGGCTGTGGGGCTTTATGGAAAGGTATTGAAGTTGAAAATCAAACGTGTACCCTGTCTATAGATCAGTCACTTGTTGAAGATGCAGAAATTGCAATAGATATTATGGGTAATCCTCCGTCAGTAAATCTTACTCTTACCAATTCTGTTTTTGATCATAATGAAACAAGCATCATGTCATTAAGCAGCAGTGTTACAGATTATAGCGGAACAACCATAACAGGTTGCACATTCAGATGTAAGGATAGAAACGTGCATGGCTTAAGTCGCAAAAGCCTTTTACATGCGCGGTTTAACAAAGCTTCTCAATTTACTTTTGGCGATTCAAACGAACCGCAAAATGTTTTTGAGGAAGGGCAGACAGGCTTAATGCTCGTAGACCCTGAGGATTTTGACATCCAGAATAATTTTTTCCGTTATACGGTTGATAATGGCGTTAGCCGGAGCGGATATGGTTTAATGTTATATACACGAAATTTATTGTCAACATTCAGCAGGATTATTAATGACAATGACTTTGAAAGTAATCCTTACTCAATATGGTCGGTGGGAGTGCCCGCCCACGTTACCAACAATAATTTTTTTAATGATAAAGAATCCATAACTTTTAACCGCTGCATACTTAATAATGATGCTACCAATCATATTAGAATTTCAAATGATACCATTGTGGGCAGCCAGCGCGGAATTTCTTTAAATTATTGTTGGAGTAATATAGTTGAAATGGAAGCTAATGTTATCTGCAACATTCCTGCTTCGGCAAATGTGAATGAATACACGGCTGGCATAGATATAAATGGCGTGGCGGCAGCTCCCAATGAAATTACTATTGCTGATAATTTTATTGAGTCGGGAGGCACGTATGGGGTATATATTAAAAACGAACAAAAGTTAGCCCTGCCATTTCCCGAAATAACAAACAACACGGTAAAGTTGGTGCATGGTGCTGACTATGCACAACCAAAATGGGGCTTTAAATTAAACAATTGCAAAAGTTGGAGGCTTATATGTAATAAAATTGCTGGAAATGATTATGACGGCATGCCTTTAAAGTGGGGCATGGAGTTTGGAATTTCGCAGGACAATTTTTTGCTCTGCAATAAAACAGATATAGTTGAAAAAGGGCTGGTTTTTATTGGCAGTTGCATTGGAACTGTTATTGCCAGCAATACCTTTAGCGAGCAATACAGGGGTTTGGTGGCAGGGGATGAGTTCAGCTCTGCTGATGGTGATATTGGTGACCAACTCGGATTTATTAATGGAACAGCTTATACTGCTGGTAATAAATATCAAGGAGTAGGTAATACAAGTGTTTTTGGATCAATTGGTGGATTTGGATCAGGACATGCAACTTTTAGGTTTAATACTTTAGATCCTAATGTGCTATACATGGAAACAAATGGAGCAGGAATTTACTATACAGCAAATGGTTATGGTAATAATGGAGGGATAAATACTTCATTTACTTCAAATACTACGATAGGTTCCGGTAATCCATTCACATGTCCAACATCTAATTGTTCAGGAGGTCAGTTTGCCACAAACATTCAGTTGCAGGAAATGATTGACAGGGCAGTGGCTGCTGTTCCGGCAGAAGGATTAACTAAAAATACCGTGGTTTACGGCAAGTATTACCTGTATAATTTTTTGGTTAATAGCCCCAATTGGCTCGACAGCAGCCAGGTGCTGGAAGATTTTTATGACAGCACTTCTGCTGTCAACTTAGGAGTTTTTGAATTAAATCTCAGGGCAAGGGATATGTTCAGCGTTCCGGAAATTATTGGCGATGCAGATGCGCTTGAAGATGCAATAGAAACATCACGCACTGCCAACACGCTGCTTACCGATACCGAAACGTACAGCGCCAATCACATTTTATTTAATGAGATTTTATACAACTGGCTTATAAGCGGCACTGATACGCTTACAACAGAAGACTCAACAGCCCTTGCCGACCTTGCAAACCAATGCCCTTATTCAGCAGGTGCATCCGTTTATGAGGCAAGAGCATTGTATGAGCTTGCCGTAAGCCGGAAGTATTATGATGATGCCGCCTTGTGCGGAGAAGAAGAAGCGAGACTCAGTCAATCAGAAAATCCATTAACAGAACCTGCCGAATCTCGAATAAAAGCGGGAATTTATCCAAATCCTACATCGGGTAGCCTCTCTGTTGTTACTACAGAAGTAATTGATAATGGATTGATTCGGATAAGCGATTTATCAGGCAGAATAATTATCAGCAATGTTCTTTCCGATAAAACTACTCTTACAAATCTGAATATTGATTATTTAGCCCCGGGTACATATTTTTACAATATAAAGAATAATAACAAACAACTAAGCAATGGAAAACTGGTGTTAATAAAGCAATAATAAGTTAATAATCAAAAGGCTTGCAAAGTTTGCAAGCCTTTTGTATTTTTGAGAGAATGATAAGGAATTTTATCTTGATTTATTTTGTGGTTGTTAATTGCACTTGTCTTGCGCAAAAAAATGATAATACATGGCCATTAGCCTCCATTTATTTTCCTCCTGGCAATCTTTTTTATAAATTAGATTTTGCAAATGGAAACCCGGATACGGTAGTGTATCAGAGAAAGATGCTGTTTTTTATAACGAATGCCGCTGTTAGTGACTCCTCGGGTTCATTACAATTTTATTCAAATGGAATTTGGATTGCTAATAAATTAGAAGACACTTTGTTTAACAGCCAAAATTTTAATAATGGGTATTCAACCTCAAGCCATATTAATTCTGGATTAGGTATAACTCAAGCCATAATATTTTTAACTGTTAATCATACTAATCTGATTCATTATGTCATTCATGAAAGTGCAGAAAGTTTTTTAAATCAGGATAGTGCGAATGATGTTCAACCATTAGACTTAAGGTATAGCGTAATTGATATGTCTTTAGATAGTGGTAATGGAGGAATTGTAAGCGGGTTAAAAGACATAAGGCCATTGCAGGATACGCTTTTGTTCGGACGGATTACAGCTACAAAACATGCAAACGGCAGAGACTGGTGGGTGGTTACACACAAATATTATTCTGATATTTATTACACTCTTTTATTTACTCCTTATGGAGTTTACGGACCATATAGTCAGCAAATAGGGCCGGTGCTGTATCCCAAGTTTGGAAATAATTATGACTATGATATTTACGGAATGTCATCTTTTGCTTATGATGGTTCAAAGTATGCAATGATTGGAGTAAACAATGTTTTGCATTTAATGGACTTTGACAGATGCAGTGGGCTTTTCAGCAATCACCAGTCTATACAAGTTAACGATACTGTTAGTGCAGGATTAGGGTGCAGTTTTTCGCCAAACAGCAGGTATTTATATGTCAATACATATCTAAAAGCATTTCAATTTGATACATATTCTACTAATATTTCAGCCACTGAAACCTTGGTGGCAAGCTATGATGGCTTTATGGATCCGCTGGAAACATGGTTTTTTCTAAACCAACAGGGGCCTGATGGGAAAATATATGTAAGCACAGCTAATTTTAGTAGGTCAATCCATGTAATAGAAAATCCGGATAGTGCCGGTATTGCATGTAGTTTTAATCAGCACAGTTTAATTTTACCTTACCTGGGTGGTACAATGGGTATTCCGAACTTCCCCAACTACCGTTTGGGTCGCTTAGTTGGCAGCCCGTGCGATACGTTAACAGCGGTCTCGGATGCACAACCACCCGCTATTAATTTAAAAACAAACCCAAATCCAAATGATGGCAATTTTATTATAAACTATGAGTTGCCACAAAACAAAAGTGGCACTTTGGAAATAATGGATATAATGAGCAAAGTTGTTTATAAACAAACATTACCTCAATGGAGTGTTATGCAACGTTTAAATTTGGAAAAGCTAACGGCAGGGGTGTATGTTGTTAAATTATCAAGTGATAATAAAAATAGTTTTAGTAGGTTTGTTAAGAATTAGTGTTTAAAAAAATATATGATTTAATGGGCAAGTAGGTTTTTTATCAGCCTGCATTTATACAAACCAAATTACAATTCCTGTGTTTCAGTTGTCACCAGGAGTTTAGGTAATTGAAGTAAATCATGAAGGGATAAAAAAAAGAGTGAAGTTTGTGAAGGAGTAAAAAAAAACTTAAATTTTTAACCCCCCAAATAAAATTATATTTATTTTCTTTCTTCAAATTTTGTCCAAAATTCCTTAAGACTTATTTCGAATATTTCCTCCGAAATTCTTTTTATTAGATAAGATGAGGGATTGGTATCTCCGCGCTCTAACCTTCTTACGTTAGATCTATCCATTGAAAGTTGCTTCCCAAAAGAAATTGCAGTCATTTTTCTTTCAAGCCGTAATTCTTTAATGTGAATACCTAGATTTTTCAACCAAGATTTCTTTTCCTTCTCTTTTCTTGTTCGCTCTTTTGGCAACATTATAAATGCATAAGCGATACAATACAATAAGAAAAAATGTTATCAATTTTGACAACACAACTTAAGTCCCTATTATTGCCAGCTAAAATGAAAGTTGTATGGAAAGGAAACTAAATATTCTTGCGTTGATATTTGTTTTTGTAATGATGATTGCGTGCTTTCTACCTTGGGTTGAGGTAAATAGTTCTGCTTCATATATGGGTTATAGTTCTTCATTTCATGCTTCGTCCTCAGGCATGATGAGCGGAGTTGGAATAATTCCTTTTTCTATCTCAATTGTTTGTGCACTTCTTGTTGTTATTAAAAGCAAATTCATGCTAATACCGGGGATGTTCAATTTGCTTTTTGCAATTATGGAGTTATCCGGGTTAATAAATGTTTCAGCCAGTGTTTCATTTAGTTTTGGAGAAGGACATTCAAATCCGTCCTATGGAATTTTTGTTTTGTTATTAGGAAGTATTGGATATATCTCAAGCACATTTTCTTATTTGAAAAACTTAAATGGTATTAGAGAGAATAAAATAGAAGTTTCACAAACGGCTCAAGTAAATCGTCCAATAATTGATGCTAAAAGTTTAAAGCGAACAGGATTAGTATTACTGGTTTCAGCAATAATAATTTTTCTTGGAGTAGAAGGATTTAACTGGTATCAAAATTACAAGGATGAAAAAGCAACAGATGCAAGAGAATTTCAGTATGAAATTGAGAGGTTGGAAAATAAAAAACAACTTGTTGAATCACTAATAAATATTAATGAATTAAATAATGCATTAGCTAATATTGATCAAATTAAATGGGAATTTAAACCGGAAGAAAATATAGAGCAAGTCCGTAAATATGATTTGGAGAGAGAAAAATTACATAAAAGCATTTCCATTATGATTGAAGCCAGAGATGTTGCAAATGCTGCGGCAGCAGCAGATTTCCTTACAACATTAAGACCAATAGGAATCGGTCTCCAAGAGGCGAATGATAGTTTATACAAAGATTCCTTAAGTGAGCATAATTTTGAATCCGAATTTCCGTTTAGCGGAATGATAATTTCAGAAAAATCTTTTTTTTATAACGAGCCGAATTATAATGCTGATAGAAATAATCAAATTATAAAAGGAGATACTGTGATTGTCACAGCAAGGCAGGATAAATTTATTTATTGCAAGAATAAAAAGGACGATAAAGTAGGGTGGATACCCTATGATGACGTTACACGTCTAATCAAATAGCTTTTTTTAAATTAACTAATGAGATTATCTTAGAAAGATGAGTTTTTGTTTTGTAAAAATGTGAAAGGTGAACAGATTACAACGGGATGGATATTGGTAAAGGATGTTTTAAAGATAAATTAAAAAGAATTATTAAAATAAAAAAATCTACTATTTATAAAGAAAGTATATGATGAATGATCCAAATAAAAATTCATACGATATAACAAGCTTCAAAAATTACGAGGAACTCATTTCGTTTTTTGAAAATCCTGTTATAAAGAAGCAAATTGAAATTGCTCAACTTAATATTTTAAGAAAGAGCTATATAGATTTATTGAAAAATTTCATTGATATATCTATTAATTATAAAGTGAAAAACATAAAAATAAACTGGAATCATCAATTAGGTTACAAAGAACTTTATTTTGATTACAAGGAATCTGCTTCATAAATAAACTTTAAATATTTCTCTAAATTTTCATTTAGATCTTCTTGATTCCCAGTATATTGAATAATTCTATACTTTTCATGTTTTTGATGCTTGATTGCATAATATGCAATATCAAAACTTGAATTAAAAACTTCAATTTCAGTGTATTTTTTATAGAAACTCATATAAGGGGGCATTTCCTCTGTGTAGCTGTAAACTCTAAAGCCATTTATTGGTGCTGACATAAAATTATTTTTAGTCAGTAAATTTAATTAATTTTTAGTTAGCTTTCATTAGGTAGTTCCAGAGATTTGATGCTTTGCACTGCATTGCCAGCAATTCCTTTTACAGTTGAATACATATGAGTTGTATTTAACAAGACTTTTTGAATTTGTTTTTCTCTTTTCTTCCATATTGATTCCATTGCACGTTTTTGCTAATCAAATCAGGCGATTGTTTACTTGCGTGGTATGGGTCAAATTAATTATCTCACTTTAGGGGATTCCACACAAAGTATAATTTTAGGCAAACAAGTAACTGTCAAAACAAATTCAAGAGTAAACGAATTACCAAGTCCACTCTAAAATAATATTATGATCAGTAGGGATTTCACTCACTTCCAAAGAAAGCACTGTTCGCGAACCTTGTATTCTTAGTTCTGGAGCTTTGTTGATTAATTTTCTATTTGTTATATCAAAATTATAAAAATAATAAGCACCATAACTTACAGGGAGCCTAGATTGAAACATTACAATAATTTTCACACTACTTTTACCTTCAAAATGTCTTTTATGGATCCAATATTCATTTTCAGACGTAAAAGCATCATTACAATCGAAATTAATTTGAATATCCAGTCTTTCACCTTTTTTATATGATCTATTGAGGATTACATTAAGATCTTTTGCTTGCAAATTAGGTCCAAGTTCAATTCGACTTCCCTTTGGTAAAACAGTAAAATTACTAAGCACTTCTCCTGGAGAGAACCTAAAAAAGCATCTATTGGCAGAATCTCTGTTACAGACAAGATTACTTATTTGAGTAACCTCAGCTTTTTTTCCTAAATCGTCTCTAATATCAACTATTGTAATGCTCTCGTTTATGAGAAAGTCCGACTTCATGACTTTATTTCGCACATTAGTCAAATCCTCCACTATTTTCTCTTTCTCTCCAGAAAGTATCCCTTCCACTACGAGATAATCATATTGTTTCAAATGACTTACTCCGTTTAAAATAATTTTCTTGTATTCAACATTGAATTCATCTTCCAAAATAATATCCCTATAATATTGCTCTATTAAATCCAACTTTGCAGCCTCCTTTTTATATTCAGCTTCGCTCTCAAGGCAAAATTTGCGCAAATCGAACAATTTAGCTTTTATGTCGAGAAGGTTGTTGAAAATACTCTCTGCCAAAGCATAAGCGCCTTTATCAATCTCTTTACCCTCCAAATCCTTATTTAATTTTTGTAACTGACTACAAACTAAATCAAAACCATTAAAATCATCTTCCAAATATTTAAGCCCATTGGTCATTATAATGCCTAATGCTTCAATAAACTCTTCGCCATCGGTACCTTTTGAAAAAACAAAATTGTCATTACGATAAGAGTTTATTTTAGCAATAGTCTCATAATGTTTATCTACTAATGTTCTTAAACCCAATAACAGTTTTTGAAATTTTTCTTTCGTGGTTTCTAGATTCAAAACTCTATTTTTAATTTCATAAAGTGAGTTTAGTTTAAAAGAGTCGGACTTACTTTTGTTTAAAAAGAACTCACTTAGATCTACTCTTTCAATCTGCAAAACTTCCGAGAATGGAAAATCATAAAAATTCAATTCCTTTAATTCATAGTATTCCAAGAATTTTTTTATTTCAGCGAAATTCTTAAAATTATTTGCTTGTTTTAACAGGTTGATTTTTAAAATATTCATCCATGTTAAAACATGTTGTTTGACTTTTTCAACTCTTATTTTTTCTTTTTCTCTTTCCCTTTCTTTTGCCTCGTTTATACTATTTTTTGTGTTTACTCTAGCGATATAGACGCCTATTCCAGAGATGAATAAAGCTAATATTGGAATCAAGATTTGTGCCCAATCTTTACTTGACAATCCGGATTCTTTGCTCTGAAAAGTATGCAATGAGTCTGGAAAAATTAGGATTATCGAATCATTCAAAGCTTGCAAGGACTCTTTGGCTATTACGATTGTATCCATTTGAAAAAAACGCTTAGGTTTTCCAAAAATAAGAATTCCAATTAACGTAGTATCACATTGTGTGATTTCTTATATTTGTTCATCGTGAGTATTCAAATCTAATTCTTTTATTGATCTAACTGCATTACCAGCAATACCTTTTACAGTAGAATACATATGGGTAGTGTTTAGGAGAACTTTTGCTATCTGTTTTTCACGTTTCTTCCAAATAGATTCCATTGCGCGTTTTTCACTGTTTAAATCATTTTGCATTTGTGAAAATCCTTCAACTATGGCTTCTATTTGAGACCTGAATTCTGAACCTGTTAAATATGTATAAATCATTTCTACCTTGCTACCTTTATTCTCTTGAGCGATCATTGAATTACTTAGTAAAATTACAGACTCTCTAAGCACGAAGCATAATGCTTTGAATTCTTCAAAAGAACAAACCCAAATTGAATTTATCTGAGTCATCCTTTCAATACCATCAGGATATTTTTCAGTGACAAGGATTCCAAAAGTTGCATTTTTTTCGCGCATATCTATTTTAAACTTCTCAATCCATGAGTTTTGAAAATCTTTTGTCCTTTTACTTTCATAGTAAATACTCCCGCAAGATTGTCTTTCTCTTGTATGAACGATTTGTAAACAATCAGCACCACGAGAACCCTTTTTTATTTCTTCAATTGTATCGAAAGGAAAATTTGCTTTAAGATAGTCCTCTATCGCCAACTCTTGTACATCACCTTGAATCTGCATCGAACCCTGTTCTGCTTTTCTTTGAGCCTCCTTCAATTTCTCGTTTAGTTGATTAATTACATGATCTTTCTCCGATAGTTTTAAAGCAGATTTCGATTCAATGTCTCTTTTGATTTGTTCTTTTTCATTTGAGAGTTTCTGAGAATACTTCTGCTCATAGTCAAATTCCATGTTTTCTTTCATTTCATTTTTTTCTCGTAGAACTTTTTCAAAATCAGCCCTTAACTTATTAAACTCTCTTAACTGGCTACTCTTTTCATCAAGTTGCTCCTTATAAGTTCTTATTTCTTCTGCCGTTTCATCCTCAATTTGTTTTTTAATAATATTTTTTTCATCATGAATCTTGAGTTTAACTTGAGAATTAACTTGTGCATCAAATTCAGATTTCTGCCTTTCTAAATCTGCATATTTTGAATTGTATTCTTTTTTCACAGTCTCCTGGAGTTGATGATAAAGAATATCATTAACATCAATTTGTTGCCCACAATTAGGGCAGTTAATATTTTTTTCTGTGTTCATGTTTTATATTTTTTTATTGTTTTAAGAAATAGATTTTCATTTTAACATGTATACATTTAAAACTTTTATGAGGAGAAAATAGAATTAATTAAACTTGCCTATAGTCAAAAATTCCATAACCAGATTTGCCCAGATATTATTGTCAACCATTTTTATATTTCGGTTGCCATTAGCAAGAAACTGATTTAACTGATCTACAGTTTCTATGTCATAAATTAGTTCATCCCAATTTACTCTGGGATTTTCTTCTGGGTCACAATACTCTTCAACTTCTATCATTTTAATATTTTAAATTGGTATTATTCTGCTTTCAATATCAGTGCTATCATTTATGACAACACATTAGTCAAAAAAATTTTCATCATTAAAACCACTGTCCTCATTAAAATCTGCAAATTCGTTTTTCATTACAAAAAATCTTGCTTTTCTCGCATCTTGGACAGCCTTAACTCTGGATTCTTCGTCAGAATAGATTTCGCTGAATAAAAAATACAATTCGTCATTTTGAAGATATAATCTTCGTTTTTGATTTTTGTTTTTCATTTTGTTTATTATTTATAGATTATTTTTTCAAGTGAGTTAGCAATTTTTAAAATAGCATTTGTTCTTGCCTGACATTGTTCAATTAGTTTTCTCTCTAAAAGAATTTGATTTTGAACTGTCAGATTAAAATAGTTTTCGAAGTTTTCAATCTCTTCATTTCTATTTAATAATGGTTCTTGAATTGATTCTTTTGGACATAAAACAGAATAGACATTTTGAATTGATATCTTTCCTTTAAGTAAGGGGTGATAATAAATTTTGGATTCAAAAGGCTCCTTCAAATCCTTAATTCGATCAATTCTTTCTAAAATATGATATTCTAAATCAAGAAAGAGAGGGATCAAGGAATTTAAAATTTCAACAAATCTTTTCTTGTTATACATTAGTATCACTCCTTTATTTTCTGTATCCTTTATAAAATTTTCAAGAAAATTTCTTCTTACATCCGTGTTGAAATGTGAAAAATAATTTCTTGTTTCTAATTCAGAATTTTTATCTTTTCTAAACAAATTACAATATTGAAAACACAAATCCTGAAAACTGTGAGTACCTTTTAATATTGGAATTGCCGGAGTAAAAAAGTTTGCACTTAGAAAATTAATTGGACCGTTCAGCGACAAGGAGTAAACAAACTTTTTTAATTCCTCTTTGCTGATAGATGTTTTCCTTTCAATTGTAGCATCTACTTCAATCCATTGTTCAGTTGTTAATTTTGCATCTCTAGGAATTAAGGAGACATCAGTTATTCCGTTTTCATAAAACCATTGTTTTTGTTTGTAGGAGGCACTGATATTAAACACTGATTGCTCTGGAACATTTTTCCAACATGCTTCCTGAAAAGCACATTCATTACACCAGTCCCCGTATTTTGCTTCAGGTATTGTCGATTTTTCACTTAATAATTGATATTCTCTTAAATATCTATCAATCAATACTTCTACATTTTTTGCTTTTTGAGTTACCTTTTCAAGAACAAATAATTCTTCTACATCTATTTCTTTGTCTGCCACATAATTTTTATTTAAATATAAAAAGTAAATATCACACCGGTGATAACCGTTCTCACTCAGTATTTTCCACTTAAAGCCAAGTTCATACATGTCATTTGGTAAATTAATTTTTATTGAATTCTTAATGATTATAAATCGAATCTTTGTTTCTGATTTTACCATTATATCTAAATCACAATTCAATTTCCCATTTAGTGATTCGAATGCCGGATTAAACAAAACATTATTCTTTTTACTTATTGTTTCATTTGTCTTTTCAATCAAATTCCTTCCTAAAATTTTATTGCCATCACTCAAATCAATGCCTCCTTCATAAAGTGCCCGTGCATGTCTAATCACATTTTTATTTTTTTCTAATTTTCTATTTCTCATTTGTTGAGAATATTTTGAATCATGTTGGTAGAGAAACATAGATTTTGAACATGCAATTCCCTGCATAAATTGATGAAGGTCTAATTGATTCATTCGTTTTATTTTTTAATTAAAGAGCTTTCTATAGTGATCACCTAATGGCGGAAGCCTTTGTAATAATGTTGCAAAGCCATAATCCGGTTCAAAACGATACGTATGCCGGAATGCAGATTCATAGAGGTAGCCTTGAAGGAATCTTTCACTTATGTTGCGATGGGTTCCTATGTTGAGTCTCTTGAAATTACTAAAAATATTCTCTGCCGTATTTGTGGAGGCTGAACCATTCACAAATTCAATACTATGATTAACGGTGGAATGGTTGTATCCAAATTTTTTTAGCGATTCATAAGCTGGCCAGGAATCGGTATAAATTAGACTTGAGGTATTAACAGTTTCGCGTATTCTTCCAATTATACTCTCTGCGTTAGTAGATGGTATCACGATAAGTTTAACGGCTCCTTTCCTCTCTACTATCGCTAATATGGATGTATGCTTTTCACTGCCACGCCCTTTCCGAAATTGATGTTTTCTACCCATTCCCTTTGTGCCAGTCGAAATATACGATTCGTCTATTTCGACTGCTGAATTACATAATTCAAAGTCCAAACATTGCCCCATCGCTTCTCGGATCTTTTTATAAAGTTTAAAAACAGTCCGACTTGAGTAACCATACATTCTTCTTATTTCATTAGCTGCAACTCCGTTCCTTGAATAGAGCATAGTAAAAATAATTTGGAAAATTTCATCCAATTTGAGGTGGGATCCCTCCAAAAATGTTCCCACCATCGGATGAATTGAGCGAATACACCTCCTACAGATGAAAGCAGGCTTATCTTTCCGAAGTTCGTAATATTTATCAATTAACCCAGTACAATCAGGATTGAAGCATTTATCTACTCCGTTTCTGCGAAAATCCAGTAATGCTTTTAAGCTCTTGTTTTCTGTGCCATAATATTTGGCGAAATCTTTAGTTGTTAAATAATTTATCATTTTTGTTTGGTATTTGATTTATTTATTGTATATTTGCCTTTAATAAGAGGAAATGCTTAGAAATAGGAGTCCCCTTAGAGTCTGATAAACTCCATTTTATTAGTTATAGAAGGGAACATAAAGACAAAAATTTAAACCTGGCTTTAGTAGAGTCAGGTTTTTTTATTGCCTTTTGTTAAGTTATTTTATATCACATTCGTCCATTCAATTGATTCATTTTGTTTTTGTTCGGGAGTAAGACTATCAAGCAACAATGGATGAGGTTCATGCTTTTCTAGTAACCGATGATGACCTTCTCCATCGTAATTTTTTTCAATCCATTCCTGACGGGTTGTGTAGAAACAGTATTTATTTGATTTATTATATTTTAAGCCGATTAGCTCTTTATCTTTTAATAAAAGTCCTATTTTCTGTGCTGAATTGGAAATTGTCCTCCTTCCTTTTACATCACCCTCAATCTCTAAAATTAGCTTATCTATATCCTTTCGCCTCCAAACACGGTGTTCAATATCTTCAATATACATAAGTTTCTCTCTAAAAGTACCTTCAATAGGATACCCATGGTACTTAATAATTGGCTTATTAGGATCAATTATTGACTCCCCTGAATCCCCTTCAAGAATTTTTTTTAGACTATCTCTGTAATTTTCAAGACTTTTGATGATAAAGTCCATTTTCCCCCTATCATCATAGTACCGGAGCAGATTATCCTCAGTTTCCCTTAAAACCTTCCTTAAGTTCGTAAATATGTCCATTTTGCTAGTAACTTAAGTTGCAAACATACAAAAAATTCTGTAATAAAAAAATTTTATTTGATAAAAACAATCATTTTGTGTGATAAATTAATATTTTTTATTGCTGTAAATCAATACATTATATAAATTTTTATCATAATTTTAACGATTTATTATAAACGGTTTCACAAAATTCGATAAAAAATAGAAAATTATTATGATAAAATGTAATATAAAAAATTAGTTATTATAATATAAATATAATTAATAAAATATAAGAAATTATTTTTTTATCCTGATTATAGAGGTAAAATCAGGTAGCTTAATAAAATTAAGAATCTTCATTTCCAGAAAGACTATTTTTTATATTCTTTAAAAAAATGTAATATTTGGAAACTTTTTTGAAAAATATTTTTGCTAAAACTTTACTTCGGTTATTTCCTAAAGTAAACTCTGTAAACTCGAATTTGCCCTAAACCACCCAAGTAAAGGGTTGCCATTATTTAATTTATTAACGATATTCTAAAAATCATTAAGAGTATTATAAAAATCATTTACGATATTGTAAAAATCATTAATGATATTGTAAAAATCACTTTCAAATTGTGTAAACTATATTGCGTTTTTAAGACAGTTTATGTGTATAAAATATTGATAGCTAATTAATACCAAAGGTGTATCCCTTATTGCGGGTATTTATTCTATTCTAATTAAATCAACATATCCTACATTCGCGAAATGATAAATTTTCAAAAAACCACCCTTGAAAATGGGTTAACAGTAATTGTGAACCATGACAAAAGCACACCCCTTGTAGCCATGAATATTTTGTATAAAGTTGGCGCTCGCGATGAAGACGAAAACAAAACCGGCTTTGCACATTTGTTTGAGCACCTCATGTTTGGCGGCTCGGTAAATATTCCAAGTTACGATGAACCCTTGCAAAGGGCAGGAGGGGAGAACAATGCTTTTACCAATAACGATTTCACCAATTATTATTTAACAATTCCTGCTCAAAATATCGAAACAGCTTTTTGGCTTGAGAGCGACCGCATGTTAAGCCTTGCCTTTTCAGAAAAAAGCTTAGAAGTGCAGCGCAATGTTGTTATTGAAGAATTTAAGCAGCGATATTTAAATCAGCCTTATGGCGATGTATGGTTAAACCTGAGGCCACTTGCCTACAAAGTGCATCCTTATAAGTGGGCAACTATCGGAAAAGAAATTTCGCATGTCGAAAATGCCGTGATGGATGATGTTAAAAAATTCTTTTATAATTATTACCGTCCAAACAATGCAATTCTTACCCTTTCGGGAAATATAAATCCTCAGGATGCTTTTGAACTTGCACAAAAATGGTTTGGCCCGATTGAAAAAGGAGAAATAAAAAAACACACTTATAAACCCGAACCCAAACAAACCGAAAACAGAACCGCAACATTTAAAAAAGATATTCCGGCAGCTTCGGTTTACAAATCATTTCATGCCTGTTCGCGTTATGATGAAAATTTTAATGCTACCGAATTGCTTGCTGATATATTGTCAGGTTCAAAATCATCACGACTATTTACTTCGCTTGTAAAGGAAAAAAAAATATTTAGTGAACTGCATGCTTATTTTCTGGGCGATTTGGATGAGAGCCTGTTTATAATTGAAGGAAAACCCAACGATGGAATAGATTTGCAAGAGGCAAATAATAAGATTGATACCGAACTTGAAATTATTAAAAATGATTTGATAAATGACAAGGAATTAACTAAAGTAAAACAAAAAACAGAGTCGGCATTGGTTTTTTCTGAAATGAATATTGCAAACCGCGCACTTAATCTTTCGTACTTCGAAATGATTGGCGGTGCGCAAATGATTAACGAACAATTAGAAAAATATGCCAATGTTGCAAAAGAAGAAATTCAGCAAGTGGCACAAACTATTTTTTCTAAAAACAATGAGTCAACACTTTTTTATGAGGCAAACAAAAACTAAAAAATGAACAGAACACACGAACCATTATTGGGTAAGCCCGAAAAAATAGTTATCCCCGAACCACAAAAAATCTTACTTGACAACGGCATACCACTTTACTGCATAAATGCAGGCGAACAGGAAATAATAAAACTCGAAATTGTTTTTAAAGCAGGCGAATGGTACTCCGATTATCCTGTTTTGATGACAGCAATAAATGATTTGATGGACGAGGGTACTAAAACAAAATCGGCATTTGAGATTGCCGAAGCCTTTGATTTTTACGGAGCCTATTTGCAAACCGAATGTACGCACGATACGGCTTCGGTAAAACTTTTTACACTCACAAAATTTGCAAAAGAAACTTTTCAGTTGTTATTGGAAATTTTGCAAGATGCTGTTTTTCCCGAAAAAGAAATTGAAATTTATAAAGCGCAAAACATTCAAAAATTAAAAATCAACAAACAAAAAGTAGATTACCTGGCACGAAAACAATTTGGCGAAACTCTATTTGGAAAAACACATCCTTATGGAAGAAGAGTGGAAGAAGAAAATTATTCAGATTTGAATAATGAACTGCTCTTAAAAAACTACCAGTCGTTTTATCATCATCAAAACTGTTTTATAGTTCTTGCCGGAAAAATTTCGGAACAAACCAAAGCAATCACCGCTGAAATTTTTGGAAGCTGGAAATCAAAAAATGATTTTTTACTTCCCAACAAATCATTTCAGTTAAACACTTCAGTGCTGCACAAAATAAAAGTTGAAAAAGAAGGAGCAGTGCAAAGCGCCATACGCATTGGTAAAATTTTATTTAACCGTAACCACCCTGATTATATCCCAATGACTGTTTTAAGCACCGTTTTAGGTGGTTATTTCGGTTCCAGGCTAATGACTAATATTAGGGAGGACAAAGGCTACACCTATGGCATTGGCTGTGGCATGGTTTCGTTGCAAAATGAGGGGTACTTATTTATATCAACCCAGGTAGGAAATGACGTGTGTAAGGCGGCTTTAAAAGAAATTTATATAGAAATTGAACGCCTGCAAAATGACCTGATTCCTGTTGAAGAACTATCGTTGGTAAAAAGCTATTTAACCGGTGTTTTTCAGCGAAGTATTGATGGCCCAATGGAACTTTCTGAAAAAATAAAAACACTTTTAGTATCAGGATTAAACACCACTTTCTACTCTCAATATCTCGAAAAAGTAATAACCATTTCGTCAACTGAGTTAATGGAATTGGCGCAAAAGTATTTAAACGTTAATAGCATGAAAGAAGTGGTTGCCGGATAACTTTTTGCATAGCTAAAAATAGCCATAAACGAGACTTTTTTACCAACCCGTGCGACTTTTTTGGGTTCAGGTGCTCTTACTGTCTGAACCCGAAGTCATGAAAACCTGAGGGTACAAAAACCAGTCAACAAAAAAGCCGGCCTAAACCGTAATTTTCGCCAAAAAAGGCTAACACCTGTTGATAAAATCTTCGTATAATTGATAAGGGCTAAGTCCCATAAGCAATTTTTGTTATATTTGAACACGTAAAAAAAATGTGAGCTATGAACAGAAAAATCTACCTACTCTTTACGAGTATTGTTCTGTTAATGACAACAGTGCGCCTTGAAGCTTCGCACTTGTTTGGTGGTGAAATTACCTGGAAATGCTTGCCTACAGGTCAATTTGTTTTTCAGGTAAAAGTTTATCGTGATTGTAATGGAATACCTCACTCGCCTTATGCAAGTTTAAATGTTTACGGGCACCCCTCTGTTTGTAATATCCCTCTTAATGCTGCGGCAACAGTTAATAATGATATCAGCCCTCCACAGTGTAGTAACGATTGCAATTCTGGAGGTCCAGGAACTACTGAAGAGTGGATACAAGAGTCGAATCCTGTTTTTCTTTCAGGTGTACCTCCTGCTACGGGTTGGGTTTTTGAAGTAAATGGTTGTTGCAGAAACACACTAAATAATGTTGGAGGAGGAGGTCAAAGTTTTAGTTTGCGAGCTATCATGTATCCTTACCTTGGGCTAAACACAAATCCATGTTATGATTCATCACCTTTTTTTGCTGAAAAACCCAATACTTTTATTTGTGTTGGATATCCTTTTACATACAATCCAACAGCTGTTGATCCTGAGCGCGACTCTATTGTATATTCTTGGGACTATCCTTTACAAACTCCTACCAATAATCCGTGTCAAACGTATAATGGTGCAATAATTAATTTTTCGGCTCCTTATTCTGTAAACTCTCAATTACCAGGTGCTCCTGTTTTAGACTCACAGTCAGGCGAAGTAACCTTTCATGTTCCCAATGCACCAACCGGAAATTTTGCTACCTGTATAAAAGTTACCGCCTATAAATGCGGTATAAAAGTTGCCGAAATTTTTCGAGACTATGGTGTAACATTAACTGCAGGTTGTATTGTTCAAGGTGTTGCCCCAAATAACATCAACAAACCTCCCACCATTCAGTTGCTTAATCCATATACCAATGTTTTAACAACTTTTGATACCACCATTTATGTTGGCGATACCTTGCGTTATAAATTTACTGGACAAGATTTTCAAGCAAATTTAGGAGGGGGATTACAGCAAATTACCATTTCTGCAAGTGGGCAACAATTTGGGAAAGATGATACGGCCAAATATTCAGGTTGTTTAATACCCCCCTGCGCTTACCTTGACAAGGTTTCTCCTTCTACAGTACCTATATTGAATGTGGTAAACTTTACCTGGCCTGTTGAGTGCCAGCATATAGAGCCGGCATCAGGCTGTCTTTCGGCAAACAACAAATACTATTTTATTTTAAAAGCAGAGGATGATTACTGCCCTGCCCCTGCACCTAGTGTAGCCACTGTTACAGTTACTGTTTTAAGACCTCCTAAGTTGCCCTCACCCACATTACTTGGTGCTAATGTTTTTGGTAATGGAGATGTTGGGCTTTATTGGGAAACACCGGGTGGTGCCGGAGTTCGCGATACACATTATACCTTTAATCAGTATAGTGTTTATGCAGCATTATCTGCTGCAGGCCCTTGGGTATTGGTTGACAGTATCGAGACACTTGAAGGATTTTATCAAAAGGGTGATACCGTTACTGCCACTCAACTTTCGTTATTAGGCCCAGGAGTTAACGGGCAAACAGACACGATTTATTTTTTGGTTTCAACGCTATCGGTTTGTGGTGATAGTTCTTCTGTTACGTTTGGAGTTGGAGGTACCTTAACATCTCCTGCTTCAATAATCAGATCAATGTATGTAAATGCTGCCAATAATGGATGCGGCACCACGGTTTCGTGGAATAGTATGATTGGTAATAATCCACCGGCAGCATTGTATGATATATGGCGCGAATATCCGGCTGGTGTGTGGACTAAAATTGCCAATCAAATTACAGGGTATACTTATGACGATTCATTTACTAAAACTATTTGTACCGGTAATGTAGGATACAAAATAAGTACTAACATTATTTTTATGAGTGGAATTTTGCCAATGTACTCAAGTATTAAATCGGTTATAATTGACAATAATTTTGTTGCTGCAGTTGCCCCTGCTAATGCTGTAATTTGTCCCGGTCAGTTGGCCAACTTTTCCGCAAGTCCATTAAATGGTGCATGCTTTACATATTCATACAATTGGAGTACGGGAGGTAGTGGCTCAACAACTTCAACCAGCACAGGCGGTAATCATACGGTTACCATTACCCAAAACCCATCCGGTTGCGTAAGTAATGCACCTTATTCTGTTACTGTGGCTCCAATTCCTACAGCAAGTATTTCGGGCACAGCAAGTGTTTGTCCGGGAGTTGCAACCAATCTTACTATCAATTTTACAGGTACATCTCCATGGAATTATATAATGGCGATTAACGGAGTTGCACAAGCATCTCAAAGTACTTCAACAAACCCATTGGTGATTCCTGTTAACCCAGCTGCTACAACTACGTATACATTAAATTCGGTTTCAAGTAACTGTCCCGGTAACGTAGCCGGAAGTGCTACTGTAACAGTTTGGGCTACACCAACAATTGCAATTTCAAATACAACAAATGATACAATTTGTACGGGTTCAAATTCAACTGTAACGTTGGCATTTACAGGTCAGCCTCCTTTTAATTATGTTTACTCAATTAATGGTGTTCCTTCGGCTCCACAGGTTGCAGCAGTAAGTCCGGTTGTTTTAAATGTATCGCCATCATTAACCACAACGTATGGTTTGGTTAGTTTAACTGACGGGCATAACTGTACAGGTACAATGGCAGGCACAAGGAAAATTGTTGTTATACCAACACCTACTGCTACACTGTCGGTTTCAGGTAACGATACTATTTGTATTGGCAGTGGAAGTACAATTAAAATTGATTTTACCGGTACACCTCCTTTTGTATGCAATGTAAGAGACAATACAACCGGATTGTTAACTCCTGTAAGCACCAATTTAAATTCAATTACGTTACCTGTTACGCCCTCTTCAAACACATCGTACACAATATTAAATTTTGTGAGTTCAACAAAAAATTGCCCCGGCACACTTAGTGGCTCTGCATTAATTGTGGTAAAGCCATTGCCAACAGCTAATATTTCAGTAGTAGGCCAGGCCGCAATTTGCAATGGCCAGGCCGCAAACTTGCAAGTGGTATTTACCGGTACCGGACCATACACGTTTGGTTTGGTAACCAATGCAGGAGCACCTGTTAACACGGCTGCAGCCGCTTCGCCCCACAATTTGGTTGTAAATCCAACAGCTACCACAAACTATATTGTAACCAGTGTAACTGATAAATTTTGTACAAAAACAAATATAAATGATACTGTAAATATTTTAGTGCGTCCGTTGCCAACGGCTGTTCTATCAGGAACCACTTCGATTTGTGCAGGTAAGTCAACCACGCTTACATTTACATTTACAGGCACAGGCCCATGGAGTGGCAATTATACCGCTAATGGAAATCCGGGTGGTGTTTTTAACACAAGCACTAATCCATATTCAGTTACAGTTTCACCTTCAGGAACAACTACCTATGCATTAGGAGCCATAGTTAACGATGCTTATTGCCAAAATTCCACCAACCCTGCAACTGCAATAGTTACGGTTAACCCATTACCCACGGCAACTATCTCGGGAGCACCTACTGTGTGTGCCGGTATTAATACCAATCTTACGGTAAACTTTACAACAGGAACTGCTCCGTGGACATTCTATTATCACAATACTGCCGGCCAAACTTTTGGTCCTATAACTACTTCTGCCAATCCGTATAATTTACCTGTTAACCCAACTGCAACCACTACCTATGTTTTAGATTCAGTTTTCTCGACAGGCTGCAAAGGTTCGGTAAACGGAAGTGCATTGGTAACTGTTCATCCATTACCAACATCGGTGTTTACGGTTGCAAGTGATACAATTTGTGCCGGAGGAAACACCAACCTGCAAATACAGTTTACCGGTACCGGGCCATTTACATATCAACTTACTGGTGGTGCGGTACAAAACGCAACATCTAATCCGCAAATTATTAATGTTAGTCCTGTAGTATTAACCAATTACCAACTGGCAACTATTGCTGATAACACATGCAGTGCTACAGTTAATCAAAATGTATCTGTTGCTGTAATCCAGTTACCCACTGCAACCATAAGTACAACAACACCTTCGCTATGTACAGGACAGGCAGGAAGTATTACCATAAATTTTACAGGGCAGCCACCCTATAGCACTACCTGGTCAAACGGCACGGTAAACACACCTGTAAATTCAGCTTCAAATTCAATTACTATTCCTGTTAACCCAACTGCAAGTGCAACTACCTATTCGCTTGTCGGAACTGTAACCGGTTTGTACGGTTGTAGTGCGGCTGTTAATCCGGCTACTGCTTTGATTAATGTTCACCCGTTGCCAACAGCAACTGTTTCAGGAAATTCTACTGTGTGCGCAGGCACGGCCACTTCGTTTAATATTAATTTTACCGGAACTGGGCCATTTAATTATACTTACTCAAATGGCAGCACAAATACTTCGGGCACTACAAGCAACAACCCAGTAACAATAAATGTTACCCCATCATCAACCACTACCTATACTCCAGTTGCAATTACAGACACCTACTGCACAGGAACAGTATTGAATGGAAATGCAGTAGTAACAGTTAATCCGCTGCCAACAGCTTCAATAACTGGTAACGATACTATTTGCTTTGGCGGGAACACAAGTATTACAATTAATTTTACTGGCACAGCTCCTTACAATTACAGTTATTCTGCAAACGGTACCTCAGCTGGAAATTTTGTTGCAAATACTAATTCTGTAACCATTCCAATTGCCCCCACAACTTCAACTACCTATGCGCTTGGAGCCACTGTAACTGATGCAAATACTTGTGTTGGTAATAGTTCAGCAACTACTGTTTATGTAAAAGTTACACCTACACCAAGTGCAACACTTGCGGGCACCACATCAATATGTAATGGCGCATCCACTAACCTTCAACTTACATTAACAGGTGAAGCACCCTACACTTATTCTTATTTTGCCGGGGCCACTTTAATGGGGCCGTTTACTACCAATGTTAATTCACTTACTATTCCTGTTTCTCCTACCTCATCAACTACTTATACTTTACCTGCAACAGTTGTTGGAAACGGTTGCACTGGGCCTGCAAATGGAAATGCTGTAATAACAGTAAACCAAATTCCTACTGCTACCCTTTCAATTATTGACGATACAGTATGTGCAGGTAACGGAACCAACTTGCAAATACAGTTTAATGGTGTTGCACCATTTACTTATCAGTTTAGTGGGCAGCCCGTGCAAAATGCAAGTAGTAACCCTTATTTAATTCCAGTTGCTCCTGCCGCAACAACAACCTATACGCTTACAACCGTAAGTGATGCGTTTTGCTCAGGCCAAATAGGTCAGTCGGTGTTGTTAAAAGTTTTACCAAATCCAACAGCAACAATTACCACAACTACTCCTGATATATGTGTAAATGATAATGGAAGCCTAACCGTAAACTTTACAGGTGTTGGGCCCTTTGCAACTACCTACACAACAAATGGAACCAATAGTTTTCCTGTTACATCCTCAACTACATCTTCGGTAATTCCTGTTACACCGGTGCAATCCACAACGTATACTTTAACAGGCGTGGTTACATCTTTGTATGGATGTAATTCTCCTGTGGTAAGCAGTACTGCTATTACAGTTCACGATTTACCAACTGCAGCTATCTCTGGAAACCCTGTAATTTGTTATGGTGATCAAACCTCTATTTCAATATCCTTTACCGGAGTGGCTCCGTTTAACTATACCTATCTTAATAATTTATCGGGTCAAAGCGCAAGCGGAACTACTAATAGCAATCCTGTTGTAATTCCTGTAAGCCCTCTGGCAACTACAAATTATACGGTTACTGCAACAAGTGATGCACATTGCCTGGCAACTCAACTTACCGGGTTAGCAAATGTTATTGTTAATCCACTTCCAACTCCTGTAATTACAGGAGTAAACGAAGTTTGTGATGGTATTACATCTACTTTGTCAACTACACTTCCGTATGTAATATATAATTGGTCAACTACAGCGTCCACATCGTCAATTGTTGTTAGTGATGATGATGATTATACCGTAACAGTAACCGATGTTAACGGATGTGTTAATACATCTCCTGTATTTCATTTTACTGTAAATCCGGTACCTGTTGTTGATTTTACAAATGATACCAGCAAAACATGTGAAATACCACTTATTCATTTTACAAATCTTTCAACATATCAGCCCGGTGCCGAGTTTCATTGGAATTTGAGTGATAGTGCAACATCAACTGATGTAAACCCATCGCATGTTTATAGTTTACCAAATACCTACCAAATACAACTTGTGGTGGTAAACCCAACAGGATGCAAAGACAGTTTAACCAAGGATGTAGATGTTATTTTCTATCCGCTTGCGGAGGCTGAGTTTGCAGCCAATCCAACGGTTACAAACATTTTTAGCTCATCGGTAAACTTTATTGATAAATCAAAAAATGCGGTTAAGTGGACATGGTATTTTGGTGATGGAGCAACATCAAATCAGCAAAACCCGCAACATTATTATCCTGAAATTGGAGAGTATGTTGTAAAGCTTATTGTTGAAAATATTTCTGGCTGTCCGGATGAAACCCAAACAGAGATTGTAATTAATCCATTTTACCTACCTAATGCATTTAGCCCTAACGGAGATGGTGCAAATGATAATTTCTTTAATCCTGGTTTTTCATTGGATGTGCAATCGTTTAATCTGAAAATATTTAACCGCTGGGGTCAGAAATTTTTTGAAGCCACTGATTTTACCGATACCTGGAATGGAAATGATGGCCATGGATCCAATGCACCTCAGGGTACGTATGTTTACAGTTTAAGCATAACAGCTCATAACGGAAAAAATTATCAGTATAACGGAACAGTTACGCTGGTGAGATAAAAAATAATTTAGCTTTTGTAAATGCGGCTGGTTCAGTTTTTTGAACCAGCCGCATTTAATTTATATAGTACAGTAACTAATATTAGTTACTGTACTAAGCTGATAAAATTAACTCCAAAAGGTTTCTTTGTCCTAAATATAAAATCAGTATACAATGAAAAAACTAAATGTAGTACTAACTGCAATAATTGTCGCAATAGCATTTCAAACATCGGGTCAGTGGACAATAGCAAATTTACAATCAGGCCGGTCGATGCTGGCAGCAACGTCAGGAGGGAATCGGGCAGTATTTGCCGGAGGAATAGGAATGATAAGCATCCCACCCCCAGATGCAGATGTATATAACAATGGTGCTGGAATTTGGTCGCCTGGTACATTAGGGCAGGGGCGAACTTCACTTGCTGCTGCCGCTGGTGGAAATAAATTATTGTTTGCAGGTGGAGCAGATGACTGGATACTTTCGGTATTTACCAATGTAGATATATACTTTGTAGGCACCAATACTTTTGCCACTTCGCATCTAAGCCTTGCGCGTGCAAAACTTGCCGGTACCGGAGCCGGAAGCAAAGTTTTATTTGGCGGAGGCCAAAATCCAAACATACCGGCTGTTTTCGACAGGGTTGATATTTTTGATACTGCCACTTTAGGATGGACTCAATCACAGCTTTCAACGGGACGATTTGATTTATGTGCTGCAAGTGCGGGAACAAAGGTGGTTTTTGCAGGTGGAACCGATTTTGCAAACACAAAATATAATACAGTGGATATTTATGATGTGGTTACAGGAATATGGACAACCGATTCGCTTTCTGAAGCGCGGTCAAATCTTGCAGCAACTTCATGTGGAAGTAAAATTTATTTTGGAGGTGGCATTAATGCCAATGGTATGAGCAATGTGGTTGACATTTATGATGTGATAACAAACACCTGGACAGTTGATTCATTATCGCAGGCTCGAGGTTTTTTGTGTGCAGCAACAGTTGGCAACAAGGTTTTTTTTGCAGCAGGCAGTGATGCCAATTTTTCCACAACGTTTAACACGGTAGATATTTTTGATACTGTATCAGCAACATGGTCAACAACCTCGCTTACTACGGCACGTACACTTGCAGCAGCCACATCAGTAGGAAATAAATTTATGATAGGTGGGGGCGCTCCGGGAGCATTTGGTGCTCTTAATACAGTTGAAATTTATACAGTGCTTGGAGTTGGATTGCAGGATGAAAAAGCAAACACCTCATTGCACATTTTTCCTAATCCTGTTTCACAAAATTCGCAAGTAAAATTTATGAATACATTACGCAATGCTAAACTTGAAATAATGAATGTTGATGGCAGAATGGTTTATGAAAAAATGCTTGAAGAAAACACCGGAACTTTTGAAATAAATTTAAGCTGTTTTGCTAAAGGGGTATATTTTTTGCAGATTAAAAATAGCGATTACACAGCCACAGAAAAGTTGATAATAGAATAATATTTTGAATGGGCATAAAAAAAGCGGCTTCAACTTTGAGCCGCTTTTTAATTAATCGCTACTTTTTAGTTTAGGATAAGTTTATGAATAAATTGTTTTCCGCCTTTTTCAATAAACATTTGGTAAACTCCTGCATTTAAATCAGCAATAGAAATTTTGTTGTTTATTTCACTTGTGATTTCGCTTTTAACAAGGCGAGCTGTTGCATCATAAATTTTAATATGGCTTTGCAATAGCTCATTAAAATTAATATTCAACACATCTTTTGCGGGATTAGGAAAAACAGAAATTCCATTTTTTGCCAATTCCTGAATACCAACTGGCCCAACAAAAACAGTAACGGGTACAAAATTACTTAAACATGTAAGCGGGTTAAGCTGTACTTGCCAATCGTAGAAATAATAGAAGTACTGTGCTCCAAAAGAAGTTCCGGTAAGTGAAACTCCATCAATTAACGTGTAAGGATATGCAACACCGGTTTGATTTCGGGTTAATCTAGGACTTGCATTTCCCCAACCAACAATTGCCTGATTAAATGCTGCATCGGTACCCAAGGTGTAATCTATGCCGGGTGTTAAATTAAAATTAAGTGTTACAACCTGCGAATCGGGAAGAATATTTATGTCAACAAAATTAATAAGTGTTGCATTGGCATCGCGCAATTCAATTCTTCTGGTACCAGGCAAGTCGGTATAAACTTTTACGGTTTTTAAAATGCAATTATCCAATACATCAAAATACATCAAGGCATTGGTAGTATTGTTTCCGCTATAAGTTTGTGTTGAGTACGGCACTCCTACAGGAAATATTCCACCACCAAAATTATCGGCTGCCTGCATCCAATAAGTGGTTGTGCTATTTAATACCGGAGTAGTAAACGAATTTCCGGTGTAAAGTACAGTGCCTCCTGTTGAAGTTGGATACCACGAAACATTATTGCCTGTGGCAGTAATTGTGGTTGAGCCCGGTGAAGGAAGATTTACATTACTTGCTGATGGATCAGCAACTGTGTGAACAGTCACTGAAATAGAGGAAGATGTCCAGGCCTGACAATATCCCTGCACTGTTAATGTGTAAGTTCCGGATTGTGTAATGGTTGCATTTTGAGTGGTATCTCCATTGCTCCAAGTATAAGACGAAAACCCGGCAGGGCCTAATAACTGTACCGAACTGCCACTACAAAACTCTGTTTCGCCACTGGCAGAAATTACGGGCGTTTGGTTTGGCGATTGAACAACTGAAATGGTTGGCGACTGAGCCACACATGCGTTACCGGTTTGTGATACAATAACATTGTAATCACCTGCTGTGGTAACTAATATTGATTGGTTTGTGCTGCCATCGCTCCATAAATAATTGTATCCGGCAGGTGCTGTAATAGTTAAGTTTTGTCCTGAACATAAAACAGGAGGGCCGCTTAACGTAAGTGCTGCCTGAGGTGACACGCAAAGATTTTCGGTAACTGTTAAAAACTGGTTTATAGCCGGATTTACTATTGTTTGGTCTGTACCGCTTGGCCAGTTAATTACCACTGAGTCTATGGCAGCAGCAGTTCCTAATCCAAAATGAAGCATTGCAGAGTTAATGGTTCCGTAACTTTCACCGGCACGCACTTCGCGCAACTGTACTCCCCAGGCACCATAAATTTTTGCACGTGTGCCTATAGCACTCTGGTTGCTAATTGTGCCTTTTAGCTGCAAAGTGAAAAAGTTGTTTGCGTTTCTATCGTTCATCCATATCACATCATCTATGTTTGTAGGTGTGGTATAAATGTTTGCATAGCTTGCATAAATGTCAATAAAACCATCATGATTTAAATCGCCTACAGCAAATGATTCCATGTCGTTTGAGTCAAACAATCCGGTTATTTTGGTAAAAGTTCCGTTGCCATTATTTTTATAAAAGCGGGCATCGCTACCGGTTATAAGAAGGTCAACAAACCCATCGTTATCAAAATCTTCCATCACACTTTCAATAGGCATGATGTCGGTAATGTCAAAACCAGTAGAAGATGTAATATCGGTATAGTGTCCTGTTCCATCGTTTTCAAAAATCTGGCTTTCGTGGTCATGATTGGTTGCTAACAAATCCAAATCGCCATCGTTGTTAATGTCGCCAAAACTTGCTGTCCATGTTTGCCAGCCGTTTGCAACACCGTATGTGGCTGCCATTTCGGTATAATTATTATTTCCATCATTAACAAACAGTACATCAATTCTGCGAGGATCGTTTACGTTGCTTACACCCTGACGGCATTTTGCAATGTATAAATCCAAATCGCCATCGTTATCAAAATCTGTCCACACGCTGCCGTAGTTTCCTGAGTTATCTGAACCATTGGGCAAATTAAAATTTATAATACCCGACATTGAAAAATTTCCGGTTCCATCGTTTTGGTAAATATGGCTTGCGGCATTATCATCGCAGCAAAAAATATCAATCCATCCATCATTATTAAAATCGCCAAATGTTGCATTTTGTAAAAAGAAACCCGAGGCGGGTAACCATGATAATGTAGCAGCGGTTCCTGTTGCATTTGTTTTAAGCAATCCTATTCCCTGGCTGCCATCAGCTACAATGTCGCGATAGCCATTATGATCAACATCGGCAACTGCCATTGCCCAAGCTCCGCCACCAAAATCTCCAAGATAAACGTTGTTGTATTGGTTGTCGGTAATTTGAACTTCAACGTTGCAGTATCTTCCGTCATCCAGCCGAACAATGTCATCAAGCCCATCGTTATTCCAGTCAACAATTGCTACAGGGCACCCACTGTGAAAGTTGGCATTGCCAAGCCGAGCATTTCTATTGGTAAAAGAAATTTGTGCAATTGAATTTGCAGCAAACGATACTGTAAATGCAAGTGTTAAAATTGAGTGTAAATTTTTCTTCATTTAATAAAGATTAAGTTGTTAGTATAATTAGTTTAAATTTTAAATTACAAGTTAAGGATTTTTTTAGAAATTATTCCTTCGCTGGTTTTAATTGACAGGTGATAAATTCCTTTTGTTTTTGGAAGCATTATTTGAGTAGTGCTTACGTTTATTTTTTTCTGTTGAGTAAATACTTTTTTTCCGTATTGATTAAACAATGTTATTTCAGAAACAGAAGCGCCATTAGAAGTGATTAGAACTTTGTTGTCAAATGTAGGATTTGGCCATACTGTAATTTTATCTTTTTTGAAATAAGTTTCAACACCTACAGGTACTACAATATTTAGCAAGGTATCACTTCCAACAAGTACAGGGCTTTTATCAGCATTGTTATACATTGTTAAAAAGGTATCAATTTCAGCGGAGCTAAAAGTACTCATTTCGGTAAGCCAACCCGGTGGAACGGCCTGGTAATAAACACTTGCGCTTATATTGATAATGCCTGAGTAACCATTTAAACCCACGTTGTAATACACGATGTCTTTTCCGGTTCCCTGAGTAATTCCGTTTTTATTAAAGTTGGCATCGGTAAGTGCATTGCCAACAATTTTGCAGGTGTCATAAGTATAATGCAAATCGGTAAAGCCAACGGGAGGGATGCGGTTATCTGTTAACGGAGTTGCCGCGCGCTCTAAAACAGTGGTTACATCACCGTTTACATCGCCCATTACCAACTGATAAATTTGCGATTGGGTTTGTGCGGTTATTACATCATGATGTGCTTCAAACGGTGTTGCAATATTTTGAACTTCATAATTGTTATCAAACATACCCGATGCAAAAAGTGTATCGCCATTGCTTTTGGTTACCAGCAGTTGCAATACAGCTCTGCGCGAAGGGTAGCCACTTGGAAACTTATGGCCAGCTTTGTTTAGCAACGATACGTTAAGATAAGCAGTGTCTGCAAGTATAGAGTCAACATGAGCTGTTACGGTTAGCGATTGTTTGGTAAGCATGTCATTGATTACAGCCAATGTGCTGTCAAAATTTTTGTCATCGGCATTTACGCCAAGGCTTACTTTGTTATCCTTAATAAGTTTTACCATAAACGAGTTGCCACCGGCAAACTTGTGGAGATTAAATGGAGAGCGACCAGGCAAAGCGGTATATCCATTGGCAAGTTTTACAGGGTCTTCAATTTCGGGCATGTGGCACGTTTGGCATGTGCTGGGCTGAGCAGGATATACAGAGTTTAGCCATTCGTGATAAGTAGCCTGCTCCACAAAAGTGCCCCCTGTAGGATTGCCGGCAAGATCAACAGTATTTGATATAAGCGTGTGGCATGGTGAACAAAACCGGCTTTCGCTTACATGCGTGCTGTAGGTGGGAATTAAACCCACGTACAATTGCATGGGGCCAACAACAGGATTATCAAAAGGCCCATACAATACATGGTTTGTATCATACGGAATTTGTCCGGTAAACAAGGCTCCCAAATCGCTTGAATCACCAATGGCATGGCAACCACCACACGCAACGCCTGCCTGTCCTAACGTGTCGGTGGCTAAATCGGCAAGCGTGTAATAGGTCTGGCCTTTGTACATGGCCGAGTAATGACCCATTGGTGCATGGCATGATGTACACAATGTTTGCAACTCGTTGGCATGTGCCGGATTAACCAGTATTTCATGACTCACTTTTGCTTTCCATAGTGGATCAACTCCTGAAAGACCCATCATGGAAGTTTCCCAGTCGTCATAAAGGTTTACATCATTGCCATTGATATCTACATTGGCAATGCCCATCGTATCAAACCCATGACAGCCTTTGCAGTTTTGTGGGGTTAAAAAATATTCGCCAGTATCAATAGGAGTAAGTTTATGATTAAGAAAAAATGCAAGTTCTTCTTCAGTATGAAACGATGTAGCCTGATATTTTTTAAACGGAAACAATGCCAGCAGGATGATAAAAAGCAAACAGGGAGCAATAACCAGTACTTTGTTCTTCATGTAATAGGGCTTTTGAAAAAGCCACACAATTATACAGTTTAATGGCTTACGGGGCAAGTTGGTTTATTCATCATGAATATGTAATTATTTGCACAGTTGTTTGTTAAATAAGAGGAGAAAATGCCTTAGGTAAAACTTTTTATTTTAAAATTGCACCTCTTAAAAAGCAAATCAATTGAAAAACGAAAAAATAAAACTATGGTTTAAGCGCCTTGGCTTTGCCGGCTTTATGTTTTTTTTAATAAAAGGGTTGGTTTGGATTGCTGTTTTTTATGGTGCGGCAAAGTGGTTTAAGTAAGAAATTACCTTAAAAACTTTTCTACTAATACTTTTGCTTCAGCACAGGCATCTTCTAATTTGTAATTTACAATTACGTTGTCAAAATAATTTTGATATGAAAGTTCATGGATGGATTTATCAAGCCGCTTTTTCAAACTTTCAGGGGTTTCGGTATTACGTGCAACTAGGCGATGTTTTAAATCATCCACCGAAGGGGGTCTTACAAAAACGGTAATTAAGTTATCGCCAAAATGTTTTTTGATGTTTAATCCACCTTCTACATCTACATCAAAAATTACCGAGCAGTTTTCTTTTTCAATGCGCTGCACTTCTGATTTTAAGGTTCCATAAAAGCCGTTGTGGTACACTTCTTCCCACTCAATAAAAGCATTTTGGGCTATTTTGTTTTTAAAATCATCAACGGATAAAAAATGATAATCAATTCCATTGGTTTCATTTGGGCGCATGGCACGGGTGGTTGCCGAAACCGAAAATTTTAATTGTGGAAACTCCTTAAGTAAAAAATGCACAATGGTGGTTTTACCACTTCCGCTGGGTCCGCAAAATAAAAAATGCTTTTTCATTAAAGTATGTTAGCGAGTTGCTCCTTTATTTTTTCCGCTTCGTCTTTCATCTCAACTACGGCACGTTGTAGGCGCGCATCGTTTGCTTTGCTACCGATGGTATTTATTTCGCGGCCTATTTCCTGGGTTATAAAACCAAGTTTTTTTCCGCAGTTATCTTCGGTGGTAATTACGTTTTTAAAATAATCGCAGTGTGCTGTCAGCCGAACTTTCTCTTCGGTAATATCTATTTTTTCTAAATAATAAATCAACTCTTGTTCAAATCGGTTTTTATCTATTTCAAATCCGCCATCCAATCCTTTTAATGCGTTTTGCAATTTGTTGCGAACGTTTTGCATACGTTCTCCTTCAAATTCGGCAGCGCCCGATAATAATTTTTCTATTGCAATAATGCGTTCCACCAAATCATCCTGCAATATTTTTCCTTCGCGTAAGCGGAATTCATTAAACGATTTTATGGCGCCATCCAATAATTTTTTTATCAGTTTCCATTCTTCTTCGTCCGCTTCAAGTTTTTCGATGTTAACCACTTGTGGCAGGTGCATTACAACATCAAGCAGGTTGGTGGCTTTTAAATTCATTTCATCGCTTAATGATTTCACATCCTGCAAATAAACTTTTATTAATTCTTTATTTAGCAAACTGCGTGTGGTGCCAGCAGCATATTCTATCATCACGGTAATATCCATTTTGCCGCGGTCGGCTTCTTTTGAAAGTTGCGAACGCAACTCCAGTTCCTTATCGCGATAGGCAGAAGGCAAGCGCAAATTCAATTCAAAAAATTTGCTGTTGAGTGATTTTATTTCCACCGAAATTATTTTTCCGGCTAACTCACCGGCAGCTTTGCCGTAACCGGTCATGGAACGAATCATGTGATTTTTTTATTGGGTGGTCAAAAGTAGCGATTTAGGTTTGAGGTTTGTAGTTTGAGGTTTGAAGTTGAATCTGTTAAACCTCAAACTTTTTTTGTTTGCTCACCCAATACACTCCCGTAAAAATTAATGCGGCAGCAATGCCATGCAATAGATGCGGTGTTGCGCCCAAAACTATAAATACCTAATCGTGCCACGACTTAAAGTCGTGGCACGATTTATTTTTTTCTGCTCACCAAATACACACCCGTAAAAATTAATGAAGCCGCAATTGCATGCAACACATGTGGAGTTGCTCCAGCAACAATAAATGCTATGATGGTTGTGAAAATGGGTTGCAAATAAATGTATGCGCTTACGGTGCTTGCATTTAATTCGCGCAAAGCGTAAATATTTAAAGTGTAAGCAACAAACGTTACGCCTATTACTACAAACAAAACGCACAGCCATATTTTTAACGAAAACGTGTGCCACTCAACAGCGGCAAACTCATTGTACCCAAAGGGCAACACCATAAAGCTGCCAAAAAAGAAAACCCACTTGGTAATGGTGATGGCATTATAACGCAGCATCATGGGTTTTACTATTATTATAAAAATGGCAAACGAAAGTGAGTTGATAAAAATAAAAGTGTCGCCTAAAACGGTGGTATCGTTTACCGAAAAACTTTTTCCAAATAAAATTAATGTGGCAGCACCCGCCAGCGCTATAATGATGCCGGCAATTTTGTTCCACGAAATTTTTTCGTTTAAAAAAACGGTGGCAAGCAACAAAACCAGCACGGGGTTGGTGGTCATAATTAAAGCACCGTTTAGCGGATGAGTAAGTGAGAGGCCTTTGAAAAAAAGCATCTGGTTCATGGCTACGCCAAACAGTGCGCAGGCTACGAGCTTCCATTTATCCGCTGCTAAAATTTTTTCTTTAGGATATAAAAGCGATACGGCAAAAAACAAAACCGTGGCAGGCAACACACGCGCTACTATAAAACCAAACGGTTTTATAAACTCAGGCATTACCTGTTTGGCAATGCTAAAGTTGGCTCCGTAAATTAAGTTTACAGTAAGTGCTGCTAAGTGTGCTTTTAATCGTGACGACACAAAAAAATATTTGTGCGAAAGTACGAAGGGGGAAATTATATGAGGCTGCAACTGCGATCGTACTACGCTTTAATACCATTTCATTTCAAAGTGCCAGGCAACCACTGGTTAAAAAGTTTGTAAAGGAGTAGATTTATTTTTGGGGTTGTTTGAAGAAAATCACACGAGGCTGGAGCCTCGCGCACTGGTTTCTATTTAAGATGGCCATTTTGATCAGAAACTAACATAAATAAATCAAGTGAGCGATTCAGAAACCCTCCTATAATATATATATCATTATTAGGTCCTATAATTGCATCGGCAAATTCTTCCTGATCATTTCCTCCACATGATTTTTGCCATAACAAATTGCCGTCTGCGCTGATCTTTGCCAGGTAAATATTATAGTCTTGATTGCCCATAATAGTACCTACCACAAAAATATTCCCATCTGAAGATTTCAAGAGTTTTCTGAATGCTGTAATGTAACCACCCGCTGCTGGATAAAATTTGCTCCATATAGAATCTCCATTACTATTACATTTATATAATCCAAAATTGATTCCGGATTTAGTGGTTGTTACTAAGTCCCCATTTTGAAGTTGCAAAGTATATCCTGGAAAAGAAGGGCTAAGTGTTTTTTCCCACAACAAACTACCTGCTGCGTCAATTTTAGTAATAAATCCCAATTTTTGTGGATTAAGACTGTCAATAGTACCAGTAAGAATAGATCCTCCGTCATCAGTTCCAATAATTGAGTAAACACCTCTATATTCATTCTGGAAAAAACTCTTTTCCCAAAGAATGTTACCGCTTAAGTCAACTTTAAATAAGTGAGTATCCCAGTCGGTGCCATTGCTAGAATAACCTTGCAGTAAGTAATTTCCATCCAAAGTTGAAATAATATTTTTGCCATTTTCCTCTTTCCAACTACCAAATGTTTTAGTTGAAACTGTGTCGCCTAAAGAATTTAATTTCCAAAGTGTAAAATCTTGATTTGGCAGGCCACTATCGTACGAAGGACCAAAAATAAAATAGCCGTTGTTGGTAGTCTTTGCTATTTTGAGTAGTGCGGAACAATTATAATCAGTTAGAGCATAACTTTTTCTCCATATTAAACTTCCCGATGGTGAAATCTTTGAAATTGAAGCCTTATCTGTATTGTCGGCAGAATAAAGTATAATATTCTTATCATTTGAAATTACAGTGATATTAAAGAGAGTTTTTATATATCCTTGAAAATAGTGATGCGTTCCTGAGGCATCGTAAACGAGTTCAGTAGTTCTTGGGGCAGCGTCCTGCTCATCATGCTTTTTTTTGCAGCCTCCTATTATAGAGATGAGAACTAAAAGAAATAATAAACTTTTAATTTTTTGAAGGTTCAATTTTCAAACAGTTTAGAATAATAGAATATGTAAATCTATAATTTATTCTCTATTACCTGAAATCACGTCAGCCTTTCTATTTAAAATCTTTGCAATTTATTTTTAAAACCTGTCCTGCTTCTGTAATTTCAGTACTTACTGGGAGAAGATAATTTTATTGAATTAGACGAGTAATTATTTTTTCATCGCCATCTTTGTCGCCTCCACATTTTTAGGCGAATTGCCAATAAAAATTTTATCGTCAATAATAAATACAGGGCGCTTTAAAAAAGTGTACTCCTGCAAAATGTATTTGCGATAATCTTTTTCGGAAAGTTTTTTTTCGTTGAGTTTCCAAGCGCGAAATTTTAAAGCAATGCGGCTAAATAAAGCCTCATAACTGCCTGCCATTTTTTGCATCTCGTCTATTTGTTTTTCGGTGATGGGTTCTGTTTTAATATCCTGCATCACGTATTCTTTGCCCGGTTTTAGCTCCTTTAAAATGCGCTCGCATGTAGTGCATGTGCTTAGATAATAAATTTTTTTCATTTATCCTCTTCTTAATAACTTAATTTTTAAATAACTCGATAACTGTTTTATCATTAAGCGCAAATTTCGTTTCTTTGGTTATTCAAAAAAATATTTTTTTAAATCCATAATGAGTACCGAAACATTTGAAGTAAAGTTAGAGGCCTTTGAAGGCCCATTTGATTTACTGTTGTTTTTTATTGAGCGCGATGAACTTGATATACATAACATACCCATATCAAAAATCACCGATGACTTTTTAAATTACATACACGCCCTTAATACATTAAACATCGAAGTAGCTGCCGATTTTATCCTGGTAGCAAGTACGCTTATGCGGATAAAAGCAAAAATGCTTTTACCACGCCCGCAACTGGATGAGCAGGGAAATGAAATAGACCCTCGTCATGATTTGGTTCAGCAACTTTTAGAATATAAAAAATACAAAGCAGCCGCTGAAGAATTGCAATACATGGAAGACGAGCGCGCCATGAAATTTTCTCGCGGCAATCTTCCAAAGGAAATTGCAAAAATTGCAGTGGTTACCGATACCAGTGGTTTTTCAAGTGAGTTGCACCAGCTTACATTGTATAAACTTATTACCGCCTATCAACGCGTGTTAGACAGGTTTGAGAAAAATCAACTTGAATTAAAGCATACTGTTGTTCAATATCCATTTACTATCGAACAGCAAAAAGAATTAATTACAAACAAAATTCGTATGCATTCTACAATATCATTTGAAAACCTGTTTGATGAATGTACCAGCAAAATACATGCAGTGTTTATTTTTTTGGCATTGCTTGATTTGTTGCAGGCACGCGAAGTAGCGATTACCCTTGGCGATGGATTTAACAACTTTACACTAACCCAACAACAGGCGGCCGATGCAGATTAACCCACGTGATGTGTTGGGGCAGTTTAATCCCAAAAAAATAATATGGCCGCTTCTTATAGGTTTTTCAGTAGCGGCTGTTTTGTTTTATTATCATTACGATGCTGCTGCATTTGAAAAAATAAACTGGACCTGGCAAAGCACTTGGTGGATATTGCTTGCCATATTTTCGGTTTTTGTGCGCGACTTTGCTTACATGATTCGCATTCGCGAACTTACCGACTACCAGTTAAACTGGTACCGCAGTTTTATTGTAATTATGCTTTGGGAATTTTCATCAGCACTGGCACCAGCAATTTTAGGCGGGGGATTTATTTTCGCCATTTATATTTTAAGCCGCGAAAAAATAAACATGGGGCGCAGCATCACAGCCATTATGTTTACCTCATTTCTTGACGGAATTTTTCTTGCCGTTATGGCTCCCCTTGTTTATTTTACAGTAGGCAAAGAGCGTTTGTTTTCATCCCTGCATCCCGAAGGGTTGCAAGAACTTGCCTTTGGACAAGGTTTTTATTATTCGTTTTGGAGTATTTACTTTTTAATTATTGCATACAAACTTTTTGTAGCGTATGCTCTTTTTGTAAATCCTAAGTTTATCAAACAATTGCTTATACGTTTTTTCTCGCTTAAATTTTTTCGCAGATGGCGCAATTCCGCTATTGAAACCGGCAACCAACTGATTGTTGCCAGCGAAGGCTTGCGAAACAAGTCGGTAAAATACTGGACTGTGGCACTGGTATCAACCTTTGTTTCGTGGACGGCCCGCTACACCATCGTAAACTGTATTATAATGGCATTTAATAACCTTGCCATCGAAAATTTTGTTATTTACTCCCGGCAGGTTGTTATGGGAATTATTATGCTTGGCAGCCCCACACCCGGTGGCAGCGGAGTGGCCGAATTTATGTTTACCGATTTTTTAGGTGAGTTTATACCTAAAGGTCTGGCTCCATCTTTAGGCATTCTTTGGCGCCTGGTAAGTTACTATCCTTATTTGGTTATCGGAGCCTTTATACTTCCCAGGTGGATAAAAGAAAAAGTTATTTCAAAATAAATAGTATGTCAAACAGGCGAAGAATTATTTTAATCATCCTATCGGTTTCCATTGGCATGGGACTGTCGGTGCTTTTGTTTTACTTTAGAAATAGTGGCAAGCCGCTTTCATCACAAGATTTTTTGTGGCTTGGCACTAATCTGTTTTTTTCATTACTGATTGTTGCTGGCATTGGTTATTACCTGATGCGGAAAAATAAAAAAGAAGAAGAAGAATAGATATGCCCGCCTTCGTTCCGCAAAAAAAGCGGAACTACGGCTGGCGAAGGCGGAGAGAGTGGGATTCGAACCCACGGTACCCTTTTGGGGCACACACGCTTTCCAAGCGTGCTCCTTAAGCCACTCGGACATCTCTCCAAAAAAATATTGTTAGTACAATATAGTTGCTGTGTAAGGGGGCGCAAATCTAAAAATTTGGCAATAAAAAAAGCCTGTCGTACCAAAGCGACAGGCTGAGAACCTAAAACCAAACCTATTCTTTGACCGTTGTCAAAATAGAATTGATTAAAACCGTGTCAAAAGTATATCGCATATTTAAAATGCGGAACTTTTCTTAGTGTACTTATCAACAAACTTATACACGGCTTAATTCGCCAGCCAGCGATTGTTGAAATTGTATTTCTACCTCTTGTTTTGTGAGTTTGGCTCCCAATAAAAACATTAGTTTGGTTATTGCTGCCTCTGTAGTCATATCGTATGCACTTATTACTCCAGCCTTCTTAAGCAGTAGCCCGTTTTGGTATTTCTCCATTTCAACTATTCCCCCGCTGCATTGCGATACGTTAACTACCACAATGCCTTTTGCAACCGCTGCTTTTACTGCGCTAATAAACTTTGGGTATGTGGATGCATTACCCGAACCATAGGTTTCAAGTATTATACCCTTTATATTTTTTTCTTTGATGATATGCAATACTATTTCGTGGCTAATGCCAGGAAATAGTTTTACAACAAAAACATTTTTGCTAAACGTTTTTACAACTTCAAACGCATCATTATTTGGTTTTCTAATGACATCGTGGTTAAAAACTATTTCTGTTCCCGATTCGGCAAGTATGGGGTAGTTGATAGATTGAAATGCATCAAATTTTGAGCTTGTATATTTTTCTGCCCTGTTTCCCCTGAAAAGTTGGTTGTTAAAAAAAATACATACTTCAGGAACTATCACATTGCCGGCAACAATTTCAACCGAAGTGATAAGATTTGTTTTTGCATCGGTGCGTAACTCACTTATTGGCAACTGCGACCCGGTTAATAAAACCGGCTTTGATAAATTTTGCAGCATATAGCTTAATGCTGATGCAGTGTAAGCCATCGTGTCGGTTCCATGCAAAATAATAAAGCCATCGTATTGCACATAGTTTTTTTCAATCAATCCTGCAATTTTTACCCATAGTTCTGGACTCATGTCTGACGAATCAATAAGCGGATGAAAAGAATGAAAATCTATTTTGCAGGATATTTTTTTCAGTTCGGGCAATATGGTTGTAAGCTTTCCAAAGTTGAATGGTTTTAAAACCCCCGACTTTTTATCATGCATCATTCCAATGGTGCCTCCGGTATAAATAATGAGTATATTTTTCTTTTTTTCCTTCATCGGCCAAAAATTGTTTTTGAATTTGTAGTTGTTACATCGGCAACTTCCTGCAACGAACAGTTTTTTATATCCGCAACTTTTTTCGCAATTAATTTTAAGTACTCCGGTATATTTCTTTTTCCCCGATGCGGAACAGGTGCAAGATAAGGAGCATCGGTTTCTAAAACGATGTGTTGCAAATCCAATTGTTCAACAACTTTATCCATTCCCGAATTTTTAAACGTAACCACACCGCCAATGCCTAAATAAAATCCTATCGAAATTATTTTTTGCGCTTGTTCTAATGTACCGCTAAAGCAATGAAAGATGCCAAAATTTTTCAGGTGCGCGTTTTTTTCAAGAATAGTAATTATTTCATTGGTTGAGTTTCGTGAGTGAATTACAATTGGCAAGTTTATTTCCGATGCCCATTTAATTTGTTTTTCAAAAGCATCTTCTTGTTGCTTTATAAAAGTTTTGTCCCAGTATAAATCAATGCCAATTTCACCAACAGCAACGTAGTTATTTTTAGAAAGTTCGTTTTCAATTTTACGCAGTTCTTCTAAATAGTTTCCTTTTACATAGCAGGGATGCAATCCCATCATGGCAAAACAGGTTTCTGGATTTTGGTCAACAACTTTTTTTAAAATATCTATTGATGACGAATCAATATTAGGAATAAAAAAGCGGCTTACATTTTCATCCATAGCCTGCTTTATCAAATCAGTTCTGTCGGCATCAAATTCTTCGGCATACAAATGAATATGTGTGTCGGTTAAAATCATGGTATAAAAATAGGAATTGCAAACGGGATAAAGGAGAAGCTAAACTTTGAAATAAAAATCAATGCCAGCCTAAGCCAATGAGCAGGCAATCATTCTTTAATTAATTTTGTTCACTTTAACGCACACCACTAACCTTTGCCCTTTGACAAAAGTTTTAGTCATCCGTTTTAGTTCCATTGGCGACATTGTTTTAACAACACCCATTTTGCGGTGCTTAAAAAAACAGCTAAAAGATGTTGAAGTCCATTTTTTAACCAAGCGCGATTTCAGCGACATTTTATTTAACAATCCCTACATCAATAATTATTTTTTCTTGCAGGAAAATTTATCTGAAATAATTCAGCAACTAAAAAACACTAAGTATGATTACATAATTGACTTACACAACAACGTGCGTACATGGCGGGTAAAGCGGGCATTAAAAGGAAAAAGTTACGCGTTTAAAAAACGCAATATTGAAAAGTGGCTGTTGGTAAACTTTAAAAAAAATTACATGCCACACGAACATATTGTTGATAGATTTTTTGAAACAGTAAAACCACTTGGAGTAATTAACGATGGTGAGGGATTGGATTTTTTTATTAATCCGTATGACGAAATTGATGTGCTGAAATTTTTGCCCGATGGATTTCAAAATGGTTATGTGGCACTTGTAATAGGAGCAAAGCACAAAACCAAATGCATGCCGGTAGATAAATTGGTTTCGATTTGCGAAAAAATAAATTATTCCATTGTATTGCTTGGTGGTTTTGAAGATAAAGAAAACGGAGAATTTATTGCTTCAAAATTTCACGGAAGAGTTTTTAGTTCGTGCGGAAAAACTACTGTTGGTCAATCGGCATCACTTGTTAAGCAATCACGATTGGTTATTACAAATGATACAGGCCTTATGCATATTGCTGCTGCTTTTCGAAAAAAAATAATTTCGGTTTGGGGAAATACCGTGCCTGAATTTGGCATGTATCCTTACTTGCCATCCGGCAGTAATCCCTTTAGCATTGTTGAAGTAAAAAATCTTTCGTGCCGCCCCTGTTCTAAATTGGGTTTTGAAAAATGCCCCAAAGGTCATTTTAAGTGCATGAATGATATTGATGAAAACGAAATTCTTAAAATAGTTAACGGGATTCTATCAACTAAATAATGCTTTTAATTCAGTGGCATCCTTCGGTTGCATTTTTCCGGCAAGTATTAATGCAAGCTGCCGTCTGCGCAAAGCGCCTCCATATCGTTTTATTTCTTCTTGGCTCTCAGGTACAAGTTCAGGCACTGCTATAGGTGCACCAAGTTGGTCAACCGCCACAAAGGTGTAAATAGCTTCGTTGCATTTTTTCTTTTCGCCTGTTATATTATGCTCAACCCACACATCCATAAAAACTTCCATGCTCGAACTAAATGAGCGCGAAACTTTTGCTTCAATGGTTACAATGTCACCAAGTTTAATAGGCTGGTTAAACGAAACATTATTTACGGATGCAGTAACCACAATGCGTCCACAATGCCGGTGGGCCGATACGGCAGAGCATACATCCATCCAGTGCAATAATCTTCCACCCATTAAATTGCCGAGCACATTGGTGTCGTTAGGCAATACAAGTTCTGTTGAAACGGTGTGGCTTTCTTTTGCGGTTTTGCTTTTCATGATATACGAATTTACGATTGGCTAATTTGATAATTGCTAATTGCAATTTTGTCAATCTATTTTGGTAGTCCCGGGCAGAATCGAACTGCCATCAAAAGTTTAGGAAACTTCTATTCTATCCGTTGAACTACG
>CAYSPG010000026.1:0-52950 GCA_964432885.1 uncultured Flavobacteriaceae bacterium
GAGTATAATTTGTATGGTACGTTTAAAAGTTTGGTGGTGCATACAACGGGTTTGCAAAATGGTGTTTACTTTTACAAGGTAGCTTTGCAAAACACTATTGCCGTAAGTGGCAAGGTGGTGGTGGTGCATTAAAAAAAATTAGAGGAATGATAGTTTCGATTTCAAAACAAAACCAAAAAGATGTAAACACCATAATGCTTGCGCATGATGGCATTGTTACAGCAAGTAATATTTCTACACCTGAAAAAACAATTGCAGAAAGTGTTGCATGGCAATACCCGTTCAGCACCGCAAGCACAAAGCCTTTTATCGTATGTATTTAACGAAGAATATATTGAAGAACCCATTGATACAGGCAACGGCAGGTATGCTTATGGAGTCTATGATGATGGTGTAGCAACAGAAAATATTGGCTTTACCCTGGCTCCAAATCCTGCCAACAATTACGTAACGGCAATGTTTAATTTAATAAACGAAAATGATGTGGCAGAAATAACCATTACCGATTTGCAGGGTAGAAAAATATTTTCCCAAAAAGCAATGGCAGGGCAAACCGAAATAAAAATGGATGTTGCAAAATTGGCTGCCGCAGGTTACATTGTAGAACTGCGCATAAACGGGACATTAATTGGGCGAAACAAATTATTAATAAGTAAACAGTAAAATTATCTTCAAAGCCTGTGCGAAATTTCGCACAGGCTTTGTAATTTAGTGCTATGATTAAAAGAATTTTTTTTCTGCTTCTTATTTCATTTGCCTGCATAAGCCTTAATGCACAAATTCAATTTGACAAAAAATTTGACTTAGGAATTGTAAGTGCGTCTCGTAAAACAGTTGAAATACCAGGAGGTTATGTAAGCGCTGGTTATAATGTGCCGGATACAACAACTTATGTCAATAATCTTCTTGTAAAAATTGATTTAAACGGTGATACAATTAAAACAATGTACATAGCACCTCACGATTCAACTTAATGGCAATTGTATAACGAAGACCCTGATGATATTTATACCGATTTAATTGTAACAACCGATAGCAATTTAATTGCAGTAGGCCGAAGTCAGGCATTCACCCCAACCAATTATTATCATTACGATATTTTATTGGTGAAAATAAATTTTAACCTTGATACTATCTGGACAAAATACTTTACACATCCTCATCCGGACACAAGCCTTATTCCACAAAGTGTTATTCAAACAAGTGATAACGGATTTTTAATTTGTGGCAAACAGAGGTATGGTGGATTTCAGGATTGGTACGGTTTCCTTTACAAAGTTGACAGCAACGGAAATTTTCAATGGTATAAAAGTTATAATAATCCCGGACCTTATCGGGCAATTTGGGATGTTAAAGAAATGCCTAACCACCATTTTATTTGCAGTGGCGCAACTATTTCATCTATAACATCAGATATTGATGCCTGTTATTTTTTCACTGATTCATTAGGAAACCAATTAACTTCTTTTATAGTTCCAACTATTGGTGATGGCGCTTATGATGAGATGATGGCTTCTAATGATAGTGGATATGTATTATTAGGAATTGAAAACAATAGTAGTGGCTCTACGCAACCATATATTAACCTTATTACAAAAATTGATACAACAGGTTCAATAATTTGGAATAAAAATTATGGTCAATATTATAATGGCAGCCCTTTGGGATTAGTTGGTGCTTACAATGGCGGGTATGTTTATGTTGGTGGTACTGACAACACCACAGTTGGGTTTCATTCATACATGCACCGACTTGATGAAAACGGAGATAGTTTATGGTATAGAGAATTTAATTTTTCTGGCTTTGATGAATTTTGGGATATTAAAACAACCACCGATGGCGGTTACATTATGTGTCGGCAAACTGCCGGTTGCAACAACAATGGCGGCACTTGTTTTTGGTTGGTAAAAACAGATAGCCTTGGGTTGCTTACTAACCTCACCCCGGCCCTCTCCAAATGAGAGGGAGAAATAAAAATATTTCCTAATCCTGCTAATAATAACATTACAGTAACCATAAACACAACCACCATACCACCACAAAAAGTGTACGGCAAAAAAGGAGCGTATCTTTTATTTTTTGATGCACAAGGCAAACAGGTAAAAGAAGTAGCCGCGCAAGTCGGAGAAAATAAAATAAACATAAGCGCATTGCATAATGGCTTTTACCTTGTTGTTTTGGCAGTGGATGGGTATAATGTTGCGCATACAAAATTGGTTAAGGAATAAAAAGGATAATTTCGTTTTCAATATTTCAAAGTCCGCGAAGGGGCGAGACTTGAAAGTGCGGAATACTAAGGTGCGTTCACACTAAATCGTAAATCGTAATTCTAAAATCGTAAATCTATATCTCCATTTTCATCTGCACCTTTTCCTTAGCCTCGGTTTTTCCGTTTTTCTTTTCGGCAGGTAAATTAAAAAGTTCAGGCTCACTTTCTTTTTCGGGTTTTTTGCCTTCGCTTGCAGGCTGTTGCGCAGCAGGCTCACCTTTTCCCATCTCTGCAATTTTATGCACCGGAAATTTGGTTAGTATGTTTCCAACTGCCGAGCGGTTTTTTACCAATATCTCGTTAAAGTTTACTGTAAATACTGTGTTGCGTAATTTAGGACGGGGCTTTAAAATTATCTGCACCTTTTGCGCATCATTTAATCCTGAAACTCCAAGGTAAAGTATTTTAGAGTTTTCTGTTCCTTTTGTTAAGTCATAAAACTTTTCTCGGGTAATGCCTGTAATGGCAAAACGTTTTATCATTACATCGCCACGCAAGCCGTCACGGTAAATTAAATTATAAATGGTTTTATCATCATTCTTCTCAAACACTTTTATATGACGAATGTCTTTGCCGTAATATGTTTTGTCGGCAATTTTGTTTACCACAAATTTTCCGTCACCGCTTATGGCAAGTATATCATCAATGTCTGAACATTCACACACAAGTTCATCTTTTTTCATTCCGTAACCTGCAAAACCTTCTTCGCGGTTTACATACAGTTTGGCATTGCTTATGGTTACACGCTTGGCTTCAATTTGCTCAAATGCATTTTCAGCAATTTGTGTTCTGCGCTCTTTTCCTTTTCCAAATTTTTTAAGCAGTTCTTTAAAATAATTAATTGCAAATTGTGTGAGGTTGGCAAGATTATCTTTTACCTCTTTCATTTGCGCATTAAGCGCTTTTATATGTTCATCCGCTTTAAACGAATCAAATTTTGAAATACGCTTAATTTTTATTTCAGTAAGTGATACAATATCCTCTTCAGTAACTTTTCGTTTCAGTTGTTTTTTAAAAGGTTCTAAACCTTTATCAATTGCTTTTATTACAGCTTCCCATGTTTCACATTCTTCAATTTTTCGATAAATGCGGTTTTCGATAAATATTTTTTCAAGAGAAGAAAAATGCCAGTCCTCCATCAACTCGGCAAGTTTAATTTCCAATTCGCGTTTTAAAAGTTCAACGGTATTTAATGTTGACAAACGTAATATTTCATTTACACCAATAAATGCAGGTTTGCCATCAAGAATTACACATGCATTAGGAGAAATGGAAACTTCACAATCGGTAAATGCATACAATGCTTCAATAGTTTTGTCGCTGTCTTCTGCCGAGTCGGGATGCAGGTACAATACAATTTCAACATTAGCGGCAGTATTGTCTTCAACTTTTTTAACCTTTAATTTTCCCTTTTCGTTTGCCGCCAATATAGAATCAATAACCGACTGCGTGGTGGTGCCAAAAGGAATTTCTTTTATCACCAATGTTTTTTTGTCGCGCTTTTCAATAACGGCACGCACTTTAATTTTTCCTCCGCGCAAGCCTTCATTGTAATTTGTAAAGTCGGCAATGCCTCCCGTTGCAAAATCAGGCATCAGGTTTGTTTTCTTTTTGCGCAACACATCAATGCTTCCTTGTATTAACTCACAAAAGTTGTGTGGCAAAATTTTACAGGCAAGTCCCACAGCAATTCCTTCAATACCGCTTGCAAGCAACAACGGAAATTTTACAGGCAGCGAAACAGGTTCTTTATTTCTGCCATCGTAACTCAGTTGCCACAATGTTGTTTTTGGATTAAACACAACTTCTAAAGCAAATTTCGAAAGGCGTGCTTCAATATAACGTGGCGCTGCTGCTGAGTCTCCTGTGTAAATATTTCCCCAGTTTCCCTGTGTATCAATCAGCAAATCTTTTTGCCCCATCTGCGTCATCGCATCGCCTATGCTGGCATCACCGTGCGGGTGATACTTCATGGTGTTGCCAATAACATTAGCCACTTTATTATAGCGGCCATCTTCCATTTCCCACATGCTGTGCATAATTCTTCTTTGCACAGGCTTAAGGCCATCATCCAAATACGGAACTGCGCGCTCCAATATTACATACGATGCATAGTCCAAAAACCATGTATCAAACATTCCTGAAATGGGTATGTGATGAAGGATGACTTCTTTTTTGGGTTCTGGCGGGGTATTTTTTTTCTTGCTCATTTTCTTAATTATAATTTTTTAATGGAACGCTGATGACGCGGATTAAGCTGGTTTTCGCGGATAAAAAAAATCAGTATTAATCCGCTTAATCAGCGTCATCCGCGTTCTATTTAGTCAACAACTTCAGGTTCCAGTTCTTCCTCAAGTCTGAGATTTTTAATAATGTGTTCTTGTCTTTCGGGAGTATTTTTTCCCATATAGTAATCCAGCAAATGCTGCACGCTTTGTTCACCTTCAGTTGTTACAGGCTCCAAACGCATTTCTTCTCCAATAAAATTTTTAAACTCATTTGGCGAAATTTCTCCCAATCCTTTAAAGCGTGTTATCTCAAGCCCACCCCTTGCCCCTCCCGAAGGGAGGGGTATAGCTTCTCCGGTATTTTTTCCGGGTGATAATTTTTGAATAGCATTTATTCTTTCGGCTTCGCTGTAACAATAAATGGTTTCTTTTTTATTTCTAACGCGAAACAATGGCGTTTGTAAAATATACACGTGGCCATTTTTTACTAGGTCAGGAAAAAATTGTAAAAAGAAAGTAAGCAACAACAAACGAATATGCATTCCATCAACATCGGCATCAGTGGCAATTACAATTCTGTTGTAACGCAATTCTTCCAATCCTTCTTCAATGTTTAATGCATTTTGCAACAAATTAAATTCTTCGTTTTCATACACTATTTTTTTTGTTAAACCAAAACAGTTAAGTGGTTTTCCTTTAAGACTGAATACCGCTTGCAGGTTTACATCACGTGTAATGGTTATACTTCCGCTTGCAGAATCGCCCTCTGTTATAAATAGTGTTGATTCAAATCTGTCGGCATGTTTGCTGTTGAAATGAACACGACAGTCGCGCAGTTTTTTGTTGTGCAGGTTTGCTTTTTTTGCACGCTCGTTAGCTAATTTTTTAATGCCTGCAATTTCCTTACGCTCTTTTTCGCTTTGCTGAATTTTTTTTAACCAAGCATCAGCCGTTTCAGGATTTTTGTGCAGGTAATTATCAAGCGCATTTTTTACAAAATCAACAATCCAATTACGCAATGATGGGCCGTCAGGCTCGGTACTTTGCGAACCAAGTTTTGTTTTTGTCTGCGATTCAAATACCGGTTCCTGTATGCGAATGCTAATAGCAGCTTCAATACCTTCGCGCACATCACTTGGGTCAAACTCTTTTTTGTAAAACTCACGTGCTGTTTTTACAACAGCTTCTCTAAATGCAGCAAGGTGCGTTCCGCCCTGTGTGGTGTGCTGCCCGTTTACAAACGAATAATATTCTTCACCATACGATGAAGTGTGTGTAAACGAAACTTCAATGTCTTTATCCTTTAAAGAAATAATTGGGTAACGGGTTTCTTCCGTTATGTTTGATTTCAATAAATCAATTAACCCATTTTCGCTTTTAAATTCTTTTCCGTTATAAAAAAGAGAAAGCCCCACATTGAGGTATGAATAATTCTGTAAAAGTTTTTCTACATACTGGTCATCATACTTGTATTTTTTAAAAACGGTGTCGTCTGGAGTAAAACTTATAAGTGTGCCATCTGCTTCATCAGTTGATTTTTCTTTCTGATGTTTTTTTAATTCTCCGCGCTCAAATTCTGCAATTACTGTTTTGCCTTCGCGCACCGATTGTACTTTAAAATAAATGGACAAAGCATTTACAGCTTTTGTTCCCACACCATTTAATCCCACCGATTTTTGAAAAGCGGAACTATCGTACTTACCACCTGTATTTATTTTAGATACGCAATCAATTACTTTTCCAAGCGGAATGCCACGTCCGTAATCGCGAACGGTAACGGTTCCGTCAACAAGAGTAACCTCTACTTTTTTTCCAAAGCCCATTGTAAACTCATCAATGGTATTGTCAAGAATTTCTTTAAGCAAAACATAAATGCCATCATCTTTTGAACTGCCATCGCCAAGTTTACCTATGTACATGCCGGGCCTAAGCCTGATGTGTTCTTTCCAGTCTAAACTCTTGATGCTGTCATCACCATAATTTGAATTTTCTTTTTTTGCCATTATTTTGATTTACGATTTTAGAATTACGATTTACGATTTTTTGAGAGCAGATTTTTTTGCCAATTGCCAACTGCTGCTGCCAACACAATACTCATCATTATTGATTGTGATAATGCCATTATCCTCAATCCATGAAAGTAGAGGATTGAAAAGCGTGGTATGACATTCGCCCTCATTCACTTTTACACAGCGGTTTGTTAAAAAGCGCGGCAAAAATATAAGAATGACTTTTTGAAAATTAACAAAGTACACAGTTGTTGAAAAATCTAACTCCTGAATAAGAACCGCTTGTAACCAAAAGGTAAAAAAGAAACCACAAAACAATAATATGGAATAGTAGTGCGTCTTACATCTAATCAATAAATCAAACAAAAGAATATGGAATTCATTTATTCAAAGCGGTGGTGCGAACTATTGTTCGAAAACCGTAACAAAAATTATGGCGCGTATATATTGCGAATGCGCGAAGCAGATAATACTGTATTTGCATGGATTGTTTCCGCTTCGTTTTTAATTTTAATTGTTGGTGCGCTTGCGTGGAGCGGTGGCCCGTCAAAAGCATTGGTTGATAAATATACCAATCCAATTGTTGATGATGGTGTATTTATTTTTTCGGATTTAATGCAACCGCTTCCCAAGATTAATACAGCTAAATTAACCTCTGCAACAAATGCCAATTCAACCCCTATTGTAATTGACGATAAAATTATTGTAGATGATACAAAAAATGTCACACCCATAACTCCTGTTAATCCAATTGGCACAGGAGCAGGCGGTGAGGTAAATATTCCCACTGGCAATGGCGGCAATGGCAACGGATTAAAACCAATTGAAACAACACAGCCCATTTTGGTTCCTGATGTAATGCCTGAGTTTCCGGGCGGAGAGGAAGCGCTATTGAGTTTTCTGCAAAATAATATTCATTACCCTTTTCACTTGGTTAAAAATGATGTTACGGGCATAGTTTATTTATCATTTGTAATTGACAAAAAAGGAGAAGTAACAGGAATAAAAATTTTAAAAGGAGTTAAAAACGGAGATGCGTTAGCGGACGAAGCTATGCGCGTGGTAAAACAAATGCCGCAATGGAAACCCGGAATGTTTGGAGGGCAAAATGTGGATGTACAGTTTACATTGCCTGTAAATTTTATGTTGAAATGAAGGAGAGAGAAAGTTTAATGTTTAAAGGTTAAAGTTGGTGCCGCTGTACTTTAAACTAAAAACTCAAAAAAGGTTAGTGCTTTTCAATCATGTTTTGAAGCCCTGTAAAATTTGCAGGGCTTTCTTAGTTGCTTGTTTCAGTGTTGTTTTTAAGTCATAATTTGTAAATCATCTTTCATTAAGTTTGCCTCGTTATTAAATGCCAAACCAGTGATAGGAATTGTTGCTATAATATTAGTTGGAATTATTTTATTGATTCTGGAAATATTAATTCTGCCCGGATTAATTGCCGGAATCATAGGCAGTGCAATGATGCTTACAGGAGTTTGGCTTTCGTATAAAAACTATGGCAGTACGGTTGGAAATATTATGGCAATATCAACTATAGTAGTAACAGGTTTTTCAATTTATTTTGCATTTAAATCCAATGCATGGAAAAAATTTAGCCTTCAGCAGGCCAGCGAAGGAAAAATTGCACGCACCGATGAAATGGATATTAAGGTTGGTGATATAGGAAAAAGCATTTCGGCCATCCGCCCAATGGGCACAGCCATGTTTGGCAATACAAAAGTAGAGGTACAAACCAATGGAGAAATGATTGCTTCAAATACCAACGTGGTAGTGATTGAAGTTTTGACAAATAAATTAATTGTGAGACCTGAATCGTGAATAGAGACTTGTGATTAGTGAATAATGCGCCCATAAACATTTGAACATTAAACCTAAACTATAATCTTTTAACCATAATCTTCAAACATCAAACCTTAAATTATATGACTCAAATTCCATTAATCATTCTAATAGCCCTTGGGCTGGTTCTGTTCTTTTTGTTTCTGTATTTTGTTCCGGTTAACCTTTGGATTACTGCAACATTTTCAGGAGTGCGCATTAGTATTATGAATTTAATTTTAATGCGATTAAGAAAAGTTCCTCCATCAACCATTGTTAATGCGATGATTACTTCAACCAAAGCCGGATTAAATGTTACCACTCCTGAATTGGAAACGCATTATCTGGCTGGCGGTAACGTAAATAATGTTATCAAGGCACTGATAAGTGCAGATAAGGCAAACATTCCACTCTCATTTAAGATGGCTGCGGCAATTGATTTGGCCGGTAGGGATGTGGCCGATGCCGTGCAACTTTCTGTAAATCCGCGCGTAATTGATACCCCACCTGTAAGTGCAGTTGGAAAAAACGGAATTCAGTTGGTGGTAAGAGCAAGAGTTACTGTACGCACAAATATTAACCAACTTGTGGGAGGTGCCGGTGAAGAAACAATTTTAGCAAGGGTAGGAGAGGGGATAGTTACAACCATAGGTTCAGCTAACGACCATAAAAGTGTATTGGAAAATCCCGATCAGATTTCAAAAACAGTATTGTCTAAAGGATTAGATGCCGGTACAGCATTCGAAATATTATCGATTGATATTGCTGATATTGATGTGGGTGAAAATATAGGAGCCAAATTACAAACCGAACAAGCCAGTGCCGATTTAAAAGTGGCACAGGCAATGGCCGAAGAACGCAGGGCAGCAGCCGTAGCTACAGAGCAGGAAATGAAAGCCAAGGCGCAGGAAGCCCGTGCAAAAGTTATTGAAGCCGAGGCTCAAATTCCATTGGCAATGGCTGAATCGTTTCGCAGTGGAAATTTGGGTATAATGGATTATTATAAAATGCAAAATATACAGGCTGATACTGGAATGAGAGACTCATTTGGAAAGCCAGAAAAAGGAACTACTTAATTTAGTAATTGAGTTATTGCGAGATTTTGATGCAATAGCTAAAAAATTATCTTTGCGCCACAATTTTTGAAATCGTAATTCGTAAATCAAAAATCGTAAATTAATTAAAAGGTTGCGTAGCTTAACTGAATAGAGCATCCCGAACTTGGTTCGGGGAGGTTGTAGGGTTTGAATTAGAATAACATTAGAAAAAAAATAATTTTATAAAGAAATAATTGGTTGCGTAGCTTAACTGAATAGAGCATCTGACTACGGATCAGAAGGTTGGGGGTTTGAATCCCTCCGCGACCACAAGGCGAATCTTAAACAGATTCGCTTTTTTAATTTATGGCATACGTTTATATTTTGTACAGCGAAAAAATGGATATATATTATGTTGGTTCAACTAATGATTTGCTAAAAAGAATTGAGCGACATAATAAAGGCACAGAAAAATTTACCAAGCGCGGGATACCCTGGAAATTAGTTTATTCAGAAGAATTTCCCACCAATCAACTTGCCATGAAGCGAGAGTATGAAATAAAGAAAAAGAAGAGCAGGAAGTTTATTGAACAATTAATTTCAAAAACTGAATAGAGCACCCCGAACTTCGTTCGGGGAGGTTAGGGGTTTTCCCGATATGCATCGGGACTTCGCGACCACAAAAAGGGCTATCAAAATTTTTGATAGCCCTTTTGTTTTATAAGTCGAAGAACAAATCGCCTATCTTATTAAAGTTACCGTACCCGTTTTATCGTGCTTAGCTCCAAATACATCTGTTGCATGTACAGTAAACACATACACATCTTTTTTAGCCATCACATCGCTACCTTTTACACTGCCATTCCAACCATGATTATCGCCCTGGTAAATCAGCTCGCCCCAGCGGTCCCAAATGCTTAATGTGTAATCAATAATTCCAATTCCTTTAATGTCGAATATTTCATTATCACCATCATTGTTAGGTGTAAACGCATTAGGCACATACAATGTCCAGATAGGAATAATGTGCACATTATCACTTGCTGAATCGGTACAGCCGTATTGATTAACTACAAACAATTCTACATGATACCAACCTGTGTCTCCGTATGCATGTGTGGGTTCAAAATCGTTGCCATGATGTCCGTCACCAAAATTCCATGAGTAGATTGTTGCACCTTCTGATTGATTATCAAAATGAATTACCGGATTAAGAATATTTGTTTCTCTTGGTTCGGGAGTAAAGGCTGCCACGGGAGTAGGATAAATTGTTATTGCATTTGGAATAGTATCCGTATTCTCACAACCCATATCAGAAGTTACGGTGAGTGACACATTATACACTCCACTTGCATAATAGGTGTGCGAAGGATTTTGTGTTGTATCACTTCCTCCATCGCCAAACTGCCAGTTCCAACTCACAACATTACCCATACTTACATAAGATGAATCCGTAAAATTAATTGTAAGCGGTCCGCAGCCAGCTGCCTGGTCAAAGTTAAAATGCGAAACAGGTGTTGGATGAATTACAACCTGGTATGTAGTACTGTCAACACATCCAAAATCCGATGTTGCAATTAAAGTTACATTGTATGTTCCTGCAGTTGTAAATACGTGTGAAGGATTGGTAGCGTTAGATGTTGCAGTGCTGTCACCAAAATTCCATTGATAACCGGTAATTGTTCCTGAAGAAATTGTTGATGTGTTTGTAAAATCAATTGCACTTCCTTCGCAACCGGGTCCACCGGTAAAATCTGCAACCGGTAGTGGATGCACTTCAACAGTAGTAGTATCAGTTGAGCGGCAACCGTTTGCATTGGTTACACTTAACACAACGGTATATGTTCCTGCATTAGTATAAATATGTGTTGGATTATATCCTATGCCTGTATTTCCATCTCCAAATTGCCATTGCCAGTCAATAGTTCCTGTAAGCGATGTATCGGATGCATCAATCATTGAAATAGTAGAACCCGCACATTCTGCCGAAACAGAAATTTGTGGCTCAGGCAAACGATACACACGAACGGTGTCATCATAAAAATCATCACAACCAAAATTCGAAGTAACAGTTAATCTAACAGGATAAACACCTGCTCCATTATAAACGTGTACAGGATTTTTACTTTGCGATGATGTACCATCACCAAACGTCCAGTTCCATGCAACTATAATTCCGTTGGGAGCTGTACTCAAATCATTAAATGTTGTTATCTCATTTTGGCAAACATTGTTTGCGCTAAAGCGCGCATCAGGTGCATCATTAACTGTAACGGTGTGCATGGTGGTGCTTATGCAACCTGTGTTTGTTGTTGCGGTTAATACAACATTAAAGTTACCTGCATTTAAATAGGTGTGCGATGGATTTTCAATTGATGAAGTATCGCCATCACCAAAATCCCATGAACATGTAAATACTCCACCTCCACTCACTGAAGCTTGATTAGTAAATGTCATTGGGTCACCAAGACAAACATCAGCCGTTGTAAAATCAGCAACTGGCAATGGATACACATTGATGCCTTGCGTTACTGTATCAACACATCCATTATCTGATGTTACTATTAAAGAAATATTTAAAGTTCCTGACACTGTAAAATTCTGAGAAGGGTTTTGCTGCGTGGTTGTTATTCCATTTCCAAAATTCCAGAACCAGTTATTTATTGTACCATTTGCAATTATTGATGAATCATTAAACTGCAAATAACTATTCTGGCACACATTTTGGCTATAGAACTGTGCTTGCGGAACATCATAAACAACAACATTAGAAACCACCGTATCTATGCAACCATTATCAGTAGTAACAATTAAAGACACAGGGTAAGTGCCGGCCTGTGCAAACAAATGCGAAGGCACAGAATCATTAGAACTTGTATTGTCACCAAAATTCCAATACGAGTTTGTAATAGAACCACTGCTAACGCTCGACAAATTATTTAAAACAGCAGCATTGTACTGACATACATTTTGCGGAGTAAATTGCGCCACGGGCTTCGGGTATACAAGCACTGGAAAAGAAATAGTATCTGCGCAACCCATGTCAGAAATTACACTTAACGTTACATTATACGTTCCTGCTACTGCATACGTATGTGTATCGTTTTGCTGTGAAGAAGTAGTGCCGTCACCAAAATTCCAATTGTAAACATCAATTACTCCGTTTACAATAAAGCTTGCATCGGTAAAATCATTAGCCTCGCCAAAACAAACATTAGTAAATGCAAATGCTGCCTGCGGGCGGGGATGCACTGTAATATTTAAGGTGATACTATCAGCACATCCAAATGCAGACGAACCAATAAGCGTTACATCATACGTGCCGGGCACACTGTAAACGTGCGATGGGTTTTGTAATGTTGAAGTATCACCATCACCAAAATTCCAATTCCAGTTTGTAATGCTACCCGGGTTTATTGTTGACAAATCTGTAAACTGCGTTGCATCACCATAACATGCCGTGGTGCTTCCAAAATTTATTTGCGGAACCGTATTAATATTTACAGGAAGTGTTACTGCAGATGAGCAGCCGTTTCCTGAAGTTGCCTGTAACGTAACATTATAATTTCCTGTTTGAGCATATTGATGCGAAGGATTTTGAGCAGTTGACATTGTTCCATCACCAAAATCCCAACTATACGAAATAATATTTCCTGAACTGATACTTGTTTGATTTGTAAAAACTATGGGTGCATTTAAACAGCTTGGCTGCGAAATGAAACCTACAACTGGTAATGGATTAAAAATAACGTTAGATGCAAACACAGCCGTGCAACCTCCCGGGTCAGTGATTGTAACGGTGTAAGTACCTGCAGTATTTACAGAAATAGTTTGTGTAGTTGCACCTGTGCTCCAAGCATAAGTAGCTCCGGGATTGCCTGCGTCCAGAGTTGTTAAAACGCCATCGCAAGCCATCAGATTTGTTGTATTATCAATAATAGAATCGCCACCCACAACAACCACTGCTTGCGCGTAACCTGTACATCCGTTAGCATTGGTAACAGTAACTCCATACGTGCCGGCAGTTGAAACTAAAATAGTTTGTGTGGTTTCACCATTGGGTGTCCACGAAAATAAATTTCCAGCATTGCCTGCATCCAGCGTGGTATTACTTCCTGTACAGATAAATGCATTTCCTAAATTAACAACAGGATTTGGATTGACAGTTACTGCTATTGTATCGGTGGCTTGGCATCCGTTTACATCAGTTACCTGAACAATATAATTGGTGTTTGCAGTTGGGTTAACATAAATGGTTGCCGTAGTATCACCTGTGGTAAGCCAGTTGTAGCTCATCCCGCCTGATGCAGAAAGCGTAGTTGTAATTCCGTTACAAATGTTTTGGTCAGGTCCGGCAACTGCAATTGGTAATGCGTTCACAGTTACTTTTACGCTGTCTGTTGCCGAGCATCCGTTGGCTCCTGTTACTACAACCGTATAGTTACCGGTGGTAGTTGGAGAAACTGAAATGCTCTGCGTGGTTTGTCCACCCGGACTCCATAGATAACTTCCACCGCCCGATGCAACTAACGAAACGCTTGTTCCTGCACAAACCGATTTGTCAGGTCCGGCATTTACATTGGGCAACGATTTTATTGAAACTCTAACGGAGTCAGAGTTGGTACAACCGTTAACGTCAGTAACAACAACTGTGTATGTTGTAGTTACCGGTGGAGAAACCTGTATAGAAGCTGTTGTATCACCAGTAGGTTGCCATGCATAACCAAGTCCTCCGCTTGCTGATAAGGTTACCGAAGTACCTGTACAAACTGTTTGGTCGGCCCCTGCATTAGCTGTTGGCAATCCCAAAACATTTACAGGGAATGAAACCGTATCCGAACATCCATAAGCCGTTTGAATAATTAATTGTGCTGTAAAATTTCCTGATGTAGAATAAGTATGAGAAGGATTTTGCTGTAATGAAGTTGTTGCATCACCAAAATCCCAGTGCCAGTAATTAATATTGTTTCCGCTTACGCTTGATAAATCGGTAAAGTCAGTTGCTGTTCCTTTACAAACTGTTGTTGAAGAAAAATCGGCAACAGGCAATGCGTACACAGCCACCTGATGCGTTATGCTATCCACACAACCACCATTACTTGCAATAGCAAGTGTTACGTTATATACACCGGGTAAGGTATATTGATGCGATGGATTCTGTGTAGTTGCTGTTGTACCATCACCAAAATTCCATTGGTACGAAGAAATAGTTCCTGATGAAACAACAGACGCATTGGTAAACAGAACAGAAGTGCCTGTGCATGCATTGTTAAAAGTAAAATCGGGAACAGGCAACGCCCACACGCTTACCGATTGGACTAATGATGCTGTACAGCCTGCGCTTGAAGTTACAACCAATGTAATGTTGTATGCACCTGCAGTTGTGTATGTATGAACAGGATTTTGCTGCTGGGATACGTTTCCATCACCAAAATCCCACTGCCATGCCGCTATGGTTCCATTGGTAACAGTTGAAACATCCACAAAATTTACCGTTTCATTTATGCACACGTCATGCGGTGTAAATTGAGGAACAGGCAGTGCATTTACATTTACTGTGGTTGTAATAGTTGCACTGCATCCAAGTGCGTTTGTAATAGTTACTGCATATTGTCCTCCTGCATTTACAGTTATAGTTTGTGATGTTGCACCTGTGCTCCATTGATATGTGTTGCCGGGATTTCCCGCATCAAGTACTGCGCTGCCGCCCTGGCAAAAAGCAACGTTGGTATTGTTATTACTTATAGTTCCACCCTGTGTTACCTGCACAGCCTGCGTGGCTGAGCAACCAAAAGAGTTTGTGACAGTAACTGTGTATGTTCCTGCTGTCGTAACATTTATTGTTGGTGTTGTTGCACCGGTACTCCATTGATATGTTGAACCTGCATTGCCTGCATTAAGTGTTGCCGATGCACCTGCACAAACAAACGTGGAAGGAATATTTAAAACAGGATTGGGATGTACCATTACATTTACAAACGCAGTAGCCGAACATCCATTTGCATTTGTTGCCGTTACCGAATAGGTAGTAGATGCATTTGGAGAAACAGTTATGGAAGCTGTTACATCACCTGTTGGTGTCCAGTTATAAGTAACACCTCCACTTGCTGTTATAGTTGCGGATTGTCCGGCACAAATATTTTGGTCGGGCGATACAACTACAACAGGCAGCGGATTGATAGTAACAGTTACCTGTGCCTGGTCGGTGCAACCGTTAGCGTCAGTAACAGTTACAGCGTATGTTGTTGCAGTGGTTGGATTTACTTGTATAGTACTTCCTGTTTGCCCTGTGCTCCATTGATATGTTACACCTCCGGTAGCAGTAAGGGTTGCTGTTGAACCTTGGCACACTGCCTGATTTACACCTGCACTTGCAACAGGCGGAGGTGAAATAGAAATAGTTTGCGTAATAGAATCAATACATCCGTTTGCCGAAGCAACAATTAGCGTTACATCAAACTGCCCGGTTGTATTAAATATTGTAGAAGGATTTTGTTGCGTAGATGTTTGTCCGTTTCCAAAATTCCAGTTCCATGAAATTATATTACCAGAAGAGTTATCATTAAACGAAACACTTCCACCCTGGCAGGCGCTTAATCCTGTAAAGGTAAATGCTGCAACAGGTGCCGGTGCAATTGTTATTTGCTGAGCAACTGTATCAGAACAACCAAGTGTATCTCCTGCAATCAACGTTATGGTGTATGTTCCTGAATCGGGATACACAACAGTTGGGTTTTGCTGATTGGAAGAAGTTCCGTTTCCAAAGTTCCAACTCCATCCGCTAATAGCACCTGCAGGTGTAGAAGTGTTTGTAATGGTAGCAGCATTGCCTGCGCAGGATGCACTTACTGTAAACGATGCAACAGGAATAGGATAAATAGTAACCGGTTGCGTGATAGTGTCAACACAACCAAGATTCGTTGTAACAATTAATGTTACGTTATAGGTTCCATCATTTGCATATTGATGACTAGGATTGTGTGTTGTTGAACTACTTCCATCTCCAAAATACCATTGCCATGACACTATTGTACTTCCAGTAACGGTTGACTGGTCAGTAAACTGCACAGGATTGTTTATACACAAACTTGCTGCAGTAAATGCGGCTGTTGGTTCTGAGATATGATACACAGAAACAGTATCTGTTGATGAACAAGTGCCATCACTTACAGTAACCACATAGGTTCCAACACCAACTGTTTGTGTTGGATTTGTAAAACCATTGCTCCATAAATAGGTGTATGGTGGTGTTCCTCCAGAAGCGGTTGCTGAAATGGTGGCAAGGTCATTACAGGTAATGTATTGGTCAGGCCCTGCGTTTACATCAATACCAATTACCGTTATGCAATAAGAATAAATTTGACTTCCAAACATCGGACATGCATCATCATGTACCATTGCAGTAAAACAGTGAGGTGTAGAACTAATATCTGCATCGGTAGGTGTCCAACAAAATGTTCCGGTTGGATGAGGTGAGCCTGCTGTATTAAATGTAGCACCGGGAATTGATTGGTCCCACGAAACAAAAAGATTTTGACCTGCATCAACATCATTTGAAAAAATATTAAAACAATAGGGTTGGTTGGCACAGATGGTTGCGGTAAAAACATTGGTGCCGTTTATTCCGCTAAGAGTTGGCAGATTATTGTTGCAATTGATAACGGTAATCTGAATATCTCTTTCCACTGTTCCAATTAAAACTCCATTACGATATTCGCTAACAAGCACCGCCATCACCGTAACCTGCAATGCCTGTGGTGTCATGCACATATCTCCTGTTGCGGTATTAAACTGCATTGCAGGAACTGAGTTGAGAGGATTGGATGCACTGTAAGGAGCAATGTAGTTTACATTGGTAACAGCATCCTGCATTGGAGTAATTAATGAATATACTAATGAGTCACCATCAGCATCATAAGCGCCATGGTTAAAACAAAACTCCTGCCCCATGCAAATAAATGGTACAGGCTTGTTACTAAATGTGGGGGAAGAGTTACAAGGGCTTACTGTATTGTTTAGAGTAGCATAAATAAAAAAGGTACTTGCGCCAGGTGTGGTAATAGTATTGATAGCTGCATTACGACAGCATAAATTATAACTCATAAACCAATCTGTACACTGTGCAGGTAATGTTACAACACCTTCATATATCCATTCCTGTATTCCAGTAAACACACCCCCATTACAGGTGGAAACAGCACTTGGACAAAGTGGGGTAACCTCCTGCCCCGTGCCGGGAATAGGCTGTAAAGTTTTTGTTAAACTTAATCCACATGTTGCTGAACTGATGTCGATGGTAACCGATGTGGGGGCTGCAATTCCAATACAATCACGGTAGAAAGAAAGTCGCAGTTTGTAATTATTGCCACCAAGGCACTCGTACGTTAAGTCAGCACCCATGCTGTGACTTGCTTTACTTTCTGAAAACGAAAAAAGCAATGCAGCAAGAGTAAAGGCCACCGTTAATTTAATGCGTAGTTTTTTAATCATAGTACAGAGGTTTTATATTGTTTGGCAAGCTTTTTGTTTCACTGTGCGGACATTATTAATTATAGGCACAGATTCAAATTTAGGCTCAACCATGCAGGGTTTTACCTGTTAATGGCCATTTCAATCCAACTGTAAGGTTTTAGTTTTTTTGCTGATAAATTGCAGCCTAACTACGCAGTTGTTTTTAATCCGATAGCTGATTTCAAAGAAGTTACAGAAAAAACCTCTACTGCAATTTATTTGTAAGAAATATTGCTTTTAGCTACAAAAAAGAGGTTGTGTAGCTAAATATTGCTAAGTATTTGTTTTAGTTTACATTTTATCCCAACGGAATAACTGAGCAATAAGGCGAATAGTTTTAATCTAAAAAACAAAACGGTTCATAATTTCTTTAAACCAAAAAGTAAAATTGGTTGGTGAAACTTTTATTTGCTGATTAATATCATCAGGTGGTATCCACTTATAATTTTGTACTTCATCATTACACGGAAAAACAGGGCCATTATAAACACCAGTTAAAACATAATCAAGTTCATGTTCTGTAAGGTTGTTTTCAAGCTCCACCTTGTAAATAAATTTTCCTTTTACATTTAGGTCACAGCTAAATCCCATCTCTTCCTTTAATCGCTTTTGCGCAGCATTAACTAATTCCTCTCCTTGTTGCGGATGGCTACAACAGGTGTTAGTCCACAACCCTGCCGAGTGGTATTTTGAAAGTGCACGCTGTTGCAAAAGCATTTCTCCTTTACTGTTAAAAACAAAAACTGAAAAAGCACGGTGAAGCATACCTTTTTGATGAGCTTCCATTTTTTCCATGGTGCCGATTTCAATATCGTTTGTGTCAACTAAAATAACTTGTGGCATAGTTCAATAAATCGAAATTTTATAAATCAATAAAATAAAAACAGGATATTAGATATAGAAGCAATTATCAATACTATTAATAAAAAACAATTTTGCCTGAGGAGAAGGCGTTAACCGAATAAATTTTAAAGGTATAAATGCCGCTTTTGAAACCCTTTCTCTCAAACTTAAATCGATTGCCTGAAAAAAAATTGGAATAAACCATTCTACCCGAAACGTCATACACCAAAATAGTATTTTGCTCAGCACAATTTCCATCAGATAAAAAATCAACATAATCAGTAGCCGGCACAGGGCCCCAACTTATGACATTGTTCGGATTAGTATTGCTTACACCCACATTTACAGGAGGACAATATTCCGTTTTTGTTAGTACATAGTTACTAACTATAACATTTGATGTAACATCAACTGAAGTTATTGGAATGTTAACAAAGGGAAGCGCTAAGGTTGAATCAGTAATTATATTTGAATAGGTGTTTATTGGCAGTGAGCTGCTACTACAGGCGGAATTAAATAATGTATCCATGTTATTAATTACATATCCATAAGCAATAAACGCAGAGCGATATCCGAAAGTAACTAGCCCTTTTTGAGGATGATAATTTTGTGCCAGGATACTTACGTTATCATTTATAGGATGATCTTTAACATCAACCACATTGCCAGCACCATCTATTGTTAATGAATACAATTGATTAGGGTTAGTGCTAAGCACATAACCCGATACCAAATACCTGTCATTACCCACCTCGCTTAAATCGTAAAAACTTAAATTGAAGTTTTGTAACGTTTCAAAGCCATAGTTCCATTGGGTATTTCCTAAGCTATCGGTTTTTACCAGCACGCTAGCACCATTAAAAGAATTACTTACAACCATTAAAAAACCGTGATCCTGAGTTTCAATAATGCGATAAGGAGTAGCACTTAATCCTGGCATGGCTAATTGCTTTTCCCAAATAATATTTCCGGTGCTATCGGCTTTTACAATCAATGATGCGGTTGGCAATCCAGCATTGTATACAACTCTGGTTCCGGTAAAAACAAAATTACCGTCATACGAAACATCAAAATCACGTAACTCAATACGACTAAGGGTTCCATCGCTAAGATATTTTGCCCATAATAAGTTTCCATTAATATCACGTTTGCAAAAAAGCCCGCCATTAATTCCTCCATAAGGAACACGCCCTACTCCGTACAAAAAGTTTCCAATTAAATATTCTTTATAAATGGTTACTATTAAGGAACCTGAAAAGGCTTTTGCCGAAATTAAATTACCAGACATATCAACCTTAAGCGAAACTGTTGAACCATCAACGTAAGTATTAATGGAAAGCGTGGTATCCGGAAGAATAATTTGATTGGCAAAAAATCCTTTTGTTTCAAAGTTTGCCGGAACTTTTTTGTAAATTTTAGTCCATTTTACATCTCCATTTGGTGAAATGAATGAAAGAGTAGCTCCAGAGTCTTGCGCAGTTTTTAAACTGGCTTCGGTATAAAATCCTGAGTCAGCTGCTGCACGTATTATTGCATACCCATCACCATAAATGGCCAAAGGTGATGTAATATCATAATTGGCATGAAACAGTGTTTGAGAATATATAGCATTTGAAAGGCAAAGGAGAATGGGTAAAATTGTTTTAAGCATGAGTTGACTTTAATTTTTATAAAAGTATTGTAAAGAGGAATAAAAAAGAAGTGAAATAAAAAAAAAGCTTTTTATTTTTTTAAAATAAAAAATTCTGTACGTCTGTTTAACGATCTGCCATCACTGGCAGCATTTGATGCAATAGGTTTTGTTTGTCCAAATCCTTCGTGCGTAAGACGCCCTGGGGCTATACCCAAAGAAATTAAATACATATACACTGCTTTTGCCCTGTTTTTTGAAAGCAACAAATTGTTGGCAGGGTTGCCTTCGTTATCGGTGTGACCGTGTATGCCAACACGAATTGTAGGGTTTGCTTTTAAAAACTCGCTAAAATCTTTTATAACCTGTTTTGACATTTCGGTTAGCTCATACGAGTCGGACTCAAAAAGTATATCGTTAAGTTTATAAGACTGACCTTCTTTTACTTTCTTAATATCAAAATCAACCGTAACAGCTTTAGCGGAATCTTTTTTCTCAATGTATTTTGAAGTAAATGCATATCCGTCTTTTTTAACCGTGAGCAAATAATCGTTGTTAAATAAAAGTACACCGGCAAATTTTCCTGTCAGCGTATCGTAATCAATTTGTGTTACTTGTTTGGAAGCAATGTTTTTGATTTCTATTTGCGCTGCACGCGGAATGTCATCATCATCACTGTCGTTTAGCTTGCCTTTAAATACAAAAGCCTGTGCAGGCTGTATTTTGTCATACAAATCAAAATAATAAATATCGTAACCGCTGGTGTTTATTTTATTACTGGCAAAGTAGCCCCGCTTGCCATCGGTGCTTACAAAAAAACCCACCTCATCATTTTCGGTGTTGATGGGATAGCCAATGTTAACCGGCTTACCCCAATTACCATTGTCATCTGCTTTGCACACATAAATATCGTAGCCTCCCATGCCGGGCAATCCATCGCTGCTAAAATAAAATGTGCGGCCATCTGGATGAATGAATGGAGATTTTTCGTTTTTCAAAGTGTTGATTCCATCGGTTAATGCTAATGGATTTGTCCAGTGACCATTTTTGCGTTCGGTTTTATAAATGTCGCTTGTTTGTGAAATGGAATCGCGGTAACTGGCAAAGTATAGTGTGCGGCCGTCAGGTGAAATGCTGGGTTGCGAATCCCACTGGCGCTTATCATTTACATTATCACCAATTGTTCGCGGCTCACTCCATCCGCTTAATCCAAAATCAGAAGTATAAATATCAAAATTACCTTTTACGTTTGATGTAAAAAACAAATGCTGATTGTCTATTGAAATACTTGCTCCACCTTCATTATTACTGTTTTGTTTGTTAAACGGAAAAGGCATTGGCTCACCTGTAGTCCACTTGTTGTTTTTAAATTCGCTTACCATAAATTTTTCAACGCTTGTTGGGGTAAGCATATCACGGCCTTTGAATTCGTACCTGCGGGTAAAAAAACAAAGCTCATTATCAGCAGAAATTATTGGCAGGTATTCAGGGTCAGCTGTGCTAACATCTTTTAATACAAGTGGTTTAAACGGAACGGGATGTGTAAGCGCATGTGCACGAAACATTTTTTGTTCGGCATCATCATTTGCAATGGTGTCATTTCCATTAAACTCTAAAAAACTTTTGTAAAGCGGCACACACTCATCATATTTTTTGGTGTCAAAATAATAAGTGGCAACCCTGTAATATGCTTTTTCGGCAGCATCGGGGCAGGCATTTATTAAACCGTTGTAAGCATACACCATTGTTTTAAATTCTTTTTTGCGATATGCAGCGTCACCCAAAAGCAAAAAAGGTTTAGCGTATAACGAATCCTCAGCTATAATTTCCTCTGCAAGTTCTTTGGCTTTATCGTAATTGTTTAATGATTTAAAAAGTTTTTCCACCTCAGCCACCTTTTTATCAAGTTCTTTATTTACTTTTTGAGGACAGAGCTTTAGGTTTTGTGAAAACGAAACGAGAGAAAGAAAAAAGAAAATGGCAAATAGTGAATAGTGATTAGTCAGTTGAGAGTTCACTCGTTTACTCACACAAAATCGTAAATCGTACATCCTAATTCGTAAATTATTTCTTCGGTTTTCCAAACAACCCTTTCAATTTATCCTCCGCTTCTTTCTTTGCTTTTTCTTCGGCTTGCTTTTTTAGTTTGTCAGCTTCCTTCTTTGCTTTTTCTTCAGCCTCTTTTTTTAATTTGTCTGCTTCTGCTTTTACTTTTTCTTCCGCTTCTTTTTTGGCTTTATCAATTTCTGCCTTTGCTTTATCTTCTAACTCTTTTTTCTTTTTATCTAGTTCCTCTTGTGCTTTGTTTTTTAAATCATCGGTAACACTTTTTCCACTGCCGCCAAAGTCGGGCTTTACGGTGGGTTTGGTAACTGTGCCGCCAAAATCAATTTTTACATTAACAGGGTCGGGAATAGTAAAACTTTTTCCAACCAAACCTGTAACCTGCGAAAGTGCGCCTTCAACCATTTTTGCAGTAGCACTGCCAAGCATTGCCTTAGGAATTTTCATATCCATATCGTAATCTATGGTTTGGTCAAAACCGGTGCTACCTTCAATACGCGATTTGGTTCCTGATAAAGTTGTTTCAAATGGCTTGATAAAAATGCGTCCTTCTTTAAATTCAAACGACAGGTTGGTGTTACCCATATTCATTTGTTTGTACTGAGGCATTTTTAATGCATCGGCCAATTTATTAAGCGGCTCAAAGTTAGTAATCGTTACTTGTTGTGTCATAAGTTTTCCGCCACCGTTAAGCGAAGTAAGTACAGGCTCCATACGTTCATCCATTTTGCCGGTAATTTTAAACGCTGCATTAAAATTTCCATTGGCACGTTCGGCAATGGCGGCAAGTTTTTGCACAGTAGTAAATGTTTTATATGTTTTTTGAATATCAAAATTCTTTAAATCCATATCGTAACTAAAAAAAGGCGCTTTCAAATCTTTGGTTTGATAAATGCCGTTCATGCCTACGTTGCCGCCAATCATGTTAAACGTTAAATCGTTCATGCCAAGTGTACGGTCGCGCATGGCTATGTTTCCATTTAGTTTTTCTATAACTAAGTTGTCGTATAAAATTTTTCCTATCGAGGCTGTTAAAGTAAAATCAACATTTTCGGGAATTGCTATTACCGACATTCCTGAAGTATCGGTAGAAGTTTGTGTTGCCTGTTCATCCGAAGCAAAAGCATTTAAATCCATTTGATATGATTGCAAATCAAACGAACCTTTGAGCAACTCATTCTTAAAATAATAGCCAAGTAAATTGTCAATGGTTCCTTTTGCACGCAAATCGCTTTTGCCCATGGCAGCATCAAAATTTTCCAACGTTATGTTACGCGGATTAAATGCAAGTTTAAAATCATTTACCTTAATATCACTTGGATATTCTTTGCTTTTGTAAACAAACTGGCTAAGCGACATCCAACCAGCAGCATGTATCTGTTCGTACATTTTTTTGTCCACTGAATTCATGTTTCCGTCAAACGATAAATCGGCCTGAAAAATTCCCTGCAAGGCTGTGCCTGCATCCAATGGTACAAAATTTTTAATGTGTGATAAATCAACTTTTCCTTTTATCATGCCATCAAACGTGGCGTTGCTTACAGGAGTAACCACATTCATGCGTGCGTCAAATGGCTCAGTGCCCAACTCCACATGCAGCTTTGATAAATTAATTTTTGTGTGGTCGGGAACTCCGTCAGCATTGGCAACAGCAAGTTTAAGGTTAACATTATTTATTGCTGATGGCAGAGATGGATATTTAAATTTTCCATTGTCAACAATTAAATTTATTCCAAAGCCGGGCATTGAAGTATCATTATAAGTCCCTTTTACAAAACCATTAAACGTCATTTTGCCTGATGACTGAACGTCCTTAAATTCTTTTTGATACACACCCGGTATAAGCGACATCAAATGTTTGAAATCAGATTTAGGAGAATTGAATTTAAAGTCCATACCAATGTCTTCGGCAGGCATGGAAATAAAACCATCAAAGTTTAAAGGCAAATCGTTTAACAGCAACTCATTTTCTTTAAATGTGTATTTGCTGTTTTTCATATCAATGTCCATATCCGCTTTTAAACTGGTTTTTACATTGTATAAATAAGCAACACCACCATACACGGTTGTAAGTTTTTCAATTTCAGTTTTAGTGGCGAGAACAAAATTGTCAGAAGTAAAATCTCCTGAACCGGTATGATTTAAATTTTCCATAAGCATAGAGAATCCCATAGCATCATCACGATACGACATTTTAGCATTCTCTATAGAATATTTTTTTAACGACAACTTAAATGGTGTAGTCTCAGATGCTGCGGCTGGTTGCTCAGCAGAAGGCTTGGTAATATCCCAGTTTACTTTTCCATCTTTTAATCCAATTAAATTTATGATGGGAGAATTTATGTCTATAGAAGAAATTTCGGTTTGACTTCCTGAAACAACACTCCAAAAACCGGCTGCTACATTTAACTGCTTAACATAAATAAGTGTATCTTTTTTAAACGTGTCAACTCCAATAATAGAAAGTTCAGTTAACCCAAGACTTATTTTAGGAAAGTTACTGATAACACTAATATTCAAATCTTTAAAATCGAGTTTGGCATTCAGGTTTTCATTAGCTGCTTTTTTTATCTCAGTTATAATTTTGTCCTTAAACAAAAAAGGAACAGCAACAGCAAATGCAATAAACAACACAAGCACCACAGCAATAATTTTTAAAATCTTCTTCATAGTATATTTTTATTTTTTTACCGAAACGAAATTAGATAAAAAGTATTGCGACACCATGAATTCTTATTTAAGTTTTAATGTCTGTTTGTTAGTTTTTATTTTTTTATACTTGCCAACATAACTTCAACGATGAAAAAAGATAACAGGCATGTAAAGGGGGCACCAATAAGAAAACCTCAGCCAGATCAAGAAAAAAAACCTTTTCCAGCGGCATATATCCTCACTGGAATTTTATTATTCGTTTATTTAATCTACTCCAATTCTCTTAATAACGCTATATTAACTTTTGACGATAACGAATATTTTAACGATTACCCCGAAGTGTTAAAGCTCACCTGGGAAAACATAACAAAATATTTCAGCACCTATTATGTAATCATGTATCAGCCGCTGCCGGTTTTGTCGTTTGCGGTTAATTATAACTTTTCAGGATTAAATACTTTTCCATTGCACTTTGTTAATTTGGTTTTTCATCTTGCAAATATTGTTTTGGTTTTCAAATTTGTTCAGCAGTTAACAAAAAATAATTCAGGTGCATTGCTTGTTGCGTTTTTGTTTGGTGTGCATCCCATGAATGTGGAAGCGGTGTCATGGATATCGGCTCGCAGCAGCAGCATGTACACGTTTTTTTATTTGCTTGCGCTGATAAATTACATTAAGTACATAACACAAAACAGCACCAAACACTTTGCTTATTCAATATTGTTTTTTATCCTTTCGCTTTTTTCAAAATCGCAGGCCGTTACATTGCCTGTTGTAATGGTATTGCTCGATTATTTTTACGGGCGTAAATTGCTTTCCAAAAAAGTAATTCTTGAAAAACTTCCGTTGTTTGCACTGAGTATTGTATTTGGAATTATTACACTAAGCAATGCAGGCACCATGCGCAATCTCACACAAGGCATGATGGTTTCATACAATGGCGTTGACATTTTCTTTATGGTATGCTATTCGTTTGTATTTTATTTTATAAAATTATTTATGCCGGTAAACTTATGCGCAGTGTATGTGTATCCTCCAAAAGACAACGGCATGTTGCCGTGGGAATATTATGCATCTGCTGTTTTGATGGCTGCGGTTTTGTTTGCACTATTCAAATTCAGAAACAACAAAAAAATTATTTTGTGTGCCGGATTGTTTTTAATAACCATTGCCATCAACATCCAAATTATTCCTTCACGATTGTTTATTGTGACAGACCGCTACGCATATTTTCCATACATAGGTTTGTTTATGTTGCCCTTTTTTTATTTTGCAAATCTGAAACAAACCCAGATTTATTTCTACAATAAATATTTCCCGTACATGATTACCTTGCTTTTGTTTTTCGGAATATTCTTTTCCTATCAGGTGTATGAGCGAAATAAAATTTGGAAAGACGACATTACTTTTATGACCGACATACTTGAAAAAAATCCTCCCGTACCGTATATATATCGTGCCTATGGAAACAGGGGAATGGCTTATAAAATAAAAGGACAATATAACGAAGCTATAAATGATTTTACAGAAGCAATGAAGCTTGATAAAACAGATGGCCGCTCTTATTACAATCGCGCACTTACTTATGCAAGCATGAACAGAAACGAAGAAGCACTTGCTGATTTTACAACAGCCATAAAACTCGATAGCAATCAGGCTGTGTTATACAGCAACCGTGCGCAAGTTCGCTTTTTATTAAATGATACGTTGGGTGCCGAAGCTGATTGTATAAAAACAATTGAGCTTGACCCAAAAAATATTGATGCATATAACACACTTGCAAATATTGACTTTAATAGAAAAGATTATATAAGTTGTGAGCAGCATTTATCAGCAGCCATAAAAATGAAGCCTGATTTTTCTATAGCAATAAAAAACCGTGGCTTGCTTTACTTGCAATTGAACAGGAAGGATGATGCATGCAGCGATTTTTTAAATGCTTCCAATTTAAATAACCAGGAAGCTAAGCAGTTGTTTAATCAGTATTGTAAGTAGTTAAATAGAACGCGGATGACGCGGATGCAACTGATTAACGCTGATTTTTATCCGTGAAAACCCGCCTAATCCGTGTCATCCGTGTTCTATTTCTGTTTCAAAAATATTTCAACCAACATACACCTCACACTTCCACCACCAATGTTTTCTATTGTAGAAATATCGGAGAAAACTATATCAGTAAATTTTTCAATAGATTTTAGTTGCGATTTTGAAAACGAATTGTATGCACTTGCTGACATCAGCAAAATTTTACTTCCATCCTTATTTTCCACTTGCAATAAATTTCCTGCAAAGTTGCTCATTTGCGCTAAAGTGATTGAAATTATTTTTAGTTCTGACTTATTTAATGCTGCAATTACATTTTCTTTTTCATCATCATTAGAAATTACTTCATCACAAATTACTGCAAAACCATTTGCAATAGTCAGCAATACATTGGTATGATAAATGTTTTGATGTGTATGAAACAAAATTGTTTCATAACCCATTTCTTCAGCAAGGTCCTCAGCAAGTTTACTATCAGTGCGAGGGGAAATAGCCGCATAAGCTATTTTGTTTTTATGGTCGAAAACAAAACTTCCTGTGCCTTCAAGAAACATGCTTTGATTTTCAAGCGCAGATAAATCTTTAACGTTTTTGACTTCAAAGTTCATTTTCAAAAAATCAACCACATCCTCTCTTCTTTCCAGCCTTCTGTTTTCAGTTAGCATGGGGTATAAAATCAAAGTTCCATCTGCATGTGTAGAAAACCAGTTGTTAGGAAAAATTGCATCAGGTTTTGGAGGGGAATCTGTATCATCAATACAAACAACTTCAATACCTGCTTCTTCAATTTTTGATTTTAAGTTTTCAAATTCGCGCAAAGCATTTTGTTGAATTTGATTTTGGGAAAGCAAGGAAAATTTATTTTGAAAAGTATTTGATTGGGCAGTCTCGGAATTAAACCCAAAACAAGCAGGGCGAATCATTAATAATGTATTTGCAAAAAGCATTCAGTTGATAAATTTTTGCATTGCTATATTGTTAAATTGTTAAAGAGCTGAATGATTATTGGTCGGCAAACGTTGAACGCTGAACTTTGAACCTTTTATCCAACTCTCAATACCAATTCAGCCAACCTAGATGAATATCCCATCTCATTATCATACCAGCCAACCACCTTTACCATTTTTCCAAGTACTGATGTTAGTTGCCCATCAAAAACACATGAATGTGTGTTGCCAATTACATCAACAGAAACAATTGGGTCAATGGTGTATTCCAAAATTCCTTTCAAATAAGTTGCTGATGCTTCTTTAAATTTTTTGTTGATGGTTTCAACATTTGTTTCTTTTTGCAAAATGCAAGTGATGTCGGTAAGCGAACCATCAATAACAGGCACACGAATTCCTGCACCGCCAATTTTGCCTTTCATGTCAGGAAAAATATCAGTGATTGCCTTTGCTGCACCGGTTGTTGTTGGAATTATTGATTGTGCCGCTGCACGCGCTCTGCGCAAATCTTTGTGCGGTGCATCGTGCAAGTTTTGGTCGCCTGTGTACGAGTGTACTGTTGTGATGTGCGCTGTTTCAACTCCCCAATTATCATTAAGCACTTTTAGCATGGGTGCTGCATTGTTGGTGGTACACGATGCATTTGAAATTACTTTTTCAGTCCTGTCAAGAATGTCATCATTTACGCCAAGCACTATGGATTTTAAATCTCCTGTTGCCGGTGCTGATATGATTACTTTTTTTGCTCCTGCTTTAATGTGCGCTTCGGCTGCTTCCGCCTTTGTAAATCGTCCGGTTGATTCTATCACAACATCCACATTTAATTTGCCCCATGGCAAAAGTGCAGGGTCTTTTTCTGCAAATACAGGAATATGTTTCCCATTAACGATTATTTCTTTTTCAGCAGAAGAAATTTCAGCATTATATCTGCGATGAACAGAATCGTACTTTAATAAATGTGCAAGCGTTGGCGTATCTGTCAAATCATTTATTCCAACAACTTCAACATTGTTTAATGCATTTAACTTTTTAAAAACTGTGCGGCCTATTCTGCCGAAACCATTTATTGCAACTTTAATCATGGTACGAATAACGAATTATTACGAATTTACGAATGTACATCTATTGTTTTTTTTTCTTGCTTCTTGGCTCTTGTTTTTTGTGTCTTTTAAAACAAATGTTTCTCTGCATGATAAGAACTCCTCACTAATGGCCCGCTCTCTACATATTTAAATCCCATCTCTAAACCAACTTTTTTATACTCAGCAAATTTTTCAGGAGTAATAAATTCGGCAACTGGCAAATGATTTTTTGTTGGTTGAAGGTATTGTCCTATGGTTAAAATCTGAACTCCATTAGTAAACAAATCCTGCATGGTTTCTAAAATCTCTTCTTCGGTTTCGCCTAATCCTAACATGAAACCCGATTTTGTACGTGCACCCGTTAAACTTATTTTCTTTAGTACTTCTAAACTTCTGTCGTACTTTGCCTGTACGCGCACTTGTTTTGTTAATCTGCGAACGGTTTCGATGTTGTGTGAAATTACTTCGGGTTTTTCATCAATAACACGCTGAAGGTTTTCAAAGTTACCTTGGAAATCTCCAATTAAAGTTTCCATTGTGGTTTCTGGCGATTGTTTGCGCACAGCACGAATTGTCTCCACCCAAATTTCGGCACCACCATCTTTTAAATCATCACGGTCAACACACGTAATCACACAATGTTTTACGCGCATTAACTTTACACTCTTGGCAACACGCAATGGTTCCATCGGGTCAACGGCATCGGGCTTTCCTGTTGCCACAGCACAAAATCCGCATGAGCGGGTGCAAATGTTTCCCAAAATCATAAATGTAGCTGTGCCTGCTCCCCAGCACTCGCCCATATTGGGACAATTTCCGCTTTCACAAATGGTGTGTAATTTATAATCATCAACCAGCCCACGCACTTTGCGGTACTCTTCGCCAACGGGAAGTTTTACTTTTAACCACGAAGGTTTTTTATAGTATGGTTTGTTATCGGTATTTATTGTTTCTGACATTAGGCAAAAGTAGCAAATCGGTTAGGCTTAAAAAAAGAATAAGGGCTTAATGTTATTTCAAACATTAAACCCTTAGTACTATTGCTTTTGGTATAAATCAGGCTTCTTCTTCCATTTCCTCGTCACCGCTCATCTCCACATCATCCATTTCCTCATCTTCGCTATTAGGGTCAACTTCCATGTCTTTTGCTGCATCGGTATCAAACTCCTCGTTTTCATCAACCGTTTCTTTTACATCCTCGTTTTCTGGTTCTGTTTCCTCATCAGCAATAAGCTCATCTGTATCAATAGGAGGGGCTACCTTAGAAACGTACTGGCGCGGGGCTTCACCTGTAATTTTTTTAAGAAAAGGATATACCTTTGTTATCTCTGCTGAAGGTAAAATTTTTACCAGTTCGATGTGAAAAGTCCAGGGAGTTTCGCCATCAATGGTATAATAAATTTTTTGGTGAGGATCTAAAATAAAATTTCGAAGCACGGCATTTTTCATCAACTTGGTTTCTTTTCCCTGCTTGGTAATTTTTACCACTGATGATATTTCCTCGCCTTTATGCCAATGGTCGTTGCTAATAAAAAATGATGATTCCTTAGTACCATCAAATTGTATGGATGCCTGGATGCTTTCGTGCAAATCGTAAAATGACTGATCGGATTTTATTTCAATTTCTCTGCTAATGTCTTCGTAATCTTCAAACGAGACTTTAAATCGGTACACTGCCATGGTAGTTTAGTTTTAATGTTTCAAAAGTATGAAGTACATTTTTTAATTCAAAAACAAAATAAATATTGTTTAAAAAATTATTGGTTGAAAAATCTTTTTTGAAAAGTGATAAAAAAAGTTATGGTTATTTGAATAAGCATTAGTCATTAGGTATTTTTTTGTTATAAATTATAATCTATCCAATGACCAATGCACCAATGTCTATTCCACTTTTTCAATTCCCATTTCTTTGGCTTTTTCAATCATCAATTCAAACGCTTCATTAAAATCGTTTTTAATTTTTCCATCTAAAATTGCTTCGCGCACAAAATCTTTTATAATTCCAACCTGGCGGCTTGGTTTTAGATTAAATGTTTGCATAATAATTTCGCCAGTTATAGGAGGTTGCCAGTTGCGAACTTTATCTTTTTCTTCTACCTCAATTAATTTTTGCTGTACCAGTTCAAAGTTGCGTTTGTACTTAGTTTTTTTGTACTCATTTTTGGTGGTTACATCGGCATGGCATAGTTTCATAAGGTCATCAATATCATCACCGGCTTCAAATAATAATCTTCGCACCGCACTATCGGTAACAATATCCTGTGCAAGTACAATTGGGCGCAGGTGCAATAGCACTAACTTTTGAACATACTTCATTTTATCGTTAAGCGGAAGTTTTAGTTCACGAAATATTTGTGGCACCATGCGCGCACCTTTGTCCTCATGTCCATGAAAGGTCCAGCCTGCGCTGGCATCAAAATATTTTGTTGCTGGTTTTGCAATATCGTGAAGTATGGCAGCCCACCGTAGCCATAAATCATCTGTTGTTTTGCAAATGTTATCAAGCACTTCAAGTGTATGGTAAAAATTATCCTTGTGTCCTTTTCCGTTGCGGTATTCAACGCCATGCAGCTTTACCATTTGCGGAAAAATTAAATGCAAAAGGCCTGTGTCAAATAATAACTTAAATCCAATGGATGGGATAGGAGATAAAACAATTTTGTTCAATTCATCTGTTATCCTTTCCATCGAAACAATTTTTATGCGTTCCTTATCAGCAATAATTGCATCAAACGATTTTTTTGCAATCGTAAAATTTAGTTGTGTTGCAAAACGTATGGCGCGCATCATGCGCAATGGGTCATCGCTGTAAGTTACAAAAGGGTCGCCCGGTGTGCGAATTATTTTTTTTTCTATATCACTCTCTCCATTAAAAGGATCAATTAACTCTCCGTAGTTTTCTTTATTAAGACTAAAGGCAAGGGCGTTAATAGTAAAATCACGCCTTAACTGGTCGTCCTTTAGCGTGCCGGTTAAAACATGCGGCTTGCGCGAATTACTTTGGTAAGACTCTTTGCGTGCGCCCACAAATTCAATTTCAAACTCAGGTGTTTTAACATTAGCAGTACCAAAGTTTTTAAAATACGAAAACGAAGAATTTGGAATTTGTTGCGAAACTTTTTTTGCCAGTTCAATGCCGTCACCTAAAACTACAATGTCAATGTCTTTGCTTTCGCGATTTAAAAAATAATCGCGTACAAAGCCACCTATTACAAAGGCTTTGCTATTTACACTTTCTGAAAGGTCTGAAATAATTTTAAATACTGCCTGATTAAGTAAAACTTTCACAATACAATTAGTATTTTGCAAAAATACTTTTAATTTAGTTGCCTCTATGGAAATAACAGCCGAGTTTACTTATAATCATTTTGGAGATATAATAAGAGCCAGAAAAATGATTGATGCCGCTAAGGCCGCAGGCGCTACATGTGTTAAGTTTGAAGTAAGGAACAATGCAAGTTATTTTAGGAATAATCCCGAAATTAAAAAAAGAAAAAGCAGATTTGAATTTTCAATTAAGCAAATGGAAGCATTTGTTGATTACTGCAGAAGGGTAAAAATTCAATGGTTTGCTTCTGTGCATGATTTGCATTCATTAAAATTGGTAATAGAATTAAAACCAAAATATATTAAAGTGGCATCTCGCGAAGCGCAATGCTTGCCATTTTTGAAAGAGATTGTAGCGGTAAATAAAAAAGAGCGACCCATCATAGTTTCTACCGGTGCAATGAAAATGCAGGAGATTAAATCCATTTATAATTTGCTTAAAAAAGAAGACTTGATTCTTGTACACACCAATTGTATTTATCCTTGCCCACCTCAATTGTTGAATATAAACAGAATTATTGAGTTTAAGAAAATATTTAACTGCAGAATTGGGTATTCAGGTCATGAAGAAGGAATTATCCCTTCGCTCTATGCAACTACTTTGGGAATTGATTACCTTGAAAGGCATTTTACACTGGAGGAAAAAAATAAAAAAGTAGCTAAAGGCAAACAGCACTTTAAGGATGATTTATGCTCATTGTCTCCATCCTGGTTTAAAGAGATGACTGAGGCTATAAATTTGATTTTAAAATTAAAGTCACAAAAGCACAGCAATAAAATTTCAGTTGATGAATTACTCCGTTTAAATACATACGGTAAATTGATTTGGAGTGGAGAAGATGTTTTTTTAAAATAATAACAGTGTTGTTTTACAATTGTATAATTCATGTTTTTTTTTTTTAATTCATACTGCCTCACTTTTTAATTTGAAAGCGCGTAAATGGGTGAGGGGTAGAATAGGGCTGAATGATAGGATACGTAATATTAATTTTAAGGAAAGTAAATGGATCTGGTTTCACTGTTCCTCACTGGGCGAGTTTAATGATGGTAGAATTTTGATAGATGCAATAAAAAAGGAACTTCCAGGAAATAAAATTCTTCTCACTTTTTTTTCTCCTTCGGGATATGAAGCTATCAGGCATTATTCTGGCGCAGATGAGATTTTATATATGCCACTTGATACAAGGCAAAATACTGTATTTTTTTTGAACACTGTAAAGCCTCATGCAATTTTTTTTGTGCGTAATGATATATGGCCCCATTATGTTACTGAAGCTAAGAAAAGAAACATTCCACTTTTTCTTGTTTCATTCCAACTTTCTGTAAGGAGTAAATTTTTGAGGTTTCCACAAAAGTATTTTTACAAAAAAATTTTTAAAAAATACAATGCTGTTTTTGTTCAGGATATAATTTCTTACGAGTTTTTGTTAAAAAATAAAATTTCAAACAATTTGAAATTGGCAGGAAACTTAAGAATAGATACAGTTTGCAAAACAAGTTCTGAGGATATAAAACTTGAATTAATCGAAAAATTTATTAACGGGAAATTTTGTGTTATAGGAGGGAGTGTTTTACAGAAAGACAGTCAAATAATGGAAAAGGTAATACTGAATTGGAAAAATGATTCAGTAAAATGGATTATTGTACCTCACGAGATTAATGACAAAAAAATTAAAAACTTAAAAAAAGTTTTTAAGGATGAAATGATTTTGTTTAGCGAAATAGGCGACTTAAAGGGTCATGAGAAAATTTTATATGTAAATAGCGTAGGAATTCTTTCAACGTTGTACAGGTATGCTCAAATTGCTTTTATCGGTGGAGGTTTTACAAAGGTTGGAATTCATAGCATAATTGAACCGGCCGTTTTCGGTTGTATAATTTGCTTTGGTCCGGTTTACAGAAATTTACCCGAAGCAACTGATATGCTAAACTTTCAGGGGGCTTTTATTGTGAACAACAAAGTAGAATTGGAGAACCTGATTTTAAAAATGATAAACAGTGAGGAGCGGAAAATAATGGCTGAAAAAAACAGGAATTATATTGTGTGCAGACAAGGTGCTACTGCAAAAGTAGTCCGGCATGTGCTGCCGTTTTTAGAGTGAAGAAGTAAATGTTTCTGGAAAATAATTTTTGTTTTTATCTATCAACTCGGCAAGTTTAAAATCTTTTTCATAATCAATGTCCACTGATTCGGTTGTTGCAGTTTCAAACATATATGGTTTAAGTCCGATTCGGTTATTGCCTGAATTTTTAAAAGACGATTTCGAGAAAATAAAGAAAGCTGCATTCTCGACAAAAAGTGGTTGTAAATCTTGTGTACGAACTAATTTTTCTTTCGAATGATTTACAGGTTCACTGTTACTCCAAAAAACACGTTGTTGAATTCTGCTAACTGAGAACATCGAATCATTGGAATTTAAATTGTTAAAGTACTTATCAATTGCAGAAGAAATTGTTTTTGAAGTTAGCAAAGGATTGGTGCAATGTGTTTGTAGAAAGTGTTGGTGCGAAGAAAATGATATATCATGCGCGATTAAATCATTAGCCCCTATGTTGCCACCATAAAGCTTTTGGGGGCGCGTAATTGGAACTCCTTTTTTTAATGACAAAGTGTAAGAAAGAATTTCATCGCTGTCTGAATCAACGAGTATTTCTGAAATTAATGGATGCTTATTTAATAATTGAAGAATTATTGTATATAAGGGACGCCCATTAAACAACCTGAAATTTTTTCCGGGGAGTCGCTCAGATTCCTTCTTAATAAAAACAATTGAAGAAATCGGCTGCATTACTTTCGTATAATTTCAATTTCACCATTGATACCGATTTTTATAATAGATGATGCCCTGATATTTTTTTTCTCAGGCTGCCTGTAATTCACTACATAGTCAACAGCATTTTTAATTTTATCATCAACATCGTTAAAACTTGCCGGTGGTGTTTCACCACTTATATTGGCCGAAGTTGAAACAATGGGCTTGTTAAACTGGTGAATGAGTTTATTGCAAAATGGTTCTTTTATCATCCGTATGGCAATACTGCCATCTTCGGCCAAAACATTTTTTGCCACATTAATACCATTGGGATAAATAATTGTGGTGGGTTTGGTAACGTGCTCTAAAATATCCCATGCCATGGCCGGTACTTCTTTTACGCATTTATTCAGCATGGCATCATCGCTTACAAGCACAATTAAACTTTTGGCAGCATGCCGGTTTTTAATTGCAAAAACTTTTTCGACAGCGGCTGCATTTGTTGCATCGCACCCAATACCCCAAACGGTATCGGTAGGATATAAAATAGTTCCACCGTTTTTTAAAACCTCGTTACAATTTTTTATTTCGGTGGATAATTCTTTGTCAGTCATTTTTACTGCGCTAAATAATTTATGCAAAGAAACATTTTTTTAGGAGGCAAATGGGTAGGCTTTAAACTAAAACCCCGACAGCGTTTAAAACGCTGTCGGGGTTGTCTTACTATTGATACTGCTTTTTATTTTATTAAAAATTTTCCGGATTTTATTGTCTTCTTGTCTAAAATTAATTCATAAACATAATTTCCTTTGGCAACATTCAAGTTTGTTTTATACAAACTATTTCCGGCTAAAATAAGTTTAGTAGAAATAATTTTACCACTCACATCAAAAACTCTCAGTGTATAATTTTCTTTAGCGGCATTTTGCAATTGCACACAAATCTCATATCCGTTAGCATAAACATTAATGGTATTAGAATTGTGGTTTGCGTTAATACTTGTGGGAACAGAAAATTCCCACCAGTCGGCCTGATAATTAATTGTTGGAAAAATCCCTGTAGAGCCTAATCCTGCATAGCCTTTGTTACCTATAGAAACATACGATGTTGAATTACGCACCCCACCTCCAAAACTTGCTTCAGGCATCCATGTATCTGTTGCAGGATTATAACTGTAACAGTCGCCATAGGTTAGTGATGTTGATGTATGGCTTCCTGTTCCTATATAACCCAATCCGTTTAATGAAAAAGCAAAGCCTGCATAACTTCCTCCGCCTGGATAATTTGCTTTTTGTGTCCATGAGTTAGTTAAAGGATCATACATCCAGTTATCAAAATAATCACCGGTAAATCCAAACGCCCCGCCAATCACATACCCCATATTATTGGCTGCAAACGCTTTAGCATTTTGTCTTTGTGAACCACCTATGGTTGCAATGCTGCTCCACGTGTCAGTTAATACATCATATTTAAAAAAATCGCTGTGATAGGGGCCGCTTTTACCCAGTCCCACATAAGCATAAGTGCCAATTGTAAAACAAGATGTGGTATATCTTGCTGCACCTGCAAAAGCTGCTTTGGCTGTCCATGTATTTGTTGCAGGGTTGTAAGCATAGGTGTTGGTTAAATAACTTACACCGTCAAAACCCGTGGTTACATAACCTAAACCACCAATAGAAAAAGCAGCAGGTGATGAAACAGCCGTTGGGTACGATGCCATTTGGGTCCACACATCAAGTGATGGGTCGTATTCCCAAAAATCGGATACATAGGCAATGGATGTAGGGCTTATTTGTGTTACACCGCTTCCAACATAACCTTTATTGCCAATTGCAAATGCAAATGCACCGGCACGGTTGCCCGGTGTAAAATATGCTTTTTGCGTCCACACATAATTTTGAGAATAGCTTTGTAATGCAAATGCTGATACAAACAAAACACTGAGTAATGGTTTTTTCATGCTTTTTATTTTTAATAATTTCTATTCGTTCAAAATTATAAATTACTTGCTAATAAAAGTACAGTGGCAACATTAAAGTTTGTTTATTTGTATAATGAATTTACAAACAAGAAAAATACTGCTGACTGTTTTTTACTGCCTCCTTTTTTCTACTGTACTTTTTGCATGGGGATTTTTTGGACACAAGCGCATAAACCGTTATGCTGTTTTTACATTACCTCAGGAGTTGATAGGTTTTTATAAAGCCAACATTGATTATGTTGAAGAGCATGCAGTGGATCCTGACAAAAGAAGGTACGCTGTAAAAAACGAAGCCGAAAATCATTATATAGACGTTGATCATTATGGCGAACACCCATTTGATTCAATACCCGTTTACTGGAACGATGCTGTAGAAAAATATACCGAAGATACCTTGCGTGCGCATGGCATAGTGCCATGGCACATTAGCTTAATGCTAAACAGGCTTACCAAAGCATTTAAAGAAAAGCAATACGAAAAAATTTTGCATACAAGTGCCGATATAGGACATTACATTGCCGATGCACATGTGCCGTTGCACTGTACCGAAAATTACAATGGTCAAAAAACAAATCAGCACGGTATTCATGGTTTTTGGGAGTCGCGCCTGCCTGAGCTGTTTGCCGATGAGTATGATTATTACACAGGCAAAGCATATTTTATTGATAAGTCAATGGATGTGATTTGGCAAATTGTAAAAGAGAGTTATGCTGCTCACGATTCGGTGTTGCGGTTTGAGCAGGAGCTTAACGATAAATTTGAAAGCGATAAAAAATATGCTTACGAGCAACGCGGCAATGTAATGATGAAAGTGTACTCAAAAGAGTATGCTGCTGCGTATGATAAAATGCTGGGCGGAATGGTGGAGCGCAGAATGCGTCAAAGTATAATTATGACAGGAAGTTTTTGGTACACTGCTTGGGTAAATGCCGGCATGCCCGATTTAAAAGGGATAGAAAAAATTACACTTAGCGAAGAAATGAAAAAGCAATTGGAAGACGAAGACAAAATGTGGCGCACCGGAAAAGTGATAAACCATAAGGGGCACGAAGACTAACAATTAATGCTGGACAATTATTTTTTTGCAAACAGAAATGTTGTTTGTGTTGATTTGTAAAAAGTAAATTCCGTTGGCAAGGTTTGAGGTTTGAAGTTTGATGTTTGATGTTTTTTCCGCAACCAGCCAAGTTTTAATTTTTTTTCCTATTGCAGTTGTAACAATAATCTCATCGCCTTTTTCAAAAGTAATCCCCGATAATGTAAATTCATTATTAGCCGGATTAGGATACACACTTAATCGTTCATGCATCGGCATATTATTTACCGACAAAATGCAATTGCCCAATGAATATGCGGAAGATGTATTAAAACAAGCAATATTTTTTTCGGTGTAAACAGTGTAGTTGCCGCTTTGTGATGCATAATATGTGTTTGATGTGGCGTTTGTAATTGGAGTTGCGTTGTAAAACCATTGGTAGGTTAGGGCAGGGTTGTTGGGTGTGAAAAGCAAAACAGAATCGCCACAATAAAATGTGTCGGTAAGGTTGGTAATAAAAGCTGCAGGTTGGCAAACGCTGTCAGCAAACTGGTAAATGGCTCCGCTATAATCAGCCACATACAATTCGCCATACATATCAACTCCAAAAGTAGATGGGTTAATAGTAGTGGTTAAAATTTGGGTGCTTGTGTATGGGCTATCGGTGGTGAGTTTATAAATATTTCCTGAGCAGTAGTCGCCATACACATCAAAGCCATAAAGCGAATTTACAAGTGCTCCTCTGTAAACATACCCTTGTGTTACCGAACAATTTCCTCCTGAGTGGTCGTATTCAAACTGCGGATCAAAAAAAACAGTGCCTGCAAGGCAATGTGATGTAATATGGTTGTGTGCTCCCTGCCGGCAACTCCATCCTAAGTTTAACCCGCTTTGTGTAAGTGGAGTTTTGTTAATTTCTTCCCAGTTGCCTTGTCCAACATCGCCAATCCACAAATCATTTTTTAGTGTATCAAAACTAAATCGCCATGGATTTCGCAACCCAAAATGCCATATTTCATTTAATGCTGATGCCATGCCGAAATATGGATTATCAGGAGGAATTTGATATGTGCCGGGCTGAGATAATACATCTATGCGCAATATTTTTCCAAGTTTGGTTAGTTTGTTTTGAGATGTGTTGTTGGGATCATTAACCAATCCACCATCTCCTAAACCAATGTATAAATAATTGTTTTTATCAAATTGCAAACAACCACCGTTGTGGTATCGTTCGGGTTGCACTTGTGTAAGTATAATGGTGGCGCTGTTTTCATCGGCACTGTCGGCATTGGTGGCACTTACCTGATAACGTGCAACTACCGTGTTGCCTGTATCAACTTTGTCGGTATAGTAAATAAAAAAAGCACCATCTGAAGCATAGTTTGGGCTAAACGCAAGGCCAAGCAATCCTTGCTCGGGATGTACAGTAGAAACAAGATTGCTTATGTCCAAAAAAGGTTGAGTAAGTAAAACTCCATTGGCATCTGCAATTCGAATTTTTCCCTGCCGTTCGCACACAAACAAACGGCCATCACCTGCATGTTTAATGTCTGTTGGCTGTGTTACTCCCACACAGAAAGGATTAATATGTATTTGCGCTACACAAATTTTAAAAATCAGAATACTGCAAGTAAGTAGCAAATAAATTTTTTGCATCGTTTTTTTTTTCAAAGGTATGAAAGTTAGTTATCTCGCATGCATTGGGTCCAACTAAGCGCTTTTTTGTTTTCTTCATTCTATTTCTTTCCTTTGGAGGAACCAATCTATACCAACATGCAGATAAATTTTTTAGCGGGAAAAATATTTTTTGTTTTCACATTTCTTTTAAGTGCTAATGCCGCAGCGCAAACTATAAAAATAAAAACCAATAACATGGAGTGGCCTTCACCAAAGCCGCGCCCCATTGCTGTTGAAGAACAATTTAAAAACTGTGATGCTGTGATACTTGATGAAAGAACTGAAATTAAAGTGCTGAACGAAAAAGAATTTGCATTTAACAATAGTGACTTTACATTACGTATTACAAAAAACTACCGCATTAAGTTTTTAACACAAAAAGGAATTGACAAGTACAAAACAATTTGGCTGCCCGAAAATTTTAACGATGCATCAAACTATTCTGATACATTGTTTGCCAACCGCCATACGTTGCACAGACCTAAAGTATCCATTGCTGCCATTGAAACTTTTAATGCCCGTATAATTCGTGCAGACGGTAAAGTAGCCCAATCTGTTATTGAACAGGTTTTTGAAAAAGAAACTTTTTATATGCATAAACGCGGAACCGGTGCTTACAGCAAGGAACTCGAACATTTTATTGATCCATCAGGCCTTGCACAAACCGAAACGTTTGCTCCTGTATTGCGTTCTGAATTTAGTGCCAAAGCATCGCTTAACCGATTGCTAAATCCAATAAATACAGACTTGTATGCTTTTGGGTTTGAAATAAAAAACATTAAACCTGGTGATGAGGTTGAAGTTTACATGACCTATATGGTGTATGATAAATCGCGTGCAATATTTTTAAATGGCAATTTGCCAAAGCAAAATTATCAGCTTGATTTTTCGTATGATAACAAAGATGTATATGTATTGAATTTTTTCAATGATGCATTACCAGAAAACCAAACAGAAAAAACCATTGTTGGAATTAAACGCAACTTTTTATGGAAAAGAAAAAATCTGGTTGCAATTGCAAACGAACCAGGTTCACGGGCGCATGAATCGCTTCCATACTTTTCGTACTATAAACATGAACAGAACTATGGAATACTAAAACCTAATGGCGATTACGAGCAACTTCTTCCTTATTCATGGGAAGCTGTTTATCTTCAATATGTAAACTATGTTGATAAAGGATTTAAACGCTCATTCAGCAGTGACGGAAAACTGGCAAAACGTTTTTTTTCGCGACCGGATAAAAACACGGTTACGTTAAATAATTTTTTTGACAGCGTAACAAAAAATATTCCTGATACTTCGCTTTTCAAAAGGTTTGATGCTGTGCACAAAGCTGTAGTTAATAATTTTGAATATGATGATGACAGGTTTGCATTTAACGATAACGTAGAGAACAATGAAAACATTGGAAAGTATATTAAAAATTATACGTTACGAAATATGAGCCGTCAGCGCTTTTATAACGAAATGGCGTTGCGCTTGCGAAACGATTTTTACCTGGCTTTGTTGTGCGATAAACGGATTGAAAAAATTGATTTTAAAAATTATTCTCCCATCAATCATTGGCGGTATTATTTTGTTGTGGTTGATAAATCAAATCCATTTTACTTTTATCCTAAACATCACCGATTTGGATTATATGCCAATGAAATGCCTTTTTATCTTGAAGATTGCTCAACATTTTTAATCCCCCAAGCCGAACCTGACTCCAATACTTGGAGGCAGAATATACATGCCACCTTTTATGCTATCAGAACCCCATACAGTTCATTGCTTGATAACATGCGTACAAGCAATGTGCTTGTTAATGTAAATACACAATCATTTACAGCAACTTTCGAAGCCAAGGTTGAACTTAAAGGTCAGTTTTCTACCATGCAGCGCGGTTGTTATATGTATCACTATTCGGATGCTACCGTTAATCCTGAATACAACAAACGCATTTGCGATTTGCCTTATCCGGTAACCGTTGACAGTATAGTTTTTGATTCGCAGTTGGAAGAGTTTCCGTTTACTTCAAACATGCATATAAAATATTCGACCAAAAATTTTATTAAGCCGTTGGCTGATGGAGGTTATCAGTTAAATATTGCCGGCTTATGCCAACACATAATTTATCATGATTTAGATACAACAAATCGCCAACTTGATTTTTATTCTGACTTTGTATCGCAGGACGGCTTTAAATATTTTATAAAGTTTGATAAGCCGATAACAGTAGTTAATGCTGCTGATTTTAATAAAGAAGAGAAAAATTCTTTTGGGGCTTTAAAAATTAATATTGTAAACGCTCAGCCTGATGTGGTAATGATTGAAGCAAAACTGGTGGTAAGTGCCGAAAAAACCGAAGCAAAAAACATTGGTGATGTGGCAAGGATTTTTTACGCTATTGAAAAACTAAATAATGGAGCGCTTCTTGTAAAATAACTTCTTCAATTAGTCACCAATAATTTTTTTCTTGGCAGCGGTTGCTTCGCCATTAAGTTCTTTTTTAGCTTTTGGTTTGGCCGGAGTTTTTTTCTTAACTGGCTTTTGTGGCTGGGTGTTGTTAATGGTTGTTTCAAAATCGCTAAATGCATTCATGTAAAAAATGTATGCATCATAAGGTGAGTTATACGGACTAAAATATTTATGTACATCGCCATCGCTCCAAAACTTGGTGCTCATATAATAAAAGTGATCGCTTGTTTGCAACTTGCCCCATACATCAATCAAATCTTTATTGCCGGTTGCAATAACTTTTTTTTCTAATGTGTAAATTTTACCCAATGCTTCCTGCTGCATATTGTTGCCAAGCCATGCACTTAAGTCTCGTTCCTGGTCGGCCCACGAAATAAATTCGTGCGCATCATATACACCACGTGCAGGATATAAATCCACCACTTCGCTGGCTGTTTTAAAATTAAAATCACGGTGGCTTAATATTTCTTTTGGCAGGTGATCAATAAAATCAAAAATGCCGGTGTTTTCCCATTGATGCTCGCCAAATGTTTCGTAATCCATAAACAAATTTACCACATCACCCGCACCGGCTATTTTATGAACCCAACCGGCAAAGGTGTCGGCATGCAGTGGCCATTCAGTCCAGCCTTTGTCCGAAAATCTAAATGCAATATCATCGCTTAAACGATAATTTTTAAGCAGCGCTTTTATTTTTTGTGTGCCAACGGGTTTGTACAGGTAGTTTGGATGCTTGTCTTTAAGCAGGCGGTCAACCCCTTCGCATAGTATTCCTTTAAAACCAAGTTTTTCAATAAACGCAGCCAATTCATTATTATAAATTAACTCGGTGTTTCTAAATACGGTAGGCTTTTGCTTAAAATATTTATAAATTTTTTCGTAATGCTCTTTCACCTGGCGTTTAAACTCATCTTTGCTGTATAAAAAACTTAGTGAGTGATAATAAGTTTCTGACAAAAATTCAACGCAACCGGTTTTAGCAAGTTCAACAAATGAATCAAGCACATCGGGCCGGTACAGTTCCATTTGTTCAATTACCGTTCCGCTAAGCGAATAGGTAATTCTAAATTTTCCTTTGTGCCTTTTTATCAACTCAAACATTTTTTTGTTGGCTGGCAGGTAGCATTTTTCGCTTACCTTATCCATTATCCATTTATTTTTTTCACCATCTTCATAAAAATGGTCTTTACCAATATCAAAAACGCTATAATGTTTTACTCTAAACGGCTGGTGTACCTGGAAATAAAAACAAACTGATGGCATAGTATTTATTTAAGATGGATGATAAAAATGAAAATGATGTGCTTAGTAACCAATAACTAATGAAACTAACTCCGCTGCTAATTTACTTTTAAAATTTGAACTAATAAAACAGGGGTATAAGATTAACGGATATTCTACCATGTTGAGGTGCAAACTTTACCTTCGCGGCAAAATTTTAAAGTGTGAATTATTTATCGGTTGAGAATTTAAGCAAGGCATTTGGCGATAAAGTTTTGTTTGACAAAATTTCGTTTGGGATAGATTCAGGAAAAAAAGTAGCCATTGTTGCACGAAACGGTTCGGGTAAAACATCGTTGCTCAGGATAATTGCAGGACTTGATGTTGCAGATACGGGCAAGGTGGTGCTTAGAAATAATTTAAAAACGGCCTATCTGGAGCAGGAAACCAATTTTGAAAATGCTATTACCATTGCCGATGCTTTAACCAACAACATGCATTTGGCTGATGTGCTTACAGGCACAAAAACTACTGACGAATTAAATGACGATGAGCTTACCCAACTTGGAAAAATAAAAACTGTTGCCGGCAAACTATCGGTTGATTATTATGCACAGCATACTTCAGCGTTATCGGGTGGGCAAAAAAAACGCCTTGCGCTTGCACAGGTTTTAATTGCCGATGCCGATTTTATAATTCTTGACGAGCCTACCAACCACCTGGATATTGAAATGATAGAGTGGTTGCAGGGTTATCTTTCATCAATAAATGCTTCGTTGCTTATGGTTACGCACGACCGGTACTTTTTAGACCATGTGTGTAACGAAATTCTTGAACTTGATAACGGAATACTTTACAGGCATAAAGGAAATTACAGCTACTACCTTGAAAAACGTGCATTACGCCTTGAGAGCGAAAGTGCAACGGTAACAAAAGCCCAAAATCTTTATCGTAAAGAACTTGACTGGATGCGAAGAATGCCACAGGCAAGAGGCACCAAAGCCAAAGCCCGCGTAGATGCATTTTATGAAACAGAGCAAGTGGCAAAAAAAAATATTGCTGAAAAAAATATTTCTCTTGATATCAATATTTCACGCATAGGTTCAAAAATTGTTGAAATACATAAGGCATCAAAGTCATTTGGCGAAAAAAAAATTATTTCTGGTTTTGATTACACGTTTCGAAAGGGCGAAAAAATTGGAATAGTTGGCCCAAACGGAATAGGTAAGTCAACACTTCTTAACCTGATAACCGGAAGGCTGCAACCCGACAAGGGTAAAATTGTAATGGGCGAAACCATAGTGCCCGGATATTTTGAGCAGCAACCAAAATATATTTCAGCAGATAAAAGGGTTATTGAAGTGGTACGCGATATTGCCGAGTTTATTCCCATGACGCTTGGTCGAAAAATTTCGGCCATTCAGTTGCTCGAGCGTTTTTTGTTTCCATCGTCAATGCATTTTCAATATGTATCAAAATTAAGTGGTGGCGAAAAAAGAAGACTTTACCTGCTTACCGTGCTTATGCAAAATCCAAATCTGTTGATACTGGATGAGCCAACCAACGATTTGGATATTGATACACTTGCTGTGCTTGAAGATTACCTTGAAAGTTTTGAAGGCTGCGTAATGATGGTTACGCACGACCGTTTTTTTATGGACAAAGTTGCCGACCATATTTTTGTTTTTGAAGGCGATGGCGAAATAAAAGTAATTAACGGAAATTACAACGATTACCGCAGGCAAAAGGCAGAGAAAAACAGGGAGCAAAAAAAAGTTGAAAAAAAACTGGCCGAATCATTAGCCTCTCCATCAGAAAAAAAAGAAAAAAAGAAACTCACGTTTAAAGAAAAACTCGAGTTTGAAAACCTGGAAAAAGAAATTTTTGCTTTGGAAGAACAGAAAGCTGAAATAGAGCAACAACTATCATCGGGCACATTGCATACCGAAAAGATACACGTACTTTCAAAACAATTAAGCGAAATGATTCATGATATTGACAGTAAAACAAAACGCTGGATGGAACTGAGCGAGTGGGCTTAGTTATCTATACCCACTTTATTTTGCAATTTCAACATTAACCTTGCGGCCTTTTATTTTATTGCCGTTTACGCCTTGCAGCACATTGTTAAGTTCGCTGTTTGCAACTTCGGCAAACGAAAACTTGTCATACACATCAATAACGCCAATATCTGCGCCTTGTATTCCGGCCAGTGATGAAATGGCACCTGCTATGTCGCCTTTGCTTACTCTGTCTTTTTTTCCAACAGACAAAAACAAACGCACCATGCCACTGTCCTTTTGAAATTTATTTCGCTGGCGGCCTTCTTTTTTTCCTTCGGTACTGCGGCTGTTTTCCTTTTGCGTTGATTTTACCACAGGTTCAAACTGAATTTTTAAAAGCGCTCCGGCCAGATGATGAAGCGATACGCCTTTGTGCATAAAATCAGCAATCATTTTTTCGTAAGGCTCAAGCCCGCCTGCGGCAATCATTTCTTTTACGCGCTGTGTAAATTTATCCTTGCTCAGTTCAAAGCGCTCCTTACCCGATGGCAACTGGTGCTTTTCTACACGCATATTGCAGTAATGTTCTATTTCGCGCAGTTTGCCCATTTCATTGCGGCCGGTAACAAAGCTAAATGCCTTGCCCGATTTGCCTGCGCGGCCTGTGCGCCCTATGCGGTGAACATAATATTCAGGGTCGAGCGGAATATCGTAGTTAAAAACAGCGTCAACATTATCCACATCAATGCCTCGTGCAGCTACATCGGTAGCAACCAAAATATTTACATCGGCTCTTCTGAATCTTGCCAACACATTGTTGCGCTGGTTTTGCCTCATGTCGCCATGTATGCCTTCGGCTTTATAGCCAAGGTCCTGAAGTTCTTCAACCACTACATCCACTTTACGCTTGGTATTGCAAAACACCAGCATAAGTTTAAGGTTGTGCAACTCTATCAGTTGCGTAATTACTTCTGTTTTTTGTGAGTTGTTAACGTCAAAATAAATTTGTTCAATGCTTTCAACAGTAAGTTCATTTTTGGTAACCTTAATCAACTTTGGATTCGACTGATACTTTTTGGTAATCTCTAAAATAGGTTTGGGCATTGTTGCCGAAAACAAAACAGTTTGTCTTTCGTCAGGGATGCCGGATAAAATCCGTTCAATATCATCTCTAAAACCCATGTTCAGCATTTCATCAGCTTCGTCAAGCACAACAGTGTTTACTTTTGAAAAATTAAGCGTTCTACGCTCTAAATGATCAATGATGCGGCCGGGTGTTCCAACAATAACATGCACAGGTCTTTTAAGCGCATTGATTTGTTTCATAATCTGCTCGCCACCATAAACGGGTAACACCACCACTCCTTTTTTAAACCTTGATAATTTTTTTAACTCCTGTGCAACTTGCACAGCAAGTTCGCGCGTGGGGCACATCACTAGTGCTGTGGTGGCTTTGGTATTTACATCAAGTTTTTCTAACAGCGGAATTCCAAAGGCAGCAGTTTTTCCTGTGCCGGTTTGGGCCTGACCAATTACATCATGGCCTTTAAGTAACTGTGGGATGGCTTCGGCCTGTATGGGCGATGCTTCGATAAAGCCCATGGCATCAACAGCCTGTTGCATTTCGCTACTAAGCGAAAGTTCACTAAATAATATTTTGTTCATTGAAAATGTTTATGCCCGTGCTAAAAGTCTGCTGTGTGCAGATAAACATGAAAGGCACTTGTTAAATTTTGCGCGAATGTAGTCAATTGTTTGCGCTTTAGGCGTAAATAGCGTCTTTCTTTATTCTGCCAATGAATTAATACGCTTATGCATGATTTTAAACCACAAAGGCGGATACAATGCAAAATAAATCATGTTTACATATCCGCCTGGTAAAACGGGTGCGCTTTCGTAACTTTTTAAGGTATGATAAGGTTTGCTTGCATGGTAATGATGGTCGGCATGGCGGCTAAGGTCAATTAAAAAATAGCGGCTAATAACTTTATCGGTTTGCCACGAGTGTTTTTCGGTAACACGTTCACCATCTTTTCTGGTTAGTCCGTAATGCTCAATATAATTAGTGTACTCAAGCAAAAAGTTGGCTATTAAGGCCTGTAAAATAAAAACGGCTACGGCTTTTAGCCCTACTGTTTCGTAAATGCCATAACAAAACACAACTGTTAAAGCCACAGAACTAATTACATAATGCGATAGAAAAAAAACAACAGGGTTTACATTTTTTAAACGTACACTCTCCATCTTATTCGATTCCATAATTTGACCGGATATACTACGTATAAAAAAAAGGTAAACACTTTCGCCATAACGTGCTGTGGCATGGTCGCGGTGCGTGCCAACCCATTTATGGTGCACGCGAAGGTGGTCAACAAAAAAATAAAAATTGCATGCGGTAAATAATAAAAACTTACCCAAAAACCGGTGAAAAAAACTATTGCGGTGTATTAGCTCGTGTGCAACTACAATGGATGATGCACCAGAATTTATTCCGGTAGAAAGGGCCATAAGCAGATACTGTAAAACAGTAAACTCATACGCCCACACACTATATATTAATGAAGCAATGCAAAGTACTTGTATAGATACATGCATGTAGAGAATGGCATCAGGAAAAAATGTGTTTTGATCTACTTCATTGCTCCTGTTTTCAGTAAGCAGTGTTTCTAACAGCGCTAAAATTATCAGCGAAAAAACAGCGTTTGCAGCAACCCACCATCCACCTGCAAGGTTGCCGGCAATTACCAATAAGCCGGGCAAAAGACCTAAGAGATATTTATAATTTCGTTGCATAACGATGTAAAAATACTTTTTTAAAACAGTTGCATCTCCCTAATGTTAGGGACTGCTGCCATGTATTTGGTTAGAGGCATAATGCGTCTTGCCAACAGCAATTTCTTTGTGGTGAAAAAATCAGAATTAGTTTTTTTATTGCTTTAAATGAAAAGGGGTAATAAAAAAGATAATTAATAAGGGGAGGATTAAGGTAGTTATAAATGTTCTTTTTTTAAATTGCTTTACATACTTTTACTGCACTTTTAAAAAATATAACAGACATGAAAAAACACTTTATTTTAATTGCTGCTATTGCCATGCTTAATACAGGCAATGCACCTGCACAACAAAACAAAACATCATGGCAATGTGCCGATGATGAGATTGAAAACCTGAACCGTGCCCGCATCAAAAACTATGATGCATTGCTTGAAAAGGCGAATTGGAAACTGAAAAATTTTATTGATGCCAATTTTACTGGCAACAATAAAAATTCCGGAGGACAAAACTTAAATGCAGCAACATACACCATACCGGTGGTGTTTCATGTTGTGCATCCGGCCGGGCAGGCTTATGGCAGTGGGGCCAACATTTCTTATGCTCAAATAGTATCACAACTAAATGCGTTAAATGCAGCTTACTCAAAAAATTATCCGGCATATAATGGCCAGTCGCATGCATCATACGCACAAAATACAGATGTTCAATTTTGCCTGGCTCAAATTGCAATGCCTGCAACGGCCAACTGGTATGTGGGGCCAACAGGAACCGAATACGGTGTAATGCGTTATGCTGATAATACAGGTGCTACCAATCATCCCATTACCACAACAGGAGCGCAGCAGTTGCTTGCCATCACACATCCCAATGCAACCTATTTTCCGTTTGCAAATTATTTAAATATATGGGTGGTAAATTCTATCAGCGGTTCAAGTGGCGGAACTGTAATGGGCTATGCCCCCAGGCCAATACTTTCAAGCTATCCGCTTGATGGTCTTGTGCTGCGGTCTGACATTTGTGGTGATAACAGCACAGGCAGTTCATTTAACCTTGGTTTTGGGTTAGAAGAAGGTAAAGTTGCAGCTCATGAAGTTGGTCATTACTTTAACCTGTATCATATTTTTCAGGGCGGCTGTGCGGGTATGAATGCTGCCGGTGCAGCAGTGGATGCCTGCGATTTGAATGGAGATTTTATTTGCGATATAGAGCCAAGCACCACCACCAATGTTCCGTGCGGCAATGTGTATAATACATGCGTTGCAAATTATACCACAGGCACTACAGCAAATGATATGACAGAAAGTTATATGTCGTATTCAGATGACAACTGTATGAATACGTTTACACAAAACCAATGTCAGCGTATGTGGGCTACACTTACTACTATGCGAAGTAATTTATGGTCGCAGTCAAATTTAATTGCTACCGGAATTCAGGGAGGCAACGGTTGCTTGCCATCGGTATTAACCAGCACTATAGGTTTTACCCAACAGGCATATTGCATTAATGCACCCATAACAGTAAGCAATCCAACCAACGGAAATACTGCCACATCATGGAACTGGCAGTTTCCGGGTGCTACACCTGCATCATCAACCAATTCATCAGCAACTATACAATATGCAACAGCAGGTAATAAAACAATTTATCTTACAGTAAGCGATGGATCAAACACGGTTATTGATTCGGCAGTTATTTCTATTACTACCTGTGTGCTGGACTCGACAAAAATGGACAGAGCAAATTGGTTTTTTGGTGCGTTTGCAAGTATGGGATTTAATACCGGCACTGCATTGCCCAATAATCTTGCTGTAGTAAATCAAACCATTAATGGTTTTGAATCATCGGTTTCGATGAGTGACAGCAGTGGAAATCTTTTATTTTATTCGGATGGAATAAATGTATGGAACAGCAGCCATCAGCAAATAAATTTGGCTCCTATTTTTAATCACACCACATCTACTGTGCCGGGTATAATTGGAGTTCCATATCCCGGACATCCGGGGCAGTATTATATTGTAAGTGCTCCGCCTTCTTATATAAACGATTCGTGTGCGCGCTATGTGCTGGTTGATTTAAATAACAATACGGTAAGCAACTGCCAGCGATTTACTCATCCGTCATTACCAACCAAAATGAGCGAATGCGCAACCATCATTCCTCATTGCAATGGATTTGATTATTGGGTTATTATGCGTGGCTATCCTACTCAGAGTAATGGAAGATTTTATTCCATACTTCTTACACAGGCGGGGCTTAGCCCGGGCCTGCAGCCGGTGGTGTCGGCAAATTTTACGGCCGAATATTCAGGCCAGCTAAAAGGAAATCATGCAGGCGATAAGGTTATTCAGGCATTGTTTAGCCAGGGTGGTTTTGCTGTTTACGATTTTGATAATGTAACGGGTGCTGTTACCAATCAGCAAATTGCAACAGGAAGTTTTGGCGGCATAAGTACAGGTGTTATTTTTAGTCCTAACGATAATTATATTTATTTGGATGAGGAATATGGCGGTGCTGATTTGATTTCGCAGTACGATGCCAATAACCTAAGCACACCGCGCAAAGTGCTTGGCACAAGCCTGGAGGCATTGCAGTTTGAAATTGGGCCCGACAACAATATTTACATTGCCCAAACCGACTGGAACACTTTGTACCTTGACATGATTACCAATGCCGACTCATGGGCAAACTCAACTGTGGTTACCAATGCCGTAAATTTTACACAGATAGGAGGGGGTATGCACACTTTTGCAGGACTTCCAAATTTTATTGACGCACCCAAGCCGGCCGAGTTAACGCCTGACTTTGCTGTAAACATAATTAACTGCACTACGGTAAACTTTACTGCCGATAATTGCTGGCAGGCATACAATGCCACCTGGAATTTTGGCGATGGAACAACAGGAACTGGTTTAAATGTAAATCACACCTATTCGGTTAGCGGAAATTATACTGTAACACTTACACTTACTTACAGCACGTACAGTTTTCCGGCAGTGATAAAAGTTGTGTTTGTTGCAGGAACTCCAGTTGCAAGTATTACCGGGCCCGATACAGTTTGTGTAGGCACTCCTTTTCCGGTAAATTATTCGGTGCCGTTTATTAGTGGTGCAATTTATAACTGGACATCAAACATTGGAAACATAGTGGGTGCTGCAAACACCAATTCGGTTTCGGTTTCATATCTCAATATTGGTACCGATACGCTGCATGTAACATCATCAAATGTAAGTTGCAGTACCAATGCTACCAAAGTGGTTGTTGTAGTGGCTGCACCATCAGCAAGTTTGGCATTATCGCCAAACAGTTGTTGTATAACCAACACAGTAACTTTAACAGGCGGCTCACCTGCAGGTGGAGTTTATTTAGTAAATGGTGTTGCCACCAATCCTGTAAATGCATCATCACTTGGTGTGGGTACGCATACCATAACTTACCAGTACGCAAATGCAACAGGATGTTTTGCCCAGGCTACTGATACATTGCAGGTACTTGCATGTACTGGAATTAATAATCCTGATAACAACACTTTAATATCGGTTATGCCAAACCCGTTTAACAACAAGCTTACAGTTACTCTTGCCGGAGAGTTTATTGACTGTATTACCGTGTTTGATATTGCAGGGAGAAAAGTGACGGAAATAAACGGCAACAAAACACGAAGTGTGCAATTGAACACTTCGGAATGGGAGGAAGGTGTATATGTTATCAGGCTTGTTTCAAATCAAAAAACAACTGCTGCAAAACTGGTAACATTACAAAGAGATTAAAAAAACAGCAGGTAAAGTAAAGGGCAACCTCGAAGGAATGTTTCTTATTAATGAGACCCCTCGGCAAGCTCGGGGTAACAGTTAGGTGATTTGATAAAGCAAGAGGGGAAAAATATGCGATTGCCTTTGGCAATCGCATATTTTTCCCCTCTTGCAATTTTAAATTTAATTATGTCACCCCGAGCTTGCCGAGGGGTCTTTTTTTGAGCTAACAATACTTTTGATACACCCTTTTTTTATTGCATGCCTCCTCTTACCCAGCAGGTAATTTTTTCAATAGTAGCATCGTCTAATTTTCCGCGCATGCGTGGCATTTTATCAAAACCTTTTTCGTGATTAATGGCGCCCAAAAAAGATTTGTCGGCAGCGGCATCTTTTACACCTTCGAATGAGCTTAAATCAATGCCATGTGCTTTGCGCTTGGCACTATGGCACGAGTTACCACAACTTTCGTCAATGATAGGTTTAATATCGGCAGCGTAAGTAGGGCTGGTGGTGCAGTTAATTTCTTTGGGTGCTACAACCGTTTTTTGTGTTTTGCACGATGTAATTATTGTTGCCAAAGCCATAAGGCCGACAACGGGAAGTAGAATTTTTTGAGTGTTCATATCTTGTTTATTTCAGCCCGAAGATACTATTGTTAATCATTGTTGTCTGATTAAAACTTCAAATTTTGTTTTTGGATGCCTCGACTTCGCTCGGCATGACAGTATTTAATTATTTTGATGGGAGGGAGGTGGGCTTACTTTTTTTAGTAGGCAAAAAAATAAAAAACCACACACAAATAAATAAAAAAAAAAATTAA
>CAYSPG010000027.1:0-49658 GCA_964432885.1 uncultured Flavobacteriaceae bacterium
TTTTTCTAAAAAGAAAACTTACACCTATATAAATTACAGATAGTGTAAATGCAATAACCGTTGCAGGTAAAAAAGTCAAGCCGCTAACTTTTGCAAGAATCCGTTGTTTGGGTTTTTCCTCATAAAACTTTTGCTGCAAATATTTATACTTTGAAAGTTTAAAACTATAAGGCAAAAAAATAGTAGAGCCAAAAGGAAGTTTATTGCGCCTTGGGCGATGCAGTATGCAGGCTACTAATTTTTCTTTTTGAATAATCATAGGTGCTAAAGTAAATTTTTTCGCCCATCATTTAGCAGGCTGCTTGTTCTTAGTATTTACAACAACCCATTAACTTACAACTTCCTATTATTGATAAAGAAATTTAATTTTACAGCCGCTAACAATCCAATTACAATGCAAAAAATAATATGTACAGTGCTGGTTGCTTTGTGTATCAATACAGCAATAGCACAAAAAATTGCAGCCACTACCCACGATGAATATTTATATGGTTCGGTAGGATACAAACTTCAGCTAAATGCAAAGTTGGATGTAAAGCAGGGTTACTATTTAAAAGACTATACACCGGTAGAAGAGGCTGATAGAAAAACAGAGTTTAAAGGAATTTTTCGCAAAGGCGAAACCATCCCATGCGCCATTATAATGATTTACACAAAACTTAGAAACGCGCCTCAATACTATTGCATACCCACTGCCGATGCAGCACCTCAACTGTGGCAAAAATTTTTTAAAAGCCTTACAGACGATTCAGAAAACCAGCAGCCCCAGTTGCAGTTTTTTGCTTATTGCCTTGGCAACTTAGCAGCTCAATTATCAGCCAAACCAAATCAGTGAACGCAATAGCCATAATTCCTGCTCGCTATGCAAGCACCCGTTTTCCGGGCAAGCCATTGGCGCTTATTGACGGCATAAGTATGATTGAACGGGTTTACCGGCAGGCACAACAAGCAACATCATTAACAGAAATATTAGTTGCCACCGATGACCAAAAAATCTTAGACCATGTAAAGTCTTTTGGCGGAAATGTTTGCCTTACAAACTCCAGTCATCAAAGTGGCACCGACCGTATTGCCGAAGCATACACCCTGCTTAACAAACCGTTTGATGTAATAATAAACATACAGGGCGATGAACCATTTATAAACCCTGATGAAATAAACAGGCTTATAAATTGCTTTACAGATAATAGTGTACAAATAGCAACCATGGCAAAACAAATTAAGGATGCCTCAGAGTTTATTAATCCCAATGTGGTTAAAGTGCTGATAAAAAAAAATAACGATGCCATTTATTTCAGCAGGCAGGCTATTCCTTATATAAAAAATCAACAGGCTGATGAGGCGGTAAAACAATTTTCTATTTACAAGCATATAGGCATTTACTCATTTAAAGCCCAAACACTTTTGCAAATAACACAACTTAAACAAACGCAACTTGAAATGGCCGAATCGCTTGAGCAATTGCGCTGGCTCGAAAACAATTATACTATAAGGGTAATTGAAACGCAATACGAAACTCTAGCTGTTGACACTCCCGGTGATTTAACAAAAATTGAAGCGCATTTAAAGGTCAATAATAAAAGTTAATCTTTGGGTTTAAACTTTTGCCATAACAAATACATAATGGTTGGGTATTTTTTTATTTTCGCCATTAAATAACCACTTCAGATGAAATAGCCATATGCCAATTTGTTTCCATCCGAAATAAATATGGCGTATTCCATCTGAATGATTTAATAACAATAAAATTTATACAGATGAAATTGGATAATTATATAAGCGACCTTCTGTTTGAACATGATTGTGTAATTGTGTCAGATTTTGGAGGCTTTGTTGCCAAGCATAAAAATGCCACCATACATCCGGTGCAGCACACGTTTTCACCCCCTTCAAAACAAATTGCTTTTAACCAAAGCCTTAATAACAACGATGGCTTGCTTGCCAATTACATTGCCAATAAACTATTTGTTTCGTACCCTGACGCCTGCCGTATTATTAACGACTTTGTAATTGCCTGTAATCAAAAACTTGCCGATAACAACAAACTGGTAATAGAAAACATTGGCGAACTGTTTTATGACTTTGAAAACAACCTCCAGTTTGCACCCGATGAAAAAGTGAATTACCTTATTGACTCTTTTGGGTTGGGCGAAATACAATCACCTGCCATAAGGCGCGAAAAAGAGTTTGACTTATTTGAAGGCGATAAAAAATTTGTATCAAAAATACTGCCCGCAACCAAAAGGCGCAGATACCTTAAGCCCGTTTTGCGTACAGCAAGTATTGCAGCCTTTGCCGCACTTGCAGCTTTTGCATTTTTAAATCCTACTGTAAACAGCACCATTAAAAAAAGCCTTGCCGGATTAACACTTTTTGAAAACACCCAAACACAACCCCAGCTTGAAATAAGTCATCAGGATATGATTCAAAAACCTGAGTCAGGTATTGTTGAAGATAAAATAGTTCCTGTAACAGAAAACAAAACCGAAGAAATAACTCCGGTAACAGAAGAAAAAAACACCGCACCTGTAGTTACCGAACCCATTGCTATAAAGGAAGACAATAAACCACTTGTAACTGAACCAGCACCTGTTATTAAATCCGTTCCTGTGACTAAAACAGAGGTATCTGCTAAGGAAAGTGTAGAGCCAATGCCTGTAAAAAGTACACCTATTGCTGCATCTGCCGGCAACTTTTTTATTGTAGGCGGCTGCTTTGGTGTTCACGAAAATGCTGTAGCATTTGTTGACGAGCTTAAAGCCAAAGGCTACCCTTCACAAATTATTGGCAAGGGCAAAAAAGGACTTGAGATGGTGTGCATATCATCTGCCGCAGACAAAAACAAAGCCGAAGAAATGCTTGGCTTTATTCAAGACTCGGGCTACCCCGATGCGTGGATTTTAAAAAAGTAAGCCCACCTTACACCAGTTTGTCTATTAAGGCGGCAAGTTCACGATCCTTATCGGTAACTGTATTTCCTGCCGAGTGCGTACACAGGCTTATTTCAACTTTATTATACACGTTGCTCCAGTTTGGATGATGATCCATTTTTTCGGCTGCCAATGCTACGCGTGTTATAAACGAAAATGCCTCGCTAAAATTTTTAAATGTAAAACTTCTGCTAAGCTTGTTGTTTTCTTCTGTCCACATATTGTTTTTTTTGTAAAACTACCTCACAAAACCATACACCAACAAAATGATTTGGCAGCCTGTTTCATTTGAAGAATATTTTTATTTTTGCCGCCCTTATTGACCTATGGTGTAATGGCAGCACAACAGATTTTGATTCTGTTTGTCTAGGTTCGAATCCTGGTAGGTCAACAAAAAATCCCGCCCCTAATAAGAGGGATGGGATTTTTTGTTTAAGGCAACTATTTTTATACCATACCTTACAGAATTTATTCCCTTATCTAACAAATGGCCCAACGCATACGCACACGTTTTGCCCCCAGCCCCACCGGTGGTTTGCACATGGGGGGTGTTCGCACAGCACTTTATTCATACCTGTTTGCAAAAAAACACGGTGGCGATTTTATCCTTCGCATTGAAGATACCGATCAAACCCGGTACGTTGAGGGTGCCGAGGAATACATTATTAATTCCCTGCGCTGGTGTGGAATAGAAATTGATGAAGGCGTAAGCATTGGCGGACCACACGCACCTTACCGGCAAAGCGAACGAAAGCAACTTTATAAAAAGTATGCCGAAAAGTTAATTGAAAGTGGCAATGCCTATTATGCATTTGATACTGCCGCTGAAATTGAAAAAATGCGCGAACGCTTAAAAGCCGAAGGAAAAAACACACAGCAATACGACAGTTCATCTCGCTTATCAATGCGCAATTCATTAACGATGGGTAATGAGGAAGTAAAAAAACTAATTGCGGAAAATGCTCCTTATGTAATACGATTAAAAGTTCCCGACCAGACTGATATTTCGTTTGACGACATAGTAAGAGGTGTCGTAACCGTTCATTCTTCATTGGTTGACGATAAGGTTTTGCTAAAGTCTGACGGTATGCCAACCTACCATTTAGCCCACATTGTAGATGACTATTTAATGGAAATTACCCACGCAATACGTGGCGAAGAATGGTTGCCATCGGCACCGGCACATATTTTAATTTACAGGTATTTAGGTTGGGAAAACAAAATGCCAAAGTATGCTCACTTACCTTTAATTTTAAAACCTGACGGAAAAGGAAAACTAAGCAAGCGCGACAAAAGTGGTTTGCCCATGTTTCCGCTTAACTGGACCGACCCTCGCGAAAACGAATCGTACACAGGATATAAAGAGAGCGGGTATTTGCCCGAAGCATTTGTAAATATGCTGGCTTTTTTAGGTTGGAACCCAGGCACCCAACAGGAATTGTTTTCGATGCAGGAATTGATTGACCAGTTTTCATTAGAGCGCGTACACAAAGCAGGCGCTAAATTTGATCCTGAAAAAACAAAGTGGTTTAACCATCAGCACATACGGCTTAAATCCGATGATGAGCTTGCCGCTATTTTTATTCCTGTGGTAAACCAAAAAATAAGCGAGTTAAAAATAAATTGTACTGTTACCGATGGCGATATAGTAGCTTACACAACAAAAGTATGCAGCTTGCTTAAAGAAAAAATGTATGTACTGTCTGATTTTTGGCCTATGGCAAATTATTTTTATCACCCACCAGTTACGTTTGATGAAAACGTAATTGCCAAAAAATGGAATGAAACAGCTAAAACATTTTTTACATCACTTACCCATAACTTTGCAGCGCAAAATAATTTTTATGCAACCGATTTGGAGGTCCTGTTTAAACAAGCAGCCGAAAAATTATCCATTAATCCGGGCAGTATGATGCAATTGTTTCGTGTTTTGCTTTCGGGTATGGCAGTGGGGCCTGCTATTTTTGAAATGGCACAACTCATTGGAAAAGAGGAGTGCTGCAAACGATTAACTTCAGGAATTCAAGCCTTTAAAATTTCTTAAACTTTTGTCTTTTTGCTTTGCAGGTATTCTTCAGCTATTTCTTTTAGTTGGTCATACCACTTCTCTCCATATTTTCTAATCAAAGCGGTTTTTAAAAATTCAAACACTCGCACTTTATTTTTTTTGCCAAGCTTGCATGCAGGACTGCAAATTTCCCACTCATGATAATTAAGCGCATCGCCCGTTTTTAATTTTGAAATGCGGATGGGATACAAATGACAGGAGATTGGTTTTTGAAATTTTACTTTTTTTTCCAGATACGCTTTTTCAATTCCACAAAATGCCGTTCCGTTTTCAAAAATTGTAAAAGCACACGGACCGCCTTTCCACATCAATGGAGTTACCCACTCGTCATCACTGTCTTTCAAATATAATCCCTGCTCATCAATGGCTTTTATTCCGTCAGCAGTTAAATAGGGTTTTACTTTTTCGTAATCGCGCTCCAATAATTTTAGTTCATCGTCTTCAAGCGGTGCGCCACTTTCGCCTTCAACACAGCATGCGCCTTTACATTTGCTTAAATCGCAAATAAATTTTTCTTCAATTACCTGGTCTGAAATAAGTGTGTTGTGTAGTTTGAGCACGTGAGAAATTTTTTACAAAAAAACGAAGAAATAGAACACGGATAACGCAGATTGGACGGGTTTTCGCGGATAACCCTTTTTAAAAGAGAAAAAAAGTAAGAGAATTATTTCAGTTTTTAAAAATCAGTGTTCATCCGTTGCATCCGCGTTCTATTTTATTTCTTATACTTTTGGCATCGCAATAAAAATTTCATGTCCCGTTCCATTATCACCGTAAACAATCTCACAAAAAAGTACAACGACTTTGAAGCCGTTAAAGGAATTTCGTTTGATGTTTTTGAGGGAGAAATATTTGGATTGCTCGGACCCAATGGTGCAGGTAAAACAACATCGCTTGAAATTATGGAAACGTTGCGCGAAAAAACTTCGGGCGAAATTTTGTTGGATAATTTAGTTGTAGGAAAAGATGATAACGAAATAAAAAAAATTATTGGTGTGCAGTTGCAGGCCGCTGGTTACTATCCAAGCTTAACGCTTACTGAGTTGATTTTACTTTTTTCAGGATTATACAATCGTACAGTTGATGCAACAGAATTATTGAAGCGCGTAGGATTGGTTGATAAAGCAAAAGCAAAATACAAAGAGTTGAGTGGCGGACAAAAACAACGGTTCTCTATTGCAACAACACTCATCAATAAACCCAAAATTATTTTTTTAGACGAACCCACAACAGGATTAGACCCTCAGGCAAGAAGAAATTTGTGGGATTTAATTCGTGAGATACGCGATGAAGGAACTACCGTGGTTATAACCACTCATTACATGGATGAGGCTGAAGAACTTTGCAACCGTGTTGCGATAATTGAAAGCGGAAAAATTATTGCACTTGATACACCTGACAAACTAATTGATGAACTGGTTGCAAAAGGGTTTGAAAGAAAAAGAGAAGTAAAAAAAGCAAACCTTGAAGATGTGTTTTTAAGTTTAACCGGACAAGAATGGAGAGACGAGTAATATTAACGAATTACGAATCTGTTACGAATATACGAATGGCTACATTGTTTCATTGTTATATTGATACGGATTACGTCAAAAAATTATTTAATTACCAATAACAACAATTTAACAATAAAAACCGCGCAACAATTCTTTACATCTAGATTTGAATATTCGTAATTCGTTGATATAACTATGCAGTACAGTCAGACAAGAGCCATGTTGGCAATTACCCGTGCAAGTTTTCGTTCTATAACACGAAGTCCGAGTGCGGTAGTGTTTACATTAATTTTTCCATTGATTTTTATTTTGGTGTTTGGATTTTTAGGTGGAGGAGGAGCAAGGGTTGATTTGGGGATTAGCAAAAATTGCGATACTCAAAATATTTATTTCGAAAGCATCCAAAAAATTCCTGTCATTAAATATTATGACGACATGAGCGAGGATGAAATGAATAAAGAACTTTCTAAAGGTAGGCTTGATGGTATTTTAACCATCGTTAAAAATCCTGCAGGCAGTTTAACCGAATATGATGTGCAATTAAAAACATCTGGTGCATCGCCTCAAAATGGTGACTTGCTTTATCGCATTTTAAAAAACACCAGCACCGAATTAAATTTTATAAATGCACAGGTAAAAAATAAAGTAGCTGAAGTAAAGGCCACCGAAATTCCGGGGCGCGCTTATAAGAGTATTGACTTTATATTACCCGGACAACTTGGTTTTTCATTGTTGTCAACTGGTGTTTTTGGTACAGCATTTGTTTTTTTCAGCCTCAGGCAAACGCTTGTTATCAAACGTTTTTTTGCAACACCCATTCAACGTATTTACATTGTACTTGGTGAAGCACTAAGCCGAATGATCTTTGCAATACTTGGCGCTATCTTTATTATTTCAATCGGATATTTTGCTTTTGGATTTACACTCATCCATGGTTTTTCAACTTTTTTAATGATGTTGCTTTTATCAGCCTTGGGATTAATTGTGTTTATGGGTTTTGGCTTTATAATTTCAGGCCTTGCAAAATCCGACAGCACTATTCCTCCACTTGCAAATATTATTACACTACCGCAATTTTTATTGTCGGGTACTTTTTTCAGTATCGAAGCTTTCCCGTCCTGGTTGCAACCCATCTGCAAAGTGCTTCCGCTAACTTACTTAAACGATGCCATGCGCAAAGTTGCTTTTGAAGGCGCAACACTTGTTGATGTGTGGAAACAACTTAGCATACTTGGATTATGGGGAGTGGTGGTTTATTTTGTGGCTACTAAAACTTTTAAGTGGGAGTAATATCTACGAATTACGAATAAAATCAAATATTCGAATTGTATTTTTAGTATTAAAAAACAGGAAACAATTATTGCTTAATTATTTTTCCTTGTTTACTTAAACCGTTTGGGTGTATTATTTTATAAATGTAAACTCCTTTTGCAAAAAAGTTTGTTTCTATTTCAATAGTATCTGTAAACTTTCTCTGCAGAAGTTTACGTGAAGTAATATCATAAAGAATAATTTCTGAAACTCCACAGTTGATACACTCAATTTTAAGTTGGTTAGAAAATGGGCTAGGATAAAGTTTCAGTTGTCCAAAGGATTGCGCAAAATCGTTTACGCCAACACCTGTTGAACAAGCCACTGTTAAAGGAATCAGAAAATTGCTTGATAGAATATCAATATCACTGGTTGTTACTGCAGAAATAGTATTTGTAATAACTAAAGGGGCTGCAACAATAGTTTGATTAACAACAAAATTATTATTTGAAATAATTGGCTGAAAAAAACATCCTTTTGCAATACTATCCATTTGTACTATGTCATGTAAATATGCGTAAACACCAAAGGGATTTAAATATTCCCAGTCTTGTATCATTGCTAAAATCCCCTTGGGTGTTTTCAGGATATTGCGAATGCTTGTGCCGTATGTATTTGGAAAGTAAGATGTATATGACAATAAATTTTCATGAAGTGTAAAATTATTTACAGAATCAAGAATCCACATATCCAATTCTTTGTATAAAGCATTCGATAAAATTGTGTCAAACTGCTGTATCATTAATAACCTATCACCACCATAAGCTATAAAATGAGTTAATCGAAAATTGGAACTTCCTGAAAATGCTTTTGAGCTAATGACGGTTCCATTTAAATCAACAATTACAGAAGCAGGTTTGGGAGACATTGCTCGATTAACACCTAATGCACATCCATTTGTTGTTGGTACGATGGAGACCATTTCATCAATAATTCCTGACCCAATAATATTTGACCACCCAATATTACCTGAAGTATCTGTTTTAATTAGAAATACATCAGGATTAAAAGTGCCACTAATATAAATTGCGGTTCCGTTTAATACAAAATCAACTTTATTAATGTTACCTGGAAAATTACTAAACGTGCGGGCCCATATTGTAGCTCCTGTTGTGTCAGATTTAATCAAATATAATAGTGAATCGTTTGGTGAAACTCCTTTTGAAAGAGAGTACACAAAGTTGTTCTCAAAAATTATTTTTGAAAGATATGTAGGTGTTGGTGTTTTAATTTTTTTTGACCACAACATGTTTCCTGCTGTATCAATGTGTGATAATATAATTGAAGTGGAATCAAAATTTGTTTGCATGCCCAATGAATCTGTTAATTCAACTAATGAGTCTTGAATTGCACCAATATAGTATCCGTTGTTTACACAATCAACAATGCTTATAGGATTAAGAAATGTTTTAACAATGATAGTGTCTGACGAATTATTAAAATGCAATTCACTGACATCTGTTTCTATAATTTTATTCCAAATTAGTGCCCCTGTAGAATCTAATCTTGTCAAAAAAAATAAACTGTCGGAATAAACAAAATTTGATAATGAAATGGAGCCATTCCCATCTGTCGATTCCATAACTTCAACTCCTACAAATTGTGTACCTGGAAGTAGGTAGCAGCCACTAAAGCAGCTTTTGTATAATGATTGGGCAGTAACTGAAAAATTACAAAGCAAAAAATAAAATACTATTGCTTTCTTCATGGCAGTAAAGTTATTCAAAAAAAATTATCAATTATTCCCTCGTTACAAAATCAAAATAATTATCCGCATTTATATTGGCGAATAAACTTTTTGGGTACGCTGTAGAAAAAGTTTTAGACAATGCGCTTTTCTTTTTACTGCTCCATTTTATTTCAAAGGCATAAAGTCTTCCGCCTTTGTCTTCTAAATAGTCTATTTCCTGTTGCTGTTTGGTGCGCCAGAAATATGAGTTGCAAAACACATCGTTGTAATGAATAAATTTCATACGTTCACTTACTAAAAAGTTTTCGAGCAACGCGCCTTTGTCTTGCCGTAAACCAACAGGATTAAAATTCGCAATCAATGCATTTCTTATGCCGTTATCATAAAAATAAATTTTGCGGCTTTTCTTTAATTCGTTTCTGTGATTTCTGCTAAACGAGCGCAAACGAAATATCACAAATGTTTGTTCAAGTAAGGTGATATAGTTTTCAATGGTTTGCCTGTCTGCTCCAACTACTTGTCCAAGTTCATTGTATGAAACTTCGCTTCCTGCCTGCAATGCCAATGCCTCTAAAAGCTTATGAACAATTTCGGGCTTGCGAACATCTTTGTACAAAAAAATATCTTTAAACAAATAATTTGTTGTAAGATTTTTAAGCACCTCCATTTCATTGCCCGCATTATTAATTACATCAGGATACATTCCATAAATCAACCTTGTTTCAAGCAATCGCTTTTCATCAGTTGCTCCATGTGCATTTATCATTTCTTCCACCGAAACAGGATACATGTTGTATTCTATTTTCCTCCCCGTAAGCGGTTCGTTTATTTCATTGGAGAGTTCGAACGAAGAAGAGCCCGTTGCTATCAACTGAACATTTTTTATTTTATCGGTAATTAATTTTAGTGTAACGCCAATATTTTTTATACGTTGTGCTTCATCAATCATTAAAATGGTGTTATTTCCAATCAGTCTTTTTAATTGTGTTGATGTTACATCACTCAGCATTTTTCTTGTGTCCGGTTCATCACCATCCAATGAAAGTACTTTATGTTTAGTGTTATCATGCAGCCAATGCAACAAGGTGGTTTTGCCAACTTGCCTCGGCCCGGTTACTATGATCGCTTTGCCTTTAAATAGTTTTCCTTTTATCTTTTGAAAAAGTTTACGTTCAATCATAATTATTTCGCTTGAAGATGCTAAAATACAACTTTATGCGATTATAACCACAAAAAGTTATAACTATTTACGGTTATAATCGCAAAAAGTTAAAATAGTGTTTGTTTTCAGTAAATGTTATCACTGGCTATGTATCTGTAATCAAGAAGTTCTGCCAAAATTTCAGAACATTGCACCTTGCACACTATTTGATATTACAAAACAAAACAGGTAAAAAACCGTTATTTAGTTCAACTAATTAAATTTGTCAAAAAAAAATAAAACATCATGTCAACAATGGCTTTTTATGGATTAATGATTGGGCTGATGCTAATCGGCTGGTTAGTAAGCATGCGTTTGAAAAGTAAATTTAAACAGTATTCGCAGGAAACCTTGGGTGCCGGGCTTAGCGGACAGGAAATTGCAACCAAAATGCTGCGTGATAACGGCATTAACGATGTAGAAGTAATTTCTGTTGACGGCCAGCTTACGGACCATTACAATCCGCTAAAGCGAACCGTTAATTTAAGCAAAGAAGTTTATTACGGGCGCAATGCCGCTGCCGCTGCCGTATCGGCACATGAGTGTGGTCATGCTGTGCAACATGCCAAGGGATATGCCATGCTTCAATTTCGTTCGGCCATGGTGCCGGCCGTAAGTTTTGCCAGCAACTGGGTACACTGGATTTTGCTTGCCGGAATTTTTACCATCAACATTTTTCCAAGTTTGTTGCTTATAGGAATAGTATTGTTTGCACTTACCACAGTGTTTAGCCTTGTTACATTACCTGTTGAGTTTGACGCAAGCCGCAGAGCATTGGTTTGGTTAGAAACAAGCCGGGTTACTTCACAGGCTGAACATGCAAAAGCAAAAGACGCTTTGTGGTGGGCTGCCATGACGTATGTGGTTGCCGCACTTTCGGCCATCGCAACGCTTATGTATTATGTAATGATATACATGGGCGGACGCAGGGACTAATAATATTTCTCAGAAAAAGGATTAACAAAAGCCGGATAAAATTTGTCCGGCTTTTTTTATGACCAACATCATTTTTGGGGCCGTATCCGGTTCGCTTACTTTTTTTATTTTCGAAAAATTAATTTTATAAAAAATGAAATGCCCATGATTCAAAAATCACCAACTGGAATGAATAAATCATCATGGGCATTCCATCTGACCATCATAGTTATAAAAAATATATACAAATGAAACTTACCGATGAACTTACCAGACGTATTCAAGAGCTTGAAAAAAAATATGCTTCCACAGGACAAGATTTAAATTCTTATCTCGATGGATTGCTATTGGCAAACTACCTACCGTACTGGGATTATGTAAACGTGGATACGCTGCTTACGTTGCAAAAACCCAAGACCGATTTTCCTGATGAGTTAATTTTTATAATGTATCATCAGATTACAGAATTGTATTTTAGATTAGCCCTGCACGAGTTTGAGCAAATAGCCAACAACGGAAAAAACATATTGCCTAACGGCCATGATTTGGGTTGGAAAGAAAAATTAGAAGTTCCTTTTTTTACGGCACGTTTAAACCGTATTAACCGATACTTTGAAGCACTTACAAATTCATTTGCCATAATGGTTGATGGCATGGAAAAAGAACAGTTCCGTTTGTTTCGTATGGCTTTGTTACCAGCCAGCGGATTTCAAAGTGCACAGTACCGTAAAATAGAAATTTGCAGCACCGATTTTATAAACCTTGTTGATAAAGATGAGCGCCATCGTTTTGAAAATAAAAATTCATCAGTAAAAGAAATGTTTGAGTTTATTTACTGGAACAAAGGCGCCACCGAACTTGAAACTGGAAAAAAAACATTAACACTTCGGCAATTTGAAAGAAAATATTCAGAGGAATTTATAAACCTTGCCAACCAAAACAAAACAAAAAACATCTGGGCAAAATACAAATCGCTTACTACCGAAGAACAAAAAGACGAACACCTCATTGATGCCTTAAAGCAATTGGACTTAAACGTAAATGTGTTTTGGCCGTTGGTGCATTACAAATCAGCCGTGCGCTATTTACATTCTGGCGAAAGCGACATACCTGCCACAGGCGGCACCAACTGGCAAAAATATTTACCACCGCGTTTTCAAAAGCGTATTTTTTATCCTCAACTGTGGACAGCCGAAGAAAAAGAAAACTGGGGAAAGGGCTGGGTTGAGAAAGAGGTTTTTGGGAATTAGGTTATAACGGATTAGCTTAATACTAAGAGCACACGTGTTAAAAAATGCGTGTGCTTTTCCATTTCTTAACATACATCAATGCACAGGCATTGCGGTCTGTATATTTTTGCTCCATAATTATTCTGTAACAACATGGACAGAAAAAAATTTATACAGGCATTATCCTTAATCCCTTTCACAGCAGGCGCCATGAAACTTGAACAATTAAAAAACATGACCTCAGCATTTACAAGCACACAAAAAATGCCTGTGTTTTTTATTGGACACGGCAATCCGATGAATGCTATTGAGGACAATCCGTTTACCCGCAGCCTTACGGCACTTGGAAAATCGGTAACACAACAGCCCAACGCCATACTGGTGGTAAGCGCACACTGGCTTACACAAGGCACCTATGTTGCCACCACACCAACCCCCCAAACCATTTACGACTTTGGTGGTTTTCCGCCCGAACTTTATAAGGTAACCTATCCCGCACCCGGCTCGCCACAATATGCAAAAGAGGTAAAGGATTTAATACCGTTGGTAAAAGAAGATAGTGCGTGGGGATTAGACCACGGAGCATGGACCGTTTTAAAACATCTTTTTCCCGAAGCAAAAATTCCTGTATTTCAATTAAGCATTGATTACAGTAAGCCCATGCAATATCATTTTGATTTGGCAATGCAGTTAAAAGCATTGCGCAGCAAAGGAGTACTTATAATTGGCAGCGGAAACATAGTACACAACCTGCAATTGTATTTTTCAAATCCAGATAACAAAACCTACAACTGGGCTGTTGAATTTGATACATGGAGCAAAGAAAAAATACTTCAACACGATTTTAAAAGCCTTATTAACTACCACACCGCAGGCGAAATGGCAAAACTGGCCGTACCCACCACCGATCATTACATTCCCATGATATACAGCATTGCGCTGGCCGATAAAAACGATGCAATAGATTTTACTTACGAAGAAACAACAGGCAGCATAAGCATGCGCACATTTAAAATTGGATAAATACAATTATTAAACAATAAATAAAATGACAACAGAAACAGCAACAAAAACAAAATGGAGTATAGACAAGTCGCACTCCGAAATTCAGTTTAAGGCAAAGCACCTTATGATTACCAATGTAACAGGCTCCTTTGCCGATTATGATGCCCATGCAGAGTTTGACGAAAATGATTTTGCTTCGGCACACATCACATTTACCGCAAAAACAGCATCCGTAACCACCGGCAATGAGCAGCGTGATACACATTTAAGAAGCGATGATTTTTTTGCATCCGAAAAGTTTCCAACTTTGAGTTTTGCATCAACATCAATTCAAAAAAGGGGTAATGAGTTTACTGTAACAGGTAACTTAACCATTAAAGAGGTTACAAAAACTGTAATGCTTAATGTGGAGTACAATGGTGTAGCCACTGACCCATGGGGAAACAAAAAAACCGGATTTACTATTACCGGAAAAATAAACCGCAAAGACTGGGGATTAAACTGGAACGCAGCCCTGGAGGCTGGTGGTATGCTGGTAAGCGAAGAAATAAAAATTAATTGTAGCGTACAAATGGTTAAATCAGCATAATTCTTTAAAGCAAAAGCCCCGCTTCGTATTACATGAAGCGGGGCTTTTTTTATGTTAACCGGTTTATTGTACAATGGTAAACTCTACACGTCTGTTTTTAGCTCTGCCATCAGGCGTTGCATTGGTGGCAACCGGTTTTTTCTGACCAAAACCATTTGTGGTAATCCGTGTTGCATCTATGCCTTTATCAGTTAAATATGTTTTGGCCGACTTTGCACGATTTTTTGATAACAACAAATTGCTTGCAGGTTTACCCACATTATCGGTATGGCCTTCGATGGTTAATTTAAATGCCGGTTTTTTCTTGAGCAAATCAACCAGTTTGTCAAGCGATTCGTACGAAGACGTTTTTATAACCGATTTTCCTGTTTCGAATTGTAAGTTAGAAAACACGGTGTTGATTATTTCCTGCTCTTCTTTTGTAAGTTCAACTTTTACAGGCGCTGTTTCCTTCGGTACTTCAACCACTTTTACAGGGCAGCCTTTGTTTGATGCAGGGCCAATTTCTGTTGGGCACTCATCTTTGTTATCGGGCAAGCCGTCAGCATCTGTATCAGGACATCCGTTAAACTCGCGCAACCCTTTTTTGTTTGGGCACTCGTCTTTTGGATCAGGAATGCTATCGCCATCGGTATCGGGGCAGCCGTTGTAAACTTGTAATCCGGGTATAGTTGGGCATTCATCTTTCATATCAATAATGCCATCGCTGTCGGTATCAGGACAACCTTTGTAAAGTGCTATGCCGGGCACATCGGGGCAATCGTCATTTTTATCAGCAATGCCATCGTTATCTCTATCGGGGCAACCCTGCAGGGCAATTAATCCTTTTTCATCGGGGCACATATCCTGTGCATCCTGCACATCATCACCATCCCTGTCAGGACATCCTTCAAACTTCCACAAGCCAGCCACATCAGGGCATTTATCTTTTGCATCAGAAACTCTGTCGTGGTCTTTGTCGTTTGGTTTTGAATTTAGCAAACTAAATTTCAAACCTGCATACACATCCATGCCTGTTAAATCACTTAAGCCAAAAAGCGAACCCACTTTGTCACTGCCAATAATTATGGTTCCCAATCTAAACGCAAGCCCCACACGGGTATCGCGGTTATTAAAATATGTAACAGGAACTGCAGCCTCAAACCAATCGGTTTCGTAACGCGGTGTAAAAGCAAGCATGTTTGCACGCACCACCTGGTTTTCGCCATGCTTTACAGCTTGTATAACTGTGGCATTAAGATAAAACTTCTTATAAACATTGTAATCAACCTGCAAACTAAATGCCGATGGCAATGCCATCGAAAATTTATTGCCAACACGCGATCGGTTGGGGTCGCCATAAAACATTACACTGTACGTGGTATCAAAATCTTCGTTGCTTTTAAACTCATCGTGATACCAGTCATAATTATTTGCCGAATAGCCAGCATTGTAAAGCAAGGTGTTGTTTTGTATGTAATCTGCATCCGAACTGCTTATGTTGTACACACCGGCCCACTCATCTTTAAAAGTAATTTTCCCAAAATCAATTAATGATGCACCCACTTTTAAAATGTATTTGTTTACTTCCTTGTCCTCGCGAGTGCGGCCATCCATTTCATACGTATAAGTTGCAGGATCTTTTCTGCGCCATTGCCATTCCAAACCAAAATTCCATCCTATGCCTTTGCCGTGAACATAGTCTCCGTACTTTTTGGCATTGCTGCTACTGTACGAGTCAAAAGATACACGTGCATAATCAATATTATTTACACGAACCGATAAGGATGTATCTTTTATTCCGTCATCATGTACAAAAAAATCTATGTCGGCATTTTTTGCATATCCGCCACCGGCACCTTGTAAATATTTTAAGGTTACTGCAGTTTTTAATGCATTGCGTCCTTTTTTGAAAACGTAAGCACCGTATGTTAAATCCCACTCGGCCCAGCCCAGTGCATTTACTTTAAAATTAGGTGCGCTAAAAACTTTGGTAGGGTCGGCAGCAGATGGAAACCCGTTTGTGTTGCCATTTAACAATGCTGTTTCGATGGGGTCAAAATTTACATCGGTAAATGCAAACTTGGCTTGCGCAAATTGTATATCACGAAAGCTTATGGCCGTGCGAATGTTGTATGACAAAGCAAAACTATGGTTGCCCAAGTTTACCATGGCCGATGGTCCCTGAATGGTTGATGCTACCCACATAAGTTTATCACTTCCTCCAAACTCATATTTATCCAGGTATTTTTTATCATCAACTTTTTTAACAATGTTTTTTATACCTACAAATTTTAATTCTTTTTTAGGTATAAAAAGATAATTGTTGTCAACCGTAACGCCTACGGTTAAAAGATTTATATCAAGTTTAATTCTTGAATCAACAATGGAAGCCGGGTTTAAATCTATTCCGGTAACGCCTGCATAATTGCTGTTGCGTATTCCCATCATATCCTGTGCATGAATTGCAAAAAAAGAAATACATGCTGCTGTGGTAAGTAGTATTTTTTTCATTTGGGGTTGAGTTTAGTTTGCTCAAAAGTAAGCCACATTCTTAAATAAAACAAAAGCAAAAAAAATGTGAGTGGCCTACTATGTTAATCTGTGGCTACTTTTCCCCCTCCTCAACTTTTTGCGGAGCAAGAAACAAGTACAAGCAATTAAACAAAGCAAAAAAGGTAACACCGGCCTGTGTTTCCAATGTGTCTTCGGTAAGCATGGATAGTATGGCAGCAATTAAAAAAGTGATGTAAATAAAGTTTGTTTGCTTGTTTAACAAAACAGCAGGTAAAAAAAGCCACACCATAAACCAAAGCATTGCAGGTATGCCAAGTGCCACCGCAATAGTTAGGTATTGGTTATGCGCCCGCAGCCACCACTCTTTATCCAATGGCGATTTTGAAATTACATACATACGGTTAAAAGCACGCTGCACATCACCAGTGCCTACCCCTTTCCATTTGTGTTTTTCAATAATAAGCAATGCTGTTTTCCAAAACTCAAGCCGCATGGCTACCGAATGGCCGCTGGGATATTTACTAATTTGATACATGTGCAATTCCCATGCTACTACATAAAGGCGGTTTGTAAACGGATTTTGATTTAGGTAATTAACGTTTGCAATTCCGTTTTCAATTGCAGCAACTTCATCCACCGTCAATAATTTAACTCCTTCAGCATCTTTGCGCAGGCCTTTGCTTGATAAAAAACGGATAAGGGTAACTTTTAATTCGTCTCCCTTTTTATTTGCTGCATACATATCTATTGCACTTTTCTTGTTCCATTCGGTATGCATTTCGGGTTCGCAAATGTTTATCCACACCGGATGGCCGTTTTCCGAATCACGATTTTTAATGTCGTGGAAATAGTTGTTTCCCAAAGCTGTTTTCAAAGACAGGTTAAAAAGTTCGGAGGTGTTAAATGCGCTTACTTGTTTTAAGATGGAATTAAAATAAGCTGCCATTGCAATTAGCAATACACCAATAATTGCAGCAGATGAAATTTTATACACTACACTTTTATTTTTTAGTAACGTGTAAATGGCAACTGCAATACTTGTAAAAAGTAAAATTCCAATGCCGGTTACCGATTGTATTAAAACAAGAAACACCACAAACCAAATTACCAAAGCCATCAGAAAAACGTTAGCAACCGAAGCTGTTTTTTTTGATTGAAGAAATAAATAAATACTTGCATACACCGAAAGGCAAATAAAAAGCGAAAGCCTGATGTGCGAAACAAACAATGAAATTTCGCGCACGTTAGTTATTTTTTTAGGAATAATTTGCAGATAAACGCACCAGCCCAAAACAGTGGTTATAAAAATACCGGCTATAAAAATGCGCAGCAGCCACACAAACTTTTGTTTTGACAATGCTTGTGTTGTAAAAAAAATAACAGGCAATGCAAGTAGTGGCAGTTTTACACGCAGGTCATTAAGTCCATAAACAAAATCTGATGTCCACAGCAAACCAATTACATGCAAAACAAAAACCGAAATAAGCACCCAGACTACTTTGCTTGTAAAAGCGGTTTTTAGTTTAGTGAGTAGGTTTCCATTTAGCGCCCATGAACCAAGTATGATAAACTGCGCCACACTCATCATAAAAACTGAAAGTGACAGAGATGCTGCTAATAATAAAAGCCCGACATAAAAAATAGTTTCTAATACATTATTACTGTTGCGAATCAAAACCGATACGTGATTAAGCTATCAATGCTTTTCTTTTACAGATGCAGCCGAGTTGGTAAGTATAGTTGCAAAAGTTGTTTTATCCTTTAAGGCTTCTATAGCTTTTTTAACCTCAGGGTCGTTATCAAACGATGCTTCTATTTGGCCATTTTGGAAATAATACCTTCCCACAATTTCGCTTTCAAGCATTTCTTTTATTTCGTCTTTAAATTTTTTAAGGTCTTCTTTTTTATCGTGCATCATTTTTTTCTTCAAGGCTTCAAATTCGGGTTTTACCGACTCAAGATATTTTTCTTTTTCGGCAGTTGACTTTAAATCGTCTAATATCTTCTCGCTCTTCGTTGTGTAATCATAATCTTTATCACCAAGCCATGCAGTAAACTCATCGTACTCGGCATCCGACAAATTAAAATTGTTAGCAGCGGCAATGGTTGGATGCGATACGCGGAACTTTGTGGCATAATCAAAAATCAAATACTTGTTTACCAAACTTTGCGAAAGCGGACTTAGCGTGCGCACATCAGTTACAAAATCGGGCATCACCCCTCCGCCATCATACACGATGCGGCCTGATTTGGTTTTAAATTGAGACATAAGCGAGTCGGGAACTTTTCCAACGCTGCCGTCCTCATTGCGGTGAGTATAATCAAGCGCTTGTATGCAACGGCCACTGGGTATATAATACTTGGCCGTAGTAACTTTTAATTGCGCATTGTAACTAAGCGGACGCGTGGTTTGCACCAATCCTTTTCCAAATGTTCGCTGGCCAATAACTATACCTCTGTCTAAATCCTGTATGCTACCCGAAACTATTTCGCTTGCCGATGCGCTGCCGCTGTTTACCAAAACGGCTACAGGCAATTCGGTTTCAACAGGGCTGTTAAGTGCTTTGTATTCTTTATCCCATTCTTTTACTTTTCCTTTTGTGCTTACTACTTCCACCCCTTTGTTTACAAAAAGATTTACAATGTTTACTGCCTCGTTAAGCAAGCCACCGGGATTTCCGCGCAAGTCAAGCACTATGCCTTTTAAATTGTTTTTACTTTTTAAATCAGTCAATGCATTTTTTACTTCGTTTGATGCATTTTCGGTAAACTGTGATAAACGTATGTAGCCAATATCACCATCCATAATTCCATGATACGGCACACTGCTTATTTTTATTTCCTCGCGCAAAATATTTTTTTCAATGGTGTTTTTTTCGCCCTCGCGTTTTAATGTAAGTTTAACTGGCGTTTTAGGCTGGCCTTTTAAAATTTTGCTTATCTCATCGTATTTTTTCCCCTTAATGGGCTTGCCGTCAATTTCAAGTATTACATCGCCTGCGCGTATATCGGCTTTTTGTGCTGGGTAATTTTCATATGGGTCGGTTATTATCACTTCATCATTGCGCTGACCAATTAATGCACCTATGCCGCCATACTGGCCTGTGGTCATAAAACGGTAATCTTCAATTTCACTTTCAGGGATGTAATTGGTATAAGGATCTAAAGATTCAAGCATTGAATCAATTCCTTTTTTCATCAGGTCGCCCGGCTTGGTTTCGTCAACATAATACAGGTTAAGCTCGCGAAACAGGGTGGCAAAAATGTCGAGGTTGCGTGATATTTCGAAATAGTCGTCAGAAAAACTGTAAAACGTAAAACCCGAAACCGTGATGGCAGCAATGGCTGCAAACAAGCGTAATTTTTTGCGAAGTAGTTGCATGTATTTATTTTATTGTAACTGTTATTAACGAATAATTTTATTTTTTGTTATGGCACAGGATCGTGTCCGTGGCCGCCCCATGGGTTGCATGATAATAGCCGTTTCATGGTAAGCCATCCGCCTTTAAGGGCACCGTATTTTGTTAAGGCTTCAATGCCATATTCACTGCAAGTGGGTGTATAGCGGCATGCCATTGGAAGCAAAGGAGAGATGGAATATTTGTAAAATTTAAGAACCACTATTATCAGGTAGCGCATTGTTTTGTACAATGGTTTTTAACCGTTGTAAAATTAAAACTAATTTGGTTTGAATGTGGGTGAATTCGGGATTAACATTACCGGTATATATCAGCATAAAATCAACGGATATGTTTGCTGCCTTGCAGGCGCTAATCAACTCTGCTTTATTTAACCTGTACGCTTCTCTTGTTAAACGCTTAATGCGGTTTCGGTCAACAGCCCTTTTTATTTTTTTTTTAGGAACGCTGATGGCCACGCGCACCGGAAATTTCTCTACAGCATGTTTTATTTTATATACCACCCTAAACGGAAATTTTAAAAACGACTCTCCGGTAGTAAACAATTCCTCCACCTCTTTCTTTTTAGAAAGGCGTTCGGTTTTTTTAAATGTATGCAGCCGTACTTCCATCAACAATAAAAAATTGTGCGGCAAAAATACTTATTTGGTTATGGAAGATATTTATTTTTCAAACTCTGTTGCCACGACAAATTGATAACAGTTCACTTTTGAATCCTCGGTTCATTCAAAATTTCGACCAACAAAAGAAATCTATTTTTTACGCTCTTGTTTTCTACCAAGATAAGAAAGGTGTACATTTGGTACAGAAAAAAAAGCTACCATGGTTAATTATTTTGGCAAAATGTTGAAGTTCCAATTTTTATTGGGAAGCCAAAGTTGCCTCACATTACTTTTTTCGTTTTGTTGTTTTTGTTTTGTGCATGGGCAAACAGCACCGGGAATACAGTGGCAGAATACGATTGGGGGGAGTAATGGTGAATCCCTTCATTCAATCCAGCAAACAGCAGACGGTGGATATATATTAGGTGGAAATTCTAATTCAGATATATCAGGTGATAAAACGGAAAATTGTATTGGGAATCCTGACTACTGGATTGTAAAAACAGATTCTACAGGAATCATTCAATGGCAGAATACTATTGGCGGAAGCGGTCCTGAATTGTTTCGTTTCATCCAACAAACCAATGACGGGGGATATATCCTTGGCGGATATTCCTTTTCAGACATTTCAGGAGATAAAACAGAAAATTGTCTAGGGCATTGGGATTACTGGATTGTTAAAATTGATTCAACAGGAAACTTACAGTGGGAGAATACTATTGGAGGAAACCAATGGGATCACCTTTATTCCATCAATCAAACAGCAGACGGGGGTTATATCCTTTGCGGATTTTCCTTGTCAAACATTTCAGGCGATAAAACAGAAAATAGCAATGGAAAGGATGATTGCTGGATAGTAAAAACCGATTCGGCAGGAAATATTCAATGGCAGAATACCATCGGAGGAAGTGACGATGATCGGTTTTTTGCCAGTCAACAAACCAATGACGGGGGATATATTTTTGGAGGATTTTCAAGGTCAAATATTTCAGGCGACAAAACAGAAAACAGCAATGGAAATGACGATTGCTGGATAGTTAAGACCGATTCGGCAGGAAATATACAATGGCAGAACACCATTGGGGGAAGTGGAAATGATTACTTTTATTCAGTCCAACAAACCACAGACGGGGGATACATACTTTGTGGAAGTTCCTCATCAAATATTTCCGGTGATAAAACAGAAAACAGCAATGGATTTACTGACTACTGGATTGTAAAAACCGATTCCGTTGGAAACATACAATGGCAGAATACAATTGGTGGAAGTGATAATGAAGTGTCATTTTCAGCACAACAAACCTCTGACAATGGCTTCATCATGGGTGGCTGGTCCCGGTCAAATATTACAGGAGATAAAACGGAAAACAATTGGGATACTATTTGTAATTCTATCTGTACTGAGGATTATTGGATAGTAAAAACTGATTCAGGCGGAAACATCCAGTGGCAAAACACCATCGGAGGAACCTCCAATGATGTACTTCTTTCTTTACAGCAAACAAATGATGGAGGATATATTTTGGGTGGGTATTCTGCATCAAGTATTACGGGTGACAAAACAGAAAATAATATTGGTGGTGCCAATGACTACGACTACTGGATAATAAAACTCTACCCCGACACCATCACCTCCACCCCCGAAGTCTCGGGACAACCCACACCAACATCAGGCCTGCAAATTTTTCCAAATCCCTTTACCAATAACCTCGCCATTAGCTTAAATAACCTAATAACAAATAACCTAATAACTGTTTTTATATATGATGTTTTGGGTAAACAAGTTTTATCGCAAAGTTTAACAACTACAAACCGTAAACTGCAAACTGTAAACCTACCTGCAGGAGTTTATTTTGTAAAAGCAATTTCAGGTAATAATGTGTGGGTGCAAAAGGTTGTTAAAGAGTAGAGGCTCTTTCGCAATGGACAATTGCAATCAAACAAAAACATATCTTTGAAATAAAAACATAAATAAAATGTCGCGACAAGAAATTATTCAACAGGCGCTTAGCACGCTTCAAAAATTACCGCCCGAAAAAATTATTGAAGTATCTGATTTTGCCGCTTTTATTTTAAAAAAGCACGAAGACGAACTGCTTGCCAAAGGCATCACCCAAATTGCAAATACCGGCAAGTCGTACAATTTTTTAAATGACGATGAAAATCTTTATACCGTAAACGACCTTAAAGAAAAGTATAAATGAACAAAGGCGATATTGTATTGGTGCCTTTTCCTTTTTCCGATTTATCAGGAACCAAATTGCGGCCTGCACTTGTGTTACATGTTTCGCATTTTGATATTACCATTGCTTTTATTTCTACGCAATTACATGTAATTGATGATGGTGATGTGGTAATAAATCCATCCAGCCAAAATGGCTTAAAAAAACAATCCGTAATCCGGCTTGCCAAAATTGCAACACTGCATAAAGAAATAATAATCGGTAAGCTTGGCAAAATGGAACAAGCAACCTATGCAGCCATTAACAGCGCCATATCCAAAAACCTTTTTTTATAAAACGAAGAATTCATTTGCGTAAATTTTAGGCTCTTTTCTCTTCCCTCTTTGTTCAATATTTTTTATCCTGTTTTTTTTAACAACGAGAAAAGAGGCAAGAGGTTTATCGTTTTATAACTTTTGTACTGCGCATGGTGTGTCATCACTTACTTTAATTGTGAAAACACATTTATTTCTCAAACTCCTCCACCTTTTCATTCAGCCAACCTATGTCGGCAATTTCAGGATTACGTTTTATTTCCGCTTTAATTTTTTGCAATGATATTTTGCTGCCTGTTTTTAACTTGTACAGTTTGTGGGTATGATTTACAAGGTTTGAGTAAATACTGCGCTGGTAATCCGAAATAAGTTTTGACCGCCTTAAATAAATTTTAAACGTACTTACCAGCGAAAAAAACGAATTCATCTCATCCGTTTCGTAATACGTTTTCAGCAACAATGATTTTGCATCAAGGTGATAATACACATCGGTAAATTCAACGGAGGTTAAAAGTTTTAATGCAGGTTTATATTGCTGCCGCGCAAAATGCAAACGGGCAAGATTGTAGTTAACAGAATTTTTATGCAGATCTTTGTCAAGATATTTTTGAAAGCGCTCAATAAAATTTTCAGTCCACTTAAATTCGTTTAGCCGCAAAGCAATGGCAACAATGTTTTTAAAATTACTGTGCGATAGTTTTTTGTTTTCAAAAAGAAGTTCGCGCTCAAGCATAAATTTATAAATCTCAAAAAGCTCGCCTGCATAATTTGTTTTGCCAGTGTTTACTTTACGGATGCAATAGTTCAAAACAAAAGCATACACATCGCTTAATTCCTTGTCAGCAAATTTTGTGTGATGGCCTTGTAAATATTTTTTTAGTGATGTAAAATGTTTTTCGTTTTCCGGCTCGCGCAATGTTTTAAGAATTAAAAAATAAACATGCACAACCGGCACACCTCTAAAATTATTTTTACTTAGATAAGAAACAATGTATTCAAGAAACGGAATCTGATATTGAACCTGCACAATGTTTTGACGATTTAAAATTTCGCAACAGTATTTTAGTTTGTTGCTGAGATAATACACATCTAAATTGTCTGATAAACTTTGCAAGCTTGTATCAATAGCGCGATTGCTTTTTGCGGTGGTAAATTCATATGACAACTCATCGTAACCCAATTGTCGTTTGTAATGCCTTAAATCCAGTTGCGCTGCATTTTTTTGAATATCATAACTCAACGTTAAGTGCTGTTGAAAATATTTATCTAAATTTTTTTCTTTCAACTTATGCAGCAAAAACTTTTTCTGATAAAATGATTTCTCTTCAAAAGTTTTGTAGGCAAGAAATTTTTCTAAAAGAATTGTTAAGTCGGTTAATACATAACGTATTTTCTGATGGTTGTCCGAAGGACTCCTTTGGGAGAATTTTTCTTTTTTAAAAAGCTGCGCAAATAGTTTTTCAAACGAAACATTTTTTTCTTCAAACGCAGGATATTCTTTTTCTAAAATTAAAAACAGTTGCAAAACCTTTTCATTCGGATTAAAAAAAGGCGATGCCACAAATTTTTGGAATGATTTGAGTTCCCAGGGGGAGAGGGTTTTGAGGATGACAAACAATTTAGCGGCCCCTCTAAATCTCCCCGAAGAAGAAGCCCCACCAAACCTCCCCGTAGGGGAGGCTTTACTTTTGTGCTTATTCATTTCTTTTGAATCACTTTCAAAACTGTTAATCATTGGTAGAATGCTATTGCTTTAAGCACTGCCCAAAAGCCTCCCCAATGGAAAAGCCCCACTAAATCTCCCCGTAGGGGAGACTTTACTTTTGTGCAAACTCATTGCATCAGGTTTCATATAGAACTTTTAAGGTTTTGTTTGAGCACTGTCCGAAAGCCTCCCCTTCGGGGAGGTTTGGTGGGGCTAAAATAAAACTATTCCGATAAATGGTACATAATAGCAAAAATAATATTCAATAATACCTCTAACATAAAACCGCAAACTTCAAACATCAAACAGATTTATTACCGATAAACACCAAAATATGTTTTTGTTTTTGCTTGCTAGCCGTTGTTTATTTGTACCGTGAATTAAAGTCTGTAAGCCAAATTGAATAAAAAACATTTAAATTTATATCGTTATGAAAAAGCTAATACACACCTGCCTCGAAGGCATGAAAACAAAAATGATTATTGCTGTTGCATTGTTATTTTTAACAAGCAAAATTTCAAAGGCGCAGTTAATAACCATCCCTGACCCCGCTTTTATCACCTACTTGCAAAGCAACTTTCCCTCAGCAATGAGTGGCAATCAGCTTGATACTACGAACATATCAGTAACATCTAGTACAAGTATAGATGTAAACGGATTGGGTATTTCAAATTTATATGGGATACAATTTTTTGATATGCTTATTTCGTTAGACTGTTCAAATAATTTTTTAACCAGCATTCCGCCCTTGTCTCAAAATCTTGAACAATTAATTTGCTCTAACAATCAACTTTCTTCTTTACCACCATTTTATCAAGGATTCAAAACACTTTATTGTGCGCAAAATAATATTGGCTTTCTGCCCTTACTTCCTGCATCTGTAGAAACTATCCATTGTCAGGAAAACAATATGGTTAGCATGGCAAGCCCGCTTCCGGATTCGCTATCCGTATTTTTATGTGACTCCAATCAACTCAGCGCTCTTCCGGCATTACCCGTAAAACTCTCCTATTTAATATGTGCTAATAACAATATTACTTCGTTACCGCAACTACCCAATGGGCTATATCATTTAAACTGTTTGAATAATCAACTTTCTTGTCTACCCCAACTTCCAAATTCGTTACCAGCTCTTTTGGCTGCGGGTAATTTTGTTACTTGCTTACCTAACATTCCAACCTATCCGGGATTTTTTGCTGATATCGGGAATGCCATTTGCAATAGTGCACAAATACAAAGTATTATAAACGTTAGTTGTGGAACTTTGTGTACCGGTTCTGTTTCTGTAACAGGAACTTCAGGTGTAGCACTTGATTACGTATTTACTAATGGATATTCAAGTCTTGGTAATAATACCGGAACCGCAACAGCATCTAATTTATGTGCAGGAAATTATTCTGTAACCATTCAACCAACGGGTGGAGGCGGATGCCTTTCGCAACTAAACTTTTTTGTTGATTCAAGCTTGACTCTAAATGTTGTTACAACCAACATTAGTTGTTTTGGCGCAAATGATGGTCAGCTATGTGCAGTTCCATCTGGTGGAACAATACCTTATACTTATCTATGGAGTAACGCAATGAATACATCGTGTATTCCAAATTTAACAGCAGGAATCTATACAGTAACTGTGTATGATATTAACGGTTGCAGTGCAACAAATACAGCTACTGTTACGCAGCCTGCTCCTTTAATTATTTCCCCTGAGGCTGACCAGTCAATATGTGATGGAACTACATTTAATTATTGCCCGTTTATAACCGGTGGTGTTTCGCCTTATGCATATTTATTAGAAATAAATGGAGCTCCTTATCCCGGATTTGTTCCTTGCATTACTCCAATTAATATTACATCAAGTAGTATATTTTCTCTTACGGTTATGGATGCAAACGGGTGTATAGCAACCGATGTTTTTAATATTACTGTAAATCCAACACCTACACTTGGCATTCAGTTTAATGTAAACTCCTGCAACGGAAATCCGGTACAACTTTGTGTGCCTCCTGTAAGCAGTGGAACCCCACCGTATATTTATCAATGGGGAACAGGAGCCACTACGCAATGTATAACATCAGGCCTTGTTGGTGTTTATCCATACACAGTAACGGATATTAATGGCTGCGCAGTAAGCAGTTCCATTACCTACTCCTACTCACCCGGCTGGACAGCAAAAGAACTTACCAATATTACCTTGCCCACTTGTGGCAATTGCGATGGTGTAGGAACTGTATTGGTAAGCGGTGGAAATCCAATTGCAACTTACACATGGATTCCTTCAGGAAATACTACAGCAACTTTCAATAGCATTTGTGATAACACCGATTATGCTGTTGCATTGCTGGATACTTCGGGTTGCCAGGATACGCTGTTCTTTTCATTGTCGTGCCACAGTGTGTGGCCGGGCGATGCCAACTATGATGGTACTGCAAACAATGTTGACTTGCTTGCAATAGGAATTGGATACGGAACAATGGATGTGATAAGACCCAATGCCACAATTAGCTGGCAAGCTGAAATTGGAATTGACTGGGCCGACACACTTGCAGGCGGATTAAACTACAAACACATTGATTGTAACGGTGACGGCATTATTGCTGATGATGACACCATTGCCATTCAGCAGAACTATGGATTAAATCATCCGCTGCGTTTGTTATCTCCAACACAAAATCCTAACGACCCGTATTTGTATTTTGATATTGTGGTTGATACTATAGGTACCAATCAGCATGTAGATGTGCCCATTTATTTTGGCGCCTCCACACAGCCTGCCGACAGTATTTATGGATTGGCATTTACAGTGAACTATGACACCGCATTGGTACATGCCGATTCAATAGGAATAACGTTTTCTCCGAGTTGGATTGGAACCATCGGAACAGAAATGATTACACTATCGCACAACGATGCCATTAACGGACAGTTGCATGTGGGTATGACGCGCATTACACACACCGACACTTCGGGCTATGGAGAAATTGCTCGTATTGGAATTGTTACAACAGATAACGTTTCCGGAAAATTAAGCAGCCCTGTTTTTGATACACTAACGTTTTCAATTTCTGATGTTACCATTATTAATAAAGATGAGTTGCTTAGAGGATTTAATTTGGGTGCTGATTCGATAATTGTGGAAGATACTACAACAGGCCTCACCCCAACCCTCTCCGAAGGAGAGGGAGTAACTGTGTACCCAAATCCAACAAGAAATGAATTTAAAGTTTCGGGAATTAAATTTAAACCTGGTGATGAAATTGTGTTAACATCGGTTTTAGGAAAAGAAATTTATAAAAACAAAATCGCACACTCAACTTCAAACATCAAACTTCAAACATCAAACTTGAAAAACGGAGTTTACTTTATCACCATAAAAACAAACAACGGAAATGTGGTGAGAAAGATTACGGTGTTGCATTGAAATGACATGTAACCAATATGGTAACATTTGTTATCTTTGTGCGGTATAACAAATGAGAATACTTGCCGCAAAGACGCTTAAAGACTATTATAAAAAATTTCCGGATGCCAAACAGCAGTTATTAAGTTGGTACGAAGAAGTTGGAGCTACAACATGGAACTCGCCCAATGAGTTGAAAGCACAATTTGCAAATGCTTCTATAATAAATACAAAAAGAGTTGTGTTTAATATTCATGGAAATAAGTACAGACTTATTGTTGATGTGGAGTTTAGGCTAAAAATAGTTTTTGTTGTTTGGTTTGGAACACACTCTCAATATGATAAAATTGATGTAAAAAAAGTAAGTTATGTTAAAGCCGGTTAAAAATAAAAAGCAATACAATGATGCGTTAGCGCGTGTGTATTCTTTAATGCAAAAAGATATTAAACCCAATTCAAAAGAATCTGATGAGTTGGAAATTCTTTCAATACTTGTTAAAGAATATGAAAATAAAAATTATCCAATACCTAAGCCCAATCCGCTTGAAGCAATTAAATTCAGGATGGAACAAATGGGAATGTCAGAGTCTGAGTTGGCTTCTGTATTGGGGCATCGTTCACGCAAATCAGAAATTTTTAGCGGGAAAAGAAAATTAAGTTTGGAAATGATTAGAAAGCTGAATCAACTTTTAAATATTCCTGCCGAAGTTTTAATACGCGCTTATTAAATTTTTTCATTTCATTTTCTCCACCCACTTTATCCCTGCACCCACAGCAAGTGCAAACACACCAAGTATTATCCACAGCATATCATAACCAAAATGCACAATGGTTTGTGTTGCAATAATAGGGATACAAATTTGCGCAAGGCTCCATGACATTGCGTACAGCGCTGCATACTGCCCTTTGTTATTTTCATTGGAACGGCTGTTCATGTAGGTATTCATAAAAGGCATAGCAAACATTTCTGAAAAAGAAATTATCACTACAATAATGTATAACCAAAAAACAGAATGAAAAATAAGTAACGAAAAATAACTTACCGCAAGCAGCATTGCACCAAGAAAAATAAAATTATAGGGCGTCCATTTTTTTTCGAGTTTGTAAATTAAAATCATTTCAATGGCAGCAACTAGTATTCCGTTGAGTGCAAGTATCCAGCCTATCTCCGTTTCTTTTAGATGATGAACTAATTTATAAAACAACGGCATGGTACTAAAGAATTGAAAAAAAGACATGGCATATAGGAATGAGAAAAATATAAAAACAATATATGCTTTATCTTTATAAGCCGTTTTGTTTTCGGAGTTGATTTTTGTTTCAACTTGTTTTTGTTTTTTCTTGTTGTCGAGCAAAAAGAAAATGATAATTGCAGCCAATAAGCATGTTATGCCATCGCCATAAAAAATAAACTTGTAATTGTATAAAGCCATAAAACCACCCACGGCAGGGCCAATCGAAAAACCAAGATTAATTGCAAGACGATAAAGAGAAATGGAGCGTGTGTATGTTTGTGGCGTGCTATAAAAAGAAATGGCTACCATAGCCGGTGGGCGAAATGCTTCGCTCATGGTGCTTGTGCAAAATGTACAAACGGCAATTGCAAAATACGTTTCAATGTGCCCGAGCAAAATAAACATTGTACCCCCACCAACTAAGCTGCCAACTATAACTGGAAAATAACCAATCCTATCAGAAAGTTTTCCGCCAATAAAAACTCCCAGCACCGAGCCTGCACCAAACATGGCCATAATAACACCTGCATTTTGAATGGTAAAATGCAAATGCTGTGTGAGATAAACCGACAGAAATAAAATAACCATAGTTCCACTGCGGTTTATTAATGTGGCTACCGACAGCCACCACACCTCACGCGAAATGCCACGGTAAGCGTTTTTAAAAAGGGAGGTGAGCGATTGCATTATTTAAAGCCCCACCTAAATCCTCCCCGAAGGGGAGGACTTTAAATCCGTGAAAATCCGTGAAAATTCGTTTAATCCGTGTCATCCGGGTTCTATTTATTTTTTCTTCAAATAAAAAAGTAAAAGAAAAATAGCAGAAACAAATGCGGCAAGTTTTCCAATATAATCTCCATGCTTTGCGTAAAATGTTATTGCATCGTTTTTATTTATTGCAGCACTAATGGCCGCAGGCTCCCACCACTTTGTTTGCTGATAAATATCGCCACGCTGATTTATAAAACACGATATGCCGGTGTTGGCTGACCGCGCAATGCTTCTGCGCATTTCAATGGCGCGTAAGCGTGCGTACTGCACATGTTGTTTGTAGCCGGGTGTGTTTCCCCACCAGCCATCGTTGGTGATAATGGCAATCCATTGCGCTCCTTTCAAAATATATTTTGAAACATACTCACCGTAAACCGACTCATAACAAATTACAGGAGCAACAATGTTGCTGTCGGCAGATGTAAAAACCGAAGGCTCATCCTGCACACCCAAACTGCCGGCTGTGCCGCCTAAGTCAATGGCATAATTTTCTAAGAAACCAAAGATTTGCGGATACGGCATTTTTTCAACACCCGGCACTAATTTAGATTTATGAAAAAAGCCAATAGGTTTATTGTTTTCAAAATACAATGCAGTATTGTAGCTGTCATAATATCCATCATCATCTTTAAACTTACGCGCAGTAACTGATGGTGTTGCGCCATTTAAATACGCTTTGGCAGTAGCAGCACCAATTACCATTTTTAATTTTGGGTTTGCAGCTATGTATTTTTTCAGCATTCTTATTTCACTGTATTCATTTATTTCATCTTCCCAAATGTTGTGGGGCAAGGCCGTTTCGGGTGCAAGCACATATTCGGTTGAATCATTGATTTTTTCGCTTGCTATTTGCAAAATGCGGATAAGCTGCATTTCATTGCTCATGTCTGAAAATTTTTCTCCGTAGGGATCAATATTGGGCTGTGTGGCCACAACGTTTACCGGATTTACTTTTTCAGAATACGTTGTGTAACGAATGAGTGAAACAATTGTTGGCACCAAAATAATTTCGAATGAAAGGATTAAATATTTTTTTGTTTGCTTGTGCGAAAATGATTTTTGATTTTCGAAATAACTTTTCAAAAACAAAAACACTAAAATGTTTACCGATAATATCCACAGCGAGCCGCCAAGTGCACCTGTGTATTCATACCATTGTACAAGCGATGGCATGGTTGCAAACGAATTTCCTAAAGTTAACCATGGCCAGCTTGCTTCCCAGTGCAAATGCAAATGTTCAAATGCAATCCAGTATGCCGGTAGCGCAATATAACTCCAGTTACTTTTTAATTTGCGATGTGTAATGTAAAAAAGAAAAAATACCACGGCCATAAAAAGTGAGTTGAGTACAAATGCCACAATACTTCCAACATCACTTGCATTCCAAACCCACCAAGTGGTTAATACATTCCACAGCAGAAAAGATAAATAGAGGTAACCAAAAAAATTTTTCTTTTTTAGTTCAGGATTTTCAAAAAAATAATTTTCTAAAAACAACAATGGCACCCATGCTATAAAAATAATCGGAGCAAAACCGTTGGGCATCCAGGCAAGCCACAACAAAACTGATGATAGTAATGAAAGCAGAAATTTATTTTTCACAAAAAGGAATTAATGTTGGCTTTCAAAAATAGAGTTTTGGCGGTTAATAAATTATTGATGTAAATTAATTGCCAAACCAAAATACTGCCTACTTTTCACATACCTAAATTATATTAATATGAACATTTTCCTTCAACTAAAAAATTTTGTAATCCGTTGGCAGTTTGTCATTACAGTAGTTGGTTTTATTTTTTCTGCATCATCAGTAATAAAGCTAAACAACCAATTGCGAACCACGCAAACACCGTACAAAATTTTAGCTCTATCCTTTTCGTTTAACAAAGCGGGTGCCGAGCAAATAAAGCAATGTTGGGATACAACTTACATTTATGCTCCATTCGATACCATCAATGAATGTTCGGCTGTATACCATCAGAAACGCGCTGAGTACAGAAAAACCGACATAGCAGAAAAACTGTTGTATTTTGATTTTGTATGGATTGTTTTTTACTGCCTGCTGATTATAATTTGCTCGGTAAAAATAATTTCGTTTTTAAACCCAGATGAATTGGAAAGTTATGGCAGGCTGAGTAATTGGGTAAGATATATTACATTAATAATATTTAGCAGTGCTGTATTGCAAAATATTTTAATGATTAAATATTTAAATGATGCCAATATCAATCCATTATTGTTTTCAGTGGCAGCCTGCATTAAATCTTTTTTTCTTGCTTTTGTAATTACTTGTTTTTTTATGTATTCAAAGCCGGCATTGGTACAAATTACACAATTGGTAAAAAGTATTTTAAGTGTGTTTTGGCAAAACCGCATAATCGTAATTTTTTTATTCCTTATGTATGCTGTTACCTGGCAACTTGACCAAGGGCAGGATTTGTTGGTGAACTTAAACACGCAGTGGCAAGGCCCGGCATTTCTTTATGTAGTGCTTTCCATTTTTGCCTTGTTAAACTGGCATTTGCCTAAAATGTACTTACGCGCTTCCGAAAATATTTCAGCACGTTCTTACATAGGGTTTAGTAAAGAAAAAATGGAGTATGTGTATACTAGTGTAGCACAAAATAATTTTCACAAGCCGAACGAAAAAGAGGACGCAAATCTTTTTTACTCACGCTATGTGCCACGCCTGCTTGGTGTACTCACCATTATTATTCCGGCTTGTGCAATTTTAAATGCCCTTGATACTTTTAAAATAAATTATTGGTTTGATTTTATTGGGGCTAAAGGAATTTTTGCGGTTACGCTTGCCATCTATTTTTTAATTATTTACTTCCGTAAAATAGAAAGGTGGTTTCTTGATGACAACGGAAAACCCTTAATGTTTCGGCTTTACTTTTTAACTATCTTTTTTGTAGCGCTTACTCTTTTGTTTTGGTACTTCAATGATTTTTCGCCTTTTGGGTTAAAATTACTTTGTGTAGGCCTTTATATATTCTCGTTTTTATTTATGGTTATTGTAACCATTCGTAAAAATTTAGCTGAAACAAGATTAAAGTGGTTTAGCGAAGACCAAAACATTTCTTTTCTGGTTATGTCAAGCGCATTTTTTATCAGCATACTATTTCTTGCAATCAACATTTGGCCTTTTACTTTTTTTAACATCAGCGATAAAATGTTTTATTCAACCATTTCGATAGTTATTGCTGCATTAATTGCTTACACTTATTTCTTTTCAGGAATTTTAATCTGGGGCAAAAAAAATAAAATCAATTTGCTTACTGCTGTTATATTATTAAGCATACTGATGGCATCGGTTAACGATAATTTATTTCATGATGTAAAAAAATATTCTGAAACCATCAACGCGCCAAGGCTTGATGAGTACTCGCGTAACTGGTTGCAAAAGCGTGCTGAACTTTTAAAGTCAGATACAACAAAAACTTATCCCGTATTTATTGTAAATACATGGGGGGGAGGTATCCGAGCTTCGGTGTGGACAGCACTTGTTATTTCGCAACTTGATAAAATGGTTAATGACCGTACCAACAAAACCAACGATTTTCAAAACCATGTGTTTGCCTATTCAGGTGCATCGGGGGGCACTGTAGGCGCAGCTATTTTATGCGCTAACAAAAATATTTTAAACAACCATGGAACACCAAAATCAAAAGACGAACTGATTGATTTTTTTGAAAAAGATTTTTTAACGCCCGTACTTACCGGGTTACTTGGTCGCGATTTGTTTTTCTCCTTATTTGGCATTGCAGGGTTTTACGACCGGTCGGTATTACAGGAAATAACATGGAATGGCCATTTTGAAAACAAAGATATTTTGAATACACCTTACGATGGCATTTGGCACAGTGGAATGCAAACGGATTACAACATTCCATTGCTGTTTAGCAACACGAGTAACGTTGATGAGGGATTAAAAGGAATTATGGCTCCTGTAATATTAGACAGTGCCGATTTTCCGGCAACCATGTTTATTCGCAACCTCATAAAACCATCCGAACAAATAAAATTTATTACCGGTGCATTGCTTAGCGCGCGCTTTCCCATCATAAGCCCTGCTGCAAAATTTGCTTACAGTGATAAAAAAGGAAATTACATGCAACAGCATTTTATTGATGGAGGATTAAAAGATAACTCGGGCGCAGAAACGGCCAATGAAATTTACAATGTTTTTGAACGGGAATTAAACAAACTGAAAGCTGAAGACCCGCAAACATACAATCGGTTTACTATTTATATTTTATCGCTTGATAATGCACCGCCTCACGATGACTTATCTATTTCTAAAAACCTGTTTGAACCAGCTGCACCCATTACAGCATTAAACAACAGTTGGGTTTCGTATGCAGACAAAGCGGAGCTAATGAACAAAAACAGGTTTAAACAAAACTATTTCACTCTTAAACCATTGCGGCAGGAGATTATAACAAGTGAAGGAAAAAAATTTGCTCCCGTGCTTCCTCTTGGCTGGCAAATTTCAAACTATGCCGTGCAACGGCTTGACTCAAGCCTGTATTGTCCCGCCACAGTGACTCAAATTAATTCATTGGTAAATTTGGTTGTAAAATAACCAATAACTTTGTTCTTTTAATTTACAATGTCAATCAAGCAACATTTTACCGAAGCCAAAAATATTTTAGGAATTTTTTTGGCAGACGAGAAAAATTTTACCGCCATTGAGCAAGCAGGCCTGCTTATGTGCGATGCAATAAAAAAAGAAAATAAAATTATTTCGTGTGGTAACGGAGGCAGCATGTGTGATGCCATGCACTTTGCCGAAGAACTTACCGGCCGCTTTCGCGAAAACCGCAAAGGGATTGCCGCTATTTCTATTTCCGACCCATCGCACATTACTTGCGTAGGAAATGATTATGGATTCGAGTTTATTTTTTCGCGCTACCTTGAAGCAGTTGGAAACAAAGGAGATGTTTTGCTTGCAATTAGCACCAGCGGAAATTCAAAGAATGTAATCAACGCAATTAAAGTTGCCAAAGCAAAAGGCATTAAAATCGTTGCATTAACAGGCAAAGATGGTGGCGAAATAAAAAATCTGTGCGATGTAGAAATTCGTGCCCCACACTCAACCTTTGCCGACCGTGCACAGGAAATTCACATTAAGGTAATACATGCGCTTATTGATTTTATAGAGAGAAATGTTTGATTTTTGAAACCTTTTGCCCATTTATCCGAATAAGCGTAGTTAATCACTTCTGTCAAAAACATTTTTTAGGTTTGCTTTAACCATACGTGTATTTTTACGTATGAAATAATAATGGCTACCCGCGAAACAGCTTTTACTCCGCAAATCAATTTTTTAAAAACCGAACTGTGGTATTACCGCATTGTATTTTTGGTTTTTGCGTTGCTGTACGTTATTCCCCCATTGGCATTTCCAAATCCGCAAATCAAAGAGTTTGTAATTCCACGGATTTACATGGCAGCAGTGCCGGTGTTATTTATAGTTGGCTCGTTTGTAATTGGTGCATTTAAAAAGTTTGTTAATGAAATTGCCATTCTTGTTTTTTTACTCATTACGCTTCATGCAATCCTTTTTTTGTTTAACAACAATTTTAATACACACTTCGAAATTGCAATTTTAACGCTTATACTTTTTTCGAACCTGCATATTTTTAATGCAATGCACCTGGTGCTTTATAATGTTACTGTGCTGGGTGTGCTCGAATTTATTTTAATTGCAGGCAGCGGCACTTCACCGGTAAGCCCTGTGGCCATGTTTTTAAGTGTGGTTTCGGTAATGATTTTGGCAGTTACCTACCAGTTGTTTCGTTTACGGCAGCAACGCACACAAAAAAATACAGAAACCGTTTTGCCCACCGAAAATATTATTGAAAGGATAACAAAAATTTTTCCCGAAACCATCTACGTTACTACTACAGATGGCGAACTGTTGGTTAAAAACAACCTGCATGAAAATAAAATATTTGAATCAGACAGCCATGCGCAATCATTCTTTAGCCACCACATACATGATGCGCTAAAACATCCCATCGGAAAAATAAGAGACGAGGCCATAACCCAATTTGACTTTTTTATTTTACATGGTGAAAAAGGCGAAAGCGAGAAATATATTTTTTGGCTTCCAACAGAAAGAGCTTCGGCAAATGGAATAACGCAAAACAACACAACTGAAAAAATTACCGCAGTGCTTGCCTCCAGCGGATGGGGAATGCTTACTTGTAACTCTGACGGTAACATATTACAAGTAAGCGCTGAAGTATGCCACGCATTAGGATACAATGCCACTGAAATGCAATTGCTAATGGTGCAGCAACTTGTGCACCCCTCTGACATGGCCATTTGGCGCCAGGTTTTAAACGAGGTTGCCGGTGCAAGTACATCAAAAGCCGAAATCCGCTTTATCAACAAAAAAGGCAAACCCGTTTATCTCAAGGCAATAGTTAAAAAAGCAGGCACCGATATTACATTGTTTACAGAAGATATTACCGATTGGAGGCTGGTGCAAAAAGAATTGAGTGATGCCAAAGCAAACGTAATCACCGTAATTGAAAACACAAACGATATTATTTTTTCGGTTGACATGAACCACCAGGTAACGGTGATGAACACCGCGTTTAAAAATTTTTTTTATGAGCAGTACGATGTGCAGTTGAACACCAACAATGTGTACCGCGACTATTTGCCCGAAGACGAAAAGAAAAAATGGAATGCCATGCACACGCGTGTAATGCGTGGCGAAAAAATAAATTACCGCCAGGAGTTTGTGGATGAAAATGCCGGAAAGCATTTTTTTGAAATATCACTTAATCCCATTTTGGATGAGCACAACATTATAACAGGCGTATCGTTTTTTGGGCGCGATGTAACCGAACGCATGAAATATGAAACCGAAATTATTAAAGCCAAAGAAACGGCCGAAAGTGCAACAGCAGCCAAGTCAAGATTTTTGGCTACCATGACACACGAAATACGCACACCGTTAAACGGCATTGTGGGAATTTTAGAATTACTGCGAACAACTTCATTAAAAGACAAGCAACGTGAGTATGTAAACACACTTCGCCTTAGCAGCGAAAACATGCTTACCATAATCAATGATGTGCTTGACTTTTCGAAAATTGAATCGGAGAAAATGGAGTTGGAAAACAAACCATTTGAACTGAAGAAGGTGATTGAAGAAACCTTTGACTTGCTTTACTACCGCTCGTTGGAAAAAAAGCTGGAGCTGTTTTATAACATTGATGATAGCATACCCGCTTTTTTAATGGGCGACAGTTTGCGCTTAAAACAGGTATTGGTAAACCTTGCCGGCAATGCCATTAAGTTTACCGATAAAGGCCATGTGTTAATTACCGTGCAGCTTCAACCGACAAGCGATGATACGCTCGAAATAAAATTTACAGTAAAAGATACCGGACCGGGATTAACCGAAGAGCAAAAGAGCCGTTTGTTTAAATCTTATCAACAAGCCGATGAATCCACTTTTAGAAGATACGGTGGCACGGGGCTGGGCTTAACCATTAGCGCAAACTTAGTGGCACTTATGAATGGAAAAATTTGGGTTGAAAGCGTGCCGGGCAAAGGCTCATCTTTTATTTTTAATATCAAAACAAAGGCGGCACCTGTGGCAGCGGCAAAAAGTTCGCGCGTAAACACAAAACTTTTACAAGGCAAAAAGTTTTTGCTTCTTTCGGCTGACGAACATTTTAAATCAGAAATAAGCGAATTGTTTGAACAATGGAACATTTCGCAAAAATGGGTTACTACCGAAGCGGCTGCAAGAAAAGAACTTTTGGGCAAAACACATTTTGATGCCTTAATATTTGATGCCCAGTTGCCTGATTATTTATTGTATGCCGAAGAATTAAAAGAAAATATTCGCGAGCACAATATGCCTGTGTTTGTAATTAACGCTACACTTGCATCTGATGAAATTGTTTTTGGCAATAAACTTTTTGAAGCGGTGTTGCCCACCGGAATTAACCGGTTAAAACTTGCCACCGTACTTGTAAACTCGTTTTATAAAAATATTTCCGCTTACTATTCGTCCAATGATGAGCCTGAGTTGATTGCCGATGGTTTGCTTTCAGAAAAATATCCGCTGAGTATTTTAATTGCCGAAGACAACCCCATCAACCAAACTCTTGCACAAACGGTACTTGAAAAACTTGGTTACAAAATTGATATGGCAGGAGATGGAGCAAAGGCTGTGGAAAAAGCAAAGTCAAAACACTACGATTTAATTTTTATGGATGTGCAAATGCCGCATCTTGACGGACTTGAAGCTACAGGTGAAATAAGAAAAATGCCAGGAGAAAAAGGGATGCCGGTTATTATTGCCATGACTGCATTTGCCATGGATGGCGATAAAGAAAAATGCATTGAAGCCGGCATGGACGATTACATATCAAAACCTATACGCATCGAAAATATTCAAACCGTTATTGAAAAGTGGGGAACAAAAAAGCGTACCGAAAAAAATAAACAGGCAGGAGATAATTCTATTGAACCGGTAATTGATTACGCAGTGGTTGAGCGGTTAAAAGATTTAGCACCAAAAGATGACACAACGTTTTTAAAGAGTCTTAATGAAATGTTTGCCGCACAAGTGCAAACGCTGGTTAAAGAAATTGAGGACTATGGCAAAGCGAATGATTTGGATGCTATTTTTAAAACTGCTCACAAGTTAAAAGGAAGTTCGGCAAATATTGGTGCCAAAAGATTGGCCGAGTGTTGTAAAAAAATTGAAATACTTAGTCGTGAAAAAAATTCGGCTGCACTTAAAGCGGCTATTGAAGATTTGGTTATCGTTAAAGATTTAACACTAAGAGAGATTGGCCGTCTTTGATTTTTTGGTCAATCTGTTTTTCAAGAAGTAAACCAACGTGCCCAAAATAATTATCCCAAGTGCAGGCAAAGCAAAATTTATTCCGGTAGAAAAAAATATCCATAACCAAACCACTATTGCAAGAAATACAGGAAGCGGATACAAAGGCATTTTATATGAGCTGCCCGAAGCATCTCCTCTCTCCTTTGGAGAGTCCGCCCGTGCCGGTACGGACGGGGGGCTGGGGGTGAGGCCTCTTTTTCGCAGTACAATTACTCCAACAGCCTGTCCGATGAACTGAATAAGTATGCGCACGGCAAGTATTGCTGATATGGCTTCGCTTAACCGAAAAAGTAAACTAAATACCAATCCTGTAGCACCTAAAATTAATAGCGATACATACGGAAAATTTTTTGTGGGATGCAGTTTGGAAAAAATTAGAAAAAACTGGCCGTCAACAGCAGCGGCATACGGTATGCGCGAATAGCCAAGCACCACGGCAAACAATGATGAAAATGCTACTATGAGAATAAGTACAGTAGCAACCACTGCCCATTGTTGCCCGAAAAGTTTTTCGATATAAAGGCTAACTACATACTTGCTATGCATTGCTTCACTCCATGGAATTACACTTACAATGCTTGCGTTAAGCGAAAGGTATAAAATGGCTATACCAACAATTGAAATAAAAATACTGCGAGGAATATTTTTTTCAGGATTTTGAATTTCTCCGCCAAGGTGGCACACATTGTAATAGCCCAGGTAACTGTAAATAGTTTTTACAGATGCTGCGCCCAATGCTGCGGCAAATAAATTGTTTACTTCAAAATTATTTATGCCTTGTGTGATGTCAATTTTATTTGGATTACTAATTGCGCCAACTATAATCCATAAAAAAGTAACCAGCACACATGCAAACAACACCATGCTGATACGGCCAATTGAATCAATTTTACGATACAATAAAAGTGTAATTAATATTACCACCGTGCCTGATGCCGCTTTCATTTGCCATTCGGTTAAAGGAAAAATATAACTTAAGTATTCAGAAAAACCAATAGCACCACTTGCAATAACTAATGGTGCTTGTATGAGTGTTTGCCACACATATAAAAACGACATCAGCTTGCCCCATTTTTTTCCGTACGCTTCCCTGAGCAAATGATACGACCCACCGGCTTTGGGAAATGCGCTGCCAAGTTCGCTCCATATCATGCCATCAATTAATGATATTAATGCACCTGCCACCCACGCCCATAAAAAATGCGGGCCTCCCATAATTTGTATAACAAGATAAAGTGTAATGAAAGGGCCAATGCCCACCATATCTATCATATTTATGGCGGTGGCTTGCCATAAACCCAGTTCGCGTTTGAGCTGCGGATTTTGTTCGCTCATTTTTTGCCCATGCTAATTATGTTTGCTAACAGGCGGTAAGCGCCCGGCACACCTGCAGGTAGCTGCCTGAAAAACGCAAGACCTGTGTAGGTAAAATTTCCTTTGCCATAGGTTGTTGTAATGGTGCTTCCCAATAAAGGTTTTTCGTTGGCATCGTTGCATGAAAAAATGGCCTGGTAGTTTTTGTCATAGTCTTGTGCAAAATAAATTCCCCGTTCCTGTACCCAGTTTTTAAAATCGGCATCGGTTATTTTGTTGGGAGAATTTACTATGGGATGTTCGGCAACAAGGAAGTTAATGGCAGCTTCTTCATCAGTAACGCGGTCGCGGGAAATTTTAAAAGGGTAGGGGCCTATGCTTTGGGTAAGCTTGCCCAAATTATTGTTGGTGTTGTATTGCACTATATAATTGCCACCGTTGTTTACGTATTCCATCAACTTAGTTTGGCAGTTCATCATCCAGTCGTTGGTATTGTATGCGCGTACACCGGCAATAATTGCATCATACTTAGCCAGGTTTTCGTTTTGCAAATCGGCTTCGGCAAGTTGCGTAACGCTGTAACCCATTTGTCCAAGGCACTGTGCCACTTCATCACCGGCACCTTCAATGTAGCCTATGTTTTTTCCTTTGATGGCTAATTGCAGTGATGAAACTTTAAGTGACGCTTCGCTGAAAATTAACTGGTAAGGAATGTGGTTGTACTTAAGTTCCTGGTGTGAGAAGGACAATGATTTGCCACCGGAAGTAAATACTGCGTGAATGTTTGAAGTTTTCCCGTATAACGGGATTTCGCTTTGTTCAAGTTGTGTGTTGTTTATGATTGAACTTAATGTAAACTCAAAAGTTTTTTCTTCTCCCTTTTTATTAAATGAAACAGGGAACGATGATGGTGAAACAGAAAATATTTCGGGTACATCTATGCGTACAGTTCCGGTAAGGCTGTCTTTAAAACTGTGTACGGTTACTTTTATTTTTTGTGGCTGGTTGTTTACCATCATGCAAACTTTCTCGTTAAAGTTAATGGTGGCAGCAGGAACCACATCCACTGCGCGGTATTTTTCTCCTTCAACGGGGTCGGTCCATTTGTAACGAACGGGGAGTGAAAATTGAAAATCCTGATTAAGGATAGTAATGGAAAGGTTGAGTTTTAATGCAGCATCGTTAACAGGCTTTCCAACTAGTGCCAAATCGGAAACATTGTAGCGTTTGCTATCGTGCTTTTTTGCAAGCCAGTAATGATTTGAAAAAGGTGTGGCAGAAGGGAGAATAAATTTATTTTCGACAGAAAATAATTCTTTACTTACAAGCGACTTGCTAACGGTAGAATCAAAAATTCCGGACAGGGAAATGTTTTTTACCTGCGCATCAACACCTGAATAGCCAATGCAATTAAATTTAACTTTCATCGAGTCGCCCGGAACGGCATAGTAATTATCGGCTACAGCCTCAAACCAAATGCGTGAGCAGGCAAGTATCAGCCTATCAACCTCCTTTAACTTTTGCTCGCGCCAGTGTGTGTTAGATAATTTTGTTAATTCATTTCGTACTTCTATTAACCCTTTTGTTGTAGCCATTGGGTTTTCCATGTCAAACTGCTTTAGCAATTTCTGGCATTGCGTTTTTATTTTTTCAGCGCCTTTGATGCGGCTCCAAGATAAATCCATATCACAGAATAAATTGCTGCACGCTGTATCGCCAGCAATGGGTTTAAAGTACTCGATGTTTTTTCCGCGGTTAACTGCTACGCCAAAGCCCTGGCTTTTGTGCTGGCTACGGCTTTGTGCTGCTATTTCGCTGTAGCTTTTTCCAAGCAGGTTATTAAACACTCCGGCATCAAAATGCAATTGCGATTCGCTGGTGGTGTTGCTGCTGCCAAAATTAAAAGTGTTCCACCAAAGGCTTTTGGCTTGCCATACACCCACGGTGTTTAGCTGGTTAGGGAATTTGGTGCTGTCGGCTGCGGCTTTAAATGCTTCGCCAGCCAGTATGGCACTTGCGGTATGGTGCCCATGGCCACCTTCGCCCGTGGTAGGAAAACGGGTGATGATAACATCGGGCTGCAGTTTGCGGATGAGGTACACCACATCGGCAAGTACGCTGTCGTGGTTCCAGAAGTTAAGTGTTTCGTCAGGGCTTTTGCTGTAGCCAAAGTCAACAGCGCGGGTAAAATACTGCTCGGCACCATCAATGCTGCGCGCCATCATTAGTTCGTTGGTGCGGATAACGCCCAGCAAGTCGCCCTGCTCTTTTCCAATAAGATTTTGTCCGCCATCGCCACGGGTGATGGAAAGGTAGCATGTGCGCAGCAGTTTTTCGCTGGCAAGGTAAGATAGCAGCCTTGTGTTTTCGTCATCGGGGTGTGCGGCTACAAACAGCACGGTGCCCACGGTGTTTAGTTTTTTTAATGCCAGTTTTATTTCGGCAGGGTTGTAGGCTGTGGGGAGCTGGGCTTGTGATGAAATGCAAGGAAGCGATGCCGCAATAAAAAATAAAAATGATGTGAATAAGCGCATAATAAATTCTGTAATTTTTTTTGTGGAAACAAATGTAAGAGAATAGGAAATAAGAAGTTAGCAGTATGCAGTAAGTTGAAAGGTTTGGGTGTTGTTTGAAACAGAATGTGAAGGCCTCATGCCTCTTTTCTCTTTGTAAAAAAAATTAAAGCAAAAAAAATATTGAACAAAGAGGAAAGAGGCAAGAGAAGGCCTTGTTTGGTTTTTCTTAGTCAATAAACTACTTAAAGAAATTAAATTGTATTTTCGTTTGCAGTAATTGAATGCGTTTTAATTAAAAAACAAGTAAAGCAAAAAACGGTTTTACAACAATGAAAATAGATACTGCATACTATGAGCGCTGCATTCTTACTCTTGAAACGGCTTTTGATTTGTTAAGGAAAGCCAATCCGGAGAGTATTGATTATGACGTGTACCGGTCGGCATGTATAAAGGAATTTGAAATTATACTAGAACAAAGCGGCAAATTGCTTCGCAAAGTGTTAAAGCCATATTTTCATTCATCAAAGGCGGTTGACGAACTTTATTTTAAAGATATATTCAGGCATGGTGTACTGCGAAATATAATTACGGCAGAAATGTGTGAACGATGGCTTGAAAACCGCGATAACCGCAACAGCACTGCACATGATTATGGTGTAAATTTTGCGGAAGAAACGCTTGCGCTGTTGCCACAACTTATTACTGATGCTACGGCATTAGCCAACGCAATCAGGAAAGCAAATAGCAATTAAAATGTTATTACGCCAAAAAGACAAACAAACATTGCATGCTATATTTATATCGGCAGCTTGTCCAATTGAAGTATGGGCTTATGGCAGTCGTGTAAACGGAACAGCGCATGAAGGCAGTGATTTGGATTTGGTTGTTCGAACACATGATGGGAAAAAATTACCTATGGATGTTTTTATGAAGCTGAAAGAAAAGATTACCGAAAGTAACATACCTATAGTTGTTGAGTTGTATGACTGGGCTCGATTGCCTGAAAGTTTTCATACAAGCATTAATGCGCGGCATGAAGTGTTGTTTAGCAGCAACCAATGGGTGGTAAATGAACCACGTGCCGATTATAAAAAGAAAAAGTAGAAGCAAGAAGTAAGAGGAAAGAAAAAAGCGAAAAAATCTCCTCCCTCTTTTCTCTTTGTAAAAAAAATCAGAGCTCAAAAATAAATTGAACAAGGAGGCAAGAGAAAAGAGACTACGAATTAGCAACTAGATTCTTGTTACAACTTAATTACTTTTTTAACCTCACTGCCGACCTTTACAAAATAAACCCCTGCAGGCAGGTTTGCGGTTTGTTGTTTGAGGTTTGTTGTTTGAAGTTGCTGTGTTAAAACTTGTTTTCCAAAAACATCAAACATTTTTATTTCAACAGGTAACTTATCCCGAAGCATCGGGACGGAAACGGTAAACTCATTTGTAAAGGGGTTTGGAAAAATTTGCAGGCCAGATGTTGGTGTTGTGAGGTTGGTGATGGAGGTGATGGTGTCGGGGTAGAGTTTTACTATCCAGTAATCATAAGTACCAATAGTACCAATATTGTTTTCTGTTTTATCACCTGAAATATTTGATTCGGAATGTCCTCCCAAAATATAGCCCCCATCGTTAGTTTGTCTTATACACGTTAATTGATCGATAATAGCTCCTCCAATAGTATTTTGCCAGAAAATATTTCCTGCTGAATCGGTTTTCACTATCCAATAATCGTATAGTCCAATGTGGTTTTCGGTTTTATCGCCTGAAATATCAGAAATGGAGTACCCGCCAATAACATATCCGTCATCTGTCGTTTGCTGTGCAGACAAAAGACCATCATCATCGCTTCCGCCAATGGTGTTTTGCCATTGTATATTACCCAGGCTGTCGGTTTTTACCAGCCAGTAATCATTAGTTTGTGCAGTTGGATCCAAATTGTTTTCTGTTTTATCGCCCGATGCGCCAGAGACCGATGCACCGGCAAGAAGAAAGCCCTTATCTGTTGTTTGTTCAATTGAATTAAGCCCATCGTAAGAGCTGCCACCTATGGTATTTTGCCATTGTATATTACCAAGACTATCGGTTTTTACAACCCAGTAGTCATTAGTATAAAGTCCGCCCATGTTATTTTCCGTCTTATCACCTGAAATATTTGACTCTGAAGATCCGCCAAGAATGTAACCACCGTCTTTGGTTTGCTCAAGAGATGCTAAGTAATCATTCTTGTTGCCTCCAATTGTGTTTTGCCATTGAATATTTCCTGAGCTGTCGGTTTTTACAATCCAATAATCGTATTGTCCAATGTGGTTTTCGGTTTTATCGCCTGAAATATCAGAAATGGAGTACCCGCCCAAAATATATCCCCCATCGGAAGTTTCTTTTAAGTCATTAAAGTAATCGTCTCCATTACCCCCAATGGTATTTTGCCATTGTAGGTTTCCAATGGAATCAATCTTTACAATCCAATAATCAAACCCGCCATTGCTATTTTCAGTTTTATCTCCTGATATATTTGAATCTGACCTTCCGCCTAAGATATAGCCTTTATCGGAAGTTTGCCTGGAAGACATAATAACATCTGCACCAGCACCTCCAATAGTATTTTGCCATTGAATATTTCCGAGATTATCGGTTTTTACTGCCCAGAAATCATAACCTCCCAAGCAGTTTTCGGTTTTATCACCGGATATGCCAGATGCCGATTGTCCTCCAAGAAAATATCCCCCATCGGTGGTTTGAATAATATTCCAAATCAATTCAGCAAAGCTTCCCCCAATCGTATTCTGCCACTGTATCCCCGGTGTTGTTTGCGCATGCGCAAAACAAAAACTGCAAACCACAAAAAGTAAGGTGAGGTAAAGTTTGTTCATCATGGTAAGTTTTTAAATGCTTACCAAATGTAATAAACATTTATGAAGCTCAAGAAAATAATTACGATTTACGATTGGGTGTGAGTTAGTGAATGTGTGCGCACCCCAACTCATTACCCACACAAAATAAATTGTACATCTAAAATCGTAAATCCATTACGTTTATAGCTTAATAAGTTTTGTTGTACTAAAATAATTTTCGCTGCTTACTTTAACTGAATAAATGCCTGCTGCAATATTGTTTAGATTTATTTTTTGTATATGACTATTTAACGGCAACATCATAGCAAAAATTTTTTTTCCAAAAACATCTGTTACCTCAAGTTTTCCTGTTTTGTTTTTAGGCAGCACATAGGTTGCTTCAAAATTTCCATCGGTAGGGTTGGGAGTAATTTTAAATTTAATTGGCGCAGCATTATTTTCTGTTACAGATGAAAACGGGTTTATAATAGTAACAATATAATCTTCCGTTTCGCCATACATGGCCGGTGCGCAGGGATCAATGTTGGTTCCCAAAAAAACTTCGCGCACACGCATGGTGGTGTTTCCGGCAAGCGCATTAAAAGGAACAGTAAACGTTCCACTGTACCAAGCCAAACTATTCAGACTTGCAGATTGCCCGATTTTTTCGGCCGGACTAAATACATAATCATGATCAAAATCAATCCAGGCTGCAACATAATTTCCGGCCGATGCCGTTCCGCATTGAATAGAATAATTGTAGGTGCTATCAGCAAGTAAAGTTGCTGTATTGCCTATAACAGAAGGATTAAAATTTTCATAGTCGAACGGATGAACCGAAAATCTACAGAAGCCCAACTGTGGGCAAGCAGCGGGAATGGGGATTGCAGGCCCCCATGCATACGAATTGTAAATGCCGCTAATACCGGGTGGATAAACCGCTGCATAACCCGGAAAAATAATGGAACGGATAAAGTCATTGTTAGCATAGTTGTTATTATAACCCGAAGTGCCGGCATAGTACAAAGGAGAAATACCTCCGCAATAAGTCATTCCAATTAAGCGTGCCCCTGGAAGAGTAGCGACTACTGGATTATAAACCGTACTGCCAATTTTAACCGATAAAAATTCTGCATCTAAATAGTTGCCGCTTGTGGCGAAAGGCTGCACATCATACGTAATCCAAAAATAATTATCTCCATTATCAAGCACAAAACAAAATGCGCACTGCGTTCCGCTTGCTATAGCACCTGTTGATGGTTGAGATAATGTAATGGTGGTACCTGAAATTTGAGTTACAACTGTTCCATAAGGAAATCCGGCTAAACTTATGGTATGGCCAATTAAAATATATGCAGCAGAAGTAACTGTTATTGTTGTTGCACCGGCAGCTACTGTAGCCGATAAAGTGGTTGCTGCCGAGGGTGGCCTTACAGTGTAATTTGTTGCATAAGGCGGTGCGGGAGGGAGGCCTGCTATTATTGCTAACAAAAGTGCATTGTCGGGAGTAAATGCCGAAGTACCACCCGTCCACCAAAGTTTTGCATTTGCAAAATCTGTTGCCACTGTTGGCAATGTGGTTCCATTGGTATTTAAAATAATGGAATCAACTTTTTGGGATGAGTCAGCAACACCATCTGCCGTTATTTTTATACAACCAATTGCATTGTTTTGTGTGCCTTTTGCAACATCGTGCATTTGCTGTGCAGCCATGGTTGCACAGTTGGCAAATAATGTTTGTGGTAAAGGGTAAGCTGTAATTGAAAAATCATCAATGTACATATTGGCTCCACCTGCCGGTGTGGCTACAAAAAGTATATAGGTTTTTGAAGTATTGTAAACTCCGCAGCACGGTATAGTGTAAGTGTATTGATACCAGTTGTTAATTGCACAACTTACTACAGGCGATGATGCGCACGGACGGTTTACCGGATTGGCTGAACCGGTAAGCGCAACTGCTCCTGTGAGAGTAGGAGCGTTATTAATTAAAACTTCCATGTTATCATTAACACCAGGTGCTGAGCTATCTCTGAACATCCAAAAACTTACGGTTGCACCAGCGCTGGTATAATTTCTGAAATCATACGGTTTTGAAATTAATACACTTGAGCTTGTTGCAGTTGAAGATGCAAAACGCATCATGGCATTGCTGCCTGCAAAATTATTAAACACGGCAGGATTGCCTGTGGTTGCAACCGTAACGCGCTCCCATGCATTACTGCTTATCATACCTATGGCTCCTAACCGCGACCAGCCAAAAGGTAAATCGGGATTTGGATATGCTGTTGTTGCAGTTTGAAAATCGAAATTTTCGACACAGGTAACTTGTGCTGCTACTTTAATATTAGTTATAAATATTCCTATGAGAATTATGTGATAAGGGATATGTTTGTATTTCATAATAAAATGTTTTTATTTTAAAATTAGTGATGAAGTAAATAAGAATTGTGTTTTGGTGATTTCAAAGATAACCTCTTTTAATCATCAAAAGAATGCAGCAGCTTAGGCACAGCAATTTTTATTTTATTTCTCATCGTCCGTTTTAAACTGTAATTTTTTTTATGCCATAACAAAAAATGTTTTTATCCATTATTTTTCTAAAAACAAAACCGAAATACTTTATGGGTTATGCATGGCTGCTTTGCTTTTTTTATTGAAGTGGCTTGAACTGCGCTTTATTATTATTGACCATGCTTTTGAAATTTACGTGGGCAGCATTGCATTATTGCTTACATCGTTTGGAATTTGGGATTGCACTAAAGATTTCTAAACCAAAAGAAAAAACCATATTAATTGAAAAAGAAATTTTTGTAAAAGCAGCGGTGATTTTGTGCAAAACCAAAAAGCATTATCAGACATTGGCTTAAGCACCCGCGAAATGGAAGTGCTTACACAGATGGCGGGCGGGCTAAGCAATAATAAAACCGCCATCTGATATTTGTTCAACATACGATGCGCCATCGTAGTTACTCCCCCCAATAGTATTCTGCCACTGTATCCCCGGTACTGTTTGCGCATGCGTAAAACAAAAACTGCAAATTGTAAAAAGTAAAAGGAGTAGTGCTTTTTTCATGACTCTTTTTTCTCCCACCAAAAATAACAAAAACCACCATTAGCGAAAACGAATAAAAAAACGAATGTACGAATACCGCCATTCGTACATTCGTAACAATTCGTTTTCGCTAATACTTACACCGCATCCATCACCACATCTACCGTAGTAACTTCACCATCCAGCACAGTTACGTTAGTAGTTTTTTCCTGCAAAGTATCTTTATGAAAAACCACGGTGTAGGTGCCGGCCGGCAGTCCGCCAATGGCGTAATTTCCTGTAGCATTGGTAAGTACGTTTATGCCAAGTGCTTCAATAGAAACCGTAACGCCCTCTTCGGCAGCGCCACCGGCACTGTTGGTAATACGGCCTTGTATGGATACGGCTTCGGCAGCTTCTTCACCCGGGGGCAGCAGGTAGCGCTGGTATTTGGCAAAGTTGTCTTTATAAATGCGTTTGCCGGCATTGCAAATTGTTTTTTCAATGGCCCATGCGGCATTCATAAGCGATA
>CAYSPG010000028.1:0-48159 GCA_964432885.1 uncultured Flavobacteriaceae bacterium
AAAAACTGCTGATAGAGTTTTGCAGAGCGGTTGGACAGTTGCAGCTAACGAAGAAAGGATTAACGATGTTTTTAAAATGGGGGATTAGAAGCACAACTGTTCGTTTACCGACACTGCTTGTTAGAAGCAGAAATGTTTGAGTTACGGTTAAAGCCCCCATTTTAAAAATTTCGTTTAATCTTTATGTTAGCGGCAGTAAAGCTGTTCGTTCGGAGCACAACTGTTTGAAGTCCGCACCAAAGATTGTTCAAGGCACTTATCATTTTCATTTCAGTTGTGATTTTCGTCTGCTGCGTTTTATGTAGTAATCATAAATACTTGTTCCAATAAGTCCTGTCAATGCAATTCCCAAAAGTGACATTCTCCCTATAAAGGAAGGAATGTATTCTTCAAAGAAAAATTCAATCAACATCAAAACCATACAAATAATGACGATTGTTTTTGAAATCCACATACGTTGTCCGTATAAAGAGTAACTCAACCAGCTTTTATAGTTTTCATTTTTTGTGTCGTGTGCCACAAGTTGTTTGAAAATAGGAGTGGAAGTTTTGTAGTCACGAAGCCGGTAAATAGCCATTCCCTTAAAAAGCAAAAGTCCATAATACCAATCGTCTTTGCTGGAGTGTAAATTCAGTCGGTCAATTTCGCTGTCTATAATATGCAAATACTTAATTGCGTTGTCCGCAGTTTCGTTAAACCTGTCCTTCCCGTATAAAGCGTTTAGATGTTGCCAACTTAGCTGAACATAAAGATTCAATTCATCAGCGTCTTTAAATGACTTGATGTTGTTAAACAGAATGGTGTTCCTTGCAATGAAGTCAAGCGTATAATCAGGTGGATATTCAGTTGCCGTCCTGTAGTCGCTGTATAACTGTTGAATATTGTTAGCCGTCATTTAAAATCCTTGGTTGTCAAAGCTTGTTTCTTGCACAAAAGTTTGAGTTTTCAGTGTCGCCATTTATTGCCGCTAACGTTTCGGGGCTTGGCGATGGCGGGCATTTGGAAGCACTAAACTGTCGGCAAGCACAAATGTAAAATAGAAGCACAACCGTTCAATTACGCACTGTCCGCCCGCTATTGCTAAGCCCTTGTTAGCGGTAGTTGAAACCTTCAACTCTGTTCATTTGAGAGTATGTCAGGATTTCGTCCAGCAATGCAAATGATGTCACCTTGCTTAAAAATTGTCCCCTTTGTGATGAGTTTTTGTATTGAATCATTAATAGAGTTGTCCTCAAGTTTTTTGTCCTTCAATTGTGCTTTGATAATGTAACATAAAGATTCTGAAGTTGTATTTTTTGTCTTTACAATGCAAGATATAATCGCTTCCTCAATCTGTTCATCAACACTTAAGTTAGAATCGCCACTTGCAAGAAATCTTGATTGCATTACCTCCATATTACTTTTCATCATACCAAATGTGTCCGAATACAACTTGTCAAAAATTGCTTCAATCTTTTTCACATTAGAACCAATGTCAGTTGATAGTCGTTGCATTTCTTTGTTTGAAGTTTCTGACCATCTGTAGAATAGTATTGATAATACCATAGAAAGCACTGCCAAAATAATTGACAGTAATGCCGTAACGAGTGAAATCCATTCCATTGTCGTCATGATGCCCAATTATTTTGTAGCCATTCATATGCTTTCTCTGAAAACCCATAACCAGCCCAACCTCTCGCCACAGGAAAAATTAGTAACTCGTCATTTGCATCAGTAAACTGCATAAGAAAGTCGCGTATCTGTGAAGCATTTTGGTCAGTCCGAATAAACCAGGTTGAGTCAAGGTGATGCCACCAAGTCCCATAACTTTTAATTGCGTTGTAGAGAGGTTCGTAATTCCTCCCGGGTGCATGTAAGTCGTAACAAACGCAGTATATCATTTCACTTTTTTATTTTTTGTCAGTTCAAAGGTAACAATTTTGCAAGTCGTCAATCAATTACCGCTAACGCATCAGGGCTTGGCGAAGTTTTAAAAAAGGGGGATTAGAAGCGATACTGTTCATTAAAAAAAATGCAACAAATTGATAAAATTTTCTTCCGCTTTCCTCTGTTGCATTTTTTTTAGCTTGCACACACTTCATTAGAAGCACCACTGTTTGATTAACCACCAAGCCCCCCTTTTTTAAAATTTTCGCTAAGCTTTTTGTTAGCTGCTGGCATACTGTTCATACGAAGCGGTTCAGTCCGAAGTCCGCACACACTTTGTTCAAAGCGATTTACATTAGAAGCCCACACTGTCAGATTACGCACTGTGCGTTGGAAGAAAAAATAAAAAAAACGAAGGGTGGGAAAAAAAATAATTTGAATTTCTTTTTGGGCTGGAGAAAAAAATACTCTCTTAAAAGCTTTGGTTTCAGCGTTGGCTTCAGCGGCTTTTAAGAGTGTATTTTTTTGTGTGTGGGCTTTTCGGCTCATGTGATTTAACAAGGTCTAACAACAAATAAAGTTTCTTATAAGAAACCGATGTTTCATTCTTCAATGATAGGCAAAATTCCCTTTTCAAAATTCAAAGTTCCAAAGATTTTTTTGTCGGCTAACCTTTTTCTTAGTTTTCTTTCACACAATTAAAAGGACAACCCAAACAAGAATGTGTTCGGTTAAAATTTATTCGTCTGCGATGTGCTTCTTCCATTTTCAATTTTATTTTCTTGAAATCAACTCTCTTGCCTGCGTATGCTTCTAAAGGTGTCAAACCTAAAAGTGTTCCGTGTGGTCGTTTGTCGTTGTAGTCGGGAATCACAAAAGTTTGCATGTAGTTTATCAAAGCAGTTTGGTTTTGAATCTGTTTTGGAAAAAGGTAATTGTATTTGATAATTCGGTTCACCCGTTCAACAACTGAATTGGACTTTTGAATGTCTTTGAGTGCAACAACTTTTTCAACTGGATATTTTTCAATGAAGGTTTTTACTTTCTCATTGTTGTTTTCAGTTCCTCCGTCAACAATCAGCTCGGTGCTTACAACTTCTGCTTCTGTGTCAACAATTGGTTGAAGTCCTGCCAACTCAATTGTTTCTTCAAATGTTTCTAAACGAATTTTAGCACAAACTCTTTCTGCCACTCTCCAAGAAATAATGTATCGTGAGAAATTGTCCACTACAAAATAGATGTAAGATTTCATTCCGTCTGCTGTTACAAATTCTGTAATATCAGCATGCCACTTTTCGTTTGGTGCATTTGCACGAATACCTTCTTCGTATCGTGGAATAAATTTTTTCTTCCGTCTCCGTTTGATGTGCATGAGTTTGGCGTATTTATACCAAGTGTTCGGGTGTGCTTTCAACAAAGTTTTTTTCATGCAGTAGTAAGCAACTGAAATAATAGGCCAATGCAAATAATCTTCACTCGTCAACATTCGGTGCATCTTGTGAACCTCGTTCACTGTGAGTTGTTGCGGATAAGCATTGCTGCACATCTTGCTTAAATTTTGTCCGCAATGAAAATGTGCTTCCATTGCCCAAGTTTGAAAAGTGCTTCTGCTTATTCCGAAAAGTTTTATTCCCTTTCCAATGCCAATTGTTTTTCTACCTCTTTCAATTGCATCAACAATTCTGTATTTGTGTTGCTTTAATTTCTTGATGTATTCTTTTCCACTTCCGATTATGTCTTTCAAGGTTTTGTTGAAACGATAAACTGTTTTCACAATCTTCAAAAGTTTATCGTCCTGTGAAATTGATTTCATCATTTCATACAGTTCACCAATGTCAGTGTTCAACTCGTAACCTGTGTATTTGTCGGGTGCTTCCCGTTTCCATTTACTGATTAAACTTTTGTGAATCATCTTTTCGTAATGATTCGGAAGCAAGCCAAATCTCACCAAGTATTTTACTCTTGTATCGTATGTTTTTCTTTTCTGAACCTGAAATTGCATAAAATGATAATCGTGATAAATAGAAAATGGTTTTGAATGTGAGTAGGAATTGCATTAGGGATTGAAGTGAAAATCCTTTTTTGCTTTTCACAAAAAAGATTGCAACGGAAAGCCCGACCTGAAAGGGAATGCCCTAAAAAATTTCTTTACGCTGTTGCTCTTGTGTATGCACTTTGATTTCCTCCCGGATAGTTCGTGTAAATATGTTGGAAGATGGAAACTGTTTTTGCATTTACATCTTCGTCTGAATAAACTGTCATTGGCAAATTCAGCAAGTAGTCATTTATCATTTGCTTTACTTGCGAAGAAATTTGTCTGCTCTCCCTCCATCTTTCAATTTTCAATTTCTCTGCTTTCAGTTTTTCCAAAGTTTCAACGGCAACCTTTTTTACTTCTTTTATTTCTGCGGTCGTGAGTTCTTTTCCTTCACGGAGCAAATCATAAATCGCCAAAGTTTCTTCTGTAAGTTGTTCCCTGATTGCTCTGCTATCTTCAACTGTCAGGTTTTGTGTGAATGCAGCAAGGTCATTAAATGCTTTTACTGTGTCCTCCAAACTTTTTCCTTTGTTGTATTCGTCAATGATTTCTTTATAGCGGTCATAAAATTCCAAACGCAACGGATTTTCTTTCAGCATCTGTTCCAACTTTTTTTCAATCGCTTCTTGTAAGTCAAACACCAAAGTATTTTTTCGTTGTGTCTTTGCAAATGCAGCACGAAGTTTATCCAAGTCAAGATTTGAAAGGTCAATGTAAACTCCGTTTGGTTCGCCAACTTTATTGGGATTAACAGAAATACTTTCGTTCACCACTTGTTGCAACTGAACAATAATGTCTGTTACATCTGCTTCTCTCACTTGCTGATTCAGTTGGTTGTAAATCGCTTCAATCGCATTGAACTGTCTGATGAATGGCTTTACTTGTTCTTCGGGATAAAGTGCATGATACTTTTTGAAAACTTCTCTTGCCATTATCTCAAACTTTGTCCGTGTGGTTTCATTCAGGCAAATACAATCAGTTGCTTTTTTGATGTTGCCTAATTTCTCCATCGGCTTCACATCAGCATTGCTCAAATCATTCAGGTTAAAACCTAACTCCATCAAATAACCTTTCACTTGTCGGATTGCTTCTTTCAATTCTTCTGCAAGTTGAATCAGCAACTCAACTGGCTTTCTTCCTCCGCCTTCTTCTTCTGTTTCTCCGTTACCATTTCCGCCTCCTGTTTTTCTTCCGCCTTCTCCGTAAACACTGTATGCTTTTTCTAATTGCTTGTAAACATTTCCATAGTCCACAATCAAACCGTTTTCCTTTTCATCATCATACACACGGTTTGCACGGGCTATCGTTTGCATGAGTGTGTGTCCTTTGATTGGCTTGTCCAAGTAAACAGTAGAAACGCAAGGCACATCAAAACCTGTAATCCACATGGCACAAACTATTGTCAAACGGAACGGATGATTTTCATTCTTGAAATCTTTTTCCAAATCCCGTGTCGGGTCACTCATTTTCTTTCTGTGCTTCTCAATGTCTAAACCCAACTTGCGAAACTTGTCAACTTCGTTTTGCTCTGAACTTACAATTACACAAACTTCTGTCTCCTCAACTTTTTTCAGTTTGCGTTTCAGTTGCAATTGTTCTTGTTCGTCTGCTGCTTTCTCAACTCTCTTTTTTAAATCTTCGGTGTATGGTTTCCAATGCTTCTCAATCAAATCATACATTCTCACTGCTGTTGGTTTATCCAATGCAACAAACATTGCCTTGCCCTGATAACCTCTTTCATTGAAATGCCAAACCAAATCTTTTGCAATTGCATCCAATCTTTTTTCTGCTGTGAGAACTACATAATCTCTCTGAAAAAGATAAGTGAGTTTTCGTTTCTTATCATCATCAATAGTTTCATCTTCTAAAATTTCTGCCATCTGCTCATCCAGTTCAGGATTTTCAATTCCCAACTTTTCACCACGATTCAAATAACGGAGTGGAAGAGTAGCACCGTCTTTTATTGCTCGCTTGAAATCGTAAACTGAAACATACTCACCGAAAATATTTTTTGTGAGTTCTTCTTCTTCTTTAATGATTGGCGTTCCTGTAAAACCTAAATACGAAGCGTTTGGAATTCCGTTGAACCGCATGTTACGGGCAAATGTCCCGCCTTGTGTTCTGTGTGCTTCATCAGAAATTACGATGATGTTTTTTCTGTCAGTGATTAACGGATATTCATTTTCCTTTTCAGGATTGATAGAAAATTTGTGAATGAGGGTGAACACATATTTGTGATTCGCTTTAAGCAACTCACGAAGATGTTCCCTGTTCTGTGCTTTCGGTTCGTGTCCTTTCACGGTTGCAACTGCTCCTACACCTGTGAATGTATCATACAACTGTGTTTCCAATTCGCTGCGGTCTGCAACCAACAGAAAAGTGTATGAGCCGCCAAACCGTCTGTGAATTTTTTGGCAAATGAAAACCATTGAGTAACTCTTTCCGCTTCCCTGTGTGTGCCAAAACACTCCCAACTTTCCTTTCAAATCTTCAATGCTTTTTACTTGCTCCAACACTTTGTTCACGCCAATGTATTGGTGATTCTTCGCCATTATTTTCACCACATCACCACCACTATCATCATACAAAAGGAAGTTTTCAAAAATGTCCATCAACTTTTCTTTCGCACAAGTTCCTCTCAACATCGTGTCCAAACTCACAACACCTTCTTCGGTTTCTTCAAAGCGTTTCCAGTCAAGAAAAAATTTATACGGACTTGTTACCGTTCCAACTTTTGCATCAGTGCCATTGCTTAAAATGATAAATGCGTTGCAATGAAATACCTGTGCAATCGTGTCTTTGTAATCTTTCAGGTTATCCTCATAAGCATTTCGCAAATCGCTGTGATGTGCTTTCAATTCAAAAAACACCAACGGAATTCCATTTACGAAACCAACTATGTCAGGTCTGCGGTTGTAAAGTTCTCCGCAAATTTCAAATTGCCTTACTGCTAAAAAATTATTGTTGGTGTAATCGTCAAAATCAAACACACGAATTTTTCTGTCCTTCTCCAACTCTCCGCTTTCATTCGTGAATGTTACAGGCACTCCGTCTTTGAGTAACTGATATTTTTCTTTATTGATTCTGCCAAGTGTTTTGTCGGCAATCTTTTGTTCAATCTGTTCAATCGCTAATGTGTAAGCAATCTCTGGCAAACCTTCATTCATTTGCTTCAATGCTTGCAACAAATACCTTCTTAAAATTATTTCGCTTTTTGTTTCTCTGCCAAGCAACCCTTTTACTCCGAATGTTTCTTTAGTCCACGCATAGGCAACCTTCCAACCAAGTTCTTCAAGAACTTGTTGGGTTGCGGTTTCCACCAGTGCATCTTCTGAATATTCGTAGCTCATTTATGAATACTGAAATAGTGTTGGTAGATAGTTTATTGCCTTTTGAATATTTATATCGCTGAAAATTGGTTGCTGCAATTTTTGTTTCCACTCTTTTTCTTTTTTCAAAATTTCCTTTATTGCATCAACAGAAACAGATTTACCTACTTTATTTAATTCAATCATTGCATTATCTACCGTTGTATAAAGTCCCATCATATCCGTTGGAACTCTTTTGAATTGATTAAGCCAATCCAGTTGTTCCATGTTCCAATAATTTATAAACTTCTCTCTTGCATAACCGATGTTGTTGCCCGCAATGAAGCCCGAATAACTAAAACCTTTGTAAGATGCTTTTTGATTTTTTACATAGCCATTTTGTAGTGCAATTTTTTCAGGTCCTCCATATTTTGTTGATGGGTCATACATTCCAGCAGCTAATCTTGAATATCGGTTCAAATCATCTTGAACTTTTCTGTGAAAGAAGTAGGAATATTTTGTGTAATGTTTTCTGCCGAGTGGAAATTCCTCCGTTCCGAACTTATCAGCAAGCATTGATATGAGAACGGCTTCTTTAAATTGTTGGCTAACCTTTACTTCCTTAATAGGTGCAATGGAAACAACTTTTGTTTCTTTTGCTTTCACTTCAATTATACCTGTCATTAATCGTGGAAGCAAAATGTCTCTTGCTTCTTTCAGCAAACGGTTTTGATGTCCTAAGTTGTAAATCTGTTTGTAAATCGGGTCAATGATTTCATTGAACTGTTCCAATGTTTTTTCATCAGGCACTTTCACCTTTTGGAATTTGAGAAATGCTGTCCAGTTGTAGTTTACAATATTGCTTGCACTTCTGATTTCAAAAACTTCTGTTGCTCTCACTTCACGAAGAAACCTCAAAAACAAAAAAGTAAAATTTGAAAGTTGTCTTGATTTTGGTCGTAGCAGTTTACAGAAACTTGCACACATCACATCGCTATTGAATTGCTTTAGCAATTCATCAGTGATTAATAATGTTTTTGCAACGCCTTCATTTTGGCTTCCGCCTGAAACTTCAAAAACAATATCTCCATCTTGTAGTTTTCGTGATGATAGATTTGATTTCTTATGATAGCGAAAAGGAACTCTATGTAGTTTCCCATGCGGTAATTCATCAATGTCAGTTCCTCTGATTACATAAGCAGCTTCGCTGAATTCTCTATTCTGAAATTCTTCTCCCCAACCACCACCTATTTCATGTCCTACTAATTCACATAAATATTTTTCTTCCCAACCTTTTGGCAATCCATTGATTTTGCTGAATAAGTTGTTGAACGATAATTGAGAGAATTCCTCTAAAAGATTTATTCGTTTCAAATTATTATTTATCAAATCGTCATATACAGAAAGGATAGAAGCAATTTTGAGTTGAGTAGGTAAAGGGGGAGCATCAATTTTAAAACTCCTTAATACATTTCTATTCAGAGTTGGAACTGCTCCTCCACTATTGAATAATCCAAAATCTAAACATTGCATAAGATAGTAGGCAAACTTTGGGTCGTTGCCTTTAAAATCCTTAACCCAAAGGGTTGTGTTATGTGCCCAAAAATCTTCTGTTGCAAATTGAAAAACTCCAAGAGTTCCCGAACGACCAGTAATGACTCCTGGGGCTTTAACTTTTGCTTCATTATGATAACCAAGAATAGAAGTTGAACCATAAACTGGAACAGTGCCTTCGCAGAAAAATTCACGGGGCAAATCAAATCCTCTTTGGAATTTAACAAACTCGTCTAAGCGGATATGTTTCCAATTCATATTATTTCTTTCTGATTGCTTTGGATTAAGTTCACAAGTCCAATAGATTCTTTATTTAATTCTGAAATGCTTTTTGAAATTTCTCCCAGTTTCTTTTTGTAATTGAGAGTTTCATCAACTTGAATTTTAATCCCCACAAATCTTCCCGGAGTTAATGTGTATTCGTTTTCTTTCACTTCATCAAGTGAAACAATTTTGCAAAGCCCTTCAATATCCTGATAGTTGCCATCTGGAAACCATTCAATAAAACATTTCCAATCACCAATGCCTTGCTTCGTTTGCTCGTAATAATCTTTTGTTTCGTCAGTGAAATTTGCAATGGGTTTATTTAAAGCATTGGAGTTGCTCCGTAAAAGTTGTAATTGTTTTTTGCCTTCTTTTTCTTCTATCTTTTTATCTCCGATTTTCTTTTCAATCACAGTAATTTCTTCTTGCCATTTATCAATAAATTTTAGAGCTTCAGTAATTGGTAAATTAAATTGTTTGAAAATGGTTTCGGCTTCTTGTGGTGTTGCTGGCTTAGTGAATTTAATTTCCGTTTTCGCTTTCATCCCAATTTTCAAATCTGATGCTGCTTCATTCAAACCTTGTGCAAGTGTTGTATAGTGCCAACGGATTTTTCCCAACAACTCATTCAGCATGTGTTGGTGTTCAGCAAAAGATTTTTTGTAAGCGTTCTTTTCTCCACGATATAAGTGCGTAATGGTAGTGAGGTTCAACAATTGCCCGGGTGAAAAATCATTGATAGTTGATGTTACTTTTCGTTTCACATTTCTTGCATCAATCATTAAAATTCTGTCAGCGTTTGCTTTGCTTTTCCCTTTGTCAAAAAACCAAAGATGACAAGGCAATGAACGGGTGTAAAAAAAGTTGTTGCCGATAGCAACAACACAATCAATGTGTTTAGTTGCAATCATTTTTTCTCTAATCGCTGCCTCACTATTACCTGCATCAGTAGCTGAACTTGCCATAACAAAACCGGCTCTGCCGGTTTTGTTTAAGTAAGAATAGAAATACTGCATCCACATATAGTTTCCGTTGTCTGCTTTTGGCAAACCAAAGGGCAAACGCTTATCTGTTTTTACAAATTCTTTTTTAGTGTCAATCTTTTTCACATTGAATGGCGGATTTGCCATTACAAAATCACACTTTCCAACAAGGTCGTGAGGGTCGCTGTAAAAACTGTTGCTCTCAATTATTTTTCCTTCAATGCCATGAATTGCCAAATTCATTTTTGCCAACTTGGTGTTGTTGGTTTTCTGTTCTGTGCCGTAACATTTGATGGCTTCGTTCACTTGCAAGTTCGTATGACTGCGAACAAAATATCCTGTCTGCACAAACATACCCGCACTGCCGCAGGCAGGGTCGTGTATGATTCCGTGCATGGGTTCAATAAAATTTACAATCAGTTGCACCAAACTTGGCGGTGTAAAAAATTCTCCGCCTTCCTGTGCACCTGCACCCTGCATAGAAAATTTCATCAGGAAGTATTCGTAAATCCTTCCGAACACATCGCCTGTTGCGTTCTTCACTGCATCTTTGTTAAACACACGAACAAGGTCACGCAATAAATCCTGTTCAAACTCCTGATAGTTCTTCGGCAAAATTCCCTGCAAGTCGGGATATTCAGATTCCACCAACTTCATTGCATTGTTGATTTGCCGTGCAATGTCTTTGTTGGTTGGAAGATTGGCTAAGTAATCATACTGTGCTTCTTCGGGAAGTTTCATTGCACCAACAGCAAGGAAATCGTCATTGGTTGCTTCCCGTTTTTTCCCTGTCCGTGGATTTACGGGAAGATTTTTCTCTACAATCGGTTTGGCTTCTTCATATCTGTTCTGTGCAAAGCGGAGCAACACAAGTCCAAGCACAGGGTCTTTGTATTCGGCTGCTGTCAACTTACTGCTTGCACGAAGCTGGTCGGCTGCATCCCAAAGTTCTGTTTCTAATTGGTGTATTTGTTCCTGTGTCATATAGTTTTAAAACTGAACTTCAATGTTAGCGAAATAAAGCGTTGGGAGAAGCGGCTCTTTTGCTTTTGCCTTTGGGTTGGCTTGTAGCGTTGCGGCAAAAGCAAATGTGCCGCTTGTGCGGTGGCAAAAGAAATTCAAATTATTTTTTTTGTGCGGTGGCGTTTTTTTTATTTTTTCTTGAAGCGTTTGCCTGTTCATTAGAAGCGTTGTCTTGTCAGTTTGTTTTGTTTAAAAATGTTCGTTAAAAGTCCGTCAGTTCAAGGTTAGCAGGTCGCCAAAATGCTTGCAGCTAACATACTATTATACGAAACAAACTTACTAAAACCTTCGCAATATTTCTAATGGTTGGAAATATTGCGAAGGTTTGGGCTAAGCCAGGTTTCGCAATATTTTTATAGTCTGATGTCACCTGACGGGTCGCCAGCGTAAGCCTGTGGGGTGCGCCCCCGTCCAGGTGATTAGTTTAACGTAAAGCCTATCGCTTACATCTGATTTATAATCCACTACCGTTCAATCAAAATCCATGTCAACATGGCACCCATTACAAAAAATAAAATTATCAACAGTATTAAAATATTCCCCCCGTACGCGCGAGGCTCTTTTGCCTCGTGTGTATTTTGTTCTGTTTGCATCTTGCAAACTTTTATAGTTACTTTGTTTGTTAATGAGCGAGAAGTACAAAATATTTCCAGACGGTTTATATTTCTGCACATTAACCGTTGTTGGTTGGATAGATTTTTTTACGCGCTCAGTTTATTGCGATGAAATAATTAAGAACTTAAACTATTGCGTTGATAAAAAAGGATTAAAAATTTATGCTTTTGCCCCGAAGTTTCGGGGTGCCAAGCCACATACATTTAATTGCCAAGATAACAGACGGTAACCTTAGTGATGTGCTGCGCGATTTTAAAAGCTACACCGCAACGTTATTTTTAAAAACCGTACAGGAGAGCCACACCGAAAGCAGAAGAGAATGGCTTTTATACATGTTTGAATTTTTTGGAAAGTCAAATGCACATAATACTAAATATCAGTTTTGGCAGCAAAACAATCACCCTTTTGATTTATTCAGCAACAAATTCATTGACCAAAAGGTAGATTATATTCACACTAATCCAGTTGTGGCACGAATTGTAAATGAGCCACATCATTACGTTTACAGCAGTGCCAACCAATTTACCGAACTCAAACTTGAAAAACCATAAAACCCCGCTGGAGCGAAGAGAACAAAACACACACGAGGCAAAAGAGCCTCGCGCGTATGGCCTGACAGGTGAAATTAAAAATGTTAAGCATAGTAAAAAGGCTCATTGTAAAAATAAACAACGAGCCTTTTTTATTCCGTTTATTTTTGTTCTAAATTTTTGAAAGTTCTCCTTTTAAATAGTCAATCACTTTTACTTCGGTACAATCAATATTTTTTATTTCACTAAGGTACCAGCTTACCCAATCGCCAAAGTGTATAAGGTATATTGACTTTTCTAATTGAGAGTCGCCTTTACTCCACACTTCAAAAATATGCGGGGTGTATTTTGCAAAAATTTCTTTGCAAATATCCATGCGCTTTGAAGTTCGGAAGTAATCATCGGTATTACGAAACATTACAACAGCAATCGAATCGTTTTTAGTTGTCCATCCCACAAGCTCGTTATGATTCATTTCAGGAAACACATGGTGCCAGCAAAGCATTTTGCCGTTTTCATCAATTTGCTGGCGAAAACGTACTGCTACCCCTTCGTAATTTGCGGCAGCATAAATTGCAGTAATCTTTCCTATCAGTTTTTCGGCAAGTGCACGTGATTCTTTTTTAATGTTTTCTTCTTCGGCATCAAGCAGAGCAACGGCTTTTTGCATTTGCGATTTAAAACTGTTGCTAATGAGTTTCATTCCATGCAAAATGTAAAATAACTGAGTGCTTGAATAACCATAACATGAACGTGGAGGCATTCCGCCAGGAATAAGTATGTGGTCCAGATTGTGTTGCTTACACAACTCTATAGTTTTGCCGCCTGAACTTACAACCACAATTTTTGCACCCTGTTTTATAGCCATATCCATAGCCTGCAGCGTTTCTTCGGTGTTGCCGCTATAGCTTGATACCACTACAAGTGTATGCTTGTTTACAAATGCAGGAATAAAATAATCTTTGTTTACAATAAACGGAATTTGCAATTCCTTTTCGCAAATTTGGGCTACAATGGTTCCGCCAATACCACTGCCCCCAAGGCCGGTAACCAAAATGTTTTTAATTTCGTGTGGCCATGCAGTAAAGGTTGCTTTTTCGCCTATGGCCACAGCCTCACGAACCTGATTATTAAAGTTTGCTATAAGTTTTTGCATATCCATTCGTAAATATTTTTGTGATTTAAGGTTGCAAATCTAATTATTGAAAAGAATAGTTAAACTATATGATATTGTAAAACATAAATTATTCTCCATCATAATATTTTACCATATAATTATGTGCAATACCATCTTCTAAAAATTCAGGACTTGTTATTTTAAACCCAAAGCCTTTGTAAAAATGAGTAAGGTAACTTTGCGCCATTATTTTTATGGGATTTTTTCCAAACAACTTTTCGGTTTCATCAATTGATTTTTGAAATAGAATTTTGCCTATACCGGTTCCTCTAACTGATGTGTGTGTTACCACCCTGCCAATGGAAGGCTCGCTGTACAAAGCTGCTGGAGGAATAATGCGTGAGTACGCCACAAGGCTGGTATTGTTATATTTCATCACATGAAAACTCAACAGGTCAATGTTATCGGCATCAATATAATAGCATTTTTGCTCTACCATAAAAACCTGTTGGCGCAAACGCATAATATCATAAAGTTGCTGCAAGGTCAGGTCATTAAATTTTTTTATTACCCACATATATTACCAGTTAGGTTACTTAAAAGCTGTTTTCAATTTAGAAATGCAATTTGCCCGTTCAACATGAAAGTTTGGTGTTGCTTATGTGCAAGTTTTTACATTTGTACGGTTATTGATTTTGACACAACTCTATATGCAATCAATTTACGAACATAAGAATTTATTTTCAGCATTGTTGATTTTTATGTGCATTAGCATAATGCTTACTGCATCGTGCAGCAAGGAGTCGTTTAAAGATGAAAACAATTGTGATTTAGGTAATGTAACCTATGATAACGGTATAAACAAGATACTGAATAACAAATGTTCGTACTCATCGGGCTGCCACTTTAACAACGTAGAAACATTTGACTTAAGTACTTATGAGGGAGCCAAAACAGCGGCAGGGTCAATAGTTAACCGCATAAACCGTGATGCGGACGATCCACTATATATGCCTCAGGATAAAACTGAACTTGACCCATGTGAATTACAAAGTTTACGAACATGGGTAAGCATTGGCGCACCATTAAAATAATTTTACAATAAAATAAAGTATGAAAAAAATAACAGGAATAGTAGCAATGATGTTTGCAAGTGCAATTGCAGTTGCGCAGCCGGTGTATTCGGCAAAAGAAGGTAAAGCAAGTTTTTTTTCAAAATCGCCAATGGAAAATATTAGTGCTGAAACAAACAGTGTTAATTCTTTTATAAATACCTCCAATGGCGAGGTGGTGTTTGTAATACCTATTACCTCGTTTAAATTTGAAAAAGCACTTATGCAGGAGCACTTTAACGAAAAGTATATGAACAGCGACAAGTATCCCACTTCATCTTACAAAGGAAAAATAAATGAGCCTATTGATTTTACAAAAGATGGCGAGTACAGTGTAACCTCAACCGGAAAACTTACCATGCATGGTGTAGAAAAAGAGAGAACTGACAATGCTAAGATTATTGTTAAAGAGGGTAAAGCAATACTTGACTGCGAGTTTAAAGTAAAACTTGCCGACCACAATATTGAAATTCCAAAGCTTGTAATTCAAAACATTGCCGAAGTGGTGGATGTAACTATACATGCTGTTTACACACCACATAAAGCGGCCGAAAAAAAATAGACATCCCATTATAACCTACCTGACCTTATGCTGAAAAAACCTACACTGCTTTTGTCTCTCGTTTTAATTTCAACTTATTTGCCTGCGCAAGATGATTTGTTAAAACTTGCTCAGGAAGAAAGCAAACCCAAAAAAGAAAAAGTATCGGCAACTTTTAAAACCACAAAAATTATTAATGCTCAAACCAACGAAACGGTGCATAAACGCACCCTCGACTTTAGAGTAGCTCACCGGTTTGGAAACATTGGTAAATACACCAACGGACAAAGTGCATCACATACACTTTATGGCTTGGATGCATCAACAGACATACGTATTGCATTTGAATACGGCATTACCGATGCCCTTACAGTAGGGCTATCGCGCTGCAAGCTTAACGAAACCTATGAAGGGCTTGCAAAAATGCGTGTGTTACAGCAAACCATAGATAATAAAATTCCACTGGCCATTACGCTTTTTGCAAACGCAGCCATTACCGCACAAAAAGACAATGCTAAAATTTACAATACAACCACACGCAGGATGAGTTATGCATTTCAGGCAATTATTGCCCGAAAATTTTCATCGCGCATTTCAGTAGCTTTATTACCAACATTGGTTCACCGCAATTATGTTTTTGATGCGCGTGACGAGAACGACATTTTTGCTTTGGGAGGTGCTGCCCGAATTAAAATTACAAATGGTACATGTTTTGTGGTTGATTATTTCTATGACTGGAGCCAGTACCGCACCAATCGTTCCGACACCTATTTTGATCCGCTTGGCGCTGGAATTGAACTGGAAACAGGCGGACACGTTTTTACCATCATGTTTACCAACTCAGCGGGTATTTTAGAAAACGAATTTATTCCATACACCACCGATGATTGGTTTGAGGGGGGAATAAAACTCAGCTTCAATATTTCCAGAAATTTCAGGATATAAATTGCTATGGCAATTTTTGAAGAAAGTACTTTTCAAGCTCTTCAACAGGCTTAACCAGAATTTTTCCTACGGTAAAATTTTTTTCGGCAGCAACTGCAATTAGCACATCTTTAAAATGATATGCTATTGACCCAATAAAGTGCACGGGGTGGTTTTTGTACTGAGGATAAGCGGCAATGTTGGTTTCAAAAAACTCGGTTATGCCTTTGTGTATTAATGCCTGAATAAAAGGGTGCGTTTTGTGCTGCGACAAAAATTTTGCAAACGATGCCAGGTACACATTTGGGTTGGGTTTTTGATATACCTGCGTTATGGCAATTTCTTTTTCCATCTTATACTCAGCATAGAATGATTTTTTTAGGTCATCGGGCATTATGCCGTATAAAAAGGATGTGATAAGCTTTTTGCCGTAATAGCTTCCACTGCTTTCATCACCTAAAATATATCCTAATCCATGTTTGGTTTCGGTAATATCTTTACCGTTATAAAAAGCAATGTTTGATCCTGTTCCAAGTATGGCTACCAGACCGGGTTTGTCAAAGCAAGAAGCCATGGCAGCGCCAAGCATATCATGGTCAACCCATATTTTGGCATTGGTAAAAAAATGTTCAAATGCTGATGCAATAATTTTATTTCTGTCAGAACTTGAACAACCGGCACCAAAAAATTTTACCTCAGTAACATCTGATGCAAACTTTTTAAGCTCAGCATTTTTACTTAACTCAACAATTACAAATTCTTTGTCATGAAAAAAAGGATTAAACCCCACTGTGCTAAATTCTTTTCTTACATTTTTTCCATCGGTAAGTATCCAATCGGCTTTTGTTGAACCGCTATCAGCAATTAATAACATGAGTTTTTATTTATAACTATAATGTGTTGAGGATTTATTTTTAATTTAAACCGAAAGTATTTTTATGTAGTTAAGTAACTGTTTATCTAACGGGCTTTTTTGTTTAACAGCATTTTTTAATTCAACCAGTACCAGTTTATTGTTTTTTATTCCAACCATTTTATCGGTTTTTCCTTTAAGCAATTGCTCCACTGCAAACACGCCAAATTTAGTTCCCAGTATTCGGTCTTGCGCTGTAGGATTTCCGCCACGCTGCACATGCCCAAGGACGGTAACCCGTGTATCATAATAATCAAAACGTTTTTTCACTTCACGTGCAATTTTAAAAGCTCCTCCCCCATCATCGCCTTCGGCAACAATTATAATGCACGATGTTTTTTTGCGTTGGGCGCTTTCCTTTAACTTGTTTACCAAATCATCAAAGTTGGTTTTTTGTTCGGGCATTAAAATTTCTTCGGCACCACCTGCCGTTCCACTCCATAGAGCAATGCATCCTGAATCGCGCCCCATTACTTCAATAAAAAACAAGCGGTCGTGCGCTGCGGCTGTATCTTTAATTTTATCAATGGCTTGTATAACGGTATTTACTGCAGTATCAAAACCAAGCGTATAATCGGTACCGTTAAGGTCGTTATCAATGGTTCCTGGTATTCCAATAAAGGGGATATCAAATTTTTTATTGAACTCAACTGCCCCCTTAAAAGTTCCATCGCCACCAATGGCTACAATGGCATCAATTTTTTGTTGTTTTATATTCTCGTATGCTTTTTTCATTCCGGCAACCGTCATAAATTCCTTACTTCGGGCTGTTTTTAAAATGGTGCCTCCACGGTGAATAATATTACTAACAGAACGGGAATCAAGCTCGGCAAACTCGCCATCAATCATACCCTGATAACCGTGCATAATGCCAATTACATTTTTATGATGAAATATGCCGGCACGCACTACTGCACGTATACAGGCATTCATACCGGGCGAATCGCCTCCCGAAGTAAATAATCCAATAGTTTTTATTTTCAAATTTTGGTGGTTTTTAACATGAGAATTTCTATTACTTTAGCGCGCAAATTAAATCAATCAATATTAACTTTAAAAAACAAATCGAATGATGAAAAAATTTACACTTTTTGCTTTAGGATTGGCGTCATGTATTACTGTAAGTGCACAGGACAGACAAATAAACCCTGTACTTACCAATGCTGCTAACGGAACAAGAACTTCCAATCTTACTCACCACAGTTCACAATCAAATTTAAAAGGCGGATATAACGCTGTTAATGTGGCTTTCTCTGATGCATTTGATGGTGACAATAGCGTTACAGGCCTTACCACAGCAGGTTATACAGTTATTTTTAATGGCACTGGCACGGTTGGAACCACAGATACATGGTTTCAGGGAAACCCTGCTGTATTTGCTGCCTACAATGGTCCTGACTCAGGTTATGTAGCTGCAAATTACAATACTGTTGCTTCGGGCGATATTGACAATTGGTTAATTACTCCTGTTATTAATGGAGTTGCAGTTGGAGATGTTATTTCTTTCTACTCTCAGTCGGTATTAAATTCTACATATCCTGATTCTATTCGTGTTATGTACTCACCTACTGGAGCTCTAACTGCCACTGACCCAAGTTGGGTAGAATTAGGCAGATTTAAAGTTAATACAACAGGCGCATGGCTTCAAAGCACATATCCTGTAGCTACTGCAGGTGCAACAGCAACTTTTGCTATAAGATATTGTGTAATAGATGGTGGCCCTGCTGGTGTCAACAGCGATTACATTGGAATTGATCAATTAGATGTATTAACCCCTGCAACTTTAGATGGTGGTATTTCTGCAATTACAGCAATTCCATCAAACTGTGCAGGCTTAAGTGCAACAGAAGCAATCACTGTAACTATTTCAAACTTTGGTGCAAGTGCTATTTCAAATTTCTCTGTTAGTTATTCCATAAACGGTGGTACTCCAGTAGTAGAAACCTACACCGGAACTATTAACGGTGGTGCAACTGCAAGCTATACATTTACTCAAACTGCAAACTTATCGGCTTTTGGTGCCTATACCATTACCGCAAGCACTTCAATAACCGGTGATGTTAACGCAGGGAATGATGGCTCATCAACAACAACATCAAGTGGTGGCACATCAGTAACATTAGGAACTCCATTTTCTGAAGGATTTGAAAGTACTGCTGTCGGTACAGCACCTCCATCAGGCTGGACAACAGAAGATACCGATGGTGATGGCAATAGCTGGGATTTTACCAATGCATATCCTCATAACGGAACCATGTGCGCTCGCGTACCATTTCCAACAGGTGCTGCAGCAGAAAACTGGTTGTTTACTCCATGTTTAAATTTAGTTGCTGGTACCAATTATGCTATTGAATATTGGTATAAGAGTTTTGATGCAACAATGACTTCGTTTCAGGTTGAAACCCGATTTGGTTCAGCTCCTAATAGCGCATCTATGACCAACAATATTGCCGTTGATCCATTGTTTGCTGATTCAAGCTATCACATGGCTGCTCATGCATTTACCGTACCCTCAAGCGGAACATATCACATAGGATTTAATGGATTTTCTGCTGCTGCAAGTTTTTCTCTGCGCCTAGATGATGCATTAATCAGCGTTGTAACAGGTGTTGAAGAAAATACATTGAGCAATTTAGTTAGTGTTTACCCAAATCCTGCAACTGACATTATCAATGTTACCTGCAAAGTAAAAGGAGATGTAAATGTTGAGGTACTTAACGCAATTGGTCAGGTAGTTTACGCTGCTAATTATAGTGAGCCTTTTAAAACTCAAATTAACCTTACTAAATTTGCTAAAGGAGTTTATACAGTTAAATTTAATAACGGAAACGAATCGCTTACAAAGCGTATCGTTCTTCAAAATTAATATTAACGTTTATAAATAAAAAAAGAGGCTGCCTTAAGGCAGCCTCTTTTTTTTCAACCATTCCAAATACAATATTTATAATTTAACTTTTGCTATCTTAGCACAGACATTAAAAAAATAATACTAACAAAAAAAAAACAAACACATGATTAAAACATCTACAATTAAAAAAACATTATTTGCTGCATTGGTTATATCTGCACCATTGGCAAACACAGTAAATGCTCAAGCTATTACCGAAGAGTTTGATGACATTACAACACTTGCTGCGGCAGGCTGGGAAATGATAAACATTAGTAATCCTGTTGGTACCACAGGCCATTTTCAGGGTAATGATGCGGTTTTTCCTGCATATTCAGGAGCTGGCACAAGCTATATTGGAGCCAACTATAATAATACAGGCGGAACAGGAACCATAAGCAATTGGCTTCTTTCGCCAACTGTTACATTTAACAATGGCGACTCTATTACATTTTATACACGCACTGTTGACTCAGCTGCCACAAACTATCCCGATCGCCTTCAATTAAACATTAGCTTAAATGGCGCCAGTAATGACATTGGCCCAGATGAATTTTCGGTTGGCGATTTTTCCATTCAGGCAATTGACATTAACCCAAGCTATTCAACCAGCGGCCATCCCATTGGATATCCTTATACCTGGGTTCAATTTACTCACGTAATTTCTGGCTTGTCGGCCCCAACTCAAGGTCGCTTTGCGTTGCGTTATTTTGTTGAAAACGGTGGCCCTGCAGGAAGCAATTCAAATTACATCGGTATAGACCTTGTAAATTATGTTCCTGCTTTGGTTGGAATTGCTGAAAACAATTCATCCAATACCGTAAATATTTATCCTAATCCGGCAACTGATTTTGTACAACTTAGGATGGCAAATGTGCTTGAAGAAAATTACATTGTTAAAATTTACAACAGCATTGGGCAGGAGGTAAAATCATTATCACTAAGTAAAGGCGAAAACAAAGCATCGGTTGATGTGCGTAACTTAAACGCTGGTTTATACCAGGTGCTTGTTACCAATGGAAACAGTTCATTTAGAAAAGAAATCGTTAAAAAGTAATCTGCGCTTTATTCACTAATAGAAAAGGGCCGCCCTATTATGGCGGCCCTTTTTATATTCATTCGTATTATAATATTTTTAATTTTGTAGCCCTAACACATAAAATAAATAAATATGAAAAAAATCTTTACTCTTATTTCGGCAATTTTAATTACCAGCGCAGTAGTCAATGCGCAATTAATTTATAGCAATGGCACCATCGTAAATCAACCCGGGGCAGGCTTTGGTGGTGCAGATGTGTCGGCTCTGCACGATGGTTTGGGATCATTAGGTTTAGGACACCAGTTTTCATTTGGTTATCGCTTGTCAGATGACTTTACCATTCCTGCCGGTGAAACATGGACCATTGACTCTATCGTGTTTTTAGCTTACCAAACCAATTCAGGAAACATCTCAACACTTACTGCTGTAAATTGCGCTATTTACAATGGCTCACCTGCCACAGGAGGAACCATTGTATTGGGTGATGAAACAACCAACATTCTTGATAACACATATTTTTCAGGAATTTACCGTACAGGAGCTACCACCTTAACAGCAGTTACCCGCCCGGTAATGCGCGATTGTGTAATTCCTCAAACTGCATGGTCGCTGACGGCCGGTAACTATTGGCTTAGCTGGCAGACTGATGGAGATGCTGCACTAACAGGTCCATGGGCGCCTCCATTAACTGATGCTGTTAACACAACAACCGGTGATGCAATTCAGTATAATCCTGATAGTATGATGTGGTTTCCTGCAAATGACGGAACATTGTTAACACAACAAGGGTTTCCTTTTGAAATTTACGGAACTGTAGTTACAGGCATAAACTCTGTTGACCAGGAAAATTTTCTTTCTGTTATTCCTAACCCATCAAACGGTGCATTTACTGTAAAAGCTGAGTTTGCAAACATTACAAATCTTCAAATTAATGTTACCGATTTGCGTGGAAGAATTATTTACAGCGAAAAAATAAGTGATGTTGCCAGCCTGTACAAAAAAATATCGCTGGCCGATTCCCAAAAAGGAATTTACTTGCTAAAACTCTTTAGCGAATCGGGCAAAACAGTGATAAAGAAAATTGTTATTGAATAATTCTAAAAACTAATTCTTTAAAAGCTGCCTTTTACCGGGCAGCTTTTTTATTTTTACACTATGGCCATTGCAGCAAAAAAAATTCCTTTAGCTTATGATAACACCGAAATTTCTTTTTTTGAAAAAGTATATCAAGTTGCGCGACTGATTCCAAAAGGCAGAGTCACAAGTTATGGTGCTATTGCAAAATATTTGGGAAGTGCGCAATCATCACGCATGGTTGGATGGGCTATGAACGGTGCGCACAATATAAAACCTAAAGTGCCAGCACAAAGAGTTGTAAACCGCATTGGCTTACTAACCGGCAAACATCACTTTGGCGCGCCCAATGCCATGCAAAAATTGTTGGAGAAGGAAGGCATAAAAGTTAAAGATGATAAAATTCAGAACTTCGAAAAACTTTTTTGGGATCCTTCAAAAGAATTGTTTTAACTTTTATTTCAATTGATAAATTGTTGGTGTCAGTTAAAAAAGCATTGTTTCAAAAACAATTTAACACAGTAACAATTTACAACCCACGATTTATCACTCACCTCTCGCGCCACACTATTAAACCCTATATTTGTATTGAAAAATCAACCAATGAGTATTACCAAAGAAAAAGTGTTAGAAGCACTTAGTTATGTTCAGGAACCTGATTTGAAAAAAGATTTGGTTACACTGAACATGATTAAAGATGTAGTAGTAGAAGGAAAAAAGGTAAGTTTTACAGTTGTGCTTACCACACCTGCCTGTCCGCTAAAAGCAGAAATTGAGCGCGCGTGCATAAATGCAATTATTCATTTTGTTGATAAGGATGCTCAGGTAACTGTTAATATGACAGCAAACGTAACATCAAGACGAAACGATGAGCAGGAAATGTTGCGCGATGTAAAAAATATAATTGCCGTTGCCTCGGGCAAAGGAGGAGTTGGCAAATCAACAGTTGCAGCCAACCTTGCTGTTGCACTTTCTAAAACAGGTGCAACCGTAGGACTTATTGATGCCGATATTTTTGGTCCATCGGTACCCATCATGTTTGGTGTTGAACATGAACAGCCTTTTATAGAAGAAAAAAACGGAAGACAACTGATGGTGCCTGTTGAGAAACACGGCATAAAACTTTTGTCTATCGGTTTTCTTGCCGACCCCGCCCAGGCAATTGTTTGGCGCGGGCCAATGGCTTCCAAAGCATTGAGGCAGTTATTTGCCGATGCAAGTTGGGGAACCCTTGATTACTTAATTGTTGATTTGCCTCCTGGCACAAGCGATATTCACCTAACGCTGGTTTCGGCTGTGCCGGTTACAGGTGCTTTGGTAGTTACCACTCCGCAGGATGTTGCATTGGCCGATGCGCGCAAGGGTGTTGCCATGTTTCAATTACCAAACATAAACATACCAGTACTTGGGCTTGTTGAAAACATGTCGTATTTCATACCCGAAGAGCTGCCCAATAACAAGTATTATATCTTTGGAAAAGATGGCGGTAAAAAACTTGCCGCTGAAATGAATATAAAATTACTCGGGCAAATTCCTTTGGTGCAGACAGTGCGCGAAGGTGGAGATAACGGAAACCCGATTGCACTTGACAATTCATCAGTTGCGCAGGCATTTAATGATTTAGCCATGAATGTAGCACAGCAGGTGGCCATTCGCAATGCAACTATGGAACCCACTCAACGCGTAGCTACAGCTGGGTATTAATATTTTTTTATGAAAAAAATTGGAATCATTTTTTTGCTTTTTATTTTTAATTTACCTCTTGTTTTTTCTCAAGACATAATTGTATCTACTCAGGGAGATACCATTCCCTGTAAAATATTTAAAAAGAAATACGGCTATTTGTACTACGGGCATTTGGTTAACAATAAACCCGTGCGCTCTACAATTGACTTAACATATGTTTCGTTTTACCAAACCAATTATTATAACAACCGTGATGTTGTAAAACATTTTCCGGGCGATGATTGGGGCCGTGTTAGGCTTGCTGGTACTTTTAATTACAGTTACCGCCTTGCGTCTATTGATAAAAATGCATCTGAGTTTGACAAAAACTACTACAAAAAATTAAAATCAGGATATGGCTACTCGGTTGACTTTTCGTACATGTTTACCAAATACATTGGTGTCGGGTTTTTATTTAACAGGCATAATTCGTACTACCGCATAGGGGATGTTGATTACTTTGATGTAAACGGCAATTATGTTTTGACAAGCGACCTTAGCACACGAATTGCTATAACATACATAGGCCCTCAATTTTATTTTAGCACATTAATGGCCAAGGGTAAAATAAAATTTCATGGCACAGCATCAGTAGGTCTTATGATGCACAAGGAAAACTGGAAAGCCCCTTATGATGTAAAAATTACAGGCGATACTATAGGTTATGCCCGCACATGGGGAATAGATTTTAAAATTTCGCCATCCGCATCCATTGGAATAACTGCCTCTATGGTACTTGGAGCACTTGGTTCGGTTGAAATTGATGATGGACGAAACAAAGACATTATTCGATTTGATGAAAACGAATACCAAAGCATTGCTCACATAAATATTGGTGCGGGCATTCGATTTTATTTTTCTAAACGTGCCGGGTTGTAGCAATGAAAAAAGCGCTTTGCCAGCGCCTTTTATTTAAAAAATTTTATCCCTTAAAATCAGTTTAATCTGTTACGATAAAAGACTACGGTTACTTTTTCTTTTCTTCTACTTTATCGGCCAAATAGTTTCGTAACCCGCCTCCGGCAACCCGCTGCTCATAAATAAGCCAGTAAGCCGAGCCTATGGCAATTAGAATTATAAAAACCCAGTCAATCATCATACCTACGGGTTTTATGATGGCAAAAATCCATTCAAAAATTGACGCAATTGCGCTCCAGATTGCACTTAACATAGTTGTATAATTTGCGCCAAAAATAATAAAATATGTTTACCCCGTTTATTTAAAAAAGTTTGTGGTAATTTGGCATCGCTCAAAAAAAAATACCGGTTAAAATATGCTCATTCGTTTTTTTAAATCAACCCAACCGCTTGCCCTTTTTATTTTACCGGTGTTTGCCTTGGTTTGGGTTGCTTTCTCTTTGTTTCACAAAGGCAATCCTTTGTTTGTGTTGCCTTATGGATTAATCTCTGCTTTGTTTCCTGGCTACAGTATAACATGTTCAGTTTGGCTTGCCACATTAATAGTTTCATTGCTGGTTTCTGTTCAGGCAATTTATTTTAACAAGCTCATCAGTAAATTTGATGTTTTATACAAAGCCTCTAATCTGCCGGCTCTTGTTTATGTTACACTGGCATGCTTGTTTCCTGAATTTGTAATCTTAAGTCCGTTTTTACTTATCAATCTTGTTTTACTGTGGTTATTGCATAAAACGCTTATGCTGTACAAAAGCGATACTTCGTTGGGTAGTTGCTTCGACATTTGTTTTTTAATTTCTCTGGTTTGCATGTTATATTTTCCATCCATTATTCTTCTTGGTTTTTTTCTTATTTCACTTTCAATTTTACAGCCATTTTCATGGCGCGATTATGCGGTTTCATTAATTGGTTTTGTTACCCCATGGTTTTTAGTAATTACAGGCCTTTTTCTTTCCGATAAACAAACGCTTTTAACTTCATTGTTAAATGTTGAAAATGTTAAACCCGTTTTAATAGTTCAATCGTTAACACAAAAAAGCTGGGTAGCTTTAGGGGTAATTGCACTGCTTTTAATTATCTCATTATACAGGCTCCGATCAAACTATTATAAAAATGTAATTAAAACCCGAAACTATCAACTTACCTTTTTGCTGCTTTTAATAGCCGGAGTTATAATGATTCTGGTGCCGGTTAACCACAGCCTAAGCCGTTTCGCACTTCTTGTAATTCCGCTTTCCGTATTTATATCCTATTATTTTTTGACAATAAAAAAAAACTGGCTTGCCGAAACTGTTTTTGTTTTGCTGTTAATGGTTTTACTCTATAATTATTTTTAGTTATGTCACGTATGATAAAAATTTTATTTTTTGTTGTATATCTTTCATCGTTGTTTTCGCTTGCCTGTGCCCAATCAGGTTTCGAAAAGGTATTGGGGGGTACGGCAGATGACCTGGCTTCGGCATTTTGCCATACTGCTGATAGTGGTTATTTATTGGGTGGCGCTACCCTTAGCTTTGGAAATTACGTGCAGGGGATCCTGTGGAAGTTACAAGCATCAGGAAATACGCAATGGGCAAATGTGTATGGCAATAATCAGTTCGACAGGGTGTGCTCGGTAATGCAAACATACGATGGCAACTATATTGCTACCGGAACTGCCGTTGATACACCAAATATTAACACTGATGCATGGCTCTTTAAAACAGATGCCACAGGAAATGTATTATGGAGCAAATTATATGGCAATGCCGGTAACGATTACGTATCATCACTCAAAGGTATTGTTCAAACAACCGATTCGGGATTTGCATTTGTGGGAGGTACCGATTATGCAGGTGGAACTTCTAATGTTGATTTTTTTGTGGTTAGAACAAATGCCCTTGGCGATACGCTATGGACAAAAGTTTTTAGAGCAGTGTATAATGATCAGGCGTCCTCAATCATACAAACTTCTGATGGCGGCTTTTTAGTTTGCGGCAGATCAAACAGCAACCCCAGTTTAGTAATGGATGTATTTCTTATTAAGCTTAATGCCGCAGGAAGTGTGCAATGGGCTAAGCGCTATGGCGATGCTGTGTGGGACGAAAGCACCTCTTTAATTCAAACAGCCGATTTGGGCTTTGCCGTTTGCGGTTCAACTACCAGTTTTGGTCCAGGCGATTATAACGGACTAATTTTTAAAACCGACAGCATTGGCAACTTACAATGGACTACCGTGGCAGGTAATGCAGCCGGTGCCGATGCCCTTTACGGACTGGTGGAAACTGATGACGGAAGTATTGTAAGTGCCGGTTTTGCCGAAGGATATTCGGTACACCGTTATTCAAATTCATCTTTAATGGGAAACGATAGTGCTGATGTTTGGATGATTAAACTTACAGCATCGGGCGACACAGTGTGGAATTACCTTTACGGTGGTTACAGGCTTGATGAAGGATACTCACTCCAAAAACATCCTGATGGTGGTTTTTTAACTGCCGCTTACACGCAAAGTTTTACGTCCGATAACTCGTGGCAAGTTTACATTATCAAAACCGATTCCTTAGGTATTGCATGTACAGGAATTCCTGTTTTTCCTGATGTTTTGCATCCTCCTTTAACAGTAGATACCTTATCTTTTATTCAGCTTAATGATATTACTGTAAAAAATTATCCTGTTCTGGGCAATGCTGTATCACCAGCAGATAGCTTATTTTGCTTTTCTTTTACCTCCCTACAGCAACCCACCAGTGCCAATGATGCCGAAATTCTTCCAAATCCTTTTGTTAACTCATTTCATATACATAGCAGCGATAACAACCTAATAAGCAAGGCCACAATTTTTAATTCAATGGGTAAAGATGTAACTGAATTGTTTGTACAACTCCATCAACCGGGTGACAACATAACTTTTATCGCAAAAAGCAGCCTGTCTCGGGGTATTTATTTTTTAAATATCGTGTCAAACAAAAAAATTATCAAAACATATAAACTTATTCATCTCTGAATAATGCCTGTTTATAAATTTGTCCATTAATAAATTTAAATAAAAATGAAATTTGGAGTAGTTGTTTTTCCCGGATCAAATTGTGATGACGACATGATGTATGTGCTGCAAAACATCATGAACCAAAAAACAGAAAAGTTATGGCACAAAAGCCACAGCCTTAACAGCTGCGACTTTATAGTATTGCCGGGCGGTTTTTCATATGGCGACTATTTGCGCTCAGGTGCCATTGCACGTTTTTCCCCAATTATGAATGAGGTTATGGAATTTGCCGATAAGGGTGGTTATGTTTTTGGTGTATGCAACGGGTTTCAAATTTTATGCGAATCACAACTATTGCCAGGTGCATTGCTGCACAACATAAGCCACAAGTTTATTTGCAAAAACGTTTTTATCCGTGCCGAAAATGACGACACCATACTTACCTCTGCTTTGAAAATTGCAAGCCCTTTAAAAATTCCTATTGCCCATGGAGAAGGCCGCTACTTTGCCGATACCGAAACACTTACATCACTTAACCAAAACAACCAAATTCTTTTTCGCTATTGCGATGCTACCGGAACCGTTACCAATGATTCCAATCCCAACGGTGCTTTAGATAATATTGCCGGCATCTGCAATGCCAAACGCAATATATTTGGCATGATGCCTCACCCCGAGCGCGCTGCCGACAAATTTTTAAACAATACCGATGGACTTGCGATTTTTAAATCCATCGTAAATTTTGTTGAAGCATAAAATTATTTTACTAATAGAATTTTAGGGTATTTAAAGACAAACAGGCTTAGTCTTGATTAGAAGCTCAACCGGTTTAATACACCGACTAATTATTTATAATAACTTTTCTGCAAAGCACCCCGTTCTTAGTTATACACCTGATAAAATATACACCAGGCGTAAAACCCGCTGTTTTAACCTTCGAACTTCCTGCATATAGTTTTTTATAAACCGATTCTACCTCCCGCCCATCATAGGATTCAATAATAAACTGAGCATCCGTATTTTTTGAAACACGTATTTCAATATTTATTTCGTTGCTTGCGGGATTTGGGTAAACCGAAAATAACTCAATCGGGTTATTCTCTGCAAGCCCGCCACAGATGTTCCAGTAGTTACATGAATCGTAATAGGCAAAACAAAAATTATTGTATGCAAAATTTCTGGCGCACGAATCAAAATACACTTTCTGGTTATGCTCAAAGCAAACCACAATATCAAATGCATTGTATTGAAACCCCTGGCATATTCCAGTAAACCAACCCCAACTCATCGAGTTTGACGAGTGTGTATAAACAACATGGCTTAAATTACCCACACCCATAACCCACTCAAGCGTTTGGCTAAACGGGCACGTTTTACAGTTAAGATAATAAACAGGTCTCAACCCTGCAGAAATGGTTTTGCTTCCTATACTATCCAGCGTATAATACCCGTCTTGGTAAAGTGTATTAAAGCCGGGTTGAAACAGCGTAAGCGAAATACTGTCGCCCATCTGCATCGAAAAATCATACAGCAACTGCTCAGGGGTAAAATTGTTTTCCATAAAATAAATCCTGCGTGCAGCTGTGTCTTCGCGCATATAACCATATGTACAGGCATTTTGCAAATTATAATCGTGGTTAGCAAGTATTTTGTAAGTGGCCCCGTTAATAACCGTGTCGCCAGTAGTAAAAATGGTATATGAAATAAAATTATTTGTCCATCCATAGGTGCATGGAACAATTATCGACTCAGGGCCAACAGGAATATAATTGGCCAGCAAATACCAGTTATTAGAAACCGAATCAAGCATTGGATAATATGCCTGTGCTTTGCATTTTAAAGAAAAACTAAAAAGGATAGCTATTAAGTAAAGTTTTTTCATGTCTATGTAATTTTATGTAAATATAATAATGAATTGAATAAAATACTTTTCCGGATTCAATTTTATACTTTCGTTGGCTCATACACACCAAACCCAATACTTTATTTTTTTGAAAACTGAAATTTTAAATTCGTTTCGCCAGGTAATAAAATTAAAACCGGTAGAAAATTTTTTAGTTACCCTTTCTAAAAACAAAAATTTGCTGGCGCGAAAAGTTATTGGCACCAACACATTGTTTGCACGCGGCAGTATGCGCACGTGCAACCGCCATGGAATTAATTATATACTTGACATAAGCGATTATATGGATCACGGCATTTATTTTGGGTTTGATGATTTACCCGACTTTGACCGCAGAAAATTGTATAGCATTACCCAAAGCGATGATGTAATTTTTGATGTGGGGGCAAACATTGGTGATACTGTTTTACACTTTGCAAAAATGCTAAACAATACCGGCAAGGTATATGGCTTTGAGCCTGTACCCGCTTTGTTTGAACGGCTAAAAAAAAATGTAGCTCTTAATAACTTTACCAATATTGTGATAAACAACATTGCATTGTCAGATAAAAAGGCTGATTTGTTTTTTAATTTACCAGCTGCGCAAAACAGTGGCGGCATATTTTTGTCTAACACAGCCACCGACAATACTAAAAAAGTATTGGCTGTAAGCATGGACGATTTTTGTTTTGAAAATAAAATTGAAAAGCTGAATGTGATTAAAATTGATGTAGAGGGTTTTGAATTAAAAGTGTTGCAAGGTGCAACCGAAACGCTAAAAAAGTTTAAACCAAAAATGTTTATCGAAGTAAACGATTTTCATTTACACCGTGCGGGCGGATCGGCAAAGGAGCTTGTTCAGTTGCTTCAAAGTTTTAACTACACCATAACCGAAGCCGAAACAAACGAAACAATAAATCCCGATTTTGATTTTGCGGGTAAACATTTTGATATTGTTTGCGCTTGATGAATTAACGCGCAAGAGTATTGAATGAACACATTACCAATAGCCACAGATTCTCAATCTGTGAATCTGTGGCTATTGGTAATGTGTTTGCAAAATTATACTGCACGAATGCGGACAAGTGGGAACAGGGTTTATTAAATCAAATTTACTTCGGGGTAAATATCCACACCAAATTTTTGCTTTACCGATTTTTGGATTTCGAGGGCAAGGGTATATATCTCCTGGCCTGATGCATTGCCATAGTTTACCAGCACCAGCGCCTGATCTTTATGTGAGCCTGTGTTGCCAATTTTTTTTCCCTTCCAGCCGCATTGTTCTATCAACCATCCAGCCGCAAGTTTTATTTTGTTTTGCGGTGCCGGATAATTTGAAATTGATGGATACTGTTTTTGCAATTCGTTAAACTCTTCTTGCGAAACAGTTGGGTTTTTAAAAAAACTACCGGCATTGCCAAGCACTGCCGGGCTAGGTAATTTGCTTTGGCGTATGGCAATTACAGCATCGCTTATGGCTTTTACCGAAAGTTGGTTAATATTATTTTTTTTTAGTTCCTGCTCAATAGCTCCATACGAAGTGTTGAACACCGGATTTTTTTTGAGACAAAGTGTTACAGATGTAATTACAAATTTGTTTTTGTATTTGTTTTTAAAAACGCTTTCACGGTAACCAAACTCACACTCCTCTTTGCTGAATGTTTTTTTCTGGTATGAGTAAATGTCAATTGTTTCTAACTCAAAAAATACATCTTTTAGCTCTACACCATAAGCCCCAATATTTTGCATTGGGCCTGCGCCAACACAGCCAGGTATAAGCGAAAGGTTTTCGATTCCGCCAAGGTTTTTAGCAATGCTCCACAAAACAAGGTTGTGCCATACTTCGCCTGCACCGGATTTTACAAAAACATTTTCGTTGTCTTCTTTTACAATCTCAATACCTTTAATGCAATTGTGAATTACAAGACCCTCAAAATTTTTGGTAAAGAGCAGGTTGCTCCCTCCGCCAATAATTAATTTTTGGCACGAGGCAAAATCCTTATTGCTTAGCAATGCGATTAAATCATCATCAGAAAAAACTTCGGCAAAAAATTTTGCATGGCAGCTAATGCCAAAGGTGTTGTACTTTTTTAAATCAACATTATTAGAAACCTCAGGCATTTATCGTATTATAAATTTACCTACGCCTTTAATTTCGTTATCAGAAAAAACTTTTATAAAATAAATGCCCGGCACTAAATTGTTGTTGTAAATGTGATACAGCATTTTATCATCACCCTTTTTTATCTTCTCAACTGGTATATTTATCTGTCTTGCTGAAACATCAAAAAATAAAAACTCAAAGTTTTCATTCTCGAATCCGGTTATTTGAACTGTAGCATATGTAGAAACCGGATTGGGATAAATTAGCATTTGCAGTTGCGAATTATCAAAAGTTTGCAGGGCATTGGGCTCGGTAATGGTAACCGAATCGCATTGAAGGCAGTTGTTTGTATCAAGCACACAAAAAACATAAACGCCTGCAACAAGATTGGTGGCAATGGTGTCGGTAATTGAAAGAGCAGGCCACAGCGGATCGTAAGGAGGGGTGCCACCAATAACAGTAGCATAAGCCGAACCATCATTACAACCCTGACACGATGCATTGGTAATGGTAAATGTAATTTGGATAGAATCGGGATTGGTTAATGTATAGGATGCTGTAGTTGTGCAGAAGTTTGCATCGGTAACAGTAACAGTGTATGTGCCTGCACACACATTTCCAATAAAGTTTCCTATAAATCCGTTGCTCCAGTTATATGTATAACCCGGAGTACCGCCAAAAGGATTCAGGGTTACAAAACCATCGCACACATTGTAACAAGAAATACCAAGTGATGACGGATTAAGAAACATAGGAGATGGTTCAAGAATTAAAACCGAATCGGTTTTTGTGCATCCAAGTGAATCGGTAATGGTGTATGATGTGTAACCAAAACAAAGGTTGATAACTGAATCGGTAATCTGAGGAGGCACCGTGTTCCAAACGTAGGTTAATGGTGCAGTGCCGCCAGTTGCATCAATATCGCCCCGGCCATCACAGTTGCCATTGCATTTGGCATCAAGTTTTGATGTGGTGTAAATAATGTCAGGAGGATTTTGCAGAAGGATGGAATCGTTTGCAACACATCCTGCCGAATCGGTAATTGAAATAGAATACGTGCCTGCACACAAATTAGAAAGTTGCAATGAAGTAGTATCACCCGTTGACCAGATAAAATTAAATGGCGGAGTGCCCGAAGGATTTATTGCAACCGAACCATTGCACTGACCAAAACAAACCGGCAATACCGAAGTTGAATTAAGGAATACAGGCTGATTGGTTATTTGTATCGAGTCAAACGAAGTGCATCCAAGCGAATCGGTAATTGTAATACTGTAATATCCCGGACACAAACTGTCAATAGAAGCAACAGTATCGGTAGTTGACCACAAGTACGTGAGAGATGAAAATCCATTAAGTGTGGCTGAAGCAGAACCGGTACACGTACCATTGCAAGCTGAATAACCTGAAGAAAACACAATAGGAAGTGGAGCATTGATGCCAATAGATACTGTATCAGTAGCAGTGCAACCAATACTATCGGTAACGGTTACAAAATAATTTGTTGCGCAAAGTGAAGATGCATTTATGGTAGTATCACCATTAGACCAGTTATATGTAAACGGGGAATACCCTGTAGAAAAAACGGTTGCGCTACCGTTACAAGCTACTGCACATGATGCATTTTGGGGAGCAAAAGAAAGTACATTGGGTACAGGCTCAGCAAGTGTTATAGAATCCGTAAGTGTGCAACCAAGTGAGTCGGTAATGGTAGCGGTAAAAGTTCCGGCACAAAGGTTTACGGCTGTTTGTGTTGTTTGAACAGGGATTGTATTCCATGAAACAATGTAAGGTGCCGGGCCGGTGGAAATAACCACTGCCGTACCGTTACAAGATCCAAAACAAGTAGGAATGGATGTGGTAAAATTAATTACGGGTGGTGCAGGGTCGGTAAGTTGTACCGAGTTGGTGGCAGCGCAGCCAAGTGAATCGGTAACAATTACAGTATAAATTCCTGAGCACAGGCCTGTAGCTGTATCTGTAGTTTGAATTGGAGCAGTGCTCCACAAATAGGTAAAAGGCGCTATACCTGTTGAAACTACCGAAGCAACACCATTGCATGTAAGCGGACATAATGGATTGGAAACAGAAAACGTAAGGGCATTAGGTGCAGGATAAGTAATTGTAACCGAGTCGGCAATAAAACATCCTGCCGAGTCAGTAATTTGAACCGTATAGGTTCCTTCACATAAGTCAACGGCTGTTGCAAGTGTTTGTTGAGGTACAGAATTCCATAAATAAGATACGGAACCTTGTGCATTGGATACATTGGCTGTTGCTGTACCATTGCATTGCTGATAGCACAAAGGGGTTGCTGAAGTAAATGAAAGAGTAAGTGCTGCGGGGTCGGTAACCGTAAGGCTATCAGTTATGCTGCATCCATAAACATCTGTAATGGTTACAGAATAGGTGCCCTGGCACAAGCCTGCTGCAACAGAATCGGTTTGTACAGGCAAGGTATTCCATAAAAAAGTAAAAGGGGCATTGCCAGTTGCATTAATAGTAGCCGATCCGTTGCATGAATTAAAGCACGAAGGATTGGTAAATGATTTTGTAATTGCAGTGGCGCAGTTGGTTGAATATTTTGCAATTCGATTTACGGTAAGTGTGTCGGCAATGGTAAATGCACCTCCAACATATAAATCTTTTTTTACTGCACACATTGCATTGGCCTGATTATTTACTCCGGCACCCATTGCAAACCAATCAGCGCCATCGTATCCGGCAATATTTTGCACAGCCGTTGAGCCGGCTGCACTAAAACTTCCTCCAACAAAAATTTTTCCATATAAAATCTCAACCGTTTTAACTTTTTGCGAGCCACCGGTAACTCCGTTTCCAATGGCTGCCCAGGTTGTTCCGTTCCATTTTGCAACGCTGTTTGCTGGCACAGCCCCAGCGGTAGTATATGTGCCACCCACAATTAACTCAGTATTAAAAATTTTCATTGCTGACACACGACCTGTAAGGCCGGTAACTCCACCTGATAAATTAAGCCATTGTGTGCCGTCCCATTTTGAAATGTTATTTACCGTTGTAGCACCAGATAATGCAAAGTGGCCTCCGGCATAAATGCTTCCGTTGTAGTGTATCAATGACTCTACATAATCGCCTGCAATACCAAGCCCTGCTCCCATGGCCGCCCATGATGTTCCATTCCATACAGCAACTTTTTCGGCACTTACGGCACCGGCAGTGGTAAAGGTTCCGGCTGCATAAATATTTCCTGAGCCATCGTCAGTTATTGAAAGCACATCGCCCCCTATAACACCAGCACCCAAGGCTAACCATGCCGTACCGTTCCAAACAGCAATATGATTTACGGGAGTTGTACCGGCATTTAAAAATGTTCCGCCTGCGTAAAGTAATCCGTTAGCAAAATGCAGCGCGTTTACATCACCGTCAAAACCTCCGCCTACATCGCTCCATGATGTGCCGTTCCATTTTGCAATTCGACTTACGGTTGTTCCGCTTGCATTCGTAAAACTTCCTCCGGCATATACTTCTCCGTTTGATGTGTCAGATAACACCGCATACACACTTCCGTTAAGTCCGGTTTGCAGTGCACTCCAGTTTTGAGACCAAGTTCTATTACTGATAAAGCTAAATATCGCTATTAAGCAAAACAGCCATAAAATTTTTTTGTGTTGTTTTTGCGTAGACAATAGGATGTTTGTTTGGAATAACCAGTTTTTTTTCATTTCCGACTTCTTCAATTTTTAATTAATTCTTTAATAATAACAGTCATTTTTTGTTCGGCTGCGTTGGCAACTTTAAGTACTTCTTCGTGTGTAATTATTTCGTGGGCTTCGCCTCCGCCAAGGTCGGTAATTATCGAAATAGCAAATACCGGTATGCCCATGTGGCGGGCAATAATGTTTTCGGGAACGGTGCTCATGCCAACGCAGTCGGCACCAATGTATTTTATGTATTTGTACTCAGCACGTGTTTCAAAAGTAGGGCCTGTAACAGCAGCATAAACTCCTGTGTGGCAAACAAAATTATTTTTATTGGCAATTTGTTTTGCTTTGGCAATAAGTTCTTTATCGTACGGTTCGCCCATATCTGGAAACCGTGGACCCAGTTCATCTTCGTTTTTTCCTATCAATGGATTTGTGCCCATTAAATTAATGTGGTCATCAAGTATCATCAGGTCGCCTACTTTATAATTGGGGTTAACACCACCACTTGCGTTTGATAACACCAGCATTTCAACCCCCAAAAATTTCATAACGCGTACAGGCAACACTACATCATGCATGGTATATCCTTCGTAAAAATGAAATCGCCCTTGCATAGCTACCACATTGGTACCATTTAGTGTTCCAAAAATTAATTTGCTGCCATGTCCCTTTACCGTGCTAACTGGAAAGTTGGGGATATCAGAATAGCTTAACTCGGCAACAGTTTGTATTTCATTTACCAATCCGCCCAATCCCGAACCAAGAATAATTCCTACCTTAGGATTAAACTGAACTTTATCATGAATATACTTGGCAGTGGTTTTAATTTTATCCAACATAATTATCAATAATACTTTTAAATTTATGTTCCTCTATGTTTTCAAATTCAGCTTTTACAGGCAAAATATACACAGGAAACTTTTTAATAGGATTGTTTATTTTTTCATCGCGCAGTTTTACAGCATCTTTTTCTGTACAAACAATAATTTTTTCAGGGGATGCAATAGTATCAAATTTTTGGGTTACTGATTGTAAATTTTCATTGGTAAAATGATGGTGGTCGGCAAATTTTATCTCCTGTACAGAGGAGGAACGAGTCTTTAAAAATTTTATTAACAGTTTAGAGGAGGCAATACCTGTTAGCAACAGTATGTTGGTTTGTTTTAGTGACGAAAGCGAAATCTTTTCGCCAGAAAAAAGATGACATAAATCATTATACCTTAAATACGAAAAAAATAATGGCTGTTGATGATTTAGTTCAAGCTCTGTCCTGATTTGTGATTTTTTAATTGTTGTTAAATCATCCGGGCATTTACTTACAATAACAACCTGCGCCCTTTTTATTGCCGATGCGGGTTCGCGCAAGTTACCGGCAGGAAGCATCATATCATTGTTAAACAAATTACCGTAAGCAGTTATAACAATGTTTAACCCAGCTTTTACTCTTCGGTGTTGAAAGGCGTCATCTAAAATAACAACATCTGTTAATGGATGTTTTTTCAAAATTGTGTTTATTCCTTCTACCCTGTCCTCGCAAACAAACACATTTGCTTTTTCAAATTTTTGTTTTATCTGCAATGGCTCATCACCGGCAAACTGAGCACTATGGTTAACGAATACCTCAATAAATCCTATTGAAGTACGGCCATACCCCCTTGATAATACAGCTACATTTTTATTTGAAATTAAATGGGTTATTAAAAACTCAACAAGTGGCGTTTTGCCTGTACCCCCCGTGCTTAAATTACCAACACAAATAACAGGAACATCAAACGTTACCGATTTTAATATACCCACATGGTAAAAAAAATTTCGGGTGCGGATGACCACACCGTACACTATCGAAAAAGGAAACAGCAGTTTGCGCAAATACCACATGCTGGCAAAAATAAACAGATTACAGTGCTGGTACTGTCATGGAATTGCGTTTTAATTTAGATTTGTTCAAAAAAAAATAAGGTGCTTAAAATTAACGACATCATTACGGAACTGGAAAAAATTGCTCCACTTAAATACCAGGAAACCTATGACAATGCCGGATTGTTAACAGGCAATACCGGCTGGGAAGCAACAGGAGCATTAATATGCTTAGACAGTACCGAAGAAGTTATTGATGAAGCTATTGCAGCCAATTGCAACCTTGTAATTGCCCATCATCCCATTTTATTTGGAGGGATTAAAAAAATTAACGGTGATAATTATATTGAACGCACCTTGATAAAAGCCATTAAGCATGATATAGCTATTTATGCCATCCACACCAATCTTGATAATGTTGCACAAGGGGTAAACAAAAAAATTTGCGAAAAGCTTGATTTAAAAAATTGCAGGATATTAAGTCAGAAAAAAGGAGTTTTAAAAAAACTTGTTACTTTTTGCCCTGAGCAGGATGCCGAAAAAGTACGAAACGCCCTTTTTAAAAATGGCGCTGGCAACATTGGAAATTACAATGAGTGCAGTTTTAATCTTTCGGGACAGGGTACATTTAAAGGAAACCCAAACAGCAACCCGATAATTGGCGAAAAAGGAAAGCGCCACACCGAAAACGAAATAAGGATTGAGGTTATTTTTGAAATTAGCTACGAAAACAACATTGTTTCAGCACTAAAAAGCGCCCATCCATACGAGGAAGTAGCTTTTGACATTTACCCGCTTGACAATTATTTTCAGTTTACAGGTAGCGGAATGATTGGAGAACTTGAAAACGAACAAACTGAAAAGGAGTTTTTGCTAAAAGCAAAGCGCGCGCTAAATGCACCTGTGATAAAACACACTCGCTTGCTTAACAAAAAAGTAAAAAAAGTGGCCGTGTGCGGAGGGGCCGGAATATTTTTACTAAATAATGCTATAGCCTCAGGTGCAGGTATATTTATTACCGGTGATGTTAAATACCATCAATTTTTTGATGCAGATGGAAAAATAGTACTTGCGGATGTTGGCCATTACGAAAGCGAGCAATTTACCTGCGAACTTTTATATCAAATGCTTAACAAATTATTTCCTACATTTGCCCTCCGTTTAACAAAAATAAGCACTAACCCGGTTAATTATTTATGATATGGCGGCAAAAAAAACAAGCAAACCAGCTGCTAAAAGCAAAGCAAAGCCAACAGCTAAAAAACCTGCAGTAAAAAAAGCGGTAGCAAAAAAGTCTGTAAAAAAAGCAATTGCTAAACCGGCAGCCAAAAAGAAAATTGCATCCAAATCATCAGAAAAAAAACCGGCAATAAAAACACCAACAGTTAAAACAGCTAAATCATCGTCAAAAAAAATGTCAAAAATTGAGGTAAAAGGTTCCAGGGGTCAAGGCAGAAACAAGTCAAAAAACAAATTTGAAGAAGTACCACAGCGCGTAGCGGCAAAGCCAACATTGCATCGACCCAATGAATCGCGCAACATGAAAAAAGTTGACACCGAAACAGCAGCACGCCTTTCGTCAAAATACACCGTTGGCGATATTGCTAAGTTTCAGATAAAAATGCCTAAAGGCGGTATTCATGATGCTACCATTGAGGAAAAACTTCAAGCGCTATTTCAGTTACAGCAAATTGACTCTGAAATTGACCGTATTCGTATTATACGTGGAGAATTACCAATAGAGGTAAAAGACCTTGAAGACGATGTTGCACGCCTTGAAACCCGCATTGACAATTTTAATAATGACATTGCCGAGTTTGAACAACTTACTGCACAGCGTAAGCAGGCTATTAAGGATGCCAACTCTATGATTAAAAAATATGAGTCGCAACAAAGCAATGTAAAAAACAACCGCGAGTACGAATCATTAAACAAGGAAATAGAATTTCAGCGCCTTGAGATTCAGTTAAGCGAAAAGCGAATTAAAGAGTACGGCTTTGAATTAACCGCAAAAAAACAAGCCATTAATGAAGCACAGGAAGACTTAATGCATCGCAAAAACGATTTGGATAATAAGAAGAAAGAACTGGAAAATATTATTGCCGAAACACAGAAAGAAGAAAAGGCATTGACTGAATATTCAGACAAAGCAGGTTCAATTATTGAAGAAAGACTTTTAGGCGCTTATAAAAAGATAAGAGACAATGCAGCCAATGGTCTTGCTGTGGTAAGCATACAGCGCGATTCCTGTGGAGGTTGTTTTAACAAAGTGCCTCCACAGCGCCAACTTGACATCCGGCAGCGCAAAAAAGTAATTGTATGTGAACATTGCGGCCGCATTTTGGTTGACTCGGATGTAATGAAAGATTTATCAGAAACCATAAATACATAATCATTTAACAGTGCATATTTAAAGGGGCTTAATAGCCCCCTTTTTTTTTACACCTGTTTCTATTCATTGTGCAAAGCAATCAATATATTTGATGAATATATGAATGGGCATTTTTCAAAACAATCAACCTATTACGCAAAATCACGACCTAAATACCCATCAGCACTTTTTGATTTTATTTCTTCACTATGCCAACAGCATCATCTTGCATGGGACTGTGCTACTGGAAACGGGCAAGCCGCATTATCATTAACAAATTATTTTGATACTATTTTTGCTACTGATTTTAGTCCTCAACAAATAAGCAATGCCACCCTTCACCCTAAAATTATTTACCAGGTTCAAAACGTTGAGGAGTGCTCACTGGAAAACCACAGTGTTGATTTGATAACCGTGGCAACAGCAGCACATTGGTTTAACCATTCTTCTTTTTATGCTCAGGTAAACCGTGTTCTTAAAGCCAATGGTGTGCTTGCAATATGGAGCTATGGCGGAACAAAAATTTCGCCTGCCATTGATGATATTATTAATCCTTTTGCCTTTGAGCTATTGGAACCATACTGGCCACCCGAAACAAAACTTAACTGGCTTTATAAATATGAAACACTTCCTTTTCCTTATCCACTTATTACCGCTCCGCCATTTACCGCAACAGCATCAATGAATCTTGATTTGTTTTGCAACTACCTTTTTAGCTGGAGTGCAGTGCAGCAATATATTAACCGACACAAAAAAAATCCTGTTGAGTTAATATACGATAACCTAAAAAAACAATGGGGAAACCCCAAAGAAGAAAAGGAAATTATTTGGGACCTGTTTATGAAATGCGGGAGAAAACCAGCATGAACAAAAATTAATTTCCACCAAACTTGCTTACAAGGCCAAGGCCAAATAAAAATCCAAGACCCTTGGGCTGGTACTCGCTGTTTTTTGAAGACAGTTTATCAAAATCACCTTTCATGGAAACACGGTTAAAGCCAACATCCAGTGACATGCCAATATATTTTGTCCAATACCAGTTAAAGCCAAATGTCATTCCATATTCCATGCCAGACGAGGTTCCTTTATTAACAAGGTCGCCCGATGTATAATAGTAACTGTAATAATAATCCTGAATACGGTCTTCATCACTGGCACTGGCATATCCAATAGATGGTGCTACGTACATTAAAAATTTATCTTTATTAACAAGGTAAAATTTTAACTCGGCACCTATACCAAGTCCGTTGCTTTTAAATGTTCTGTCATAGGAGTTTGATAGGTTATCCTCCATACTTGATAAGTAAGATGCAGACTCACTGCGCACATACAGGCCTGCACTTAACGCTTCAATAAATGAGTACTGAATTCGTGCTCCAACATTAAATCGTGCGCCAAAACTTGTCCCATCGCGGTCAACTTCTTGAAGGTTTGTTGTGATTTTTGCTCCGCCAAGTACGGTCGAAAATCCAAGCCCTACATGTATGGTTCCCTTTGTGTTTGATTGAGCAATTGATAATGTGGTTGCAGCAGCAATTAATGCGCTTAATACAATTGTTTTTTTCATCAGTATATCTTTTTATTTTTTTAGTGGCCTTATTCAATACGCCTCCCGATAACTATCGGTATCATTTTACCCCGAAAGTTTGGGAGGTAAACAAAACTATAAATGGCTATTTCATTGGTGTGTTTTATTTCTGCGGCAAAAGTAATTGCCCCTGCAATTACACACAAATAAAAAAGCAGCCCCCAAAAAAGGCTGCTTTTTTAAAACAATGTACTGTAATACTATTTCTCAATCTGAATTTTTGTGTTTAGCACATCGCTGCCGTTTATTACCTGCAGCATATAGCATCCTTTTGCAAGTGAAGTAATATCAATGTTTATAAGGTTGCTTCCTTCCATGGCAAGTTCTGTTGCATTATAAACAAGCTTGCCTATCATATCAAACACGTTAATAACTGCATTTTGTTTTGTTTCAGAATTAAAAGCAATCATTAGGTTGTTTGATGCAGGGTTAGGATACGCACTTATATCTTCAAGTGGCTTTCCACTGTTTTCGGCAGTGGGGTCAATACGGAAACTTGATGAGCCAGTATTAACACGCAATGTATAACATGATGTTGAACTGTTAGCGCCATTGAATCCCCACACCCTTGTATAATAGGTAGCGGCTGAAGTTGTGTTGCGAATAATCTGTTCGCTTGTGGTGCCTCCATTGGTTGATGATGAAAGGGTGCTTCCTGATGAGTTATACAACCTCAAATCATAATCAAAGGGCAAATTGGTGAGTGTAATTTTAATGTACGTGTTTGGCGAGGCAGTTGTAAACTTAAAATAATCATTATCGCCCGAAGGAGAAATTAATCCGATAATATCGGTATTGGCAGAAATTGTTTTGGCTGCCGTGCGCGTATTGTTTGATTCATAAACATCAGAGCATGTGCTAACAGATGATGTGGTAAATGTTGATGATAATGACCATGCACTTGATGATGATGAACAAACGGTTTGCGCCTGCCACTCATAAGAGGTAGAAGATGATAACCCTGTAATCGCTTTTGAGTTTGTGGCTGATGTGGTAGATGTCCATGTGGATGTACCCGATACACGGTATTGTATGTTATAGCTTACTGCACCCGAAACGGCTGTCCAGTTTAGTGTAGCTGTGGTGGTGGTTATGGATGAGGCCGACAATCCGGATGGGGCGTTGCAGGATGTACCACTTGGAGGTGTGCACCCCAATGAGGTTAATAATCCCGTGCGAGAAGAATTAATAGAGGCATTAATTCGTGTGGCCTGACCGGTGGTAAACATGTTCATACATGCATCATCGGTATAATCCATGTAGTTCATAAACATATCGCCATTAGGTCCGTTGCTGCAGCTAACTTGTGGAAAAGATGGACAACCATACGTTTCATCTGCCTGATTGGGTGTGTCGGAAACAAGGTCGGAACCCGAGCAGGATGTTCCATCATCACCCCAAATGTGGTACAGGTTAAGCCAATGACCCACTTCGTGTGTGGCAGTGCGCCCTAAATTATAAGGGGAGGCTGTTCCCGGACTAAGCATACTGCCTATTGAAGAGTACAGTAAAACAACACCATCGGTAGAAGCCGAACCGCCAGGAAATTGAGCGTAACCCAGCAGGCCTCCACTTAAATTACACGACCATATATTTAAATATTTGGTTGCATCCCACGCATTATCGCCCCCCGATGAAGAAAACTTTACATTGTCGTTATCACTAAACGATGATGTGGTAGTAGATTTGTGTATAATGCCTGTGGTAGGATTGCCACTGGGGTCGCGCTGAGCAAGGCAAAATTGAATTTGCGTGTTGGCTGCAATACCAGTAAAAGCAGATGGAGTACTTGAGGCATCGGTATTTAAACGGGCAAAATCAAGATTGAGTTGACTGAGTTGGGCCTGACATTTGGCATCACTTATGTTTTGTGCTGATGTGCTGTACACTACATGAAATACTACGGGAATTGTAATTACCGCTTCGGTTTGGTTAGGGTTGTTAGTTATCCATTGCTGTACATTTTGCTCAATGGTGTTCATTTTTTTTTGCAGATTGGGGTCGGCAAGCAACTGCTGGTTTAAATGATCCATCGTTCCGCAGGTTCGCTGGTTTTGCGCACCGGCCTGCAGGCACATGCCTGCAAAGGCGGCAAGAGTAAAAAATTTTAGTTTGTTCATATTTACGTTAGTTTATTTGGTTGCGTCCAAAGTAGTAAAATTTATTTTACATATCACAGCTTGTTTCAGGCTGCTTGTTATCTGCAAGGCTTTTGGCTTTACTGCAAACTCAATCCAACCTGCTTTCCCGAAGCATCCTGCAACCGTTAAACCCTCCACACATCCCAACGCCATGTATTATTATTTTTTTTCCACCGCGCCTGTGTGTAAAAACCAGCCGCACAAATGCCTTTCGCATTCATAAGCACATTAAAACAAAAAAAATAAAACCGCGCATAAAATTAGAGTGCTGCATGTCACTCAAGCCAGCCCACAACCAAAAAATGCAGCACACAAATTTTTTCCTCCCCGCGCATTCCTAATATTACTCCTTCACAAACTTTATTCTCTCTTTTAATCCCTCATGGTTTACTTCAATAACATAAACTCCCTGAGGCAACTGATATACAGGAATTGAAATTTGCTTTTGGATGAAAGCAGGCTGCTGAAAAACCTGCTTGCCCATTATATCATAAATTTTTATGCGGGCGGCAGTAAATAAGGAGCGCGAAAAGGAAAGGGTGATTTTTTCTTTGGCGGGATTGGGGAATAATTTAATATCGTTTATTGCAACTGGTATCGGGTTAGTAATTGCAGTAATCGTAGGGCATCCTGCACTATCACAACCAAGGCTATCAAGTTTTACAATCCAAGCATCTTGCCCCCCACTTGCACCCTGAAAACAAAATCCCGCAGCTATATAACCACCATCTGATGTACATTGCACATCACGGAAATAAGCATGAGAATTACCCAAAGGGAAATCCCGTTTCCATAAAAAATTGCCTGCACTATCAGCTTTTACCAATATACCTCTATCGTTTGCGCCTTGAGACGGTGTAACAGCTCCTACAGCTATTAATGTATTGTCAGACCTCTCACGTACCCACCAAAATTCTGTTAATTGCGCGGGAGTATATGCCTTGTGCCAAATAACATTACCTGCGCTATCAATTTTATATATTGTTCCATCTCCTCCTGAGCCCACTTCTTCAAAACAGGCAAGGGCAAAATTGCCATCGGATAATGCAGTAATTCCAATTCCAGATTCAAAAGTTATGGTACCGTAGGTTTTTTGCCATAAAAAATTGCCTGCACTATCCGTTTTTACCAAATAAACATCGCGATTGGTATTACTGCCAAAACCAAAGCTGCGTGTCCAGCCAAGGCTTAAATAGCTGTCATCTGCCAATTGTACTGATGAATAAAAACCGTCAAAAAGAGCACCACCATAAATCCTACGCCATTGTTCGTTACCCAAACTATCTGTTTTAATAATTAAAGCATCACCATCCAAATTTAATGAATCTGCAACTTGACCTGTTATTAATAATCCTTTATCCTTTGTTTCCATTAAATAAATACCATAAAACTCATAACCTGAAGTAGGATGAAGTGACTTAGACCAAATAGTATCACAATTAATATTCACTTTCATAAAAAAAATAGATTTTTCCTGGGTATTTGAATTGGAATTAGAAGCCCCAGAAATAAAATTGTTGTCATAAGTATGGATTAAAGAATAATTGGTATGATAATCAAAGGTATCTCCATAAATATTCTGCACTGTTATGTTTCCATTAAGATCGAATTTCGTGACAGCCATTTTTTTTGGATAAAATGGATAACCGGGAGAAATCACGGAAAGATATCCACTGTCAATTTCAATTACATTAAACAAATTATCAGTACCTATATGGTAGGTCTTGTTGAAAGTCAATCCTTGAGCGGGAAGGGAAAAACCTGAGATTGAAAATAATAAAACTATTATTAATTTTTTTTTCATTTCAATTAAAAAAGGAGAGATTCTGAATCTCCCCTTTTTCTTGCTTTAATTTATTTAATCATTATTAATTTTTGAGATTTTAACTTTTCTCCATTTATCATGAGATGACAATAAATAAATACCTTCATTAAATTGCCGGAGATTTAAAGTGACCGAACCCTGCCCCGAATTTAGTATAAAATTCTACTCCTTAACAAACTTTACCCTTTCCTTTACTCCCTCATAGATTATTTCTACAACATATACTCCCGATTGCAACTCATAAACAGGAATTGAAATTTGCTTTTGAATAAAGGCTGGCTGGTAATAAACCTGCTTGCCCATTATATCATAAATTTTTATGAGGGCGGCAGTAAATAAGGAACGTGAAAATGAAAGAGTGATTTTTTCTTTGGCAGGATTTGGGAATAGCCGGACACCGGCTCTCTCTAAAGAGGAAGAAGCCTCCTCAATGCTTGTAATGGTTGGACATCCTGCGCTATCGCAACCAAGGCTATCGAGTTTTACGAGCCAGGAATCCTGACCTCCGCTGGCTCCTGCAAAAACAAAACCTGAAACAATATAACCCCCATCGCTTGTTTGCTGCACATCTCGAAATACTGAAAAATAATTATTCTCAATAAAACTTCTTGTCCATTGCATATTTAGAGCAGTGTCAAATTTTGCAATCCATCCCAGGGCAATTTGAGCCGCATTTTCATTTGAGCCAGCAGCAACTATTGAGTGGCCGTTGGTCTCCCTTGCCCACCAAAACTCACTCGTAGGAAAATTTGTATAGTATTTTTGTGTGAGAATTGTACCGGAAGTATCAATTACTGTAAGCATTCCATAAAAAGTTGAAACATTTAACCACCCCCCTCCAGCTATTAAATAATTCCCATTGGATAGAGAAGTAATACCTATTCCCCCTTCATCATCAAAAGTACCCCAGTTTTTTTGCCATAAAAAATTACCTGAACTATCAGTTTTTACTAAATAAATGTCTCGTGAACCATTGCCAAAACTTCGCGTCCATCCCAGAGAGAGGAATCCATAATCCGCAAGCTCAATTGAAGAATATATTGCTTCGAAGTTATTTCCACCGAATATCGTATGCCATTCTTCATTTCCAAGACTATCGGTTTTTAAAATCAAACCATCACCATCAGTTATTGATGTATCTGCTATTTGCCCTGAAATTAAAAACCCGTGATCGCTGGTTTCAATTATATAAGCGGAGTAATAATTAAATCCCGATGTCGCATAAATTTTCCTTGTCCAAATGCTATCACCAAGCGAATCTAATTTTATTAGTTTGATAAATATTTTATCTAAAACAGGGTCATAAGCATAAGCACCCGTTAAAAAATTACTATCAGAGGTTTTTATAAAAGCATAAAAGGAATCAAATGTAAGACTGTCTCCATAAATTTTATTCCAAAGTGTATCACCATTCAGGTCTGTTTTGGTAATAACCATTTTTCGTGGAGTAAAAGGAAAACCAGCACTTGTAGAAATCAGATATCCGTCTGAAACTTCTATTGAGCTATATGCAATATCAACACCAGAGTCATACGTCTTATTAAATGTTACTACCTGAGCCGAGACAGGACTCGAAAAGATTAAAAGATAAAAAAGGAGTTTAAAATAGTTTATCATGTTTAAAATAAAAAAGGAGTAGAAGTTTAATAACTTCTACTCCTTTTTATTCTTATTTTATCATAAGTAATTTTCGTGAATCAATTATTTTGTCATCAACAATTAAGTGACAGAAATAAATACCCTGGTTAAATTCCTTTAAACTTAAAGTAAATATCCCATTCTTGCTTTTGGGTTTAACGTTAAACGATTTAATAATATTGCCTAAAACATCGTAAATTTTTAAAGAACATGTGGTGTTTTGGGTAATAGAATCGGAAAGCTGATAGGAAACAGCAGTGCTTTCAGTAAAAGGGTTTGGGGAAACAGAAATTGCTGAGTACGCAATTGTCTCATCATTGACTGCATTTTGATGTGGGGAAGCTAATCTTGCATCATTAATTTCCTCAGGATACCAATCATATTTATTTCCTCTTACTGCCTCTAAAATAACCTGGGCGGTATAATGTGCGTTTGATGCTGAATCTACTATTGCTGTAACTTTTGCTTCTTGCGTGCTATCCATCTCAAACCATGTTTTGCCGGAATCAATTAGTGAAAGGGCTATACTATACAATGTATCCTCACACTGATCTATTAAATTCCAGGTTCTTAAACTATCAATTATAATTCTTGCACTGTCTGTGTTTCCAACCTGCATATACAAAGGTAATAATAATTTTGCGGCATCTTTATCATTTAGCATTGTATCCAAGAAAGCTATTGCTGAGCTGTACATATCAGTGCTATCAACCCCCAAATAATATCTTACGATTTCCTTTTGCTTTTCGTTTTTTTCAATCGTATCTGTTTCGGCATAATAGTCAGCCAGTAGCGTATCCAGGCATCCCTGCGTTGCACATCTTAATAAATTTGCTGCGCATGACTGATCAGGAAATGAGGCACCACAATAATGAACATCACCGGAGAAACCGCCATTATCATAAAGGATATCAGAAATACATGTAGGCTCTATAGTGCCAAAAGAACTTGTACCGTATGCAAAATATGTGACATCTAACGATGATAGAATATGTTTATGATCTGCAGCAGAACCTGGTGTACAAATTGGAATATCATAAAATTCATTTCCAGCTTGTTTATCAAATGAGAATAGCCCTGATCCTTGCTGAGCCAAAGAACCCGAGGGGCTAGCTGGATTTACTGCCCAACCAAAATTGGTATTACTATATTTATTGCAGTTAATCTTCAATAACTGATTATCCTGCTCGGTTTGCGTACCAACATATAAATTGTCAAAGTAATTAAAAGAAACTCTACTGCTTGTTGGTCCTGTATTAGTTGCAATAACACCGTAGTTACTGCCGATAGATACACCATTAAAGTTATTACCATCTGCAAGGTTGTTTGCTGGGGTTGATATATTGTAATTATGTGAGTTGTGCATCCATATTCCATAAGGGGTAATTTTTTTATTTCACCTGACAGGTCGCGCCCCTTTGCGCCCCTGTCAGGTGATTAATCCAACAACTAAACATGGTATATTCACCGAAAATAAAAAATAACAAAAACTATTTCGATTAAAAATGCAGTTATTAGTTTCTTATGCAGTGTTCCATCCCTTTCACCTTACAGGGGGCGAAAAGCCGACCTGTCAGGTGAAATCAAAAAGACGAAAGATATTTAGCAAATGCGGTGAGCCAACAGATAGGAAATTTATTTAACGCATACGCAAAGTATTTTAATTATACACAT
>CAYSPG010000029.1:0-41061 GCA_964432885.1 uncultured Flavobacteriaceae bacterium
CGCTACTATTATTTTTTAACGGGTTATTAGAATTTTGAATTTCAGTGGTTTAACTTTTTTAAAGATTATTTTACATATTTGCTTGCTTAAGAAGTCTGTTTCTAAAAGAAGCGATTATGTTTAACGTTTTCAAATATATAATAAATCAATGAAAAAGCAATTAACAATTTGGTTAATTACCCTTTGTTTGGGGTTAATTACCTCCCAAAAATGCTTTGCCCAGCAAGGCGAAAAGCAACAAGCCGCTGCGGTTGAGACCGATGAACCCGGAAAATGTTTTATTAGTTCCGATAGCGGAAAAATTAATAATGTTACCGTATCCGAGCTTAAAATGTGGTGCGAAAAGGCCCCTTTTAGGGTTGGCTGCGAAAACGGGAAAGAATACCAGTTAAAGGCTTTTGAGTTTACCACATTTACCCTAAAACCGCTTGAAAATAAAACCTATGGCATTGGCGACCAACATATAATGCCTATTTTAGGAATAAAAGCCATTGATAAATTAAAAAAAGGCGATACTGTGGTTTTTAAGAAAGTAATTGCCACGGATAAGGATAGCAAAGAGGTTTCGATACCTACTATTTCTATAAAAATAGATGAATAGTATTGCCTCCCCAAAATTGGGGATACCTTATATTACATAACTATTGCATTTTTGGGGCTCTAATTCTCTTGCTATGGCAATACGTGTTGCAATTTTTGAAGACAATTTAAAATACAGGAATTCTTTGGAGATTCTAATAAATGGTTCAGACGGATATATAGTAGCTGGTACTTTTGAGGATGCCTCCAATGTAATTGATAAAATAGCATTAGTTAATCCAGATGTAATATTAATGGATATAGCTATGCCTGTTTCAGATGGAATATCCGCCTTGCAAAAAATAAAAAAGAATTATCCGCAATTAAATGTATTAATGCAAACAGTTTTTGAAGACGATGACAAAATTTTTGAAGCGGTGTGCAACGGTGCATCTGGATATATATTGAAAAACACACCCCCTTCACAAATTTTAAGCGCAATAACCGAAACCAACCAGGGAGGCGCGCCTATGAGCCCTGTTATTGCAAAAAAAGTGTTACAACTGCTAGCATTACAAAAGCAACAGCCACAAACAAAACCTGACACCTTTGATCTTACACCGCGCGAAAAAGAAATACTTACGCATATGGTAAACGGACTTAGCTATAAAATGATTGCCGATAAATGCGGAGTAACTTTTGAAACCGTGCGCACACACATAAAAAATATTTACGAAAAGTTACATGTAGCCACCATGACGGAGGCTGTAGCCAAAGCGATTAAGAGCAACCTGGTTTAGTAACCCGATAACGGCACTATCAATTGCACTGTTGTACCCTTTATAGGTTTTGAGTAAATCATTACCTGAGCATTTATTTCAGTGGCACGTTGTTTTATATTTTTTAATCCATTGCCCAAAAATCTTGCACCCGCATCAAACCCTTTTCCGTTATCATTGCATATTATCGTGAGTGATTTTTGAGTTTTGGTAATTTGCAATTTACATTGGGTGCAATGGGAATACTTAGCTGCATTGTTTATAGATTCCTTTATAATGAGAAAAATATTTTTTCGCACCTCAATAGAAAGCGGAAGGTTTTTGTAAGGAGCAACATCATCTATTATAAACGAAACGTCTAACGGAGCAAATACTTTAACAGCAAACAATTGTATGCGTTCAAAAAGTTTTTCGGCACTGTCGTTTATTGGATTAATAAGCCACACCATGTCACTCATGGTTGTTATTACTTCGCTTAAATCGGTGGTTATGGATTGTATTAAATGTACCGCTTCGCTTTTGTTATCATTAATAACTTTATCTATTGCAGTGGATGCTGTAATGGAAATGCCACTGATGGATGCACCTACATCATCATGCAAATCGCGGCTTATGCGCAAGCGTTCTTTTAAGATGGCAGCTTCTTTTTCTTTTACGGCTTCAATTAATTTCTTTTTTGCTTCAAGGCCTTCTATGTGATTGTTGTAATCGGCAATGGCTTTATATATTGTAACTTTTAAATCGTTAAAGGCAATAGGTTTTACTATAAAGTCAAATGCACCGGTGTTCATGGCTAAGCGAAAGTTTTGCATATCGTCATAGGCCGATGCAACTAATGCTTTGCTTAAAACGTCTCTTTCCTTTAAAGACTTCAACAATTCAAAGCCATCCATCACCGGCATTTTTAAATCGGTAACAATTACATGATAGTTGTTATTGCTATCCACTTTTTTTAATCCTTCTAATCCATCCGATGCAAATTCAAAAAATAGTTCTCCGCCATCAATTTCTTTTTGAAACCGTTGGGTGATGAGCAATTGCAAATCGGGCTCATCATCAATTACTAAAATGCGGTATGCCATTTATTGTTGAGCAATTAGTTGCCGAATGCTTTCTTTTAGTGCTGGAAAGTTTACCGGCTTGGTTAAAAAATTATCGGCACCATAGCGGGTGGCAATTTCTTTGTTTTGGTCATCACCATAGGCCGATACCATTACCACTTTTAAGTACGGAAAGAGTTGTTTTGTTTCTTTCAATAGCTCAAGCCCATTCATGCCCGGCATATTTATGTCGCTCATGATTAGTACCAGGTCAAATGGGTTTAGTCCTTTCATAAATTCTAATGCTTCTTCGGCTGAGTAGGCAAAGTGTAAGTGAAATTCACCACTGTCCACTTCTCTGCGAAAGCGTTGTTCGTACAAAATGGCTACATCTTTTTCGTCATCTACAATTAATAGTTTGTGCATAAGGCTCCTCCTAACCTCCCCGAAGGGGAGGAATTAAATTGTTTCATTGTTATATTGTTTCATTGTTTTTTTTCACTTTATCCTATACCCTTAATCCTAAATCCTCTTTAAACAGGCAATGTTATTTTAAATTGCGTGTATTCATTTTCTTTTGATGTTACTTCTATTTTTCCGTTGTGTTCTTTTATGATATCAAAGCTCAGGCTTAACCCTAATCCTGTACCTTGCCCGGCAGGTTTGGTTGTGTAAAAGGGTTCGAATATTTTTTTGCGAACTTCTTCACTCATTCCTGTACCATTGTCTTTTATTAAAATGGTTACCTGGTTATTTTGGTATTGGGTAATTAAGGCTACTTCGGGGTTTAAAGCAGGATTAGATAATTTGTGTTCGTTTACGGCATAAAAAGCATTGGTAAAAATATTAATGAATACACGCGAAATATCCTGCGCCATCATATACATTTTAGGCACTGCAGGGTCAAGGGTTGTTTTAAGCTCGCATTTAAATTCGGGATTGGTAACGCGTACTGATTTGTAGGATATGCGGAAGTACTCATCACACAATTCATTTATATCTGTCAATTCTTTTTCGCGCACTTCGTTGTTGCTGTGGGCAAGCATGTTGCGTACAATACTGTCGGCACGTATGCCATGCTCGGTTATTTTTTCGAAATTTATTTTCAGGTAGTTGAGCATTTTTGCTTTTTCCGTATCATTTTTTGCTGCGGGCAGATCTTCCACAATTTCTGTATTGAGTTCAGAAAAGTTATTGATAAAGTTAAGCGGGTTTTTTATTTCGTGGGCAATACCTGCTGTAAGCGCACCTACCGATGCCAGTTTTTCCTGTTCAATTAATTGTTTTTGGGTGTGTTCTAAACGTTGCAAGTTAATTGCCAGTTGTCTGTTTGCCGACTGCTTTGTTTTATAGCGGTTGTATGCCACACCGGTTATCATCACTATCATAACCAACCCTCCAATAAATGCATTGCGTGTGGTTTTTTGCCGGCTTACTTCCTGTTGTTGCAGTAAGTTGTCTTTTTTAAGCAATACAATTTGCTGCTCTTTTTTTTCGGTTTCGTATTGCATTCGCAAATCGTTAATGGTTTTTGTGTTTTCGGCATTATACAATGAATCTTTAATGACAGTGCTCATTTTAAAATATTTATAGGCCTGATTCATATCACCTTTGGCTTCGTAAGCCATGCTCAAAAATTTATAATTATCAGCCGTTTGGTCCATAATGTTGGATGGAATAGTAATAGCCAATGATTGGTTAGCATACTTAATAACCTCATCGTATTTATTACTTTCGGGAATTCCGGCAATGGCAAGTTGTTTTTGGTCGGCTTTTAAAATATCATCTGTAATACAGCGCAGGTTGTATGGTTTATTTTGAGAAACTCTGATAGAGTCTTCCATGGCATTGGAATGCAGATATGCTAATATCGCTTCTCCGTAATTCCCTTTGGCCTCGGCCACTGAGGCACTTGCATTGTAGTAATAGCTAAAGTGATAAAAACTATTTAATTCAGTCGCAATTTTTTTTGCAATAGCAAGTACACTGTCTGCTTTAGCTGTTTCGTTTTGCAAATTGGCATAGCTCTGTGCAAGCATGCATAAAGCAAGCCCATAGTCATATTGTCTATTTGGCGAATTCGAATAAGCAGTAAATTTTTCGCTGCAAATTAAGGCTTGCTTCTTATCTCCAAAAGTTTCGTAAATACCTGAAAGCCCAGTGTACAATAGATATAAAAGATTACTGTCTTTAGCAGCTTCGCTAACTTTTAAGCACTTCATGTACCAAGGCATAGCTTCCTTATTCAAATTTTGCCATTGGTAGTTGGCACCTATGTTAAAGTAGCTCCATCTTATTCCTGTTTCATCTCCTATCTGTTGTCTTATTTCAAGTGCTTTTTTGTTTAGCTCCAACGCTTTATTATATTCCTGTTTGACACTATAGTTGCCTGCTTCAGAAGTAACAGCATTAGCAATTCCTTTTTTATAATTTATTGCATACGATATTTTTTTTAGCTCATCAGTCCTCTTTTTGCATTCAATCTGATTTTTATAATAATCATCTGCATTATTTATTTGCCATAAAAGTTCCGCTTTTATAGTATCTCCAGGAACATACATGGGCTGATTGAGTTCCTTTTTCCTTTTTTCATATTTCTTCAATTCCTGAATTAAACTATCACGCTTGAGGGTATCAAGTACCTGGGCATTCGCCTCACCTCCTGAACCTGCCCAAAGCAGTGGAGAGAAGAATAGGAGTGCGATTAAAATTGTTTTTTTCATAAGTGTTTATTGTGTCGCAGAGGGGCGCTGAGAAATGGAGTCCCGAAGCATCGGGACGCTGAGAAAAATCTCTGTGTCCCGATGCTTCGGGACTCTTTTTACTCTGTGCAACTCTGCCATATATTTTTGTTCTTTATTCATATACCGTCCCTACGGGACTGTTGTGATTTTACGTTTTTTGCTACCAACATATCGTTCTTACGGTACTGTTTTACAACACATCCTGCATCACTCAAACCAAAATCCCGTAGGGATTTAATGTTGGTAACGCTACTGATAAACTCATAACCTAAGTCCCGTAGGGACGAAATATTTTTTTTCATTCCGGTTCTTTCAATATATATTGTTCATCAAAATCAATTTCAAATGACTTTAAAAATGATTTGTACTCGTCCATAAAATTTGTCTTTTTGTGATGTTCCTCTTGATTCCTGATGTAGTTTATTACATTATTAAGATGTGAATGGCTATATGAAAATGCTCCGTAGCCTTCTTGCCAATTGAATTTCAATTTTGTGAATTTATTCTCGTTAATCCATTTTGACGATTGCCCTTTTATGTCTTGCAATAAATCGGATAATGACTGATGTGGTTTGAAACCAACGAGCAGATGAAGGTGGTCTTGAACTCCGTTAATTATTATCAATTTATGTTTATTTCCCTGAACAATCCCAGTGATATATTTATATAGCTCGTCTTTCCACGATTTGTCAATCATTGCTGCGCGATATTTAACAGCGAAGATTAATTGCAGATGTATTTGCGTGTAGGTGTTTCCCATGTGTTACCAATATATCGTCCCTACGGGACTTTTTTGTTTGTTACCAATATTCAGTCCCTACGGGACTCACTATATCCTTTCCCTTTAATCTGAAATTGTTGTTTACCCTGTTTGTTTCCTGGTTTGTGCCAGCACATCTTTTACAATCTCGTTGGCGGTTACACCATTGTTGTTTATTTCAATCAGGTTGGTTTTTAATTGCTGCAATATGAAATTTTTTTCTGTCTCTTCCGATAAGTTTTCGTATTGCTTTACTAACTGCTCTCCTTGTGGTGAGAGGGTTTTTATTTTTCCAATTGGGTCTTTTATGCGATGCGCTACATCCGATGTCATTTTTCCTAATGCGGCAAGTTTGCCTTGCTGCACCAACTGTTGCTGGGTAGTTTGTAAATGCTCTAATGTTTTTTCAATTTCCTTATTTGATTTTGTTTTGCTGATGTATGCGTTAACTATAAAGCCAATAAACACCAGTACCAGTGTGCAGCCACCCATAAGTATGTTGCGCTGAGTTTTGTTTTTGTTTATTTCTGACTGGTGTAAAACCTTGTCTTTTTGAAGCGATGTTATTTGCTGTTCTTGTTTTTCACTGTCATATTGAATTTTTATGCCTTGTATGGATTTAATGTTTTCTGAATTCGCAATACTGTCTTTCAGTAATGCAAATTGCTTGTAATACTTCAGCGCTGATTGGTCATCATTTTTCTTTTCGTAAAGTTCGCTTAACAATTGATATGCATCGCGCTGTAAGTCCAATTCGCCAGATTGTTTAACCAAGTGCAATGCTTCATTGGCATATTCAATAGCTTTATCAAATTTCTGATTTGGGTTAAATACCTTTTTCATCAGGTCGGTAGCTTCTAAGGCTGGCAGGTCTTTTATAGTCCTGCTCATTGAAAGAAGATTTTTTGCGAGGTAAAGCACTACGCCCATTTCTTTATTTAGAGCAGCCGCTTTATTAAAACAATAAAAAGCACTGTCAGGATTATTTGTTTTTGCATACAAGTTCCCAAAATGACCGTATGAAACAGCCATCAGTTCCTTTGCATTAATTTCAATACTCTTTTTCAAACAGACTTTTAAGGTGTTTTTGGCGTCAGCAAATCGGTTTATCTGTATATATAAATCTGCTAATTCCTGAAGAAGGCAAACATCTTGATATTCATTGCCTATTTTTTGACCAATAGAATCTGACTGCAGCATGTATTTTAATGCAGTGGTATAATCTTTCATGTCGCGGTAAATAATTCCCATATTAGCTAAGGCTGCTGCGATACCGAATTCATCATGCATATTTTCTGAAATCTTAAGACTTTGATGGTAATATTTTAGGGCAAGCGGAAAGTTTGCAATATTCTGATAGGTCATTGCCAGGTTGAAATAAACGTATTGCAAATACAGTTCGTTATTTGCTTTAGTGGCATATGGAAGTGCTTCTGTTAAATATTCAATTGCCAAATCATAATTGGAATGAGTGCTTAAGTGTTGAGCAATCCATACTAACTCTAAAGTATATTGATCTATCATATAGCCGGGCAATAAAAGAGACCGGATTTTAATAGTGTTTTTCCTTACAGCCGAAGTATCGGCAACCCTTATATTGATTAGATTTCTTGTAATAAAAGTCAAAGCATTAGCCTGCCATGCCGAATCGGCAATTTGTTCAAACAATTTTAATGAACGGTTGAAATGATAGTTTGAGGAATCAACATCAGACAGCGCATAATAATTTCCATAATTGTATTCAATACGGCCTTTCAATTGTATATCATTAAAAGGTTTTATGAGCATGTTTGCTGAATCGAGCATATTTTTAAATTTAACATAGTCTGCTCTTAGATTATTTTCAATTCCTCTTACAAGGTAATTGTCAGCAAGCCCCTTTTGATCATTAATTGAAAAGTTAATTGAAAAGGCACTGTCTAAAATTTGTGAGGCTTTGTCCAGTTCCATGTCATAAATAACTAACCGTGCTTTCATGGTATAGGCAGCGGCAAGCTCTTTTTTGTTGTTGAGTTTTTTTGCAAGTGAAATGGCTTTGTCTGCTGTAACAATTCCATCTTTTGTTATGGCCCATTCCTGCGCTTCGGCAATTAACTGAAGCAACTGCAAATGTTTTAAGTCCTGTTGAGGGTGGTTTTGCAAAGCTGTTTTTAACGAATCGAGTTTGCGGTATTGAGCGTGTGAGTTATGTTGTGATGCAAATATTAATAGCGATGTGATTAGTAAAATATATCGCTGAGGTGCGCTGAGAAAGGGAGTCCCGAAGCATCGGGACGCTGAGATAATTCTCCACGCAACTCCTTTTACTCTGTGCAACTCTGCGATATGTTTTTTATTCTTCATTTTTTTTCACTTAATCCTAAACCCTCAATCCTAAATCCCTTTTTCAACCACTAAGGCACTAAGTACACTAAGGCACACTAAATTTTTTTTACTTAATCCTAAACCCTTACTCCTAAATCCTTCCATCATGCGCTTTGTTTTCTTGTTTGTGCCAGCACATCTTTTACAATCTCGTTGGCGGTTACACCATTGTTGTTTATTTCAATCAGGTTGGTTTTTAATTGCTGCAATATGAAATTTTTTTCTGTCTCTTCCGATAAGTTTTCGTATTGCTTTACTAACTGCTCTCCTTGTGGTGAGAGGGTTTTTATTTTTCCAATTGGGTCTTTTATGCGATGCGCTACATCCGATGTCATTTTTCCTAATGCGGCAAGTTTGCCTTGCTGCACCAACTGTTGCTGGGTAGTTTGTAAATGCTCTAATGTTTTTTCAATTTCCTTATTTGATTTTGTTTTGCTGATGTATGCGTTAACTATAAAGCCAATAAACACCAGTACCAGTGTGCAGCCTGCAATTAAAATATTGCGTTGTGTTTTTTGTTTTTTTATTTCTGATTGGTGCAGGGCTTTATCTTTTTGGAGAGAGGCTATTTGCTGTTCCTGTTTTTCGTTGTCGTATTGCAACTGCAGGTTTATTACAGCATTCATGTTGTTGGTGCTCAATAACGAATCTCTTGTTTCGCTGTACATTTTGTAATAATGCATTGCAGAGTCGGTGTTACCCACTTCTTCGTATGTTTTGCTTAACAAGGAACATGCTTCGTTTACTAAATACAGGTCTCCTGATTCTTTATAGTTATTAACGGCATTGGTAAAACTTTCAATTGCAATTTTATTACGATGTGCAGGGTTTATTCCCCATTTTTTTAAAACTGCATCGGTAGCGCCCTTTATTGCTCTGGCTTTAACATTATTTAAGTACACCAACCCAAAAGTTGCCTTTTCTGATGGGTTGGTTTCCTTTGCTTTTTCAAGGTATTCAAATGCCTTATTATAATCACCGGTAAGTATGCTTAGTTCGGCTAATGAGAAATAGGCAACGCAAAGCCTTGAAGTGTTTTTTGTTTCGAGGGCAAGCTTTATTGCTGTTTTGTAATTTTCTTCTGCTTGGGCATACTGGTTTTCTTCCATCGAAATCATTGCAATGGTGTGGTAGCAGAAAATTAAATTTTCTTTGTTTCCGGCAGCAAGCTCTTTTGCTTTATTCAAGTACTCCAAAGCCTTTTTGTAGTTTTTTAATTCGTAATACAATCCACCAAGATTGCTTACCAATCCCGACTGAAGGGAACGGTTGTTTATGCTTTCGGCAATGCGCAATGATGTAAGGTAATTTTCAATAGCATTTTTATAATCGGAAGTCATGTAATATACATTACCAATTGATGTATATGCATTAGAAATTACCAGGCTGTTTCCCTCACTCATTGCTATTTTTAATCCCATGTTGGCATAATAAAGCTGGCTGTCGTACTGGGCAATGTACATAAATGTATTGCCTAATGTTGCATACGAATTAGCGAGTCCACACCTATTGTTTATCTTAGTAAAGGCAGCAATCGATTTATTAAAAAATTCGAATGATGGTTTTATGTCTCTTGACATATAATAATAGCTCAGGCTAAGATAAACACGCGCAATGCCGTCATCATTTTTTGTTTGGGTAAAAAGTGCCAGCGCATCATCGTTCAGTTTTTTTCGTTCATCTCCACTTTTTAAAAGCGAGAGGTTAAGGTAATTTTCGGCAAGCCCATCGGCATTATTTATGGCTTTGTTTATTTTAATTGACTGCTTCAGCAAATCTTCTTCCTCGGTAATCTTTACCAGGTTAAAAAAGTGCATGGCTTTATTATTATATGCCACTGCAAGCTGCTTTTGGTTGTTGAGTTCTTGTGCAAGTGCTATGGCATGGTTGGCATAAAGCACACCTGTATCAACATGAAACCATTGGTACAGGTTTGAGATTTTATTGAACAACTCCAATTTGCGGTTGTCATTATCGTTGTAAGCGTTGGTAATTTTAATAAGGCTGTCGAGCTGTGTGCGCTGGGCAAACAAATTTGTTGTTGCAAAAAAGAAAAGTGTAGTAAGAATAAAAACATATCGCTGAGGTGCGCTGAGAAAGGGAGTCCCGAAGCATCGGGACGCGGAGAAAAACTCTGCGTCCCGATGCTTCGGGACTCTTTTTACTCTGTGTAGCTCTGCGACACTCTTTCTACGCCCCCAAAACCTGCCTCCCCATAATTGGGGAGGAAAAACCAAACCGGCAAAATCATTTATTTTCTTCACAAAAAAAGGTTGCTTTCTACAAATATAGGTTTACGTTATTTTATCATTTCCCTCTCAAAATTGGGTGCACTAAGATATATTTTTTTTGAAAAGGAATAAAAAATACAACATACAAGTGCTGCCGGTAGCCTGATGCAATAAAAAACCTCCTCCCCATAAATGGGGATTGACGGGCTTTGTTTTGCACACCACTTTTGTTGCGTTATTTAAAATGAATAACAACGTTCGTTGAAAAAAAATAATGCCGGTGGCGATAAAATGTAAAACCCGATTAAGATAATACGCTAACAAAGGATGATAAAATCCTTTACGGGAAAGGAATAGCGTCTTCTTACATAAGAAAACACATTTACGGGAAAGGAATAGCATTTTCTTATATAAGAAAACGCATTTACGGGAAAGGAATAGCATTTTCTTATATAAGAAAACGCATTTACGGGAAAGGAATAGCATCTTCTTACATAAGAAAGCGCATTTACGGGAAAGGAATAACATCTTCTTACATAAGAAAACGCATTTACGGGAAAGAAATAGCATCTTCTTACATAAGAAAACGCATTTACGGGAAAGAAATAACATCTTCTTATATAAGAGAACGCATTTACGGGAAAGGAATAATTCGTACTAACAATAAAAATAAATAAAACAACAACTAATTAACTCTAAACAACATGATTGAACTAATTAAGTACTTCAAAATTTTGTTTTTAAGCACCAAGCTTAGCAACGACAGGTTAAAGTCCTTTACCCAGGACCACATACAAAGGCTTACCGAAAACAACCCGGCAGGGGTGTTTAATACCATACTTGCCGCCATAACCGCTGCCTACACCAATTACTTTGGCGATGTTACCAGCGAAAGCCAAAACCAGGCCGTACAGGAAGGCAAAACAATTGCCAAAGACGAAAGCCGTCAAAAACTTGAGCAAAACATAAGCGAAAATGAAAAACTTATTGCTTATACCTACCGCAGCAACAGGTCACTATACGAAGAGTTTTATCCGCTTGGAATTACCGAATACAACAATGCCGACAGCAGCCAGTTTACAACCATTACCGAGCGTTACAGGCTGGTGCTTGTAGCGCATGCTGCCGACTTTCCGGCAGCGTTTAAAGATGACTTTGATATATTGCTTGAAAAGTACAATACCGACCTTGCGGCACAGCTTGCCGCCAAAGGCAACGTAGCCAGCGAGCGCAGCGATATTGCCACCACCCGCCCTGTATTGGCAAAACAATTAACCAAAAATCTTTTAACCATTGCGCTGCAGTTTTTGGGTGATGAAACAAAGTGTGCTGTGTATTTTGACCAAACCATCCTTGACGCAGCCTTCCGCGAAAGCGAGCGCAAGATTGCTGCCGAGCTTAACCCCGGTGAAACCAAACTTACTTTTGATAATGTATCAAAAGGCGAACTGCAGATACGCCTTAAAAACACGGGCGAAGATGAGCTGAACTTTGGTTTTACCGATGCCGAGGATACACCCATTGCTTCCGGCACAAACCCCGTACTCCCTGGACAAACCGTTACAAAAAGCGCTGCCGAATTTGGCTGGACTACGGTAAACAAATATTTAAACGTAACCAACAATAAAGAAGTAGCCGGAAATTTTGTGGTAGAGAAAATATAAAAAAGGATAAAGCCCCCTAACCCCCGAAGGAGGAACAACAACAATAAAACAAAAAATATAATTCACAATAAAACAAAAACGCACTGCCGCAATCCCCTCCCCTTGGGGGAGGGTTAGGGTGGGGCTTAAACAAACAAAAAACAAACACGCTTCTTATCCCCCCTTTGGGGGTTAGGGGGCCCAAACAAACAATAAAATGACACACAAATTAAAATTAATTACCCTGCTGCTTGGCATAACCACAGCAGCCAGCGCGACAGTGCGCACCGTTAACAACATTAGCGGAGGGCAGTACGCCACCATCGAAGCAGCCGTGGTGGCATCAGCCATTAACGATACCGTTTATATCTGCGGCAGCAACACAGCCTACCTGCCGCCATCAACCCGAAAGGATGGAATTACTTTTATAGGCACTGGATTTAATGTGCAAAAGCAAAGTCCCGTAAAAAGTACCATTTTAGCAAACCAGGTTTTTAATGTTGGAAACAACAACAGGCTTATAGGGCTTGTGCTGGGTGGTGGCACCACCATTTCGTTTGTAAACTACACTGGCAGCCTTACCCTTGAACGCTGTTTTGGCAGTGGTGTGCTTACCAACCCCAACGGCCCCGGGGGTAACCTTTACAACCTGATTGTAAATAATTGTGTGTGGAATAATGTAATTACAAACGGCAACAGCGGCCAAATTTACAATGCGCTTATATCACACAGCATGTTTTACTATTCAAGCAGCAATTATCCATTTGCAGCATTTTATAACGTAGGCTCGGTATTGGTTGATTACTGTACGTTTTATAATTACTCAGGTGCTGCCAACAGCATTTTTGGCGGAGCTCCCTCAGGCGGATTTACGTTTAACAACAGTGTTTTTTACAATTGCTTTCCGGGCAATAACATAAGCACCTTTACCTATAACTACAACATGGCGCCCATTGCACTTACCGGGGCCACCAACATAAACAGCAGCACATGGCCCTTTGTGCAGGCGCAGGCAACTACTACTACCGCCAGCTACGATTTTGCATGGGATTATAATTTGCTCACCTCATCACCCGGCCACAACACCAGTGCCGATGGAAACGACAGAGGTATTTATGGTGGCATCATCCCGTTTCAATGGGACGGTGAACCTGCCATACCGCAAATAGATATTATGACAACTACCGGCACGCAATTCGCTCCGGGCGGAAGCATGCAGATAAATTTTCAATCATCAGTGCAGGATTAAAATATATCGCAGAGTGCCGCAGAGAAAAAAGAGTTACGCTGAGTTTAATCTCTGCGCCTCTCTGCGAAATACCTCTGCGAACCTCAGCGACACAAAAATAATTAAACAACTAAAAAAAATAAAAATGAAAAAGAAACTAATCATCACAATAGCTGCAATAGCAGCAACAACATTTGCAAACGCAACAGTGCGTACGTTAAATAATAATAACCCGAGCCCGGGGCAGTACACTACCTACGCTGCTGCTGAGGCTGCATCATCTCAAAACGATACCATTTATGTAAGTGGCTCGCCAATAAGTTATGGTGATATTACTGTAACCAAATACAACATTATGATTATGGGAACAGGGCATAATCCGCAAAAGCAAAATCCTTTAATTAGTGAGTTCAAAGATATTGCGTCAACTACTGTTGGCCAGATAAGAATTGATGGTATCAAATGCAGATGGATTAGACTTGAACCTGCATTTGGAGCGGCAGCTTTGTTTGTAAGCAATTCCTATATTGAAACTTACCCGAAAATAACGACCACCAATTTTGATGGCGCAATGTATTTGGATAATAACATTATTAATGGTTTAATTTCGACTGGGGGTTCTTATACCTATGGTATAATGGCAATAGTTCAAGGATTAACAAATGTTTTTACAGGAATAATTAGAAATAATATAATTGGAGGAAGTATTTATGTAGCTGATGGACTAAGTAGTTCCCCACAATCTATTGACGGATGTATTTTTACAAATAATATTTTTATTAACTCTGGGGGGCCATCAACAGGAAACCTTTTCAGCCTACACAATGGCTATTTTCATAGTTTATTTAACAACAATATAATTTTAGGTTTTGTTGACCATAATATCAATACTTTATATGCAGGTACCAATACCACTTCGTATGATAATAATTTAATTTACCCTGGTTCGTTTGTTCCTGCCTTGCCCAATAGTAGTGGAACTATCTTTTCCAATCCCTTGTTCGTAAATTATTCTTGTCCTTCCTGGAATTGTGTTTCCAATACAGCTTACGACTTCCACCTTCAAACCTCCTCCCCCGGTCATAACGCAGGAACCGATGGTACTGATATTGGTCCTTACGGAGGCCCTTATGGAGGCACTTTTACAACCTATGGTGAGCCGCACATACCCCAAATGAAACAAATGAACATGCCTGCCACCGTAGTAAGCGGGCAAACGTTTAATGTAAATGTAATCAGCACGGTTAAGTAATTATAAAGGATACAGGATTCAGGGGATAGGATTTAGTGTCCCGATAGCTATCGGGATAGTGTCCCTTGGTGTCCTTGTGCCTTAGTGGTAAAAAAACATATCGCTGAGTAGGGTTGAGATTTTCCTCTGCGGTTAAAAAAACAAACACCATGCGTAAACTAATATACATGCTTGCCTTGTTGCTTATTGCAAATTATGCAAACGCAACCATACGCACGCTCAATAACAACACGCCTTCACCGGGGCAATATACCAATTGGGCAGCAGCACAGGCAGCCAGCACAGCAGGCGATACCATTTATGTAAGTGGCAACAACCTGGTGTCGTATGGTAATATTACCGTTACCCAAAACAATTTAAAAATAATAGGTACGGGGTATTATCCATCAGGGCAAAATAGCAATGTTGCTTTTTTTAACAGCATCACCGTGCAGGTGCCCCTCACTACCATTGACGGTATAAGAGCCTCCACCATTACGTATGATTATGCATCTGCCACCGGCACACTTATTATACAACACTGCCAGGTAGGATTAATAGAGGTAGAAGATGTACCCTTCTCGCCCGAACTGCGATTAGATAAAAATGTAATTGGCGGCACATTAAACTATGCCATGCACATAAAGTTTGGCACAGGTTCATCCAGTTACCTTTCAGGCGATTGGAACAACAACATTTTTATTGGCAATATACATTTTGATAACAATGGCCTCTCGGGCAATCTTATTGGCAATAATATTTTTAAACAAACCGGAAGCTTTTATGTAATTGAAGGTTCGTTTTCATTGGGCACATTTACTAGTAATATATTGGTAAACTACGGAGGTTTTAGTCTTGCTGTTACTACAGCTAATTGCTTAAACAACTGCATTTATGCTGTCAATCATCCTTCGTTTACAAACCTACCCAATGATGCATCAACCACCATAGTGGGCAATCCCATGTTTGTAAACATTTGCATTCCGTGCGGCAATACATTTGGTGGCGATTATCATTTACTGCCGGGTTCACCCTGCATAGGCACCGGTTTTTTTGGTACCGATATGGGAGTGTATGGTGGTGTGCAGGGCAATTATTTTGCACAGCGTGGCGAACCCTTTATTGCGCACGTAAAACAATTCAGCATTCCGGCATCGTCAGGTAATTATGGTGTGGCTATTAATGCAAGTATTGTTTCATGGATAAAAACCAATGGTGCAGCAGCTACCATTACCAAAGGCGAATACTTTTGGAATACCGACCCCGGTGTTGGAAACGGAAATGCATTTACGGTTTCATCACCTGCCGATTCTGTAACCTTTACCACCAGCATACAAACCAACGGTGCGCGTCAGTTTAACAACACCTTGTATATACGCACATGTAGTAACACAGGCAGGTGGTCGTTAACCGAAGCAGTGCCTTATTACATAAACCCTGCAATTATAGCTGCTGAATATTTTTATGATACCGACCCGGGCATTGGTAATGCAACAGCCATAAGTGCTTTTTCGCCTGATGATTCCATTAATATCAACAAAGCAATTGCTACCACAGGAGTAAGCGCAGGTTATCACACCTTTTATGTGCGTACCAAAGATGTAAGTGGCGTGTGGTCGTTAAGCGAAGGCAGGGTTATTTATGTGCAGCCACAAATTACAGATGCCGAATATTTTTGGGATACCGACCCGGGCATTGGTAACGCAGTCGGAACGTATGTGTTTGCTGCAACAGATTCTTTAAGCCTTTCTACTCCCATTTCAACCATTGGATTAAAAAAGGGATACCACACGTTATATGTTCGAACAAAAGACAATTTTAATAAATGGTCTTTGTCAGAAGGAAGAGTAATTTACATTACCTCTCAAATTACTACCTGCGAATATTTTTGGGATACTGACCCGGGAATTGACAATGCCACCAAAACAAGTTCGTTCCTGCCAACAGACTCGCTCAACTTTAATCCTGTAATAACCACCAACGGTTTAAGCAAAGGGTATCATACACTATACACACGCACAAAAGACAGTGATGGAATATGGTCGTTAAGCGAACCGCGAACTATTTACATAGAAACACAAGTTACCGCAGCCGAATACTTTTGGAACACCGACCCTGGCCAGGGCAACGGTACTGCTATGGGTAGTTTTGCTGCTGATGATTCAGTAAACTTTAATGCAACAGTTTCTACTTCCGCTTTGCGCGATGGATATAACACACTTTACACGCGCACCAAAGATTTGCACGGCAACTGGGCATTATCCGAACCTCGCAACATTTACATGAAACCACAAATACTGTGGGGCGAAACCTTTTGGGATACCGACCCGGGTTTTGCAAACGGTTTACCAATCATTACAGGTTTGCCCACCGATTCATTCGCAACTACAATGACGTATTCATCTACAGGCATGAGCCGCGGGTTGCACTTTTTGTATTGCCGTTTTCAAACCACGCAACACGTTTGGGGGTTAACAGAAGCAGCGCACATATATGTTATTAAACCACTTGTGGCTGCCGAATATTATTATGATACCGACCCGGGACAAGGTAACGGAACATCACTTACTGTAACACCCGGCACCACCATAAACTTTACAGGCAACATTACTTTGCCAAACCTGGCAGCTGGAGTACACAAAATTTATGTTCGTACAAAAGATAGTGATGGCGTGTGGTCATTGCCCGATGAGCGCATCTTTACCATTTCACCTGTAGTTGCTTCAACAATTGTATCAGCAGAATTTTTTGTTGACAACGACCCCGGAGTTGGAAACGGAACAGCAATAGCAACAGGAACACCTGCGGCAAGCATTAATGTTAGCCCTACTATAACACTTCCTTCATTAGCATTAGGCAGTCACAAAATTTACATCCGTACCAAAGACAATCGTGGCGTATGGTCCTTACAGGAAGGAAAAAGCTTTGTTGTTGCCAATGTTGCATCGCAAATTGTAGCAGGAGAAATTTATTTTGATAACGACCCCGGACAAGGAAACGGATTAGGATTTCCAATGGCTGTGCCTTCTGCAACTGTTAGTGGGCAAGTTGGAGTAACGGTGCCCAACCTTTCACCTGGTTTGCATCGTGCTTATCTAAGGACAAAAGATAACTTAGGCAACTGGTCGCATCCCGAAGGAAGAAGCATATACATAAACGCAACACAAGCCAATGCCACACAAATTACCGCTGCCGAATATTTTGTGGATAATGACCCCGGCATAGGAAATGGAACTTCTATTGCAATTCCAACTCCTGCATCAACAGTAAATGTATGCTCTACACTTACTCTGCCAACATTTGCTGCAGGTACACACAAATTATTTATCCGCACCAAAGACAATAATAACGTATGGTCGTTACAGGAGCCAAGGACATTTACAGGCATTGCAACAACTAACGTAACCATATCACCGGGTCCGGTTGCCGCAATTTGTGGAGGAGGAAATGTAACGCTTACAGCTAACACCACAGGCGGATTTAATACCTACCAATGGTACAATGGCTGCACACTTATTACCGGAGCCACCAACGCAACATATACAACCAACACCACAGGAACTTACATGGTATTAGTAACAAATGGTGCCAATTCACAAACAGCCTTTGTGCAAGTGGTGGTTTCGCCAAGCCCAACGGTTTATAATGTTAGCGGTGGTGGAAGTTATTGTTCTGTACCGGGCACAGGAGTTACAATTACAGTAAGCGGAAGTGAGTTAAACACCAACTACCAGTTAATACTAAACGGCACAACCAACGTAACCTCCCTTGCCGGAACAGGCAATGTCATTTCATTTAACAACATTACTGTAGCAGGAAATTACACAGTAGTTGCAACCAATTCAGCATCCTGTACCAGCATGATGAATTTAAGTGCATCGGTATCTGTAATTGCTGCCACCAAATGGTACCGCGATTTGGATAATGACGGATATGGAAACCTTGCACAAACAACTTTTGATTGTGCACAACCTTCAGGCTACATTGCTGACAGTAGTGATTGTAACGATAATGATGCATCCATCCATCCCGGTGCTAATGAAATTTGTGGCAACGCTATTGATGAAAACTGCGATGGCATTATCGAAACAGCAGCTCCTGCACAGCCATCTGTGATAAGCGGTGCACCATTAGATGTGTGCCCTCCGGCAAATGGAATTACACTATCAGTAATAAACGACCCGCAGGCAACAAGTTACACATGGTATGCCGGCCCCGGAACATTGGGAGTAACCTTTAACCCTGCCTCAACAACAAACGTGCAGGTAATAGACCTTGCAACAACAACAAACTCCACCTATGGCATCCGCGTAACGGCAAGTAACTCATGTGGAACTTCGGCTTACCGGTCTGTGTCAATCCGCAGAGCTGTTTCCACACCTGCTTCTGTTACCGGGCCATCGGTTGTTTGTGCAAATGGTACGTATGCATTTTCCACTGCTGCTGTTACAGGTGCTACAAGTTATTTGTGGTCGGCACCCGCAGGCAGTTTAATCAATGGTAATCCAACGCCTTATTCAACACCATTCAATTCAGTTAACATAACGCTGCCTGCCGGTTTCAGCAGTGGAGCCATTGGAGTTGCAGCACAGGTAGCCTGTTTCACCAGCACAGTTAAAACACTTAGTGTATCATCGGCTACAGTTGCTATTGGTCAAATAACAGGAAGTGTTACTGTTTGTCCTGGAGTAGCTTACAACTATTCGGTTCCATCTGCACAAGGAGTTGCTTCATACGCATGGACATTGCCGGCAGGTGCTACCGGCACGTCATCCACCAACAGCATTACCATTATATATGGTGGCACAGTTTCATCATCTAATATATGTGTAACTGCTACCAGCGTGTGCGGAAATGTTGCCGCTCCGCGATGTACAACAGTAGCACCCGGCTTGCCTGCACGCCCTGCCAGTGTTACAGGTCCATCAAATGGTGTGTGCAGTCAAACGGTAGGCTATACATGCCCTCCGCAAAACGCAGTTACCTATTCATGGGCGGGCCCTCCCGGCTCTGTCATTAATAGTGGACAAGGTACTAATGGTATCAATATTACCTTTCCTGCATTTAGTGATGTGCCTGCAAAAACAGTTTGTGTTACTGCAACCAATTCTTGCGGCAGTTCGCAACCACGCTGCTTAACGGTTCGGGGGGCGCCTAATACTCCTGCAAACATTACAGCATCGCCCGGCACATGGTGTGCCAACACAATGGGAATTCAATTTGATGCAGTACTTACAGGAGTAACAGGAAATTACTCCCTTAACTGGACGTATCCACCTTCACCTGTTTCTACCTATGTACTTGGAGGTGGTAACTCAGGCAGTTTACTGCTCGACTGGGGAAGTGGTAATGGGGTAGTGTCAGTAACAGCGGCAAATGCATGTGGAAACGGCACACGAAATGTTACCTTCGGCAATAGCTGCCGTGAGGATGAAACGTTAACAGAATATGCAATAACAGTTTATCCTAATCCATCGCACGGAAATATTAATATCGAACTTACTTCAACAGAAATTGACAGAGCCTTTATAAGCGTTGTTGATGGACAAGGAAGATTGGTATTTGTTGACAATAATGAATTAAACTCTGGTAGTAATAAAATAGAACTTGATTTAAACCATTTGGCAAAAGGACTTTATACAATTTCAGTAAAAACAAAAGCAGGCATTAAAAAAGTTAAACTGGTAATGAGTTAGTGTTTGGTTTAGATTAAATCAGAAACTGCCTCCATCCATACCATTATTTATTCATATAAATAGGGTAGAGATGGGGGTGGTTTTATTTAATGGAGATTTGCTGTTGCTAAAAAATAGTACCAGAAATGATATTTAAAAACAAAAAGCTCCTGATTAATCAGAAGCTTTAGTACCCGGGGCGGGAATCGAACCCGCACGGACGTTTAGGTCCACAGGATTTTAAGTCCTGCGTGTCTACCAATTCCACCACCTGGGCAAAATAAATTGGTCATTACTAATTAGTCATTAAATAAAACATCTGAAATTGACTAATTACCAATGACCAATTTAACTTGAGCGAAAGACGGGGTTCGAACCCGCGACCTCGACCTTGGCAAGGTCGCGCTCTACCAACTGAGCTACTTTCGCGTTAACGGACGGCAAATGTATAAACTTTTTGAAAACCTAAAAATCTATTTTCCCATTAATTTTTTTATCTCGTTAAGTTTAAATAATGCCTCCACAGGAGTTAGCGTGTTTATATCAATATTTAAAAGCTGCTCTCTTATTTGCTCCAAAACAGGGTCATCTAATTGGAAGAAACTTAGCTGCATGGCATCTTTTTCGGAATTGTGTGTAGCGTTTTTTACAAGCTCAGTATTGCTGTGAGCTTTTTCCAATAGCGCCAGCATTTTATTTGATTTCTCAATTACTTTAAAGGGCATTCCGGCCATTTTAGCCACATGAATACCAAAGCTATGTTCGCTGCCACCGGCAACAAGCTTGCGCAGAAACAATATTTTATTGCCTGACTCTTTAATAGCAACATTGTAATTTTTTATTCTTGGATAAGAATTTGCCATTTCATTTAGCTCGTGATAATGCGTAGCAAACAATGTTTTGGCTTTGCAGGATGGGTGTTCGTGAATAAAATCGGCAATAGCCCATGCAATGGAAATACCATCGTAGGTACTTGTTCCTCGTCCAATCTCATCTAATAAAATTAAACTGCGCTCAGAGATATTATTTAAGATGCTTGCTGTTTCATTCATTTCTACCATAAAGGTTGATTCGCCTGAAGAAATATTATCTGAGGCGCCAACACGAGTAAAAATTTTATCCACCAATCCAATCTCAGCACTTTTTGCCGGAACAAAACTTCCTATCTGTGCAAGCAAAACAATTAATGCCGTTTGCCTGAGCAATGCCGATTTGCCCGACATGTTTGGCCCGGTAATAATTATTATTTGTTGCGATTTGTTATCTAAAAAAATATCGTTTGCAATGTACTCTTCTCCAAGAGGCATTTCTTTTTCAAGTACCGGATGGCGGCCGTCTTTAATGGATAGCGAAAGAGAATTGGTAAGCTGAGGACGAACATAATTATTTTTTACAGCCGTGTGAGCAAACGAAAGCAGGCAGTCGGTTTTTGCAAGCACTGATGCGTTTAACTGAATGGGTTTTATATACGCTGCAGCATCGTTTAACAGGTCGGCATATATTTTTTGCTCAAGGGCAGCAATTTTTTCTTCGGCACCCAATATTTTTTCTTCGTATTCTTTTAGTTCAGGCGTAATGTACCGTTCGGCATTGGTAAGTGTTTGCTTGCGATGCCAGTCGGTAGGCACTTTACTTTTATGAGCATTGGTAACTTCAATGTAATATCCAAACACATTGTTGAATGCAATTTTAAGAGAAGTAATCCCTGTGCGTTCACTTTCGCGCTGCTGCACTTTTAGCAAATAATCTTTTCCTGAAAATGCAATTGCACGCAAGTCATCCAACTCTTTACTTACATTGTTTGCAATGTATCCTCCCTTTGCTGTATTGGCCGGTGCATCATCAATAATTGTTTTCGAAATTTTGTCAAGCAATATGTTGCACGGATTTAATTGTCCGGCAAAAATTTTAAGCGAATTATTTTCTGTTGAAGAAAAAAGAGTTTTGATGGGTTGAATTTGTTCAAGCGCACGTTTCAATTGCCTTAATTCTCTTGGGCTAATTTTTTTAATCGAAATTTTTGAAAGCACACGCTCAAGGTCGCCAATTTGTTTTAGGTGATGCGCAACAGCATTGCTAAGTGTTTCATTCATCACAAAATCGGCAACGGCAGCGTACCTTTCTTCAATAGGTTTTTGGTCTTTAAGCGGAAGCAAAATCCACCGCTTTAATAAGCGCGAACCCATTGGTGTGGTGGTGCTGTCAATTACATCCAACAGTGTTTTTGCTTTTTCGTGGGGTGAGTTTACAAGCTCAAGATTTCTGATTGTAAACTTATCCAGCCACACAAACCTTTCTTCTTCGATACGCGAAACAGATGTTATATGGCTTAACGTTTCCTGCTGCATTTGCGACAGGTAATGAATGGCAGCACCGGCAGCTATAATTACTTCGGGCATTTGGTCAATGCCAAAACCTTTTAACGAACTGGTTTCAAAATGTTTTAATAAAACATCGTTTGCATAATCGTATTGAAAAACCCACTCTTCCAGCGGATACGAATAATATCTGTCGGTAAACTTTGCGTTAAAGTCTTTTAAAAATCTTTTTTGAAAAACAACTTCGGTGGGTTTAAAATTTTGCAACAATTTTTCCACGTATTCATCATTACCACTTGCCACGCAAAACTCACCTGTGGATGCATCAATAAATGCAACTCCTGCTTTATTATCAGTAAAATGAATTACACACAAAAAATTATTGGATTTATGTTCTAATATTTTTTCGCTGAAAGCTACACCCGGTGTTACCAGTTCGGTTACTCCACGTTTTACAATTGTTTTGGTTGTTTTGGGGTCTTCAAGCTGGTCGCAAATGGCAACACGCTGCCCGGCTCTTACAAGCTTTGGCAAATACGTATCGAGTGCGTGATAAGGAAATCCGGCCAGTTCCATTTCGCTGGCAGCACCGTTGGCACGCTTGGTTAAAACAATGCCAAGAATTTTAGAGGTGGTAATGGCATCGGTGCTAAAGGTTTCGTAAAAATCGCCCACGCGAAAAAGCAACAACGCATCAGGATACTTTACCTTAATGGCATTGTACTGCTTCATCAACGGAGTTTCGGTAATATTTTTTTCTTTTGTCTTCAAAATAAAATCAGATGCAAAAGTTGAAGTTAGATGAGCTTAACCGTAAAACAACAGAAGAATTTAAGACAGCAAAAAAAATTCCGTTGGTATTAATTTTAGAAAACATCCGTAGTGCTATTAATGTGGGTTCGGTTTTTCGTTCGGCTGATGCGTTTTTGGTTGAGAAAATTATTTTGTGTGGAATTACCGCTCAACCTCCACACAAAGATATTTTAAAAAGTGCATTGGGCGCTACAGAAACTGTTGTTTGGGAATATTATTTATCAGCAGCCGATGCAATTAATAAATTAAAGCAGGAAAATTATTTGATTTGCGCTATTGAACAAACCAACAAAAGCATAATGCTGAATAATTTTTTTCCTTCAGATAGAAAAGTGGCCATAGTTTTTGGCAATGAGGTAGAAGGAATAAGCAACAATACATTACAAATGGTTGACGGCAGCATTGAAATTGCACAGCATGGAACAAAACACTCGTTAAACATTTCGGTATGTGCCGGAATTGTAATGTACGATTTGTACAGCAAAATGGCCAAATAAAAAACCCCCGCATTTTATTGCGAGGGTTTGCTCATAATATTGTTTAATAACTATTTAGCTACTTCAAAGTCAACCCTGCGATTCATTGGCTTTAAACCTTTAGCCATTTGCTCTTTTTCGCCACGTGATTCGGTAATTAAGCGGGAACCGTCAATACCATATACTTTTATCAGGTGCGCTTTTACTTTTTCGGCACGTTTCATACCCAATTTATCGTTATACCCATCTGTAGCATCAGCATCTGTATTTCCAATAACGGTAAGCTTAAGATTTGGGTTTTTAGTCATTACACGTGCAACAGTATTTAAGCGGTCGTTTTGATTTGATTTGATGCCCGATTGGTCAACATCAAAATAAATTGAAGGCAACCAGCTTGCTGCACTGGCACTTGCCGATGCGCTGCCGCTTTCGCCCGGAGGGGCAATAGTTACACCCTGAAAGTTCACTAAACTGCCTTTGGCTGTATTTGGCTCAAGGTCTTTGCTGTCAGGAACTCCGTCACCATCGGTGTCAGACTCCAAACCGTTGCCGTCAACTTTTACACCTTTGGCCGAAAACGGATCAGCATCTTTACCATCAGGTATTCCATCGCCATCGGTATCAACAGTGGTACCATCGCCATAAACGTGTACACCCTCGGCAGTTGAATTGTCTTTATCAAACAAATCAGATACACCGTCTTTATCTTTATCACCACTTAGCATATCCATTTTATCTTTCATGTCCGAAAGGTCGCTGTACACAACTTCCATTGGGTTAACCCACTCCATCATGGCTTGTTTTTTACCAAAAGTGTAGTTTACGTTAAGCATGATAAGGGCGTAGTTGTCAGTTTCTGATTGTCCTTTATCAACCCAGTCAATTTTATCAGTCAACGTTTTATGATATTGGATAAATAATCCTGCATCAAAACGTTTAAACTGGTATTTAAAACCAAGTCCGGCAGTAACCATACCTTCGGTTATACCGTTGTGGTCAACCAGCACACTGTCTTTCTTTTTAATGCCATCGGTATCATCAAAATCTTTGCTCCACACTTTGGGTGCAAATGAAAATAAGCCGGCACCAATTTCGCCATAAAAATGGAAACGCTTGTTACGTTGCAGGTAGCTGATGTTACCAAAGGTATAATTGGCATTAATGCTTGCCTCAAAAGTGGGAGATTCAAACTTTAGTCCATAAGTATATTGAGGACTTGTGGAAGCATCGGGCAAACGAATTTGCTCTGACTTTTTTTCGCCCACAAGCTTTGTATAACCCAAACGTAAATTGGCCTGCACTGAGTGCGAAACCTGATAGCCTACTTTAAGCTGAAAAGCAGGTTGTTTAATGTTTTTCCAAATGCTGGAATTCGTATTAGGGTTAGCTTCAATATCACCCTGAAACCAGTTCATACCAACGCCTAATCCAAGTGACAGGCGGTCAAAATCTTTTTTCTTAGGAAGGCCATAAGAGCCCGAACTTTGTGCGGTGGCAAACTGTCCGGATAAAATTACACATGTAGCGAGCAGTAAAGCTTTAATTTTCATTGTAATGTGGTTTATGTTTATCGTTAATTTTGGTTGCAAGTATAATACAAATGTTTTTACGTTGGCAAACTTTGTTAATTTTTTATTAAACGGGGCGAAGATATACTTTTTTACTCCAAAGCAAATCCGCTTTGCTCTATTTTATCAAGTATAAGTGCCATGTGTTTTTTGTTGTTTACAAAGTCAATGGCATCGGTGTTTATGTGTAGTAGCTTTACTGTTTTTGCATGTTTTTTTAAATAAGCTGCATACGACTTATTAATTTTTTCTAGATACGCTTCTTCTATTTGCTGCTCAAAGCCACGCCCCCGTCTAGTTATATTCATTTTTAAGGTCGCAACCTCTTTGTGTAAATAAACTATTAAAGCCGGCTGCGGTATAGTAGGTTTAAGTAAATTAAAAAAGTGCTCAAAAAGCCCAAACTCTTCTTTACGCAAATTAGCTTTGGCAAACAGCAGCGATTTAGGAAACATGTAGTCGGATACGATTGGAAAAGGCAGGGTGTTTTTCTTAAAAAAATCTTTTAGCTGAGAAAAACGGGCAGCCATAAAAGACATTTCTAACGGAAAAGCAAACTGCGATGGGTTTTCGTAAAACTGTGGCAAAAAAGTGTTTTCAGCAAACTCTTCCAATATCAATGAAAAATTAAACTCTTTGGCAATGTGCTTTGCCAGTGATGTTTTGCCGGTGCCAATGTTGCCTTCAATTACCAAATACTTATTGCGAAGCATGCGTGGGTTGTTTTTAAATAATTTCGATATGCAAAGTGTCGGGGCAGGTGGTTGCTATCTCCTGCATGTTTTTTTTTAATACAGGATGAAACAAATCGGGTTCAATTTCCTGCACGGGTACAATGGCAAATCTGCGGTTGGCAAATTCTGGATGTGGTATTTCAAGTGCCGGTAACTTTATAATTTCGTTATTAAAAAATAAAATATCAATGTCAATGATTCGCGGCTCCCATTTGTTTATGCGCACTCGCCCCATTGAAGTTTCAATTTGATGTATTTGACTTAGAACCTGCCCTGCCGATTTGGAAGTTTGTATGCCTACTGCACAATTAACAAAGTATTCTTGCCCAGTATTTCCCCATGCTTCTGTTTTATAAAAACACGACTGCTTTACAATTACCCCTATTTGATTATTTATTTTCATTAAAGCGGTATTAAGATGTTGTTTGCGGTTGCCAATATTTGACCCCAATAGTAAAATAGCCTTATTAAAGTTAACCAACTCCAAAACCAAAAGGTGTTTAATTATGTTTGCAAAAATAATTTTAATCAAACGCTAAAATATTTCAACCATGCTTCAGTTTTTAAAATATGTGCTTGCAACCATAGTAGGTATGCTTCTTTTTATGTTAATCATCTTTTTCTTTTTTGCAGCCGCAGTGGGTTCGGCATTCGAAAAAGAAACTACGGTGGTTGAGTCCAACAGCATTTTACATATACAGCTTAAACAACCCATAGCCGAAAGGTCGGACGAAAACCCGTTTAAAAACTTTGATGTGGGTAGCTTTAAAACAAATACGCAACCCGGCCTTTCCGACATTGTAAAAGAGATAAGCAATGCAAAAGATGATGACAAAATAAAAGGCATTTTTTTAGACATGGATAATGTGCAGGGTGGTTATGCATCGGTAGAAGAGATTAGAAATGCGCTTGTTGATTTTAAAAAAAGTAAAAAATTTATATTGGCTTATGCCGAATATTATTCTACCAAAGCATATTACTTAGCTTCGGTGGCCGATAAAGTTTACCTAAACCCGCAAGGTGCAGTTGATTTTAAGGGTTTGCACACCGAGCTTATGTTTTTTAAAGGTGCCTTTGAAAAATTAGAAATAGAGCCTGAGGTAATACGTCAAGGAAAATTTAAAAGTGCCGTTGAACCTTTTATACTCGACAAAATGAGTGATGAAAACCGTGCGCAGATTGCCTCGTTTGTAGATGATGTATGGAACCATTCCGTTAAAAACATTTCGCTTTCGCGTAAAATGGATGCTACAGAACTTGAGACCATTGCCGACAACCTTGCAGCCGAAAATGCCGATGATGCTTTGCGACTTAAACTGGTTGATGCGCTTGCTTATTACGACCAGGTACAGAACGATTTAAATACAAAGTGCGGAACTGCCATTGGGCAAAAACCAAAATTTGTTTCACTTACCAAGTATAGCAAAGCGCCTTTAGCAAAAACAAAAAAATTCAGCAAAGAAAAAATTGCCGTTATATATGCCAATGGAGAAATAGTAAGCGGCAAAGGACAGGATGATGAGGTGGGCAGCGAAACCATTGCCGCAGCCCTGCGCAATGCGCGCAATGATGACAACGTAAAAGCCATTGTACTGCGTGTAAACTCACCGGGCGGCAGCGCACTGGCCAGCGATGTAATATGGCGCGAAACCGTATTGGCAAAAGCACAAAAACCATTTATTGTTTCAATGGGAAATCTTGCCGCATCAGGCGGATATTATATTAGTGCTGCTGCTGATACCATTGTTGCACAGCCTAACACCATTACAGGCTCCATAGGCGTATTTGGCGTTTTGCTTAATGCACAAAAAATGTTTAACAATAAACTTGGATTAACATTTGACACCTACAAAACCGGTCCTTACGCTGATCTTGGAACAATAACAAGACCAATTACCGAAAACGAAAGAAACATTATTCAAAAGAGTGTTGAACAGGTTTACGATACGTTTACCAAACGAGTGGCAGCCGGCCGTAACATGAGCCAGGCCGATGTTGACAGCATTGGGCAGGGGCGCGTGTGGAGTGCGCAGGATGCACAAGAAATTGGACTGGTAGATGTTTTTGGCGGACTGAATGATGCCATTGCAATTGCAGCAAAAAAAGCCAACGTTGAAAACTACCGCATTAAAGAACTGCCGGAACAAAAAGAACCATTGCAGGAACTGATGGAAGATTTAAGTGGCGAAGCCGAAGCAAAGTTTTTATCTGCGCACTTTGGCGACAGCTACAAATACCTGAAAACACTTGATAAACTTGTAAAGCTTAAAGGTGTGCAGGCGCGCCTGCCGTTTGAAATTGTTACCGAATAAAAAAAATTCTTACTCTTTTTCCAAAAAAGGATAGCGATAATCTTTTGCAGGAACAAAAGTTTCCTTTATTGTGCGGGGCGATACCCAGCGCAATAAATTTATCATAGCACCGGCTTTATCGTTAGTGCCTGAGCCTCTGGCTCCGCCAAAAGGCTGCTGACCCACAACTGCACCCGTGCATTTATCGTTTACATAAAAATTACCTGCTGAGTTAACAAGCGCTTTTGTTGCAAACTCAATGGCATACCTGTCCTGAGCGATTACAGCACCGGTAAGTGCATATTCGCTGGTGCTGTCAACCAACTTTAGTGTTTCATCAAATTTATTTTCATCATACACAAACACGGTAAGCACAGGCCCAAAAATTTCTTCACACATGGTGCGGTACATAGGGTCTTTTACCACAAGAGTGGTGGGCTGTATAAAGTACCCTTTTGATTTATCGTAACTGCCGCCTGTAATTATTTCCACGTCTTTGTTCTTTTTTGCTTCATCAATATATGCAGCAATTTTATCGAATGATTTTTCGTCAATTACAGCATTAACAAAATTGCCAAAATCTTCCACAGGGCCAACCTTCATGCTGTTTACCTCTGCCACTAATTTTTCTTTTACCTCTTTCCATAAATTTGATGGAATATATGTGCGCGATGCGGCACTGCATTTTTGCCCCTGGTATTCAAAAGCGCCACGGGCAAGGGCTGCCACCAGCACATCAACATCGGCACTGGGGTGTGCAATAATAAAATCTTTGCCACCGGTTTCGCCAACTATGCGCGGATAGGATTTATAAGTGGCCATGTTTGCTCCTATTGTTTTCCATATTCCTCTAAAAACTTCGGTGCTGCCGGTAAAGTGTATGCCTCCAAAATCGGGATGATTAAAAATAACATCACCGGCATCAGGGCCACTTGGATAAACTAAATTAATTACACCCGGAGGTAATCCGGCTTCAATAAATAATTGCATTATAACATTGGCAGCATACACTTGTGTATTGGCAGGTTTCCATACAATTGTATTGCCCATCATAGCAGGTGCCGATGGCAAATTGCCTGCTATGGCTGTAAAGTTAAAAGGCGTAAGTGCAAACACAAATCCTTCAAGCGGACGCTGTTCAAGCCTGTTCCACACCCCTTTGGATGATACCGGTTGCTGGGTATAAATTTCGCGCATGTACTGCACATTAAAGCGCAAAAAATCTATCAACTCACATGCCGAATCAATTTCGGCCTGGTATGGGTTTTTTGATTGACCAAGCATGGTAGCTGCATTCATTTTATACCTCCACGGGCCGGCAAGCAAATCAGCGGCTTTTAAAAATATAGATGCACGCTGCTCCCACTCCATTTCAGCCCATTGCCTTTTTGCTTTTAAGGCTGCATCAATGGCTACTTTTACATGTGTTTTGTCGCTTTTATGAAAATGACCAAGCACATGCTTATGGTCATGCGGTGGGTTAAGTGGTGCTGTTTTTCCTGATCTAACTTCTTTGCCATCAATATACATCGGTATATCCAACTGCTGCGAGCGAGCCTGGGCAAGCGCCTCTTTAAGCGCCTTGCGCTCGGCACTGCCGGGAGCATAATTAAGTACGGGTTCGTTATAAGCTTGTGGTATGTTATAAATTGCGTTAGACATGTTTTATTTTTTTGAGGGGGCAAATTTACTTATTTAAGAAGCGGTTTAAAATTTTTATATAAATAAAAACAGTATTGTCCGATTAAATTTGAATAATATGAAAAGAGATGCCTCGGCTTCGCTCGGCATGACAGGGTATTCGTATTTTTGTAGAGGAGAGGGGGCTTTCTTTTGGGCTTCGCCCAAAAGAAAGCCCCCTCTCCTCTACTGATGTCTTCAAAACTTGTCATGCCGAGCGAAGCCGAGGCATCAAAATTGAAAAGACTAAAATTTAATCGGACAACAGTGAAATAAAAATAAAGCCAAACTTCAAACTTCTTAGCCTAAAATACATGTCATTTCAAGTACAATAAAATTTCGGAGCAAAGATTCTTTTATTAACAGGCTGATAAGAAATAAAACAACTACTTATTCTTTTACAACCAACCGGTAACCGTTGCCATGCACGTTTAGTAACTCCACATTGGTATCGTCTTTTAAATATTTACGCAGTTTGGTAATAAACACATCCATACTGCGGGCTGTAAAATAATTGTCATCATCCCAAATTTTGCGTAAAGCAATTTCGCGTGGCAAAATATCATTAAGATAAACACACAATAATGCCAGAAGTGCCGCCTCTTTAGGTGATAGCTTTTGCTCTTTACCAAAACCTGAAACAGTGCGAAGTCTTGAGTTAAATGTAAAACCGCCAACCTTAAAAATTATCTGTTCGTTAAGTGTTTTGGTAATTGTTTCGCTTCTGTTTAGAAGCGCTTTTATTTTCAAAAGCAAAATTTCTGAATCAAACGGTTTGGTTACATAATCATCAGCACCTATTTTAAATCCGCGTACCATATCCATTTTCATCGCTTTTGCTGTTAAAAAAATCATGGGTACATTTTTATCCTGATCCTTAATTTTTTCAGCCAGCGTAAATCCATCCATCACAGGCATCATTACATCAAGTATACATAAATCAAATTTTCCTTTTTCAAATTTATCAAGCGCCTGTTTGCCGTCACGGTAAAGGTGCACATCAAAATCGTTAAGCGATAAATAATCTTTCATAACCATACCAAAGTTAGTGTCATCTTCGGCAAGCATTATTTTGGTTTTTCCTGGTAGTATTGACATGTGTTTTTATTTTAAAGTGTTTAAATTAAAAGGTATTAATAATTCCATGGTAGTTCCTTTGCCCTGCTCACTTCGCACCACGCGCACATCTCCCTTATGCGCAGCGGCAATTGCCTTTACAAAGCTCAGGCCAAGGCCAAACCCTTTTACATCATGAATGTTTCCTGTGTGCGCACGGTAAAATTTTTCAAAAATGCTTTTTTGAACTTCTCTACTCATACCTATTCCGTTATCCTCTACAACAATTGACAACATCTTTTCCTTTACACTAGTGCTGATTTTAATGGAAGGTTTTTCAGGAGTATATTTATTTGCGTTATCAAGCAAATTCATTACTGAATTAAATAACAGGTTGGCATCACCTATAACAACAAATTTTTCTGCACTCAAATCCGAATCTATTTTTCCATCTTTTACCTCAACCAACAATTGCATTTGCTCCACCGCTTTGTTTATTACTTCGTGCATGTTTACCTCATCTTTGTTAATGGTAAAATCTTTTTTGTCGAGCAAGGCCATTTGCAAAATGGTTTCAACATGCTTGTGCATCCGTTGGTTTTCTTCCTTTATAATACCCATGTAACGTGAAACGCTTTCACGATTTTCAAAAATTTTTGGATTATTAACAGCGTCTGTAGCAAGTGATATGGTGGCAATTGGTGTTTTAAACTCATGCGTCATGTTATTAATAAAGTCGTTTTTAATATCCGATAATTTTTTCTGCCGAAAAATAATGTACACCGTGTAGGTAAAGCCCAAGACAATAACAAGAATAAACAGTGACGAACTTACTACCATTGGCCACATGGTTGCAAGCACATACGAAACGCTTTTAGGAAAATGTAACGAAAGCAAAACCGGAGTAGAAAATAAATCGTTGGGAAACAAATCAACTTTATAACGGCTTTTTATCAAGTCGTCATGCGCTTCTTTATTATTTGTTGCAATAAATTTATTTACGGGGGGTTTAAAAACACCAAAATCAAAATCGGTATGAATACCCCTACACTCCAACTCACATTTTAAAAGTGTATCAATTTGATGAGCGCTTACACGTTTTGAAACATCCTTATCATCATACATAAATTCAAAAGCCATCTTATTCATCATGCTTTGCACCATAGCCACCTTCGACTCAATTTTAGCCCGCTGCTTTGCATCCATTCCATATTTGTTTTCTATTACCGATTTACTTGATGAATCATCAATAGTAATTACATGCTGATTGTGTCTTATGGTGATTTTACGTCCGCCCATGTGACTAATTTCCATTTTTATTTCGTCATGAAAATCTTCATCAAGTTGTTCAGGAAAATCAGGTGGAATGGGTGGAGAATAATTTAAAACTTCTTCTGGCTCCTTAGCTATTTCCGGCTCCTCAGGCGGTGCAGGTGGTTCGGGGGGTGCTTCAAGTTCTGTCCACTCTTTTGTATTTTTTCGCAACAGTGAAAAAATAGAATCGTTATTAAGTGTTATAAAACTATTAGACACCATTTTATACGCTTCGCGTGACTCCAGCCTGTCGACCACTGCCACCATAGCCTCGCCCACCTGACGGTTAAACTGTTCTTCTTTTACATGATAGTCGTGCAAAATCCAGTTTACCTGCATGGCAATTACTCCAATGAGTGAACAACTCATCAGAACGGCAATCCAAATTATTTTTTTTCTGTTCATTTTAACTGAAACCTGTTTGAGGTTTGAAGTTTAAAGTTTGAAGTTGCTTTACTTCAATACAAAAATACATAGTATATAAGGAGCAAAATCAAGTTTAACTTTTTTTAACCAGCCGTTAACCGCACTATAACATTTTTTGGAAAAAGGTACATATACTTTTGACATCGAAATCAAAAACAAAAATTACAATGAACACAAAACACTACGTATGTATGTTGCTTGCAGTAATACATTTTTTTACTGTGAATGCACAAAACAAAAATGATGACAATAAAGTGAGAGTAAAAATATACTCGAACAATAATGGCAAAATTGTAAACATTGACACTACATTTGAGAATGAAAAAAGCGCCAATGCCTTTTTAAAGAAAAACAAGTTAGATAAACCTGAGCCTCCGGCACCGCCTTCTCCTCCGGCACCCCCAACTCTTGGTATTGCACCTGCCCCTCCCGCTCCGCCTTTGCCACCGGATTCTCCTTCAGAAAAAAGAAGCAGTAATAAAAAATCAAAACATATTGAAATTTATTCCGACAAAGAGATGCATAAAGATATGCAGGAACTAAAAAAAGAAATGGAAAAACTTCAAGGAGAATTATCAGAACAAATGGAAGAGCTAAAGGATTTTCATTTTGAATTTTATGATATTGACGATGATAATAAAGATGGAAAAAATCAACGCATCATCATTAAAAATTTTGACAACGGCACAAGCGATACAATAATTGAATTAAATTTTCCAGACTGGGATGAGATGGATATTCGCATACCTTGCCTTGACAGTGCAGAAACAGGCTATAAATATTTTTATAAAATTGATGATGATGATAAAAGTACAAATGGCGATAACAAACGTGATCACCAAACAGTAATAATTACCAAGGAAGGAAAAAACGATATTAAGTGGGAAAAGCGGAAAAAGAATGACAAAAAAAATGAGAAGAAAAAAGCAGAAGAAAAAAGCGAAGAATCAAATAACTACAAATTAAATCCTGAGAAATTTAGTTTGAGTCCCAACCCTGGCAACGGAAAATACAATTTACGTTTTAGTCTTTCATCAAACGAACCAATAACTATTCGAGTAATTGATGTAAGTGGCACCGAAGTTTATTCAGAAAAAATTAAAAACTTTAGTGGCAACTACAATGAGCAATTAAATATTGAAGGACGTTTGCCTGGCTCCTATGTGCTTCAAATACGACAAAACGAAAAATTGTTTACACAAAAATTTGTATTGAACTAGAAAAGTGGTTTGAGGTTTGAGGTTTGAAGTTAAAATCGCAGCTCAGAAAAACTTTTCATTTGTATTGGTTTAGTTTTATCCCGGCTTAGGTCGGGATTTTTTTTTATTTACACCTCACATAAGACCAACGCTAACCCAACAAACAAATACTTGGGACCTTTAGATAAATGGTGGTTTTGTTCTCACGACACCTTCCATTTCTAAATAGCACGTATTAAAAGTTCAAGATTATTTTTCTATTTTTGAAGAATGAAAAACGTAGTTATTCCAATTGAAAATAACTCCATAGCCCGATTATTAATGCAACTTGCAAAAAGCATGGGGCTAAAACCACACATTGAAATCCGTAAAGAAATGGAGTGGGATTTTATGCCTGATGACGATAAGGCTATTGAGAAAATGATTGCCAAGGCAGATAAAAATTTTAACAAAGGAAATTATATTTCGGCTGCGGAGGCGCGAAACATTGTGAGTAAATGGAAATAGAAATTGCTTGGGAACCGGATGCTCTTTCTGCCATAGAAAAAACTTTTGAGTATGTCAATCAATTCTCTTTTCAAAGTGCGAGTAAACTGGCTATAGAGTTGGTTGAATTCGGGAATAATTTATATTTCTTTCCTGATAAGTTTAAACTATGTGGCAAACCTGCACTTAAAAAGAGAGGATTTCGTTGTGTTACCTTCCGCAATCATATTTTTGTTCACAAATTAGTTGGCAACCAACTACGCATCTATAAAATTTTTCATGATAAACAGAATCCAAGAAAATTGAGTGTAAAATAATTTATGAACTTCTTAGTCCTAGTGCTAAGGAATTGATTTCAAAACAAAAGAATCTTAGCCATTTTTATACCGGGTCAACATCCACACTTACAAAAACATTTTTTGAAATAGAATTTTGCCGGTAAAAATCAAAAGCCTTGGCAACCTGCATTCGTGTTTTGTGCGTTGCAATGTTTTTGTCGGCTTTTAAAAGCAACGTTCGCAAGTAATAATTTTTTACACGTGATACTACTGGCACTACAGGACCCAGAACCCGATTGCCAAAATTTTCTTTTAATTCCTTAACTAAAAGTTTTGCAGCATCATCCAATTGCATTTCATTTTTGCAGCGCATGGTAATTTCAACCAACCGAAAATATGGCGGGTAATTAAATTTTTGCCTCTCGGCAAATTCGTAATCAATAAACCCTTTGTAATTATTATTAAGCACAAATTGCAAAATTGAATGTTCGGTATTGTATGATTGTATTATTACTTTTCCACGCTGATTTTTTCTTCCTGCACGTCCGCTTACCTGCATCAGCATTTGAAAACTGCGCTCGTAGGCTCTAAAGTCAGGAAAATTTACAAGCTGGTCGGCATTTAAAATTCCTACTAAACTCACGTTATCAAAATCAAGTCCTTTAGTAACCATTTGCGTTCCTACCAAAATGTCGGTTTCCTGTTTTTCAAAACTGTTTATTATTTCCTTGTATGCATGTTTGCCGCGTGTACTATCCAAATCAAGTCGGGCAATTCTTTTTTCAGGAAAAAATATTTGCAATTCGTCTTCAATTTTTTCGGTACCGAATCCTCGTTGCCGCAAATCGGCATCACCACATGCACTGCAGCGTGATGGATTGCTGGTGGTGTAGCCACAATAATGACAACGTAGCATGTCGGCCTTTTTATAATACGTTAGCGACACATCACAATTTAAACAATGCGGTATCCACTGGCAGTTATTGCATTGTATAACGGGCGCAAATCCCCTGCGATTTTGAAATAAAATTACCTGGCGTCCTTTGTCTAACTCCTCCTTCATAGTATCAAGCAACAGTGGAGAAAAATGCGATTTCATTTGTTTACGTAACGCAAGTTTTTTTATGTCAACCAAAATAATTTCAGGCGGCTCAATATCTGCATAGCGTGCAAATAATTCTATTAAAGAATACTTTCCTGTTGCAGCATTAAAATAACTTTCGATACTTGGCGTTCCACTACCCAACAATGTTTTTGCTGCATGAATGTGTGCAAGCATAATGGCAGTATCGCGCGCATGATAGCGGGGTGCAGGGTCAAATTGTTTGTAAGATGATTCGTGTTCCTCATCAATAATTATTAAACCGAGATTGGCAAAAGGCAAAAAAACGGATGAGCGCGCACCAATAATTAAATAAGGTTCGGAAGTTGTTTGCGAAACCTCAATAAGTTTTGTCCAAACAGCTGCACGCTCATTATCTGTAAAGCGTGAATGATACACCAACAGTTTATTCCCAAAATATTTTTGCAGCCTCGAAATAATTTGCGTTGTTAATGCAATTTCAGGCAACAAATACAAAACCTGTTTGCCTTGTGCCAACTGCTCAGTAATTAAGCGAATGTAAATTTCTGTTTTGCCTGAAGATGTAACACCATGCAGCAAGGCCACATTTTTTTCTTCGAATGATTTTTTTATTGCTGTTAAAGTTTCTTGTTGTGCATTGTTTAATTCAACATTGTGTGCGAAAATTTCTTTAACTCTTTCACGTTCCTTTTCAGCAACCGATTCAAAAATTTCTTTTTTGATGAGCTGTTGTAAAGCAGTTGATGATGAGTTTGCTTTTTTTAGCAGAACCGTCTGAGGAATTTTTCCGTCAGGAAATTCTTGCTCTAAAATTATAAACGCCATAAGAAGTGCCAACTGCTTGGGTGATTTTTTTTCAAGCAAATTAAATTGTTCCTTTAAAAATTTCTCCTCCTTTGCTTTTTCGCTGCGCAGGATGTAGGAAACAATTTTGGGTTTGTAATCTCCCTCAACATCTTCAACAGAAAAAACAATGTTTTTTTTCAATAACGATTTCACCACCGGGAAAACATATTTTCTGTCAAGTATTTTTGAAATTTCTTTTAACGATAACGACTTAACTGAATGTAATGCTTCGGTAACGAGAAACTCATCATCCGTTAAGTGAATCGTTTCTTCAGAAGTATCAGGATTTAAAATAATTTTCGTTTCGCTGTGCAGTTTTAATGCAGCGGGCAAAGCAGCCTGCATCACATCACCATAATTGCACATGTAGTAATCACTCATCCAATCCCACAAGGCAAATTGCTTTTCGGTTACAACAGGTGTTTCATCAAGTATCGAAATTATTTTTTTTGCATCGTAGCCTGATGGTGCATTGTTATGAATTTTATAAATAATTCCTGAATAAATTTTTTGCGCTCCAAATGGAACCAATACGCGCTTGCCTTTTTCGATTTGTGATGAAAGTTCAGGTGCCACTTCATAGGTAAACAATTGCGGAAGCGGCAATGGAATAATTACATCAATGAAAAGCTGTGAAGTCATTTTAAATAAATAGAACGCGGATGACGCGGATTGAAATGGTTTTTGGGGATAAGAAAATTTTCATTTGTTTTTAAAATCTGCGTTAATCAGTCAAACCAGCGTCATCCGCGTTCTATTTAATCACTCTCTAAAACGTATCCAGCCCTTCTTATAAAAAAAATACAGCTGCCCAATTACAATTAAAATCATCACAGCAATTACACCCACGTATCCGTAAGGAGAATGAAGTTCAGGCATATTTAACGGAAGTTTTTCTCCAGTGTCAGGATTACTAAAAGCAAAATTCATCCCATACAAACCAACAATAAATGTAAGAGGAATAAAAATTGTTGAAATGATTGTAAGCACTTTCATTACCTGATTTAGTTTGTGACTTACACTTGACAGATATACATCCATCAAACTTGAAGTTACCTCTTTGTAACTTTCTACAATATCAAGCAACTGTATGCAATGGTCGTATGCATCGCGGAAATACACTTTTGTTCTTTCTTCAATCTCATCAAACGATGAGCGGATGATATCATTTATTTTATCTCTCTCAGGCCACACTGTTCTCCTGAAAACAATCAACTCACGTTTAATCTGCAAAATTTTATTCATGGATTCGCGTGTAGGATTGCTTAATAATTCGTCTTCCAACTCATCCAGCTTGTTTCCTATTTTCTCTAAGGCAGGATAATAATAATCAATTACAGCATCAAGCAAAGCATAAGCAAGATAATCGGCCTGCTGTTGACGCAAATACCCTTTAGCATTGCGTATCCGAACACGTACTGGTTCAAAAAAATCTTCTTGCTTCTCTTGTATCGTGATAACAAAATTTTTTCCAAGCAATAAACTTAATTGATCATTTACCAGGCAATCATTTTGCATACTAATCAATCGGCTAATTACAAAAAGATGACCATCATATTCGTCAACCTTAGGGCGCTGTCCTACATTAAAGACATCTTCCATCTCCAACCTGTGGAGTTTGAAAAAATTTGCAAGTTCTTCAAAAAATAATTTGTCACCAAAGCCGGCAACATGCAACCACATAATTTTATTACCAAGTGTATTGTAAATGCTTTGCACATCTTGCATGGTACCTATGGGATGCTCATTACACTCCGTAACATCATACACCACGCAATTAATTTTTGGCTTGGCAGCATCCAAGGGGATATTAATACTACCCGGGCGCGCACCCGGTTTAGTATGCTTGCTACGGCTAATGCGAACGCGGAATCGAGGAAACTTTGCCATAAGGCAAAAATAGTTTAATGTTTGTTGCACCAATGCTTCGGTGGAAGTTTGATGTTAAAAAATAAAGATATTTTTGGGCGGAAAACCGTTTACGGTTTACAGTTTACCGTTTACGGTTATCAAACGCGAATAGCAAACTGCAAACTGTAAACCGCAAACTGTAAACTCCGTGCCCGATTGGTTTCATTCATGGTTCAATTCTCCGTATTATCACATTTTATATAAAGAACGTGATGACAAAGAAGCCGAACTTTTTTTAGATAATTTAATTACTCATTTAAATCTTCCATTACAAAGCAAGGTGCTTGACATTGCTTGCGGAAAAGGGCGACACTCGATATATCTTAATAAAAAAGGATTTGATGTGACCGGAATAGATCTATCTCATGAAAGTATTTGTTATTGTAAAAAGTTTGAAAATAAAACACTGAGTTTTTTTGAGCACGATATGCGAACCGTTTTTCGTATCAATTGCTTTGATGCCGCATTAAATTTATTTACAAGCTTTGGATATTTTGAAAATGAAATAGACAACTTACATGCCCTGCAATCAGCTACAAAAGGGTTAAAGGAAAATGGCATATTGGTTCTTGATTTTTTTAATCCCAAAATAATAAAACTCGACATTCCTATTTTTATGTCTAAAACGATTGAAGGAATTACTTTTAGGATTACCAAGCATGTTGAAAGTGGGTTTATAAAAAAAAGAATAGAGTTTACAGATAAAGGAAAAGACTATTTATTTACAGAGAAAGTCCAATTGATTTCATTAGAAAGATTCAAAGACTACTTCGAGAAATCGGGATTAACAATTTTAAATACTTTTGGAAGCTACAGTATGCAAGAGTATAACGCTAAAGAATCTCATCGATTAATTTTTGTAACACAAAAACATTAATCATGGAGACATTCAAACTTATTTTACTTTTTTCTTTGGTGCTTGGTGGCGGCTTGTTGTATTTTGTTTTTGGAAAATCAAATGCTGCAGTTTTAAAATTGTCGCTTGCATTTTCGGGTGCGTATCTTTTCGCAATCACTGTAACACACTTAATTCCTGAAGTGTATCACTCAACGGTTCCGAATATTGGTATGTATGTGCTTGCCGGTTTTATTTTTCAGATTTTGCTTGAGTATTTTTCTGAGGGAATAGAACATGGACACATACACGTACATAAACATCACACCAAAGCTTTTCCTCTTGCTATGATGTTTAGCTTATGCATTCACTCGTTTTTTGAAGGAATGCCTTTGGCTGATAAATCACAGCAGCAACAATTGCTAACCGGAATTATTTTGCATCACGTGCCTGTTGCTTTTGCACTGGTAAGCATGTTACAACAATCAAAAGTTTCAATGCAAACAACTATTGTATCGCTTTTGGTTTTTTCGGGCATGTGCCCGGTGGGCGTCATAATTGGAAATTACTTTGGAGACATTTTTCCTCAAACTCAATTTGAAATAATAATGGCCGTAGTTATTGGAATTTTTCTACACATAAGCACCACCATATTATTTGAGAGTGAAAGCGATCACCGTTTTAATTTTAAAAAAATGGCTGTGATTTTGTGTGGTGTGATTTTAGCGCTTGTGGTGTAACATTGGTTAACTAATCATTTCATGAATCACGTCCCTCATTTCAAAAAATCCTTTTTTACTTTGCAACCATTGCGCTGCAAGCACTGCACCTTGCGCAAAACCTTTTCGGTTAAATGCCTCGTGTGTAATTTCAATTTTATCAATGTCAGAAGCAAAAGTTACAGTATGCGTGCCCGTAATTGCATCCTTACGCACAGCGTTAATTTTTAGCTTGCCTGGTTCATCTTCAAGCGACCAGCCTTTTAAAAGCGCTCTATTCTTAACTATTTGATTAGCCAAAGTTATTGCTGTTCCGCTTGGCTTATCCAGTTTTTGAGTATGATGAGTTTCAGTAATAGAGGGCTTGTAAGCGAAATTACCTTTCATAAGCACAGTTAGTAATTCGTTTAATTCAAAAAATAAATTTACTCCAATACTAAAGTTGGATGCAAAAAGTACGGAACCATTTTTTTGTACACATGTGTTTTTTATTTCCTCCATATTACTGTACCATCCTGTGGTGCCAACAACTACAGGCACCCCTGCATCAATACATAAGCAAATATTGTTAAGTACAGAGGAAGGATTACTGAATTCAATTGCAACATCAGCAGTTTTTAACTGTTCAGGTGTTAAGGAGTTCGCGTTTCTTGAATTTATTTTAAGAATAATTCTGTGGCCAACATTTGTAGCTGCCTCTTCTATTTCTTTTCCCATTTTACCATAACCAAGCAAAGCTATTTTCATCTTAAAAAAGAATGGGGGATTTGAAAGGCACAGAAATAATAAACTATATTGTGTACCATAAAGAAT
>CAYSPG010000030.1:0-33660 GCA_964432885.1 uncultured Flavobacteriaceae bacterium
TTTTTTTTTTTTTTTATTTTTGTTGGTTGTTTTGTTTTATTTTATTTAAAAAAACAAACCCCCCCCCCCCCCCACCTCTCCCACATTGCTCTCTACAAACCTTGTCATGCCGAGCGAAGCCGAGGCATCTCTTTTAGAAAGCAATATTTAATCAGACAACAGTGTTTGTTAAACCTTTTTACTGCCAAATGCTGTAAAAGGCTGTAACCTTTTGTAAGAAAAACCATATAAACATTAAAAACACTAACCATGTATTCCAAAAAAGTGCTTATCACCGGATATTCAGGCAGCGGAAAATCTTCTTTGGTAAATCGTTTTGTGCACAACAGATTTCTACGCAGCTATACTGCCGACAATCAACTTAAGGTTGACAAAAAAGAAATATCCATCAACAAAAAAAATATAAACCTTGTGTGCTGGACTGTTCCGGGACAGGATTTAAAAATAAAATCGTTTCGCTCATTTTATCTTGGCACCGATGCGCTTATTCATGTAATTGATGTAAACAATCCTTCAACATTTTCTGATTTACATGACTGGATTCTGCATTATAAAAAGCACCTTCCATCCACACCTGTTTATCTTGCCTGTAATAAAATTGAGGTAAATCTTGATTTGGATGTTTCGGAATTTTTTGATGATGTGGATTGCTACAAAATATTTTTTACATCGGCCAAAAACGCCTTTATGGTTAAAAATTTATTTACGTCCATAGCAGCCGATTTGGTAAACGAAGATTACAATCATACCATTAAAGTTTATTAGCATGGCCAACGTTTACACTGTAAAATCTGAAGTACTAATTTTTGATGCCACCGGCCTGATAGTTAACAGCAGCAATGCCTTGTTTGACTCGGGCGCATTGATTGGAAAAAATGTGTTTGATGTTTTTGCGGTTTTAAATTGCATTAGGCCTGATATTGAAAATTTAAAACAAGATGGCCAACCCTTGTTTTTACCGCATGTGGCTTTTACCTGCGGCTATTATAAAAGCATTTGCGATTTTGTTTTTGTGCGCACCACGTATCAGCGACAAGAAGTTTTTACGTGGATGATTAACGACAATTCAAAACATTATGGTTGTGTGATAGATAATGCTGCTGAAAAAAAATCACAAACGTTTTATAACAACTTTTCAATGGAGAATAAAAATTACAGGCAGCAGTATGTAAGATGAAAAAATGGCAACGTTTTACTTTACGCTAATTAATTTATTTTCTGCTGAATACAGCAACCACGTTTCCACTTCTGTAAATCCCATTTCGGTTAAACCATTTTTGTAGCTGCGAATTTGCTCCTGGTGAAACTCTTTTGCAATTCCCGTTTTATAATCCACCACTATTGCCTTTTTGTTTTTTATCATAATTCTGTCGGGCCGTAAAATTTCGGTGCCGTTAGAAATATCACACTCTGTTTTTATTTCATAGTGTTCGCTTGTCCAATTGTTGCTTGTTAAAGTTTCCATTGCAAAGGTGGCTTCTGATTTTAGTTTTTCTTTTTCATTGGCATCAAACGGAAATTCATTTAACAACTCCATCGTGCGGGTTTTATCATTGCTGCTTTTAAAATCAGCAAGCAATTGGTGTAAAGAAATTCCAAAGGCCACCTGCTGTGCATCATCGGGTGAGTTGTATTTTTTTATTTTAAATCCTGTGTGTGCTGTGGTGCTGTGTATAGGATAACCTGTAAGCGGCACCGAAGTAGCGCTAACAGGATCAAAATCTGTTTTGCTTTTGTTGTTTTCCGGTTTTGAGAAATTGGCACCTGACGTAAAATGCGACCCCGTTTTTGTCAGCAGCTTGCCCAGCGATTCGCTGGCAGTAACCAATTCCATTATTACATTACCTGCCTTGGAAAGATTGCCCGTGTCGGTAAGTTTGTTGAACAAAAATAATTTTTGTTCGGCACGTGTAAAGGCAACATACATGGCATTTACTTCTTCCAATATTTTTTGTTCTCTTTCACGAAAAAATTCTTTTACGAAAATAGTGCGCTCAAGTGATGAAGTAATTTCAATCGGAAAAACGCCAAGCCTTTTGTAAGGCTGCACATCGGTGGTAACCCAAATGCGGCCTTTAGGATTTAATGTCCAGTCGGTAAACGGAATAATTACTATTGGAAACTGCAATCCTTTAGCGCGATGGATGGTGATAATGCAAATGGAGTTTTCGCCTTCAGGAATTTGTACCGAAACTTTTGCTCTGTCAATTTCATTGTCCCACCATTCAATAAATTCTGAAACGGTATTTATATCATCAGCTGTTTTTTCTAAAATCAAATCCTCAAAGCGCTGGATAAATGCATCGGGCGATGTATTGAGACCAAAATGCGCAATGATGCCGCTGACTGTTTCGGGCAATGATAGTTTTAGAAAATAATTTCGCCTTGCAAAAAACTCTTTCACTTTGCTATGCACATTATTTTTAACAGAATTAAAATCTTTGTTGGAAGCATCAATGCATGAACTATAAAACCAGTTTACATTATTTTTTGAAACATCATCGGATGCATTTGCCAAAAACCTTACCGCACTTATTAAAAAATTTATTTGCGGGGCATACTGTATCAGCAACGAATCGCGTGAGTTTATATTTTTAATTCCATTCATCACCAAAAACTCCGCAAGTAAATTGCCCTCGTTATTATTGCGCACCAGCAATGCCATGTCGGTAAGCGAGTACCCTTTGAGCAACTGCTCGTTTATGCAATGCAATGCTTTGCTTAAAAAATATTTTTTTTCGGCACTTGCATGGGCAGGATAAACAAACTCATCATCGTGTTCTTTTATTTCGTTTGCTGCTGCAAACTCAATGTGTACATAGCCTGATGAGTTTAATGAAGGTTGCTGTACAACGTTTTCGTTTAGATACGCAAGGTTTATCAGGTTTTCGGCATTGTCGTTATCTATGCGCAATAAATTTGCAACCCCACTAAAAAAAGTATTGTTAAAGTCAATAATCTCTTTTGCTGAACGATAATTTGTGCTTAGTGTAACACGACTGTCTTTATCAAGAAACATTTTTAAATCTTCGTCAACATTTTTTAGCAGCAGTTTCATATCGCCACCGCGCCAACGGTAAATGGATTGCTTAACATCGCCAACCGTAAGCACATGGTTGCCTGATGCAAGACTGTTTTGCAACAGCGGTAAAAAATTTTTCCATTGATAGGCCGATGTGTCCTGAAACTCGTCCATTAAAAAATTGCGATACGTGTTTCCTGTTTTCTCATATACAAACGGGGTTTCGTCTGTGTGTATAAAATCTTTTAGTGTTTTGTTTACATCGCTTATCAGCAGCAGTTCTTTTTCATGACGGTAATTTTTTAATTCCTCGTCCATAAAATTTAAAATACCTGCAAGGTAAATTAGCTTTACCGATGCTGTGTCTGTTAAATAATTGTTGATGTTTTCGTAATAATAATTTTTTGTTTGGATTAGTAAATTGGTGATGTCGGTTTTTAGCGATTCATTTTGTTGCACATCGGCAGGTGCGTTTTTCGAAAAATAATTTTGCTTTTCTATCGCTTCTGCAAATCGTTTTGTAAACGAGTATTCCTTGGGCAGTTCAAGGCGCGAGAGTTTAGCCATGGCAGAAGCAAATCCTTGTTTTCCGTAATATAAATCGGTGTATGATAATCCAAGCGACTGAATAATTTGCCAGAACTTTTTTCCAAAGGCAATAATGGTGTTTTCAAACACTGCAATATTTTTTCTTATTTCAGAAATGGCGCTTTTATCAATTTCAATTTTGTTGCTGCCATGCGCATCTCTAAAGCTGTCTTTAAAAAGTTCGGCTGCTATTTTTTTCAATTCCATTTTTATGTTCCAGCCCTTTTCATCTTCCATGCGGCTGTAAGCAAACTCCTCAAGCCAGCTAGTAAGTTCTTTGTTTTCGCCAATGGAAATAAAAATGCGGTTTATAATATAGTCAATGGCTGTGTCGGTATTCATGTCAACATCGTACCGGCCGGGCAAACCAATTTCGCGTGCAAGTGCGCGAGTTATGTTCAGAAAAAAACTGTCAATGGTGCTGATGGAAAAATCGGGATACTTGTGTAAAATGTACTTTAACGTGATGGCCGATTGCGCTGCTACATTTATTTTGTTTCCTAAAGCGTTTTGTAATTCATTGTGCAGGGTTTTGTTTTCGTTGCGCGAAAGCTGCCACAGCGCTTTTACAATGCGCTCTTTCATTTCGCCTGTGGCATCGTTGGTAAACGTAACGGCAAGCGTGCTGCGGAAATATTGCGGATTGGCCAATATCAATCGCAAGTACTCACGTACAAGCGTGTATGTTTTTCCCGAGCCGGCTGATGATTGATAAATTTTTAGAGACATTCAATATGGATAAAGCCACAGATTCACAGATTTATACTAAAAAAGTATTAAAGCACTCAGATTAAAATTTTATTCATCAATGAATCTGTGGCTAATTTCGTTTCCAAATTTACTTTTTTCTTTAGTAGAAAAATTTAGTTATTGGTTTTTAGTTGATAGTTTTAGTTTCTTTGTTTACGGTTTAAGTCGATTGGTTTGGCTACCAATAATCTGAAACTAAAGACTAATTAACTAAAACCATTAACCAGTTAACAATAACCAACAACTAAAATCTAATAACTAACATCTAATAACTAACATGAACACACTACTTGTTTTCCTTGGAGGCGGACTTGGAAGCCTTGCCCGCTACAGCACCAACGAATTAGCAAAAAAATATTTTACAGGTAATTTTCCTGCCGGAACTTTGCTTGCAAATTTGTTAAGCGCATTTGTACTCGGAATGTTTATGGCATGGTTTGTTTCTTCAGATAAAAACTCAGAAACAAATCGCTTGCTTATTGCCACAGGTTTTTGTGGAGGCTTTAGCACCTTTTCGGCATTTACGTTTGAAACATTTGAATTATTTAAAGCAGGCAACACCATGCTTGCATTAATAAATATTTTGGTTTCATTTGTGGGATGTTTGTTGGCATTATGGATTGGATGGAGAGTGATGAGTGCTTAAAATAGAACACAGAATAACACGGATTGAGCGGGTTTACACGGATTTTAAAATTAATATAATGAAGAAATTAAATTTTTTGTTCGCAACAGTTGTTGCAGGCACCGGTTGCTTTTTGCAAACAATGGCGCAAACCGAAAAACCAAAACTTGTAATCGGCATTGTGGTTGACCAAATGCGTGCAGATTATTTAGAACGGTTTAAAAATAATTTTGGCAATGATGGTTTTAACAGGCTTGTACGCGAAGGAATGGTGATTGAAAACTGCCACTACAATTATGTGCCCACCGAAACTGCCCCCGGCCATGCCAGCATTTATACAGGAGCAACGCCCAGCGTGCATGGTATTGTTGGCAATGCATGGTGGAGCAATGTGGCTAAAAAAAGTTTAAGCAGTGTTCAGGAAGAAAATAATCCCACACGTTTATCGCCCAATAAATTATTGATTGAAACAGTTACTGATAGGTTTAAAAATTCTTTTACAGGCTCACGGGTTTACAGCATTTCTTTAAAAGACCGTGGAGCCATATTGCCGGGAGGAAAAAAAGCAGATGCCGCATTTTGGTATGATGATGTAACAGGAAAATTTATATCTAGTGAATATTATCCAAGAGAGAAAATTACTGCAAAGTGGGTTACCGATTTCAACAATAAAAATTACGCAAAACAATTTTTAAAAAACGGATGGAAAAAAACCGAGGGGCATGTGTTTGAATTTCCAGACTCAACCAATTACGAAGGCGTGATGGGAAAAAATAAAAATTGCATGTTTCCCTATGTGTTTGACAGTGCAGCTTATGGTGATTTAAAATACACATCGTGGGGAAATAAACTTGTAAGCATGTTTGCCACCGAAGCATTTAATAAAGAAAAACTGGGGCAAGGCAAATCGTCTGATTTTTTGTGCATCAGTTTTTCAAGCACTGATTATGTGGGGCATCGGTTTGGCATTAATTCGGTTGAACTGGAACAGATTTATATAGACCTTGATAAAGACATTGAATCACTGCTAAAACTTTTTGATGAAAAGGTTGGAAAAAACAATTACCTGCTGTTTCTTACTGCCGACCATGGGGCTGTGTCGAACCCACAATTTTTATGCGACCACGGGCTTGAGGCCGGAACCATAATTACGGATACATTAAAATTAAAACTGATGAGCCTTGCAGGCAGTGTTTCATCATCAGACTCACTTATATTAGACTATGGTGGCGACCAGATAAAGTTTAACGATGCACTTATCAAAACAAAAAATCTTAACAAAGATTCGCTGCTAAATGTGTTTACCGATTTTTTGGAATGCCAGCCCGGTGTGGCTGTGGTATTAACATCAACAGAGCTTGAAAAAAATAAATACAGCTATGGCATAAGGCAGATGATGCAAAATGGATTTCGTGCTGATAGAAATGCCGACATACAGTTTGTGTTAAAACCCAATTGGCTTGTATGGGGAACAAAAAAAGGAACATCACATGGTACACCGTATGCGTATGATACGCATGTTCCACTTGTGTTTTTCGGACATAAAATAAAACCGGGCAAGTCAGCAGCAGATGTAAAAATCACGGATATAGCACCTACTGTTTCAAAATTAATTGGGATGGAATTGCCTGCAGGAGTAACAGGAAAAAATGTTGATGCAGTTGAGCGATAATAGAAACCTTTGCAACTTATTAATCAATATACATAACTTTTTTTACAGCCTTTATTACCCGTGCAGGGCTTGGCAGGTAAGCATCAATTAAGGTAGGTGCATAGGGTAGGGGAACATCGCCACCAGTAACACGCAGCACCGGTGCATCAAGGTGGTCAAAGGCTTCGCGCTGAACTTTAAAAGCTACTTCGGTAGCAATATTTGCAAGCGGCCAGCTTTCTTCAACTATCACCATCCGGTTTGTTTTTTTTACCGATTCAATTACGGTTTTGTAATCAATAGGCCGCACGGTTCGTAAATCAATAACTTCTGCATTAATATTTTCTTTGGCCAATTCTTCAGCAGCCTTTAAAGCAACCTTCATAATCTTTCCGAAAGATACTATGGTAACATCGGTGCCGCTGCGCTTAACATCCGCCACACCAATTGGCATTATGTATTCTCCTTCGGGTACTTCGCCTTTATCGCCATACATCTGTTCACTTTCCATAAATATTATGGGGTCGTTATCACGAATAGACGATTTTAAAAGCCCCTTGGCATCTTTGGGATTTGAGGGTACTACTACTTTTAATCCCGGACAGTTGGCATACCAGTTTTCAAATGCCTGCGAGTGTTGTGAGCTTAACATGCCTGCGGAGGCTGTTGGCCCTCTGAAAACTATGGGCACACTGTATTGTCCACCACTCATGCTTTTCATTTTTGCAGCGGCATTTATCACCTGGTCAATAGCAACCAGCGAAAAATTAAAAGTCATAAATTCAATAACAGGACGCAACCCATTCATGGCAGCGCCCACGCCTATGCCTGCAAAGCCAAGCTCGGCTATGGGAGTATCTATAACCCGTTTAGGGCCAAACTCGTCAAGCATGCCTTGCGAAACTTTGTAAGCTCCATTGTAAAGTGCCACTTCTTCGCCCATCAAAAATACCCGTTCATCTCTTCTCATTTCTTCTGACAGCGCCTCGCGCAAGGCTTCTCTGAATTGTATTTCACGCATCGTAAAAAATATTGGATTATTGGTTGTTAAGCTTTTGGTTAACCTGCATCCTGTTACGGATGCATTGCGGGCTAAAATAGCAAAGAAAAGAGTTCATGTAAAACAGGTTAATAAATGAGGGTTACTAATTTTTCTGCATTTATTTTGTTGCTGAATTTTTCTTCAAGCACCTGCTGTCGTATCGAAATATCAAAAGGCGTAAACTCAATTTTCATTAGTCGTATTAAATTTTCGCGCATTAGTTGTGGCGTGTCGCAAACAGTACATAGTTGTTCCATACCTGTGTTTTGAATCATGGGTGTGTTTACCAGACAAAAGCGTCCATTGTACAAGGCGGATAGCAACTTTAGTTTAATTCCTGTAGGCTGAAATGTGGGTAAAATATTAATGTGAGCATCTGCAATAACCTGGTTAATTTGCTTGGTGGTTAAATCGCTAATAAGCGTAATGTTGTTTTTGCGCTGCACAGCATTTCGCAATTCAATGCTTGGCTTTGAACCCGCAATGATTAATGTTACAGGAGAGTTTTTAAAAACTTCTTCAACAAGGTACATGGCAGCCACATCGTTTTCGCCTATGGCAAGGTTGCCATGATAAAATGCGTAGGAACCTTTACCTGTTTTGCAATGCAATTTAGTATGCGCATGAAATGCCGGAAGGTAAATTGCATTACCATATTTATTTTCGAGGTAGGTGGTATCATTTGGAGAAATGGCGGCAAGCACGTTGGCATGTTTTAGTACCGATTCATACAATTCAAGCTTGCTGGCTTCATTGTAAAAATAGTAGCGCTTAAAAATGTTGGTTTCTACTTTAGCCAGATTTTTGTAATACTCATGCTCTATGTTGTGGGTGCGAACAATTAATTTTCGTTGTTTAAATTTTTCTTCGCTAATAAAAAAAGTGGAATGCAAGCCTTCAAATAAAACAGGATGCTTATCGCGCAGTAGGTTTTTTAGCAATTGCTCAGATGAGCGTGAAACAACTATATAAGGCAACTTTTTAAATAACTGCGATTTTGCAACATCGCGCGGATAATAATTTACTTCGTGGCAAATTTCCGAAAGCATTTTGCTTTGCGAACGACCGTACTGAAAACAATGTAAGTGTATTTTAATACCAAAGTCAGCAAGGGCTTTAAGTTTATAAAACACATCTATTACCCCTCCGTAATTGGCAGGATACGGAACATCAAAACTTACAACATGTAAATGTTTTCCGGTATGTTTCACTGGTTAAAGTTTATGGACGCAATTACGGATTTAAAAACTTCTTTTTCTTTTTCCCAGCACATTTCTGTCTTTGCTTTTAATGTGTTTGCTTTCAATTCATGGTATGCTGTTTTGTTTTCAAACAATTCGTTAACTGTAGTAGCAATATCTTTGGGGTTGTGTGATGGAATTATTTTGCCAACATTGTACTGCAAAATTATTTTTTTTACCTCAGGCAAATCCGAAGCTATAACCGGAATGCCGGCATGTATATAATCGAACAGTTTGTTGGGCAAACTATAGCGGTAATTTACATTGGTGCCTTTATCAAGCGTAAGGCCGGCATCACAGCAGGCAGTAATTTTTTTTAGTTCTGCATTTGAAACTTTAATGCGCAGCATCACTTTTTGTTGCAGATTATTTTCGGTTACCAAATTTTTTAATTCAGAAAATACATCGCCACCGCCTATAACCAAAAGCAGTGCATCATCAATATGTTTCATTGCCAGCACGGCTTCTTCGGCACCGCGGTGCACATTTATTCCTGAGCCTTGCAGTATGATAATTTTTTTTTCAAGAGGAAGGTCAAAAACTTTTCTTAACTCTGCTTTGCTTTGGTTAACTATGCAACTTGCCGGCACATTTCTAACAACGCTCAGTTTTTTATTGTATTGTTTTTCATACAACAAAGCAATGCTTTGGTTTACAGTAATTACATGTTTTAGTTTTGGAAAAATAAAACGTTCAATTTTTTGCCAAACAGTTTTTACAAAGGGTCTGTTTTCTAGTTCGGGTACACCGGTAAAATATTCATGACTATCATAAACCAAGGGTATGTTTTTAATTTTTGATACAAGAAAGTTTGGCAACAATGTATCCAAATCATTTGCAAATAGTAATTGCGCTTTTTGCGTAAGCAACCAAAAAAATAATCTGGTGTTGTACTCAGCATAAAAAAATGCACCCTTGTTAAACCAGAGTTTAAAACGTTTGGTACAATAACCTATTGAATCTACCGGCAAACTATTGTTCAAAATGCGGCCCACAACCAAAACCTCAAATCCCATTTCCTGTAATGTTGCGGCCGAGCGCATTACGCGCTGATCGGTGGCAATATCGTTGGTAATGGATAGGATTACTTTTCTTTTGCTCAAAGAATGAAAAATTATCGGGCTAAAGTAGCTAAATTTCAGTGTTTATGCGTCTGATCAGGAGCTTACTCAAAGATTTATTTGCAGATAAGCAATGTTAATTTACTTTTGCACGCGCAAATAAAATAATGCGGGGTGGAGCAGGGGTAGCTCGTTGGGCTCATAACCCAAAGGTCGTTGGTTCGAATCCAGCCCCCGCTACTAAAGCAAAAGAGGTTTTCTTTAATCAAGAAAGCCTCTTTTTATTTTCATTGTTGTCCGGTAAAAGTTTAGTCTTCGTATTATAGATGCCTCGACTTCGCTCGGCATGACATGTCATTCGCGTTTTTGTAGAGGAGAGGGGCTTACTTTTGGGCGAAGCCCAAAAGTAAGCCCCTCTCCTCTACTTATGTCGTCAAATCTTGTCATGCCGAGCGAAGTCGAGGCATCTCTTTTCAAACATCCTAAATTAATCGGACTTCTATGTTTTATTTTATACTAAATAGATACTTGCCTGTTATTTATTCAAAACAAACCTAAACGCGCCAGCTTTTTTTCCATGTGGATTTACTACCATGCCAAAGTAAATACCATTGGTAAGTCCGCTTACATTTTTTGCAGTAATAGTATTTTTAATTTTTTCGGTAGAAATTATTTTACCATTGGCATTTGAAATTATCAACGTAAAATCTTTTTCGGTAAACTGGCTCATATCAATATTCAGGTTTTCTTTTGCAGGATTGGGATATACTTTTATTTGTGGTACTGCTGCAATGTTTTCTTCCACTTCAACAGGAATTGGATATGCAATTAAAGTTGTGGTAGTGTTGGTTTGCACTGGAGGATTAAAATCAAAATAAATAGATGCGGTATTTGTAACCGCGTTACCAATAACCACACTTTGCTTGCAGCGCGCTCCATACTTTATATAACCGTGGCTGTTGGGTTCATCAACTGATGATGGAGGAAGATTAATGTTGTTGAAATCAAAACGAGCAATTCCAAATTGTGATAATGAATACTGCATAGTATGGCTTGCCGATATAACTCTAAACGTACTTAAATCAAGGTAAGAAGATAGCGTATCAATAATGTAAACAAACGATGCAGGAAAATTACCGGTGTTTTGAAATCGTACAATAAATTGCATTTCTTGTCCTGCTGCTAATTGTGCGGGTGTAAAATAGGCGCCTTGCACACATTGTTTGTCGTTGGGGTCTTGCGATGCAACTGCAACGGTAAGCAACCCGGTATAATTATCAGCAGGTACAGTGTCGTTTACTACAGGAGTAACGGATGCAAAACATTTAATAGAATCACCAAGCAATGTTGTTGAATCTGTCTCAACAATTACATGAATGTTTTTTGACTCAAGAAATTGCAGCGTATCAGTAATCCAAGTAATGGTGTCTCCGTTTACTGATAGAGGTGTTAAGTTTGAACCATAGTACGTAAGATGCTGGTCGTTTATATATTGGACTTGTGCAGGTTGCACAATAGAACCTTTATTGGTTATCGACAGATTTAATAGCGTTGTAAAACCCGGAACAAACTTGTAAATATTGGTAAGGTCAATACTAAGGTCGGCAACATTTGGTGGAATGTAAATGCCAAAATCTTTGTTAGAAGCTGCACCATTGGTTAAATAATATGTTGGTGTACATGATGCAAAAAATACAGGCAGCATTGGAAGCAATGTATCGCCAACGGCATCGGTAGTGATAGTATAATTTCCTGATGAGTCAGTTGTTGCGTACCATCCTTTGGTTGCAATGCGAACCACAATGTTTGGATAACCGTTTTCACCGGCATCTTTAATGCCATTGTTATTTACATCATTATAAACTGTTCCTGTAATGGTTTCAAATGTGCCTGCATTTTGCCAAACACTATTACCACTTGAACCGCTGAATAAAACATTATTTAAAACAGCCATTCCGCCTTGCGCAAAAAATGGTGCATTACTTCCTCCGTAGGTGGGTGCCCAATTGTTTCCTAAATCGTTGCTTGCATACACGCCATAACTGCCGCAGGTGCCAAACCATATACCGTTAATTGCAGTTATGCTTCGGGGTACAACGGGAGATAAACCTTGAATTGGTAATCCGTTTAATGCAGCAGTAGTCCATGTGGCTCCATTGTTTATGGTAAAAAATATTCCTAGTCTTCCGGCCATTACCAAAGCACTGTCAACAATGTATAAGTAATTACCATTTGAAGTACCAGGCGAATAAAAACAAAAAGACTGATTCCAGATTTGAGCGACTGAATCAAACTTAAAAACAACACCATCATTGGTAACGCAAAAAAGCTGGTTGTTATAAGCCTTTAGCCATGGATAATGAGAGCCACTTGGCAAATAGCTACATGCGGCTCCTGATATGGTATCTGGCGGATCGGCTATAACATTCCAAGTCAAACCAAAATCATCACTGTAGTACATTGAATCGCCAGCAATAAATAAACGTTGCTCAATATTTTCAATGCTACAAAATCCAAAACCGGTATTAATTGCCGGATGGTTTAGAGTGTCCCAATTAACTCCATTATCAAATGAACGGCTAATGTTTGTTCTCGAAATTGCCACCAGGGTATCACCGATGTAAATCATGTCACTTGCCGGATTTAAACCAGATGGAAAACTTGTTGGAAACCATGTTTGCCCCGCATCGGTACTTCTGTGTAATTTATCACGTGTACTTTCATATAAAACATTTTTATGTTGTCTTAACATAAATGAAGTTTGAGATTTTATCCCTGATGTTGTTTCAAATGATGAGTTTTGACTAGGAACATACCTTTTAATGTTTTGGGTATTTAAGTTTTCAATTCCAAGCCAGTCGCCATTCGAAAGTGTTAGTGTTTCTCTGTATTTTAAAATTGGTAAACTATCAATCACCCACGTCAGCCCGCCATTACTGCTCGAAAAAGTATTTGAAATATTATCAGACAAATAAATGGTTCCGTTTAAATAACCAAACGAATAGAGACTTGTGTTGGCAGGTGGAATAAAAACTGTATCGTAGGTTTGAAATTGTAATGACTTGCGAATTACAATAGCATGATAAAGTGTATCAAAAGTATATGGAAGAAAAAAAGCATGTGTGCCTGTAAATAAAAACCCGAATGAGCTGCTGTAAAGGGTATCAAGCAATTGCCATGTTTGCGCTGCATTATAAGATATGTATGATTGATAAAAAGGCGCACCGCCTCCAATGGTAGTCCATAAAACATTGTTCATGGAACCCAAACCATACATGTTTGTTCCTGCCGGCAGAGGCAATTGAGTCCAGTTTAAACCAAAATCATCTGAGTAAAAATAATCCCATTCAAATTTTAAAAACAAACGGTTATTGGCTTTTGCAAGTTGGTTGTTGTTTGAATAATAGTCGTTGTAAAGAAAATGTGGTGGGGTCCAGTTTGTTCCGCCATCAAAACTTGTTATAGCGTACACATCAACATCAGGAGATTGATAACCTATTAAAACCTGGTAAATTACAATAACAGTGTCGTTAAAACATAAAATATCCGAAACATAATCATTAACTAAAGGATATTTTTTCCATGATTGCCCCTCGTTTCCTGAAACATAAATTCCGTTTCCCATACCAGCCCAAATATCAGTGCCCACTTTTTCAAGACAATTTGCAGGCCCGCCTTGTGGTCCTCCTGTTTGTGTCCACTGTGCATTAGTGTTGCTAAACAACAAAATAAAAGTAGCGGTAAATAAAAACCGTAAACTGTTTTTCATGATGTTTAAATTGGTGAACCAAATGTAATTAAAATCAAAACAAAAAAATCCACTCGGCACAAAACCTTTTCCCTAATTTTACCCCGCTCATTCTACCAAACGTTTATCGTTCTTTGTTCATGGTTCAACGTTTAACGAAAAACCTTGAACCTTAAACCTCCTCCGTCCATGCCCAATTACCTGCTTTCCAAATCAAGTTACATACGCAGCCTGCAGTGTTTAAAGTCATTGTACTTTTATAAATTTCATTACAAGCAGCGCGACCCAATAACCGTTGAGCAGCAGGCACGGTTTGACCGTGGCCATACGTACGGAAAACTTGCTCAAATGCTTTTTCCGGGTGGTGTGGATGTAAGCCCGCCAACACCTTATGATTACACACCAAGCGTAAACAAAACACAACAGCTTTTATTAAAACAGCAACCTGTAATTTACGAAGCGGCTTTTATTGGTGATGAAGTGGTGGTGGCGCTTGATATACTTGTAAAACAAAGCGGAGCGTTGCATGCCTTTGAAGTAAAAAGTTCGGTGCGGGTAAGCGAGACTATTTTAAACGATGCTGCTTTGCAATACTACGTGATTACTCAGGCCGGTTTTGTATTGGAAGATTTTACCATCATCCATTTAAAACCCAATTATAAGGAGTTGAATGCTGATGATGTGCCATCATTATTCACAAACGAAAGCGTAATTGATTTTTGCAAAAGCAAGTTTGAATTTGTGCAACAAAAAATTGAAGAAGCAAAATCAATAATCAAAAACAAGCGCATTCCTGAAATTGCACAGGGCGAGCAGTGCAGTATTCCATATCCTTGTGATTACAAAAATATTTGCAACCGCAGCAATGCATTTGATTCAAACAGTTTATTTGGCACTTAAAATCATTGTTGTCCTATTAAATATGAATATTAAAAACAGATGCCTTGACTTCGCTCGGCATGACAGCGAATTAGTTTTTTTTTGAGGAGAGTGGGCTTAGTTTTCGGCTTTCCCGAAAACTAAGCCCACTCTCCTCAAAAAATGTTTCTACAACTTGTCATGCCGAGCGAAGTCGAGGCATCTAAAAGTGGAGTGAATTTTTATCGGACAATAATGAATTAAAATTTATTTACCAATACTATGGCACGCGCAATTTATTTTTTCTTTTTTAAACTTTTTGGCTGGAAAATTAACGGAAGTATTTCACCTGATTTAAAAAAGTATGTAATGATAGTGGCACCACACACCAGCAACTGGGATTTTTTGGTTGGGCTGGCCGCGCGAAGTATTTTAAAATTAGACACCAAGTATCTTGCAAAAAAAGAATTGTTTCGCTTTCCGTTTGGATGGTTGTTTTATTCATTAGGAGGTTATCCTGTTGACAGGAGTAAACACACCAACATGGTTGAAAAAGTTATTGAGATATTTAATTCTCATCACCGATTTTCAATTTGTATTACGCCTGAAGGCACACGCAAGTACGCCCCTGTTTGGAAAACGGGTTTTCATAAAATAGCATTGAAGGGAAATTTACCTGTAGTAATGGTGGCCTTTGATTATGCAACAAAAACAGTATATGCTGCCGAACCATTTTTTGTTACCGAAAATCAGGAAGCGGATATAGAGAAAATAAAAACTTATTACCGGCAGTTTAAAGGTCTGAATCCCGAAAATGGCGTTAGGTAAAGTTAGGGTTAACGTTTTTTTTGACTTTAAACTTTACGCTTACAACACAAAACTTTCGTTCTGTCAACTACTATATTTGCCGCCACTATGCGCGTAGCAGTTGTAATTTTAAACTATAACGGAAAAAAACTTTTAGAACAGTTTTTGCCATCGGTAATAAAATATTCGCCCACAGCAGCAGTGCTAGTTGCCGATAATGCCTCAACTGATGATTCGGTTTTGTTTTTAGAAAAAAATTACGCAGGGGTTAAGCTAATTAAGCTTGCGCAAAACACAGGTTTTGCAGGAGGCTATAATGCTGCATTGAAGCAGGTAGATGCCGAATATTTTGTGCTGCTTAACTCAGATGTGGAGGTTACCGAAAACTGGCTTGAACCTTTAACCAGTTTTCTTGATGAAAATAAAAGTGTAGCATCATGCCAGCCCAAAATATTATCGTACAGCAATAAAAATTTGTTTGAACATGCAGGTGCTTCTGGCGGATACATTGATTATCTCGGTTATCCCTTTTGCAGAGGACGTTTGTTTACACATTTGGAGGAAGATAGCGGACAATATAATCAGCCTGTCGAAATTTTTTGGGCATCGGGCGCGTGTATGTTTATTCGATCAAAGGTTTTTTTTGAGATGGGCGGCTTTGACGATTCTTTTTTTGCACATATGGAAGAAATTGATTTGTGTTGGCGCATGAAGCGCAAAGGGTACACACTTTTTGTTGTGCCCGGTTCAGTAGTTTATCATGTAGGCGGAGGCACTCTTCCAAAAAATAATCCACGCAAAACGTTTCTTAATTTCCGAAACAACCTTACCATGCTTTTTAAAAATCTTCCTCGCAACAAAATAATTCCTGTAATGGCAGTTCGTTTTTTTTTGGATATAGTGGCTGCGTTTAAGTTTTTGTTTGAAGGTGATTTTGCCGACAGCCTTGCAGTGGTAAAAGCGTACATTAGTTTTTACAGAAACCGGTCGATAATTAATAAAAAACGCAAAGCCATTTCTGATACCAAACAAATTGCAACAGCAATTTATCATGGCAGCATAGTTTTTGATTATTATGTAAAAGGGATAAAAAAATTCGCATCATTGAACAAAAAATTGTTTTCCTGAAAAAAAACTGCAATGAAAATTATTTGTGTAGGCCGTAATTATGTTGATCATATTCACGAACTAAAAAACGAAGTAAACTCCGAACCAGTAATTTTTTTAAAACCTGAAACAGCCCAGCTACAGCCTAAGCTTCCTTTTTTTATTCCAACTTTTTCAAACGATGTACATCATGAGGTGGAGCTTGTTTTAAAAATTAATAAAACCGGGAAACATATTTCAGAAAAATTTGCAGATAAATATTTTGATGAAATAGGTATTGGTATTGATTTTACGGCACGCGATAAACAGGCGCAACTAAAATCAAAAGGACTTCCTTGGGAACTTGCAAAGGCTTTTGATGGCGCGGCACCAACGGATAAATTTTTGCCCAAAGAAAAATTTGAATCGCTCGATAATATTAATTTTTCACTCCAAAAAAACGGAACCATAGTTCAGCAGGGTAACAGCGGCCAGATGATTTTTTCGTTTAACAAAATAATTTCTTTTGTTTCGGAATACATAACGCTTAAAAAGGGCGATTTGATTTTTACAGGTACACCCAAAGGTGTATCGGCAGTTGCTGCCGGTGATGTGCTTGAAGCTTTTATTGGCACAGAAAAATTGCTAACCGTAAAGGTTAAGTAGTCCTGGTGTTTTAGGGCGTAGATGTTGCTACCGGAATAATTTTTCCGTTAAAATAATTTGCACCGTTAATAGCAAACCAACTTACATATTCACCCATTTGTTTTGCACTTAAGGGGGCTTTTGCTCCCGGAAACGCATGGCCAAACATTTCGGTTTGCACGGCTCCAAGTGCAAGCGCATTAACCGCAATTTTTTTTGATTTAAATTCTTCGGCCAGGCATTCTGTTAAAACAGCCAACGCACCTTTGCTTGAACTGTAGGCTGATAAGCCTGCAAACTTTGAAGTGCCGTTTACACCGCCTATACTTGTAATATTTATAATGTGCGGCTGTTTTGATTTTTCAAGATAGGGAAGAAAATGCTTTGTAATTTGAACTGCCGAAAAAACATTTACTTCATACACTTGCTTCCAGTCAGAAATGGTAAGTTCAAAAAATGGTTTGTTTATGAGATGGCCTGCGTTATTAATTAATACGTCAATGTGTGTGAGTTTAATTTCTTCAAGATAAATTTTTATGTCGCTCCCCTCAATAGCAGCAATATCATTGGCGTAAATAAAAACTTTTGAGTTGCTGTTTTCTTTTAGGCACTCCTGTTTTAAGGCAAGTAGTTTATCATCATTGCGGGCAATGGCAATAACTGTATGATTTTGTTTAGCTAACTCTTTAGCGGTTTGGTAGCCAATTCCGTTTGATGCTCCTGTTATTACTACATTCATAGTTCATATTTATAAAACCAAATAAAGTAATTTTACACAAGCAAAAATCGCCAATAAAATGATTCGCAAATTTCTTTATTTACAAATGCTACTTATTTGTATTGCCTCAGGTGTATTGGTAGCCCAACCCGATACACTTGAATCACAACCTGCAAAGCAGCGCACACCGCTTAAAGACCGGATATATTTTGGCGGCAATTTGGGTTTGCAATTTGGCAATCAAACGTATATTGATATTTCGCCATTGGTTGGTTACAAGTTTACCGAAAAATTTTCGGCAGGTGTGGGCATTACGTATATTTATTACAAGCAGCATTTTAAAAATTATCCTCAATACGATTACTCAACCAGCATTTACGGTGGTCGTGTTTTTTCGCGCTATTATTTTATCGAAAATCTTTTTGGGCATGTAGAAGTAGAAATGTTGAACATGGAAGTGTTTAACACTATTAAGTATGATTATGAGCGAAAAAATATTTTAAGCCCCTTTGTTGGGGCAGGGTATGTGCAGCGTTTTGGCGAGCGAAGCGGAATTTATATTATGCTTTTGTATAACCTTAACGATACCCCAGATTCGCCATATAGCAATCCTGTGGTGCGTATAGGAGTTAACCTTGGAATTTAATCAGGAGTTAAATTTTAACAAATTTTTTTCTTTCCGTTTTTCCGTTTTGTTTTAGTTCTAAAAAATAAACTCCTTTGGGTAAGGCACTAATGTCAACAGATGATTTAGTGCTAAGCAATTTTGCCGGTGTTATAATTATTCTCCCAGCGGCATCGTATATCGTATAAGTAACATCAGCAAATTGGTTTACAATAATTGAAATGCTGTTTTCAGCAAGATTAGGTAAAAGAGAAAAATCTATTTCCTTTGCCACATTACCCACATTTAAGGGCGTGCCGGGAGTACAACTTGCCAAATCATTATGTATCGAAATGCCTGAAGGTAATGGAATTGGCGTTCCGGCTGTTGCTGCACCTGCCGAAAACGTTACAGGCAAAATTTTATTTCCTAACGTTGGATTTGATGCACCAAAGCCCAGATAAAGGGTGTTGCCTGAAATAAAGCATCCATAACCGTGAATCATGTCAACAACAAAAGGATACTGCTGAATGATTTGCCCTGCCGGGTTAATAACTACTATTGAATCGCTCATTAAAGTGCCTGAGGTGTTGCGCGTAAGCATATACACATTTCCAATGGCATCACAGGCCAAATCGGCAAGCCCTGAATACTTATTTATCGAAAAAAACAAAGTGTAGTTTATTCCATCATACTTTGTTATGTTGGATGGAGTGGTGGAGTTATCAAGAAAGTAAACCAAGTTTCCGTAGCCGGTTGCATTGGGCAAATAGCCGGGTGCAGGCGGACCCGTTATCCAATTGCTTGCGCCATCCCAATAAAATACCTGATTGCCGGTGCTGGTATAAAATGTGGGAGACACAACACCTCCATTTAAGTTATTGCTTATTGCAAGTGAATAGCCGGGGCAAGTAGCAATTGAGTTGCCTGTATAGGTAATTACATTGCCAGTAATGTCAAACTCCTTTAACTCAGATGTGCTAACATCGGTTCCCCAAAACGAGTTTGAAGTGCTGCAGGCTGCAGAGGCTGTGTCTAATCCAAGTCCTGATGAATTTTTTTGGTGATATGTTAGTCCCCCTGTATCGTAAATATTATTTGCAGGGTTAAATTGTGCAATTGTAGTATTGCAACATATAGCAAAGGCAATTAATATGTAAAATGCTTTCATGCTGTTTTATTTTTTTAAGGTTAAAAATTTAATACAAATGCTTTTTATTTTCCAAACACTTTTTTCAAAATATCATTGATGCGTGCCGCTGGGTCTTTTCTTATTTTTAATTCTTCCTCGGCAATAAGTGTAAAAAGTCCTTCAATGGCTTTTAGTGTAACATATTCTTCAAGGTCAGGATTCATTTTTTTTACCAGTGGAATTTGATTGTATGTTTTTGTAAGCGGTTTCCAGTATTTGGTAAGTTCAACTTTGTTTAACGAACTTTTTACAATGGGTTTAAATGCAGCTTTTAATCCATCCATCGATCCTTTTTTTAAAAACTGTGTTGCGGCATCATTGTTTCCTCTTAAAATGTTTAATCCATCGGTAATAGTAATTTTGGTAATGGCATCAACAAAAACGGGTGCAGCGCTTTTTGCTGCATCTTCGGCAGCACGGTTTAGTGTTTTAACAAATTTTGTAACCTCCTTATCCATTCCTAACGCACGCAATTGCTTTTCCATGTTTTGCGCTTCTTTAGGAAATGGTATTTTTATTTTAGGGTTCTTGTAATATCCATCCAGCTTTGATGCAAGCGCGGTTGAATTATTGGTGCCTACTTTCAAAGCTTCTTTTAACCCTTTAATTATTTCATCGTTTGATAAATTGGTTGTGCCGCTTATGGCATTTTGTACCTGGTTAATTATATTGCTTTGTGCATTTGCAAGTTGCATGGAGGCAAGGCAAATAATAAAAACAAAAATTTTTCGCATATTTTTTATTTGATTTGTTTGTTGGTGATAAATCTAAAATTGTATTTCCAAACTTCCTGCCACTTGCTGGCTGCTTTAATTTAATTTAGCCAAAAATAATTAGTCTGTTGATTTTTAATTATTAATTCACTGATATGACAAATGTAGAACTTCTTACCATTGGTGATGAATTGTTGATAGGGCAGGTAGTAAATACCAATTCGGCATGGATGGGTGTTGAGCTTAACAAAGCCGGTTTTGTTGTAAAACAAATTACATCGGTTAGTGATAATGCTAATAATATTATTCAAGCGCTTGATTTAGCCGATAAACGGGCAGATGTAATTTTAATTACCGGTGGGCTTGGCCCAACCAAGGACGATATTACCAAACACACTTTATGCAAGTACTTTAACACACCACTTGTGTTTGACGAAAAAGCGTATGCATTGCTTGAAGAGCGATTTGCCCGTTACGGTCGAAAAGTTTCTGAAACCAACCGTCACCAGGCAGAACTGCCACAGGCCTGCACCCCCATTTATAATAAAAACGGAACGGCATGCGGTATGGTATTTGAGCGTGAAAATAAAATGATTGTTTCAATGCCCGGTGTTCCGTTTGAAATGAAAGCCATGATGACCAACGATGTGATACCAATGCTAAGGAAAAAGTATAAGCCTGTAAACATTGTGCACAAAACGGTTTTAACACAGGGTATTGGCGAATCGGATTTGTCGGATAAAATAGCTGCGTGGGAAACATCATTGCCTGCCAATATGAAACTTGCTTATTTGCCTGCTCCGGGTATGGTAAGGCTAAGGCTTTCGGCCATAGGCGATGATAAGGATTTGGAAGAAAAAACTACTGCCCAAATTAATTTACTTACACCACTTATTACACAATACGTTTATGGATATGAGGACATAACTATTGAAGAGGTAGTGGGTAAATTATTAACCTCTAAAAACAAATCGCTTGCCATTGCCGAAAGTTGCACGGGCGGGTATGTTTCGCATTTAATTACCAGCGTGCCCGGTAGCTCAAAATATTTTATTGGCTCGGTATTGTCGTATGCAAACAAAATAAAGTGTGATGAGTTAGGTGTTGACGCAAAACTTTTTGAAACTGTTGGCGCTGTTAGCGAAGAAGTGGTAAAGCAAATGGCCGAAGGTGTACGTAGGAAATTTGGTGCCGATTATTCAATTGCAACATCAGGCATTGCCGGGCCAGCGGGCGGAAGCGAATGGAAACCTGTGGGCACGGTGTGTATTGCCATTAGTTCAGAACAAAATACCATTACCAAAAAATTTTTATTGGGCAATGAGCGACTGCGCATCATTAGTGTGGCATCACAAACGGCATTAAACATGCTGCGCAAAATGGTTGAAGCCGAAAATCCATAGCATGGCAGTGGCGATTACTTTTTTTCAAAAATTACTGAGTTACCTGGTACCTGTAACTGTGCTAAAAACAAAAAGCACTTATAATCCGGTGCTTGAAGTGGCTGTTGAAAATGGTGTGCTGGTTTTAAATTCGGCCAATGCAAATTATTCGTACGGTAGTTTGTTCAGGGTTTTTAAAAAGGCATTTGATGTTTTTAAAATTGATGTAACAGTTCATCAAAATATTTTATTGCTGGGCATGGGTGCAGGCAGTGTTGCAAAATATATAGCACAAAAAAATCCCGATGCAAAAATTGATGCTGTAGAAATAGATGAAAGCGTAATTGCAATTGCCGAGCAGGTTTTTAAAATCAATACGTATAAAAACATACGCATAATACATGCCGATGCACAGGCATATTTGGCGCATTGCACCGGCACATACCATTTGGTTTTGGTCGACCTGTTTGTTGATGACCTGGTGCCTCAATTTTGTATCACACCGGATTTTGCCACAGCAATAAAAAATGTGTTGGCTCAAAATGGACTAATAGTGTTTAACCTGAGTATGAATAAAAATCAAAAGGTTGTTGCAGCAGCAGAAGCTGAATTTAAAAAGTTATTTAGCCAAACAGAATTAAAAACAGTAAAAGGAAATGCAATGATTTATGCATCCTGATTTTTACTCATACTGAGCCTTGCCATTATCTGTAGCACTGCCCAATGTAGCCGAGTAGGTAATTGAAAATTTTTGACCTGAAAAAACTCCTGAGCCATTAATGGTGTAATCATCAACCACCTGTGAGGGAACAACGATGCTATTGCCCGAAACTTCGGCAGTAACCGAATTGGATGAGCCTAACTGGTAAAAATTGCGCAGAAGTATTTGGTTTCCTTCGCCCGATTTTTCAACCGTAACACCATACGTGCGTAAGCTGGCATCGGTATAGCTGGTATCTCTACAGGTCCAGCTTCCGGTAAATTTATCACGTTCGTCAAGTTCTACATTGTCATCGTCAGGTGCACATGCAGAAAACATAGTGGCGGCAAATGCCGCTAAAACAAAATGTCTTTTTAGTAATTTCATGTTTCAAAAGTAAGTAACTATAAGCTTAATGTTTGATGATTTTTTTTCTCAAAATTTTATCATTACAAATTATCTGCAACTCATACACACCGGCAGGATATTTTAAGGTTTGAAGTTTGAGGTTTGAAGTTGAACTTGCTAACGTTTTGTTAAACACAATTTTTCCAAGCACATCCATTATCTCAATCCTGTCACCAACTTCAAACTTCAAACCACTAACTTCAAACTGATTTGTAAACGGATTTGGACTTACAAAAATGTTTTGCTCATGCATCTCATCAATTCCTACAGGACTTACCCACATCGAATCACTAAACGCAACACACCCCAACGAATCAGTTGCTGCTACCATATAATATCCGCTTTGCGAAATAGTAAATGTATTTTGTGTTGCTCCAGAAATTACTGCACTGTTTAAATACCATTGATTGCCCGTTGCTGCACTTGATGTAAGCAGATTTCCGTTTTGATTGAATGTTGGTTTTAGCGGCTCGTCAACAAAAATGGTTTGGGTAATTGTTTGTGAGCATACACTGTTTGTTGTGGTGAGAGTGATAACATGATTGCCTGCACTCAATGTGTCGGTTGTTATGCTCAAATTATTTCCAACAAAAACACCATCAACAAACCATGATACAAGCATTGGAAATGCAAGCGTTGCTGTTGCAGTAAGTGAATCGTTTTTGCAAATGCTGGTGTTGTTTACTGTAAGCGTTGCTAATTGTAGTTGGCTGCAATCCTGCAAAGCATTGGTTACAGTATTAGTAACAACAGGCGCGTTAAAATCAAAAACAATATGAGCAGTGTTGGTAATTACAGTGCCCTGTGCCAAACCCGTTTTTAATTTTATGCGGTACTGCACATAACCATGACTGTGCGGCTCATCGTTTACACTATCAGGTAAATTAATGTTTGGAAAATTAAACCGCGCTACGTTGCCAATAATTTGTGTAACGGGTTGATGGCTGTAGGCAAGCAACTCAAAACTTGTTTCATCCAAATTGCTGTTAAGCGTATCTAAAATATAAATATGCTGCGCAGGTGCATTGCCGGTGTTTTGAAAATTGATGGTGTAGGTTAGCCATGTTTGTGTTGAATCAAAATTACCAACAGGAAAAACTTGTTTGTCGTTTGGGTCAAAACTGTTTGCAACAGAAAAACATTGCTGCAAATAATTATTGCTCACATTCAAATCATTTGCAACCGGAGTTACATTAATGGAGAAACAAATTAAATCTCCCATTTGTGCTACCACATCTGTTTGTACAATAATTTTAAAATCATTGTTTGCATTTATGTTTCCAAAATCGGCAATGGTGTAAGTAAGTGTATCGCCCGAAACCACAGGAGTAAGCGAACCGGCAGCAGCAGAAACAAAAGTCGCATTACCAGTTATCTCAACACGCATGGTGCCGCTTACACCTGCTGCACATTGCAAACCATAAAAGTTTGTGATATCACCTGCAAGAAAATTTACTCGTGCAAAATTTCCCGGAAAAAACATTCCCGAATCTCTTGTTGCTGTTTTTACTCCCACATCAAAACCAGGTTTGCATTGCATACCAAAATCTCTATCGTAATGCATGCTATCAAGCGCAGTTAAAACCGAAGTTTGAAAACCTGCAACAGGACACGTTACAAGAACAGGTAAGTTGGTTGTGTCAACTGTGTAGTTGTAAGTTCCCGTATCGGTATCAAAAGAATATTTTCCATCTGTAATGGTATAGGTTTGTTGCAAAGGAATGCCTGCGCTGTCAAGTAGTAGTTTGACATTTGCCAATTGCATTTCGTTATAATCATCAATGCAATTGTTGCTTGAGTCTACAAAAACTTTTCCGCTGATGTTCCAATAGCATGAACAACCGTTGGGGTTGAATAGGTCGCAGAGTGGGAGGGAAGAAAGAGATGGATTGCTGTTAAGAACATTACCATAATTTGGAATGCAGCCTAATGTAGTGTTACTAAAAAGAAGGAAAAAAATTTTCTTTATTTCTGGAAGACAATGAAGGTTTGGGCAGTTACTAATATCCATAAAATTGAGAGAGTCTGGAAGATTAGAAAACCCTTGTAAACTAAAAGAGTTATTACAGTATAAATTTGTTAGTGTGTTAGGAAGAGAAAGTACACCGTTTATTACATTATATGAGCAGTTCAGAAATTGAAGTGAATTTGGTAATGGAGGTAGGTTCGAAATCTGATAATTGTGATTAATATCTAAATACTTGATTGAATTTGGAAATGCAGGAAAATTTGGAATAGTAGTACTATAGCATATTAGCGTATCTAATGAATCAGGAAGAGTGGGTAATGAAGTTAAATATCCATAACCGCAGTGTAAGAATCTTAAAGAATCGGGTAAAACTGGCAAATTTTGAATATGATTGAAATAACATGCAAGACTCCTTAATCCATTGGGCAATGAAGGTAAACTTGTTAAAATATTTCCTCCACAACTTAAACTTAAAAGAGAGTTTGGTAATTGAGGTAATGTATCAATTGTATAATTTCCATTGACATTTAAAACTTGTAGAAAACTAGGAAGCGATGGTAAACTATCGAGAGAGCATTGTGAGCATGTGAGTGATGATAAGGACTGAGGCAGCGTTGGTAAAAATTCAATTGGACACTGGTTCGAAGTTAATGCCTTAAGCGTATTTGGCAAAGGGGGAAGGGTTGAAATATTAACATCATCCAGATACAAAAAGATAAGCGAATCCGGAAAGGATGTGAAATTTAGTGATGCTGTATCATGGCTAATGGAAATACTTTTAAGAGAAAGAGGTAATAATCCAATATGGTTTACAGGAGAATAAATTACACTAAAAGATTCTAAGCTATCAAAGTATTGTAACCCATCTAAGTCTGTCAGGTAAGGGGCAGAGCCCCCGTTACCGAAATCAAGAAATTTTGTGTTTGTTACCCAAATACTTGTTGTGTCTAATTGACTTCCGCTTACACAAGAACTAAATCCGTTCGAAACTAACCACATACTAAAACTACCGCTTATCGGCACGTACTGCCCGCACCCAACCTCCACCTTCAAAAACAAAACTGCTGCAATAAAAAGTTTGGGTAAAAATTTTTTCATACGCGCTTTTTAGTTTATCAGCCACTAATTACACGAATTCGCACCTATTAAATACTTTTCAATTAGTGCTAATTCGTGCAATTCGTGGCAACAGTTTTTTGTCTCACCAAATGTATAAAGTTTGAGGCAATAAAAGATTTTTAATTTAAAAAGAAATAGAGCATAAGAAATGGAACACGGATGACGCGGATTCTGACGGGTTTTCACTGATAAAAAAAATTGTGTAAATCAGTTGCATCCGTGTCGTCTGTGTGCCATTTTCTACTGTAAAGTAACTTTTATACTTTTGAAAAAATCAAATTCATACTTTTATTTTAACTATATCATTGAACTTACATACGATGAATAAGAAAAAAAAGAATTCCCAACCTGATACTGTTAATGAACCATCACCGGCTTATAACAGAGTAACGGTAAGTTCGATGCAGCAATCGTATGATGAGGTGCTTTTTTACACAATGAATATGAGCCATGAGGAACGCATGGCTTACTTGCAGAAATTGCGTGAAATAACTCACGGTACGGATATGACTGAGGAAGAAAAAAAATTCCGCCAAAGCAAAATAAAAGTTGGATGAAAATTCTTGAGCCGCTTTTTATTGAAGTTATTGAAAAACTGTTTCAATGCAATGTTGATTTTATTTTAATAGGTGGATATGCCGTAAATTATCACGGCTATGGACGTTACACAGGTGATATTGATTTTTGGCTAAGAAGTACAGCAGAAAATAAAACAAATTTTTTAAAGGCATTAGAGTTATTAGATAAAGACGTAAGCGATATTGAATCGTTGAAAGACATTGATTTCAGTCAACCACAGGTAATCAGTATCGGGCAACCTCCTCTTAAAATAGATTTTTTGACCCGGGTTAGCCTCGTTGATTTTGAAGAAGCATGGCAAAAAAGAAATTGTTTTGAGCTAAAAGAAATGAAGGTGCCTGTTATTGATTACCACAATTTGATTTTAACCAAGTTTAATACAGGTCGTCCAAAAGATAAACTTGACTTGGATGAACTCCAAAAAATCCATCAGCGTAAAGGCAAATCATAATATCTCCTGTTTAATTAAATTACTTTTTACCATACCAATTTGTCACTTCAAATTTTTTCTTCTGCAACATTGGCTTTTATTTTAAACGTAGTATGCCATTGTGGCTTTTAAAATGTGTTGGCTTAATAAATGATGGGTACGAATTACGAATCTGTGCGAATTTACGAATGAGAAAATAATAAACCAGATTTGTATATTCGTATCAATTCGTAATTCGTACCAATAACTTTGCACACAATGGATTTAAATAAATTAACAATCAAATCGCAAGAGGCTTTGCAACAAGCACAGTTTCTTGCCACCTCAACCGGCAGGCAGTCGGTTGAAACCGGACACATATTAAAAGCACTTATTGAAGTGGATGAAAATGTTGTACCTTATTTGCTCAAAAAAATAAATGTAAATTTTTCTTCACTCACTAAGGAACTTGATTCCATCATTAGCAGCTACCCCAAAGTGTCGGGTGGACAAACTTATTTTTCTAACGATGCAAACAATGCTTTGCAAAAAGCATTTACGTTTTTAAAAGATTTTAAAGATGAATTTGTTTCTATTGAACATATTTTATTGGGCCTGCTTGCCGGAAAAGATAACGTGGCTAAGTTGCTTAAAGATAACGGTTGCTCTGAAAAAGAATTAAAAAAAGCAATACTTGATTTACGCAAGGGCGAGCGCATTACAAGTGCCAGTGCAGAGGAAACCTACAATGCATTAAATAAATATGCACGCAACTTAAACGAACTTGCGCGAAGCGGAAAATTAGACCCCGTTATAGGCCGCGATGAAGAAATAAGAAGAGTGCTGCAAATACTTTCGCGCAGAACAAAAAATAATCCTGTGCTCATAGGCGAACCCGGTGTAGGTAAAACAGCCATTGCCGAAGGACTTGCGCATCGCATCATTAACGGTGATGTGCCCGAAAACTTAAAATCAAAAATTATTTTTTCGCTTGATATGGGTGCGCTTGTTGCCGGGGCAAAATACAAAGGTGAGTTTGAAGAGCGATTAAAAGCAGTAGTTAAAGAAGTGATTAGCGGCCAGGGCGAAACTGTTTTGTTTATTGACGAAATACACACACTTGTGGGAGCGGGTGGGGGAGAGGGCGCAATGGATGCAGCCAATATTTTAAAACCTGCATTAGCGAGGGGTGAGCTGCGTGCCATTGGTGCAACCACGTTAAACGAGTATCAAAAATTTATTGAAAAAGACAAAGCGCTTGAAAGACGTTTTCAAAAAGTAATGGTGGAAGAACCGGATACTGAATCTGCCATTTCAATCTTGCGTGGACTTAAGGAGCGATATGAAACACATCATAAGGTTCGCATTAAAGACGATGCAATAATTGCAGCCGTTGAACTGTCGCAGCGATACATTGCCGACCGTTTTTTACCCGACAAAGCCATTGACTTAATTGACGAAGCTGCAAGTAAGTTGCGGTTAGAAATGGATAGCGTGCCCGAAGAGTTGGACGAAATCAATCGTAAAATAATGCAACTGGAAATTGAACGCGAAGCGATAAAGAGAGAAAACGACACTAAAAAAGTAAAAGAGATTAGTGAAGAACTTGCAACGCTAAATGATAATCGAAATCAAATTAAAGCACGCTGGCAAAGCGAAAAAGATGTAGTCGAAAAAATTCAATCTATCAAAGAACAAATTGAAAACTTAAAATTAGAAGCCGAACAAGCCGAGCGCGCAGGTGATTATGGTAAGGTTGCCGAAATCCGATACGGAAAAGTAAAAGATGCCGAAGCAAAACTGGAATCATTGATGAAACAATTGCAGCAGCAGCAATCAAAAGGCGCCATGTTAAAAGAAGAAGTGGATACCGAAGATATTGCCGATGTTGTTGCACGCTGGACAGGCATTCCTGTAAAGCGTATGTTGCAAAGCGAACGCGAAAAATTGTTGCAGTTAGAAGATGAATTGCACAAGCGGGTAGTAGGGCAGGATGACGCTATTGAGGCCGTTGCCGATGCAGTGCGCAGAAGCCGCGCAGGCTTGCAGGACATGCGCAAACCCATTGGCAGTTTTATTTTTCTTGGCAGCACAGGTGTAGGTAAAACAGAACTTGCCAAAGCACTTGCTGAGTTTTTGTTTAATGACGAAAGCAGCATGGTGCGCATTGACATGAGCGAGTACCAGGAAAAACACACTGTGTCGCGTTTAATTGGTGCGCCTCCCGGTTATGTTGGGTATGATGAAGGAGGACAACTTACCGAAGCAGTTCGCAGAAGACCCTATTCAGTAATTCTGTTAGATGAAATTGAAAAAGCACACCCCGATGTTTTTAATATTTTATTGCAAGTGCTTGATGATGGAAGATTAACGGATAACAAAGGACGCACAGCAAATTTTAAAAACACCATTGTAATAATGACATCAAACATTGGTGCGCACATTATTCAGGAAAGTTTTGAAAACATTACCGATAAAAACCGTGATGAAGTAATTGCAAAAACCAGAACCAGTGTTTTTGATTTGCTAAAGAAAACCATCAGGCCTGAATTTTTAAACCGCATTGATGAGGTAATAATGTTTAATCCGCTTACCCGCGAACAGATTGAAGGTATTGTACGCATGCAGTTTAAACAGGCTGCCGATATGCTTGCTAAAAATGACATTCAACTTTCAATAACCGAAAAAGCAATTGAATGGCTGTCGCAGTTAGGATACGACCCACAGTTTGGAGCACGGCCACTGAAACGTGTGATGCAAAAAAAATTGTTGAACGAATTGTCGAAGCAAATTCTTGCAGGTGCAATTAATAAGGAAGATGCAATCAGGATAGACCTTGATAAAAACAAAAACTTCGTTTTTAAAAACGAAGTTAGTGATGCAGTAAAAGTGTAGTTAAGTTAAGGGCTGTTATCCTAAGTATGTTTTTAAAACCTTGCTTCGCGAGGTATGCTTTAATCTACGAATCGCTTTTTCTTTAATCTGGCGCACGCGCTCACGTGTAAGTTCAAAGCGGTCGCCAATTTCTTCCAGCGTCATAGCGGGTTCAGGGGTAAGACCAAAGTATAGTTTTATTATTTCGGCTTCTTTTACGGTCAGCGTTTTTAAGGCGCGCTCTATTTCGCGTTTTAATGATTCCGACATCAATGCCACCTCAGGGCTGTAGCGCTCTTCGTTTGGTATCAAATCCAGCAGGCTTCCGTCTTCACCCTGCAATAAAGGTGCGTCCATGCTTACGTGCCTTCCGCTGCTGCGCATGGTATCGTTTATATCGTTAAGCGAAAGTTTAAGCACATCAGCAATTTCGTGGTTTGATGGTTCGCGTTCAAAATCCTGCTCAAGTTGTGCGTAGGCTTTGTTAATTTTATTAATAAACCCGATTTTGTTTAGCGGCAGGCGCACTATACGGCTTTGCTCGGCCAGCGCCTGCAGTATGCTTTGGCGTATCCACCACACTGCGTAAGAAATAAACTTAAAACCTCTGGTTTCGTCAAAGCGGTAAGCTGCTTTTATCAGTCCCAGGTTGCCTTCGTTAATTAAATCGCCCAATGTTAACCCCTGGTTTTGGTATTGCTTGGCCACTGATACCACAAAGCGAAGGTTGGCTTTGGTAAGTTTTTCGAGGGCGCTTTGGTCGCCTTTTTTTATAAGCCGTGCATACTTTATTTCATCCTCAATAGCCAGCAATGGCACTTTGCCTATCTCGCTCAGGTATTTGTCAAGCGAGTAGGTTTCGCGGTTAGTTACTTGTTTTACTATTTTTAACTGACGCATAATATATTCTTATCAGCCTTGTGTAACGCATCGGCTGTGCTTATGTTACGTGAAACTAAAAATCAAAATGTAAGAAAATGGGAAGTTGTTTGCAGTTTGTTCCTGCTTCCACCTCACAGGTCGTTTCGTTTTATTGCGAAACCCCAATCAGTGATTTTAAAAAATAAAAAATCAACTTAGTGCTTAATGAGAACCTGGCAGATGCGCAAAATGGCTAAACGAGCAGGTGAAAATAAATTACATTTATTATTGCCTTTAATTTCCAATTTCCCAAATCCCTCATGCTTCAAAAATCCACATTACAATTTCTTGCCTTACTCAAAAAAAACAACAACCGCGAGTGGTTCGAAAAAAACCGCCCGGCATACGAAGCCGCCCGGCACAATGTGCTTGAAATTGCCCAGCACTTAATAGATGCCATGGCCCAAAAAAATCCCAAGCTCAAAGGCCTCGAAGGCAAAAAGTGCGTAATGCGCATTTACCGCGATATTCGGTTTTCAAAAGACAAAACACCTTACAAAACCAACTTTGGCATATCAGTAACCCCCACTGGAAAAATAGATTACAATGCCGGTTTTTACCTGCACATCGAACCCGGTAAATCATTTTTAGCAGGTGGCCGTTACATGCCCATACCACCGGCATTAAAAGCCATCCGCCAAGAAATTGAATACAACACCAAATCGTTTAAATCAATTTTGGCAAACAAAAATTTTAAAAAACATTTCGGCACCCTGTCCGATATGAAACTAAAAACATCTCCCAAAGGCTACCCCAAAAACCATCCCGATTTAGAACTCTTTAAATACACCAGCTACATAGTAGAACACACCATAGACGACAAAACCGTGCTCTCAAATAAACTAATTCCCACCTGCGCACAATCTTATGAAGCAATGTTACCTTTGCTCAACTTTTTAAACCAAGCAACACAGTAAAAAATGAAACCACTTGTTGGAATAATAATGGGAAGCAAATCCGACCTTGTTGTAATGCAACAGGCAGCTGACATTCTAAAAGAATTTAATGTCGAATACGAAATAGCAATCGTTTCGGCCCACCGCACCCCCGAACGCATGTTTGAATATGCCAAAACAGCACATCAAAAAGGACTGCGGGTAATAATAGCAGGCGCAGGCGGTGCGGCACACCTGCCCGGCATGGTGGCATCGGTAACAAGCCTTCCTGTAATTGGCGTACCCGTAAAATCTTCAAATAGTATTGATGGTTGGGATTCCATACTCTCCATTTTACAAATGCCCAACGGAGTTCCTGTAGCTACGGTGGCATTAAATGCAGCACAAAATGCAGGTATATTAGCTGTTCAAATATTAGCTTACGCTGACAACAAACTTTATAAAAAACTAACTACTTTTAAAGAAAATTTAAAAACTAAAGTTGTACAATCCAATGACGAGCTCACCAAATAAAAACACCTGCTTCGCATTGCTGTTTGCAATGGTTGCAGTACTATACACTTCGTGTAAAGAAACCAATAAAGAACCCGAAACTGTAGAATTTGACTTAACGCAAGTCGAAAGCGGTATAATTACTGTTGACTCGGTAATCGACAGTTCCTCCACATCCGATAACTACTACAAAGTATCCATTAGCCTTAACAACGATTTCTTTAGAGTAGCCTGCGAAGAAAATGCAGTGTACCTTGACGATGTAGAATCAGTAACCCTCAAATCAGCTGATGTAGAATTTTTGGCCCCGTCAGGCGGCAGTTTAGCATCATTTAAAAACATATCCCAATATGCGGTTTACACTGACTTTGGTGCACCCACCCTTATGTCATCATCCCAAACCATCAGTGGCAGCCCGCTTACCTTATCGCTAACCCCTTCGGCCAATAACCTTAAACAATACTTCAGGTTATATTACACACCAATCGAAATATATTTAAGCCAGCATGATTTAAATTTTACATCAGCCGACCTTAAATTCAAATTTATTTTCCACGTAAAAGGCACCAATCATTAAAACAGCAGCCGGTTAGTAAGCATATTGAGCTCTCATTTTCAATCGTTTTCAGTGTTTTAGCGGGGCAATAAAAAAAATAAAAAATATTTTTTACAACCTCTTGTTAATCTGAATGTGTTTTCTATTTTTGCCATCCCTTTTTTAAAGGGGTATAGTGTGTTCATTGAATTAATAAAAACAAGGTGTTTGTAGTCTGTTAAATGAGCTAAGGGTGCTTGGGTTTAACGCCCTGCGTCACTCTCAATAGTTGACCCAATTGCCGATGTAGCTCAGTTGGCCAGAGCTACTGATTTGTAATCAGTGGGTCGGGGGTTCGAATCCCTCCATCGGCTCAAAAAGCATTAGTTTTAAGTCTTGATGTTCTCGTTTTCAGTTCAACTTTAAACTTTTAACATCAAACTTTAAACGTTCAAGGGGAATTACCAGAGTGGCCAAATGGGACAGACTGTAAATCTGTTGTCTTTCGACTTCGGTGGTTCGAATCCACCATTCCCCACTAAAGTAAAGTCAAAAGTTGGTTGTACTGAATAATAAAATAACGTTCTCTGAAATTAAAAATTAAAAGCGTCACCTAAAAAACTTACTACAAACGCTTAATCCAATTGCGGAAGTAGCTCATTTGGTAGAGCGATAGCCTTCCAAGCTATAGGTGGCGGGTTCGAGCCCCGTCTTCCGCTCTTAGTGAAGTTTAAAGTCTTAAGTTTAAAGTTTGGTAACTTCAAACAATAAACTTCAAACCTCAAACTTAACAAGCCGTTGTAGCTCAGTGGTAGAGCACTTCCTTGGTAAGGAAGAGGTCGAGAGTTCGATTCTCCTCAACGGCTCGATGTAAACAGAATAATAATTGTACTAAAAATATATAACACTAAATAAATTCTATTAAAGTAACCTGATAATTAAAAAATAAAATGGCAAAAGAAAAATTCGATCGTTCCAAACCACACGTAAACATTGGAACCATTGGTCACGTTGACCACGGTAAA
>CAYSPG010000031.1:0-33446 GCA_964432885.1 uncultured Flavobacteriaceae bacterium
AATGACACCGAAGGTGATTTTGGTTTGACGGTGTTTCCGGTTCCGGCAACAGATAAGTTAAACATAACGGTTAAGAGCCAAAGCCCGCAGGATAAATTTAAAGCGGTGTTGTTTGACATAACCGGCCGCAAGGTGTTTGACGGAAAGATAGAACACCGGCATTTGCTTGATGTTAGCCGTTATGTAGCTGGTGTATATCAATTACTGGTAACAAACGGCAATGGGGGTGTTAAAAAGCAACGGGTGGTGGTTGAGTAGGTTGTTTACCCTAAGGGGTATGAGTGGTTACACCTGGTGAAATCACTACATACCTTATTCATCGGTGTATTTCACATCAAAACATAGCAGCCACCCTGCTAAAAACGCTTGCGGGTTTGGCTATTACTTTACTGCCTTTGGAGGTATGTGCATTTTTGGTTTTGCGCAGCAGCTTATCAAACTGAAACAGCAATTGCATATCGGGCCTTTTCCGGTAAATTAACTGCGCATGGCGCAGCATGGCGGTAAGGTGTGCGTATATAGTGTTGCCACCGTTGGTTTTGCAAAACGAATCGCGTTTAAGGCTTTGCTTTTTAAAATAATACTGGAGGTTAAGTGCTTCAAATTGTTCAAACTCTGCTTTGCAATGGGCAGTAAATGAATCGGGCATATTGCCGCCTTCAACAAGTTGTTTGTGGTAATTGGCTGTGTACTTTACACACTCACTTGCTATTGCTAAACAGGCGTGCCAGTTATTATTGCTTGCCTTGTTGTAAAGTTTGCTGTTGTTTACTAAGGGAATGTTTTCTTTGCTTCTATTCATTTTAATAAATTCAAGCATGCATTTATAGTTATGCAACACGTCTTTCTTTGCATCAATCAGTTTGGTCTTAAGTTCCTTTAACTCGCGCTTTAACTGGTGCAAAGGTTTTTGTTCTGCGGTTTGTTTAATCTCTTTAATACGCTCCTCATAAAACAGGATGGTGTATGTTTTGTTAAATTGAGCAAAGTCGCCAATGTGTAACAAACACATATTCCAGGCTATTTCTGCTGTTGCATACAATTGCACCTGTGAGCAGGGGTAAATGTTTCGTGCCATGCTTATATTGTTTTTATAATACCTCATACGTAAAAACACGATGCAATGTTCCGTTTTGCGTAAAACAATCCGGCATTAAGTGCCCACTGGTATTATAGCAACAATAATAAAGTTGCAGTATTTAGTAATGTATGTTTAAGTGCTTACACTTTAATAATTACGCAATCGCATTATGATTTTATGCAAAGTCAATTAAAATTGTAGCGTAAATAAAGCGTGTTTAAGCCACCAATATGTGTATTTAACCGGCATCACCTGTTGCTTTAACATCGGCAATAGGTATTTGGCTATAATTGAAAAACTTTTACGCAGTGTTAACTCAGTGTTTAAGCATTACACATCCGCACTTCGTTTACCCGGTTCCAAGGCCACCCTATCCTGTATGTGTATTTTATCTATGGTAATTTTTAATAAAGGCGTATGTGATAAGAGCCATGCATACAGGCAGGCCGTAACTTACATTCAGCCTTACATATTCTTTCTTAAAAACGAATAATACTCGTGCTTAAGGTCAACATAAATATGCTCAAAAGTGCGAAGCCTGTCGCGCAACTGCGATTCAACGTTAATGGTTATAGCGCTTACTCCATTGCCTGATGTAAGTTCGGCTTGCAGGTGGTTTTCAAACTGCTTTACATCGTGGCGCAAAATGTCAATATGCTCTTCCTGTATGATAACCTGGTTTTGAAAATGCTCGGCATGCTGAAGGGTATGGTGTGAAGCATTTTTACTTACCACCTCGGCAAGGTGTTTGCGCCAAAATTTTAATTCGTTTTTGTAGAAGTCAAGCGCTTTTAACCACTCGTACATTTCTACATGATTGAGTTCTGTTTTTGTTTGTGTCATAATGATGGTAGTTTAAAGTTTAACATTAAAAACTTATTAAACCCGAAAAGAAAAACGGTTAGCAAACAGGTTTAATTTCCCTGCTAAAGTAACACTAAAACAATACAAATAATAAAAACAAAAGAAATTTTACGTAGCACTTGTTATGGTTTAACCATGCTAAACCTCTAAAGTACTACGGGCACAGGTTATTAAGGTGTGCTGCTAAACCGACTCAAACTTTTTAGCCATGCGCTTGCGGTCGTTTTCGTCAAGGTAAATTTTACGCATGCGTATGCTTTGTGGAGTTACTTCAAGATACTCGTCTTTTTCGATATACTCCATGGCTTCTTCCAGCGAAAATTTTATTTTAGGAATGATGCGTACATTTTCGTCACTGCCCGAAGCGCGCATGTTGGTTAGTTTTTTAGGCTCACATGCATTTACCACCATATCGCCCGGCCGGGTGTTTTCGCCAATAATCTGCCCACCATACACAACATCGCCCGGCTCAATAAAAAACGAGCCTCTGTCCTGTAATTTATCTATTGAGTAAGCAGTTGCAGTACCTTTTTCTTTTGCAAGAATAACTCCCATATTACGTCCGGCAATGGCGCCTTTCATGGGTTGATATGAACTAAAGCGGTGCGCCATAATGGCCTCACCGGCTGTGGCAGTAAGCACTGCATTGCGCAGGCCTATAAGCCCACGGGCCGGAATATTAAATTCTAAACGTTGTAAATCACCTTTTGGCAACATGCTGGTAAGTTCGCCCTTGCGCGATGTAACAAACTCAATAACTTTTCCGGCTACTTCAGATGGAGTATCTACCACCAGATGTTCAATTGGCTCGCACTTTACACCATCAATTTCTTTAATGATTACCTGCGGCTGTCCTAATTGCAGTTCGTACCCTTCTCTGCGCATGGTTTCGATAAGGATGGATAAATGCAAAATACCACGTCCATAAACAAGGTATGAATCGGGCGATCCTGTTTCTTCAACACGCAGTGCAAGGTTTTTTTCAATCTCTTTATACAAGCGGTCGCGCAGGTGGCGCGATGTTACAAACTTGCCTTCTTTTCCAAAAAATGGTGAGTTGTTTATAGTAAACATCATGCACATGGTAGGCTCGTCCACAGCAATAGATCTAAGAGCTTCGGGATTTTCAAAATCGGCAATGGTATCACCAATTTCAAAATCATCAACACCTACTACAGCAACAATGTCACCGCTTTGAACACTTTCTACCTTTATGCGTCCCATGCCTTCAAAAACAAACAATTCTTTAATACGCGATTTTTTTTGTGTTCCGTCACGTTTCATCAATGTTACGGGTTTGTTTTCGCGCAACTCGCCTCTAAAAATGCGGCCAATGGCAATGCGGCCCACAAAGGTTGAATAATCAAGTGAAGTAATAAGCATTTGTGGGGTTCCTTCGGTGCGTGGTGCCAGAGGAATATTTTCTACAATAGCATCAAGCAATGCTGTTATGTCTTTGGTTTCTTTAAGCCAGTCGGTGCTCATCCATCCGTGTTTTGATGAGCCGTAAAGAGTTGGAAATTCCAACTGATCTTCGTTGGCTTCAAGGTGAAAAAACAAATCAAACACGGCTTCGTGAACTTCATCAGGACGGCAGTTCTCTTTGTCAACCTTGTTTATAACCACAATGGGTTTTAATCCCAATGCCAAAGCCTTTTGCAATACAAACCGCGTTTGCGGCATGGGGCCTTCAAATGCATCCACCAGCAAAAGCACACCATCGGCCATGGTAAGCACCCGTTCCACCTCACCACCAAAATCAGCGTGACCGGGTGTATCAATAATATTAATTTTAATGCCTTTGTAAGTTACCGAAACGTTTTTGGCTACAATGGTAATTCCACGTTCGCGCTCCAAATCGTTATTATCCAATATCAGTTCGCCTGTTTGCTGGTTTTGTCTGAAAACAGATGTCTGGTGTAAAATTTTATCAACAAGGGTTGTTTTTCCGTGGTCAACGTGGGCTATAATCGCTACGTTTCGTATGTTCTGATGCATGCTTTTTTTATTGGGCGGCAAATGTAAAATTTAAAGCCTTACTAATAAACCATTCCAAACATTTTTTCAGATAATTTTAGCACTTTAAAAAACTATGATATGAACAGTGTAAAAACAAAACTGAGCTTGCTTTTTATTTTGTGCTTTGCTCCTTTGGTTGCCTTGCCGCAAGCCAATTACCAGGATGTGGTTTATCTTAAAAACGGTAGCGTGATACATGGTATTATTATCGAACAAGTTCCAAACACGTCTATAAAAATAGAAACGTTTGATAAAAACATTTTTGTGTTTAAAATGGATGAGATTGAAAAAATAACAAAGGAACCCGCAGGCAAAAAAGATATTGAAGAAACAAAGCAACCTGTTGATTTTAAAAAGAAGTCAGATGCTGCATACGCGTTTACTATGGAAACGCATATTGGCTTTGGTGGTGAACGAGAGAGTGGCAATGGAACTTCAATTGCTACTCATTTCATAAACGGAGTAACAATCAATAATCAGTTTAGCATTGGAGCGGGGCTGGGCTTTGATTATACAACAGCCGGTTATCAGGCAAATCAGGCAAAGGCTTTTTACGACTATAGTTCTGTTTATTTTAGTGCTATGTATTTTATTGATGTGCGTGCTTTTCCAATTAAAGATAAAATATCTCCCCTGCTTATTTTAAATTACGGGTATTCATCAACCCTGTTTACAGGTTATGTTACAGGCAAATCATTTTTTGGAGTTGGCGTGGGCACCAAATTTAATTTTACCCAAAAGCTTGGACTTAGCCTTAGCGCAAATTACAAGCAGCAAAACTTTTTGTACCAAAAAGAAAACGTGTATGTATATCCAAACGGATACACCAACATTAAAGAAAATTTTACGTTGCGTTATGTAGTGCTTACGGTGGGGCTTACGTTGTAACACATGGTATTGCACTAAATTTAAACACCTTACTTTGATTACTTTTGCTACCTTAAATACGCACAGGCTTTGCAGGTAAAAATTCTTGATCGATATATTGTAAAAAAGTTTTTAGGAACCTTTTTTTTTGCAATCGCGCTAATCATTGCCATTGCCGTAGTTTTTGATATTTCAGAAAAAATAGACGACTTTATTGAACGCAGTGCACCGCTTAATGCCATCATTTTTGATTATTACCTCAACTTTATCCCTTTTTTTGTAAACCTGTTTAGCCCTCTGTTTGTATTTATTTCGGTTATATTTTTCACATCAAAAATGGCGGGGCAAACCGAAATTATTGCCATTCTTAACAGTGGTATAAGTTTTAATCGGTTGTTAAGGCCATATATGATTGCGGCTACGGTAATTGCGCTGCTTTCGTTTTATCTTAATAACTGGGTTATACCTCATGCCACAAAAAAGCGTCTTGACTTTGAAAATATTTACATTAAAAATCCATACGTGTTTAAAGCACGTAACATACACCGGCAATTGCTGCCGGGGCAGTTTGTGTATTTTGAAAGTTATGATAACAAAAACGATATTGGCTATTTATTTAGCATGGAAAAATTTGAGCATGGAAAGCTTGTGTCAAAACTTTTGAGCGACCGCATAAAATGGGACAGTACATCAGGCAAATGGCGCATTGAAAACTATATGATACGCACCATAACCGACACTACCGAAAAGATAAAAACAGGAGCTTACACCGATACCATTTTACCCATGCACCCTAAAGAGTTTAGCCGTAGGATAAATAATGTTGAGAGTATGGATTATGGACAACTGAATGAGTTTATTGCCGCTGAAAAATTAAGAGGCTCGGAGTTAATGCCATTTTACGAGGTGGAAAAGTACGAACGCATGTCCTACCCCTTTGCTACATTTATACTTACACTTATTGGGGTTTCCATATCAAGCCGTAAAGTTAGAGGAGGTGTTGGCTTGCAAATTGGTGCCGGCATTTTGTTAAGCTTTACCTACATATTGTTTATGCAGGTAACTACCACCTTTGCCACCAATGGCAATGTACCTGCAATAATGGCCGTATGGATTCCCAATATTATCTACAGCATTATTGCCCTTATATTGTTAGGCAGGGCTCCTAAATAATTTGTATCGCTGATTTCTTTCACACCCAACTACAATGGTTTGTTTTCCAAATGCAAAAATTAATTTAGGGCTAAACATTACCGGCAAGCTGCCTGACGGGTATCATACCATTGAATCTGTTTTTTACCCTATACCCTGGAGCGATGTGCTTGAGGTAATTGAAAACAAAAATTTTGTCACCGGCCAGCCAAAATTTAATTTTATCGAAAGCGGTTTGCCAACCCACGTAACTATTGAAAAAAATTTATGTTACAAAGCATACTCCATTCTTGATAATGCATATAACCTGCCGGCTGTAAATGTTTGGTTGCATAAAATAATACCTATGGGTGCAGGATTGGGTGGTGGTTCGGCTGATGCTGCATTTATGCTAAAGGCACTAAATAAACTTTTTAAGCTTTGTTGCACAAATGATGCTCTTACCAATTATGCATCAACTTTAGGTGCCGATTGCGCTTTTTTTATTTACAACCAACCTGCCTTTGCACAAAACAAAGGAGAATTACTAACGCCTGTTTTGCTTTCTTTAAAAGGCAATTACATTGTTCTGTTTAAACCTGCTGTACATATTTCAACTGCGGATGCTTACAAAATGGTAACACCACAAGTGCCGCCAAAAAGTTTGCAGCAAATAATTACCGGCCCTTCGCTAAACTGGAACGGTGAATTGAATAATGATTTTGAGAAATATATTTTTCCTGCCTATCCTATCATTGAGCAGGTAAAAAACGTAATGTATAAAAACAAGGCATGGTATGCAGCCATGAGCGGAAGCGGGTCGGCAGTTTACGGGTTGTTTAAAATAAAACCTGATATGGATAAATTGGCAAGAGAGCTTTGCAGTTCATCGGATGCTGACATAAACTATGTACATGCCAATAGCTTTGTGCATCAACTTTAGGAGATTTGGTTTTTGTCAATCAAAATTCTATGATGCCTACAGTTATATTATTGCCTCATCAAACTCTTTTTATCTTTGGCGGGTCAAAAAAAAAACTATGTTTCGATACGCAGTACAGTTTGGCGGCATGATGGGTGTAATAAATTTTATACTTTTTCTTTTACTGTATATTATGGGATTTAATCCGCTTGGCAATGCATCGTGGCTTGGCGCATGGATACCTGTACTTGTAATTTGTATTTCCACAAAATCGTACCGCGAAAACGAACTGGAAGGATTTATTACATACTGGCAAGCTTATCGTACAGGGTTTCTTACGGCAGTAGCAGGTGGTTTATTAAGTGCTTTGCTCATATTTATTTTTTGTACAATATATGACAACAGCATTGTGGAAGATTTTAAAAACCAAACATTAACTCAGATGGAGATGGTAGAAACACAAATGAAAAGCATGCTGGGTTCCAACATGTATGAACAAACCATCCAATCGTACGAAAGTATTACCACTCAAACAGTAGCTTCAGGCGAATTTTTTAACAAAGTTCTTTGCGGCATATTTGTATCATTAATAACGGCTGCTGTTTACAAAAGAGACAAACCATTTTTTAATCCTCCGGCAAACTAAAGCATGGCACCAATAGATATTTCGGTAATAGTTCCGTTGTTTAACGAAGAAGAATCGTTAAGCGAACTTACCGCGTGGATTGAACGGGTTATGGTATCAAATAATTACACGTACGAAATAATTTTTGTGGATGATGGCAGTAAGGATAAATCATGGAGTTGCATAGAATTACTTGCCTCACAAAACACAAACATCAGAGCCATAAAGTTTAGACGAAACAATGGAAAATCGGCTGCGCTTCAAAAAGGATTTGAACTTGCGCAAGGCAATGTAGTTATTACGATGGATGCTGATATGCAGGATAGCCCGGACGAAATTCCTGAACTGTATAACATGATTGCCAAAGAGGGTTTTGATTTGGTAAGCGGATGGAAAAGAAAACGGCACGATCCGCTGATGAAAACAGTACCCAGTAAATTTTTTAACTGGACCACCAGAAAAGTTTCGGGTATAAATAATCTGCACGATTTTAATTGCGGATTAAAAGCATACAAAGCCGATGTAGTAAAAACCATAGAGGTGTATGGCGAAATGCACCGCTACATACCCGTAATAGCCAAGTGGGCAGGCTTTTCAAAAATTACCGAAAAAACTGTTGAACACCGCGCACGCAAATACGGTAAAACCAAATTTGGGCTCGAGCGGTTTGTAAACGGTTTTCTTGATTTGCTTTCAATCACCTTTGTATCGCGGTTTGGAAAACGTCCCATGCATTTATTTGGCACCTTAGGAACCCTTATGTTTTTTATAGGTTTTGTTGGTGCCGCTTATTTGGGTGCCGAAAAAATTTTTAATGTATTAAATCACATCCCTGCAACCCGGCTTACCACACGCCCATCGTTTTACATTTTGCTAACATGTATGGTGCTTGGCACACAACTTTTTGTGGGTGGTTTTTTGGCCGAGATGATTGCCCGCAACAACAAAGACAGGAACGATTACGTAATTGAGAAAACAATTTAAACGGTTTTACAAAACCAGTTTTTGTTTAGCATTTAAAACGTACGTCCCACTCCTACCACAAACCTAAACTTTGCATACTCTTTTTCCATTGCCGGAGGCAAGTTTAAAAACAACGGGACATCAAACCTGATGGTAAGCGGCTTTATTGCATTAAACGGCCCCCATTTTTTTATAGTAACAGCCGTGCCAATGCCTGCATCCATTTTTATAGGCGACAATTCAACATTGTCTTTTGCAGCGCTGGTGTTAATAGTTCCTGCATCGGCAAACAAATACATATCTACATGAATCCATTTTGCAAACTGTCTTGGCCTTAGGTTAAACAGGTTTTCAAAATCCATTTCAACACTAATGCTTGCACCCGATGTTCCCTTATAAATAAATTTTTGTGTTTCGTTTGGTTTGTTATAAGGCGCAATATATCCGGCATAGCCACGCAGGTTTAATCCACCACCCTGATGAAAATGGTTGGTTTCTGCACCATAGCCAACCCAATCGTTTGGAACAAAACCTTTTGAGCGTGTATAAGCATTATCCATTAACTCTTCCGGATTGGCTCCTGCCAAAAACAAGGCGCTTTCATTTGGCACATCGGTACCACTGCCGTATTGAACAAACAAGCGTGTGTTCCACTCAATTTTGCCGGTTGTAATTTTATTTATGGATGTAATGTTTGCCTTTGAAAAATTATAATCGCTGTAAATACTGTTTGAGGAAATTTTAAAAGTAGTGCTGCCATCAAGTTTTCCTTTTTGATACATTCGTGTAGTACCAATGGATATTGAATTATTATACTTTGCCGACTGCCACTCATTGGAATAAAGCAGGTAATCCAAATCGGTAGTATTGTTACGATACAATAATTTATACTCAGCAAACATGCGTGTTTTTTCCGATTTGGAAAATTGCTCAATGCCTGTATAAAAATTTGAAAGGCCGTCTAACTGCCCGCCACCTGTCCATGCATAAAAATTTTTATTAATCCTGTGCACGGGTGTTTTGTAATAAAGTCGAAACGAAGCCTGATCGTTTTTATTTATTTCGGCTTCGGGGCTAAGGCCAGCCTGACCAATGGTGGTGTTTATCCAAAAGTCAGAACGAAAAATATGTTTCACCTTTAAATAGTCGCCTTCTAAATGAAATCCGATTTTAACTCCGTCATATGAGTTGTACCATGCATCAGGTCTAATTCTGAAAACATAATGCTTCCAATCCGTCCATCCGCGTGTTTGCCATTTATCAAATTGTAGTTTAATAGGAGTGGTAAGAGAATTGTTTAGCTGATTAATATCAGCTAACCTAAAGCTGGTGTCTATTTGCACATTGCCAATTCCGCAGGGAATTTTTACTTCGGCTTTATAGGTCTTGTTTAATTTATCCCATCCCTCCCACTTAGGTAATTTGGTTGCAGTGGTTTCTTTTTCAAACCATGTATTTGGAATGTAAAAATCGTGCTTGGCACCGCAGTTATCATACACAGTAAAATCAATTGGCGATTGCATACGTTGCAAACGCTTAAATTTTATAATGTATGTATCGGATTCCTTTCCTCGTTTTACATTGCATACTTTGTAATCAAGCTTTTTATCGGTTTCAAGCCATTGGTCAAAAAACCAGTTTAAATCCATTTGCACAGCTTGGGTAATTGAGTTTCGAAAATCTTCGGGATACGGATGGCACATTTTCCACTGATTAAAATAATGTTGCATGGCTTTTAAAAACAGCTCATCGCCTAAAACGTATTGTAAGTTATAAAGCATGGTTGCCGTTTTTCTATACACCATTCCGTAACCGCCACCATGACCAAGCGCACCATTAAACATATCACTGTGTGTATTTATGTACCCATCATCATCATTCACTGCTGCATTTAAGTACGTATAGTAAACCGAAGTAAAGCGTTGGGTTAATGGCTCGGTATATTTTGGTTGATACCACTTTCTGTTATCATCACTTATTTCACTGCCTTCAAGTTTTTCGAGACCCCACCCGGTTAAAAATTGTGTAAAGCCCTCATCAAGCAATGCACGATACGTTTCGTTATTGCCAATCATTCCATAAAACCAGTTATGTCCAATTTCATGAACAAGCAAGCCACGGTAATCCGGGTCGCCACCGCCATCCATTGTTATCATTGGATATTCCATGCCATCGCGGGCATCAGCCACCACCATTTTGGGATACGCGTACATTCCAAAATCGTTTGAAAACGTTTTAATAATTTTAGCTGTGTAATCGCCCGCATTTTGCCAGCGTGCGCAATGCGGCTCCTGTGCTATGCCAATGCATCTTATTCCATTCCAGTTACTTTCTATCAAGCGGTACGTAGGGTCGGTGGTAAATGCAAAGTCGTGAACATTTTCGGCATGATACTTCCACGTTTTTTTAGTTCCGTCAGGTGCAATAATCACTGATGGAGGTTCATTCCATGGTTTGTTTGCAAAATTTTTTATGTCTAGTTTTTGTCGAAGCTCATCCGGTAAAACTTCTTCTTCGTTGATAAGAATTCCTGTAGCCTCGGTTACATAATTATTGGGCAAGGTAAGCTCAACATCAAAATCGCCAAAGTCGCCATAAAATTCGCGGCCAAGATGCTGGTACGTATCCCATCCTATTTTTTTATCATACACACTTATTTTAGGAAACCATTGGCATCCGTTGTAGTGCTTGTATCCCCATGCGTTAAATATTTGCATGCGCCTGCGTTGGCCACCGCGGTCGTAATAGGTTTTAAAATTTATTTCAAAAACAATTTCTGATTGAGGCAATAGTGGTTCGGGCAACATTACTTTCATTATCGAATTGTCAATTACCTTAACCAGGTCAGCGTTTATTTTTTTTTCGTTTATCAAAGTTGCTTTTAGTTTTTCTATTTCTATTCCCAGTCCCTGGCTTTCGTATTTACCATGTGGCGGATGGAAATTATTTTCTTCGTTTAACTTATCAAGATAAGATCCATCAACAAAAGCATTTTGATACAAATGAAAAAAAACAAATTTCAATGTATCGGGTGAGTTGTTACGGTATGTTAACTCTTGTGTACCGGTAATAATATCGGTAACCTCGTCAAGCGATGCTTTTATATTATAGTACACATCCTGTTGCCAATACCCTGCATACGGTGCACGATTTTTCCAGTAATAATTATTTTGTGCTGATGTATAGCGTTGCATTTGCCCAAAACAGTTTTGCATAAAACATATTGCAACTATTGCACAGATAAAATTTTTAATCATAAATTGTAATGTGTTTTTTAATGGATGGACAAATGTAATTTTATAATTACTGACCGAAACATAAAAAACATGTTTTAAAAAAAAATAAATAACAGGTGTTAAAAAAAACCGTTAAATTTTTCGCGCAAAAAATCAGGAGGAAGGCAGGGTTTGCCTGTGGCACGATTTACAAATACAAGTGTAACGGTAGCTGTATTAAGCAAGTCGCCATTTGTATTTTTAGTTTCAAAATCAAAGTGAATGCGTGCGGTTGGATTTTTACTGATGCAGGTTTTTATGGTAAGCTCATCATCATAAAAGGCGGGCTTAACATATTTTACTGCAAAATCTAAAACAGGCAAAATAATTCCATCATCTTCTAACTCCTTATAGGTAACTCCTAAGGTTCGAAGTGTTTCAACCCGTGCTACTTCAAAATAGGTTGCGTAGTTGCCGTAATACACATATCCCATTCGGTCAACTTCGGCATACCTAACGCGTATATTTATGGTGTGCTCAATCATAAAAAATATTTGTGCCTGATAAATTAATTGGTATAAAACATAAATTTATTCGGGTAGCTGGCTGGCTGTCCAATAGGCATCAATAGTTTTAAGTGTACTAACAAATTCATCATAGTCAATTGACTTAAGCATGTAACCTGCTACACTTTTTTTAAAAGCTTCTATTTTGTCGTGTATATCGTTAGAAGTTGTAAGTACCACAACAGGAATCATTTTAAAATACTCATCGCTTTTTATGTGGCTTAAAAATTCATGGCCATTCATACGCGGCATGTTTAGATCAAGCAAAATAATACAAGGTATGCGCTTATTGTTTCGTAACCAACCCAATGCCACCTCACCATTTTCAGCAATAATTAAATCGTTTTTTAAATTTATTTCGGTAAAAGCACGTTTCACCATTAGCGAATCAATTTGGTCGTCTTCAATTAGCAATATAGGTTTGTTGCTCATCATTTTGTAAAATTAAATTATTTCTTTGGGAAATGAAAAATGAAATTTTGCGCCTTCTCCTTCTGCAGACTCAATCCAAACCTTGCCGCCATAGGTTTGCATGGTGCGTTTTACAATGGAAAGGCCAATACCTGTACTTTCAAAATTGTCACGGGCATGCAATGTTTGAAAAATTTGAAATATTTTTTCGTGATATGCAGGGCTTATTCCGGGCCCATTGTCTTCAACAATAAAATGCCATGATTTATCATCGCAGTTTTGCAAAATATTAATTCTTCCTTCCTTTTTATCATTATATTTTATGGCATTGCTAATTAAATTTTGAAACACCTGTTGAATGCGCACCTTATCAAAATTAATTACAGGCAAAGGTTTTTGAACATCAAGTGTAATATTACCAGGCACATCGACAGTTTCAATAACTTCGTTTATTACCGTATTTAAGTCCACAGACTGAATGGTATCTTTTACACGTCCTATTTTTGAATACTCCAAAATTCCTTCGATTAAGTTAAACATTCGATCAACGCGGCCCATTAAAAGTTTCATTTGATTGCGTCCTGGTTCATCAAACTTATCCTCGTAATCTTTCGAAATCCATTGCGCTAATGATTTGATAGCACGTAGTGGCGCCTTTAAGTCATGCGAAACAATGTAGGCGTAATCACGTAATTCTTTATTTATAAGTTCCAAATCATTCATAAGTTGAACGCGATGGCTAATGTCATTTATTGCTGCCACAGTGCCAACAATTTTTCCTTCTGAGTTTAAATAGGGTGCTGCACTTATTTCGCCATAAAACATTGCGCCATTTGAACGCACCATAGGTGCCTCGTACCGCTCATTCATACCGTTAACGCGCTGCGAATGCTTAATCCATATATTGTCCCATTCTTCTGGTTGAAAAAATATTTTATGTGCCTGATTGCCCAGCATATCCTTCATGTTGTATCCGGTAATATCGCTCATGCGCTTGTTGGCAAAAACAATTACATCATTCACATCCGTAATTATTAATCCTTCTGAAAGTGATTCAACTACGGTGCGGTGCCGTTCCTCACTTTCGTACAAATTTTTTTCTGCTTTTTGAGTACGTTCGATTAATTTTTTTAAAGCATTCACAGCATCCAACACATCCCCCTCATCACGTATATCATCCATTTCATCTTTAATAATTCCTGCACTTCGCAAAGCGTTTATCGAATCTTTTAATTTATCTAGTACAAGTTTTTGTTTTTTTGATTCCTCTCGGATCTTAGAATTTGCCTCGGTAAGTTCAGCTGAACTAAGTTCCATCGAACGTTCAATCATACTCCTGTCAGTTTCATAATGTTCGTAAGAACTGTTTACTGCGTACAAAAAACCATCCATCCCATCTGGAATTCCTTGCGGAAAATATTTTGATAGCTGCCTTTTTAAAAGTTTATTAAACTCCATTCTCAAATTTCTGTGATGGTAGTTATGGTCATTGTTTGATTATGTAACTCGCACTTTGCTGCCGGATTAAAGGGAGAAATTTCTCCATATGAATAAAATCCGGTAATAACAGGTTTTTGTCCAAGCACTTGGCGCACACCTTCCACTTCTTCTTCGATTCGCTGGTTTAAAACAAGTTTGCGCCCAACACATGAAATAAGTATTGCCAAGTCTGGTTCATTTTTTCCGATGGCATCAAATGTGTGTGATGCTGCTGTGCCGGCACCATCAATCAACCTGTCAAAGTTTGCTTTCATTAAACGGGCATAAGCACCCTCGGGCATATCACCGGCAAAAGTCATACTTTGTTCGTCTTCATTTATTGACAAGATGGTTCGCACCACAGGATGATCAGCATCATTTGCCCTTATTGAAAGTGGAAAAAGCAATGCAGAACCGGGAAGCTCGTTTGCTTGCTCGCCCAAATATTGTTTATACAATCCAAGTGCTGACTTACCGTCAAGTTCATACAGGACATTGGCTTTTGATTTTGTTATTAAACGGTCGGGGCCAAATGAGTCCCACCCGCCAAACGAACCATGACCAAACACCAAACGGTTTCCGTACAACCCTACAGCAACAATATTACCTGAGGCAGCAGGTGAATTTATTCCTACCAACGTTTTTTCAAACAATGCACCATCACCTGCAAGACCACCGGTTATGGTAACACCTGTTGTTAAATTTGAGTTTAGTCCCAGTACCAGTTCGCTGCCATTTACCTTTTGACCATCAGAGATTACAAAAATATGTTTAAGATTTTCTTTGGGTAAAAGTTCAGCAAGCCTTCGTCCGGCAGCATGGCTATCGCCTATTTCATTTATGTTTAGTGTAGCATAATTTATGGTTGAATGTTCAAAGCAAATAGCTGTACACACAATGCTGTCATCAACCACACGCGTATCAATAATTTCGCCCGATGTAGTATTGCTAAGGATGTTTGCATTTGGATACATGCTTCGCAATTCATCAAAACGTGCTTTATCCATCAGTAAATTTCGGCTGCCAAATGCAATTACCAATTGTGCATTGGCACTTAAATTTTTGTCTATGGTTTTATTCCATCCATTGGGAACTGTCCATTTTAATTGTTCTACTTTCATTGTGCTGTTTTTTTATGGGCTTGTTTACGAAATGAGTACCAATTGGTTTCGAAGTTCGAATTTTTATTTGACACTGCAATTGGATGTTTATAACTTTAAATTCAATTATTTTTCCAAAAATCACTTGCTCTGATTTTTCAATTTGTACATTTACTGCGTAAACGATAAGGCGCAACCTTCGTTTACGATCTAACCAAATCCGTTTTTCTATTTTTAGTGCATGCAAAAAAAATATGTACCCTTTCTTGTTGTCTGGTTTTTTACAACTGTATTTTTTTCCTGCAACCCTCCATCCCGCATTACACAAGTTCAAACCAATCAATACCCGTTAAACAAACCGGGATACACAACTGAGGACTCATCACTACTCTCATTTCTTTCTCCTTACAAGCATCTGGTTGATTCAAGCATGAATTTTTTTCTTATTAAAAGTGAAACTGCTATGGAAAAAAAAACACCCGAAGGACTTTTGGGCAATGCCATTGCAGACATTACACTTGAATACTCAAAGAAACAGTATACTGCCAAGGAAGGAAAACAAATTGATTTTTGTTTTTTGAACAATGGCGGACTGCGGGCACCCTTACCAAAGGGCGACATTACACGAAGAAACATTTTTGAACTGATGCCATTTGAAAACGAAGTGATGGTAATAACATTAAGCGGAAGCACCACAAAAAAACTTATTGACTTTATAGCTGCAAAAGGCGGAATGCCTGTGTCGGGCTTATCAATGAAAATAAAAGACAACATTGCAAACACCATTACAATTGCAGGATTGAGTTTTGACTCAACCAAAGTTTATAAAGTGCTTACCTCCGATTATCTGGGCAATGGAGGAGATAACTTAAAATTGATGAATGAAGCTCTTAACAAAGAATATTTAGGATTAAAACTGCGTGATGTAATTATAAATGGCTTTGTAGAAAAAAATAAAAATGGCGAAACACTTAACGCAAAAATTGAAGGGAGGATAACACTTGAATAGCAGGCGTGACTTTATACGAACACTTGGTGTTAGTGCAATGGGAATTGGGCTAACAGGAGTACCTTATGATGTGGTTGCAAAAAAACACATTGTAAAAATTACTGTGCTGCACACCAATGATGTGCACAGCCATATCGAACCATTTCCGGCCAACGATGCAAAATATCCGGGATTAGGAGGAGTGGCACAACGCAGTGCAATAATTAACGAGATAAGAAACAAAGAAAAAAATGTGTTGCTGCTGGATGCAGGCGATATGTTTCAAGGTACACCTTATTTTAATTTATACGGTGGCGAAGTGGAAATTAAATTAATGAGCAAGATGGGTTACGATGCAGGCACTATTGGCAATCATGACTTTGACAACGGAGTTGACGGTTTGGCAAAGCAACTTGTTCATGCAAATTTTCCATTGCTGAATACAAATTATGATTTTAGAGGAACCGCAATGGAAGGAAAAACTTCGCCTTATAAAATTTTTAGTAAAGACGAAGTGCGCATTGGCGTATTTGGTGTTGGAATTGAACTTGAAGGATTGGTTGACAAAAAAATGTATGGCAACACAAAATATTATGACCCGCTTGAAAATGCCGCCATTACTGCACACAAGTTAAAGCACATCGAAAAATGCGATTTGGTAATTTGCCTTTCTCATCTTGGATACAAATACCCTGACGAAAAAGTGAGTGATGAAATGCTGGCAAAAAGATCGTTAAACATTGATTTGATTATTGGCGGACACACACACACATTTATAAACGACCCGTACAAATACAAAAATCGTGACCGAAAAGATGTGTTGGTGGCGCAAGTTGGATGGGCAGGAATAAAATTAGGCAGAATAGATTTTTTTGTTGAGAAAAAATTCCGTAACATTAAAGCCTCAGCATCCACTATTAAAATTTTGAATTATGCAAACGAAATTTAATTTTTTTTTGAAAAATATTTTGATAACATTTGCCGCATCAAAAAACAAAAGGAGGAAAAAACAAAAAAAAAATTACCAAAACCATTGACAAACCAATTTTAAATTTTAACTTTATAAAAAATTTCACCACCTAAAACCAAATTAAATTTAATGAGCGTTCACAAGAATACAGAGAAGAGTGTAGAGAAAGTTTGGGACAATTGCCTTAAACTTATCCGCGATAACGTTACACCTCAGAATTTTAAAACATGGTTCGAGCCGATAAAACCACTAAAGCTCGAAAAAAATATTTTAACCATTGAAGTGCCAAGCCAGTTTGTTTACGAGTGGCTTGAAGAACATTTTATCCAGCTTTTACGCAAAACAATAAAAAAAGAATTAGGAGCCGAAGGGCGTCTTGAGTATTCCATTTTAATGGAAAACAACATGAACAGCTCAAAGCCTTATGCGGTAAAAATTCCTGCTAAAGGAACTGGTAACTTAAAAAATAATCCTGTTAATGTTCCCGTAAGTTTAAATGCCGGAATAAAAAATCCATTTATCATTCCCGGTTTAAAAAAGATAGATGTTGACTCGCAACTAAACCCAAGTTATTCATTTGACAATTTTATTGAAGGTGATTGCAACCGGTTAGCGCGCAGTGCAGGTTACGCTGTTGCCAATAAGCCGGGCGGAACTTCTTTTAACCCGCTTTTGCTTTACGGTCAAACAGGTCTTGGAAAAACACATCTTGCGCATAGCATTGGTATCGAAATCAAAAATAATTTTCCAAACAAAACCGTATTGTACGTTCCGTCTGACAGGTTTATGAATCAGTTTGTAGACGCAGTGCGTAATAATTCACAAAACGATTTTGCCCACTTTTATCAAATGATGGATGTGTTGATTATTGACGACATTCACTTTTTTGCCGGCAAAGAAAAAACGCAGGATGTATTTTTTCACATTTTTAATCACCTGCACCAAAACAACAAACAAATTATTTTAACCTCAGACAAAGCTCCTGTTGATTTGCAGGGAATTGAACAACGTTTGTTATCACGTTTTAAGTGGGGATTGTCTGCCGACCTTCAATCACCTGATTTAGAAACACGCATTGCCATCCTAAAAAAGAAAATGTACATGGATGGAATTGACCTTCCTACTGACATTGTTGAATACATTGCTTACAGCATAACAAGCAATATACGCGAACTGGAAGGAGCATTAATTTCGATTATTGCACAGGCATCGTTAAACAAAAAGCCAATTACACTTGAACTTGCCAAACAAATGATTGACAAGTTTGTAAAAAATACGGTTCACGAAATTTCAATTGATTATATCCAAAAAGTGGTATGCGATTATTTTGAACTTGCGCTTGAAACTTTAAAATCAAAAACACGCAAGCGCGAGGTGGTTCAGGCAAGGCAGTTGGCCATGTATTTTTCAAAAAACATGACCAAGTCATCCCTGTCGGCTATAGGTGCGCACTGTGGTGGTAAAGATCATGCAACTGTATTGCATGCATGCCGCACGGTAAACAACCTGATGGAAACCGATAAAAAGTTTAAAGGGTATGTGGCAGATTTGCAAAAGCGCATCAACTTAAATCACAGAGGTTAACATTGGCAGTAAAAGTTTTAATGGTGTGTTTGGGGAACATTTGCCGTTCGCCACTTGCTGAAGGAATTTTACAAAAAAAATTTTCTGAAAAAAAAATTAAAGGCTCTGTTGATTCAGCCGGGCTTATTAATTATCATGAAGGCGAGCAGCCCGACCACCGGTCAATTACCGTTGCTAAAAAATTTGGAATAGATATAACAGGCCAGCGTTCGCGCATGTTTATTCCAAAAGATTTGGATACGTTTGATTTTATTTTTGCCATGGATGCCAATAATTACGAAAACCTATTGGAGTATGCGCATACCGAAGAGCATACAAATAAAATACACATGATATTAAATTTTGCAGGCATGGGAAGCAGACGTGCTGTTCCCGACCCTTATTATCAAAAGTTAGATGACTTTGAAAAAGTTTTTCATCTGCTTGATAAGGCATGTGAAATTATAGCTGAAAAAATTAAACAGCCTCAATTAAAAACCAACCCATAGTTTTGCCTGCCGGAGCTTTATTTCTTATTCCTTCCGCACTTGGCGGAAACGCGGTTGAAAGCATTTTACCTTCCGGAGTTTTACAAATCATACAACAGCTTGACGAATATATTGTTGAAAACGAAAAAAGTGCACGCCAGTTTTTAAAATTGTGCAATATCAAAACGCCTCAATCGCACTTAACCATTCATCAATTAAACAAGCATGAGCAAAATGTTTTTGAAAAAGTTTTTTTTAAAAATGTTTTAAATGGAAAAAATATCGGACTGCTTAGTGAAGCAGGCAGCCCTGCCGTTGCCGACCCAGGAGCAGCCATTGTAGCAGAAGCACACCGGCAAAACATTAAAGTGGTTCCATTGGTTGGCCCCTCCTCAATATTACTTGCATTAATGGCGTCAGGTTTAAATGGGCAGCAATTTTGCTTTCATGGCTACCTTCCAAAAGATAAAGAAGAAAGAAAATTGTTTTTAAAAAAAATAGAAAAAGAATCGGCACAAAAAAAACAAACGCAATTATTTATTGAAACTCCTTATCGTAATAACGCATTGGTTGCTGATATTTTAAGCCAATGCAATAATGAAACCCGCCTTTGCATTGCAGCCGATATTACTCTTGAAACCGAATTTATAAAAACACAAAAAATAATGAGTTGGAAAAATAACATTCCTGATTTAAATAAAAGGTTTGTTGTATTTCTTATTGGGTCTTAATTTCTGTTTACAATTTTAATTCTTTCACTGCAGCGATTACTAGTTTTTTTAAACTGTGTAAGGTAGGTAAAAACAACTGCATTATTAGCATTATTTGATTAACAATGTTGCTTTTTTGTTTACCGTAATTACCTAAATTTGAAACATACATTATAAATCCTGAACCTTTGAAAAAGACCTTTGCAATGAAAATGCGCAACACCGTTTTTTTTAAGTCGGGTGTAATAATATATGCATTTTTACTTTCACCTTTTGCAAATGCGGCCAATTATGCCCTTTCGATTAACGATGCAAAAAAACTGGAAGAGCACTACATTGTAAAAAAAATGTACGACAGTGCTTTTTATTACCAGTCAATTTACTATCAACTAAAAGATTCGGCACTAAGTAAAAGCGAAAACACGGTTGAAGTTCTTCAATCGCGCATTGAAGTTGCAAAAAAACAATCGGAAATTAATTTGCTAAATGCCAGAGAACAAAAAAATAAAATAATGATGTATGCCCTTATTGGCATAACGATGATGATAACGCTGGTAGTTATCGCCATCAACAAGCGTTATAAGGATCGATCAAGAACAGAAAATATTTTAGAGCGCACTAACGCAGAACTAAAAGAATCAATGAAGCATTTGCGTGAAGCGGAAATACAATTGGTAAATTCAGAAAAAATGTCATCGCTTGGAAGACTTTCAGCATCTATAGCACATGAACTTCGCAACCCTTTAAATTTTATCACCAATTTTTCGGACACAAGCAGTGAACTTACGGATGAGATTTTAAACGCAAATACGGAGGAAGAAAGAAAACAATGCGAAAAAGAACTTGCTGTTAACGTTGAAAAAATTACCGAGCATAGCATGCGTGCAGGAAAAATAATTGAAAACATGCTGCAGCATGACAAACCATCGTTACTAAACATTAAACCTACCAACATAAATGATTTATGCAATGAGTGTATTGACCTTGCAGTAAACGGACTTAAAGCTTCAGGCAAATCATTTAACGGCACCATCAAAAAAATATTCGGAGATGATTTACCTCTCATTTTTATCAATAAAGAAGATATTGCCAGCGTATTGGTTAATTTACTAAACAATGCATTGTTTGCCGTGCAAAATAAATTTGGCCCTGAATATTTACCTGTAATAGAAGTAACAACTAAAAAAGAACTAAACAGAATTTACGTATCGGTTTCTGATAACGGAACGGGAATACCCGAAAACACACTGGCTAAAATTTTTGAACCCTTTTTTACTACCAAAGGAGTAAACGAGGGAACCGGGCTGGGGTTGAGTATTTGTTACGACATTGTAAAAAAACACAACGGCAACATTACAGTGGTAAGTGAATCCGATAAAGGCAGCACATTTAAATTTTATATTCCTATAGAAATTAAATAACTCTGTGAATTATAAACGCACATATAATTTACTTAAATTAAAAAACCGGCTTATGTTTTATATACAGCTGGTTTGTATTTGTATTTTTTGTGTTTTAGAATTAAATGCCCAATCCTACACAGATAACGTACAAGCATTGATTGCACAACTGAATAAAACAGCCAAATCGGATACGAATGCAGTTTTGTTAATGCATAAAATATCATCGGCTTATGCCCGCTCAACCGTGCTTAATGACTCATGCGTTGTATGGGCCAATGCCGCCTTACAACTAAGTAAAAATTTAAATTATAAAAACGGAATTGCCTACTCCTATTTTCAGTTAGGCCGCACCAGCATTGCTATTTCTGAATTTCCACAAGCCATCGAAAATTTTTACAATGCACTTGATTATTTTTTAAGAGTCCATAATGCAAAAGGGATTGCAGATGTAAATCTGCAAGTAGGCGTTATCATGTTTAATCAAAAAAACTATGATGACGCAATGTCAAATTTTAAAGCATCGTATAATTTTTATAAAACCGGCACCGACAGTTTTCGCATTTCAATGCTTAGTTACCTGATGGGACTTTGCCATTTTGAAAAACGAGAATTTGAAGAAGCCTATCCAATGCTTGAAGGTGCTTTAAAAATTAAAGAACTTATTGCCGACTCAACAGGAATTGGCGAGTGCAACATGGCCATTGGCAACTTATACCTTGAACTTAAAAATTACCAACGATCAAAAAAATATTTTGAAAAAGCATACAGCTACTTTGAAGAGGGAAATAAAGATGGAATTATAATTTCTGCCATTGGCCTGGCCAAAATTGCACTTGCTGACAGCAATTACGCTCTTGCCGGAAAATATTTTACTGATGCCTATAAAAAAAGTATTGAAGTAAACCGCAAATCAATGATTCGCAGAACGACACAGCCGTTATATGAATATTACGCATTAACCCATGATTACCACAACGCTTATGCGTTTCAAAAAATTTATCGTACCCTGGTTGATTCCATTTACAATTTTGAAAACGCTCAAGCTATAGCGGTTTTAAATGCCCGCATTGAAGCTGAAAAAAAACAATCAGAGATTCAACTGCTAGAAAAAAAACACCAACAGGATGTAATACGTAACTATTTTTTAATTGCGTTGGCTTTTCTTGGAATTTTGTTTGCTTACATAGTTTACCGAAGGTTTAATTACAAGAAGCAATCAGAAAAAGTGCTGGCGCAGTCGAATGCAGAAATTAAGCAATTAATGATCGAACTAAAATCAGCCGAAGAGCAACTTATCCAAACCGAAAAAATGGCATCACTTGGAAGGCTTACCTCTGGCATAGCGCATGAACTTCGAAATCCAATGAACTTTATCACCAATTTTTCGCAGGAAACTTCGGCCATGACAAAAGAATTTATTGAAACAAAAAGCGCTGAAGAAAAAAAACAGGTTGCCGAAGACCTTAAAGCAAATTTTTCGAGAATAAATAAACACAGCAAACGTGCCGACCGTATTATTAAAAGCATGTTATTACACAGCCGTATTGGCGAGGGTCAGGCAAAAGAAGTTGACATAAACTTAATGTGTAACGAGTTTATTGAACTTGCATATAATGGTATGAAATCGGCATTTCCGGGTTTTGAATGTAATATTTTTAAAAATCTTGACATGGAATTGCCACAGGTAAAAATTATTCCACAGGATGTGATACGCATTTTACTTAACCTGCTTAGCAACGCATTTTATACAGTGCGCGAAAAAACCAATAAGATTGAGGGTGATTATATTCCTGTTGTGGTAATATCAACTGTTTTTGAAAAAGGACATGTGTTGTTATCGGTAAAGGATAACGGCATGGGAATTCCAAAACAATATTACACTCGAATTTTTACTCCTTTTTTTACCACCAAACCTTCGGGCCAGGGCATTGGGCTTGGGTTAAATATTTGTCAGCAAGTAATCAAATCATACAATGGCAAAATTGTGTTTAGCACCCTTGAAGGAGAAGGCACTGTGTTTACCGTTTTTATCCCTACAGCATTAGCTTGATGTGTTGTACTTTTTTTTATCTTTAGCACTTAACCCCTAAACAAAATATAAAATGAAAAGCTACATCCTGTATGCCTCATTGGCAATTAACCTGTTTGCATTTCTTGAGTTAAATTGTTTTACTGATATGATAAGTGAATGCAGCGTTGCACCTCCTGATTCAATGATTACCTCCCCATGTTATTGCGATAACGAAAGAAGATTTACCGAAGAAACAGATGGTGGCGGTAAAATGGTTGCACAAACCGAAGCTCAGACAAAACTAAACCGGTTTCATGAACAATATCCGGCATGTACAATGTCAGGAGCGTTTATAAGCAAGCGTGCTCTTGACGCACTTTTTTGTTCAAATGATACTTGGAACGGAATATATTGCTACATGGGTATAAATGATGACGATACATACACCATGATTTTTGAAGGCAATCATTATAACGGCTCCAAAATAAAAAGAGCTGATGATGTGGAAATGCAATTTTTTACTGCAGAAACTTTATGTCCTGATTGGTGTGGAGCTATTGCGCCTGAGTAGTTATTAGGTTTTCAGTTATTGGTTATTGAGTTATTGAGTTATTGGCTCTAATAACTCAATAACCAATAACTGCTTTTACAGCATAATGGTCTGATAGTTTTTCGTCTTGCAATTGATAACGGATGGTATTTAGGTTTTTGCTATGCAATAAATAGTCAATTCTAAATGCCGGAAACACACCAATGTAAGTGGACGAAAATCCTGAGCCTTTGTTTATAAAAGCATCTTGTAGTGATGATGCAATTTTATGGTATGTGTAAGATGATGGTGTATCATTAAAATCTCCACACACTATTACTTTGTGCGGACACAATCTGATATGCTCGGCTATTAAATCGGCCTGTGCAGCACGAATTAAAAAGGCTTTTTTTAACCGCTTAAGTATTCCTTTCATTCCGATATACTGCTCATTGCTGTTTTCTTCAGAAATGTTCTGCACGTATTTATAATCAGAAGGAGTAAATCGGATGGATTGCAAATGAACATTGTAAATACGAATGGTGTCGTTGCCAATTTTAATGTCGGTGGCAATGCAGCCATTTGCTGAGTTATTATCAGCAAACACGGTATGCTTTTTTACAATGGGATAAGAGGAGAAGGTGGCCAGTCCCCAATAATCGGTGCCATATAAATATATTGGCAACAGCAGATGAATATTTTTGGCCTTTAACAAACCTTGCAGTGTATCAAGGTTTTGAAATGGTGGATTGGTGCTGGTATGAAATTCCTGCATGCACAAAACATCAGGATTTTCTTTTTGAAAAAATTTAAAAATTTTTGCACGAGTTTTTTCATTGTGTGTCCAGTTGTACAAATCAAAAATACGCACGTTGTAAGTCATTATCTCAAGTTTGTTTTTTTCATCTTTATTTTTCTCACCTGCTTCAAAACCAAAACTCCAAAACCCAAGTGCAGTATAAAATCCGGTAATAAATGGAATGAGCGGAACAATTAAAAATTTTCTTCGCCTGAAAAGCCACAGCAGCAGAAAAATAAAATTGGTAACATAGGCATAGTAAAACCCCAAGCCCAAAACAGCAATTACCCAATTAGTTGCAGGACTTACAAACGGAGAGAGCGAGGAAATGAAACACAGCGCAGCAATAAAAAAAGTAACTGGCGCCAAAAAAAACGACTTTCTCTTTTTTACCTCAGTCATCAAATCAAAATTTAATTTTGATTTTTACTTGCTTTAAACAAAATATCCTTTTCATCATTTGACAAACTTTGGTAACCGGACTTGCTTATTTTATCCAAAATGCGGTCAATGGTTTCCTGGTTTGCATGTTTTGATTCTTGGTAGGATGCATCGCTTGTACTTTTACGATGCACCACCCTTATGGCAGGCTGCTTTGAAAACAATGAGATAACCCATGAAATAAAACGCTGGGTACCTGCTGAAATATCTTTTCCTTTTTGCAATCGCTTGATAAAAATAAAACCAAAAACTGCCCCACCAATGTGGGCAATGCTGCCACCGGCATTGCTGCCTGCAATGCTTAACAAATCAATTAAAAACAAAACAACAGCAATGTATTTTAACTTTACTGTAAAGCCCGGAACAAACAAAGCAACAGTGTATTCAGGCAACAATGTTGCAATGGCTATTGTAATTGCCAGTACGCTTGCAGATGCTCCAAGGGCAATAGAAAAATTTACATCGGCATTAAACAACGGAAACACATTGTAAAACAAAATAAACAAAACTGCACCTGCAATTCCTCCCAAAAAATAAATTGCAATAAGTTTTTTTTCGCCCAGGTATTCAACAAACAATTGCCCCATAAAATACAGCCACAGCATGTTAAATAAAATATGCAAAAAACGTTCGTGATAAAATGCGTAAGTAATGATAGTCCACGGGCGAGTAATTAATACAGGTAATGATGATGGAACGGCCACCCAATCGGCAACGGCATCCGAAATAAAATCCTCAGGAAAATTAAACAGCCTTAAAATAACGTTGCCAATATTTACAAGCAAATACACCACCACATTTACTGCAATTAGCTTTTGTAGCAAAGTAAAATACCTGAGCTTACTTTTTACATCATTCAACATACTGTTCAATTAATAAAAATGACTTCTGTTTTTTTTGTTCCAGTACTTAATCAGAAAAAAACCAAACAACATTCCGCCAAGGTGGGCTACGTGGGCTACATTGTCTGTGGGGTTGCTTTGTATAGCCGAGTACAACTCAAAAGCACCATACAATGCAACAAAATATTTTGCTTTAATGGGAATAGCAAAATAAATATACAACACAGAGTTGGGAAACAGCATTCCAAATGCAAGCAAAATACCAAACACGGCTCCCGAAGCTCCAACCATAGGAATATCATTTTCTTTAAAACGGATATACTCACCCACCGCTTCTTTTGCATGTTCAACTATTTGTTGATTATCGCTGGTGTTGTACCATGCTGTTTTTATTCCTTCAATTATATTAGCGTACTCTGTATTTAAGTATTGGTAGGGAATATTTTCGCGCACAAAAATTGCAAACCCATCGGCTGAAGGGTTACTAAAAAAAATATCAGCCTTTGTTTGAAGTTGTGAAATTTCGTAGTATGTAAAAAGATTATACATAAGCGCAGCCCCAACACCCGTAACTAAAAAATAAAGCAAAAAGCGCTTAGGCCCCCACAGGTTTTCAAGCACATTGCCAAACATCCAAAATGCAAACATGTTAAACAACACATGGTAAAAATTGCCGTGCATAAACAAATGTGAAAAATACTGCCACCAATGAAAATTTTCAGACATTGGATAATACAATCCAAATAAATTATTGATGTCAATGCCTTTGCTTTCAAGAATTATGTTGGCCAAAAAAGCAAGCCCGCAAATTATCATTATGTTTTTTACAACATCGGGCAAAAGTTTAAATGATGAGGGGCGGTATTCTTGCATAAACGAGTTTGAAGTCTGAAGTTTGTAGTTTGATGTTTACTGTTTGCTGCCTACTGCCTACTCAAAAACTTCCTGTCTATTTCTTCTTTTGATAATTTAAATATAATGGGCTTGCCGCTGTTGGTATAGTATGGCATTTGGCAATTCATTAACTGGTCAAAAATAAGTTTCATTTCCTTTTGCAAAAGCTTTGTACCATTTTTTACTGAAGAACTTTTGGCAAGCGACATAGCAACACGCTCCACATGATTTTTGTTTTCTTCCCCAGTAATAAATTCGTCAAGCAATTGTTCAATCACTTTTTTTTCAGTTCCCTTTTCAAGCCACTGTGGCGATGCATTCATTACAAACGTGTTTTTTCCAAACGGCTGCAAATCAAAACCCAGTTTGTGCAAGTCGTCATTAAGATCATTAAGCACCATGCAATGTTTTGTATCAAACTCCATCATAACCGGAAACAATTCCTGCTGGCTTATGCGTGGGGCGTTATTCAACTGCTGCAAATTTTTTTCAAACAAAATCCTTTCATGCGCTGCCTGCTGGTCTATTAACCACAACTCATCATTATTAATTACAGCTATGTATTTTAAAAACAGTTGCATCATTTCCATTTCGGCAGGCTGCGCATCGTGCAACAAAATTTTTTGCTCATCGGGCAATGGAATTTCGGTTTTGGCAACTTCGTATAATTTTTCCCACTCGCGCTGTTTATTAAATTCTTTGGCAGGAATTGGGTTTTGAATATTTACCTTAAACGGATTGTAATTGGTATTAACTTTTACCTGCGGCTGCACAGGCAACTCTTTCATCTTACTAAGCGGAACATTAAATGTTGACTCCTGGTCAAAATCAAGTGTAGGTGCAATGCTGAATTTACCAAGCGCACGTTTAACCGATGCACGCAAAATAGCGTAAATAGCTTTTTCGTCCTCCAACTTTATTTCGGTTTTGGTTGGATGAATGTTTACATCAATTTTTCCCGGGTCCATTTGCAGCATTAAAAAGTAAGATGCATAACTGCCCTGCGGCAACAACTCATCAAATGCAGCGGTAACAGCATGGTGCAAATAACCATCGCGTATGTAGCGCTGGTTAATAAAAAAATACTGCTCTCCCCTCACCTTTTTTGCAAACTCAGGCTTGCCAATAAATCCTGTAACCGAAATTATTGTGGTTTCCTCCTCAACAGGAACTAATCTGTCGTTATAATTTGCACCAAACACATTGCACAGCCGCTGCCGCAAATTAGCCACAGGTAAATTATATACCTCCATGCCATTATGGTGCAAGCTAAAAGCAAGATGAGGGCGCGGAATGGCCACACGCAAAAATTCTTCAATCACATGACGGGTTTCAACAGTGGTTGACTTTAAAAAATTTCTGCGTGCAGGTACATTAAAAAAAATATTTTTTACACTAATGGAAGTTCCTGCAGGTGTTACACATTTTTGCTGAGAAATAAATTCACTGCCTTCAATAACAACACATGTTCCTGTTTCATCTTCGGCTCTGCGTGTTTTTAATTCAACCTGCGCCACGGCAGCTACCGATGCCATAGCCTCGCCCCTAAATCCCATTGTGCGCAGCGCATACAAATCATCGGGCTTGCTTAGCTTTGATGTTGCATACCGCTCAAAGCACATGCGCGCATCCGATTCGCTCATGCCGCAACCATTATCAATAATGCGTATTAAATTTTTTCCTCCATCATTTATTATAACCTGAATGCTTGTGCCGCCCGCATCCACAGCGTTTTCCATCAGCTCTTTTATTACCGATGATGGCCGCAAAATAACTTCGCCTGCAGCAATTTGGTTGGCTACGTTATCAGGGAGAAGTTTTATGATGTCGGGCATGGGGGGTGGAAGGGGTTCGAGGTTCGAGGTTCGATGGTTTATTTTCTTTTTTTTAGGAGTTACAATATCATTATGTATTTGTTTGGAATGATTCATTGTTTTGGTTAAAGATTAACCTTGAACGTTAAACCTTTTTAAACCTTGGCGTCAACTCATCGCCTCCACAACATCCTGCCGTGTGATAATATAATTTTTATCCTGCTTAAAATCTTTTACCATAACGGCACCGTTGCCATTGCTTAGCATATTACTAAGCGAATCAATGGGTGTGCTAATGTCAACAAACGGCAGCGCTTCCTGCATAATGGTTTCAACGGCTGCCGTTTTTACATCGGCATTAGCCAGCAGTTTGCTGTACACAAGATTTTCGGTAATAGAGCCTACAATGCGGTTGTCTTTGGTAACAGGTATTTGCGAAAAATTATTTTCGGTAATAATTTTTAACGCATCGCCAACGCTGGCTTTGCAATCAATGGTAGTAAGTTCAATGTTTTTGCGAGATGAAACAATGTCGGCTGCCGTCATTCCTTTTTTGTCAAAGTATCCTTTCATGCGCATCCACTCATCATTAAATATTTTGGCAATGTAACGCGAGCCATGGTCGTGAAAAATTACAACCACCACATCGGTTGGTTTAAGTTTATCTTTCATTTGTAGCAAACCTGCAATAGCGCTGCCTGCACTGTTACCCACCCAAATACCTTCTTTACCAACAATTTCGCGTGTCATTAAGGCGGCATCTTTATCGGTAACTTTTTCAAAATGGTCAATTACGTTAAAATCATAATTTTCAGGAATAAAATCTTCGCCTATGCCTTCGGTTACGTAAGGATAAATTTCATTTTTATCAAGCACACCTGTTTCTTTAAACTTTTTTAATGCCGAACCATAGGTATCAATAGCCCACACTTTTATGTTAGTATTTTTTTCTTTTAAATACATTCCTGTGCCGGTAATGGTTCCTCCGGTGCCTGCTCCCACCACAAGGTGCGTAATTTTACCTTCGGTTTGTTCCCAAATTTCGGGGCCGGTTTGTTCGTAATGCGCCTGGCGGTTGCTTAGGTTATCATACTGGTTTGCTTTCCACGAATTAGGAACTTCTTTTACCAATCGTGATGAAACCGAATAATATGAGCGTGGGTCTTCAGGCTCAACATTGGTGGGGCACACAATAACATCGGCACCAAACGCTTTAAGCGCGTCAACTTTTTCTTTGCTTTGTTTATCGGTGGTTGTAAAAATGCATTTGTATCCTTTGATGATGGCAGCAATGGCAAGTCCCATTCCGGTGTTTCCGCTGGTGCCTTCAATAATGGTTCCGCCCGGTTTTAGCGCTCCCGATTTTTCGGCATCTTCAATCATCTTTAGCGCCATACGGTCTTTAATGGAGTTACCGGGATTGGTAGTTTCTATTTTGGCAAGAACAGTGGCCGGCACACTTTCAACAATTTTATTCAGCTTAACCAATGGAGTGTTTCCAATTGTTTCTAAAATATTTTTGAAATACATTTTATTGTTTGATTTTATCACGGCAAAAGTACAAAAACAGGGGGTACTATTTTTGAAACCGGAAAGCAAACTCGTTTACACTAGATATGCAATTTATATGTCAGGCACACTCCGTTATTCTATTGAATCATCTTTGAAAAATCATCTTCAGAAATAATTTTAACCCCTAACTGTGAAGCTTTTTCTAATTTAGAAGGGCCGCTTTCATCACCGGCTAGCAAAAAACTGGTTTTGGAACTTACACTGCTTGAGTTTTTGCCTCCGTTGTTTTCAATAAGTCGCTTTAGCTCATCGCGGCTGTAGTTTTTAAACACACCGCTTACTACAAAACTAAGTCCCTTTAGCTTATCACCAGATGGAGCATGGACACTTTGTATAATCTCAAATTGCAATCCTGCTTTTTGCAAACGTTGAACAAGTTTTTGGTTTGCTTCATTACGAACAAATGTAAAAATGCTTTCGGCAATCTTCTCTCCTACTTCCGGTGTTTCAATTAATTCTTCCATGGTGGCACTTTCAATTTTTGCGTATGATTTAAAATATCGTGCTACTTTTTTTGCCACCGTATCGCCAACATAGCGTATGCCAATAGCAAACAACACCCGCTCAAACGAAACTTTTTTTGATTCTTCCAAACCATCCAATATTTTTTGTGCGCTCTTCTCTCCCATTCTTTCCAACACAGCCATCTGTTCCTTTTTTAAATCATACAAATCAGCAACGTTGCGCACCAAATTGTTTTCAAAAAACAATTCAATGGTTTCTCCACCAAGCCCGTCTATATTCATTGCTTTGCGCGATGTGAAATGTTCCATCTTTCCTTTTATCTGAGGAGGACATCCATTTTCGTTAGGACAATAATGGTTGGCTTCACCTTCTTTGCGGATTAGTTCGGTGTTGCATTCTGGACAATGCGTAATGTATTTGAGTTTTTTATTTTTCTCATCGCGTTTTGATAAATCAACAGCAGTAATCTTAGGAATTATCTCACCGCCTTTTTCTACAAAAACCGTATCGTGAATCCGGATGTCGAGTTTATCAATCTGGTCGGCATTATGCAACGATGCACGTTTTACAACAGTGCCTGCAAGCAACACAGGCTCTAAATTGGCAACAGGCGTGATGGCTCCCGTACGCCCAACCTGGTAACTTATGGAATTTAAAACTGTTGAAACCGACTCTGCCTTGTACTTATATGAAATCGCCCAGCGCGGTGATTTAGCTGTAAAGCCCAATTCATCCTGTTGCAAAAAATTATTTACTTTAATTACGATGCCGTCAATATCGTAATCTAAATTATCACGCTCTTTTTCCCAATGCGAAATAAAATTAAAAACATCATCCAATGTTTTGCAAAGCTTTGAATGATTGGAAATTTTAAATCCCCACTCCCGTGCCTTTTTTAATCCTTCAAGATGTGATTTGAAAGAAAAATTTTCTCCGTACAATGCGTATAAAAAGCAATCGAGCCTTCGCTTTGCAACTTCGGCACTGTCCTGCAACTTTAATGTTCCTGAAGCAGAGTTACGCGGGTTGGCAAAAGGGGCTTCGCCAATGTCAACTCTTTCAGCGTTAATTTTTGCAAACGAGTTGTGGTCCAGAATTATTTCGCCACGTATTTCAAACTCATCAGGAAAATCATTACTATGTAATTTAAGCGGAATGGATTTTATTGTTTTAACATTTACAGTAACATCATCACCTTGCACACCATCACCACGAGTAACTGCACGAACTAATTTTCCATTCTCGTAGGTTAGTCCAATGGCTACCCCATCAAACTTCAGTTCACATACATACTCAAAATCATCACCTATTAATTTTCGAACACGCTCATCAAAATCGGCAAGTTCTTCACGCGAATACGTATTACCCAGCGACATCATCGGATACCGGTGCTTTACCGTTTCAAATTCTTTGGTTACCTGCCCTCCTACCCGTTGCGTAGGCGAATCGGGCAAAGCAAACTGCGGAAATTCTTTTTCCAGTTTTATCAGCTCGTTCAGTAGCATATCAAAATCATAATCGCTTATGCCCGGCTGCGACAGCACGTAGTACTTGTAATTATGATTTTCTATTTCTGTTGATAGTTTTTCAATTTGATTTTTTGCTTCGGCAGGAGACATAAATTATTTTTTTTAAATGACACAGATGAACCAAAGGAAACTGATTTAGATTATTAACCGTTTTAATCGGTATAATCCTGTTATCCGTGTTCTATTAGCAAGTACAATACACAAATCTCTTCTTTCCAATCATATCCTTTTTCACACCAGCGCTTTTAAATTGAATGCTGAACAATCCAGCCACCTCATCAGCATACCCATCATTCACCTCTAAATATATTTTACCGTTTGCGGAAAGTTTTTGCTGCGCAAAAGAAAGAATTGCTTTATAAAACTGCAACGCATCATCATTGGTAAACAGTGCCAAATGTGGTTCGTGATTTAAAACATTTGCATGCATTGCTTCTTTTTCATTTGGCGTAACATAAGGAGGATTAGAAACAATAATATCAAACCGTTCAGGATACTTTTCAAAAGATGGATTTAAAATATCATCACAAATAAAATCAACTGCGCACTGGTTTGTTGTTGAATTTTGTTTTGCCACTTCAAGTGCATCATTGGAAACGTCCGTTGCAAAAACATTTGCAGAAGAAATATTTTTTTTTAACGCAACCGGTATACAACCCGAACCTGTTCCTATATCCAAAACCCTACCATAAAAACCTTTGTTTTCTTTAATTATCATCTCTACAAGTTCCTCTGTTTCGGGGCGCGGAATCAAAACAGATTTATTTACATGCAGTTTTAAATTTAAAAACCATGTAGTGCCCAAAACATATTGTACCGGCTCTGCACTTTTTAGGCGATTAAGCATATTCAGAATTAGTGAAACCTTATCCTCACCTATAGTGGTATGCTTTTCCTTATTTATTTCCCATAGTTTTATTGATAGTATTTCTTCAAAAATAAGATAACTTATTCTTTTAGCCTCATAACTATCGTAAATGTGAGAAAGTTCATTGATGTACTGTTCTTCTATTTCAAAAAGTTTCACTCGATAAAAGTAATTAATCGCATTTACATGCAAAATCTTTATAAAGTAAAACAGCCCCCAAGAACAAATCCTGGAGGCTGTTGATATTTTAATGATACTATATTACTCCACCACCACTTTTACTTTGCTGCTGCCATCAGCTGTATTTACATTTAACA
>CAYSPG010000032.1:0-30123 GCA_964432885.1 uncultured Flavobacteriaceae bacterium
CCCCCACTCTGCCTCACACCCCCCCACCCTTTTTCTTTGGGGGGGGTGGGGGGGGGGGCCCCCCCCCCCCCCCCACACTCCTCCCCTCCGAACAAAAAACTGTCATTCCGAACGAAGTGAGGAATCTATATTTCAATTGTGGTTCAATCATTGTCGTTGCAAACGCAGTGAGGAATCTAATCACGTTATTTGTATTATGGTTCTTAATAATTATTTTGTTTACATTTTAACAAACCCCAATCATACGGTATTGTACACTGGTGTTACTAATGATATTACCAGAAGAGTTTTTGAACATAAAAGGAAATTAAAAGAAGGTTTTACTTCAAAGTATAACACCACTAAGCTGATATATTTTGAGCGGTTTGACTTTATTGATTTGGCTATAGTACGCGAGAAGCAGATTAAAGGATATTCGCGACAAAAGAAACTTGATTTGATAAATTTTTATAATCCTGCATGGGCTGAATTGTATATTAATGGAAAAGTAAATGTGCCTCCTAAAAAAGATTCCTCACTGCGTTCGGAATGACAAGTGCAAAACTTTATTATTATTCATAGGAGAGTGAGGCTGCTGATGGAGATTCCTCATTTCATTCGGAATGACAAGCTTGTCCGTTGCTTTGGAAGGAAGGATGGGAATGGCGCGCCATTCCCATCCTTCCTTCCTTAATTATATTCACTTATTGTCATTCCGAACGCAGTGAGGAATCTTTTTTTAATATGCAAAATGATATTACAAGGACATACCCGGAAGTGAGGAATCTCCTTATCTTAATCATACAACTGTAATAAATATTTTACTTTTGGTTGTGAATAACAACCTGTATGCCGTTTAGAAGATATTTTTTTGTGTTTGCTTTTTTTGTTTTGTTAACCAAAACACAGGCGCAGTCTAATCTTGTTCGCGATAGTTTGAATAGTTTATTGCAGGCTGCTTCCTCAAACGAAAACCGCGCAGCGTTGTTGGTTGAGATTTCAAAAACATATCGCAGCACCGTGCCCGATTCGGCATATTACTTTGCCGATTCGGCTTTAAAAATTTTGGAACAACTAAATAAGCCCGAACTGTTTAACACCGCATTGCTTGGTAAAGGCGTGGCATTGCTCAGGCAAAAAAAATATGAGCAGGCGATTAGGTGTATTGACGATGCGAAAAAATATTTTATCTCAACAAAAAATAAATTCTATGAAGCCGAGTGCAAAAAGTTTTTGGGCAACCTGTATAATGAACAAGGCGACTACCAGAAGGGCGATGCCATGCTTACTCAGGCGCTTAATGATTTTGTTTTGTTAAAAAAATCAAACAACAAAACAACGCATGCAGAAATTGATAAAAGCATAAATGCCGCCTTGCATTTCAGGTACCTGGCAAAGTTTATGCAAAGCGATTACCGCGGTGCGCTTGTTGTATTACACGATGCCGAAAAGTTTGTTACAACACATGGCGTAAAAAACGCGGCAATTTATAACAGCTTTGGCGGTGTGTATGCTAACTTGGGCAACCACGATAGTTCATTGCACTTTTTTTTAAAAGGACTTGATGTTGCCATAAAATATGCCGACACCGAGGAGGAGCTTCGTTACTACAATAATATAGGTTATGAGTATGTTAAGCTAAGCAACTACAACAAAGCATTAGCGTATTACACAACCGGAATAAAAAAAGCCACTTTGCTAAAGCAGCACCGCACGCTTGGCATATTGCTGGAGAATGCCGGAAGTGTGTATGAAAAGAAGGCACAGTATCCAATTGCGTTGGAGTATTACATGAAAGCGCTAAACATTTTAAATCAATACGGGCAGCCGGTGGAGGTGGCAAGTGCTTATACATTGATTGGCGAATATTATCTTAATCAAAAAAATACAGATGAGGCATTACTAAACTTTGACAGCGCGCAGGTAATTCTTGAAAAGATAAAACACAAAAAACGCCTTGCCGAGTTGTATGAAAAAAAAGGAAGTGTATATACGCTGCAAAAAAAATTGACGGATGCCACAGCCATGTACCGGCAAAGTTTGCGCATGCGCACCCAGTTGGGCAATGCCGATGATTTAGCTGCCATTCATTATACAATAGCTGAATTTTTTCTTGAAAATTATTCGGAACAAAACCAGGCTTGGACGGACAGTGCCATTGTGTATTATAAAAAGGCGATTGAAAATAACGCTGCCACTAAAAACCGATTGGTGCTTGCTAACAGTTACACGGGGTTGGGCAAAGCCAGTTTAAAAGAAAACAAATGGAATGATGCCATTGTGTGGTTTGATGCTGCCGTAAAAATTGCCGACAGTTTAAAGCTGCGAAAAAATTTGTACGAAAATTATTTATGGCTGTCGGTAGCGTATGAAAAAACAAACAATGTGGCACAGTCGTATCACTTCTATAAATTATATGCTGCTGAAAAAGATTCGGTGTATAATGAAACCACTTCCAAACAAATTGCCGAAATAGAAACCAAATACGAAACCGAAAAAAAAGAAAAACAAATTGAATTGCTTAATAAGGACAATGAAATAAAATCGCTGGCAATAAAAAAGCAACAGGTGTTGCGCAATTCTATTATTGGAGGAGCGGTGTTGCTGCTGATTATTCTGATTCTTGTTTTTAATCGTTACCGTATTACACAACAGCACAAACAGCAAGCCGAGCGCATGCGCATTAGCACCGATTTGCACGATGAGGTGGGCAGCACACTTAGCAGCATTGGCATGATTAGTCATTATGCATCGTCAAAAATTAAGGAGAAGAATAATGCCGAAGCGCAAAAGATGGTTGATGAAATTGCGGAATCTGCAATGCAAATGGGCGATGATATTAACGACATCATCTGGGCAATTAATCCGCGCAACGATAGTTTGGAAAGTGTGATAAACCGTTTGCGCAATTATGCATCGGGCATTACGCAGGCAAAAAATATTACACTGCACTTTAATTACCAGGAGGACTTAATGCAAGAGAACATTTCTATGCAAAAAAGAAAAAACATTTATCTCATTTGCAAAGAAGCCATTAATAATGCGGTAAAGTATTCGGAGTGTAATAATCTTTGGGTATCGTTTCAAAAAAACAAATCGGCATTGTGTATTTCTGTTAAGGATGATGGCAAAGGGTTTAACACCGAAAATGGTTTCGACAGTAATGGACTAAAGAACATGCGCCAGCGAGCAGAAGATTTGGGTGCTGCTTTTTTATTGCAATCGGCACCCGGAAGCGGAACTACTATAAATGTTGAAATGAAAATGGGTTAGCCTCAAATAGAAAAATTAACCCCAAAGGACATTAAAAAAAATTAACCGCAAAGAGCGTAAAGGTTTTCGCAAAGAACGCAGAGGAAACAGGTATTTTCTCTTCGCACCCTTTGCGTTTTTTTTCTTGGCGTTCTTTGCGGTTAAACTTTTCTTCTATCATCACTATCGGTGATATTTTTCCATCATATACCATCATCCATTTTTCAAAAAACACGTTTCTCCTCTCAAAACATCAAAATAAAAAATCACCGCTGTTGGCTATTGACGGACGGCATGCCGGCATAGCATATTTGGGCTATCAAAAAAAGAATAACCAATGCCCGAATTAAAAATTTTTAGCCACAACTTAACAAGCGGTTTACAGTTTTTAAAAACCGCATTAGCTGTTGCGCAACATATTGTCAGCAAAATTATTTCGGGTAATGGTCAATACGGTCATAAACCGGCTTCCGAAATTTTGAGGCACTATCAATATGATCGTATGGAGGGATGCGGAAAATTCCGTATGCATCAATACTATCGTATGGGTGGCTGCGGAAAATTCCGTAATGGTCAGTATGGTCGTATGGATGGCTGCGGAAAGTTTCGTAATTGTCAATATGAACATATGGAGGCTTGCGGAAAATTCCGTAATGATATTGTATATCATATTACCCTGAGCTTTTTTTTCCTCATCCCAATTTTAACTCATAAACAACATAAAAAATAAAAAAACATGCCATCACGTCACTTGCCACAAACAACCGAGCAGCGCTACAATGCCCTGCGCAATGCCCGTACAAAAAAAGATAACACCCCCGGGCAAACCGTAATACAGGCCGCCACAGTAGTAAGGCTTGACGCTGCCGAAACGCAGCTAAAGGGGCTTATACAAACCAGCAACAATGCCCTGCAGGCGCAAACCAGTGCAACGGGTATAACCAAGCCGCTGTTTGACAGTTGCCAGATGTGGTACTCGCAACTGATACAACATTTAAACGATGCCATAGCCCGTGGCGAATTTGAACCCAGCGTGCGCGCATTTTATGGCATAGATGTAAACGATGCCACCGTGCCCGATGTAAAAAGTTATGACGATTTAAAAACCCGCGGGCAGGATTTAATAAATGGCGAAGCTGCACGAATCGCTGCCGGAGGCACTGCCATGACGTTTCCTACCGTTGATGATTTTGACACCTTGCAATTTACTCCGTTTAACGCAGCCCTTGCTGCACAAAGCACTGCCAAAGATGCGTATGATAATTCATTAGAAACTATAGATAATAACAACGATAACTATAACGATGTGATTTTGCGCATGTGGAACGAAATTGAACTTGCCTTTTATAACGAAACCCCCAGCAGCCTAAGGCGCAATGCCCGCGAGTGGGGCGTGGTATATACACCCAATAAAGGCGAAAAAGTAAAACTTACCGTACCGGCATCAAGCACCCTTACTGCCGATGATTTTGATATAGCAAACGACATGAACTTTAAAGCAAAAAACACCGGCACCGTAAGCATACTATTATGCCGCAGCACCACCGCAGGCGCAGCATGCACCACAGGCGTTAGCGTAGCTGCCGGAGCCACCGTAAACTTTTCGGCAGCCGATTTGGGAGCCACCGGACAGTTTTTAAATGCTACTAATAGTGATGCGGGTACTGAGGGGAAAATTGAAATAGAACGACTTTAACGCATGCATTATACACATATATATACTATGCCCGATTCTGAAAAAGAAACAAATATTAATAACCTCACCCCACGTGAAACAGAAATAATGCGGCTGATTGCCGATGGTTTTACCAATAGCATGATTGCGGATAAGTTATGTATAAGCACCAACACGGTACACAATCATCGCGTAAGCATATTTAAAAAGTTAAATGCACACAACATAGCCACAATGATAAAAGCAGCACGGCAATTGGGCATGATAAAGTAAAAGCAGCAGCAAAAAACCATAAATAAAATATAGCCCAAACAGGCTATTGTATAAACAAAACAATACCCAAATATTTACAAATAATATTAACACATAATTCTATCAATCTAAATTCAAACAAAATGAAAAATCAAAAATTAATTTTAGCAGCAATGTTTACCATTGCAACATTAACCCTTAATGCCACTGTGCGCACCGTTAGCAACCATGTGCTGGGTGGCGCGCAGTATGCCGATCTCTGGAGTGCTTACCAAGCATGTTCCAGTGGTGATACTGTGGTAATAGAAGGTACCACTACATCGTATAATTTATTTAATGATTTTGCAAAAAACCTGGTGGTAATAGGGCCGGGCATAAATACCCAAAAACAGGGTTTTAATACTGCCTGGTTAGAACGGGCAAACGGTGGGGGATATGGCGCTACTTGGTTTTTTAGTTCAGGAGCGCAGGGAAGTAAATTTTATGGGCTCGACTTTGCTGTTGGTTCCCTGCATGAACTTGAAATAAATGTATCCAACCTAACCTTTGAAAATTGCCGCTTTAGCCGTGGGGTAAGGGTGGCAGGCTCCAACACACAGTTTATTAATTGTGTATTTGATGATGGTTCGGTTTATATGCCCAATATGGTAACATCGGTTGTGTTTACTAACTGCATTTTCGATATTCCAGTAGAAGGCAACAGCGCCTATCAGCAGGTAATTTTTGACCATTGTATGTTTCTTACATCGTCCAATTGTTTTACAACTATTAACTCATGGAAGTTTTCCAATTCGGTGTTTATGAATACCACTAATTTTTCGGGTGCTGCCAGTTGCGAATTTCAGAATAATATATGCCGCCTTTCGGCCACCTTTCCTCCGGCTGGTAATGTTGATCTTGGTGGAAACCAGGTGGGTGTTAATCCCAATTTTGTAACATATACATTGGGTGCTACTTACAGTACAAGTCACGATTATCATTTGCAGGCAGGCTCACTGGCCATTGGTGCTGCTACCGATGCCACAGATATTGGCGTGCACGGAGGCTTTTCCAATTTCAGCGAGCAGGGCGAAGCTTTAATTGTTCCCGTAGTGCGCTCCATGAGCATAAGTAACCCCACCGTGCTGCCCAACGGCACCATCAGCGTGCAGGTTACTGCCACCAAACCCGATGATAATTAATTCATTCTTTTTCATCAAAAAAAAGACTTCAATGAAAAAGATAATCAGTGCTGTATGCATCATGCTGTTGTCGTGCATGGTGCTGATGGCTCAAAGCCCATCGCAGCAAATAACAGCCTGGCAATATTATTTTAATACCGATCCAGGACAGGGTATTGCCGGCAACGGTGCCATCATACCTGTAACTCCGGCAGCATCGGTAACGCAAACATTAAACATCACCCTTCCGCTTTCACTCTCCAACGGTTTTCATCAGTTATATATACGCGCAAAGGACGAGGACAACCGCTGGAGCATTGCCGAACGCAGAGGGCTGTTTATTATGACCCCATCCGTAACGCAGCCTCTAACCGCTATGGAATATTATTTTGATACCGACCCCGGTGTGGGCAACGGCACACCCATAGCAGTTACTCCCGGCAATAGTATTACCCATACGGCTGCCATTGTGCTGCCGGTAATGGCACCCGGTTTTCACCAGTTATATATACGCGCAAAAAATGCCGGTGGACGCTGGAGCATTGCCGAACGCAGAGGGTTTTTTATCCTCTCTCAAACCGTATCGCAGAATATTGTTGCCTTGCAGTATTATTTTAATACCGACCCCGGGCAGGGCATTGCCGGCAACGGAGCGGTTATACCCGTTACGCCCGGCACCACCATTGTTACCGACACATCCTTTAATGTGCCAACCGGTTTGGGATGCACACCTGCATTATATATACGATATAAAGATAGCAGCGGTCGCTGGAGCATTGCCGAACGCAAAACGTTTGACAATCCGCACACCGTAGCATGGTCTGAATTTACCACACAGCGCACCGGCAACGTATTTTATTTCGAAAGCGAAATGCTAAACCGCCAAAGCCACTCGTGGAATTTTGACGATGGCTCGGCACCGGCCACTGTTGCACAAAATCCTTCACACACATTTACCACACCGGGCGAGTATGATGTTTGCCTTACCGTTTCAAACTCAGCTTGCGGTGCGCGCACCACATGCCACAATGTTAGTTTTCCGGGTTTGGCAGAACACAGCCCAACACGCCATGCACCCATTGCCGGTTTTGTGGGTGACATTTCGGGTGGCGGATTTGTTGCCGGAACCACCTTTAAATATATTGGCGTAGGTGCCGATATTGTTCCCTCCAGCACCATTCTTGGCAGCACTTCGCGGGCGCGCATATTCTGCGATTTAACCGGCAAGCCCGCAGGCTCGCGCCACTTAGTGGTAATCATTCCCGGTCAGGATAACGATACGTTGTTTGATGCGCTTAACATTTTGTCAACCTATACAGCGGCTGCAGGCGTAAAGCCCGCGCTTGATATTTCGGGCCCCATGGCCATATTCTCAGGCACAGCGCCCGAAAAATTTGTGGTAAGCCTTACCAACAATACAGACGAAACCATGTATGGCGTTCCGGTATTTATTGAAATACCACCCATTGACGAAACATTTATATCTAACATTATTCCGGATGGTTCGGCATGGTCAACACCCCAAAATGTTTTTATTGATAAGTTCGACAGCACCACCATGTCTGTTACACGCAAAGCTGCATGGCTTATTGTACCTTACCTGGCCCCCGGTGTTACCGAAGATATCCGTTTCGAACTTTCAAGCCTGGTTCCGTTAACATCCACCATCAAAGCGGCTGTTTTCCCTGCTGTATATACATCCGTTAACGGACCCGGTTCGCCCACGTTCGATTGCGATACCATTCCCGTATTATTTCAAAACTGGTTTAACATGCTGCCGCCACCGGTAAGGTATCCCAACGGTTTCGACCCGGGATGCTGGATCGATGGCTGGATGGATATAGTACCTTACTTTCCCTGGGGCGATGGCAGTTATAATGGCAACGGACTTGCCAATGCTGGCGGTTACCATGTAGATGATGGAATAGGATTAGGATTTACCACTCCCCAGGCATTTGCCGATTTCTGGGGATTGCCGCTTGTTGCCTATGGCGATGATAAAAGCGGAGGCGAATATGATGATTCAGACTGGGGCAATATTGTAAATCCATGCCCGGGTTGCTGGTCAGATATCCTCGAGCGGATTCTTGAAATACCGCTGTCTATCGATCCGAACTACAAAAGCGGTTCGGGCAATTTTACATCCGATAACTATACCAATGGATATACGCCTTTAACTTACCAGGTGCATTTTGAAAATCTTTCATCAGCAACCGCACCGGCAAGTTTTGTTACGGTTACGGATGTTATTGATACATCAAAGTTTGATATGACATCGTTTACATTTAAATCATACGGCTTTGCCGATTTCAATAAAAAGGTAAACCTTAAAACAAACCTGTTTACACAGGACGTTAATATGAACCCGGTAAAAAATGTAGTGGTAAGAACTATTGGTGAACTAAATGAAAACGGCTTGCTCGATTGGAAAATGCTCACTTACACAGCCGATACCATGAATGAAATAAGCAATCCCTTCCTCGGCTTTCTCGACCCTAATGTGGTTGCACCCGAAGGCGAAGGATATATCGAGTTTTCTGTGTTACCCAAACCCACCCTCAGCAATGGTGATGTGATTAATAACGAGGCATCCATTACATTCGATTTTAATGCACCCATAATTACCAATACATGGAGTAATAAAATTGATAAGGTTAATCCGTCCAGTAATGTAGAGCCTTTGCCAGCAGTTACCAACGATTCGGTTATTAATATAATTGTAACACGCAATGACGCAAACTCAGGTGTGTTGGATTATGAATTGTATTTATCCGAAAACAATGGTCCGTGGAAAGTACGCAGGTATCTTACTGCCGACACCATAAAATTTGCCGGCAATCATGGCAGCACATACCGGTTTTATTCTGTGGCCCGCGACAGGGTTCTTAATATAGAAAATGTTCCCGCATCGCACGATGCATCCACCACCTTAGACACCACACGCACCGTTTATTATGCCGATGCCGATGGAGATGGATTTGGAAACGCACTCGCGCCTGTTCTTGCTTATGTATTGCCAATAGGCTATGTAACCAACAATACCGATTGCAACGATACACTTAGTACTGCTTACCCCGGTGCCACCGAAATATTTTGCAATGGCATTGACGAAAACTGCAATGGTATGACAGATGACGGAGTAGCCAGCACCGACCCTACATCAGCTAACACCAATGCAACCAATGATGAAATATGTGCAGGCAATAGTGTTACTCTTACCGTTAATGGCGGCTCGCTTGGCACAGGTGCTGCATGGAATTGGTACAGTAACTCGTGCACAGGTGCTTTGGTTGGCAGTGGTAGTTCGCTTACCCTTTCTCCGGCAACAACAACTACGTATTACGTAAAAGCGGTTGGTTTGTGCAACTCAACACTATGTGTACCAGTTACGGTAAATGTTAAAGCAGCAGCTCCATCATCCAGCGTTGTAATGCCATTTATAAACCTTCCGGCTTATGCCTGCAACGGAACTGCTGTAAGTAATATTGGAGTAGCAGCAGTGGCGGGTGCATCGCAATATATTTTTGATGGTCCCACAGGCACCACATTTAATGGAAGCAATCCTTATGTATCATCTACTCCCACTGTAAATATTGTTTTCGGAAATCCCAATGGTTCGGGATATTACATAGGTGTGCAGGCAGCCAATGCCTGCGGCACCTCCAATCGAAAGTCGCAATGGGTAAGGGGCAGCGTGGGTGTGCCTGCAAGTATTACTCCTGCATCGGGCATTTTAACGCATTGTGCAAATACAGTTAGTACATTTACTTGTCCCGCTGTTACAGGTGCTACGCAATATCAATGGACAATATCAGGTGATGCTACGGTTTCGGGTACAGGCACCACAGCTACCGTAACCTTTGGCCCGGCATGGAATGGAGGAACCCTTTGTGTAGCTGCACAAACAACCTGCTTTACCAGCGCTTCCAAATGCATAGTACTTACTACATCAGCATCATCTATTGGACCAATAAGCGGAACATTTATAGCCTGCCCGGGTCAAACATTAACATACAGTGTAGCCAATGTACCCGGTGCTGCATCCTATAATTGGGTGCTGCCGGCTGGTGCTTCGGGTGTATCGTCTACCAATAGCATTAATGTAACATTTGGCACTGTATTTACCAGTGGAGATATAAAAGTGCAGGTAACCAGTGTTTGCGGAGTAGTGTCGGACTTTAGGTCAACAACCATTTACAGCGGTGTTCCGCCAAGGCCAGCTTCCATAGCAGGACCTTTAAACGGGTTATGCTCACAAACAATTGTATTTACATGCCCTGCTCAAAGTGGAGTTACTTTTAGCTGGACTGTACCCGCAGGAGCCACAATCAACAGCGGCCAGGGTACCAATGCCATCAGCGTAACGTTTGGCGTGTTCAGCACAGGTTCGGTATGTGTTACTGCATCCACAGCCTGCGGAACAAGCGCTGCACGTTGCATAACAGTAAACGGAAAACCGGCAGTACCGGGGGCAATTACCGCTATTCCCTCATCATGGTGTGCAAACACATCAGGTGTCGAGTTTAATGTTGATGTAACGCCACTGACAGGTTCATATATCCTCAATTGGTTATATCCGGGTTCATCTGTTGCAAACTATGTATTAGGAGGAGGAAATTCTACCAGCTTAATATTAAACTGGCTCACAGGATCGGGAAGTGTAAACGTTACTTCTTCCAATGCATGTGGAAATTCTACACGTACAAGCACACAGGCCAACTCGTGCCGCGAAGAAGAGCAAATTGATAATATAAATTCAGATAAAATATATGTATATCCAAATCCCGTAAAGGACTACTTGAATATAGAATTTATGTCTGATGAAAATCAAAATGCATCGTTACAAATGCTTGACTTAGCCGGTAAGCTGATAGTTAGTCGCGATATTGGTTGTGTTGATGGATTAAATAAATCAACTATAAATGTAAGCAAACTTGCAAGGGGTGTTTATTTTATCGAAGTAACTACTCAACACAAACTTGGCAGAAAAAAAGTTATAATTGATTAGACTTGTGTTAACAACAAACAACCCTTTTGCCTGACGGTGAAAGGGTTTTTGTTTTTAAATACGTACATGATTTTTTACCCCCTCAGCACACCGCTCACCATCCATAGCTGCACTCACAATTCCACCTGCATAACCGGCACCCTCTGCACACGGAAACAATCCTGCAATTTGCCCATGCATACAAGTTTCCTTGTCACGAGGAATGCGCACAGGTGATGATGTACGTGACTCCACTCCCACTAAAATTGCTTCGTTGGTATAATAGTCTTTAATTTTTCTTCCAAACTCAGGCAACGCAGCACGCAAGGCACCTGCAATGTTTTTTGAAAGCACCTGGTTTAAGTTTGCTGATGTAACACCCGGCACATACGAGCAGGCAGGTAAATCATTGGATGTTTTGTTTTGCACAAAATCAATTAATCGTTGTGCAGGTGCAGCCAATGTTTTTCCTCCGGCAACAAAAGCCTGCTGTTCTAATTGCTTTTGAAATTCGAGATAGCGTAACTCGCCTTTGTTTTTAAACGGCAACACATCTTCTTCGGTAATTGAAACCACCATGCCCGAATTTGCAAACGGATTATTTCTGCGCGAAGGGCTCCAGCCGTTTACAACAATTTCGGCAGGTGCTGTGGCTGCCGGTGCAATAATTCCTCCCGGGCACATACAAAAAGAATAAACACCCCTGTTTTTATGCTGATGCGTAAGCGCATACGATGCAGGAGGTAAATACTCACTGCGCACCTGGCAATGGTATTGGGCTGCATCAATTATTTTTTGCTGATGCTCTATGCGCACACCCATGGCAATGGGCTTTGCCTCAATGGCAATTTTCTTTTCATTAAGTAAATAAAAAACATCGCGTGCCGAGTGTCCTGTTGCAAGAATTACTGCATCTGCTTTTATCGAATATGAATTTTTGTTTTCAACATGCTGAACTACTATACCTTTTATTGCATTGCCTTCAATAATAAAATCAGTAAGTTTTGTTTCAAATAAAATTTCGCCACCACATGCAATTATCTGCTCACGCATGGAAGAAATTATTGCAGGTAATTTATTGGTGCCGATGTGCGGATGTGCATCAATGGCAATATCCGGTGATGCACCATGCTCAATAAAAGTTTGGAGGATGCGCATAATATCACCCCGCTTGCCTGAGCGTGTATATAGTTTACCATCCGAGTAAGTGCCTGCACCACCTTCGCCAAAACAATAATTTGAATCGGGATTTACAATGTGTTGCTTGTTTAATACAGCTAAATCGCGCCTTCGTGCCCGCACATTTTTTCCACGTTCGATGAGTATGGGTTTTAACCCAAGTTCAATTAACCTTATAGCTGCAAACAAACCCGCAGGGCCGCAGCCAATTATTAAAACAGGTTTCGCATTGTTTACGTCTTGTAATCTTCTCTTTTCAAAAGCAGGAACTGTTTCATTCCTGTCATACACATCTACAGCAAGTCTTATTTTGACTTGACTGCTGCGTGCATCAATGCTTCGCTTTGCAATTTGAAAATGAAATGTGCTAGGGTCAAAAGCAAATTTCTTTTTTAGCACATTTATTATTTGTTGCTCATTTGCCGCCTCTTCGGGCGAAAGAAAGAGCTCGAATTGTTTTATCAATTATTTAAGAGTTTAAAATTGAAGTATAAGGCGGACAACAGTGATTAACAAAAAAAAATCCCGGCCTAAACCGGGATTTTTTTTGGCAAACTTTATTTAGCCACTATCATCTTGCGCACCATGCGAGTGTCATTGTGCTTAAGCGCATAGAAGTAAACACCCGAAGCCAAATCACCGGCATGCAGATTTACGGTGTAGTTACCAACGCCTAACTCTTCGCTAAGCGGTGTTGAAACCAACTGACCGGCAATGTCAAGTATTTGTAATTCAGTATGTCCTTTTTCATTAATGCTAAAGCTAATGGTTGTAACATCATTAAATGGATTGGGTTGATTTTGCAATAACTCAACAGCATTGCTTATTTCTTCAGTACCCACTGTTGGGCAAAAGGCTGCCAATGGTGTTAAGCACACATCATCAATAGCCCAGCCTTCGTCCTCCACACTAAAGTCAGAACAAAATCTCCATCGGAAAATTATATTTTGAACTCCGGGAAGCCCTAAGCAGAAATCGTGGTTACGTTGTGCCCATGCATTTCCATTGCCACTCCATCCGGCATGAGGTACAGGGCCAGGAGCACCAACTTGCAAAGCAGTAACATCAAGCGTGTTCATCCAGTTAGGATCAAGCTGGCTGCCCAATTGTTTCCAGGTAACACCGTAGTTGGTGGAATATTCAAGTGTTCCTCCGTCTTCATTCTTTTCTGTTTTAAATGCAGTCCAAAATGAAATGTTGTAATACAAACTTCCATTGATAATAAACAAGGGCGAGAACAAGGAAGATGTATCGCGGTTTAAATAATTGTTTGTTAAGCCGCCTGTAATCCATGCATTGGTTCCGCTGTGCGCAGTGTTAATAGATGTTTTGGCAGGTAAACCCAAAGCCCAACTTGAAGTTGGATAAAGGTTTATTGAATTAAGTGTTACCCACTGTGCACCCGATTCAAAATTGTAACACTTAGGCTGTGTGCTTATTTGTGCCGAATCAAAAACCAAAATGGTATAGCAAATGGTATCGTTAATTGGTTTTAAATCTGTGCCTTGGTTGGGATAACTTGTAATAGCGCACACAGTATGCAAACCGGGCGCACCAACCCAGCAATTGCTAAATTGGTAAACCTGACTTGCGCCTAATGCTAATGCAGGTGAATAGTTTACTGTATCCAGTGAAACTGGTGTGCCGTCAATTACCAATTGCACAGCAGTTGATGTTATTGGAGTGTTTCCATCGTTTTTAATTGTGGTTTGAAAACAGATAGTTTGTCCGGGGAAGTTTAAGTGGGGGGTAAGTGGTAAATCCGAAACTGAGGTAGGATTGGTGGTAAGCGGCACAGGTACGGTTAAACAAAAATCATCAATGGTATAACCTATACCTGTAGTAAATGTATTTGATTCAAATACAAACCTAAACTGCACACGCTGCTGCCCGTTAAACTGAAGTATCTGAGGATTTACATTTAAATTATACCAGATAGATTGCTGCCAGCCTGATGATAATCCTTCCCAGGCACCGTTGATATTTGGATTAGCCGCAATAGTACCAGTGTACCAGTTGTATGCTGTACCTGGCACTAAGTTTAGTACGGTTTGCAAATCGCCATAATGAAACCAGGGGCCATTGTTAATGGATACCTGTAAGTCAACACCATCATTCGCATTAGAGGTTGACCAGTTTTGCCAAAAATCAAGGCGTGTATCAATGGCATTGGTAAAATCGAAAATAGGAGAGTTTAAAAAAGTATATGCATTGGATGTATAAATTGCGTTAAGATTAATGTCCCAGGCAGTAGTTCCACTGTGCGCTGTGTTGGTTGGGGCCACATTTGGCAACCCAAACTCCCAAATTGTTCCGGCATTACCTCCAGCACCAATGTTTACTGTCCATCCTACATTGCCACTTTCAAAATCATCGCAGTAGGGATGATTGTAATCAAGAATAATAATTGGTACACCAACAGCGTTTGCTGATACGGTATCATTTATAGCGTCACAATCGCCAGCCAAACTGGTAAATACAACAATTTGAAATGCACCGGCAGGTACGGTAAATGTTTGAGGTAAAATAAATGATGCCGAATTCCAACCTGATGAGTTTGTTGTTAAGTTACCTGTCCATGTGTAAGGAGATGTTGGACCAAAAATTACGGTTCCATTTTGAACAATCTGATACTGTACGTTAACCGATGTTTGACTGCTGGTTCCGTAATTGTGTAACGAAACAATAACGCTGTCCAAAGTATTTTCAGCAGCCGATCCGCCCAATGATTGTGTGTATGAGTTTGCAGAAATTACGCCTACATCATTTGCACATGGAATATTTACACAAAAATCGTCAATTGAAACACCATCAAGCTGTGTTCCAAAGTTTGATTTAAAAATATAACGGAAGCGAATAAAGTTGGTTCCGGGAAAGGGCGCAATGGCAGACAAGAAGTAGGAACTGCGTTGCCAGCCATTTGAGTTACCATCCCATGCAGGCAAATTTGTGAAATTTAAGTTGCATTGATTATACCAGTTTACACTATTTGGGTCATTGTTACATGTACCCAAAATTTGCCATATACCCGAAGTGTTCAGTTCGTACTCAATTCTAAAGCCATCATTATTTGCTTCGGTATTTCTGTTTTGCCAAAAACTTAAGTTGGGGTTTATGGCTGCAGCCATGTCATAAATTGGTGAGTATAGTGTGTCGGATGCATTTTGAAGATATGCGCTGGTTAAACTTACATCCCATGCATTGGTGCTGTTATGTCCACCGGTGGTAGCGCCAAATGCCGGGGCACCTAAATTCCATGATGTGGCAGCGGTTGGATTTGTAACCCATCCTATGTTGCCACCTTCCATATCATCGCAGGCAGTAGGTGTAAGCACTGGTATACCAATTCCGCAAATTAAAGTGGTGTCGTTAAAAAAGTTTCCATCGCTTGCCAACGTAGTGTAAGCCTGCACACAAAATGGCCCTGGCGGTACCGTAAAACAGGGAGTAATATTTACTGTTACGGTATCGTTAGGGTTTAAAAATCCGTTCCATGTTACGGTTCCTGTTTGTGGCATACCGGCACCACTTGTTTGTACGTAAGTAACCGATGTGGAGGTAATAGGTTGGCTACCCATATTCTGAATTAAAACCGAAACAGGAATGCAAGCACCCGCAGGAGCCTGCCCTCCTGGCTGATAAATTTGTGTAACACCGGCATCCTGAGGTGATGGAACCGTTATGCATATATCATCTATAGCAAAACCATCACCATTAATGATGGCATCGGCAGTAAATACAAAACGTAACTGTACATACTGTTTGTTATCTAACATGCTTAACGAGTGTTTTGCTTTAAACCAACCAGTAACACCAGCTATGGTTTGACTTGAGCCAGTCCAGCCTGGTTGTTGGCTGCTGTTTACAAGGTTGTCGTTATACCAATTTGTACCTGTACCCTGATTACCCAGTACATGCCAGGTTGAGCCTCCGCCTCCGGTAGTATCAAACTCAATTCTTGTTCCATCCCATCCCTGTTCGCATTGTGAGTTAGCCCATAATTCAATACTTGCATTTACTGCTCCGTTAAAGTTAAGAATGGGCGAATACAAATAAGCTTCGGTATTATCAAGATAAGTTTGGTTTAATGCAACCTCCCAAGAGTTGGGTGCACTGTGTGGTGCTGAGGGCCATGTATTGGGCGTACCAATTTCCCAAATAGAACCTACTACATTACCTGAGTCAACCCACAGGTTTGTATTTATATCAAAGTTGTCGCAATAGGGAAAGTTAATGCCTGATGATGCCACAAAACAAAGGGTGTTTGATGTTGCACTGTTACCACATCCTGAATTGTCAACCGCTGTAATAGAATAGCAAACAGTATCGCCCTCCAACACGGCAGGTATTTGGGCTGTCCAAGTATTGCCGGTTACAAATGTCATAGGTACAGTTACAGGAGTACCGGGGCTTGGAAAAACAGTATAGGTTAAATCCTGAGTTTGTAAACCCGACCCGTCAGTAATATCGGCAAACACGTTAAACGGTCCTAGGTTGTAAACTGTTCCCTGTAAAGGGTTAATGTAAGTAACTACAGGAGGAATAAGCTCGCAGGGAGCAGCTTCCACGCAAATGTCATCAACAAACCATCCTGGGTATCCACTCGGGCCTGGGTTACTAAGATCAGAAAGTTTTAAACGAAACTTAACCTGATTTAATCCGCCAACAATGGATGAAACATCCCAGCGGGCAAGTTCCCACATGGCATTGGTAGCTACTGTGCCTGGGTTGGCCGGATCCCAACTTAAACTTGTTGCTGATGTAAATACACCACCCTGGCCGGTAAATGCGCCATATGTTGGCAAAGTTGGATCAAACAGGTTGGTTGGAATTGGCTGCCAGTTGTTACCTCCATCATCCGAATACTCAACCGTACCGCCATCAAAAAAGTCAATGCGGCAAATGTGCCAAAAGCTAAGCTGTACATAAATGTTTCCTGTTAAATCCATTACATCTGTTTCAAGATAACTTACTGTGGATGTACCTACTTGTACCGAATCGCACTGTAATCCGCTATGTGAAATGCGGGTATTTGCAGTCCAAGTAGGAGTTCCTACCGAGGTAACCGAGTCAATAGCTTCCATGTTTTCATGCCAAAAGCAGTTCTGAGAGTAGCCCAATTGGCTTATCAGAACAAAGAAAAATGTAACAATTAGTTTGTTCATGTTAATTTGTTTTAAGAAATGTTAGTTTATTTTGTTTTTATGACTTTTCAAAATTAGAAAATTTAAGCAATTTACAAAACAGCACAAACTGATAAAGTTTGGGGTTCTAAATAAAAAGCCTCTCTCATTGCTGAAAGAGGCATTTATGAAAAGTAAAACCTATGAAACCTATGAAAACAACTATTTCAAAGCTTTTACCAATTTGGTAAAGCCTGACTTTAAATTAGATGCTTTGTTTTTGTGAATGACGTTTTTCTTAGCCAGTTTATCAAGCATCGAGGTTACTTCTACTAATAACTTTTCAGCTTGTTTTTTGTCTTTGGTGCTTCGTAACTCTTTCATTACGCCACGTGCAGTTTTTGCCTGATAGCGGTTACGCTCGCGTTTAGCGCCATTCGAACGAATTCTTTTTTCTGATGATTTGTGATTTGCCATTTTATTTTAGTTCTCCGGCCTTAATTCTGCTCAAAAATATGTGTTTGATACAAAATAAAAAACCTTGTTTATAATTTTTTTTGTAGCCCGTACGAGAATCGAACTCGTGTTTCCTCCGTGAAAGGGAGATGTCCTAACCCCTAGACGAACGGGCCATTTTTTTTATTAGGGCTGCAAATGTAAAAAAAGAATTGAAAAAGAAAACAAAAGGTAAAATTCCGATATATAGAGGTTGACCTTGGTAAATATCGTATCCAAATTTATTATTCGCTAGATGATAGTGTTACGGTAAAATCAAAATCACCTTCCTGCCATGCTTTAAAATTGGTATGCCAATAGTTATTCAACACATATAAAAATAAAGTTGACAAATCGCCCGCGTTGCTTTTCCATTTTTTCGATCCGTTTACGGGTGTTTCATCTACCACATTGCTAAGTTCAAAAATATTAAAGGATAGTGAGTTGATTACAACTGAAAATTGGCTACATCGCAATTTAATTTCACCCTCAGTGCAAATAAAATCCATGTTTGAACCAGGCAACTGATCATGATTAACTTCAATAAATTCTTTTCCAGAAGCATAACTAACAATTGAATTACTGGCAGCAAACGGAAATGCAAAGTGAAGAGACTCCTTCTCTTTTATTACCGATTTTTTAAACTGCACATGGCATGTTAAAATGCCGGTTACTTTATTTAGGCTATAGGTAAGGTTAAAATTTTTAAAGCCATTAAGCTCAAGTGTTACCACTTCCTTTTTTTCGTTGTTCGTTTCGTTGTTTCTAATGATGGTGGCATTTTTTATGGTGGCATATTCAGGCTTAGTTGTGCCTGTAACATAAACAGGTTCAAAAAAGCAATAATCGTTTTTGGTTGAAACAATATTTTTATTGCTGATGATAATTTCTTTAAGGCCTCCTGTTTTTTCGTCAATAGTAAAGTTGGTTATTCTTTTTGCTGATTCACTTTTAATTTGTTTGGCTTCATAGATAAACTTCAGCTTTTTGGAAAGTGCCGCATATTGAAATAGTCCGGTGTCTAAAAACGCTTTCTTAATTTCCCATTGCTTTGTGGTAAATTCACTTTCGGGATCGCTTATGCTGCACCATGCTCCCCATGTATGCTCATGAAACATTATGATGTTGCGGTGCAATTGATAAAAGAGGTTTTTATTGCTTTCATATAAATTGTTGTTGCGGGCATACGCCTCAAGCGCCACTGTTTTTTGCGAAAGTTCTCTGTTGGCAGCCTCCTCAACAGCAGTTGAAAAGGCCCCATCCTCCCAATAGGGTGAAATTTCACCTGTAGCCTCTTTTAAAGAACTACCGTATTTTTTTTCAAATTCCGAAAACAATTCAGGAGCACTTGCTATGTGCAAGGCAGGGCTTTGATAGAGTTTATTCCAATTCTTAACAAATGCGCAAAGTGCAGTATCAACCGGACCATTGTCGCTTTTTTTTGAATACCTAAGTTGTACCATGTCATACGGATATTGTTCGCGATTCAATTCATTGCAATAAGCAGATATTCTGTTTTCCCATTGTTTTTGTTTGTCATCATCCGCTATGCCATGAAAATATGAATAACCTTTACCGGCAGTCCATACCAATAGTTTTTGATTATCGGTTACCTTATTTTTCCAATAAAAAATGTTGTCGCCTTGTTCATCAATCAAACTGCCAACTCTGTCGCCACGGTCGGGCAGATTTTCGATGTAGTTAGGGCCAAGCGATAAATATTTTACCCCGTTTTGCAATTGCGTGCGCAAACCCGATGCTGTTATACCGGGTATATCGGTTACCATGGATGAATTAATAGTAGTCAGTTCGGGTTCAATAATGCGGGCATATTCGGTTAACCAGTTTAGTTCTTCTTCGCTGGACAGGCCTGTAAGAATGTTTATATAATTGGCGCTTAAAATAATGTTGCCGTTTTTAACTGCCGTTTTAAAATCAAGCTTCTGTTGTGGAGTGGCTATGTTGTAAAAATTCTCAACAGCCCACAAACTCTCAATATGCCATATTGGTTTTTCGGTTTTAACAGTATTGTTTTTAATCCAGTTTAATGCCTGTATAATATTGTTGTTTTGAATCTGCTCAACTTCTGTTTGCAAGTGCGAGTAGCCAATATCATTATGCGAATGGTGAATAATATAAAATGTAAAATCCTTTACAGGAAAACATTCAATGCTTCTTTTTAATTCTACACTATTCAATAAAAATTGTATGGTGTCTTTTCCTGAAAAATTTTTTTCATACGATGGCACGCTTAACCTGTTGTATCCTCTCTTTACATGTGCTGTGTATTTAAAATGTTTGCTTTTGATTTGCAGCAAGGTACCTTCCTCAAAAGGATTATCCACCAATACAGTTAGTTCACGCTTACTGTCTTCTCTGCGAATTAAGCTTTGGACTGTTGCTATTACATCAGGTTTTTCGCTGTATTGAAAAATCATAAGCCAATCGCGGCTGTTTTCATTTTGGCCTGTTATTTTAAACTTCGCTTGTTTATTAACAAGACGCGCAGGTACAGTGATATATGCCGTACCAAAAGCGTCATCATTGGCATCAAGTAATTCCTTCTTATAATAAAACGCGCAGCTATCAGTTGATGTCGCACTAATTTCAAATGCATCTTTCCGGTGCATAGGTGTTTCTACGGTAAACAACTTTCTGTCATTCAAATACACGTCAAAATGCCGGTTGGCTTTGCTGGTGCCTGTTGAATGTCCCAGTAAAAGTTTATAGGTAATCAAGCCTGATTTAGATTTCCCAATAGGTGATAGCCATTCAATAGCCGACTCTCCATTGCACCTTGTAAGCAATGCGGTTTTTGCAAATTCAAGCTTTGGAGAAAAATAGTTGATGTCCTCGCCCAAATTTTTTTGCTGAAACCCGTTAAGTGTATCGGAAGGTTGTGCCTGTAAGAAAGAAAAACATAAAGTGTACAGAAAAAATAAACCAACGTGTTTCATATTGTTCTTTAATAAAAATTACGGAATGTATAATCAATACCTAAAGAGAAAACTATTTAGTACGCTCTGGCAAATAACACTCGTTGCGAACTTGGATTACCTGTTAAAATACACTTGCCGTTTTCATGCTTATTATTAAATGGTATGCAGCGTATGGTAGCTTTTGTTAGTTCTTTTATTTTGTTTTCGGTTTCGGCAGTGCCATCCCAGTGTGCATACACAAAGCCTCCTTTGGTATCAAGAATATTTACCAACTCATCCATAGTATCGGCACTATAAGTTGCGTTATCCCGAAAGTCCAGCGCCTTTTTAAAAATATTTTCTTGCATTTGCTCAAGCAGATGTTCGATTTTTAAATCAATATCAGTTACCTGCATGGTGGTTTTTTCTTTTGTATCGCGCCTTGCAACTTCCACGGTTTGGTTTTCCATATCGCGTGGGCCAACTGCAATTCGTATAGGCACGCCTTTTAACTCATATTCGGCAAATTTCCATCCGGGTTTTGCAGTATCGTCATCATCAAACTTCACACTTATTCCTTTTTTAGAAATGGCCTCTTTAATTTTTAGAATGTATTCGCTTAATGATTTTAATTGCTCTTCGTTTTTATAAATAGGAACAATTACAACTTGTATGGGTGCAAGTTTTGGTGGAAGCACCAATCCTTCATCATCACTGTGTGCCATTACCAATGCGCCCATCAGCCGTGTAGATACACCCCATGATGTAGCCCATACAAAATCCTGCACGCCTTGCTTGTTTGTAAATTTCACATCAAATGCTTTTGCAAAATTTTGCCCCAAAAAATGTGATGTTCCAGCCTGCAATGCTTTTCCATCCTGCATCAACGCTTCAATACATAAGGTGTTAAGCGCACCTGCAAAACGCTCGTTAGCAGTTTTGGTTCCCTTTATTACAGGCAGTGCTAAATACTTTTCGGCAAACTCGGCATATACTTCCAGCATTTTGTTGGCTTCGGCAATTGCTTCGTCAGATGTTGCATGTGCTGTATGTCCTTCCTGCCAAAGAAATTCCGCAGTGCGTAAAAACAAACGTGTACGCATTTCCCATCGCATAACATTTGCCCATTGGTTTATTAGTAATGGCAAATCGCGGTACGATTGTATCCAGTTGCGGTACGTGTTCCAAATTATTGTTTCGCTTGTTGGACGAATGATGTATTCTTCTTCAAGTTTTGCTTCGGGATCAACAACAATTCCTTTTCCGTCAGGTGAATTTTTTAAACGGTAATGCGTTACCACCGCACATTCCTTTGCAAAGCCTTCAACGTGCGCTGCTTCTTTGCTTAAAAATGATTTTGGGATGAGCAATGGAAAATAGGCATTGGTGTGCCCGGTGTCTTTAAACATTTTATCAAGCTGCTGCTGAATTTTTTCCCATATCGAAAATCCATACGGCTTTATTACCATGCAGCCTCTTACAGATGATGTTTCGGCAAGTCCTGCACGAATAACAAGTTGATTGTACCATTCAGAATAATTGTCTTTACGGCTTGGAAAATCTTTTCCCATAATTACTTTTGTAGTGAAATGTTGGTGAATAAAAAAATGAAGATTTGCTTTTACAGATAATTGGTCGCAAAATTGTAAAACAAACTTAACATTACCAATTACGTTTAAACTATAAATCACTCAATCAGTCAAAAATTAAAATCAAAACAAAATGAAAAATCTGAGTTTGATTACCGCCCTTGCAGCCACATTTTTTGCAAGTGCCTGTTCATCATCACAGCAAGCTGCCAATAGCAATAATTATGGCGATGATGTTTATACTGCCGGAAACAGTACTCCCGCAAAATCATCCACCACATCTCAAAGCAATGGTGGTGATTATACCACCCAATCGGCAACAACCGAGCAGGGACAAACCTCAGGCAGCGAAAACCGAAGTGAATATAACGGGTCGTCAGCAGCAAATGATAAAGATGATAATACGTATGTTACCAATAATTACTATTACGATGAAGATGATTATTACGACTACGCATACACAGCCCGCCTGCGCAGGTTTCACCGCCCCATGCATGGATATGGTTATTACGACCCGTTTTATACCAATTCATACTGGTACGATTACAATCCCAACCATTATGGCGTAAGTATTTATTTAGGTTATAACTGGTGGGCTCCATCATCATGGTACTCTCCTTATTACTGCAATTTTTCATGGGGATACAATCCGTATAACTACTGGTATAGCAATCCTTACTATGGTTATTCTGGCTACAACAATTATTGGCATGGATATAATCATGGATACAACAATGGTTACTGGAATGGTTATTATGATGGTTTGTATGCAAGTGGTTATAATCCTTATTACTTTAATAGCTACGACCCATGGAGTTATAACAATGTGTATTGGGGTCCGCGCAGAAGCGCTGGTTCAAATCACAAACGCAACGAAGGCTCACGTAGCGGTAACCGCTCAATAGCACAAGCGTATCACAATGCTGTAGTAAATGATGTGCACCATGTGTTACCTGTAAGCAATACGTATGCAACTACAATGAATGTTAGTCAAGGCAATAGTCCTTCTCAAAATAATTTAAATACTATTGACCCACGTGGAGGAAAAAACAATACAGTTGTAAATCCTGATCCGCGCCCAATGAATAATGCCAACGCTCCTGTAAAAAATCCTCGTGGCAGTTCAAGTGCCGATGGCTATTCAAAACCATCGGATGTTAAACCCGGTACCGTTAACCCTGACCCACGTCCGATGCATGGAAACGATACCAAAAACAACGATGTAAAAAGCAACGATACCAAAAGCAACTGGTTTGATTCGGAGCCTCGCCCGGTTAAAAATAATGATGTAAAGAATAACACAAACAATAACTCGTTTGACAACAACCCTCGTAACAACGAGAATAATTACAATTCAAACCCTCGCCCACGCAAGGATGAAACGAATACAAATTATTCAACTCCTAAAAACGATTACAATGAATCGGCACCTCGCCCACGTAAAAACAATGATGTGCGTGATAACTCAACTCCAAAAAATAATTATGAGCCAGCGCCTCGTCCGCGTAAGCAGGAAAATTACGAGAAGCCCAAATCGTTTGAAAACAACAATCCTCCTCCACGTCAGGAACGGAATAATTCGTTTGAGCGACCCAAACAACAGCAGCAACAAAGTGCGCCTGCTCCTCAAAAAAGAGATAACAATAAACGCAGATAGTAAAACTAAAACCCACTGGTTGGGAATTTTATCCGGTAATAAGTTCTGATCTAAAACCTAATCTGAAAAACAGGTAATCAAACTTATTTCAACACTAAAAATTATAATACTATGTATAAGAATTATAAGAGCATGCTTACAGCATGCTTTTTTTTAACCTCATGTGCTTTTGCACAAAACGAAATTGATGCGCTGCGTTATAGCCAACACAGTTTTGGAACCACAGCACGCTCGCTTAGCATGGGTGGCGCATTTGGTGCACTGGGTGCCGACTTTAGCAGCTTAAGTATAAACCCTGCCGGTATTGCATTTTATCGCAGAGGCGAGTTTACGGTTTCAACCGTGTTTGAATTGGCAAGCAGCAATTCAAATTATATAAACAAATCAACAACCGATAACAATGCAAATTTTGGAATAGGTAACTTAGGTTTGGTGTGGGGATTTCCTCGCGAAAAGAAAAAAGAAGGTTGGATGGGAACTGCTTTTGGATTTGGCTATAACCGCATTAATTCATTTGCCGAAAGGATTTCGTTTGAAGGCATCAACACAAAAAATTCGATGCTTGATTACTTTGCAGAACTTGCTAACGGAACCGATTATGCTACACTTGCCGATGATGAATACACACCACTTCCATTTGATGCAACACCGGCATATAATTTATATTTGATTGATACAGCACCCGGCTATACCAATTTGTATAACTCAGCCACTGCAACAGGCAATTTGCGACAACGCGGATTAATTACCAACAAAGGCTCGCAGGGAGAAATAGTTTTTTCGTTTGGTGGCAATTATGATAACACCATTTATATAGGTGGCACATTGGGTATACCTTATTTTAATTTTTCGCAAAGCACCGTTTACGAAGAATTTGATGATGATAAAACTATAGACGACAGCACCAGCTTGTTTAATTTTAAAAATTTTAAATACGTAAATGATCTCTCTACACAAGGCACGGGTGTAAATTTAAAAGTGGGACTTATTTATAAAGTAAATGATATGTTGCGGTTTGGTTTAGCAGCACACACGCCAACCTATTATAGGGTTAACGATCAATACTCTTCAACTATGTCGGCTGCTTATGAAGATGCTATTGTTAATGGAGATGTAGAATCACCTGACGGAAAATATTCATACAGCCTTATAACTCCGTTTAAAGCGGTTGCCAGCGCTGCGTTTTTATACCAAACGTATGGACTTTTGAGTGTTGACTACGAATACACTGATTACAGCACAGCAAAACTTAATTCGGATGAAGATAATTTTAGTGATGCCAACCGCACCATTAGTAACCTATACACCTATGGACAAAATATTCGTGTGGGTGCCGAAATAAAATACAAGGTATTTAGTTTTCGAGGTGGGGTAGCCTTAGGCTCTAACCCCTTTAATGGTAAATTTGATTTTGCAGATGGCAACTTGAGTTCAATAAGCTATACCGGTGGTGTAGGCCTGCGCGATAAAAAATTCTTTTTTGATTTGGCGTATGCTTATAAAAAGTATAACAGTGTTTACACTCCATATACGTTAAACGAACAGGAAACCGAATCGGCAACAATAAAAAATGTGGCCAACCGTGTAATGCTTACGTTTGGAATTAAGTTTTAGCCTGTTTTAAAAAGTTTGGCAACGATTCACCAACAATCTGCGCCCAGCCGCCTTCAAAATTTTTGCGTGCAAAATCAGGATTGGTTGCTTCAAAGTTTTCAACCCCGGAATGAGTGAGTGAAATTAGTGTACTGTTGTTTTGATTACTGCTTAGTTCAAAAGTTACATTTGAAATTCCTTGGTAGCCATCATACTTCCATGAGTAAGAAAGTTTATTGAGTGGAATGACTTCAGTAACACAACACAGATGCAAGTATTTTTTTCCTTCGGCATTTTCTCCGTAAAAACCAAAGTCAAAGCCTTTTTCAAATTTCAGTTCTTTAATATCAAAATACCATTTACGCATGGCGTTAACATCGGTAATGGCATGCCATACTTCAGTAGCCGAAGCAGCCACAGTTTTTTCAATGTTAATGGGCTCGTTCATCAATAAAGTGTATTACTCTTTATTGATTCCTTCAATCACAGCTTTTGTTATGTCAAGCGAATCGTTAGCAAGTAAAATTCCGCTTCCGCGCTGATATCCAAGTATAAATTTAAAATTGCTTTGCTTATTCATCTCTTTTAAATACGATACAAGGTGATGATGTAAACTATCCTGCAATTGGTCTTGCTCATCTTCAAGGCTGGCAATAATATTTTTTCGGTAATCAACATATTGTTGCTGTTTTCTGCCAAGCCGCTCTTCCTCTTTAGCCCGCTGCTCCTCAGTCATTGCCGCACCGGTTTGCTGGTAGTTTTCTATTTCGCGTTCAAGTTGCGCACCCTGGCTTTTTAAAATTGCATCAATGCTGTCTTGCTTTTTTTCAAGCCCTGTTTTCATTGCCTGATAATAGTTGTACTGTTCCAACAGCGAATCGGTGTTTACATACACTATACCATTATCACCAACACTTGATGGCATAGCTACAGGTTGTGAATTTTTATTTTGATTTACCTGATAAAACAAATATCCCACAGCAAGCGTGAGAATGGCATTGTAAATTAATAGTGCGTTTTTCAATTTGTTTTTATTTAAAATTTTGGCCAAAACTAATTATAAAAGTTGTTCGCGTTAAACATTTGGTTGCAGCTGTTTGCAAAACAAATGTTGGGTAAAACAATAACCCTACTTTTGCCCGTGAATGAAAACAATAAAAATGCTGGCCAAAATATTTTATGTGCCCCGAATGAAACTAAACAAACTAACCGCAATGGGAAAAATTATATTGAACACAAATAGTGCAGCGCCTAAAGAAAGTATTTATGAAATAAACATCGAGTCCAATGACGGAAGTACAATTTCTTTTGAAAAGTGTAAGGGTAAAATGTTGCTGATAGTAAACACAGCATCCGATTGCGGGTACACACCGCAGTATGCTCAACTGCAGGAATTATGTAACGAGTTTAAAAACGAATTGGTAGTTATTGCTGTTCCCTCAAACGATTTTGGCCAACAAGAACCACTTGATGATAATGGCGTAAAGCAATTTTGTGAAGTACGTTATGGGGTTACATTTCCTCTTACAAAAAAACAAAGTGTTGTTGGAGCAAATAAAACTAAACTGTACAAATGGTTAACCGATAAAAACAAAAACGGATGGAACAATCAGGAACCTGAATGGAATTTTTACAAATATCTTATCACCGAAACGGAATTCTTAAAGGCGTTTTTTCTCAACACGTTGAGCCATGCGCTGATGAAATTATAAAACAAATTCAAAAATAAGCATGAACCTGTCTGTTACTACCCCCATCCAAATTCGTTTCTCTGATGTTGACAAACTTGGACATGTAAACAATGCTGTGTATTTAAGTTACATTGAATATGCGCGTATGGATTTTTTTGAGAAGGTGGCCTGTAAAATTAATTGGGAAAAAGAAGGAATTATTTTGGCGCAGATAGAGATTGATTACAAACAACCTGTTTTAATGCACGATAATTTATTTGTAAAAACCTGGTGTAGCCGCATTGGCAAAAAAAGCTTTGACTTGAGCTATTCGGTTTTTATAAATAAAAACGAAGAAATAGTGGAAAAAGCATCTGCTTCTTCAGTGCTTGTGTGTTTCGATTTTGAAAATAAACAACCAATAGACATTCCTACTAATTGGAGGAATGCACTTAATGCAAAAAAATTAATAACGGATAAAAGATAATTTTCTTCAATAGGAAAAATTACACCATAATAGAGGAGTATTCGAAAATTTCAGGTTTTCAAAATTTCAATGATAATAGAATTTTTCCTCTTTCAGGAAGATGAGTGTAAAATTCTTCAGTTAGTTTGGCATACTCGGAGCTGTAACTTCCGTCATCATTGTGAATGATTATTTCATTGCAAATCATATGTTTTCTAACCAAACTAATCTCCATTAAAAGCCTTTTAGCTTCTTTAGATTGTTTTGTCCTTACACGAACAATCTTGTTACAGAATAGGTTTTTTCTCTCACACAAGTCAATAAAAATGCCCCCTTCCTTAACAGGAAGAATAATAAATAATCTCCCATCTAAGGTGAGCAAACCCTTAACACCATCAATCAGTTCATCAAATGTGAGTGATTCGTTTATATGTCTAGCTATACTTCTAGCAAAGTTCCCAGCTTTAGATGCATGAATAAAAAAGGGAGGATTACAAATTATTAAATCATACTTACGTTCTCTGTTCGTTGTAAAATCTTGCAGCGATGAGTTGAAAACATTAAGCCTGCGACTCCAAATGCTCCTCTCAAAATTTTCTTTAGCCTGTAAATATGCATTTTTGTCAATATCTATAGCGTCAATAATTGCATTTTGGCACTTCTGGGCCATCATTAAAGCTAAAATGCCGGTCCCAGTCCCAATATCTAAAATATAGTTGGCCTTTGTATCTGCCCATGCGCCAAGCAATACTCCATCTGTACCAACCTTCATGGCACACTGGCCGTGTTTTACATCAAAATGCTTGAATACAAAAACATCCTCTTCAAATGACATAAAAACATAATTAGGTATATGTAAAAGTAAATAAAAACCCAATAACCGTTATAATCAACCCTAAAACTAACATGGCACTGTTTTTTTAAATCACCTCGGTAAACAGCCATTTCTCAAATTGTTGAAAAAATATTTTCAAAAATACTTGTCAATTAAAAAAAGGGTTATACATTTGCAGCCCCAAATAAATGAGGATTTAATAATATCCTTGAGGGGAATAAAAAAGAAAAAAAGTTTAAAATAAATTTGGTAAAGTAAAAGTCAATATTTACTTTTGCGCTCCCAAAAAAAACAGCAGTAAATTAGTTAATAAATAAAGTACTCAACATACTTTAACGTTCTTTGAAGATTTAGTGGAAATAACAAGCCTGTTCTGATTTTAAGCACTTAAATCAGAAACAAGTCAAAATCCCAGAGCATTATATTCTTACTTCTCCGGTTTGCCGGAGAAAAGAATCAAAAGACAAACTACAATGAAGAGTTTGATCCTGGCTCAGGATTAACGCTAGCGGCAGGCCTAATACATGCAAGTCGAACGGGATTATTGGTAGCAATACTGATATGAGAGTGGCGCACGGGTGCATAACACGTATGCAATTTACCTTTAACTGGGGAATAGCCTTCCGAAAGGAAGATTAATACCGCATAACATTTCTGAGGGACATCCCTTGGTAATCAAAACTACGGTGGTTAAAGATAAGCATGCGTCCGATTAGCTAGTTGGTGAGGTAACGGCTCACCAAGGCAACGATCGGTAGGGGGTCTGAGAGGATGATCCCCCACACTGGTACTGAGACACGGACCAGACTCCTACGGGAGGCAGCAGTAAGGAATATTGGACAATGGGCGCAAGCCTGATCCAGCCATGCCGCGTGAAGGATTAAGGCCCTATGGGTCGTAAACTTCTTTTATAAGGGAAAAAACCCCTTTACGTGTAGAGGGTTGATGGTACTTTATGAATAAGGGTCGGCTAACTTCGTGCCAGCAGCCGCGGTAATACGAAGGACCCGAGCGTTATCCGGATTTACTGGGTTTAAAGGGTGCGTAGGCGGACTGATAAGTCAGTGGTGAAATCCTGTTGCTTAACAACGGAACTGCCATTGATACTGCAAGTCTTGAGTACAGTTGAGGTAGGCGGAATGTGTCATGTAGCGGTGAAATACTTAGATATGACACAGAACACCGATTGCGAAGGCAGCTTGCTAAGCTGTAACTGACGCTGATGCACGAAAGCGTGGGGAGCAAACAGGATTAGATACCCTGGTAGTCCACGCCCTAAACGATGATAACTCG
>CAYSPG010000033.1:0-29102 GCA_964432885.1 uncultured Flavobacteriaceae bacterium
ACCCCTATGCCGATACCATGTATAACCAGTACAATATGAACCTGAGTGTGATAGAACAGCCCGACAGCCCCGGTGTTGCCTGCAATTACAACCCGTTTAGCTTTTACCTTGGCGGGCAAAGGACGTATTTGAGTTTGCCTAATAATCCTAACTATGAGTTGGGGGCGCTGGTGGGTAGTGGGTGCGATACGCTAACAGCAAGCCCCACCCAGGCCCTCCCCGTGGGGGAGGGTGTAACGGCAGTGCCTAACCCTGCAAGAGATAAACTAACGGTGCAGTTACCTTTTGAACCTGATAAAACGCTGGCTATGCTTGAAGATGCAACAGGTAAAATGGTACTGCGGCAACAGCTAAAAAGTAAACAAACCATCATGGATGTAAGCAGGTTAGCAAAAGGGTTTTATTTGCTAAAGGTAACAACAAAAGAAAAAATGTATGTGGTTAAAATAATAAAAGAATAGGTTTGTAGAATGCACAAACCCCTAAAGGGTTCAAAACCCTTTAGGGGGTATTCATTTCCAATTGCTTTAAAGTCCTCCGCAAAATGGAGGAGAGACTTTGAAGGTACACAGGTTATTCATATTAAAGCCTTTCAGGATTAACTTAATAACATTGCGCTTGCGCCTACGGGGCAAGCATGGAAAAGGGCTTATGCAAAACCCTTAACGGAGGTTTAATAATTTTTTAGCGCAAGCGTAATTTTTTCAACAGGCATTGTATTTTATTTTGCCGGTGCATTTTTTATAGAAATAAATAAGTACTTTTATCCATTATACCAAAAACACATATCACAATGAACCCAAAATCAAACTCAGCAAAAAAATGTATGGTTCAATGCATATTAATTTGCATTGTACATTTAGTTTCACTTAGTGCGGTTGCACAGGTATCGTACACAAGCGGAACTTACACGCAAGATTTTAACGGACTTCCAAACAGCGGAACTTACTCACTTACCGGTGTAGGGCCGCACAATGTTTCGGCAGCGCCAATAAATGCAACCGGTGCCACCGGCTGGCAGCTTGCAAAATTTGCAGGCTCAGGAGCTAATGCCCTGTTTAATGTTAGTACCGGAAGTTTAACTACAGGGTCGGCATATAGTTATGGCGCAGCAGCCAATACGGATAGGGCATTGGGCGCACTGTCATCAGGCACTGTAGTACCAGCCCTTGGTGTAATTATTACCAACAACAGCGGAGGCACGCTAAACAGTTTTACTGTAAACTATACAGGCGAACAATGGCGCAATGGAGGCAACAACAATCCGGATACGTTAACTTTTCAATATAGCATTGGAGCAACAGATATTTTGACAGGTTCATTTATAACTGAAAATAATTTAAGTTTTATAGCTCCTGTATTTTCAGCAACTTCTGCTACACTTGATGGCAATTTACCGGCAAACCAAACCGTAAAATCGTTTACTGTTAACAGCATAACGTGGCTTAACGGGCAATCGCTTGTATTGCGCTGGACAGATGCCAATAGCACCGGAGCAGATAATGGTTTGGCAATTGATGGATTTTCGTTTTCGGCAACAGCACCACCAGCCGCACCCACTACACAGGATTTTAATATCACTTTTCCATCAGTGGCACAAACTACACTTACGGCATCATGGACCAATGGCAATGGCGCATCACGTATTGTGATAATGAATACTACTAACTCATTTACAAATCCCGTTGACGGAACAAGCCCAACAGCAAATACTGTTTATAGCGGGTTGGGCGAGCAAGTGGTTTATAACGGAGTTGGAAGCAGTGTGGGAGTTTCGGGTCTTACGGCAAATTCAACATACTATTTTAGAGTTTATGGTTATAACGGAACCGGTGGAGGCACTTTATACAATGTTAACACTGCAACCAACAACCCAAACAACACCACTACATTGCCTGCCGGAGTACCAACAATTAGTGTGATAGGAACATTAACTCCTTTTGGTGATGTGCTTGTGGGCAATTCTTCTGCTGAACAAAGCTATACAGTATCAGGAACTGATTTGACAAATGACATAACCATAAGCTGCCCGGCAGGATTTGAAATGTCGCTTACATCAGGCAGTGGTTTTTCGGGCAGTAACATTACGCTTACTCATACTTTGGGTACCGTTGCCACCACAACTGTTTATGTGCGGTTTACCCCTGCAGGATTAGGCGCTGCATCAGGCAATGTTTCTAACCAAAGCGCAGGAGCTACCACCGCTGATTTACTTGTTAGTGGCAATGGTGTTGAACCTGTTATTACAACAACAGGTACGCTAACCGGATTTGGAAATGTTTTTGTTGGTGCAAATTCAACATCGCAATCATATACGGTTTCTGGTGTAAATCTTCAGGGCAATATAACAGTAAGCGTTCCGGCCGATTTTGCCGTTTCGTTAACATCAGGCTCTGGTTATACAAACAGTATTACATTAAATGCAACAGGGCTTTCGAATCCCGGAGGAGGAAGCGTTAGCACAACAACCATTTATGTGCGCTTTTCGCCATTAAGCGCAGGCCTGCAAACATCCAATGTTGATAACGCTTCCACCAACGCAGTAACACAAAGCCTTGCTGTAAGCGGAACCGGAGTAACTCCACCAACCATGACCGAATTGGTAGTACCAAAATTTATGGGAAGCAAATCAACTGCTTCGGCAAACAATTGCCGCACACCAATAGCAGTTTGTTTGCAAATTGATAATTTGTTGGCTAATACGGTTTATGATGTACGAATTGGATTAGGGCTTACCAGCGATGCGGCATCAAGTTTTGGTGCGGGTAACTTTTGGAACGGAACTTCATTTGCAGTAACAAATATTGTTGGCGCTTTTGTAACTGATGGAAGCGGAAGCTCAGGCCCCGTATGGTATTACATACAACCAACAGGCAACGGCACCCGTTTTGACGCAGGCCAAATACATAACATACGATTTGGTTATACAGTAACCGGTGGCACCATTGCAAGTTCACCAACATTTGTGGGAACAAAAACAATTACGGCACTTGACATTCCAACAACTGCACGCACATCGGGTGTAACTACTGATGACGGAGCATTTATTGCCGGTGTAAGCGGTGCATGCATGGATGGAAAATATATTTTGCTTTATGATAACACGGCCGGCACAGGCGATCCGCTATTTAGCTACCAGGCTCGCACTATGGCTGCAACCAATACTACACAAAGCGATTTACCAACTCTTATTAATGACATTTATACACAGGCCGGCAGTACAGCTTCAGGCGACTATTTAGCCGTTATACCTATTGGAGCTAACAATCCAAACGGTGTAAGACGAATTGAAGCACGCGAAGCCGATAACAGCATTGCTAAATTTACCACCGATGCTGATGGCATTTGGCCAAGCGGTGCTAACACCACAACTGCTGCACGCAGAGATGTTGTTACTATCACTTCAACTGATGCGCTTAATGGTGTATCAGGAGTTATAAGTGGTAACCAAACCATTTGTGCAGGAAGCAATGCTTCGCTTGCATTAACATTTACCGGCACTGCCCCATTCTTTTACATCATAACGGATGGCACCAATAACTTTGGACCTTATGTTTCTGCCACCACATCAACAACCAAGCTAATTCCAACAAGTTCGAGTGTAACATATACATTATCCATTGTTTCTGATGTGTCGTGTACTGGCATTACATCGGGTTCGGCAGTGGTAACTACAGTTGCAGCAGCACCAACAGCATCGGTTATTGTTCCATCTATAACAGGGTTGCCTGTATCAGCCTGTAATGGAACTACTGCTTCGTTATCAGTACCATCGGTAAGCAATGCGTCTTATTATATCTGGGATGGACCAAGCGGATGCGACTTTAATGGTTCAGGAAATCCGTTTACCAATTCAACACCAACTGCCAACATTACTTTTGGAAATCCAAATGGGTCGGGTTATTACATAGGTGTGCAAGCCGGCAACATTTGCGGAACTTCAACGCGTAAAGTACAATGGGTGCGCGGAACAGTAAGCGTACCTGCAAGCATTGCAGGCAATTTAATTGCCTGTCCTAACACATCAGGAAATTATTCAACAACGGCTGTTACAGGAGCAACTCAATATTTATGGACTATAACCGGTGATGCCACAGTTAGCGGAACAGGTATTAATGCTACTGTAAATTTTGGCCCTGCATTTACTACAGGCACATTATGTGTAGCTGCACAAACAAGTTGCTACACAAGCCCAACCAAGTGTATTACCATTTCTCGATTCCCGTCAACAGTGCCAGCATTTTCAACCGGAACATTTACTGCATGTGTTGGTCAAACAATTCAATATTGTGTACCATCTCAGGCAGGAGTTGCATCTTATAATTGGACTTTGCCTCCTAACACATCCGGTACATCTACAAGCAACTGTATAAACGTAACTTTTAATAGTGGATTTACGGGTGGTAATATTAGCGTAAGTTCAGTAAGCATTTGCGGAGATATTTCTGCACCGCGTACAAGCACCATTTATTGGGGAGCACCCACAGTACCGGCATCTATCTCAGGCCCGCTTACAGGATTGTGCGGACAAACAGTAATATACACGTGCCCATCACAACCGGGAGTTACATTTACATGGACAGTGCCAGGTGGAGCCACTATTAACAGCGGGCAAGGAAGCAATGCCATTAGCGTAACGTTTGGAACATTTACAACAAGCACCGTTTGTGTTACTGCCGGCAATGCCTGTGGTACAAGCGCCTCACGTTGTATAACAGTTAAAGGCTCTCCCAATGCACCGGGTGCCATTACATCCATACCATCAAGCTGGTGTGCAAATACGGCAGGTGTTGAATTCAATGTGGATGTAAGCGCCCTTACCGGAAGCTATACATTAAGCTGGTTGTATCCAACAGCATCTGTTGCCACCTATGTTTTGGGCGGTGGCAACTCAACACAACTTATTTTAAACTGGATTACCGGAAGCGGCCCTGTTAACGTAACTGCAAGCAATGCTTGCGGTAATGCCACACGTACAAGCACACAAGCAAATAGCTGCCGCAAAGGAGAGCAAACTACGTTGGTTGATGATAATTTACAATTTATAGTAAATCCAAATCCAACACAAGGTATTACATACGCAGTATTTGTAACTGACAAAAAATCAACAGGCCTGTTAGCGGTGTATGACATAGCCGGCAGGGTGATTATACAAAAAGCCATATACACCCATGAAGGAAACAATAATGTACAGATTGATTTAAGCACAGTAGCTAAAGGTGTTTATACGATAATGATTACCTTAGATGATACCATTGCAAAAACAAAAGTTATTGTAGAATAGCAATAGCAGGTAAATAAAAAACCCTTCACCATAAAAGTAGAGGGTTTTTTATTTACTCAAAATATCACCTATTATAAACGCTGCAAACAACAAGCTTGCAATACCATTGGTTGTAAAAAAGGCAACATTTACTTTTCTTAAATCATCGGCTTTTACCAACGTATGCTGGTAAAAAAGTAATCCCGAAAAAACACACCAGCCTGCTATCACCAGCATATCAAGGCCATCCATATAAATAGCAGCAAACAACAGTGCCGATGAAATAACGTGCAGAAATGTAGAAACAAGCAAAGCATTTTTCCGGCCCAGTGCCGATGGTATTGAAAACAATTTATTTTGCCTGTCGAACTCATCATCCTGCAAAGCATAAATAATATCAAAGCCACTTACCCAAAACAAAACGGCAAACGAAAACAACAAAGGCACTACATCAAATTTTCCGGTAACGGCTAAGTAGGCACCAATGGGTGCAAGCGCCAATCCTATTCCTAAAATTAAATGACACAATGCTGTAAAACGTTTTGTGTAACTATACCCAAGCACCACCAACAATGCAACGGGCGATAAATAAAAACAAAGTGTATTGATAAAATAAGTAGTTACAATAAACAACAACGAATTAACCACTGCAAAAATCAAAGCCGCATTTTCAGAGATTATTCCCGATGGAATTTCGCGCACTGCCGTGCGTGGGTTTTTTTTATCTATCTCCTTATCGGCCCAACGGTTAAATGTCATGGCGGCTGTTCTGGCAAAAATCATACACAGCAAAACTTTAATTCCAAGCGTCCACTCTACATCAAAGTTTTGTGTTTTAGCTCCCAGAAAAAAGCCAATAGCAGCAAACGGCAGCGCAAAAATGGTGTGACTGAATTTTACTAAGGAAAGATAGTTTGAAAAAGTGGATTTGCTCATTGGTTTACAACGGAGTCAAAAGTAAGCAATGCCTGCTATTAATTTGAACGCAGAGGCGCAGAGACGCAGAGATTTTTACTTCATGATTTATTCTCTGCGTCCCTGCGCCTCTGCGTTCAATCCATTAAAGTTTTACAATCTTTCCAGTCTTAACAATTTTATCCCCCTTCTTTAACTCATAAAAATAAATTCCTGCATCTGAAATTTTTTGTCCAATCGTAATTTGCTGTTGACTTTTTGCAACAATGTGTTGTTCTATTTTTTCTCCAAGCACATTTAATATTTCGATTAATAAATTATCACTTTCATTATTTCTGAAATGAATTACCGTTTCATTAGTAAACGGATTGGGGGCTGCATACACACCAATGTTGTCGGCATTTAAATTAGTAGCTGCTAAATAACTGCAACCAATCATAGCTGCAAAACCATCGGCCTTGCCATGTCCCCAATAATAATTTGGCAATGCACCTGCTGATGTTGTAAAAGAATCCTGTGCAGCATTTTGGGTAATACAATCTTTAACATCCTGCCATGATGCATTGGGGAAGCGTTCAAAAATCAAAGCGGCAATACCTGCCACAACAGGCGAGGCTGTTGATGTCCCTCCATCGCGAATATGCATGCACCCTTGCCCCTGGCTGGTGTGTGGAAATGCCGCTAACACCCATGCTGCTCCTACTGATAATGTCATAGCACCGCTTGCGCAGATATCGGGCTTTTGGCGACCATCGCGTGTTGGGCCATGGCTTGATGATGCTGTAAGTTGACCGGGCGTGTAAGCCGTTGTTGCCGTAAATAAATTATTATCACAGTCAATGTATGTTTTACGGTTGTTGTGTTCGCCAACTGTAATTACTTTATCACTGCAGGTAAAACTGCTTACCATATTCTGATTTATATCAGGCGCCTGATAGTTTACAATTTCAGGAAATTGTGCTGCAGTTGGAATATTTGCCAAAGGAACCATTTGAGGCCAGGTGGTCCACAAATCAAATTTGCCAATGCCGGCTGTATGCAGGCAAAACTGGTAAGAGGTTGAGTCAACGTTAATAATGTTAAATATCATTGAATATCTGCCTGCCGACTTTGTAAGATACCGCTGCACACGCGCAAGCTTGTAGCCTGAAAAACCAAATATGGTATCGGTTTGCAACACATTGAGCGGCTGCGTGGCAACACTTCTGAAGGAATTTAAAGCACGTCTTTCGTAGTACGGGTTTGTTTTATCGGCACCTACGGCAAATTGCATTTGCTGAAAATTAGCACTGTCTGCCCACATTTCCATATATACATAATTGCCATAGGGGGCATAGTATGTAAACCAGGTAAATGATGTATCGGTGGCATTAAGATGGTTTGTTTGAAGGTGTATTGCCGCAGCACCAGCGTTGCCAGCAGCAGCCACCAGCGACCTCCCGTTTTGCGCTGAAATCAGGTTGTCAATCATTTGCGCCTGCAAATCTTTTCCATCGTGCGACCCCAAATATGTGCCAGCACTAATATTTATCACACAAGGTTTTCCGGCTGCATTGGCTTTGGTGTAAATATAATTTACTCCGTCAGCAACCGTGTTTAGCCAGTTGGTTGCATTCCAGTTTACACATACCGAAATAATATCGGCTTCGGGCGCTACTCCTTTATGTGCGTTTAATGCGCTGCCATCACCGGCACCAACTCCTGTAACATGCGTGCCATGCCCATTGCTGTTGTCAACATGCGCTGCAGCCAAACCTGCATTAATATCTGCGGCTGTAAATTCTCTTCCGTAATTATAGGGTTGTGGAGTTACACCTCCTGTTAAGTTATGATCCCAGATAAAAAGTACACGTGTGTTATTTGCTGTGTCTCTAAAATCGGGATGCGTAAAATCAATTCCTGAATCAATAAAACCCATAACAACATTTTTGCCATTATATGCCTGTTGCAATGGCACCTGCCCAAGTTGAATGGGATTAATATTATTTTTTACGCGCATGCTGTCGTTCAAAGGTTGTATTTGCAACCCATTATCCTCAATTACTTCTACATTTTCCAATTGCGCCAACGCACTTACCTTTCCTATTGGTAACACAATAGCCGAAATATCTCCTGCCGAATATTTAAAAAAGCCACTGTTGCTTTCTGTAAATTGTTTTACATCATTTACATTTCCCTTTACAAACAATGCCGCCTGGCGTTGCTGGTTTTGTTCGTTAATCATTTTCTGCGCAAGCGAAAAATTTACTTTAGGTGTTGATTGCGCAAACAAGTGCGTTGCAAAACAAATTGACAGGGCTGTTGTAATTAATTTTTTCATTGTGTTATTTTTTTTAAGTCCCGATGCTTCGGGATTAGGTGGGGCCAAATCTGTGGCTATTCTTCAACGCATTTCTCCTCTCAAAGTTTCTAATCCCTCAAAATCTTATTTTTGCGCCTCGCAATAAAAATACATCCAATATACTATCATGAGTGAAGGCAGACAAATAATTTTTTCAATGGTGAATGTGAGTAAAACATTTCCTCCACAAAAACAGGTTTTAAAAGATATTTACCTCTCATTTTACTATGGGGCTAAAATCGGAATTCTGGGTTTAAACGGCTCAGGTAAATCAACATTGCTAAAGATTATTGCCGGTGTTGAAAAATCATTTCAGGGCGATGTGGTTTTTTCTCCCGGTTATTCGGTAGGTTATTTGCCACAGGAACCCGAACTGGATAAAACCAAAACTGCCAAAGAAATTGTAATGGAAGGTGTGCAACCTATAGTTGATTTGCTTAAAGAATATGATGATGTAAACAACAAAATGGGCGAGGAAGAATATTATAGCGATGCCGATAAAATGGACAAGCTGCTGAATCGTCAGGCTGCATTGCAGGAAAAAATTGATGCCGTTGACGCATGGAATATTGATAATAAAGTTGAAGTAGCAATGGATGCATTGCGTTGTCCGGATAACGATGCTAAGGTTGAATATTTGTCGGGCGGTGAGAAAAGAAGAATTGCGCTTTGCCGTTTGCTGTTGCAGCAGCCGGATATTTTATTGCTTGATGAGCCAACAAACCATTTGGATGCCGAGTCGGTGGAATGGCTCGAACATTTTTTGCAAGGGTATAAAGGAACTGTAATTGCAGTTACTCACGACAGATATTTTCTTGACAACGTTGCAGGCTGGATTTTAGAATTAGACCGTGGCGAAGGAATTCCATGGAAAGGAAATTATTCAAGCTGGCTTGAGCAAAAATCAAAACGATTAGAGGCAGAAGAAAAAACAGAAAGCAAGCGACAAAAGACGTTGCAACGTGAGTTGGAATGGGTGCGCATGAGTCCTAAAGCGCGGCAATCAAAAGGTAAGGCGCGTTTAACAGCGTATGAAAAAATGTTGAGTGAGGATGTAAAAACAAAAGAAGAAAAACTCGAAATATTTATCCCTAATGGCCCTCGTCTTGGTAACGAAGTTATTGAAGCCGTAAATGTTACCAAGGGCTATGGCGATAGAATTTTATATGAGAACTTAAATTTTAAACTACCTCCTGCCGGAATAGTTGGAATTATTGGTCCTAACGGTGTTGGTAAAACAACATTGTTCCGTTTAATAATGGGATTAGAAAAAGCCGATGCCGGAGATTTTAAAGTTGGCTCTACCGTAAAAGTTGGTTACGTTGATCAGGCGCATGCCGAAATAAATCCTGAAAAAACTGTTTGGGAAACCATTACAGGTGGTAATGAAATTATTGAACTCGGAGGCAAAACATTAAACTCACGCGCTTATGTGTCCCGTTTTAATTTTAACGGTGCCGACCAGGGGAAAAAAACTGCAGTGCTTTCGGGTGGAGAACGAAACCGTTTGCATTTGGCAATGACATTAAAAAGCGAATCGAATGTTTTACTTCTTGATGAACCCACAAACGATATTGACATTAACACGTTGCGTGCATTGGAAGAAGCGCTTGATAATTTTCCGGGCTGTGCGGTAATTATTTCTCACGACCGTTGGTTCCTCGACCGTGTGTGTACGCATATACTCGCTTTCGAAGGCGATTCGCAAGTTTATTATTTTGAAGGCGGATATTCCGATTACGAAGAGAACAAGAAGAAGCGATTGGGTGATATAACTCCGCATAGGGTGCGGTATAAGAGCTTAGTGAAAAATTAACGAAAACGAATTTTTACGAATGTACGAATGAAAGCTCCGCTCAAAACCGACCATGTAATTTACCCTGAATTAAGTTATGACTTGGTTGGTATTGCCTTTCATGTTTTTAACGAATTAGGTTTTGGACATCATGAAAAATATTATCAAAGAGCTTTCAGTGTTTCATTAAGAGAAAAAAAATATACTTTCAAAGAGCAGGTTTATTTTCTTCTTAAATTTCAGGAAAAGGTAATTGGAAAATTCTTTTTTGACTTTCTTGTTGAAGATAAAATTATCATTGAATTGAAAAAAGAAAACCGTTTTTCGAAGCAACACCTTGACCAGGTTTTTCAATATTTAAAAGTGTCCGACTTAAAACTTGCATTGCTCTTTACCTTTTCTGAACAAGGTGTAACATATAAAAGAATAGTAAATATTAAGTAACCCGATTCGTACATTCGTAAAAATTCGTTTTCGCTAATGAAACCTCAGTTATCAACCACCATATTTCTTCCTGAGGTTCATCATATAAAAGAGATTCAAATAGTAACTACCCCTATTCGTACATTCGTAAAAATTCGTTTTCGCTAATGAAACCTCAGTTATCAACCACCATATTTCTTCCTGAGGTTCATCATATAAAAGAGATTCAAATAGTAACTACCCCTATTCGTACATTCGTAAAAATTCGTTTTCGTTAATGAAACCCAGTATCCCTAAAGGCACCCGTGATTTTTCACCAACAGAAATGGCTCGCAGAAATTTTATTCTCGATACCATTACTTCTGTTTACAGGCGCTATGGATTTCAGCAGATAGAAACTCCAACTATGGAAAATCTTTCAACGCTTGAAGGAAAGTATGGGGAAGAAGGTGATAAATTGCTTTTCAGAATTTTAAATTCAGGACCTGTTATAGAAGACATAAGAAGCAAGTTGCAAGAAGTAAGACTGAGCGATATTACTGAAAAAGGCTTGCGATACGACTTAACCGTGCCATTTGCACGTTACGTTGTAATGCATCAAAACGAAATTACATTTCCTTTCAAGCGTTTTCAGGTGCAACCAGTTTGGAGGGCTGACAGACCGCAGAAAGGAAGATACCGTGAGTTTGTACAGTGTGATGCTGATGTTATTGGTTCAACTTCTTTGTTGAATGAAGTGGAGTTGGTGCAGATTATTGATGAAGTGTTTTCAAAACTAGGAATTGGTGTAGAAATAAAAATTAATAATCGAAAAATTCTTCAGGGAATAGCAGATTATTGTGGTTGCTCAGATAAAGTTATTGATATAACTATAGCAATTGATAAACTAGAAAAAATTGGAATTGATGGTGTAAAACAGGAACTTATAAGCAAGGGCTTCGAAAAAGAAAAAATAGATTCTGTATTCGAATGTCTGTTTATTAATACTGAGGACTACAATCCTTTTGAGAACGAACAACAAGTTATAGAAAACCTGCATTGCTCTCAATCAGAAGCTATGGAGGAATTAGAAATTCAAGATTCATTTTTGCGGGATGAAAATGCCTACTTAAATTGCTTGTTTTACAAATTTGAAGAATCAGAAAAAGATTTAACAAATGGGTTTAGTGGTATTTCAGAACTTAAACAAACTTTTAAATTATTGTCTGAAATTTATAAGCCTCAAGAAAATAAACCTAATTTAAAATTTGACAACAGATTAGCGAGAGGATTGAATTACTATACAGGTGCCATCTTCGAAGTTAAAGTTAATGACAAGCGCTCAACTTTTACAAGCAGCGTACTTGGTGGCGGCCGTTATGATGACCTTACCGGAATTTTTGGATTACCCAATGTAAGCGGTGTAGGTATCTCATTTGGTGTTGACAGAATTTATGATGTGATGGATGAAATGAAATTGTTTGATGAATTAAATTTAAATCAATCTTCCACGCAAGTTTTATTTGTGAACTTTGGAAAAGAGGAAGAGAAATATTGTCTGAAACTTTTACGTGAAATCCGCAATGCAGGAATAAATGCCGAAATTTATCCGGAAGCAGCCAAAATGAAAAAGCAAATGAGCTATGCAGATTCAAATAAAATACCGTTTGTGGTTTTAGTTGGCGAGGAAGAAATGAAATCAGGATTGCTGAGCGTAAAAAATATGAAAACAGGGGAGCAGGAAAAAATGAATGTGGGTGATTTGCTAAAAAAAATTTAAACGTAGAGGCGCTAAGACGCAAAGGACATGAATCAGTTAATTCAAAATAAAAAATCAGAAGAAGAATTAAACCAACTTTCAGGCATAATTATTTCTGCTGCTATCGAAGTGCATAAAGAATTAGGGCCCGGATTACTTGAATCGGTTTATGAATACTGTCTTTTTGAAGAGCTAAGAAGTAGAGGGCTTGAAGTTAGAAAACAAGTGCTACTGCCAGTAATATATAAGGGAAGAATTTTAGAAAAAACTTTCGTTCTTGATTTTCTTGTTGAAGATGAAATAATAATTGAATTAAAAGCCATTGAGGTTATTTTACCTGTTCACGAAGTACAGCTGGTAACGTATCTTAGATTAGCTGATAAAAAACTCGGCCTCTTAATAAATTTTAACGTGCCTCGTTTAGTAGAAGGCCTAAGAAGAAAAGTAAACAACCTCTAACCTCTGCGTCTTTGCGCCTCTGCGTTTAAATTTTCAACACAAAAAATGACCCACGAAATTTCCTCCACACACATAGACTTCAAAAAAATCGAAAGCATCACTTCGTCAAAAGCAAAACTTGCTTTATCAAAAGATGCTGTAAAACGAATTGAAGATTGCAGAAACTATCTCGACAAAAAACTTGAATCACACAGCAAACCTATTTATGGAATCAACACAGGCTTTGGTTCGCTGTATGACAAAAGCATTGATGCATCACAGTTAGAAAAACTTCAGGAAAACTTAGTAATGAGTCATGCCTGCGGTACAGGCAGTGAAGCACCTCAGGAAATTGTAAAGCTGATGCTGTTTTTAAAAATTCAGGGGTTGGCTTACGGAAATTCAGGAGTGCAATTGCAAACCGTACAGCGCTTAGTTGATTTTTACAACAACAATATTTTACCTGTAGTTTTTGAGCAGGGAAGTTTAGGTGCATCAGGAGATTTGGCACCGCTTGCACATTTGTGTTTGCCGTTGCTTGGTTATGGCGAAGTTTATTTTGAAGGAAAAAAAGTTTCAGCTAAAAATATTTTAGAAAAATTTAACTGGAAACCTATTCAGTTAAAATCAAAAGAAGGATTGGCTTTGCTAAATGGCACTCAGTTTATGAGTGCGTATTTTGTTTATAGCATATTAAAAGCTGAGAAACTATCTACACTTGCTGATGTGATTGGTGCATTATCATTAGATGGTTTTGACGGCAGGCCTGAGCCTTTTCATCATCTCATTCATGAAATACGCCCTCATCAGGGACAAATAGCAACAGCCTTAAACATTCGTATGTTGCTTGACGGAAGTGAAATTATTTCTCAGCCAAAAATACATGTACAAGACCCCTACTCTTTCCGCTGCATACCACAAGTGCATGGTGCAAGTAAGGACGCAATTAATTATTGTGCATCGGTTTTATTCAATGAAATAAATGCTGTTACCGATAATCCAACAGTTTTTCCAAACGAAGATTTAATTATTTCGGCCGGAAATTTTCACGGGCAACCGTTGGCATTGCCTATGGATTTTTTAGCCATAGCGTTAAGCGAACTTGGAAATATTTCTGAAAGAAGAACGTATCAGTTAATTTCAGGCCTGCGTGGCTTACCACCGTTTCTTGTTTCAAACCCTGGATTAAATTCAGGAATGATGATTCCTCAATATACTGCCGCTTCGATTGTAAGTCAGAATAAACAACTCTGCTCACCTGCATCGGTTGACAGTATTGTTTCATCTAACGGACAGGAAGACCACGTGAGCATGGGAGCCAACGCAGCAACAAAACTTTTGCGCGTGGTAAATAATCTTGAAACAATTTTGGCTATTGAATTAATGAATGCGGCACAAGCAATAGAATTTCGCAGGCCCTTAAAAACATCAGGCAAGCTTGAAAAACTTTTTGCAGATTATCGTGTTGTAGTTCCGTCATTAAAAGAAGACAGAATTTTGCATAATGATATTATTGCATCCGCTAAATTTATTTCCTCACTAAATTTAAATCACTACTTATAAAAGCAATTCAATATTAAAAAACATGGCTGAGAATTTTGATTCTTCTATAAAATCAGGTACACATTTTAACCTGCATAAGATTTGTGGCAACTGGGAAGGCATCACCCAAACATGGTTTGAACCCGGTGTGCTAAGTGATGAATCGCCAATGACCGGTAGCATTAAATCAATACTTGGTGGCAGGTTTATTTTATACGAATACAAAGGAAGTTTAACCGGAAAAAGTTTTGAAGGCATTGCAATAATGGGCTACAGCTTTGTTGAACAAAAATTTCAATGCGCGTGGGTTGACAGTTTTCATACAGGCACTACGATAATACTATCAGAAGCTGAAAAAAAAGAAAAACTGTTTTCAGTAACCGGAACCTATGGAGCAATTGGCTATACTGAACGATGGGGCTGGAAAACAGAAATAGAAATAGTAAATGAAAACCAGATTATAATTACAGCATACAACATAATGTCAGATGGCATAGAATCAAAAGCAACAGAAACAATTTATAATAGAAAAAAATAAAGTATCAAAAATCAAACAACTAAATAACTCAATCACATAATCACTAAAATAAAATGGCAACAAGGAATGCAACAGCCGTGTGGAACGGTACAGGAAAAGAAGGAAGCGGAAACGTTTCAACACAAACAACAACGCTATCAAAAGTTCCATATACATGGAAATCGCGCTTTGAAGAAGGCACAGGAACTAACCCAGAAGAATTAATTGCAGCAGCTCATGCAGGATGCTTTAGCATGAAACTAAGTTTTGTACTTGGCGCAGCAGGCTTTACTGCCGACAGTATTGAAACAAATTGTGCAATAACGATTGACAATGGTGCAATAACAAGCTCTAAACTCTCATTAAAAGCTAAAGTGCCGGGAATAAGCAATGAGAAATTTCAAGAGTGCGCCAATGATGCAAAAACCAATTGCCCGGTTTCAAAATTGTTGAATACGGAGATTAGTTTGAGCGCTGAGCTTGTTTGAGGAAATAAAACGCGGATTGAGTGGATTAACACTGATAAATAATTAATTTTAAAAATTCGTGTAAATCAGTTGCATCTGTGTCATCCGCGTGCCATTAAGCACAAAGCACTGCACACATGCACGGCAGCAGTTTCGGTACGTAATCTTTTTTCACCAAGAGAAACGTGTTCAAAGTTTTTTGAAACAGCCTGCTGAATTTCTTCCTTAGAAAAATCCCCCTCGGGACCTATTAAAAACAAAAACGATTTAGTATTAATCAATATTGCTTGTAATGTTTTTTTTTCTGAAGGCTCACAATGTGCAATTGCCTTTGTTACATTAAAATCTTTCTCTAAAAATTTTTGAAACGAAATCATTTCATTCAATTTAGGCAAGTACAACCTGTTGCTCTGTTTCATTGAAGAAATTAAAATTTTTTCGCAGCGCTCATGGTTCAAATGCTTGCGTTCGCTGTAGCGCGAAAGTAATGGAGTAATTTCTTCTACACCCAGTTCTGTTGCTTTTTCTAAAAACCATTCAAACCTGTCAATCGCCTTTGGTGGAGCAATTGCAATGTGCAAAGTAAAATTTCTTGGCTTTTCTTCAATTCGGTTTTCAATTTTCAAAACACATCTTTTTGCATTGGCAATTTCAATTTTCGAGAAATATTTTTTTCCGTTGCCATCAGTAAAAATTAATTCATCATCAGCTTTATGTCGCAGCACGCGAATGCAATGTACAGATTCCTGTTCATCAAGAAATGCTTTATCGCCTTCTATGTTGTTACAATAAAATAGTTCCATTTGTTTTAACTCAAAGTGTAAAAATCTTCCTTTTCTGTCGTATGCATTCTAATTACACCAACACTAACTAAGTTTACTAAAATTTTAATAGCAGTTCTTCTTGATATGTTTAACAGTTTGCAATATTGTTTAAGAGTAATTTTTTCATTCTTATTTAAATAATCAAGCAATTCTTTTTCTTTTGAAGAATATTTTATGAGTGTTTGTTTTGACGTATTATTTCTTTTCAAAACATCAACAACTACTTTACTTGCCAGCAGCGATTTATCTTTTACCCTAATATGCACCCACCACTTTTCGCTTTCGTCCTTTGCATAGTAAGGTTTGTTTTCACCATTTGGAACTTTTACCTCAAGCACAGTTTTCTTTCCTGAAGTCCACTCCGTAAACTCAAGTTCAATAGCAGGTTTGCAAAAAAATGTGGCAGCTTGCTCCAGCATAAATTTTTCTTCTTCTGTTTTTATGCCACCAATAGTTTTGTTGTCATTTACTCCAACTAAAATAATTCCTCCTTTATGATTTGCAAACGACACAATAGTTTTTGCAATTTTATTTACGCTTGATATTTCCTTTTTAAAATCAAGCATTTCATTTTCTCCTCCTTCAATTAGTTTTTCAAGTGGAGAAAGTTTCCTCTTTAATTGAGGTTGTTTATTTATAGTTTGGAGATACATTTATCTTAATTCGCAAATATTTTTCTTTGATTACTCGACTGTGTTATGAATTTCATTTTTATTCAAGGTAGATTTTGGACTACCATAAGAGTAATGTTTGATTAAAAGAAGACCCCTCGGCAAGCTCGGGGTGACAAGATTTAGTACAATCACGAGAGAGGCAGAAAATGGGAGTTTGCCTATGGCAAACTCCCATTTTTCTGCCTCTCTCTAATTTAAAAATAACGCTGTCACCCCATGCTGGCCGAGGGGTCTCATGGATGATAAAATTTACTTTTACTAAAGACTTCCTAACCAAACATTGGAGAGTTGTCATTCCGAGCGCAGCCGAGGAATCTTTTTTATTTAGTACCGGAAAGTTCATCAATAAATTTTTCAATAAAAATAGTTAAGCTTTTAATGGCTCCCTCAATATCCCAATTGTTACGATTTCGTTTTTCAATAAAATTAGAAATACTTCTCACCTGTATGCACGGAATATTTTTCTGTGTGCAAACATAAAAACACGCAGCCCCTTCCATGGTTTCAATATCGGGATTGTATTTCAATTTTATTTTGGCAATACTTTTTTCGTTGCCGTGAGCCTTATTAACCGTAATTCCTTTTACTTTTTTTAATTCATCAACACATTTTAGTTTTCCTGAAAAAGAAGATTGCATAACTCCATTTACAAAAGGATATTTATTTTTTTTCTCTAAACCCATTTCAAAAATATCGATAAACTTCTCATCGTCTTCAGCACCTAAATCTGCAAACCGATCGCTAATTACATTTACAACTTCTCCTTTTTTTACTTCCTGTGAAAAACTTCCAGCAATACCAACATTTAAAACCAAATCATAATTATTTGTTGTAAGGTGTTGTGTTAAATGAAAAGTAGTTGCAGGCATTCCAACACCAGTAATTAAAACCGTTACACCTTTAGTATTTAAAGTTGTAAACTCGTTCTCTGTAGCACAAACAACTAGCACTTTCATATCCTGCAAATCTAAATTTTTAAAAACAAACCAATGTCTTATTCGTTTACTTTTGCTGCGAAAGAATTGAGAATAAAAAATGGTTTATATTACAAGAAAAGAGCGCTTTAATTCAGCGCACAAATTATACAGGGAAGACTGGACTTTAGAAAAGAATTTGGAAGTGTTTGGCAAATGCGCAAATCCAAACTGGCATGGACATAATTATGAATTATATGTTACTGTAAAAGGAGCACCCAGTGCATTGACCGGTTTTGTAATTGATTTAAAAGTGTTGAGTGAAATTGTAAACGAAAAAATTACAGAAAAACTCGACCATAAAAATTTAAATCTTGATGTTGATTTTATGAAAGGAAAAATGCCATCAACAGAAATTTTGGCAATAGAAATTTGGAAACAAATTGCTGATGATGTAAAAAAGAATGGCGGACAATTGCATTGCATAAAAGTTTGTGAAACCGATAATAATTATGTTGAATATTTTGGAGAATAAAAGTTAGCCACAGATAAACATTAAAAAGTTAGCCACAGATTCACAGATTGAAAATTAAAAAAACGAAGCACTCAGATTAAGTGACTATAAAATCTGTGGGTTTTAATTTTAGAGAATTAAATCTGTTAATCTGTGGCTTATAATAACACTGCATGAGCAAAAAAACTAAACCCACATTTCAGCATGATGAAATGGATGGATATGAAAAAATAGATTACTACAATCCTAAAGTTGTTTCTAAACTTTCAGAAAATTTTAAATCTGTTTTAGATAACATTGGAGAAGATTCTACACGAGAGGGTTTATTACGAACTCCTGAACGTGCTGCAAAAGCAATGCAGTTTTTAACGCATGGCTACGACCTGGATGCAAAAGCAATTTTAGAGTCAGCAAAGTTTCGTGAGGACTACAAGCAAATGGTAATTGTAAAAGATATTGAATTGTATTCGTTGTGCGAGCACCACCTGCTTCCGTTTTTTGGTAAGGCGCATGTGGCTTACATCCCTAACAATTACATAGTGGGTTTGAGTAAAATTCCGAGAGTGGTTGACGCATTTGCGCGAAGGCTACAAGTGCAGGAAAGGTTAACAACCCAAATTCGTGATGCCATAAAGGAAACATTAAAACCGCTTGGCGTGGCGGTGGTTATTGAAGCCAAACACATGTGCATGCAAATTCGTGGTGTACAAAAACAAAATTCTGTTACTACTACGTCAGCGTTTACCGGTGAGTTTGAAAACGACCGCACACGCAGTGAATTTATCAGATTAATTTCTTCAAAGTTAAGTTAGTAATGGCGCAGGCGTTCACCGTTTTTATAATTGAAGATGATATGCATTTGCAAAAAATGCTGATTGATTTTTTTCACGATAAATTTCCTGACATCGAAATAAAAACTTTTATAACAGGCGAACAGGCTCTATTACATCTTGACGATAATGTACACCTGATAATTTTGGATTATTTTTTAAATCATCATGACGAACATGCGCTTGACGGCCTTGCCATACTTGCCCGCGTGCGCGAAATAAATAAAAGCATTCGTGTGGTTTTATTTTCAGGCCAAAGCGACCCCGAAGTGGCAGCACAGTCAATTAAAATGGGCGCGTATGATTACGTTGCAAAAAACACACAGTCGTTCGAAAAATTAGAAGCGGTTATTGCACATCTCAAGCGTCACTTTATTATTGAAACACCTGCCTTTAACAAAAAGCTGATTACTATTTTGCTGATTGGTATTGCGCTTATTGCTGCATTGTTTTATTTGACTAAAAGATAATTCTAACGGTTACGATTTTTGCCACGAAGGCACAAAGGCAGGACGAAAAAATTTAATGATACTTTGTTGGTGCGGTTAATTATTTATCTTTGAAATGTAAATGAAAGTAAGAGAGGTAATTCGTTTAATAGAAACCGATGGCTGGTTTAAGGTGAGACAAAAAGGAAGTCACATGCAGTATAAACACAGCACAAAAAAAGGATTGGTTACAATTGCATGCCATAAACTTTCGGACGATATTGACAGTGGAACTTTAAACAGCATTTTAAAACAAGCTCAATTAAAATAACTACGTTATGAAAAAATATTTAGTGATTTTTGAAAAAACTAAAACAGGATACAGTTGCTATGTACCCGACCTGAATGGTTGCATAGCAACAGGTAAGACAAAAGCAATTGCAGAAAAAAATATTTTCGCGGCCATTAAATTTCATCTTGAAGGATTAGAAGAAGAGGGCATGAAAATACCTGTTGCAAAAACCGAGAGTGAGATGATGGTGTTCGCTAATATTTAATCAACCACTCGTTGTAAAATGCATTAGTCACAAAACAAAAAAAGCAACCGAGTTGGCACATCCGGTTGCTTTTGTGGTTTACTGTTCTGTTTTTAGACCATAAGCAAATTTTAATTTAGAGTTATGCAAACATGTTTGCAATGCCCGTGCCGAAATTTGCCACTTGCAAGGTTTTTGTAAGAAATAAAAATATTGTATTTAAAAACTACGGTTATTTTTTAAAACAACTCGTATTTGATGGTACAAGACACTTATTATTAATCCACCTACCATGCAGTTTTTCTATCTCTATTGTTTTAAAATTGCAATCAACATAATTGCCTAAGCAGTCCATGGCAACAATTTTCATTTCACCGGCTTTAATTTTTGAAACAACAAGACTAAATAATGAATCTTGGGACATCAATTTGTTTTCGCAGCCAAGTTTTGCGCCAACTGCATTATTAAACAAATCCATTGTGCCTGAAACCGAATCAGGAACCTCGCCCTCTTCATATTGCAACTTTTTGAACATTTTAAAATTACCACGTTCATGTGCCTTTCCAAAACTGATTGCTTTTTTGGCTTTTACTTTTTGCGAAGCAAGAGCCATCCAATATGCATGACGAAATGCATCTAAGGTGCCGCCACTGTTTCTATTGTCTAACAATGAATCTGTCTTTACCTTTCTAACCCCTTCCAAAGCAATTTTTGCAGCATCATAAATTTTTTTTGCAGCAAAAGGATGAAAGACAGCCCACCACTTTTCGGGACAACTAATTTTGTTTTGACCTATACAAGGAATAATTAAAAAAATTAGTTTTACCACAATCAAAAAACAAGTTTTCCTAACACACACCATACCTATGTTTTATTATTTGTGTAAAACTGTAAAATCAATTCTTAATTGCAAAACATTTTTATTGCTGCTAATTCCGGCTTGCATTATATCGCAGGATGTAACTACGTATTATTTGCAAAACAAATCAGCCGAATGGAAAGAAGCAATATCGTTTTACAAAAACTTAGATTTAAAATACACCGAAGCAAAACTTTTTGAAGAAGGCATTACCGATGCCGGAAAACCCTTGCACTTGTTTGTAATTTCAAGTGATGGTGATTTTAATCCTGAGTTAATCCGAAAAAAAAACAAGTGCATTGTGTTTATAAATAATGCCATTCATCCAGGTGAGCCTGATGGTGTGGATGCAAGTATTTTGTTTGCAAAAAATATGTTGAGCAATGCAGCAAACAAAAAATTATTGCAGCATGTAGTTGTTTGCATAGTTCCTGTTTTTAATATTGACGGTGCGCTAAACAGAAACTGCTGCAGCCGCGCAAATCAAAATGGGCCCGAGCGTTACGGTTTCAGAGGCAATTATCAAAACCTTGATTTAAACCGCGATTTTATAAAGTGCGATACCAAAAACACAAAGTCACTAACAAAAATTTTACGCCAATGGAATCCTGATTTGTTTATTGATACACATGTAAGCGATGGTGCCGATTACCAACACGTGCTTACTTTAATTGCAACACAAAAAGATAAACTAACACCCACACTTGGAAATTTTTTAGACAAACAAATGTTGCCTGTTTTGTATTCTGAAATGGAAAAGAAAGGAATTAGCATGTGCCCTTACGTTGACACGTTCAAGGAAACGCCTGACAGCGGCATTACAGGATTTTTGGAAACACCGCGCTTTGCAAGCGGGTATGCAGCGCTGTTTAACACTATTGGTTTTGTAACCGAAACACACATGCTAAAACCTTTTGCACAACGCGTGGAGGCTACACTAAAATTTTTAGAGATGATAACAGAATATGCCAACAACAATGCAACAACATTGCTTGATGTACGAAAAAAAAGTGTTGAAGAGTGTTTGTCAAATTCTGTTTTTCCTGTTTCATGGACGCTTGATACTTCAAAAAAAGAAATGATACCATTTAAAGGTTACGAAGCAGAATACAATCCAAGCAGCGTAACAGCAGGCCAGCGGCTTTTCTATAATCATAAAAAGCCGTATGAAAAAGAAATTCCGTTTTATAATTCGTACAAGCCGGTTGTAGAAATACAAAAACCAAAAGCATACTTTGTTCCACAATGTTGGGATAGAGTGATTGAACGATTAAAATTAAATGGAGTAAAAATGTCAACTATAAAAAATGACACTGTAATTTTGGTTGAAACGTATTTTATTGACGATTACAAATCATCGGCACGGCCGTATGAAGGACATCATTTAAAAACAACTGTTGTTTTGCGAAAAGAAAAACAAAACATTCATTTTTTTACAGGTGATTATATTATTTACACCAATCAAACATGCAACCGTTACATTATTGAAACACTGGAACCACAGGGTGTGGACTCGTATTTTACCTGGGGATTTTTTGATGCCACACTACAACAGAAAGAATGGTTTAGCGACTATGTATTTGAAGAAATGGCTGACAGTATTTTAAAAAATAACGAAAGGCTCAACACACAATTCCAGCAACAAAAAGCAACTGACAGCACATTTGCGAAAGACAACTTTAATCAGCTTTATTTTATTTATAAAAACTCTGAGTACTTTGAAAAATCGTATATGCGGTATCCGGTTTACAGGCTGAACTAATATCTTAAAATTTTTTATCTAATCTTTCTTCAATACCATTTTAAATGTGTTTGAAGTTGTTTTTGTTGATACTGTAAGTGCATAAACACCATTCTGTAATGAGGCTGGCAACGCCAGTTGATTACCGTTAAAATCATCATGAGCATAAACACATTGTCCAATCGTATTAAACACACGCACTTTTGCATGTTGAAAGTTGTTAGACAAAAAGAAATGATTGCTGATGACAGGATTGGGATAAATAAAAACGGTTGGTGAAGAATTATTTTCGGTAATGCCGGTAGTTTGTGAACAGGTAACGGTATTTGTAATTACAGGTGCATTAAAGTCAAAATAAATATTGGCTGTGTTAAAAATTGGTTGACCAGCACTCCAATTAGAAATTGGTTTTATTTTAAAAATAATGTAGCCCTGGCTGGCAATAGGGTCTGTGGTACTGTCGGGTAAATTAATTCCTATAAACGAAACTCGAAGAACATTATCCAATCCAATCTGCGTAGTGTAATTCACATGGCTTGTTGCAATCATTTCGAATGTTGATGCATCAAGCAATATGCTAAGTGTATCGGTTACTGTAACATAAAATGCCGGATAATTTCCCGTATTTTGAAAATGAATGGTGTAAATTATTGCGTCATTATTCTGAATGTTTGCAGCAGTATAAATAGCTGGTTGCACTTCTTTATAGTTAGGGTCAAAACTCATAACCACCAATGAATGTGTAGAGTCTGTATTATTTTGTGGAGTAGAATCATTTATTGATGGCACAATTGAAGTATATGTAACCACATCGGTTCCTATTATTACTGAAGGGTCGGTATATTCTTCAATTAAAACCGCACCAGATTGTCCAATTGAAATCGCAGGTAAATTCCACACAGCAGTATCACCAGAAACAAAACTGGGAGAAGGTGTAAAGCTGCTATAAAAAATATCGGCATCTTTAACATAAGTAATCACAGGATTTTGCACCGTAGTTCCATTGTTACTGTAGCTTAATAATGTGTTAGTAAAAAATCCACTTCGATAGGGTTGCGCATGCGCTGTGTGAATAAACAAGTCGTTAATATTTGGAATAATGTGCAGCGCAAAATCTTTACCAACATCACCTGCGTTTATGGTATGCTGTGAAGGATTAGAAGTATGGTAAGCAGGAGTTACAACAGATATAGCATCGCCATTAAAATCAGGAGTAAAATTAAATGCACCTGTAGGGTTTGTTACAGAAATTTTTCCTGCCGTGTTTTGAATTAACATTGAGTGTGTGGGCAACTCACCGGCATCTAACACATTGTTGTTGTTATTGTCAAAATAAACCTGCCCACTTGCCACCTGCGATGGAAAAACAGAATTATCTTCAAACAAATACAACTTATCAAACGTTGGCCAAAAGAGTTTTTTGCCTTTGCAATTGGAAAAATTATAAGTACTTACGTTACCAAAATTGGGTAACGGCAATGAGTAAAGTTGACTGAAGGAACTTGTTGGTGTATTTGCCTTATAAATTTGAAAATTTGTTTGAGTGCTGTCAAACGTAATCTGCTGAATAAAAAACTGACCGCCTTCGGCCCAAATATTTTTATTCGCAATTTGTGTTGTGGCATTGTTTACAAACGTATTTATGCTTTGATAACCTGTTGGTGTAATTTCAAAAATAGTATCAGTAGCCATGTCATTTACCTGTATTGCATATATGGCGCTGTCAATAGCATAGGCAGTACCATAATTTAATCCAAGATATTGTGTAAACGGAAGAGTAGTCCATGAATTTCCAAAATCTGTTGTTGAAAAAAGCTGTTCATCAAAATTAGAATAGCGAACATTTAAAACCTGTTGCTGCCGGTTTCTGCCCGATGCAACCGGAAAAATATAATCAACCGAGTTGGTATATGCCGGTGAGCTAACGGGGTTAAAAACAGAACCTCCATTAAACGACATGCTTGTTGTTGTTAAATCAAGAGCCAGCATGCTGTCACTGTTAAAAATCATTGCATTAAAGGGTGAAAACATTTGAGATGAAAAAGCAAAAGAGTTTCCACCATTATTACTCATAATAATCGGTTGTGTGTAGCTATTAAAATAAAGGATTCCGTTATCCGATATATGTAAAGCATCGGTATTGTTGAGGCCAAAAAGCATTTTCCAAATATTTTGGTTGCCGGGCTTGTAATATTTTACATTATCGGTAATCATAAGCACATCATTATTGCTATTAATACTTGCCTGCGAAATAAATGCTTCGTGAATACCGCTCATAAATGGAGAAAATGTATTTGTTATTGGATTGTACTCAAGCATGGCTCCGCAATTGTATAACAGGTTTCCGTTGGGCAACACTTCTAAAGCTGTTCCTTGCGAAACAGTTGAATTATAAAAATGACTCCATGTGGTACCATTGTTTGAAAAATAAATTTCGTTTTGATTTTTTATAACATAAAAATTTCCATAGCCACATATTACATCAAACAAGGATGTGTAATCTGAACCCGAATTAAAAGTATAATCGTTATAAGGCCAACCTCCCGTAATACTTGTATGAAATTTTCCGGTGCCGCGGTCAACATAAAGTTGCTGGTTACCTTTTTCATAAGCTACTCCCTGTTGCAATCCAACAGGGCCTCCATTAGAATTCCAAATACTAAAAGTTGAAGAATAAAGTACTTCACCACCAATTATAACTCCAAGGTTATCGTGATTATAACTATAGTAAAATAAATTTCCGTTCCAGTATTGTATTTTATGTGGTCGTATTAGCCCAAAAGATGGCGAAATATCTGTTACTACGCTTGAAAAATAGTTACAGTTTTTTAACTGACTGCCATTCCAAATGCTAAAACTGTTGTCATCACTGGCAAACAATAGTGGATACGCTATAAGGTGGTTAACCAAAAAACTTTCAGAAAATTTTTGTATCCATGTAACACCAAAGTCAGACGATACCAAAACACCAGATTGATTGATGTCATTGGTTGCGGTGGCCATCACATAAATATTGGTATTATAAACTGATATATGGTAAATCACATCAAACGGCTCGCTAATTTGTGTCCATGTGGTTTGATGCTTGTAACGGTAATAAATATTTTTAGCTGCTGTGGCAACTACTGCTATGGTATCGTTTTCGTTATACGATAGCATGGTGCACGATTCGGGTAATGCAATTTGGGTTAATGTTTGAGCCTGTGAAAATGCAATTGCAAATACAAATGCAATGGTTAAACAAGTTTTTTTAATCATAACACTTAGAGGGGTAGAATTTATTTGTTGGGTAATTTCAGTTGGCTTTTATTATTAAAAAGAAAGCAAATATATAATAGAAGCATTAGACTTAAATATCACTTTTAAAAAAACTCAAAAAATAACAGCAATACAACTATGGCTGTTGTTTTTTACATTTGCACTATGATAGCAGAGAAAAAACAAGATGCCTGGATACAGGTAATTGATGAATCAATTAATAGTGATGTATCGCGTAAAATGCAATTGTATTTGCAATGTGCAACAGATAATTTTTCGGCAGGCATTATTGATATTGGCCGAAATAAATTTGTGGCGCTGTTTGATTTTAAATTTCACAACTATTTGAATGTAAACGACCAGTGCGAGAAAATTTTATCCGTTATAGAAAACAACAAACCTTACTTAGATAATTTTTACGACCGCATTGTTTTAAGTTTTGCCGGATACAAAAACACATTGGTGCCTAATGCTTTTTTTGATGAACACTCATCTGAAGATTTATTTAAAGCCAATCATTCCATCGAACCAGGCGATAAAATTTGTTTTGATAATTTAAGAATGGTTCAGGCTAAAAATATTTTTGCTGTACCACAGGCCTTGTATGATTTTTTTAACTCATACTATTCAAACATTATTATTCAACATGCGGCAACCCCTTTTATCGAAGGCATTTTAGCTCAGCATAAAAATGTTGACGATACCATTGCCACCATCAATGTGCAGCAATCTTTTTTTGAATTGGCTGTAACCAAAGGAAAAAATCTTTTATTCTATAATCAATTTAAGTTTCAAACAGCAGAAGATTTTATTTATTATGTGCTTTTTGTATTTGAGCAACTTAAATTAAATCCCGAAACGCAGGAAGTTTATATTGCCGGCATGGTTGAAAAAAGTTCGGCATTATTAGCAATGACTCAGAAATATATACGGCACGTAAACTTTGTTCTGCGACCTGAATTTTGCGATTACAGCTATGGATTTGATGAGGTTCCCAAACACTATCACTTCTCATTATACAACCACTTTTTGTGCGTATAATAAGCGGAAAATACAAAGGCAAAATAATTACAGCACCCGCTTGGTTACCGGTTCGCCCAACAACTGATTTTGCAAAAACAGGATTGTTTAATATTCTGGCCAATCATTTTGATTTTACAAAAGTTGATGTGCTCGATTTATTTTCGGGAACAGGAAATATTACGTATGAATTTATTTCGCGTGGATGCAAAAGCACCACAAGTGTTGACACAGATAAAAACTGCGTAAAATTTATCGAAAGCATTGTTTTAAAAATTGGTGACGAAAACAATACCGCTGTAAAATCTGATGCCATTGTGTGGTTGCAAAACTGCAACCAGATGTTTGACATTATTTTTGCCGACCCTCCTTTTGACAAAACACCGGTTGATAAATTGATAGATTGTGTTTTCGAAAAAAAATTGCTGAACAAAAACGGATGGTTTATAATTGAGCACAGCAGTAAATTAATATTGCCCGAAATAAAATTTCATACCCAAACTCGAACGTATGGTGCTGTTGCATTCAGTATTTTCGTACAACCGTAAAAATTTATAAAAATGAAAATTGCAGTTTTTCCCGGCTCGTTTGACCCTATACACATTGGGCATGTTGACATTGTAAACCGCATGTTGCCTTTGTTCGACAAAATAATTATTGCCATCGGGCACAACGACCAAAAGCATTACATGTTTGATTTGGAAAAACGTATGCAATGGATAAACGATGTGTTTCTAAAGGAAGATAAAATAGAAATGCAAACCTATAAGGGTTTAACAATAGATTTTTGCAAAAGTGTAAATGCAAAATACATTGTACGCGGCCTGCGCACCACCACCGATTTTGAATTTGAAAAAGCAATAGCACAAATGAATCGTTACGGTGCTCCTGAAATTGATACCGTTTTTGTAATTGCTTCGCCCGAAAACACACCTGTGTCCTCAACCATTATTCGTGATATTATTAAACATGGTGGAGATGTTTTAAAGTTTCTTCCTGCTCAAATAACGCATCTGTAGGAATAATTTTTTTCATTCTATCTTGCAATAAACAAAAGAAGCTGCCCTTTTGAGACAGCCTCTTTTACTAGTATTCAGAAATTACTTGCTTCCTTACTCCACCACCACTTTCACCTTACTGTTACTTTCATACGTATTTACATTTAACATGTAAATTCCTTTGGCGGCTTTGCTCAGGTCAAGCTGGGTTTTGTTCTGGCCTTCAACTACAGTTATTTCCTGTGTAGCTATTACACGGCCGGCTATGTCAAGCACCTGCAGGCTTGCTTTTTCATTTACTGCCGATGTAAATTCTACATTGATTATTCCTGTTGTTGGATTTGGATTAACTGATAACTGTACGCTGCTCTCTGAAGCTGTCAACTCTTCGCCCTCGCGGCAGGTGTTGCTCCAGCTGGTTGAGCGAGTTTGGTTTCCGCATGCATTGTTTGCTGTTACCTGTATGGGGCCTGTGCCTGTTAACCAGTCTAATATTAAGCTGGTGGTGTTGCCCCCGCCCAATACATACGTGGCTACTGCCGGACCTGGATACAACCAGTTAAGTGTGTATGAACCTGTCATGTTGCTTATGTCCACACTAAACTCGATGCCGCTTGTGTTGGCACACCATGAAGCTGGTATGGCAGTTATGTTGCCAGGAGTGTTGGGTCGACCGGTTACTGTTATTGTGCGTGCCGGGCTTGAGCCACATGCATTTGATGCTGTTACCGAAACTGTACTTGCTGCTGTAAATACTCCAAATGTTACACTTACAGCATTTGAGCCTTGTCCACTGTTTATGGTTCCATTGGGAACTACCCAGTTAAACGTTACTCCAGCTTGTGGAGGGCATGTGTATATGGATGTTTGCTGGCATACTCCCGATACCACACCGGTTATTGAAGCCGGTTGTGATGGCACTCCATTGTATATGGTTGTGCTGCGTGGTGCTGATGTTTGACCACACACCGTGGTGCTGGTTACGCTGATGTTACCGCCTGTAAAGGTGGGACCAAAGGTTACGTTTATGCAATTTGAACTTGAACTGCCTGTAGCGCCTGTGGGCA
>CAYSPG010000034.1:0-27737 GCA_964432885.1 uncultured Flavobacteriaceae bacterium
TGGTTGGCATTAATCAACTGGCGCAAAATACTTTTAATGTTTATCCAAATCCTTCGGGGGGTAACTTCAACATTAAGTTTAAAAACCCACTAAGCACAGATGCTTTAATTAAAATTACCGATGTGGCAGGCAAAACCGTTTTGATGCAGTCGGTAGATTTGGTTACCTCTGAAATTAATTTACAACTGCAGATTGCAAACGGAAATTATTTACTCGAAGTTATTGATAACGAAACAGTGCTTCGGCACAGAATTGAAATTATGCGATAACAGATTAACGAAATATTTGAAGTGCCACACATAAAACTGTGGCACTTTTTTTTACCCATATTATTTCAAAAATTGACACATGAACTATATTGGAATTTATTGCAAGGTAACACCTCCTGAACCCTTTGCAGAAATAATTATTTCGCAATTGGGCGAAATTGGTTTTGATATGTTTGAAGAAAATGAAGAAGGATTTGAAGGCTATATCATTAAAGAAATTTTTTCTGAAGAAAAACTAAAAACAATTAATTTACTGCAACCAAACAATCTTTGCAAAGCAACTTATACTACCAAGGAAATAAAATCAGAAAACTGGAACCAGGAATGGGAAAAAAACTTTGAGCCCGTTCATGTAAAAAATGTTTTTATCAGAGCACCCTTTCATCCTGTAAACAAGGAATATGAAATAGAAATTATAATACAACCAAAAATGTCGTTTGGCACAGGCCACCATGCTACCACTGCTATGATGGTTGAACACATTTTTAACATTAATCCGGCAGGTAAAACAGTAATTGACATGGGCTGTGGGTCGGGAATACTTGGAATACTGGCAGCAAAAATGGGAGCAAAAATGGTTGTGGGTATAGATTACGATGAGGTATGTATTGAAAACGCTACTGAAAATATTAATTTGAATGTGGTTAAAAACATGAAAGTGGAATTGGGTACTGCTATGGCATTGAACGAAAAGAAAACCGACATCCTGCTTGCCAACATTAACCGTAATATTTTAATGCAGGATGTTAAAGCGTATGCTGCAACATTAAATGAGAAAGGAATTTTGGTAGTAAGTGGATTTTACGAAGAGGATGAAGATGTTATAACAACTCATTTCATCCAAAACGGATTAATAAAAACCAACAAAACCGTGCTTGACAAATGGTGTAGCCTGGTGTTTGAAAAAGTGTAAAAAACCGGCTATAAAGTTTGGTTTTGGGTGGTGAAATTATTTTACATATTGCCATTCAATACAAATGTGTTTTTTATTTTTACATGCAATTAAAAAAAGAAAACATGAAAAAACTATATACTCTTTTAGCACTTGTGGCTTACGTACACATAGTTAATGCGCAGCCCTGCATTACAAACAGCAACTCACTTTTTTTTAATGGAACAAGTTCATACGTTTCGCTGGCAAGCCAAACCGGTTTAAATATTACTGATTCCATAACAGTGGAAGCATGGATTTACTCTACACAGTGGGGAGCTACTTCGGCTCTTAACACTATTGTGTGTAAGCACGGGTGGAGCCAGGGTGAAGCAGGTTTTGTACTTCGTGCAGGGGCAGCGGGGCAATTGTCGTTTAACTTTGGCGGACTTGACCAAAACGGTTTACCAACAAGCTGGATAGATAATATCTCTGTAGCCGGTACGCTTACGCTTAACACATGGCACCATGTAGCCGGAACTTTTGATGGAACCAATTCAAAAATTTACATCAACGGCACCCTTGCCGGAACTACTCCATTTGTTGGCAGCATAGTACCATCACCATCGTACCCACTAACCATTGGCAGGTTGTGCGACCCCGGGCAGGCTGCAAGCCGCTATTTTTCGGGCTATATGGATGAAATTAGAATTTGGAACCGCGCACTTTCGCAAGCCGAAATACAGGCTCAGATGAACGACCACATTGACCCAATTGCTGTTAACGGACTGGTTTCATATTGGCGCATGAACAACGGCAGCGGAACTGCTGTTACTGATTTAACAGGTGCTAATGCAGGTATTGTTAACAGTGCAACCTGGGCTGCAACCGTTCCTTTTAACAATGCCCCTCCTCCTACTCCTGTTGCTGCGTTTAACGGAATCATGCTTGCATCAAATGCCCCATCAAACAATCAGTGGTACCTAAATGGTGTGCTTATTACCGGTGCAACTAATAACACTTATATACCTGTGCAAAATGGAGTTTATACCGTTGTGGTTACTGCTGCCAACGGATGCTCCGCAACAAGCAATGCAGTAACAATTACAACAGTTTCGATAGAAGAAGTAAACAAAATGTACATTAACTTATATCCAAACCCAGTTAATGATATATTGACAATAGATGTTTCAGGAATAAAAGAGAAAATGATTAATTATATAATTACAGGCCTTACAGGAAAACAAATTTTGTCAGGCACTGTAAATTCTAAAAAATTTAGTGTTGATACAAGAAATCTATCTGACGGAATTTATTTTATAAATCTGAATTCACGCAGCAGCCATATCGTTAGTCGGTTTGCAAAACAATAATACAGCAATCAGTAATTAATCTTTGGCTAAGCCTTTACAGTATCGGCTTCTTTTATTTTTTTCTGCACCCATTCAGTGGTAACAGAACCGGGTCTTTCAATGGGTACTCCAAGAGCCCTGTCCCATAATAGCGATGTGAGAACACCTAATGCGCGTGATACGCCAAACAGTACGGTGTAAAAATCGTATTCAACCAATCCATAATGCATTAGCAAAATGCCTGAGTGTGCATCCACATTGGGCCAAGGATTTTTTATTTTGCCGGTTGATTTTAATATTTCGGGAGTAATTTCGTAAAGCAATTGAACTATTTTAAACAGTTCGTCATCGGCCATGTATTTTTTTGCAAAATCCTGCTGGGCTGTGTAGCGGGGGTCGGTTTTCCTAAGTACGGCATGTCCATATCCGGGCACCACTTTACCATCGGCTAATGTTTGCTTAATAAAATCGGCCAGTTGGTCGCTTGTTGGAACTCCGTTATACTTATCTCTAAGTTCAATAATCCATCGCGCCACTTCCTGTGCAGCCAAGCCGTGAAGCGGGCCTGCAAGCCCATTCATGCCAGCAGCAAGCGAAAGATATGGGTCGGCTAATGCTGAGCCAACCAAATGTGTGGCATGTGCCGATACATTACCGCCTTCGTGGTCGGCATGTATGGTAAGATAAAGGCGCATGAGTTTACGAAAGTCGAGTTGCTCAAAGCCAAGCATGTGGGCAAAGTTTCCGGCCCAGTCTAACTTTGGGTCGGGCTCAATGTGCTTACCATCCTTGTATGTGCTTCGGTAAATATATGCTGCTATGCGCGGAAGCCGTGCAATAAGGTTCATCACATCTTCGTACATAGGCTCCCAGTAATCTTTTTTATTTATTCCTTCGCGGTATTTGCGGGCAAATACCGATTCGGTTTGCAATGCCATTATAGCCATGCTAAACTGTGTCATAGGATGCGTTTTCTCAGGCAACATATCAAGCATGTCAAAAACGTGTTTAGGCACGGTGGCACGTTTCATCCATTCATTGTTTACATCTATCACTTCTTTAAGTTCAGGTATTTCGCCCGTTAGCAATAAATAAAAAATTCCTTCTGGCAATGGCTCGGGGCCTTCTTTTGAAACCGGAAGTTTTTCTCTTAACTCTGGTATTGAATAGCCGCGAAAGCGAATGCCCTCTTCAGAATCAAGTTTAGATGTTTCGGTAACCATGCCCACCATACCCTTCATGCCCTGGTAAACCTGCTCTACAGTGTACTGCCCAATTATAAAATTACCGTGTGTTTTAACAAGGTCTTTTATTTCGGCTGCTTTAGCTACCGATTTTTCTCTGAATTTTTCTTTTATTTTATCCATGGTTTAAGCTATTGATGATATATTATAAACGGAGATTAAAAAGTTTTGTTTTAGAACTATCCTTGTTGAATTTTTAATGGGTATGGTGTCAGGTCAAATGATTTGTCTTTATCACGAATATCGGCTTCTTTAACCATTGTAATAAGGGTAAAAAGAAAAATAAAAACGATAATAACCCATAATATTACTCTAAACATTTTTCGCGCTCTGCTTTTGGGGCTCGATTTTTTTTTGACTTTAATTCTCTTTTTTACCCGAATTCTTTTTCTGCCTGATGTACCCTCGGTTACAAATTCGTTATCTTCAAGTTCTTCCATAAACAAACAATTTTTCCACTAATCTATACAGATGTTATCGAATGTTTCTAAAATTGTTGCCGGGAAAGCGCGAATCGCTTCCGAGCAGTTCTTCAATACGGATAAGCTGGTTGTATTTGGCCATACGGTCGCTGCGAGATGCCGAACCTGTTTTTATCTGTCCGCAGTTTAAAGCTACAGCTAAATCGGCTATGGTGTTGTCTTCGGTTTCGCCACTGCGATGGCTCATTACCGTGGTGTAGCTGTTGCTTTTGGCAAGGTCAACAGCATTTATAGTTTCGGTAAGGGTGCCTATCTGGTTTACTTTAACCAATATGGAATTTGCAATTTTCTGATCAATACCCTGAGCAAGCCGCTTGGTATTGGTTACAAATAAATCATCCCCCACAAGTTGCACTTTATCACCAATGGTGGTGGTAAGTTCTTTCCATCCCTGCCAGTCGTCTTCGGCAAGGCCATCTTCAATGCTTGCAATGGGATATTTTGATGTCCACTCTTTCCAAAAGGCCACCATTTGTGATGAGGTAAGTTTATCTCCGGTTGATTTTTTAAACACATACATTTTTGAATCCGAATCATAAAACTCGGTTGATGCCGCATCCATTGCTATAAACATATCTACACCCGGCTTATAGCCTGCTTTTTCAATGGCTTGTATAACGGTTTTTATTCCTTCTTCGTTTGATTTAAGGTTGGGAGCAAAACCGCCTTCATCGCCCACATTGGTACTGTGCCCCTGTGATTTTAAAACATTTTTTAGATGATGAAAAACTTCAACCCCCATGCGCAACGATTCGGCAAAACCGGATGCACCGGTAGGCATTACCATAAACTCCTGAAAATCGATGCTGTTATCAGCATGCGCACCCCCATTTAAAATGTTCATCATCGGAACCGGCAACATACAGGCATTAACACCTCCAACGTACCTGTACAGCGGCAAACCTATTTCGGCTGCAGCGGCTTTGGCACAAGCCAAAGAAACACCGAGCATCGCATTGGCTCCAAGTTTTGATTTGTTTGGAGTTCCGTCAAGTTCAAGCAAGCGGGCGTCAATAGCACGCTGGTCAAGTATCACCATCCCCTTTAATTCATCATTAATAAGCGACTCTACATTACCTATAGCCTTTAAAACTCCCTTGCCAAGGTATTTTGATTTGTCGTTATCGCGGAGTTCAACAGCTTCGTGTGCGCCTGTGCTGGCACCTGATGGTACGGCAGCCCTGCCCATAGCCCCTGATGATGTAATTACATCTACTTCTATGGTTGGATTTCCGCGCGAATCCAGTATTTGTCGTGCTGTAATTTCTTCAATAAAGCTCATCTTTTCTGCATTTTTTATAAAACGGATGCAAATGTAAAATTTTGAGCCATTGTATTTTTCTAATTTTGCTAAATAATTTTCTAACAAACCTGCTTTGTGCATTTTATAAAAACCATAGCCCGTTTTGCATTTTTACTGTATGCAGTAGTGGTGTTTACGCTTTCGCTGATGGTGGTGTTTGTAGGTTATTTTTTTATTTTTTCGGTTGGTAATAAAAAGGCGGCCCCGGTAATTGCCCACAACCTTTCGCGCAGGTGGGCACGGTTTTTATTCAGCGCTTTTTTTATCAAGCTAAAGTTACAAGGGCAAGAAAAAATTAACCCAAACAGCGTATATGTTTTTGTTGCCAACCACCGCAGCACACTTGATATACCGCTTTATGCACTGGCATGCAAAAACACATTCAGGTTTTTATCAAAGGCCGAACTGACCAAAATTCCACTGCTTGGATATGTAATTCGCAACCTGTACATAACCGTAAACCGAAGCGATAAAACCGACAGACACCGAAGCATAGATGCCATGAAAAAATGCATTGACCAAAACATATCTGTGTTTTTGTGTCCCGAAGGAACCCGAAACAAAAGCAACCATCTGCTTGGCGAATTTAAAGATGGTGCCTTTAGACTTGCCATTGCTACACAAAAACCCATTGCCGTGCTTACGGTATATAACACCGATGCTCTGCACTCGCCCATTAAATTTTTTCAACTAAGCCCTGGAACAACTTATGCCATTTGGGATGATGTAATTGAAACAACTGGATTAACCGAAAAAGATGTACCTTATTTAAAAAACCGCGTAGCAGAAGTGATGCAAAAAAATTTGAAGTTTTTTTTGCAGACCAATAACCCAATTAATTTGCAATAACCAAAATGCCAAACAAAAAAAACAAACCGTTGAAAAGTCGATAACATGACATTTAAAGATTTTAAAACTTCAATATCTGATTATAAAAATAATAATCCTCTGGCTTTTGCGCTGTTGCTGGGTGGATTTTTCAGACTAATGGCAGTAATTTTTTCAAAAGGATTTGGAATGCATGACGACCATTTTTTGGTAATAGAAGCCGCACAATCATGGGTTGATGGCAAAGATTATAACAATTGGCTTCCCTCTTCAGGAGCCACCAGCCCATCGGGGCATAGTTTTTTTTATGTGGGATTGCATTATTTGTTTTTCAGGGTGCTTGAGTTCTTGGGAATTTTTGATGCACAGCTTAAAATGTTTATTGTACGATTGGTACACGCAACCTATTCAATGCTGGTAATTGTTTTGGGATTTAAAATTACCAATCACTATGCAGGTAAAAAACAAGCCGGCACTGTGGCACTGTTACTTGCATGTTTGTTTTTTATGCCGGTGTTAAGCGTGCGCAATTTGGTTGAAGTGGTTTGTGTTCCATTGCTAATGTATTGCACATGGCTGCTGGTAAAAGCCGAAAAAAATTCGTTGGCAAAGTATTATTTACTGGCCGGATTATTTGCCGGGCTTGCTTTTTCGGTACGCTACCAAAGTTCCTTTTTTATAGTTGGCTTTGGCCTTTATTTTTTGTTTAAGAAAAACGTAAAAGGATTATTATTTTTTTCAATGGCTTGCATAGCGTGTATGGCGGCAGTGCAAAGCCCAATTGATATTTATCACTGGGGCTATCCGTTTGCCGAGTTTATGGAATACGTAAACTATAACATACAAAATGCAACCAGCTATTTTAACAAACCCTGGTATATGTATTTTATTTTGCTTGGTGGTATTTTAATACCTCCTGTTAGTATTTTTTTGTTGTGGGGATATTTCAGAAATTGGAAAAAACATTTGTTGCTTTTTTTGCCTGCATTTGTTTTTCTTGCTTACCACTCTTATTTTCCAAATAAACAGGAGCGGTTTATTTTTCCCGTTATTCCATTTATAATTATGCTTGGCATTATTGGCTGGAATGAATTGCAGGTCAATTCAAAATTCTGGCAGCGCAATGCGCGTTTTATTAATGGGTCGTGGGTTTTTTTGTGGTTAATAAATTTTGTTCCGCTGTGTTTCCTGTCAGTATCCTATATTAAAAAAGACAGAATTGAAGCCATGCGGTTTTTGAGCAGGCAAGCAAACGTAAAAGCTATTGTGATGGAAGATACTAACCACCGGAATTTTATTATGCCTACATTGTTTTATATGGAAACCTGGCCAACGGTATATGGACTGAGTGAAAAAAATTACTCCGACACAACCAACCTCTACTCTATTTTTAAAAACAAGATGCCACAGTACGCAGTATTTGTAGAAGATGACAACTTAGATGCGCGGGTAAGAACTTTTGAACGCAATTTTGCTAAACTGCAATTAGACACAGTAATAAAAGGAGGCATGCTGGATGCCACCATGCATTTTTTAAATCCTGTGAACAAATACCAGAGTTATAATATTTATAAGGTTATTTACTAAGCAAGCGTTTAAATGCTGTTTAGGTTAAAGGCTATGTAAATTAAAATTTGAGCGCATACTTTTCTTTCAATTACGATATCAAATGTTATAAACCCGCTCTTGAATTTCTAAAAAATTCTGCTTTATTTTACATTTCTAAAACAAACTTCTTATTATAACTCTCCTGCATTGTTTTAATGCGGGAACAAAATCAACTAAAATGAAAAACACAACACAACACAACAGCACGTTAAACAAATTATTTTGTTTGTTATGACAACCTTATTGGTTTCGTTACAAACCAAAATTTATGCACAGGCTGGTTTCACAACTGCCGTGCAGTCTCAATATAATTTAGGTACTGCTTTTGTACGAAGTACTGGCAATGATATTGTGTTTGAGAACGTAAACAATTTCACCTTTGCGGTAAGCGTTTGGGACGATGGTGCAAGCACCAGCCCTGCTTTAGGATACGAAATTGTAACTACAAGCGCCAATGCAGGCACGGTGGCATTAACCTATGTTGATGCCATTGACCCTGATGTTTGCCTTGTTATTGACAACCAAGATCCCGATAAGATATACGCGATGGTAGTATATTGGTCAGAAGATGCTGGGAATAAATGGATACTTGACGTGTTTAACTATTTCGCAGGTTCTAATTCATTCGTATATCACTCTGATTATACAATTGCCTCTGGCTATTACAACACCTCCATCAACATTGATGGAAATGCAAATGGTGAGTTTGCAATTGTTTATGACGATTTATCAAGCAACCTTTGGGCAATTGTTGGCGATGTAAATGGTGGCGCTGTAAATTTTAATCCCGCCATATTGGTTGACTTAACTAATACCACAAGTAACCTTGGTGTTGCACCAGATGTAGCAATGTATTATGATGGCTCTTACAACCGTGTTTATTTTACCTATGTTGAACCAAACAGTGGAGAAATTTGGGTTGAGTATGATGATTATTCAAATCTTACAGGTGGTAGTTATTCTCAAAATGTTGACCATATCGAACCTCCAAGCAGTGGGCAATTTCTAATACCACGCATTGCATGCCCCAATGCATCGGCAGGTAACGACTATTGGACAGTAGCTGCCGAGTTCAGAGACGCAGGCAACTATTATATTATTTCTGTTATTAACGACAATGGCTCAATATTTTCGCAATTGGTTAATGATGGGTCACTTGGTAATTTAGACATAAGTGCTGACATGAACATACACCCGGCTGTGTGTTATGATGTAACATCCAATATTTGGATAGGATGGAGTTATGACCACATAGGTACTTTTTTAGGCGGATGGGGCGCATCGGCCGTAGCATTTTATCCGTTAGCTATAAAGTTAGATATTAACGGCAATCTTATTACTACCAAATATATGGAGGTGCCCACCACCATTTCCACATCCGATTATTGGGATTTGCTTTCGCTTGCCGGGCGTCATACCTCAGGGCTTGATGATGTTTATTTAACTTATATGCTTGACGGCAATTCAGATGTTTACACCAAACAAGTAAACTACGGGGTTGGCGGATTAAGAAACATGAACAATACTAATAACGACATCAAAAATATTTTAAAAGAGAACATAAACCACAAAGCGGTTTACTACAAAATGTATGATATGCACGGCAGGTTAAAGGCAAGCGGCAGTTATAACTCCACCAAAATCAATCAAAACTCAGGCCTGAGCACAGGTATTTATTTACTAAAACTTTTTGACAGCGATTATAGTCAATTGTCTGTTTCAAAAGTTGATTTTATCAATAACTAAATTTACTCATACTGCAAAATGCTGTTTTGTTTTTACCAAACAGCATTTAGCAGTATTTAATTTGATTAACGATGAAAAAGACAAAAACACTCGTAGCAATGCTATTGTATTGCAATACTTGTTTTCTGCAGGCACAAAACATAACCATACTCAATAATAAATGCCTTGGGGGCACAGGGGTAGAAGGGGCTGGTAAAATGATAAATGCAGGGGGCTATAATTTTATTATTTCAGGAGTTTCAGGCTCGCCAATAAGCGGAAACAAAACTGTGGCTAATTGCGATAGCACTTTAGATGGTTGGATATTAAAATTAGACACTGCACTTAACATTATCTGGCAAAAAACAATAGGTGGAGATGGTGGAGAAGGCAAATTTACTCTAAGTCGGTCGGCTTATAACAACCATGTGCTTTTTGCATTAGAATCAAACTCCGATAGTTCTTGCAACCATACCGACAGTAGTCGAGGTACTGAGGACTATTGGGTGGGGGCAATGGATACAAGTGGAAATATTGTGTGGCAAAGAAATGTTGGTGGCAGTGGGTCAGACTTTAACCCCTCGATTATACAATTAAAAAATGGAAATTATTTTGTAGGTGGCAGATCTATCTCTCCCATAAGTGGTGATAAAACAATGCCCAATTTTTCATCGTTAATTTTTGACTTTTGGATTGTTGGAATTGACTCGATAGGCAATAAGCTATGGGATAAAGTTTTTGGCGGAACTGAACAAGAGAATATTTATGCCCCAAGCATAAATTCATCCTGCTTAAAATATGCCGGACCTAACGCGTTCTATCTTTTTGGCTATAGTAGGTCAAGTCAAAGTGGAAATATTACAGCCATAAACTACGGGCTTGATGATTATGTGGTTTTTAAAATTGATACGTTGGGTAACGTGATATACAATAAGTTGTATGGTGGAACATATAATGACCGCATAACGGATTTTACTGTAACCAATGATGGTGGTTTTTTAATTACAGGTTATACAAACTCTCCTCCAAGCGGTTTAATTACCGATTCGATGCGTACGTTATATGATTATTGGATAGTAAAATGCGATAGTGGCGGCAATTTGCTGTGGCAAAAAAGATACGGTTCTGCAACAGGCAGCAATGGAATTACACCCTCTTGTGCAATACAATACGTAAACGGTGGTTACTTAATAGGAGGCATAGCTCAAAGCCAGCCCCCCGGCAATGAGGTTAGCGAATTTGGTTATGGTGGTGTTGATTATTGGGTACTTTGTATTGACAGTATGGGCAATAAATTATGGGATAAAAAATTTGGCGGTAATCGTAACGATTTATTAAGCGATATGCTTTTACTTCCTGATACCTCTGTTATCCTGTTTGGCCATGCCGATACAGGTGCTAGTATAATAAAAACCGACTATGGGTATGGTGATAAAGATTATTGGGTTGTAAGGTTTAAAGAAGATTTTACTACAGGCATTTATGAGGCAAGTGCCACTGTAACTGCAAACCTTTATCCCAACCCTGCACAAAATGAGTTAAAGGTATTGGCATCGGCCATTTTACAGCAAATTACGCTGCGCACCATACAAGGCAAAGCACTACAAACCTTGCAGCCCTTATTACCAACAGCCACAGTTAATATACAGCATCTGGCAGCGGGTGTTTACATAGCAGAGGTTAATACAACAAAGGGCAGGGTGTTTAAGCGGTTTGTGAAACAATAACCTTGCTTAGTAGGGTTTATGCTTATAGAGGTGTTTCAAATTTTAGCGCATTAAAACAAACCATTAACTCTGAAATCAAAAAGCAAAATGCTAAACATAACACGCACCACATCTTTAAACATAAACTTTATTGAACTTGTAAAAATGCTGGATGCATACCTTGCCGTATGCGATGGAAATGAGCATGCCTTTTATGCACAGTATAATAAATTAAATATGCTAAACCATGTAGTAGTAGCTTATGACAATAATTTAGCTGTGGGATGTGGTGCCATAAAGAGGTATGATGAATCACGCGCTGAAGTTAAGCGTATGTTTACACTGCCGGCTTATCGCGGGCAAGGTATTGCAGTAAAAATATTAGCCGAATTAGAAAAATGGGCTGCCGAACTTGGTTATAAAAGCTGCATACTTGAAACCGGAAAAAAACAATCCGAAGCCTTAGCTTTGTATAAAAAGTGTGATTACACGGTTATAAAAAATTACGGTCAATATGCCGGTGTTGATTACAGTGTATGTTTTGAGAAAAAAATATCAGGATAACTAATAAAGGAATAGTTAAGAAATTTTTAAAACAAGAATTAAAGCGTTTCAGCATCCCGCTTTAATTCTTTATCAAACACAAAAGTTCCAAACGGGAGCAGCGATGCAATGAAAGCCTTAACCGCTTTTTTTAACGGCCATTTTAGCTTAAGGTATCCTGTTGCAATAGCCCACATAAACAAGATAAAAAGTATTCCATGTATCCAGCCGGTGTATTTTACAGCTTCGGGCATATTTGCCAAATATTTTAAAGGCATTGCAATAAACAATAGCAGCAGATATGAAATTCCTTCGAGTATGGCTGTAATTCTGATGCGGTAGTTTATTTGCTTTAGTGCCGAAGGTGTTTTCATGGTAGTAGTTTATGAATGAATGAATGAATGAATGATTGATTGATTGATTGAATGATTGATTGATTGAATGAAGGCAAAAATATTATTTTTGGAATCGGAATAAACTCAAACATTTATACCCATGATTAAAAAAAATATTACAACTGCGTTTTTCATTTTTTTTTCTCTTGTTTTAAATGCACAAACCACCAACAGCAATTACGATTCTACATTAGCCCATAAACTAAATGCTGACGATTACGGCATGAAAAAATATGTGTTTGTGTTGCTCAAAACAGGTTCCAATACATCAGCAGCAAAATCGTTTAGCGATAGTTGTTTTGCCTCACACCTAAAAAATATTGACGCTTTGGCCAAAGAAAAAAAACTGGTAGTGGCAGGGCCTTTTTTTAAAAACGATAAAAGCTGGCGCGGTTTGTTTATCTTAAATGCTGAAAGCACTGATGAGGCAAAAAAAATTTTAGAAACGGATCCTGCAATTAAAAATGAACTGCTTAGGGCTGAACTTTTTATGTGGTATGGCTCGGCAGCGCTGCCCGAATATCTTGATGCTTCTGATAAAATTTGGAAAAAGCAGCCATAACCAGACTTTAAACATCCTATTTAACAATGGCTGTTACTGATAATAATCCTTTTCGATATTAAACCTACTTTTGCGAATTAACTTTTATAGAGCTTTATTGTTAAGGCTATAATTTTTTATGTAGAATGAAAATTGGAATAGTTTGTTATCCCACCTTTGGTGGCAGCGGTGTGGTGGCCACCGAACTTGGCAAAGCCCTTGCCGAAAAAGGACATCGTATCCATTTTATTACGTACAGCCAGCCCGTGCGGCTTGATTTTTTTAACGAAAACATATCGTACCACGAAGTTTCCATTTCAAAATACCCGCTGTTTGAATACGCACCTTACGAATCGGCATTAACAAGCAAGTTGGTGGATGTGGCGCGTTTCGAAGGACTGGATGTTTTGCACGTGCATTATGCAATACCTCATGCCTCAGTAGCTTACCTTGCCAAACAAATTTTAATATCGCATGGCATTTACATTCCAGTGGTTACCACGCTTCACGGAACCGATATTACGCTGGTGGGCAAAGATGCCAGCTACGAACCGGTAGTAACATTTGCAATAAACCAAAGCGATGGCGTTACAGCAGTATCTGACAGCTTACGACAAGATACTTATCGAAATTTTAAGATAGAAAAAGACATTGAAGTAATTCCTAACTTTATCGACCTTAAGCGTTTCAGCAAAAAACATAAGGACCATTTTAAAAAAGCAATTGCACCCTTTGGTGAGCGATTGCTGGTACATACATCTAACTTTAGAAAAGTAAAGCGTGTTCAGGATGTACTTTTTGTGTTTGATAAAGTGCGTAAACATGTTTCGAGCAAATTAATTTTAATTGGCGATGGGCCTGAGCGTGCAGCCATCGAAAAACTTAGCCGTGAATTAAACATTTGTGATGACGTACGTTTTCTTGGAAAGCAGGATGCCATTGAAGAAATACTATCAGTAAGCGATTTATTTATTATGCCAAGCGAAACCGAGAGCTTTGGCCTTGCGGCTTTAGAGGCAATGGCTTGCCAGGTTCCTGTAATATCTACCAACAGCGGGGGGATGCCCGAACTTAATGTACAGGGAATAACCGGCTTTATGAGCAATGTGGGCGATGTGGATGATATGGCTGTTAACGCGCTAACCGTTTTAAAAAATGATGCAACACTTGCTCAGTTTAAAGCCAATGCACTTAAACGTGCCTCAAACTTTGATATAAACGTGGTAATGCCAATGTATGAAAACTATTACCAAAGGATTATTGAGAGTGTAAAAAATTCGGTTTAAGTTTTGAATTTCGATATTTGAAGTTTGTTTTATTAAACAGTTTTATGTTACAAACCACACTCAATAAAAAATTACCCTCCTGCTTTCTTCACTTTATAACCTTCTTTAAGCAAAATATCAAACACCTTATCGCGAAAGTCGCCTTGTATTAAAATTTCACCGTCTTTCACTGTTCCGCCTGTTCCGCATTTTGATTTCAGCAACTTGCCCAAAGCTTCAGCATCGTTTTGTGTTCCAACAAAACCGGTTATAAGCGTAACGGTTTTCCCGGCTCGCGATTTGCTATCGCGCATCACTCGTAAATCCTGCTGTGCTGCATGCAGCGTTATTTCATGTTCTTCGCTTCCAGAACTGTAAGTAAACAATGGATTGGTGGAATATATTACACCCGACTTGTTTTTGTTTTTGTTTGACATACTTCAATAAAATTAAATCATAAAACCAATTTTCACTAAAAAAAAATCAACAAACAACCTGTAGCGAAAGTGGATGTACTTTTACCTCCACCTTATCACAATCACCTTTAGGCTCGCCATCAATATGCAGCGGAAGCGGTTTTTGAAATGTAACCACAGTGCGTGTAACTTTATGAAACTGAATTAGCGGTTGAGGCACAAGCCGCCTGGTAAACATGCGAAATACAAAAGACGGTATTTTACTTAACGGAATTTTATCACAAACCACCACATCCAAAACACCATCGTTAATAATCGCATAAGGGGCAATAACAGCATTGTTGCCAAACTGTGTTGAGTTAGCAAACGAAATCATCCATGCAGGTGTTTCGATATAATTTCCTCCAATAAGCATTTTGGCCTGAAAATTTTGAAACGCAGAATACGATGAGGCAACACACCTGATGTAATTAAAAAACCCACGCGAAGTTCTCTTTGCAAAGCGATGAGCTACATACGCATCAAAACCAATGCCTGCCACGTTAACCGCAAACATTTCATTTACTTCAAAGGTGTCAATTGTTTTTGTGCGGTAATTATTAATCACTTTAAGTGCTTTAACAACATTAACAGGTATAAATAAATGCCTTGCCAGCCCGTTACCCGAACCTGTAGGAATAATAGCCAGCACAGTTTTTGAATTACGCAAGACACATGCAACCTCATTTACAGTGCCATCACCACCAACAGCCACCACCCCATCATAATTTTGGGCAACAGCATTGGCTGCAAGTTTTGTTGCATGCCCGGCACTGTTGGTATCGGCAAACTCCACATCAAATAAATTAGAGTCGATATTTTTTTTTACCAGTGTTTTAAAAGCAGAACCAACTCCGCTTCCTGCCCTTGGATTTAAAATAAATAGTATTTTTTTCTTCACTGCTGCGTAAGCCGGTTGTAAATCATTGAGGCATTGTAATCGGCAACCATCAATTTTATTTTCAAATAAAGCGAATCTTTGGTTGCCGAAGGAAGCTGTGCTAAATTATTTTTAAAATCAGTATCAGTAAGTTTATAGAAGCCGGTAAGTTTTTCGCCATCAAAGTTTACTACATAGTTATTGGCAATTAGCTGATAGGTGCCTGCAAGATAATTTATGTTGTATCCTTTTGCTGTTGAATCAAAAACACTGTTGCCAAAAAACTTAAAAGGCTCGGGATAATTAATGTAATCTAAAACCGAAGGAACAATATCTGTTTGCTGTGCAATGCCGGTGTGTTGTTTATTAATGTTGCTATCCGGGTCAAAGAAAAGAATTGGAATTGAATAAATGCCGGTGCGGTTTTTATATTCACTTTTAAGCACAGGGCCGGTGTGGTCAGCAGTAATTACAAACAGGGTGTTGCTATACCAATTTTGAGTGGAGGCACATTCAAAAAATTTTTGCAATGAATAATCGGCATACCTTATACCTTTGGTTACCGGTGTAAGGTTGCTTTCAAAAGCACCCTGCATCTGTGCCGGAATTTTATAAGGATGGTGTGATGAAAGCGAAAAAAAAGTAGTTACAAAGGGCTTAGGCATCTTATTCATTTCATTGCAGAAAAATTTAAAAAAAGGCTCGTCAAAAATACCCCACGTACCATCGTAGTCATCACCATTGTATTCATTCCGGCCCACGTATCTATCAAACCCAGCCATGCGCGAAAAGTTATCAAACCCCATTGTTCCATTATTGCCACCATGATAAAATGCCGAACTGTATCCGTATTTTTTTAAAAGCAGCGGCAGGCTGTTAATTTTATTTCCATTGTAAGTGCTGCCAATGTAGGAGCCATTCATTAAAGCCGCAATGCCCGAAACAACAGCCGGAATTCCTTCGATAGATTTTTTTCCGTTTGCATACGCGTTTAAACACACATAACTTTTTAAAATAAGCGAATCTAAAAATGGCGTGTATCCTTTGCCATTATTAAATGCACCAACATATTCTTTAGAAAAACTTTCCATAACTATTACCACAATGTTTTTTTTATTCATCGCACCAATACCAGCCGAGTAATTATGTATTGGATTAAAGTAAGCACTAGAATTTTTTATACCGGGTAACTTTATTTCAGTGAGTTCCTCCTTACCTAATGTTCGTATTAGCGTAAAGGTTGAGTTCAACACCACGCTTACGTTTTGTGTACTTGTATATTTTGCAGCACTTAAAACGCTAAGTGGTTTATACTGTGTACCACCTCTGGCTGTTAACACAATAAGGCCTGCCATAAGAGGTACAAAACTCCATTGCCATGCATTTATTTTTTTTGTATTGGATGCCGCTAATTGATATGTAATACGATTATAACCATAAACAAATGCCCATACCATTGTGCCAAAAACCAATGCCAAAAACCAGTAATCAGAAATTATTCCCGGCAGCATATTTTTAAAATCATCGCCTAAAGTAATAACACCAAAAAAATCGGAAGTTGTACGCTTTTGAGTAAATGTAAAATAACCTGCATCTACACAATTAATGAGAAGCGCAGGAATGTTGGTTATAAAAAAAATTGTTTTCAATAAGGATTGCCACAACTTGGTATAAAAAATACGCAGCGGCAAAATATACAGCAGAAAAAAAAGCCCATTTGTAAATGCAATTGCACTTAAATCAAACCGCAAACCATAAAAAAATGCGGCAGTACAATCAGCAACATTGTTAAAATTAAAACTGTTGTAATTAGAAATAAAAAACAACAACCGTAACAAAAAGTAGGCTGATAAAAGCAAAATAACAAGATTACGTAGAACTAAAAATTTGCGCATTGCGGCAAAAGTAATCAGATTAATTTCTATCCTAAATTTTACATTGTTTTAGTTTTTAATAACCTTATTTAACAACAGCCAACAATTTTAAATATGCATTTTGAACCCACAAAAAAAAAACTACTTTTGCTGCCCCGTTAAACATACATATATGTATGTAAGTAAAAACATTGAGGGCAAATAACATTTTTAATTACGTTACTATAATTTTTTATAACGAATGATTGAAGTAAAAGATATTAAAGACACTACTCCAAAAGAACAATCGGTTTTTGCGTTAATGACAGCCATGCAGCACGAGCAAGTTGTTTTTTGTTACGACCATGTTACCGGACTAAAAGCAATTATAGCGATACACAATACCAACCTTGGCCCATCATTGGGTGGCACACGCATGTGGGTGTATAAAAACGAAAGTGATGCGTTAACAGATGTGCTGCGCCTTTCGCGTGGCATGACTTACAAAGCGGCTATTTCGGGATTAAACCTTGGAGGTGGCAAAGCTGTGATAATTGGCGATAGCAAAAAAGATAAATCAGAAGCCCTGTTTCGCAGGTTTGGTAAATTTGTTGACAGCCTTGGCGGCAAATACATTACTGCCGAAGATGTAGGCACCAGCACCAAAGATATGGAGTATGTAAGCCAGGAAACCAAATTTGTTACCGGCTTACCCGAAGGAATGGGAGGCGGTGGCGATCCAAGTCCTGTAACAGCCTATGGCGTGTATATGGGTATGAAAGCATCGGCTAAAGAAATGTGGAGCAACGATGATTTAAAAGGAAAAAAAGTATTGGTGCAGGGAGTTGGACATGTGGGCGAACATCTGGTAAATCACCTTACCAAAGAAGGCGCTAAGGTTTACATTACGGATATTAACCAGGAAGCGCTTACAAAAGTTGCTGCAAAGTTTAATGCCGAAGTGGTATCGCCCGATTCTATTTATGCAATGGACATTGACATTTACGCTCCATGCGCATTGGGTGCAACATTAAATACCGAAAACATCAGCAAACTTAAATGCTCAATTATTGCTGGTGCAGCCAACAACCAACTTGCTGATGAAAACATACACGGCAAAATGCTGATGGATAAAGGAATTATTTATGCTCCGGATTTTTTGATTAATGCCGGTGGCTTAATTAATGTTTACAGCGAACTTAAAGGGTACGACCGCAACAAAGCCCTGCAACAAACCGAACACATTTACAAAGTAACACAGGATATACTTAAAAAGTCGAAGGCTGAACATATACCAACCCATGTAGCAGCAAAAGAACTTGCAGAAAAACGTATTCACGAAAAAGGATAAAATCCCATACCTAATAGAGGGAATTTGATTGTTGATTTGGTCACTCATTTACAATAATCAATTACCTAATTACCAAATTACTTAATTCCGTTCTTTTAAAATTATGTTAGCAAGGCGTCATTTACGAATCAGGGTTTTACAAATTCTTTATGCTTTTTACCAAAACGAAAACAGCAATGCCGCTGCTGCCGAAAAAGATTTGTTTAACGGAACCAACCGCCTTTACGACCTGTACCTTACGCTGATGAAACTTTTTAGCGAACTTGTTCATCAGGAAAAAATTTACATGACAGATGTTGCCGGAAAATTTCTGATAAACAAAAAAAAATATTTCCGAACCCTTGCATCGCATCCTTTTATTTCATGGCTTGAAACCGACAAAAGTGCTGCCCAGTTATTTTCAGAAAACAAAATTAGCTGGCAGGCCGATACCGAAACGGTAAAAAAAGTTTTCTTCCACCTTCGCAATACATCGTTATACAAAGACTATACCCTTACCGAAGAAATTATTAAAGATGATGAGTGGCTTTTAAAATTGTACAAAGAAGAAATTCAAAACTCAGAAATAATTACTTCAGTGCTTGAAGAAAAAAACATTTGGTGGTCAGAAAGTATTGAACTTGCCCATAGCATGGTGGTTAAAACGATAAAAAATTTTTTTAGTGGTCAATCAAAAAGCCTTTTGCCATTGTATAAAGACAAGGAAGACGACACCCTTTTTATGCAAAAACTTTTGAAAGAAACCATTGCGCATAATACTGAACTTACCACACTTATTGCAGGCCGCACCACCAATTGGGAAGTTGACCGAATTGCACTTATTGATATGCTGATTTTAAAAATGGCTTTAACCGAAGTAATGCAGTTTAGCCAAATTCCTGTTAAAGTTAGTATTAACGAGTACATTGATATTTCAAAAGACTACAGCACCCCACAAAGCAAATCGTTTATTAACGGAGTACTTGACAAAGTGATTGACGATTTAAAAAACGACAACCGCCTTACCAAAACCGGCAGGGGGTTAATAGAAAACTAAATTTAACAACAGAATTGTTTTTGAAATAGAACACGGATGACGCGGATTGAACGGGTTTTCGCGGATTAAAATGTAGATGCCTCGACTTCGCTCGGCATGACAGAGTGCTTAAGTCTTTAGTATAGAAAGGAGGGAGGTTTTTGGGCGCAGCCCAAAAACCTCCCTCCTTTCTATACCCACATCAATTAATAATTTGTCATGCCGAGCGAAGTCGAGGCATCTTTTCAATATTTTAAATTTAATCGAACTATTTTTTTGCGAATCATAAAACTAATCTGGAAAAACTAAAAATAAAAAAATCCCTTTTTATCCGCTCAATCCGCGTTATCCGTGTTCCATTTATGCACTCACCAACTCCACCAAAGTTATCTCAGGTAATATTCCAACTCTGCCCGGATAACCAAGAAAACCCAAGCCTCGGTTTACATAAAGCATCCTCTCCCCTTCCCTATATAAATCAGCCCACTCTTTGTAAACATATTGCACGGGGCTCCATTTAAATCCCGGTATCTCAACACCAAACTGAAAGCCGTGTGTGTGGCCTGCAAGCATTAAATCAACATTGGGATATTGTTCAAGCACTTCACTGCGCCAATGCGATGGATCATGGGATAATAAAATATTTACAGGAGCATAATTCATTCCTGCCGTTGCTTTTTCCATGTTGCCATATTTTGGAAACCGCAAATGCGAACTCCAGTTTTGTATTCCTATTAAACCAATTTTAGCATTTCCTTTTTCAAGAAATGTATGCTCATCCAACATAATATTCCACCCCATTTGGCGATGGATGTTTTTTAAGCGTTCTAGGTTAGCAACTTTTGCTTCGCGCGATGGCCATTGTACGTAATCACCATAATCATGATTGCCAAGTATGGAATACACACCGTGTTGTGCTTTTAATTTACTCAGTGTTTCCATATGAGGAACTACTTCGTCTGATTTATCATTTACCAAATCACCGGTAAAAAAAATCGCATCCGGTTTTAAACCGTTAATTATTTCAACCGCTTTTTTTAATGGCTCGGTACTAAAAAAACTTCCGCTGTGTATATCCGAAATTTGTACAAATGTAAAACCGTTAAATGCAGGTGGTAAATTTTTAAGTACAATTTTTTTTCGCTTTACCTGGTAATCGTAAGCGCCCTTCACCATTCCATAAATTAAACTTACAAACGGTATGGCAGAAATTACCAAACCTATTTTTATCAAAAAGTCTGAGCGCGAAATAACAACCTTACCTTCGGCAGGAGTATTTACCGGTGGATCCCAAAAGTGCTGATACAGGTTGGCAATACCCCAGCGAACAAAACGGGTTAAGTCATCAATTAACAAAAACAAAACCACAAACAGTTTTGAAATTAAAAACACAATTGCCAGTGCAAAGCCATAACTGCGAATGGGCTTGGGCCACGTATGCCAGTCAATAAAAATTCCTGAAAGAAAAAACACAAACGTATAAACCGTCATGCTCCAGTAAACAATAGATATTGTGCGCGCTGTTTGCGCAGGCATAGCACGTGTTACAAGTTTTACGGCTTGGAAAACATAAAAGTCAATTGCCAAAACAATGGCGAGGAAAATAAGAATGCGGACAGTCATAGCTTGTCAACGAATTGCGAATCTGTTACGAATATACGAATGGAGTGGTGCTGATAAAGAATTGTTACGAATTTGCGAATTGATTGTGTTATACTGGTGTAAAAATATTTCCATGCGAAGAAAACACAAATATGAGTATAAAGTTTAGAATTATAATGCAAAAACAGGTTACCGTACTCAGCCATTCGTACATTCGTAAAAAATTAGTTTTCGTTAATGAATAATTTAATTCACGAAACCAGCCCTTACCTGCTGCAGCACGCCCGCAATCCTGTTAATTGGTTTGCGTGGAATAGCGAAGCTTTTGAAAAAGCTAAATCAGAAGACAAATTAATTTTAATCAGCATTGGTTATTCGTCATGCCATTGGTGTCATGTGATGGAGCATGAAAGTTTTGAAGACATGCCAACAGCAAAGCTGATGAACGAAAATTTTGTGTGCATAAAAGTTGACCGCGAAGAACGCCCAGATGTGGATGCAGTATATATGAGTGCCGTGCAACTGATGACGGGGCGCGGTGGCTGGCCGCTTAATTGTTTTGCATTACCTGATGGCAGGCCTATTTATGGCGGAACGTATTTTCCAAAAGCACCGTGGCAAAATGTTTTGGTACAGCTAACGCAGATGTATAAACACGACAAGAAAAAATTTTTAATGTATGCCGATGATTTGGTAAACGGAATAAAAAAAACCGATTCATTAATTGTTGCGAATGCAGAAGTTGAATTTTCAAAAACAACTATTGAAAAAACAATTACCAATTGGAAAAAACATTTTGACGATATTGAAGGCGGACCTAATCGTGCTCCTAAATTTCCGTTGCCCAACAATTATATTTTTTTATTGCGCTATGCAACCCTTGCAAAAGATAATGAAGTGCTAAAGCATGTTTTGCTTACGCTGGATAAAATGACATACGGAGGAATTTACGACCATGTTGGCGGAGGCTTTGCGCGCTACTCCACGGACTCGCTTTGGAAAGTTCCACACTTTGAAAAGATGCTGTATGACAATGCGCAGATGATTTCACTTTATGCAGAAGCTTATACGGCAACAAAAAATCCTCTCTATAAAAATGTAGTTTACGAAACTGCAAATTTTATTGAGCGTGAAATGAAATCTGATAAAGGATTTTTTTATTCAGCGCTTGATGCCGATAGCGAAGGAGAAGAAGGGAGGTTTTATGTGTGGAGAAAAGAAGATGTTGAAAAAATAATATCGAATATTGAATATCGAATATTGAATATTGAAGTGAAGGATGTGGTGAGAGATTATTTTTCAATCAATGAAAACGGATATTGGGAAGGCAATTACATTTTATTGCGAAGAGAAGATGATGATGCAATTGCGAAGCGATATAATATCTCGGTTGATGAATTGAATGAGTTAATTTCTCACGCAAAAAATCTTTTGCTTGAAGAAAGAAATAAAAGAACCCGTCCGGGTTTGGATGATAAAAGTTTAACCTCATGGAATGCTTTGATGATTGATGGGTTGTGTGTAGCACATCGTGCATTTAACGAAAATAAATTTTTAGAGCTTGCTATAAATAATGCTGAACTGCTTTTAGCAAAGCAATTAAAACCTGATGGAAGTTTATATCACAGTTATAAAATCGGTAAGTCAACCATCAATGGTTTTCTAGAAGACTATTGCTTTACCATCGAAGCGTTTATTTCTCTGTATCAATCATGCTTTGATGAACGTTGGTTGTATGAAGCAGATAAATTAATTCAGTACGTTTTGAAACATTTTAGTGATGAAGAAACAGGCATGTTCTTTTTTACTTCTGATATTGGTGAACAACTGATAACCCGCAAACGCGAAATTCAGGACAACGTAATTCCTGCATCCAACTCATCCATTGCAAAAGGTTTGTTTCTGCTTGGAAAATATTTTGACAAAACAGAATACATTTCGCGCTCAGAAAAAATGCTGAGGAATATGGTTGCTGATATGGCAACCTATGGTTCTGCTTATTCCAATTGGGGAATTTTATTGCTGCAAAAAGTATTTCCGTTTTACGAAATTGCAATTACCGGAAATGATTTTGAAAAAAGACTAATCGAACTACAGCAAAATTATTTGCCAAACATTATTGTAACGGCAACAAATAAAGAAAGCGAACTGCCCTTGCTAAAAAACAGGCTGATAAAAGACAAAACACTTATTTATGTGTGTGAAAACAATGCGTGCAAATTGCCGGTGGAAGAAATGGATTGGAAAAAATAGAATGCGGATGACGCGGATTAAGCGGATAAACACTGATTTTTTTAGGTTAAAAAATATTTTCTATCCGCGTAAACCCGTCTAATCCGCGCCATCCGCGTTCTATTCCCTAATCAAACAACAACTTAAAATAAAACGAAGGCTGTCTGAATTTTTTTCGTAAATCCACATCATCAAACATGCTGCTGATGGTTTCGCTAACAGTTTTGTTTTTGTTGGCTTTGTTTACCACAAAGTTGAAAAGCCTTGGATAGTTACAAAGTTTTTGAAGTGTGTGACTTAGTCTAAACTCATTCCACAAACGGTTGTAAACAATTTTATCATACTCAAATAAAAATTGCGCACTAAAATTATTTTGTTGCAATGCTGCCTCTGCTTTTTCAGCAGCGCGCATTCCGCAGTACATGGCGTTGCTTATTCCTTCACCGCTAAAAGGGTCTATCATGCTTGCTGCATCGCCACACAGTAAAATATTATCAGCAGAAATTTTTCTTTTCTTACTGCCAAGCGGCAAACCCCAGCCTTCAATTTTTCCAACCAACTCAGCATTTTTAAAACGGTTTTTTATCGTTGGGTTTTCTTTAATGGCCTTTAGCATAGCTTCTTTCAGGTTCACCTTTTTTTTGCTGATACTTTTGGTCAACATGCCTGCGCCTACATTTGCCATTCCATTTGGCAAAGGAAAAATCCAAAAATAACCGGGCAACAGTTCATTAATAAAATGCAGCTCAATAAAATTTTGCTGATGCATGCCCGCTACATTTTTATAGTAGGCACGAATGCCACCGCAATAATGTTCGGGTTCTAACTTATGTTCGTTTCCCAAAAGTTTATTGGCAACGCTGTGCGCTCCATCACAGGCAATTAGCAATTGTGTTTCAAAAATTTTTCCGTTAGAAGTTGTCAACTGCACATTTCCATTTATGCGTTCAGCTTTTTTTATTTCAGTGTTCTGGATAAAGTTGCAATACGCTGTATCAAATAATTTTACAAGCGAGTAATCAAAATCCATTCGCTTACTTACAAAACCGGGTGGGTGATTGATACTGGTTGTAACAGGTTTAAACGGAACCTCCAAAGTTTTTCCATTGGGTGACGCAAATAAAATTCCGTTACTTCCGGTGCAATTATTATTGTGTACCAAAAGTTGAGGAATTAAATCTACATTTAGTTTTTTTAAAACCGGCAACACTTTTCCGCTTAAGGCATCACCACATATTTTATCGCGCGGAAAAACGGCTTTGTCTATAATAGTGTGCTTAATTTTTGCTTTTGACAGAAAAAGAGATGCTGTTGCACCTGCTGGGCCGGCACCAAGGACGAGGATGCTAGACTTTTGGAATATGGAGTTTGAAGTTTGCAACGTAATTTGGCTACTGAAACAAGAAAGGCTAATATATTTCTAAACATCCAATATCCTGGTCCTCCTCAGATGAAAGAAATTTTGTAATTGCAGATTGCTTTGAAATTAAAAGTTGCGCAAGTGCTTTAGTAGAGGAATTTCCGGTATGAAGCCAAATTATTTTTGGAGGATACCCTTTTAGTAAACTCAGGTTATTAAAATCTTCGTCAAAAGTTACAATGCAAAAATTATTATCGCGGGCAAATTCAAAAATAATTTTATCTTCCTTTCCTGCTAAATCAAAATGTTGAATATGTTTTGTGCCGGGAAAAGCTAAACCAATGCTTTCTACTAGTTTGTGAGAAATATTCTCATCCAATAATAGTTTCATTTTCAAATGGCAATCTTCAGTTTGCCTTCCCTGTCTGCTGCATATTCCAGGCATGCAAGAATATGTTCTTTAGTTACACCGGGAAAATCACTAATAATTTCTTCGTAGCTCATACCAGAGGCAAGCCATCCTAAAACATCCACAACTGCAATTCGGGTTCCTTTGATACAAGGTTTACCAAAACGAATTTCGGGGTTTACATTTATTATCTCAGTGTAATGCATTTGATTTATTTTTAACAAAGGTAAATAGAATTTTTAAGCATCTGCTATTTTTAATTACCAGTATTACTCCTTTACAAATTTTGCAGAATAAAAATTTCCTTTTTCATCCGTTAAGCGAAGTAAATAAAACCCCGAACTTAATGATGATATATTTAATTGCGTTTCGCTTTTGTTTTTTGTGATCTGATTTGTTGAAATTAAAATTTCTTTGCCGAGTGTGTTGAAGATTTTGCAATTTGTGATATTGAATAGTGGATGTTGGATTGATAAAATATTTTTTGTAGGGTTTGGATAGATTTTAAAATTTGAAACTTGTGAGTGAATATTATTTACAGATAAAAGCGAGCTATCACAGAAATTGACTAACCAATAGTCATAAATTCCACGAGATGCCTGTGTTTTGTACCCTCCAATATTAGCATCAGTCGTATTAATAATTGTATAACAACCATTATTCGCCTCATAAACAAAACTTGCTTCATCATGTCCAAGAGTAAAAATTGTTTTGTCCCATTGTTTATCTCCAATTGAATTAATTTTGATCAACCAAGATTGTTCCAACCCTAAATTGTTCTCGGATTTATCACCACTAATGTTCGAATACGATGTCCCGGAAATAATAAAAAAACCACTATCAATCTCGATAATATTTTCAATCCTATCTTCACTGGAAAATCCCCCATAATCCTTCTCCCATTGCAAATTACCAAGTGAATCAAGTCTGACTATCCAATAATCCTCCAATCCCCATGTTGGTTGAGTTTTATTACCACTAATATTTGAAGTTGAAACTCCTCCTAAAATAAAACAGTTATCAATTGTAAGAGACATGCAAAAAAGTTTTTCATTTAATGTACCACCATAATCTCGGTCCCAAAGAATATTTCCTACAGTATCAATCTTAAGTATCCAATAATCAGAACCTCCCCATGATGGTTGTGATTTGTTTCCGCTAACATTGGAAGAGGAATACCCACTAATCAAAAAACTATTATCCTTAGTTGAAATTATTTCAAATAAATTATCATCCATTAGCCCTCCATAATCTTTGTCCCACTGCTTAATACCATTAGAATCAATTTTAATTATCCAATAATCAAAACCACCCCATGTTGCAGAAGATTTATCTCCACCTTGGTTTGATAGTGACCAACCACCAATGATAAATCCATTGTTATTGGTACAAGTTATTGATGTTAATTTATCCTCATTGGTTCCACCCAGTGTTTTGTCCCAAAGAAAATTTCCAGAAGAATCAATTCTTACTATCCAATAGTCTGCTGAATATCCAATAGTATCCACATTGTTTTGAGATTTGTCACCTCCTAAACCTGAGTATGAGGTTCCGCCAAGTAAATATCCTCCATCTGTCGTTTGTACTATTGAAGTCAAAATATCCCAATCTAATCCACCATAAGTTCTATCCCATTGTTTTAAACCACTAGTTCCTACCTTAACAATCCAATAGTCAAAATTCCCAACAGTATCTTGAGTTTTATCACCTCCAATTCCGGAATAGGAGTATCCGCCTAAAATATAACCACCATCCGATGTTTTTCCGCTACAGGTAATAATATCAGCATCTGAACCGCCATACCTAAAATCCCACTGCTTAACTAATGGGGCTTGTGCAAATACAATTTTAATAAATAAAAAACAAAATTTAAAAAGGAAAAATAATTTTTTCACTTGTATGAAATTTAATTTTCAAATATACACAATCGAACAAGTACATAAACATATTTACTTTTGACGAATGAAGAACTTTTACGTTTACATAATTAAATGCTCAGATAATTCATATTATGTTGGTGTAACAAATGATTTAGAAAAGCGATGGATAGAACATATTGAAGGGAAAGATGTAATGTGTTATACTTTTTCGCGAAGGCCTTTACAACTTGTGTTTTATGAATTGCATATTGATATAAACGATGCCATTGCAAGAGAAAAACAAATTAAGAAATGGTCGAGGGCTAAGAAGGAAGCGTTGATTGTTCGTGACATAGAGAAGTTGAAAGAGTTGTCAAAGAGTAAGAATTCTTCTTCAGACGCTTGATGAATAGTTAATCTGTGAAAAAAAACATGGTTCGGCAAGCTCACTACAATATTTCAAATGGAATCAGAAAACATGGTTCGGCAAGCTCACCATGACAGTCTTTTACGTTTGGGAATAAGAGAGAGGGGAGTCGAGAGGGGCGCATCGGGGCCCCCCAGACACACCCCCACCCGGAGAAAATAA
>CAYSPG010000035.1:0-16398 GCA_964432885.1 uncultured Flavobacteriaceae bacterium
TACTCCTTTTTTAACCCCTAAAGGGTTTTGAACCCTTTAGGGGGTTGTGCTCAGTGTATTACCCATTTTATTTTACGTATTCGCAAATATAAATATATCTACTCCTTTTTTAACCCCTAAAGGGTTTTGAACCCTTTAGGGGGTTGTGCTCAAACAGGCATGCGCGGGAGACCCTTCAGGTCGAATCATTCCACCATTATTTTGCCTGTATATATTTTTTCATTCTGAATTAGTTTTACAAAATATAATCCCTTCGCACAGTTTGAAATATTAAAATGTAACTTGTTTCTTTCTTTATTTAATCTAAATTTTGCTTTTTCTTTTCCTGTATAGTCATATACATAAAACCACGCATCTTTAAATGTATTAATCCCATTACCTACTTTAATATTAAATGTACCCAAGTTAGGGTTAGGAAACAAGGTTAAACTATTTTGTTCTTTACTAAACAACATCTCAATTCCGGTAGAGGTAAGATTAGTGATAAATACGTAATACCCATCAACAGCGTAACCAATAGTATCGTTTACAAAAACTATTTTCTTAATTGGGTTGGTAGTATTAATAGAGTCTTGGATAAATGTTACACCCCCATCAATTGTACGTAGCATAAGCCCGCCAAAACCTCCAACAAATCCCAGCATGCTATTTACAAATCGAACAGATGTTAAATGAGAAGTAAAACCCGAGTTTAAATTTTGCCATGATAGACCGCCATCAATTGTTTTGATTATTCTACCATTGCGACCAACTATAAACCCTGTCATATTATTTATGAAATAAAAATCTTGCATAAAAAAAGAAGTGTCAGTGAAACAATTTGTAAATGTAAGTCCGCCATCTGTTGTCTTTAAAACAGAATGCATAGAAGCAGTAAGCGAATCTCCTAGTATAAATCCGTTTAGCGTATCGGTAAAAAATAATCTGTATGCATTAAATCCAATTATTTGAGCCAAATTCACCGGAAAAAAAGTGCCATTTAGTTTTTTAAGTTGACCAGAGCAGAGAGCATAAATGTTTGAGCTATCAGGCCCATGTATGTCCATTGTATAAGAGTTAAAAGAAGGATGATTATAATAGCTTAATCCCTGATTATAAATTTTTGTGACGTTTGTATACCCAAAATTATTAACAGACCAAGCGTAAACGGTTTTTTGTTGTGGCAATGAATAAATATACTGTCCTGCACCACCTGTACCCCATGATTTACATGAATCAGTTGAAATTTTACTGTAATAACTCGTGCCACTACTAGGTGACCAGTAATAAAAATAATTGTAAAAACCAACTTCAGGAGACATAAAACCAGCATCGCTAAAGGTTCCGTAATAACCATTGCCTATATATGTGCTCATGGTTGATTGTGTAGTCCATTGACCCTTTGATGTATAAAGCCCTAAAATCAGATTCAACGTAATAATGAATGAAATAATTCTCATGAATGCTAAATTATATAATTATATTATACTTCATATTACTGGAGCGATTAGTACTGCCTTATCCACATCCTTTGTTTAATAAGTTTATAAAACAACAATAAACGTGCAGCGTAGTATGCATAATTTCGTTAGCAATAAATAATGGTAAACCCAGCCAATAGTATCATGCTTAAAAAAATTCCTGCTCCGCTTAAAAATAAATACGTACTTACCGTTATAGCCTTTTTTGTGTGGCTTACTTTTTTTGACAAAAACGATTTTTATTCGCAATACCGCTACCGTCAGCAATTAAAAACGTTGCAAACCGACAAGCAGTATTTTGCCCAACAAATTGAAGTTACCCGTCAAAACCTTGAAGAGTTAAAATCATCACCAGCAAGCCTCGAAAAATTTGCACGCGAAAATTATATGATGAAGCGCGATAACGAAGATTTGTTTGTAATAGTTGACGAAAAAAAATAACACAGGCTACTTTAAAAAACTTTCAACCGCCAGATGATAGCCGGTTAGCCCCAGCCCGGTAATAATTCCTTTGCAGTTTTTTGAAAGCAGGCTTTTTTGCCTGAACTCCTCACGCGCAAAAATGTTTGACACATGCACCTCAACTACAGGAGTAGTAATGGCGGCCACGGCATCGGCCAGCGCTACCGAAGTATGCGTGTAACCACCGGCATTTAAAATAATACCGTCAAACGTAAATCCTGTTTCGTGCAGTTTGTTTATCAACTCACCTTCTACATTGCTTTGGTAATAGTGTAAATTAATTCCGGTAAATGTAGCTTTAAGTTTTACAAAATAATCTTCAAAGCTTTCCGTTCCGTAAACAGTGGGCTCGCGTTTGCCAAGCAAATTAAGGTTGGGCCCATTAATAATTAGTATTTGCATAGGCACCAAAATTAAAAATCAGCCGTTAATAACTAATGCCATAATCGGCATAAAGACAAATTGCTCAAAAATACCTTTGCAAAAGAAGGATTCAGGTTTAGCGTTTTAAAAGGTTTAGGGTTTAGCGTTTTCTGCATACAGATATAAACCCCAAACCCTAAACTGCAAACTGTAAACCGCAAACTACCCCCCACCCCCATGTCCTGGCAAGCATACATAAACGGTTACTCATCGTACCTAAAGTTAGAAAAATCGCTTTCGTTAAATTCCAACCAGGCGTATGTTCATGATATTGAAAAGCTGTTTCAGTTTTCGGATTATAAAAAGTTAAAGGCGGGGCCAGATAAAATTACGCTTGAAAATTTGCAGGACTTTATACAATGGATAAATGAATTAGGAATAGGAGCACGCTCGCAGGCACGTATTATTTCAGGCATCAAATCGTTTTACAAATACTTGTTGCTTGAAAACATAATTACTGACGACCCCACAGATTTGCTGCAAGCACCAAAGTTAGGCCGCAAACTGCCTGAGTTTTTAACCATCAATGAGATTGACACCATTTTTTCGGCAATAGACTTAAGCAAACCTGACGGGCAGCGTAACCGTGCTATGCTTGAAACCCTCTATAGCTCGGGCCTGCGTGTAACAGAATTGATTTCGTTAAAAAAATCAAACACCTTTACCGACATAGGATTTTTAAAAATTCACGGCAAAGGAAACAAGGAGCGATTGGTACCCATAGGTTCGTCTGCAGTAAAGCACATATCTTTTTACGAAGAGTCGTACCGCAACCACATGAAAATAAAACCTGGCAATGACGATTATCTTTTTTTAAACCGCTTTGGCGCAAAAATGACACGCGTAATGGTATTTATGATAATAAAAGAGCTGGCTGCAGTTGCCGGAATAAAAAAGAAAATAAGCCCTCATACTTTTCGGCATTCGTTTGCCACGCATTTAATTGAGGGCGGTGCCGATTTGCGTGCCGTACAGGAAATGCTTGGCCACGAAAGCATTGTTACCACCGAAATTTATACGCACTTAGACAGAGATTATCTGCGGCAGGAAATCATGCAACATCACCCAAGGGCATAATGCAAAAGCATGTGGTAATTGCAGGAGGAGGGGCGGCAGGTTTTTTTGCAGCCATAAATGTGGCATCGTCATGCAGCAATGTGCGTGTTACTATTTTAGAAAAGTCGAACAAAGTGCTTTCAAAAGTGCGCGTATCGGGAGGCGGCAGGTGCAATGTAACGCACAATATGGTTGATGCAAAGCAGCTAAGTGAAAAGTATCCGCGCGGAAAAAAAGAACTTATTGGCGCTTTTTACAGGTTTAATCCGGCACAAACAATAGAGTGGTTTGCCAGGCGCGGAGTAAAACTTAAAACCGAAGAAGACGGAAGAATGTTTCCGGTAACCGATAATTCGCAAACCATTATTGATTGCTTTTTAAACGAGTGCAAAAAAAATAAAATTGTAATCAAACTTGGAATGGCAGTTGACAATGTTGTAAAAAGTAAAGATGGTTTTACAATTACCTGCAAAGGCGGTGAAGAATTAAAATGCGATTATTTTATAATTGCCTCTGGCGGATATCCTAACCAAAGCTCATATGATTGGATAAAGCGGCTTGGTCATAAAATCATTTCGCCTGTGCCTTCGTTATTTACACTCAATATTCCAAACTCTGCTTTGCGTGGGCTTGAAGGATTGGCCATAGCCCATGCACAAATAAAATTGCAGGGCACTAAGTTTATGGAAGAAGGCCCAATGATAATTACGCACTGGGGCTTAAGCGGGCCGGCAGTAATCCGCTTGTCGGCATGGGCTGCTGAATATTTTTTTGAAAAAAAATACACTGTTGCTGTTACGGTTTGCCTTTTGCCAAAACATTCGCAACAAAGTTTGCATACTGTTTTTGATGAAATGAAAAAAAAATTGCCGCAGCGTAAAATATATTCAAAATGTTTTGATGAAATACCTCAACGACTGTGGGAACGGATGTGTGAACTTGCGCAGATAAAAGAAGAGACGGTTATGGCAAACATTTCGAAAAAACAGGTAAGCCTGCTGGTAGAAAACCTGCTGGCTTTAAAACTTGATGTGCTGGGTAAAACAACCTTTAAAGAAGAATTTGTAACCTGCGGAGGAGTTGACTTGCTGCAGGTGGATATGAAAACAATGGAAAGCAAGCAGGTTGACAATTTATTTTTTGCCGGTGAAGTACTAAATGTGGATGGCATTACCGGGGGATTTAATTTTCAGGCGGCATGGACGGGAGCATGGCTGGCTGCCGCTGCCATAGCAGCACGGCAGGGCAATTGCTGATTTTGCTTTAGTTTTGAAAAAAAATATTTTTTGAATGCGCATTAAAATAGTTTTTGACATAGTAATTGTATGTGTACTGCTTTCGTGCCGTCCTTCGCATAAGCAAGCGGATGATAAAAAGTTAAGTCAGGAGCAGGTGAAAGAAGAACTTGTTAAAGTGAATAAAGCGCAAACCTATTCGGAACAAAGCCAAATGGAAGATTTTATAAAACGTTATGATTACAAAATGCAAACAACAGCCACCGGCTTGCGCTGGTTGATTTATAAAAAAAACAATGGACACAAAGTTGCTGCTTCCAGTATCGTAAAAGTTAAGTATGAAGTAAAGCTGCTTGATGGGACCCTGTGCTATAACAGTGCTGCCACAGGCGATTTAGAATTTCAGATAGGCAAAACCGATTTGCCAATGGGACTTCAGGAAGGAGTACAGCTTATGCAAACAGGTGAGAAAGCAATTTTTATTTCGCCATCAAAACTTGGATATGGCTTAACAGGCGATGGCGATATGATTCCGCCCAATGCGGTGCTGGTATATGATGTGGAATTGCTAACTGTAAAATAATTTAGCTTCAATTTAAATAACTTTAAAAAACAAATAAGATAAGTGATGCAAAACTTTATGAAAACAAAATTATTTTGGATTGTAGTGTCTTTGCTTTTTTCCTGTACATCGGGCTGGCAAAAAAGCAAAACGGGTTTAGAGTATGAATTTATTGAAGATGTGGATGGTAAACAAGCAAAGCCAGGAGATATACTTACGCTTGCAATGTGTTATACATCTGATGCCGACAGTATGCTGTTTGATTCTAAAATGGTTTCGGATTCATTCAGGCTTATTTTAAAAAAACCAAAATTTAAAGCAAGCCTTGAAGAAGGGCTTGCTTTAATGAGTGTTGGTGATAGCATACAATTTATGGTAAATGCCGACTCGTTATATGCCATAACGTTTCAAAACTCAAAACCTGAATTTATAAAGCCGGGGAGTCAGATAAAATTTTATGCAAGGCTTAAAAAAATTTCGCCTATTGAAGAATATGAAAAAGAACTTGAAATGGCGCGCAGAAAAAATTATGAAGCCGAACAAAAAAAGATTGATGCTTATATAAAAGAAAACAATATTACAACAGCGCCACTTGAAGACGGTGTTTATGTTATTGAAACAAAAAAAGGGAAGGGCAGGCAGGTGTTGTATGATATGAAGGTGGGGGTAAGGTACACTGGTAAATTTTTTGACGGAAAAGTTTTTGATACCAATGCAAACGAAAAAGAACTGTATTATTTTACAGTAGGTCGTGAAGAAGTGATATTTGGATGGGATGAAGCCTTGCAGCACATGAATTTAGGAGGCAAAGCCACGGTTATAATTCCGTCAAAGTATGCCTATGGTCAGCGAGGCTCAGGTCCCATACCTCCGTATACACCTTTGGTGTTTGATATAGAAGTGGTGGAGATGAAACCTTAAATGTAATTGGGGGCTTAATTTTTTTTTGATAAAAAATTTAACAGGCCCTAAAACTTTATGAAAAACCGATCATCTAACACTGTCTATCCTGTAAAAACCAGATGGTGTATTTAGTAAATAAATAGAATGCATATCTCGTCCGTTGCACTCCAAATCAATTTGTGCCAACAAAACCGAGTTGCTAAGTAGCAAAGCTACCATTAGGATAATTTTGATAAATGTTTTCATTTATTTTAATTATTAATGAAAATGTAACACAAAAAAAATTAAATAAGTTGTGCCAGTACTTAACTAAGCAATTGTTTTACCAACTCCGATACCATTTTATTATCGGCTTTGCCGGCAAGTTGTTTTGAAGCAGCGCCCATCACTTTTCCCATATCAGAAGGCTGGGTGGCACCTACTGACTGTATGATGTTTTTAAGTACTTCTTTTATTTCATCAGCGCCCATCATTTGGGGTAAAAATTTTTCTATTACAGCTATTTCATCCTGTTCGGATTTAGCAAGGTCGGCCCGGTTTTGCTGGGTGTAAATATCCAGCGACTCCTTGCGCTGTTTTACTAATTTTTGCAACAGCTTTAACTCATCAGCTTCAGATAGTTCTCCACCTTGTCCACTTGTTTTTGCAAGCAGTATGGCCGATTTAACTGCACGCAATGCGCGCAGTGCAGCTTCGTTTTTCGAAAGCATTGCTGCCTTTAATTCTGCCATTATTTTTTGTTCAAGACTCATCGTGTTATTATTTTGGAAACGAAGATAGATATTAGCTTTTAACAAGGAGGTTGTTTAGGTTTAAGATAAATTTTAAACAGCTTTATTTTTATATTTCACAAAATAAAAATCATCAAAAGCATTTTAATAGGATTAATACATTTGTCGAACTTAAAATTAACCATATGCAAAAACTATTTTTGGCCTTTGCCATTGTTGCTGTGTCAACCACCCTGCAAGCACAGGATACCATCATTAAAAAAGAAGTTGTAATTAGAAAAGGAAATTTTAATGCGCCCGAAGCAAAAAGCTGGGCAGTAGGTGTTGAGGTAAACACACTGTTAAAATATGTAGGCGATTTGTTTTCGAACCGCGATGGCGAAGAAACCGGTTTTGGTTTTACCCGCAGCAGCAACAATGCGATTAGCATATTGCGTGTTAAGGATGAACACACCATCTATCGTGGGAAATTCAGGCTTGCTGTAATTTCAATCAGTGCCGATTCTATTCGCGATAATGAATCAACACAAAATACAGAAGATAAAGTTACCGACACCCGCAAGGAAACAACAATAAAAGAAGTACTTTCAATTGGCTATCAAAAATCAAGAGGTGAGGGAAGACTGCGCGGAATTTATGGTGGCGAAATTATGATTGGCTCAGGAAGTTCAATAACAAAATATGCGTATGGTTTTGCATTGTCAGACTCGGCACAAAACAGTGGCAACGCACGCCTGCTGCAACAAAAAAGCGGAACAACATTTGGGTTTGGCCTGCGTGCATTTTTGGGTGCCGAATATTTTTTTGCCAGTCGCATGTCTGTTAGTGGTGAGTTTGGGTATGGTTTTTACCTTAGTGTAACAGGCGAGGGTGAAAGCAAAACCGAAATTTGGGATGTATCGTCAGGCAGTACAGGTAAGTTAAAAACGGTAACTACCAAAACTGGCAAGTCAAGTTCATTTGCGCTCGATACCGATAATTTAAGCGGAGGCATTACACTGCATTTTTATTTTTAAAAAAAATGCTTTTAGAAAATGATAAAATAAAATTAAGGTCATGCGAGCCTGAGGATTTGCCCATGATGTATGAGTGGGAAAACAACACTAATTATTGGATACTAAGCGAAACCATAAAACCATTTTCAAAATACACACTTAATGAGTTTATACATAACGACCAATCTGATATTGCTACCACCAAACAGCAGCGATTTGTTATTCAGTTAAAAAAACCTGCAAAACCCATAGGCATTATTGATTTGTTTTTAATTGACTTTACCAATAGCCGTGCAGGTGTAGGTATATTAATTGGTGATGAAGAAGAGCGAAAAAAGGGGTATGCCTTGCAAAGCCTGTTGTTGCTTAAAAATTATGCACATGAAATATTAAACCTGTATCAGTTGTATTCGCACGTTCAGTTATCAAATGCAAAAAGTGTTGAACTTTTTAATAAGGCGGGTTATATACAAACAGGTGTTTTGAAAGATTGGGTTCAAACACGAAAAAAATTTGAGGATGTTGGTGTTTTTCAACTGAAATTAGAAACGAAATAATCATCCTGTAGAGGCTTTTTTTAAATTACTTTTGCGGCACTATGTCATTGCCACGTTCAGTTGCGTTTCACACCCTTGGCTGTAAATTAAACTTTGCCGAAAGTTCTACCATTGCCCGACAATTTAAAAACAATGGATTTACAAAAGTTAATTTTACACAAAAGGCAGATGTATATGTTATTAATACTTGCTCGGTAACCGACAATGCCGATAGAGAATGTAAAACACATGTTCATCGCGCTTTAAATTTAAACCCTGAAGCATTTATTGCCGTTATTGGTTGCTATGCGCAACTAAAGCCTGATGAAATTGCAGGCATACCCGGTGTAAGCCTTGTGCTTGGCGCTACCGAAAAGTTTAATATTATTAACTACATAGATAAGGTAAGGCAGGCTCAAACAAAAATAGTTGCCTGCGAAATTGCTGATGCTGTGCATTTCACAAGCAGTTATTCTTCTGGCGACCGTACACGGGTATTTTTAAAAGTTCAGGATGGTTGCGATTATGGTTGTGCATTTTGCACCATTCCACTTGCACGTGGTAAAAGCCGCAGCGATGGAATTGAAAATATACTAAAGCAAACAGAGAAAATTATAGCCGATGGTGCAAAAGAAATAGTGCTTACCGGAGTAAACTTAGGCGACTTTGGCAAAGAAGTAACAAAAGATGAAAGTTGGCAGTTAGCAGTTAACAACCAGCAAAATAATAATTACAGTAATCATAAAACCGAAAGCCAGAGTTTTGAAAACCCGTTAGCCAAAAAGCACCAAATTCCAACCACTCCAAAGGAGTCCATGCGGACAAACTTTGTTGATCTTGTTAAGGCACTTGATACACAACCCGGCAGCGTGCGTTACCGCATTTCATCCATCGAGCCAAACTTACTTACCGATGAAATAATTAGCCATGTTAGTAGTTCAATTAAATTTATGCCGCACTTTCATATCCCTTTACAAAGTGGGTCAAACAAAATTTTAAAACTCATGCGCAGACGTTACCTCGTTAATGTGTATGTTTCAAGAGTTAGTAAAATTAAAGAGTTGATGCCTGATGCATGTATTGGTGCTGATGTAATTACAGGTTTTCCTGGTGAAACTGAAGAAGATTTTCTTGAAACATATAATTTTTTGAATGCACTTGATATATCGTACCTGCATGTTTTTACATACAGCGAGCGCAATAATACGCTTGCTTATGACATGCCTCACAGCGTACCAATGCATCATCGAAAGAGAAGAACGAATATGCTGCGTATTCTTTCAGCAAAAAAACTACACCATTTTTATCTCTCGCAGGTGGGCAAAGTATTTAAAGTGCTTTTTGAAGCAGATAATAAAAACGGATTTATGCATGGCTTTACTCAAAACTATGTGAAAGTAAAAACCGAATACAATTCTGAATTTACCAATACAATACAAACATGTAAACTTACAGGCATTGATGAGGATGGCGAAATGTGCTGCCAAATTTTTTCGATGGAACTTGCCTAAACACTTTTCTTAAATTATGTATCCAACCCTTTCTGATTTGCTTGCCGACTTGATTGGAATAAATATTCCTTTGCCCATACAAACGTTTGGGCTTATTATGGCGCTAAGTTTTTGGGTTGCTGCACATACATTAAAGCTTGAGCTGATGCGCAGAGAAAAAAATGGATTGCTTCAGGCAATTATTGTTTCAGAAAAAAAAGGAGAGCCATCATCTGTATTTGAATTATTCAGCACAGGGCTTATAGGCTTTTTAATAGGCTTTAAAATTATAGAGGCTGTTTTTAATTACAGCGATTTGGTTGCCGACCCTCAGGAATTTATATTGTCATCACGTGGTAATGTGTTTGGAGGACTTACGTTTGCTGCTTATTCAGTATGGGCAAGGTACCGCGAAAAGGAAAAAGAAAAGCTTCCTGCACCAATAGTTGTTCAACATAGAGTAATGCCACATCAGCATGTATTAAATATTACTATGTATGCTGCCATTAGCGGTTTACTGGGTGCAAAAATTTTTCACAACCTCGAAAACCTCGATGAGTTTGCTAAAGACCCTTTTGGTGCGCTTATATCGTTTAGCGGATTAACCTACTATGGTGGATTGATTTGTGCTGCCATTACAGTTATTTGGTACACCCGTAAGCACTTAAAAATTTTACCGCTTGATATGTGCGATGTAGCTTCTCCAGGCCTTATGCTTAGTTACGGATTAGGCAGAATAGGATGCCAGCTATCGGGCGATGGCGATTGGGGCATTGTAAATACAATACCTAAACCCGGTTGGTTTATTTTTCCTGACTGGATGTGGGCTTACAATTATCCTCATAATGTTATTGGCGAGGGTGTGCGAATAGCCGGTTGCGAAGGCAGGCATTGCATGGAACTTTTGCCGCCCGTATTTCCAACTCCACTTTACGAAGCCATTGCTTGCATCATTTTGTTTTTTGTTTTATGGAATGTCCGCAAAAAATTTAAAGTGCAAGGCATGTTGTTTAGCCTTTACCTTATTTTAAATGGTGCTGAACGATTGCTTGTAGAACAAATACGTGTAAATACAAAATACCACATTGCAGGCTTTGGTATTACACAAGCCGAACTTATTTCATCGGCATTAATACTGCTGGGCGTTGCCGGGTTTCTTATACTTCGTAAAAAGGCATCCGCTAACGCAGTGCAGTAAATTAGCTGTTCATCGTAGTTAAAAACTCCTCGTTTGATTTTGTACCACGCAGGCGGTCGAGCAAAAATTCCATTGCTTCCATCGGGTTCATATCGGCAAGATGATTGCGAAGCACCCACATACGTTCAAGCATTTTACGGTCAAGCAGCAAATCTTCTCTGCGGGTGCTTGATGCTACCAAATCAATGGATGGAAATACACGTTTGTTTGAAAGTTTGCGGTCAAGTTGCAATTCCATGTTGCCGGTTCCTTTAAACTCTTCAAAAATTACTTCGTCCATACGTGAGCCTGTATCAATTAGTGCTGTGGCTATAATCGTAAGCGAACCGCCTTTTTCAATTTTACGGGCTGCGCCAAAAAAACGTTTGGGCTTATGTAAGGCGTTACTGTCAACACCCCCGGTTAAAATTTTTCCCGATGCGGGAGCAACGGTATTGTAAGCACGCGCAAGCCGTGTTATTGAATCCAAAAGTATTACCACATCATGGCCGCACTCAACCAGCCGTTTGGCTTTTTCAAGAACTATGTTAGATATTTTAACATGCTTTTCAGCAGGCTCATCAAATGTGGATGAAATTACTTCTGCTTTTACACTGCGCGCCATATCAGTAACCTCTTCGGGACGTTCATCAATAAGCAAAATAATTAAATATACCTCGGGGTGATTGGCTGCAATTGCATTAGCAACTTCCTTAAGTAAAACTGTTTTTCCTGTTTTTGGCTGCGCAACAATAAGTCCGCGTTGGCCTTTACCAATAGGTGTAAACATGTCCATTACCCGTGTTGACATGGTTCCGGTTTTATCAGTAAGGTTTAATTTTTCGTACGGAAACAGTGGTGTCAAATAATCAAATGGTACCCGGTCGCGCACCACTGCAGGATCCAAACCGTTTATCATATCAATACGTGTAAGCGGAAAAAATTTTTCGCCTTCTCGCGGTGGGCGCACTCTTCCTGTAATGGTATCACCAGTTTTTAATGCATTGGCCTTTATCTGTTGCTGTGATACATATACATCGTCAGGTGAGGTTAAATAATCATAATCCGATGAACGTAAAAAGCCAAACCCTTCGGGCATAACTTCAAGCACGCCTTCACATGTAATTATATTGTCAAAGTCAAAATACTCTTGGCGCTGCTGCCCGTCAGGAAACTTGCGCTCTCTGTCGCGATTACGGTTATTTTGATTGTTGTTATTGTTGCTTTCTTCGGCAATAGGGGTAACTGTTGCTGGCTCAACAGGTACCGCTGGCTGGGCATCTGACAAACTTCCCGTTGGCATATTTAAGCTGTCATCGGCATTGTAGTCTCCATTACCGTTTTCGGTATTTAAAGCGTTTGGGTCATGAATTGCTTTACCTGGAGGGGCCGGTGCCGATGTTCCAACTGGTATTATTCGTTTTCTGCGAGGTTTATCATCTTTTGGTTCGTTGGACATGGGTGCTGTTTGGTTGGTTTCTGTTTTGTGTTTATCGTGTTTTTCCTGTTTTTCAGCTTTCTCAGGCTTATCTTTCTTTTTGCCTTTTACCAGTTCTGGATGGTCGGCCTGGTGGTCTAGTATTTTGTAAACAAGTTCTTGTTTTTTTAAGCCATCAATGTTTTCAATGTTTAGGCTTTTGGCAATGTCGCGTAGTTCGCCAACAAGTTTTTCGTTAAGTTCTAATATATCATACATAGGTGTACGTAATAAAATAATAAATAAGGATTATGTTTTTTTTTGCAACCTGAAATTGTGGCCGATTGCTATGAAATGTTTAAAACTGATGGTTCCGGTTTAACTAAAACCGCATACTGTATTTAAATTGGGGGAGGAAAATTTATAAGTGGGATACTGGCTAATGAACGCAACAGAAAAAAGTACTTCGTTCAATTACGGTGCAATAGTACACCTTTGATTTATGTTTTGCAAATGATTGCTTAACTTTTATTCTTTATGCTTCAAAGGTTACTTTTGCCAATCTGTTTAACGTATGTAAAATAAACTTTGTTGCATTATGATTCAACGTATTCAATCATTGTATTTATTGCTTGTAACCGCCTCTTTGGTCTGTTTGTTTTTTTTGCCATTTGCCTCAGTAACACTTGTTGCGGATGCGGCATCGTTTAAAATACTCCATTTAATGGACATTGCCGTTTACCAAAACAGTGTTGAAAAAATTAAAACGGCAATTTACTTGCCGGTTATTTTAAATACAATTCTTCTTGCCATATCTATCGTTGCAATTTTTATATATAAAAACCGCAAAATACAAATGATGCTTTGTAAAGTCATGTTACTGTTACTTTCGGTTTTTACGGCTTTGATGTTTTACAATGCCGAAACATTGAATGCCAATGACGGAAGCACCACCAAAATAATTTATCATGCTGGCACCTACATGCCTGTAATTTGTTTGGTGCTGGCCTATATGGCTTACCATGCTATTAAAAAAGATGATGAGTTGGTAAAATCGGCCGACAGGTTGCGCTAAATCAGTTTTGCAGAGGAATTTTATTTTACAACTATTGCTAACGCTAATAATTGGTCCGAAATTTTAAGTTTTGCTTCAGTAGCAGCAGTAGTATTAATTTCAAATACCATTCGGCTGTTCTTTTTAATAATGTTTATGGCAGAACCTTTATTACAAGCATCGGCAGTTTCGGTTACTATTAAAACGCCATTATTTTTTGTCTGTTTAACAATAGTTTGTAGCTCATTAATGTAATTGTTGGGTACATAAATAATGTTGCATAGGTTTATTTTTTCAGGATCACTTATTATTTCAATTGATATTTCTTTCTTGTTCACTAATTTGTTATAGGTAATTTTCATTAAATCATTCAAAATATCAGCGTGGCCGTAAATACCAATAATAAATTTGGTGTCACGTCTTTCAACAGGCCACTCTACATATTTTGTAAAGTGGTAAACAAAAAGGGCTTTTGCTGTTTGATCATTAACTTTTTCGGACTGAAAGGAAAAGCAACACATTAAAAGCAGTGCAATAACACCGCTTTTAAGTCCATAAAAAATTTTATGTGTGTTTCTATTCATATTAAATAACATCCTTTTAAGAAATTTTCCAGAGTTAAATTAGTGTTGGAAAATATTCCTTAAATGACATTGTTGATTAAAGACATTTTAGAGTATTCATAAAAATGTGTATATTATAACGGTTATTATACTCTGCCAAAGCAAAATAGTTGCGGAATAATACCTCAATTAATAAATGTACCGTGCTAAAAATTTTACTGGTTCAATCGCTTTTAAAAACATCTGTAGGTTTTATGAAAAACTTTGAAAACGTGCCATTGGTTTTTACACTCTTATTTCCATTTATCAAATAAAATTAACTCCCTGTAAATTTTTAAGATTAATGCAACCTTTTTCTATTGCACCCGTTTCGAATTATTGGTTTAAGTCATACTATATGATATGCTCTTGATTTAAATACAGTATTAAAGCTAAATAATGATTCTGCATTTTGAATTTGTCTATATTTTTTAAAAAATGAATAAAGTTTTTTTTCTGTTTTCGTTTTCTGTTTTTTCGATGGTATTAGCATCAGTATGTAATGCACAGGTGGTAGTTCCTTTTACGCCAAGGTATCAGATAACACAAAAAGGGAATCTAACATTTGTTGCTAACAGCTTGCTGACTTGCGGAGGTGGTGCAGCATGCACATCTGCACAAAATGAAAACCCTCCTTCAGGAAATGGAAAGAACAATGATTTCAATATTGGATATATTGATATAGATGGGGACGCAACAACATTTAGTTCTTCAAGTGCTGATTTAAATTTGACCTCATGCAGTAAAATAACTTTTGCAGGATTATACTGGGGAGGTGGTATCGATGGCGGAATGCCTAATTATGGTTCACGTAATAATGTTAAATTTAAATTGCCGGGTGCTGCATCATATACTGCTCTTACTGCCGATACAATGATTGATAATACTACAGGCTATAACAGCTATCATTGCTTTAAGGATGTTACTGCAATTGTTAAGGCAGCAGGCAATGGGACTTATACCGTTGCAGATGTTGTTTTGGAAACGGGATTAGCAAACTTATATGGTGGTTGGACATTGGTGATTGCTTATGCGAATGATTTATTATCGATGAGAAACCTTACCGTTTTTGATGGGCTTTCAAATGTTTCATCATCTTCAGGAGCAACCAATGTGGCCATTTCAGGTTTTTTAACGCCAATCAGTGGACCAGTTACTTTTGAGCTAGGAGCCGTAACATTTGATGGTGATAGAAGTTTGATTAACGACAGTTTATTGTTTAATGATGGTATAGGTTCATTTGTACCTGTTTCAAACGCTAAGAACCCAAGTTATGATATTTTTAACAGTACCATTACTATAAACAATGCTAATGTTAATACGCGTAATCCAAATTATAGCAATACGTTAGGTTATGATGTCGATATTTTTTTACCAAATAATGGATCAAAAAATTACCTCACAAACAACCAGACCAGTGCAACACTTCGTCTAACTACTGGTGGAGAAACATTTTTAACAAATGTGCTTACTACGGCCATTGATGTGTACGAGCCGGATGAACGGGTAATTAAAACAGCAACCGATATTAATGGCGGAAGCACACTTCCAGGAGACACGATTTTGTATACTGTAAGCGTTACTAATATTGGCAGTGATCCCGGATTATTAAATATTGCTATCGATACTTTACCATTTAATGCTGATTACGTTCCAGGCACTATTGAGATTCTTACCGGGCCTAATACAGGAGTAAAAACTGATATTTCCGGTGATGATCAGGCTGAATATATTTCATTGTCAAAAGTGGTTAGCGTAAGACTTGGTACAGGTGCTGATGCTTCAACAGGTGGTACAATACCAGAGTCAGGAGCAAACAGTACATCTTTTTCGTTTAAAGTGACAGCCACAACTGATTGCGATAAACTACTTTGCAATAATGTTATGTCAAATAAAGTAGTGCAAACTTTTAAAGGGCAAATCTCCGGAAACACCTTTACATCTTATAGTGGGCCCAATGGTTTTGATGCATTTGGTTGTCCGCTTATAGGTAACACAAATACTTCTGTTGTTATTTCTCCAACATGTACTTTGGCCCCCGATACCAGTTTAACAGGTTGTTCATCGCTGGTTTTTAGTTCTGTTCCGGGAATTAGGCCTGGATATTCGTATTACGATGCAGGCTTTAGTTCTGTTGTTTCTGCAAATTCAAGTGGAACTTATTATGGAATAAAGGTAATTACAACCGGATGCATTGATACCATTAAGTACACTGTTACCATTGTTCAGCCACCGACAACTGCTAATGCAGGCGCTGACCAGGCTGTTTGTTCAACCACTGCAACCCTTGCAGGA
>CAYSPG010000036.1:0-13601 GCA_964432885.1 uncultured Flavobacteriaceae bacterium
AGAAACAATTCCGATACTAAGAATTACCGGAAATGAAACTGCGCGTATAAAACTACCCGGTATGGTTAACGTATAGCGCCTGATAACCCAAATAAGCGAACCAGGCAATAATCCAATAAAAATATAAGGCTTTATGGAAAGAATAATTAATACCGAGATAATAACAACAAAGATATTTACAGGAATTTTTTTTCGGATTATAAATGCAGAATAAAAACTATGAAAGTAATATCCAACTGCACTAAATGTAATTGAGTCTTTTAAAATTCCGGAACCCCAGAAAAAAACCGAAGGCACAAAGAAAAACGCAATAGCCAATGGCTTATACAAACTTGGAAACTCGGTAATAAATACCTTGTACATACGCCACACACCGCCAAACGAAACCAGGGCAAGCAAAATAGCTGTGGGTATAAAACCCTGAAAACCTACAAGTACAAATGGCCATATAATACGGGCCACAAAAAATGTTTGTGCATTTTTATAATAAGTAAAGTAGCCGGTTTCCTTATCCAGATAACTTACCTTTTCAGGAGTCATTCCATTAAATACAACATCGGCAAACAAGCGAGCATCTTTAAAAAGCAAATTGGTAATTACGCGTGCGTCATAAAAATAATAATTGGTGTCACCACCATAATAATATAAGTTGTAAACAAGTACTACTGTAATTGCCCCAACAATTTTAAGCGTAAGCGCTATTAAATAATATTTGTACTCGGGTTCGGTTTCTATCCGTTTATCACGTATTGATTTTGCAAAATAGTAGGTAAGAAACAAAATAAAAAAAGAGTATAAAAAATCAACCATCGTAAACCGGTACACATCCAGTTTGGCATTTAGCAGTATGGTTGAAAGCATGTAACCTATATGGAGAATTAATGAGCGGCTTTATCCTTATCCGATTTCTCAGGATTTTTAATACCCTCAATTTTTATATCCAATTTTTTTGAAAGCATTTCGGCCATTACTTCCACATCAATTTTTTTAGCTACTATTTTTTTGTCAGCATCAAGTAAAAAAAGCTGAGGGGTGGTGTTAATGTCAAATTCGTACCTAAAGTTATTTTGAATTTTAGGGTCGGCAAGGTTAATCCAGTTCAGATTTTTTTCGCGTATAAACTTGCGCCATTTGTCCATTTCAGTTTCGGTACACATAGCAAATACTTCTACTCCATGAGGTTTAACTATGTCATAAAGTTTTTTTACTTCAGGAACCACTTTCTGGCAGTGTCCACAATCCGGATCCCAAAACAAAAGCATGGTGTATTTTGCTTTTACATTATATAATGTGTGATACACGCCTGCCGTATCCTCAAGCACAAGATTTTTTACTTTTTTTCCAATTAAGATTGGTTCAAGTACATTGGCACGCTCGGTAATTTTATACATGGTGGTGCTATCAACCCAGGTAGCTTTTTCTTTGGTGTAATAATTACGCACCATGTGCACAAATACTGCATCCATGCCCATAATGTTTGATGTTTCGTATGTATTTGTAATATACCAAACAACATACTTAAAAACCTCGGGGTTGGCCTCTGCTTTTGCTACCAGGTAATCGGCTTCTTTATTAATGCTATCTGGCATTTGCAGTGTGAGTTTTTTTATGTAGGTATCAAGCTTGGTGTGAAACAAAGGTGTACGTAACAAACGAGCATCAGAAAAATCAACATTATCAAAGTAATGCGATTTGTAATAACGAAATGCAAATGTTGAATCGGTTTTCCCATTTTCCAATTTTGGCGCTTCGGGCACTTCGGGTTCGCGTGATGTATCAAACACTTTGCTTAATAACATTTGAGGACGGTCGGCAATAAATTTAGTTTTATAGTCGGTAACCGATTTGCCTACGGCCGTCATTTTTTCTTTTATGCGGGCAGTATCTTCTTTGGTTTTTGCATTTTGCATTTCAGCATCAAGCATTCCCATTTCCTTTTGTTTAGCTACCACAAATTTCAGGTACTCATAAAACAACTGATTGTCTTGCGAACCTTTTATTTGCATGCCACCCACAGGATCAATGGTATCTGTTTCCATCGAAAAGTTTTGTTCCTTATCAATTATCATTTCAAAATATTTTTTGCTTGGCATAACAAAAAGATAAATTCCACCGGGCAGTTCTTTTTTGTTTTTAAAAACTATTTCGCCAGTGGCCGATGCCTTGGCGGAATCTTGTATGTATTGTTTATCGCCAAAGTAATTGGCCAAATAACATAAACTGTCTTTTAGCTGAGGTACTTTAACTTTAATGTTGTAGCCCTGTGCAAAAATTTTAATAGAAAACAAAAGGGAAAATACAAGAACAGAAAACGTAATTTTTTTTAGCATAAATGTTATGTTTTTTAAACCGTGTAAAAGTAATTTTTTTAACGATGATGTTTAAAATAAGGTTTACGAAACTATTACGCGTTTTATGAATAAGGTGTGAAAGAATTTAAAAAACGTAACTCAAATGGATTTGGAAATCTTAACAGCATAATAGAATTTCCGTTAAAAAAAATATCTGTTTTTGCATTTAAGTTTATAGTTTTGGTTTTTTATTTAACCTGTTATTTCAAGTACTTCTTTTTATGGCTAATTACATTTAAGCAACCCCACTAACTCAAAAAAAACCATATTGCCTTTTACTTAAACAACAAATGCCTAAAGTTCTTCGGATAATAAACCGCCTAAACCTAGGCGGGCCAACATATAATGTTGCTTACCTCGCCAAGTTTATGGCGCCTGAATACGAAACCATGCTTGTATCAGGAATTAAAGATGATGAGGAAGAAAGTTCGGAATTTATACTACAGCAGTACGGTATTAAACCCGTATTTATCGATGGAATGAGGCGCGAGATAAATTTTACATCCGATCGCAAGGCATATCTTGAATTAAAATCTATCATCAAAAAATTTAAGCCAGATATTGTACATACCCATGCTGCCAAATCAGGTACGCTGGGGCGGCTGGCAGCGGCAGCATGCAAGGTGCCCGTAATAGTACACACATTTCATGGACATGTGTTTCACTCTTATTTTAGTCCATTAAAAACAAAACTATTTATTGAAATAGAAAAGTACTTAGCTCGTAGAAGCAGCGCTATTGTAACCATAAGCGAATTACAAAAGCAGGAAATATGCAATCGCTTTAAAATTTGCAGTCAAAATAAAGCCACCGTTATTCCACTTGGTTTTGACCTAACCCGCTTTAGTGAAAACAAACAACAAAAACGAGATGCGTTTAGAAACCGCTTTGGCATATCTACCGATGAGGTGGCTGTAGGAATAGTTGGCCGCTTTGCCCCGGTAAAAAACCATTCATTTTTTTTAAAAGCATTTGCACACGTATCAAAAACCTCAAATACCAAAACTGTGGCTGTATTGGTTGGTGATGGAGAAGAAAGACAAAACATAATTGACACGTGTAATAGCTTGGGCCTAAACTTTTCATCTGCTATAAACCGAAACGTAATTTTTACATCCTGGATAAAAGAAGCTGATATTGCAATGGCCGGATTGGACATAATATGCTTAACATCCGATAATGAAGGAACACCAGTAAGCCTGATAGAGGCCCAGGCTGCCGGTAAACCTATTGTTAGTACCAATGTGGGCGGCATTGAAAACGTGGTGTTGCCAGGAAAAACTGCTTTGCTTAGCGAAAAAGGAAACATAAATGAATTCCAACAAAATCTTAATACATTAATTGAAAACCAAACTATACGAACAAGTATGAGTACTGCCGGATGGGAATATGTGGGTGAAAAATTTCATTACACACGTCTGGTTAGTGATATGAAAAGACTTTACAGCCAATTACTTAACCAAAAAACAACAATAGGCTCCAATGACTAACCTTTTATTGTTCTTTCGCTTGGTGAAGGAAAAGAAAAAATGTAAACAGGCTTTAAAATAACTATTTTTGCCCGGCTTAAATCATACGGCTATATAATTATAACACTACAATGAACAAAAGAGTCTTATTTTTTTCACTTTTTGGTTTGCTTATTGCTATTAGCAGTTGCAATATCAACCCAAGCATAATGTTTAAAACCGACAAAAACTATCCTTATAAAGTTGACCAAACCATTGGCAATGCCGAGTATAAAATAGCTACCAACGACATTTTGGGAGTAAGCGTTTACACCAATGATGGGTTTAAACTAATTGACTTAACTGCCAACTCAGGAGGTGTGCAAGAAAAAAGCGTGGCAAGCGGAAATTTGGCCGGAAACAATTATGATGTGGATATTGAAGGCTATGTAAAACTGCCCATTATTGGCAGAATTAAAATTATAGGCCAAACCACTCGCGAAGCTGAAAAAATGCTTGAGAGCCAATACGCAACTTACTACAACAAACCCTTTGTTACTGTTAAAGTAATGAACAGGCGTGTGCTTGTTTTTCCTGGCGAAGGCGGTGCAGGCAAGGTGGTAACACTATCAAACGAAAACACTACACTTATCGAAGCGCTAGCCTTAGCAGGTGGCATATCCCAAACCGGCCGTGCCGCGCGCATCAAACTTATTCGTGGCGACTCTCGAAACCCACAGGTGCAGTTAATTGACCTTTCAACCGTTGATGGAATGAAACAAACCAACCTGCTTTTGCAAGCCAATGACATAATTTATGTAGAGCCTACTCGCAGACTTTCACAAGGTGTTTTGGCCGAACTTGCACCTATAGTTGGCATTATTACCAGTCTTGCAAGCGTTGTTATTGCATACAGCGTAATAAAAAACCAACCCTAAAAATTTTGAATGGCAAAAAAGCGCATAACCCCTCTTAACGAGGATTTTGACTTTAAACTTTTTGTAACCATAGCGCAAAGAAACTTCGACTGGTTTCTTGCCTTTATGATTGTTTCTATAATGGTGGCATTTTTTATGAATCGCTACACGGCCCCTATGTACGAATCAAATGCTACTTTAAAATTATATACCGATGATAACGTTACCAAAATGCTTAACATCAACAAAGAGATTTATGGTAACGAAAACAATCAACTTGCCGGTAACATTGAGCTAATCCGTTCAAAAATAATTATGGAACGGGTGGTAAAAGCGCTTCCACTTTCGGTTTCGTACTACGCAAAAGGTACAGTGCTTGAAGCTGAAATGTATAAGTCATCACCATTTGAAGTAAATTTTTCCATAAAAGATTCTTCTATTCTTGGTCGTAAAATGTACTTGCGTTTTAATCAGGATAACACCTGTACCATAAATTATAAAAGCGGCCCAACTGAAGAAATAAGCGAAACTTTTAAGCAAGGTGAATGGGTTGTGCTTAAAGAAGCAAACATAAATGTAGTGGTGCGCGATTATCATAAAATATTAAAACAACAATCTCAATTTAAAAAAGAGGCCTATTACTTTGTAATCAATTCACAGGCCGGCATGGTGCGCTATCTGATGAGTACACTTACAGTAGCACCTCTGAATCCTGAAGCTAAAACTGTAATTATAAAAGTAAAAGAAAAAAATGCCGATAAGGCCTCAGATGTTGCCAATGCTGTTGCTAACGAATTTATTATTTATGATGTAGATAAAAGTCGCGAAGTGTCTGACCGCATCCTCTCGTTTATTGACACCACACTATTAAGAGTTAATCAGGATTTAAGCACTAGCGAATATGAGCTTGAGCGCTTTAAAAGCGAAAACCGCATTATAAAACCCGAAATTACAGTAAGCGATTTAACATCACGAATACATCAACTCGAAGATCAAATCACACTTTTTAACCTTGATTTGGTAATGCTTAATAAACTGAAGGATGATGTGTCAAAAGAAAAAACGGTAGAGGAGTATTTGTTGACCTTAACAGGAACATACAAAACTGATGAAATAAAATTAGCACTTCAACAACTTAGTGCACTGATTACTGAAAAAGAACAAATGTTGATAATGGCAACAACTGCCACCGAAGGCGTAAAAGCTCAAACCATAAAAATAGAGAATCAACGTAAAATGCTGCTTCAAACTATTATAAATGAGCAAAACAGTATTACTCAAAAACGCAAATCGCTTGAGCAGCAACTGGGCTTATACAATACCAACTATCTAAAACTACCTGCCAAACAATCAACATTTGAACGTTTAGAGCGAGTATTTAAAATAAACGAAAAATTTTATTCACTTCTTCTTGAAAAGAAAGCTGAGTTTAGTATTACCCGAGCAGGATTTGTACCTAAAAATGTAGTCCTCGAAACAGCTTTAGCACCATCGTCTCCATTTTATCCAAACAAGCCATTAGTATACTCTACTTGTATTATGCTAGGGTTTACACTTAGTTTGGTGCTCATATTTTTTAAATATCTTTTCTATAACCACATAGGCTCTCTCGAAGAAATAGCCCTTTATACCGATGCACCACTTTTAGGAATAGTACCACGCTATAAGCGCGAAATACCTATTTCGCAATTACTGGTTGATAAAAATCCAAAGTCGGTAATAGCCGAAGCATTTCGCTCCATACGAACCAACCTACAGTTTATTTCAAACGAAGAGGGTTCAAAAACCATGGCTGTAACTTCAACCATATCGGGTGAGGGAAAAACCTTTAATGCAATTAACCTGGCAGGAGTAATTTCTTTTTCAGGAAAAAAAGTAATTATTCTTGACCTTGACATGCGTAAACCAAAAATCCATCTTGGATTTAATGTTGAAAACAATAAAGGCGTAAGCACATTGCTTATCGGAAAAGACTCAATAGAAAATTGCATCAACAAAAGTTCACTCGAAAACCTTGATTTTATAACAGCCGGCCCCATACCTCCTAATCCATCCGAACTTATTATAAGCCCACGCATGGATGATTTAATTGCCTACTTGAAAGAAAGATATGATGTTATTATTATGGATACCCCACCGGTAGGTGTGGTTAGCGATGGTGTACCTATTATTAAACGTGTTGATTTTCCTATTTACATACTAAGAGCCGATTATTCGCGTAAAATGTTTATCCATAACATTAATAAGATTATTTCTGAAAGTAAGGTTTCTCGTCTGTCGGTGGTGCTTAATAGTGTTGAGCGCACCAAACTTAAATATGGCTATGGATACGGATATGGTTACGGATATGGTTACGGTTACGGTTACAGCTATGGCTATGGTTATGGTTATTACAATGAAGACGATAAAGAAAAGACCACAGCCCAAAAATGGAGAGAGAAACTGGGATTTAAAAGAAAAAAATAAAAGCAGAGCATGAAGGTTGATGAAACAGGGTTTGATGGATTGATTATAATTACCCCCGATGTATATAATGACGAACGCGGATACTTTTTTGAGTCGTTTAACAAAGAAAAATTTGAATTACTTGGCTTACATGCCGATTTTGTTCAGGACAACCAATCTATGTCGCATAAAAATGTTTTGCGTGGGCTTCACTTTCAAAACCCGCCTTATGAACAGGGGAAATTAGTTCGCGTAATACAAGGTGCCTTAATCGATGTAGTTGTTGATATAAGACGAAACTCACAAACATTTATGAAACACTTTGCTGTTGAGCTAAATGCAACCGAGAACAAAATGATGTGGATACCTCCTGGATTTGCCCATGGTTTTGTTTCGCTAACCGACAACACGGTACTGAATTACAAATGCACAAATGTGTACAATCGGCAGTCAGAGTCAGGAATCTATTATGCCGATGCCGAGCTTAACATAAACTGGAACTGTGATAGCCCGCTGGTTTCTGATAAGGATAAAAATTTACCTGATTTTAAAAACTGCAGGTATTCTTTTTAAATATATTATTTAATAAGTTTGCAATGTAAACCGCAAATTTTTACAATTAATAATGATTTCTACTCTTAAAAAAACCGTTTTCGTTATAACAGGTAAAAGTTTTAAATAAAAATTACAATGAAAGATTTTATTAACCAAAACTACCATCTTATCATTTATGTATTTATCTTTTTAAGTTCGCTTGCATTTACATTTTTGATGAACAGTTTGTTTTTGCGTTTTTTCCACACACTTGGAATACGCAACCGCAACGATGGAACCATTATTCGCTGGGGGACAATGTCAAAACCTGCTGTAGGAGGACTTTCTTTTTACATTATGTTTTTGCTTTCGCTTGCCTCCTACTCTATTTTTTTTAATCCAAACGATGCATTGTTTAATTCACAGTTTATGGGCTTTATTATTGCTATGGCCGTTGGCTTTTTGGCAGGCCTTGCCGATGATGCTTATGATACCAAACCGGTATTAAAATTTTTAGCTCAGGTAATGTGTGGAGTTTGCCTTGTTTTTACCGGCACGTACATACAACTGTTTGACAACATGATTGTAAATTATTTTATAACTGTGTTTTGGGTAGTAGGTATTATGAACTCGGTAAACATGCTGGATAACATGGATGGAATAACTGCTAGCGTTAGCGCTGGCATATTATTGTCAGCAATAGTTACCATCGTATCACATGGCGATGTAAATAACTTGTACCTTATTGCATTAATTGGATTGCTTGCCGCCATTATTGGTTTTTTGTTTTTCAATTGGCATCCTTCAAAAATGTACATGGGTGATACAGGCAGCCAGTTTTTGGGCGTATTTTTAGCTGCAATAGGCATTATGTTTTTTTGGAACAACCCATATGCGGTTGCAGGTGCCGAAACTCCTTCCATTAAAAAAGTAATAATTCCTCTTATCGCCTTTATTCTTCCAATTGTTGATACCACCATTGTGGTTACAAACAGATTAAGCAGAGGCCGTAGTCCTTTTGTTGGTGGTAAAGACCACACAACGCACAGCCTGGCTTACATGGGATTAAACGACAGACAGGTAGGCTGGATTTTTGTAGGAATGTCGGTGGTTTCAATCATATTAGTTTACATCATCAATAGGTTTATTGATACCTGGAGCGACTTCTACTCATGGCTTTTTCTTGGATATTTTTCAATCCTTGTATCTGTATTGTTTTATACTACCAACCGAATTCGCGAAAAACGTAAACAGCATACACGTCCCGAAGCTCACTTAAAACCATCACATTTATAAGTCAATTTAAGTTTGCGTTAGCTTTTTAATTACACTTGATATTTCTTTTGGACCGACTCTAAATCAGGGGATTTTTTTTGAACAACAAACTCACCTCCCCTCAGTTAAAAAAACGATTATTTCATATTTAGAATCTTAAATTCTGTTCTACGGTTTCTCTGATGTTCTTCATCGGTACATGGCACATCATTAGCACACTTATTTATCGGCAGGGTTTCTCCGTATCCTATAGCTACAAGCCGTTCAGCTTTAATTCCTTTTTTAGTAAGATACTTTACAACTGCGTTTGCTCTCTTTTGCGAAAGCATAAGATTGTATTTATCATCAGCGCGGCTGTCGGTGTGCGATCGCAACTCAATTTTCATGGTAGAATACTTCTTTAATATGTCTGCGAGTTTGTTTAATTCAGGCTCATCCACTCTGCGAATGTTGTATTTGTCTAAATCGTAATAAACATTGGTTAAGCGAACAATGTTTCCCACGCAGGCAATTTCTAAATCAGCATGAATGGTAGGGCTTTCTTTCCAGTCGGTAGTTGCTGTATCTAAACTGCTCATGATGCACTCAGGATTTACAGCAGTTACACGGTATTCCGTTTTAGGATCAAGGTCTTTAAAGCTGTATCTACCATCATCGGCAGTTAAATAAAATAAAGTGTCGTTTGATTTTAGATTAAGCAAATACACTTCAATTCCACTTAACGGATTAGTTGTGTTTTCTTCGTACACAACTCCTTCAATGGTAAGTGATGGAAGTGTTCCCAATGGAATTTCGACTTTAAGTAAACTTCCCGGGGAGGCATCATTTGTGTTTAACTTCTGGTTGTTTGGCATGTAAGATTCTTTGCTTGCCAGAAAATCGTATGCAGAATTAAAATCAAGAAGCATTTCAAAATCACCAAGCAACCCCGTTGAAATATCTTTGGTAACCGAATCGTTTATGTTTATTTTTACTTGTGCTATGTCCACAGGGTAACCCGTAGTAGCATCATACACCAAACCATCCAAGCGCAAACCGTTAACATGAAAAGAATATATGTCGTCATCTGTCTTATTTTCTCTGTTTGATGATAGATAACCAAGATTATTTTTTGAATCGAACACATATTCAAAATCATCATAGGAACTATTGATAGGAGCACCAATATTATGAGGCTCGGTGTATTTGCCATCAATGTTTCTGATGCTGAAAATATCAAGCCCGCCTAATCCGGGCAAACCGTTTGATGCAAAATATATTTTTCCCTCGGCATCTACGGTTGCAAACATCTCATTGCCTTTTGTATTAATGCTTGCTCCTAAGTTTACTGGCTTCGACCAGTTGCTGCCTTGCTTGGTACAAACGTATAAATCCATCCCACCATTTCCTCCCTGCATGTCAGATGAAAAATAAAGACGCGTACCGTCAGGGCTTAGTGCTGCATGGGCACAACTGTAATTATCGTTGTTGTATTGAAATGGTTCTTTTATTTTCCATTTACCCTTTTCTAATACGGCCTTATAAATTTTTAACCTGATGGTTTTATCAGAAATATTTTTTGCTTTCCCATCCGTATTATTACATGTTAGGTACATTTCCTGCCCGTCAGCACTAAAACAAACAGGGCCATTGTTGTATTTGCTTTGAATGTCTGACGCAAAAGCGGCAGGCTCAATAAAATTATTCTCTAATCCTTTGCTGTAGTAGAGCGAATGAAAGGGTTTGTCTGTCCAACTATATCTGCGTTCAAAAAGCGAACTGCTTTTTCGAGCAGATGCAAAAACAATTCCATCATTATACAAGGCTGCACCAAAATCACTGTTGTCAGAATTGATTTCAAGTTTCTGCATTGCATAAAAATTACTGTCAGTGTAAAAGAGAGGAAGAAAGTCAATGGCTGAAATAAAATTCTCTGCACGCTTGTCACCATTGCCTGATGATTCAATATATGTTTGAAGCCATTTATATGCTTCGTCATATTTTTGATTATTCATTAGCACCATTGCATAATTAAATTTTTGCGCTGGTGTGCAAGCCGGCAGCGTTACCAATTGCGCATAACATCTTTCGGCCTCAGTATAATTATTATTTATACGATAGCTCTCTGCGAGATTGCTCCACAGTGCATAAGATTCAGGTTTTTTCTTTGCAGATTTTTCATATTTAGGAATAGCACTGCTGAATGCAAACTGATCAAATAATTTATCGCCTTTGCTTTTAGGTGATTGCCCAAAACAAAATCCTGGCATTGTAATAATAATACAAACAATGCTGAGTATCTTCTTTGGATTTAATTTTTCTATACGTGTCATTTTAATTTAATAGTGCTGTATTTGTTCTATTTGCATAGAAATAGTTTTTAAAATAACCTTGGCGTTATAACTCTCTTTTTGTCAAAGCTGAAATCATATCCAAGGGTTATTTCATGTGTTCCGTTTGAATAATTCTGTAAAGCCGATGTGGTGTAATCAAAAGAATATCCAAATCGCAATTGGCGCGTTAGCTGAAATGATGTTAGAAATGTAATAGCATCTCCACTGCGGTAGCCTGCTCCAATCCACCAAAAATCTTTTACCAGCAAGTTTGCATTTACATCTAATTCTATGGGTGCACCACTTACAGCTTTTATCATCATGCTTGGTTTTAATTTAAAATCTTCGGTAAGATTAAACACATACGCTCCTGTAAGAAAGTAATGCCAGTTTTTGCTGTTGGCAGTGTTGGTTACCATGTTTGACTGAGACACATCTACTTTGTTTTTAATCAATCGCGGAATGGACAAGCCCACATAATATTTTTCCTGGTAGTAATACATGCCAAATCCGGCATTGGGTAAAATTAAATTGGGTGTGTTGGCCGAAAACTTTTTATCGCCCGCATCGGCAGTTTTAATTTCGAGAAAGCGTTCCTGGTAATTAATAATTCCTGCTTGTAGGCCGAGAGAAAAATGTCCTTCGCCTAAGCGCATACGATATGCATAGTTACCATAGAAAGATAATTTATGCGTAACCCCTATCTCTTCATTCAACAAATTAAAACCAATTCCAATTTTTTGATTTCGTATTGGAGTGTGAATACTAAACGTTTCTGTTTTTGGTGCGCCTTCCAAACCCACCCATTGATTTCGGTACAGCAACGTAGCGGCAATACTCTCACGCGAACCTGCATAAGCAGGATTGATGTACATTTCGTTATTCATGTACTGTGTAAACATGGGGTCGTATTGCGCAAAGGTTTTTGCTCCTGATAAAATCAAAATGACTATCAGAAGAATTCCTTTGCACTTACTATATTTATTTTGCATCACTTATGAATATTTTAAAATCAATTATCTGTTCAACACCACAAATCCTGCTCTTGGTTTTTTTCCGTCTTTAACATTAAGTATGTAATAGTATGTTCCGCTTGGCAATTCATGTCCGATAACGTTTAGCGATCCTTTATTGCTTGCCCCATTCCATGAGTTGTCGTAATTATTTTTTTCATAAACAATATTTCCCCAGCGGTTAAAAACCTGCACTTCATTGTCGGGGAATTTTTCCAAACCTGCAATTACCCATGTGTCATTTGTTCCGTCACCGTCAGGCGAGAAACCGTTAGGAATAGAAATCGAATCGCAATCAACAATAACGGTAATTGATTCATAAGCTGTGCAACCGTTATCATCGGTTACTGTTACTGTATATTCAGTTGTTGCTTCGGGATATGCTACAGGATTATAAATTGTTGAATTATTTAATCCGGTTGCTGGATTCCACTGATAATCATTTCCACCACTTACGTTCAATTGCGCACCAGCAGCACAATTGTAACCTGAAGTCGTAATATCAATATTTGGTAAATCAAAAACAGTAACTGCAAACGTGTCGGACGCAAAAGTTCCGCAAGTGCTGGTTAGCACCACTGAATAATTTCCTTCGTCAGAAGCAACATAAGACGCGCTGTTTGCATTGGTAATTATTTGTCCGTCACGGTACCATTGATAAGCGTTAACATTAACTCCGTTAACGGTGAGTGCTACATTTCCACCTTTGCAGAAAGAGGCAGGCCCACCAGCAGAGAGTATTGCCTGCGAACTATCACTAATTGTGAATGACTGACTCAATACACAGTTATTAGAATCTGTAACAGTAACAGAATAATTTCCTGCACTTAAATTATTTAACGAAGCTGCTACAGAATTATCATTCCATAAATAATTGTATGACGGAGTTCCTCCCAAAACATTCAACTGAACAGAGCCAAGGTTTCCGCCAAGGCAAAATGCATCTGTAATTACTGAAGTAATTAAAAGCGCGCTGTCGGGTTGAGTTACATTTAATGAAGTTGAATATGAACATCCGCTTATATCCGTAATTGTAACAGTATAAACACCGGCAACAAGATTTGAAATGTCTTCTGTAGTATCGGCCGTGCTCCACACAAATGTGTATGGCATTGTTCCCCCTGACGGAGTTAAATCTATTGCTCCTGTATTATTTCCAAAACATAATACGTTGGTTTGTGTGTTGCTTTGTGTAAGTGCAGCTGCAGGTTCGGTAATTGTAACTGTTGTTGATGTGGTGCAATTATTTGCATCCGTAATTGTAACAGTATAAACACCGGCAACAAGATTTGAAATGTCTTCTGTA
>CAYSPG010000036.1:13701-14015 GCA_964432885.1 uncultured Flavobacteriaceae bacterium
GTTTGTGTGTTGCTTTGTGTAAGTGCAGCTGCAGGTTCGGTAATTGTAACTGTTGCACTCGTATTGCAATTGTTTACGTCATTAACGGTTACTGTGTAAACGCCTGCAATCAGTCCTGAAATATCTTGTATTGTATCTGCATTACTCCACAAATAAGAATATGGTAATGTTCCGCCTGTTACAGTCAAATCAATTGCACCAGTGTTGTTTCCAAAACATAATACATTAGTTTTGGTAGCGCTCGCTATTGGTGTTGCACCACCAGTAATTGTTACCTGGTCACTTGAACTTGCACACGGTGCGTTTGTAATCGT
>CAYSPG010000037.1:0-8897 GCA_964432885.1 uncultured Flavobacteriaceae bacterium
AGAACCCGACCGTGACGACTGGCAAATGAACGGCAATGCAGGCACCAACCCGGCATCACAATTTATTGGCACTACTGACAATGCCGATTTTAGTATTAAAACGTATAATCAGGAAAGGTTACGGGTACAGGCCAATGGTGATTTAAAAATTAATGGGCTTGCAGGCACAGGCGATAGAGATTTGTATGTTACTGCCAATGGTGTGATACAGGCAAAGCCAGTAGCGTATTGGACAATTTATGGCAACACGGCCATAGATGAAACGCAGCATTATATAGGACCCACCAACAATCAGGATTTGATTTTTAAAACAGGTGATGTAACAAACGGTTCTTTATACGAACGAATGCGCATTTCTAAAACAGGAAATATTGCCATAGGCGGTGCGCCTCAATTAAATTACTCACTTGTAGTATATGGTAAAATTGGCGCTAAAGAGGTGCGGATAACTGCCAACCCACCCTGGCCCGATTACGTTGCCAACTCAAATTATCAACTGCCTCTGCTATCCGATGTAGTTGCTTATTTTAAAAGGCACAAGCACCTGGAAGGATTTCCTTCTGCTGCCGAAATTGAAACCAACGGGCAGGAATTAGGGTTGATTCAAAAATTGCAACAGGAAAAACTGGAACAGGTTTTTTTATACCTGATGCAACAAAGCAATAGAATTAGCCAGCTTCAAAAACAAAATACCCTGCTGCAAAAGCAAAATGCCCTTTTGGAGCAACGTATAAATACGCTCGAAAAATAATTTTTTAACATAGCGAGTTATGAAAAAATTATTCTTTGTGATTGGGTTTGTATTTATATCAGTTGGAGTAAATGCCCAGCAAAAAATCTTGCAACGTATTTACAACAATGCACAGCTAAGCATGATAAATATAGACTCAAGCCACTATTTAGCTTATGGTATGTGGGCAAGCCAATTTGGATTACCTTATGGATTACTGGCAGAGTTTGATTCTGTTGGCAATATATTATGGCGCAAGCAATATTCTGACTCAAGCGGAAATGACAACCGCTTTTCAAAAGCAATTGTATTAAATAATGGCAATTACCTTGTGAGTGCTTATACAGCCATTGGCGGCAATGGGTTTAATGATTATAGTTCCAATGCTTTATTTGACCCGCAGGGTAATTTTATAGCTGCAAAAAAATATGCTGCTGCTAATAATTTATTTTTTTTTGAAATTTATGAAAACCCTGATGGCACTTTATTGGCTTGTGGGGATATGAAAATAATAGGCGGGATGATAAACGCACCTACAGTAGGAATAATTGCCAAGTTTGATGCTTCATTAAACATTATTTGGGCAAAGCAATACCAGCGCAGGTATCAGGAGTTGCTGTATAATATTGAACCAACCACTAACAACAATTTTATTGTACAAGGCTATTCAATAGATAGTGCAACAAATGATACCGAAATTATACTTTATAAAATAGATTCAGCAGGTAATCTTATTTGGGCAAAACAATGTGGCGATTCAACTAATGTAAACGGAGGCTCTAATCAAGTTAGTGCTGGTTCAGGAAAGATATTTGTGGAACCTGATGGGGAGATAATAAACACGTTTACAACCCAATGGTATGGTATGCAGCCTGACGCTGTTATGCAGCGTATAGATTCGATGGGTAATGAAACCGATGCACACCTGTTTGCCAATTTTGGTTCAGATGTTATAATTACCCTAAATGAAGATGAGGAGGGCAATATTATTTTTAGTGCTGCGCGGTTTGTAAAATGCGATAGTGCATTTAATATTATTTGGGTTAAATCGTATCCTTTTGTTCCCGGAGTTAGCAATAGTCATTTTGGAAGCGTTTGCCAATCTTCGGTTTCTGGATTTGCTGCACTAACTTTAAGAACTGTACCTACAAATACTTTTGGGTTTTTCTTGGTTGACACTTTAGGGAATAGCAATTGCTTGCAAATTAACCCTGACGTTTATACAAATGCCCCCTTAGTAGTTGGGGTTATTGATATTTTAAACAGTGTAACCGTTCAAAATATTTCAACAACCGATTCATCAGTAATTTTTTATAGTGCTCCATTCCCGATTACTGATTCAATTTATTGTGAAAGTGCTACGGGTGTTGATGAAAATTTAACTGAACTTATGCATCTATTTCCAAACCCTGCAAACAATTTTGTTACTATATCCCATTCTAATGAAAAAATAAACTATTTTGAATTTACTGATGTCTTTGGAAGAAAAACATCTCCCAATTATACTATAACCAGTAAAAAAGAAATTACTGTAGATGTAAGGAGTTTATCAAATGGAATATATTTTATTCAACTACACGGAAACAAAAATAATTACACCGTCAAACTTATAAAACAATGAAAAAGATATCTGCAAGTCTTGCGTTTGTATTAACGCTAAACCTAAATATCAATGGACAAGATGTTATTAACCCTTATGTCAGTACACAAACTGCTTATCCTTTTCTATATTTCAATAATCAATTTCAGCCAATACAACTTGGGAATTGGATTGGAGTAAATAATTACACATTCGATTGGGGACTTACCCATAACGGCCCAGGCGGTTTTTTAGGAGAGTATGAAATAAATATGGGCAACCATTTTTGGTGGAGTGAATTTGTTTCTCCCTATCCTAATGATTATTCATTAAGTTACCAATACGAATTGGTTTCCTTTCCATTTTCGGTACCGTGTGCTTTTATGGAATTTGGCTGTGACTATAATCATCCTTCCAATCAAGGATTTCCTCAAACAGACAGAAAATTATATATGCCGAATCAGAATTCCTATAACCCTTCAATAAATGCATGGGAGTACCTTCCATATCCTTCCAAATTATATCGCCAAACCCCGTTTGATGCATTTGCACAAGGGCAATATTCTTCGGGTTTCAACGGAGGAGGTTCTTACGCAAATTCACTTGTAACCGGTGCTTTTCCCAATGCTAATGGACTTGCCGGAACCACCTTGCTAACAGAAAGAAAAGGAATACCGCACTCTGTAATAAAACATACTGTTAATTTACATTGTGGCTCAACGCCAACACAAAATAATATCATTACATCCTTTTCTTTTTATTATGACAATACAAGAGGAGGCATGCGCTACTATCCTTTTATTTAGTTTCAGGGTCTTCGCCTCTTTGCGAGACCCTGAAACGGGTTTGAAGGAAAGGAGTAAATAATAGAATAGAAAAATGAAATTGCAGAAATAAATTTGGTAACGATTTATCAGGATGAAGAAAATAGTTGTTTTAACGGTGTTTGTTTTACTTGGATGCTTTGGCTATGCGCAGCAGATATTGCAAAAAACTTTTGACGACATCGCTCCGCAGCAAACAATTAGAACAAGCGATGGCGGGTTTTTAGTTGCCAGCATGAATGCTGTCTTGTTAAAAATAGACTCTACTTATAATCAGCAGTGGGTAAAATCATATTCCGATTCCATTTTTACAGCTTCCTTTTTTAAAGTTATTGAACTTAGTAACGGAACTTACCTTATGTCTGGCCAGTCGAATTACCAGAGTCAGGGTACATGGTACTCGTGGCTAATGCAGACAGATGCTTTAGGAAATATTTTAAAAGTAAAAACATACAATGGTGAAAATGTTCCACAACGATTGATTCCGATAGAAAATGCCGATGGAACCATAACCGTTGGAGGCAGCCAGTTATATACGCCATTTGGGAGTGTCGATCCGGAAGAACATTTTTTACTGATGAAATTAGATACAGCATTAAATGTGTTGTGGGCAAAAAATTATTTTTTCAGATATCAGGAATATTTTACGGATATGATTTTGGATAACAGCGGCAACTATATTTTACAGGCATACTCTTTTGATTCATCGGCAGCAAACGATTACCGCAGTGATATATTGATAATTAAAATGGACACAACAGGCATTATGTTGTGGGCAAAGCAATGCGGAAATTTTGTTGCGGGAGCTGGGATGGGTAATGGCATTGCAACTGTTTGGTATGAAGGCGGAAAAGTTTTGATGGATGCAAGCGGAAATATTATAAATGGATTTAGCTCTCTTTGGTATGTAAACAACTCTGACATAGAAATAGTGCTTCAAAAATTAGATTCTAATGGCAATGAATTGTTCAGCCATAGAATACAGGATGGTCTTTTTAATAGTATTGATTTATTTTCGAGTGCTTTAATTGAGAACAACGGGAATCTGATTTTTACAGATTTTTTTAGAGTCTTTAATTTAGGCCAAAATTTTAATACGAATTGGGTTAAACGAATTAGTCCTTATAATCCTAATTACTTAAATTCTTTTGGGAAAGAATTGTTTAGAGGAGATAGCAGTAGATACATTTCTTTCGGAAGGATTCAGTTAAGTTTTAATTTCAAAGTAAAAACTTGTTTAATTATTACAGACTCATTGGCAAATATTGGCTGTAATTCTTATAGTCTTGGCCATACAAATCAAATAGTAGCGGTTCCCAACATTAATATTTTAAATCAACTTACAACCACAACAGTTGTAATAAATGATTCCTCTTTTTCTATGAAAGATTCGGTACTTACAATTGCCGATTCAATTTTATGTTTAACCGCCACAAGTTACAATGAACCCTTCACAAAGAGCTATGATTACACCGTTTTTCCAAACCCTTTCACTTCATATTTTATATTCAAAAACAATACTGAAGTTCAATTACAATTTAAATTAAGTAATGTAATGGGTATCATACAACGTGATGTGTATTCAGTTTCTGCCTTTGAAAAGAAAAAAATTGATGTAAGCCATTTACCATCAGGAATATATTTTCTGTATGTTTATTCAAATAAATCATCACAATTAATTAAAATAACTAAGTTATGATAAAAAATATAAAAATAGTTGGCGCAACATGGTGCCTACTTAATTTAAGCAGCTTTGCTTTTGCACAAGATGTAATTAATCCATATACAATTTATTCTTCAGTTGGTTATCCTGCAGTTTTTCAGGGAGGCCCCGCTTCCATCTCATTCCCATATCCAACAGTTTATTCAAATATTAGCCAACCTCTTTACATAGGCGAATACGAGTTAAATATGGAAAAGCATTTTTGGTTTACCTCAGGTATTGCCGGCCCTTGCTTTAACCAGACTAACCCAACTGGGTATGCTTTTAGCTACCAATATGAATTGGTTTCCTTTCCGTTTACTCAAACTTGTGCCTTTACCAATTCAGGATGCACACAGTCATCCAGTCAAACTCAAAGGCGTGAATTATTTATGCCCAATGTGCCGGGCGATGCTGTATATGACCCTTTGGGCTATTGGGACTATAATAACTGGCCTAGGCACCTTTACAGGATTACTCCGTTAACTATGTTTGAATGTGAGTACAGTTATGATGGTAATTTTGCAAACACATTAGTTAGTGCCCCATATATTGCGAGTACAGGTATAGGAGGCACCAATGGGCTGAATGCAGGGCGCAGAGGCATTCCACATAGTGTTATAAAGCACACCATTAATTTACATTGTGGAAATTCATTAAGTTCACCAATAGTTGATAAACTGATATTCTATTACGATAATACAAGAGGCAGAATGCGATGGTATCCATTTAGAGGCACCAACAGCATTTACAATTCAAGTGATGAGTATGATGTTGTGTTTATACCTGAACTTATTGTAAATAACGGTATAGACCCAGTAACTAATCTTTTATATGAACATAAATATGACGACAATGGTACACCATCAAATATTATAATGCCTAATGGTGCTTTAAATTATTTTCCATACAATGAAGTTTTAAACTATCAAGCGTGCGGCATAAACCTTTTACCACAACAAGGAGACCCTTTTAGAAGTTATACCAATATCTATAACTTTGTTTACCCGTCTGCACATACAGTGTATTCTGTCCCATTAAGGTCAACTCATGGTGAACTTTTAGCTGGCTATGAATTTTCAGGTAGCAGCATTACTCTTAAACCAGGCCTTAAACACAATTACTTCCTCGACCAAAACACCAACCTCACCATCCTAAACCCCACCGACCGCATAATTTACAACCCCAGCGAGGTAACTATTACTGCTGACAATTTATTTTTTCCTGCTATGTACACCTTTAAAACTATACGAGGTGTTTACCCAACAGTGGCACAAGTAACGGCTGATAATATTACCGAAAACGGAGGGCCGTATAGTGATTTAAGGGATGTTCCCGTAAAAACCGATTTAACAAGTGAAAACCCTGCTGATGCCTCTAATCTGGTTGCGCAAACGTATCCTTATCTGTTTGCCTCCAGGTATTATCTTGATAATTATTTAAACACAAACCCAAAATTAACCATTGAAAATTGTGTTAAACTGCTCGACTGCACATTTGATGTAAAGCAAGGCGCAACTTTAATTTTTAATAATTATCCATACACCGTTACAAAAGAAGACCATGGCAACGACCACGTAAACACACGTTACAAAATACAAACACTTGGTGGTGCTGTATTGCGCAATTATGCACCTGTACAGTACTTGCAAAACGGCAGCATAACCCAACCCTATGCATTAAACTATTTTGCTGTAAATGAAATTTATGCAGGAAAAAATGTTGACCCTGATACGGATGTTCCTTCAAACGATTACAGTATTGAACCAGGTGCTGATGTAACTTTTCAAGCCTCTGATGTTATTTATTTAAAAGACGGTTTTAGTGCAAAGCAAGGTTGCACTTTTAATGCCATAATTGCAACCACCATTAATACCAACGGATGTCCTGTCCCATCATCAGGAGAACGAAATAGCGGCAATACCCAAGGTTACGTTCAAACACAAAATCACACTGCAGTTACTGCCAGTCCCAATCCAACTACAGGCACATTACGTTTACTGCAAAACAACAAACCCTTCAAAGCACAACATTTAAAAATAACAGATGCTTTTGGACGAATAGTTTTTTCAAAGAAAAATTACAACAGCAATTCAGATGCAATAGATTTGAGCCACCAGCCAAACGGTATTTACTTAGCAACCTGCGTAGTAAATGATGAGTTGCAACGAGTAAAGTTTGTGGTGCAGAGGTAATATTTTCATAGTTTGGTTGGGTTTGTTTTTTAGCGACTTTTGCCGCTCTTTTTAAATTATGTACGAGCAAGAAATACAAAAACGCAGAACCTTTGCCATCATCAGCCACCCCGATGCGGGTAAAACTACATTAACAGAAAAACTATTGTTGTTTGGCGGAGCCATTCAGGTGGCAGGTGCTGTAAAATCAAACAAGATTAAAAAAACTGCTGCCAGCGATTTTATGGAAATAGAAAAGCAGCGTGGAATTTCTGTTGCTACTTCGGTAATGAGTTTTGAGTACAAAAATGTTTTAATCAATTTACTTGATACTCCCGGCCACAAAGATTTTGCTGAAGACACGTATCGAACACTCACTGCAGTTGACAGTGTAATTCTTGTAATTGATTCGGTAAACGGAGTAGAGCCACAGACGGAACGTTTGATGGAAGTGTGCCGCATGCGAAATACACCTGTAATTGTTTTTATAAATAAGATGGACCGCGAAGGGCAAAACCCTTTTGATTTGCTTGATGAGATTGAAGAAAAACTTTTTATCCATGCGCGCCCATTAAGCTGGCCAATAAGTGGCGGAAGTACTTTTCAGGGAGTGTATAATTTGTTTGACCACAGTTTGCATTTGTTTCGTGCCAATCAAAAAGCAACAGACGATGATTTTGTTCCGATAAAAGATGTGAATGATAAAATATTAGACGAAAAATTAGGTCGCTACGTTGGACAGTTGCGCGAAGATGTTGAGTTGATTGAAGGTGTTTACGAAAAGTTTGACCAATCACTTTATCTTGATGGTTTGTTAGCTCCCGTATTTTTTGGAAGCGCTGTAAATAATTTTGGAGTAAAAGAATTGCTCGATACGTTTATCGAAATTTCTCCAACACCACAAGGCCGCGAAACCGATACACGTGCTATTGAACCTACAGAAAACAAGTTTAGTGGCTTTGTTTTTAAAATACATGCCAACATTGACCCTCGTCACCGCGACCGTATTGCATTTTTGCGTGTGTGCTCAGGAAAGTTTGAGCGCGGAAAATTTTTTCATCACGTAAGATTAAATAAAGAGTTGCGATTTAATAACCCTGCAAGTTTTTTGGCGCAGGCAAAAAGTATTATTGATGAAGCCTATCCCGGTGATGTAATTGGTTTGTACGATACCGGCAATTTTAAAATTGGTGATACGCTTACCGAGGGTGAGCAAATGATGTTTAAAGGTATTCCAAGTTTTTCGCCTGAGATTTTTAAGGAGCTTGTTAACCTTGACCCGATGAAAAGCAAACAACTTGAAAAAGGTATTGAACAATTAACCAATGAAGGTGTGGCGCAGTTGTTTTATCAAAACGATGGACAGCGAAAAATTGTAGGTACAGTTGGTGAACTTCAGTTTGAAGTAATACAACATCGTTTGCTTAATGAGTATGGAGCATCATGTAAATTTATTGCGCAAAATATTTACAAAGCATGCTGGGTTGCATCAACCAATAAAAGTAAGCTGGAAGAATTTATGCGTTTTAAAATGAACAACATTGCCATTGACAAAGACAACCACCCGGTTTACCTTGCCGACTCACAATGGATGCTTGACCAGATGATTAAAAATTATCCCGAAGTGGAATTTCATTTTACGAGTGAGTTTAAGATGGAAGTGGCGGGGTAGTCTTTTAGAAAATATTATAAACTATCTTTCGGCAGGTATAGGTGAAAATTATTAAGAAGAGAAATCATGGTTCTTCAAGCTTGAATGAAGTTTGTTATTGACGCTGAGAATCCCCGATGGTTCGGCAAGCTCACCATGACACCTCTTCATTTAATTTAATAAGAGAGAGGGGAGTGGGGGGGGGGGGGGGGCGCCCCCCCCCCCCCCCCCCGCGCC
>CAYSPG010000038.1:0-8496 GCA_964432885.1 uncultured Flavobacteriaceae bacterium
AATTTTATTGCGTAAAAGGAAACGAGTTTGAACTTGAAACGGGGTATGATTGCCCGATTAATTTGGTGTAATTTTTTTCCAAAAAATTATCCCTGCCTGATTTTTTTTTTGATTGAAATTTTATTTGCTGTAATAAAAAAAATTAGCAGGAGCTAATAAAACAAAATAGGAACGAGCGTTAAGGAAATTGTTACCTTTCGGGTTGAAATTTTAGAGCTCATACAATATTGTATACCTAAGTTATAAAATGGCATCTATAAAAAATATTATAATTCTCATATTGTTATTTTGTATAAGTATTGTGTGCAATGCTCAACTCCATATAGGCATGAACACAGGATTTTCTATTGGTGAAGCCAAATTGTCCAGTGGCGTTCCTGCCAGAACAAAGGATGAGAGTAAAGTTGTGGCAAATTCTTTCATTGGTCTTAATGCAGAATATTGTTTGAACAAGGTTGTGGCTATTGAGCTTGAGTGTTTATATGTGACCAAAAACACCCGTATGAAATGGGATTATACAATGTCTGAAGGAAGCAGGCATTATGTAAGGCTGCGATGTATTGAAATTCCGTTTTTGTTAAAAGGGTATTTGATTAACACGAGGTTCAAAGTTTTTGTGGACGCTGGGGTTTCAGTAGGGTTTATTCAGTCAATTACAGAAACCGATAAGTTTAAGCGCCTTGAGGGAGTTAACCAATACCAGGAAAAAGTTGCTATACATCAAACTCCTGTTAATAATCCGTCTTTTGCATTTAATGCAGGCTTAGGCTTTTTAAAAAAGACAGGGCGGGTTACCTTTGGATTTGGCAACAGGTATATTCACTCAATTAACCATGATGTGTATGCACTTAAAACTGTAGAACATGAAAGAGAAAAAACAAGATATAAAGGCAAAGACCGGCAGGTGCGTGTTTATTTTGTAGTAGCATATGTTTTAAGTTCTGATAAATAAATTTATTGTTCCACCAGGTCGATTCGCATTTTTGCGAAACCCCTGTCAGGTGGAATCAATTAGCGATAATACTTTCTATAGTTATAGACGTTTGCCTTTCGTAATCAAAAAGTCAAAGGATTCAAATCCAACATTTCTTTTGCTACCACTAAGGCAGTTTGCTTGTTTTTTGCCTTTGGACCCCCGACACTAGAAAACTCATTTGGCGTTTTTCTATTACTAACTACAACACTTAAGTCAATAGGATACCAGTAAACATCATAAACATTTCCATTATTTTCTATTGTTCCACAAAATACTTTTTCGTCCATTTTTTAAAAATTTTTGCAGGGAGCCTCTCGCCTTACGGGCGAAGCTACCCACCTATCCTATTCGCTTATAACAAATTTCAATTGACTCATTTTCTTTGCCCTCATAATGCCAGCCACTTTTTTCTATTTTAAGTTTGTTTTTTAGAATACGGGCATCATCAACGCTCTCCTTTGTAAAAAACAAATCATTATTACTTTCATTAATGCGGAATCCTGTTAAATTAAATTTGTGAATACCGTTTTCATACATTTTACCATCTCTAATTTCAACAAGTTTTACATGACCTTTATTTCCCTTTTTATCGTCATAAATATTTTCCCATTTTCCTTTGAAGGCATTCCCTATTTCCATTATTTTAAGTTCAGAATTAAGTGATTCTAAAAATTCGTCTACTTTACTATTTAAACGAGCGTGATGAATATTTTTTATTCCCAAATCATTATTATGATCGCTAATAAAACTTAAGATAGATGTTTTATTAGATAATTGTATTTGTTGTGTTGTTTGATTTATAAAACCAACATCATAAGAATCAGGTTCAACAATAATTGGAACAACTTTAGAATCAAGTACCCAAGCAGCTCCCATTTCGTTAAGACAGACTTCACTTTCTTTATAATTTTTTGAAATAAACTGAAGTATGAAAGTTGCCTCTTTTAGATTGTTTTTAATCCATGTTTTAAAATCACTTCCTGACTTAGGCTTAGTTCCTTCAATTGATGTACATCTAAGCTGATTAATATCAATTCCTAATGCGTTATTTAAAATTAGGTCACAAAATAAATTGACGATTTTGGTATCTTTGGATGAATGGCTAATAAATATTTTATTCATGGTAGGGATTGTATCAACTTTACTTGCGTGGAGAACAATTTGTTCTTTATCTAATTTCAAAGAGCCACACGGACCTTTAATAAATTTAGTTGTGACATCTATTCCTAATTGTTTTAGTTCATACATGAGGTCAACTTGAATCATTCGGAATTTTTTTATGTTGTCCTCAAGATTTGAAATATATGCTTCTTCAATTCCCGCAAAATCCTTTTTTGAGTTATCAAAAATTTTTATTTCAATTACATTTGAGATAAAGTGTTTTTTTCCTCTATGAAATGTACTGTCTTCTCCATGATTATAGTTATCTATAAATTTTAATAGCTCTTCATCATTCAATCCAACAATTGTTATCTCAGGAGTCATTGAATGGCGTGCTTTGTAGATGATATTGTATAACATTGAAAATATAAAATCAACTTTAATAATTAAACTAATAAACTCTTTATCATTTTCTTTTTAGACTCAAAAACCCCACACATTTCTGCATGGGGTTTTTCTATTTCTGTTTTTTATTTAATGTTTAACTACCGCATGCAAGGCACTCATCTTTATTATCAATGCTGCAACTAATTTGCTCCATTGCAACTTCGTGAGTTATTTCGGCAGTGGCGGTGGCGCCCACTGCTGCAACTGCCACACCGTTTACAGTAGCTGCCACGTGGTTGTGGTTGTTGTGGCCTTCCACAGTAAACTTAATAGCATCGGTTGCTGCTTTGGTGCGCAGGTAGTACATGCCGGTTTTTAATCCTTTTTTCCATGCATGAAAATGCATGCTGCTGAGCTTTGCAAAGTTGGGATCTTGTAAAAATAAATTTAAGCTCTGGCTTTGGTCAATAAATGCACCGCGGTCGGCAGCCAGGTCAATGATGGCGCGCTGTTTTATTTCCCACACGGTTTTGTAAATGTCTTTTATGTCTTGTGGTATTTCGTCAATATCCTGCACACTTCCGTTGGCTGCCACAATTTTATTTTTAAGGTCGTTGTTCCACAAACCAAGTTTTACAAGGTCGCGCAGCAAATATTTATTTACAATAATAAACTCACCGCTCAGCACTCTGCGTGTGTAAATGTTGCTGGTGTAAGGTTCAAAACATTCGTTGTTACCCAATATTTGCGAGGTGCTTGCTGTTGGCATGGGTGCCAGCAGTAATGAGTTGTACACACCGTGTTGTTTTATTTCATCGCGCAGTATATCCCACTCCCAACGGTCGGTTGGTTTTACATTCCACATATCAAACTGGAATATGCCCTTCGATATGGGTGAGCCTTCGTAGCTTGAATACGGGCCGTTAATTTTTGCTAAATCTTTTGATGCAGTAAGTGCAGCGTAATAAATGGTTTCAAAAATTTCGCGGTTAAGCAAACGCGCTTCTTCGCTTTCAAAAGGCAAACGCAATAAAATAAATGCATCAGCCAATCCCTGCACACCCAAACCAATGGGGCGGTGGCGCATGTTGCTGTTTCGCGCTTCAGGAATTGGGTAATAGTTAATGTCGATAATTTTATTGAGGTTGCGCGTAGCAACATACGTTACTTCAAATAATTTATGATGGTCAAATTTGCCGTCAATAACAAAACGTGGCAACGCTATGCTTGCAAGGTTGCACACTGCCACTTCATCGGCAGCGGTGTACTCAATAATTTCGGTACACAGGTTTGAACTCTTAATGGTGCCAAGATTTTTCTGGTTGCTTTTTTCATTGCATGCATCTTTATAAAGCATGTAAGGAGTTCCGGTTTCAATTTGCGATTCTAAAATGGCGCTCCACAACTCACGCGCTTTTACAGTTTTGCGCTGGCGGTTTTCATTTTCATAACGTGTGTACAAATTTTCGAACTCGGCACCGTAGCAGTCTGCAAGGCCGGGTGCTTCGTTAGGGCAAAACAAACTCCAGTCGCCTTCTTCTTCCACACGTTTCATAAACAAATCGGGTATCCACAGCGCGTAAAATAAATCGCGTGCGCGCAATTCTTCTTTGCCGTGATTTTTTTTCAAATCCAAAAATTCAAAAATGTCGGCATGCCATGGCTCTATATATATAGCAAAGGAGCCTTTTCGTTTTCCTCCGCCCTGGTCAACGTAACGTGCAGTGTCGTTAAACACGCGCAGCATGGGCACAATTCCGTTTGAGGTTCCGTTGGTGCCGCGTATGTAACTGCCCGTAGCGCGAATGTTGTGAATGCTTAATCCAATACCACCTGCACTTTGCGAAATAAGAGCGGTGTTTTTTAATGTATCGTAAATGCCATCAATGCTGTCGCTTTTCATGGTAAGCAAAAAGCAACTGCTCAATTGTGGCTTTGGAGTGCCTGCATTAAATAAAGTTGGCGTTGCATGCGTAAACCAACGCTCGCTCATCAAATGGTAGGTTTCAATAACAGCTTCAATATCTTCTTTGTGAATACCCACAGCCACACGCATAATCATGTGCTGAGGGCGCTCCACCACTTTTCCGTTTAGTTTTAAGAGGTATGATTTCTCTAATGTTTTGAAACCAAAAAAATCGTAACCAAAATCGCGGTCATATATAATGGTGCTGTCAAGCAGTTCAGAGTACTTTGTAATTACTTCAAATACATCGTCAGCAATCAATCCCGCTTTTTTATTTGTCTTTGGATCAATGTATGTATATAAATCTTTCATGGTTTCGCTGAAAGATTTTTTTGTGTTCTTATGCAAATTGGAAATTGCTATGCGCGATGCAAGCAAAGCATAGTCGGGATGTTTTACCGTCATGGTAGCTGCAATTTCAGCAGCAAGGTTATCAAGCTCCGATGTTGTTACGCCATCGTACACGCCTTCAATAACACGTTGTGTAACGTGCACGGGGTTTACGTGTTGTGGTTCGAGGCCATAACAGAGCTTTTGAATACGCGCTGTAATTTTGTCAAACTTTACAGTTTCTTTTTTTCCATCTCTTTTAATTACATACATAAGTTAGTTGTTTAGGGTGGTTGGAAAATTATTTTTTTGGGGAATTTTAATAATGATAAATTAAAGGATAAAAAAAGCCGGCAGCACAAAATTTTCTGCCGGCTATCAACAGTTGGTTGTTAAAAGTCTTCGTCTAATCTAAATGCCTTTGATTCTTCGGTCTGGTTAACACCTGCCTTTTTGTACTCGCCTACTCGTTTTTCAAAGAAATTGGTTTTGCCCTGCAATGAAATCATCTCCATAAAGTCAAACGGGTTAGTGGCATTATATATTTTGGCATAGCCAAGAGCAACCAATAAACGGTCGGCAACAAACTCAATATACTGGCGCATAAGTTTGGCATTCATACCTATTAATGAAACGGGCAGTGCATCGGTAACAAATTCGTGTTCGCAGTTAACAGCGTCACGTATAATGCCATGAACCTGCTCTTGCGAAAGTTTTTGCGAGAGCATACTATATAATAAGCATGCAAAATCGCAATGTAGCCCTTCGTCACGGCTAATAAGCTCGTTACTGAAACTTAAACCGGGCATCAGGCCACGTTTCTTAAGCCAGAAGATAGAACAGAAACTTCCGGAAAAGAAAATTCCTTCAACAGCGGCAAAGGCAATCAATCGTTCGGCAAAGCTGCCGTTTTGAATCCAGCGCAAAGCCCACTCTGCTTTTTTCTTAACGCACGGAACGGTTTCAATTGCGTTGAATAAATATTTTTTCTCAGCGGGGTCTTTTATATATGCGTCTATTAATAGCGAATAGGTTTCGCTGTGTATGTTTTCCATCATAATCTGGAACCCGTAAAAACAACGCGCTTCTGGTATTTGCACTTCGCTCATAAAGTTTACAGCAAGGTTTTCGTTAACAATGCCATCGCTTGCTGCAAAAAATGCAAGTACATGTTTTATAAAATGGCGCTCGTCATCGTTTAATTTGTTATCCCAATCGGTAAGGTCGGGATGCAAATCAATTTCTTCGGCAGTCCAAAAACTTTGCTCATGCTTTTTATACATTTCCCATACTTTGGGATAATTGATAGGGAGCAGCACGAAGCGCTCTTTGTTTTCCTGTAAAAGTACTTCCATATTTTTGTTCAGTTTAGAGGATAAAATTTCAACAGGCTATTCACCTTTATTTTTTACTAATTACACTATGTATTTAATTGTGGTGGATTAAAAATTTTGTACCTGAAGAGTAATTCTTAATCCGCTGACAAATCAAAATAAAAATACTATCAGCGCTTTTTTTATTTATAAACATTCACAACCTTTTTTTAACAAAAAGTGGGTTGAAAAAAAATATCAAAAAAATTTCTTGCAAAAAAGAAATTTTTGATTAGCGAAACTTAGTATTGATAATGAGCACTATTTTTTTTGAGTAAAATATTGCGGTGTGAAAAATAATTTTATTTAGAGCGGTTAAAATAAAAATAGTATTTTTGAAATATCCCATTGTAACAAGAATGAAAAAACTAACCCCAAAACAAAAAGTAGAATTAAATAAAAGGCTTGCTTTAATAAAATCGGGGAAGGCTAAATTTACAACGCTGGCTGAGATAAAAGCAAAGTATAAACAGAAATAGATTTCTAGGTTTTCTCCCTGCGTTCTCTGTCCCTTTGCTAACCTAGCGTGAAAATTCTTACTTCAATAAATTTTTTTCGTAGTTGAGTGCACCTGCCGAAACAGAGTATGCCATTAACTGCCCTTGTGGTGTATAGGCGGTTTGTATGTGCACTTTTTTAAATGTGATTTTATTTACCACCGTGGCTAAAACATCAAGCACACGAACCTTTTTTACCTGACGTTTTTCTTCGGAAGATAAATTTACATCAGAGTTTGCAAACGAATTAATTTTTTCAACGGCAAATTGCCTGGCCGCTTCGGTAAAAGCAACACGATTAGAAGGCGGTAAAATATTTTGTTTGATGGCGTTATTAAGTTGGGCAATGTTTTGACTGGTGTATACAGGAGTAAGATTAAAATCAGCAGAAGGGTTTTCAATTTCATTAACTGCAATGGATGGAGTTGTAGTTATTTCAAGATGTGCAGGTATAGCAATTTGAGATTTTACTTTTTTGTTCTTTACCGCAAGTGCTTTGTCGGTAGATTTTATTTTAATCTTGTTTGTAGCGAGAGGCGCATTGTTGTTTATGTTTTCCTTAACCACTTTTTCGTTTGGCTGATTTATTTTTCCTGTTTCGTTTGATGAAGGAACATCTGTTTTAATTTCAGGTTGCGAATTGGCAACTTGTATTTGCTGCTTATCAAAACTGCTGAAGAAATAAAAGCCAAGCAAAATTAAAATACACGCAGCCGCTGCATAGTATAAAGGTGTAAGCCTGAAAACTTTTTGTTCTCGCTTAAGCGAATTTTTATTTGGGAAAACAATATTTAAATCGGGCTGTAATTTTGTTTTGCTAAAAAAGCCGTGCTCTTTTTGAAACGCTGCATTGGAGACAACAAAATCATTGTACATCTTTTTGTCATGAGCGGACAGTGTACCCTCTACATTGGCTACAGCATATTCATTGAAATTTTCGGCAGTTACTATGCTTTTTTTCAGGCTCTCTTTTGCAGAAAAAGAAATAGCTGGCACATCCAGTTTTATGTTTTCAAAACTTTCAAACTCGTTTTTAAACTCGGGATGCTTTTCTAAAAACAAAAACAACTCAGCCACTTGCTCAGCGTTTAAATTTTTCTCGGCATAATCAAGAAAATAAATCTGGTAGTTGGATTTGTTAATCATTGTTATATAACATTACTCATGCTTCCAATATATTCTTTAAGTGCCACGCGTGCCCTGTATATATACACCTTTACCTGCGACTCGTTTAATCCGGTTATCTCGCCTATTTCTTCGTAGCTATATCCCTCATAATCGCGCAGCATGATAACCGATTTTTGAATTTGCGGTAAACGTGATAGTGCCTGGTTTAATATTTGTTTTAAATCAGAATAATTTTTTTCGTGCGAAGGATGGTGGTATTCATCATCGCCCATGGGTTCGGTTTTTTTAGCTCTACGTATTTTATCTATCATGGTATGATGGGCGGTGGTAAATAAATACGACTTGGCTTTTTCGTACTGAACGTTTGCATGGTTTTTCCAGCATTTTTCAAATGTATCCTGAACAATGTCTTTGGCATCGTCTTCATCCTTTATATTATGCAGGATAAAGCGGTATATGCCATCGGCATGTGTATCAACACAACTATTATACTGGTCGGCTGTCACGTAAGGTTAGCGTTTGATGGTAGGACGGTTTGATGATGTACAAAGTTACATCCCATATTTAAAAAATTTACGGCACTGCCCTACTTCACCTTCGATGCAAATAAAAATTATGGCTTATAGCCTGTTTAAATTTTTATAAAACAAATCACTGTTGTCCGATAAAAATTTCGAATTCTGTTTTAGATGCCTCGGCTTGGCTCGGCATGACAGTGTTTAATTATTTTAGTGGGAG
>CAYSPG010000039.1:0-4338 GCA_964432885.1 uncultured Flavobacteriaceae bacterium
CGCTGTTGTCAAGTAAAGTAAGGTGTCCGCCAAAGCTAAGGCAGGCATCTGCGTAATCTAACACAATGTTGGCACCATCATAATAGGTAAAGTGAGTGCCCGGCCCAAGGTCTATCATGCAATTGGTGTTTAACAAATTAGCTCCCCCGTCTATCTGCACATTGCCCGATTTTATATAAAGCCTGCCACCTTTATCAGGAGTACCTCCATTGGTTACTATAAAATTTTGCTGCCAGCCTATAAAGTCAATGTCAGACCAGTTGTCGTTTACATGCAGCAATGCATCTTCATCTTTTAGTTTTATCTCGGCATCGTGCTGGTAGGTAAATTCCACTGCATCGGCAAGCATTACGCGGCAGTCGGTTATATCTAATAGGCTGCCGGTTTGCAGGGTTAGGCTGCCACCGGCCATTTTTAATTGGCCTCCTTTGCCTGTGGTGCCGTTGTCGGTTATGGTAATGGTTTGTGCGCTTGCTAAGGTTATGTTAGTGTTGGTGCTTTGTATGTCGAACAGGGAGTGCTCGCCAAGGAGTTCTATGCGGGCTCCGGGTTCGATGATTACAGTGGCTCCGGGTTCGATAATTACAGAGGAGTTTTCGTTGATGGTTAGGGTTGATCCGTTTCTTAAATACAATGTGCTGCCGGATTTTATGATTAACTGGCCTGCATCCTTTGCAATTCCATTTGCATCACCAACTACTACATTCCCATATTGTTGTATTTCGAAATTTGAATTGTTGCACACAATTAAATTAGTTTTTAAGGTTAATGTTTTCCAAGACGAAATATATGCATTCTCAATTAAAAAATCTTCCAATGATAAACCAAAATCCAAATAATCTTTAAACCTTCTATAAACTGTAATATTAGCATCCAATTCACTTGATTGATTAAGATGATTTTTAATTATAGGGGTACTTTCGTATGAGCAAACATTTCCCTTATCATAAGGAACACTTAAAACATCATTGCTATTCGCATACGCAATTCTGTAAAGATTGTACAGCCACATGTAATCATTACCGTTTTTCCCTCCTTTGTCTTCCTCATTAACCGAATTTGGATGTGACCATCGTGAATTCTGTATCCAACCTGGCGATTTATCAGTTGAACTATACCAATAAGGTCCTTCATCAGGTGCTGAGCTTAAAATTTGTTCATAAGTTGCCTTTGAAATAAGAGGGGTATTTCCTCTCATTACAGCGCACAATAAATCAAAGATTTCCATATCAGCGTCTATTGCAATATCCTTTACTTCTGAATGTGACCAATGATCTAAAGACACATCCCCTATTGTAGCTAAAGATAAGGTCATATTAATGTTGTATTCCTTTTCTTGGAGAGTACCTGATGCTATTTTGGAAAAAAAATCAATTGGAAAACAAAACGGAACCCATATTAAATTGAAAGGTGGAGGATTAGCCGAAAAGACAGAAGGTGCAATTATAACATCTTCACACCACCATTCATTAGGATTAACAATTTGAAGGCCGTTTGAAAAAGGGGTTGGTATATCAACAAAGAAATCCTCCATTTTGTTCCAATCCATCTCTACGTTTATTGGCGCTATAGAAATAAATGGCGGAATATTACTCACGTGCATTTCAAAATCCTCGTCATATAAATTACCCGTTATATAATGTGCAGCGGATGCCATTCCATAGGCAAATGGAAGAACAGAACCAAACTGTCCTTTTGTATTATCAACAAATTGCCCGGTAACTGGGTTAACAATGCTCCAGTTTATATCCACATTCATGCTAAGTAGTTCGTTAAAAAAACCTAAGTGGTCCATAACTTTAAACCTCGGATAGTTGGCGTTATAATATTTAGCCGTAATATAGTCCATAATGTTATTTGTAAACTCTTGCACCTTGCCAATTATATCCATATCAGGGTCGGTGGCTCTTGGTTTTACAATAGTACCGGATGGTATAAATTTTTTTACCAAAGCAAACCCTACAAATAACCCGATTATTTGGTCTTGGCTCATCTCGCTATTAGCATTAAGATAACCCGGAGGTTCACCTGTGTAATGGCTTGGTGCAGCTATCCCTCCAAGTAAATCTCTTTGGTCTTCGGTGTACGGGTGTTCAGTATTCCAATACAGATTAAAATTTGCAGGCACATCTCCGCGCATGAAGAAGCCATTTATTGCTGAACCCCAGGCATTATTTGATAGATATTTTTCTGCATTTTTATCTGCCCTTTCTAGAGCATTTAAAGCAAAATACAATTCATTCAATGTGGGTGTAACATCTTTATTAGCATCGCTTAATAGTTTGTATTCAGTAGCAAGCACTGCAATATAATCACCAAGGTCGGCAGTTACATCTCCAAACTTTAAGCCACCCGCTTTATATTGTGCATGATACTGAAACTCACCTTCGTCAAGTCTGCGCAAAGGGCGATGGGTTCCCGGCAGTCCATCTCCTTCATTTGTTCCTAAATGAGCAAAGTATTTATGAAACCTGTTACGGTAACTCCAATATTTTTTCATCCATTCGCTTTGTTGACCCAATGTTACTGTTAGGGCAAAGCATAGCCCTAACAGGGTAAGTCCTGTTTTTTTCATTTTAGGTAAATTTAATTGTTAGAATTGCCTAAAGCCTTTGCTTTAAGTTTATTGTATTACATTGTATCTAATTAATTTCCAGTTTTCATTCCCTAATGGTATTTTCTTTTCTATTAAGCCTGATTTTTGGGCATAAGTAAAAAAAGATTCTTTATCTTCTTCAGTTGAATTTTGACTTTGCCGCATTATAGCAGCATTAGAAAATTCCTGAGTGTTCATAATTATATTTGAAAAAAAATTCTTTACTTGGAGAGTATCATCCCCATAGTTAAATAGCATTTTTCCAACCTCAGGGGGATAAAAGAATGAAATAGATTCTGAAATTATACTTGGAGAAATTATTTCTCTATATAAATGATAATATTTATTGGCAGCAACCCGAGACGAATTAGCCCAATAATAGTAATCACAGTTGAAATGTGTGCTTGTTGTTTTAATTTCAAACCAATCATAAATACCGGCATCAAGTCCGTTAGAGTTATTTCTACCAAGTGTATCTATTCCTTTATATGCATCCCATACCCACACACTATCAATAGCCCCACTCACACTATCCTCATACACCCAATAAGTACCAGGTAAAAAATAGCCGTAATCGTACATTTCTTTGGGCATGGTGTGATCTTCGTAAGGGTCGTCTTTTAATTTTTTGCATCCACTAAGCAAAAGTATTCCTGTTGCAAAAAATAAAATAACTACAGTGTAATTTCTTTTCATTGTCTTTTTATTTCACTGCCAATATACTTAAAAGCATTATACCTTTATAAATACAAGATGCAATTTAGCGGGTAAGGGTTGCATGGATTAATAACTTTTATTTACATTTAAATGTTTAAACACATTGTGTCCCTTCATGGTCTTGCGGTTCCTACGCAGACCCTGAAGAATACGGAGACGTAAAGTTATAATTTAAAACGATAATTTTATTGCCGATGACAACACGATTGAAACATGACGAGAAGGAAGTAATTTTTTATTGCACCATTACCTGTCATAACTGGATGCCTTTATTTGAGATGACTGATTTTTATGATGCCGTTAATAAATGGTTTGATGCAATGAGAAAACTTAATAACCAGGTTAGCGGGTATGTGATAATGCCTAATCATTTACACGTTTTGATAAGAGTAGATAAAGAAAGTCCAACAATAAATAAATTGGTTGCAAACGGCAAAAGATTTATGGCTTATGATATAATTAAGCGATTGGAACAATTAGGTAAGCATGAATTGCTTTCTCAATTGGAACAATCGGTTGGCAAAACCGATAAGAATAAGGGGCAGTTGCACAATGTATTTGAAGCTTCGTTTGATTGTAAGCCGTGCTATACAAAGAAATTTTTGGAACAGAAGTTAGATTATATTCATCGTAACCCATGCGCAGGTAAGTGGAACCTGGTGAGAGAGTTTACCGATTACCAACATTCAAGCGCATCGTTTTATGAGCATGACTTGGACGGGGCTTATGCGGTGGATGATTATAGGTTGTTGGAGTGGTGAGGCTTAAAATTGTTAATGGCTGCTCCTATGCTTCAGGGTCTGCGTAGGAACCGCAAGACCCTGAAGGGACAGAAGAGTTCAAATTATGCAAACAGAGCACCAACATTTTTATTTGTGAGTACAACCCCCTAAAGGGTTCAAAACCCTTTAGGGGATTTACTTTATTGTTTCCAAAGTTTATCATTCACTCAATTTCTTGTCCCATATTCTGAGTACAACCCCCTAAAGGGTTCAAAACCCTTTAGGGGTTTAGTATATCGTTTT
>CAYSPG010000040.1:0-4224 GCA_964432885.1 uncultured Flavobacteriaceae bacterium
TTTTTCTAAAAAGAAAACTTACACCTATATAAATTACAGATAGTGTAAATGCAATGGTTCCACCTGAATTCTATGATAACTCCAAATGTATTTAATACTATTTTTTTAAGAACTTTGCAGAGTTATCTGAAGAGGAAGCGGGCTCTGCAGAAGTGCAACCTGCCAGCAATAGGATAACCTATGAGGGTAACGCCCTATCAGCCGTCTTGCCTTTGTGTAAGACGGCTTACTTTTTCATGACTTTAAGTTTTTAAAGCCATAAAACTAATCGGGTAATCCCTATTAAGCTGCCTGCAAATATTTTTCTGCCGGAACATATTCGGTTCCTCTTTTAATAACTGCAAATACACGGCTGATAATTTTATTACGTAATACATTAATAACACTCATGCTGTTTTTTCCTTCGGCCTTTTTGCGGAGATAATACGTTTTAAATTCCCCTTCAGCGCGTATCAATCCTAAGGTACATAACGTAAGAACACTTTTAAGTTTTTTGTTTGCCAAATGACTTACTCGTGTTTTGGCCCTGATGCTGGTGCCTGATTGAAAATCAAACGGAGCAATGCCACAGTAACAAGCAAATTGTTTAAAGGAACTAAACTTGCTAAACCCACCGGTATATATCAAAAGATATAGAGCTGTAATATCACCAACACCCGGAACGGTGCTGATGAGTTTGTACTGCTGGTTTAATTGATCGTCAGACTTTACCAGTTTGAGCATGCTTTCATTTACCTTTTTAATTTTACTGTCAATGGTTTTTACCAATGATTGTGTTTCTTTAATTATCAACCCACTCATATCGGCACCAAACTCTGTGAGCTCCCCTTCTGAGGTATTATAAAACTTTTTCGGCTCTCAACCAACCGCTCGCGGTAGCTCATCATTTGTTTAAGAGCAAGCAATGTTTTTGCAGGCAACTTGTAAAGCTTTACAGCATGACGATGCGCAAAAGCATAGTTAGCAATCCGTTTAGCATCAATGCGGTCATTTTTGCCGCGCTGTATGCCAAGCGATTTTTTTATTTGCAATGCGCTTTCCATCCACAGTGCTAAATTATTTTCCTGGCAAAACACGCTCAGCGGATATGAATACAAGCCTGTGTTTTCTGTACAGATTAAAATTTCTGACAAGGCACAATTGCATTGTTGCTTTATCCATCTAAACATTTTTACAAATCCTTTCGGATTGTTTTCAAATTGTTGTACTGCTACTTGCAAAGGGGCGCTTGAGTACAACAATCCGGCATCAACAGTAAGCTTTGACTGGTCTATGCCAATGATAGTTTTGTAATCCATTTACATTACGTTTTTAAAAGTTATACTTAACACATTCAACTAACCATTGCTGAAGTAAACTAATACCCTTAATGAGATCAGTATCTACTATTCTATTTTGTTCTGGTTCAACAAACATGGCAGGGGACTATTTCAGGTGATGGATCTTTAATCCAGACAGGTCGATGATGCGCCCCCACCATGCGGTTAATTTTGTTATAAAATTAGTTGTTTTTATTTTGTGGCAAACCTAAGGGACAGGTCGCGCCCTTCGCGCCCCTGTCAGGTTATGATTTAGCACAGTGCTATCACCCGACAGGTTATTGCGCATGCATGTGTTGTTGCATTCCTGTTGGGTTATTTTATAATGCATTGCTTTTAGTAACCCAACAGGAGCCTTGCTAATCCATTGCGAACCTGTCGGGTGAAATTCAAAGGTTCACTAAAAATTGCTTTGTGTTCCGAAGCATCGGAACTTAGAGCCTTAGTGTTTTAGTGGCAGTGTTTTATTTTATAGAATTAAAAAAGAAAGTTTATTTTTGAAATAAATATTATACTCATGAACGCCTTACAGCTCCGCAAAAAACTACATAGCTACATTGACACAGCAGCAGAAAAAAAATTACAAGCCATTTATACCATGGTGGAAGATGATATAGAAGCCACATCATTATTAACGCTTGAACAAAAAAAAGAGTTGGACAAACGAATGGTGGAGTACAAACAAGGCAAAGGCAAAACCTACACCTGGAATGAGGCCAAAGAAATTATTTATAAAAAAACCAAGCGTACTGCAAAAAAATGAAGTACCGCTTTGGCATACGCGATAAAGCCGTTGCTGAAATGCACGAAGCTTTTAACTGGTATCAAAAGCAGCAATCAGGTTTAGGTGATAAATTTATTTCAGAACTCGAAGGTTATTTTCATGTTATCAATACAAATCCAAAAAGTTTTAAGCGCTCTTACAAAGTATATCGTGAAATTCCACTAAAAATATTCCCTTTTGTTATTGTTTATTTTATTAATGAGGCAGAAAAGATTGTTGTAATTATCTCTGTTTTTCACACCAGCCGAAATCCTGAAAATAAATTTGAGTGAAACGTATATATATGCGAACTATAAAAAATATATTAAATGTAAAGCCCTATAACATTACTGTTATGTTTGACAATAATGAAAAGCGCGAAATAAATTTTGAGCAAATAATAAAAAACTTTCCTGTTTTAAAGGATGAAAAAATATTTGCTTCCGTATCACTTGATGATTATCCAACTTTAAAATGGGACAACCTTGCCACCATAATTGATTACGATGGCAAAGAATTTATAACCGCATTGGATTTTTGTCCGGATACGCTTTATCAATTAAGCACAGAAAAAAAATAAATAAAAAACCCCGGGCAGAAATGAGAACAAATCCCTAAAGGGTTTTTGAACCCCGTAAGCGCGAGGCTCTTTTTAGCCTCGTGCTTGTTTTGTTCCATTAGCTCCAGCTAATTTTTTTATTACAACAAATAAAACTTAGAGAACAAAATCCGTAAGCGAGAGTGTCTTTTCCACTCGTGCTTTTTTGTTCTGCGACATCTTGCCACTTTTTTATTCTGTAATTTCATAGAGGCTCGCTATTTCGCGAACCCCCGTAAGCGCGAGGCTCTTTTTGCCTCGTGTTTGTTTTGTTTTATTAGCTACGGCTTATTTTTTTATTGCAACAAATAAAACTTTAATTTCACCCGACAGGTTATTGCGCATGCATGTGTTGTTGCATTCCTGTTGGGTTATTTTATAATGCATTGCTTTTAGTAGCCCAACAGGAGCCTTGCTAATCCATTGCGAACCTGTCGGGTGAAACTCACTCATAATGTTGTTTGCACGAAACAACAATGATTGTATCGTTTTTAATTTCATAAATCAAACGGTGTTCTTCAGTAATGCGTCTGCTCCATTTACCTTTTAGCTGATGTTTCAGCGGTTCGGGTTTGCCAATTCCTGAAAATGGATTTGCGGCAATGTCAGTTACTAACGAAATTATTCTTTTTAAAATTTCAGGATTTGAGTTTTTCCATTCATCCAACTGTTTCAAAGCCGAAACACTAAAAGTGATGGTTCTCATACATCACTTTGTATTATACTTTTCCAAAAATTCCGATAAAGTCATTGAAACAACATCATTGCTTTCAATTTCTGCAATAGATTTTTCTAAATATTTTTTGTTAACAGGATTAGATAGTAAATATTCAGTCTCGTCTTTTACTTCTGAAATTAAAATCTCAATATTTTTATTTCCAAAAGCTAATTTAATTGCTTTTAAAATCTCTGGAGTAAGCTCACTTACATTTAACCGAAAGGATGTTGTCATGATTGTATTTTCTTTAACTCAAAAGTAATTATTTTTTCTTTAATCCAATCACGAAATCCCCGTAAGCGCGAGGCTCTTTTTGCCTCGTGCTTGTTTTGTTCTATTAGCTCCTGCTAATTTTTTTTGGTTCCACCAGGTCGCGCTCTTTGCGCCCCTGTCAGGTGATGATTTAGAACAGAGTTAAAAATAAGCACTTGCTTTTTTAGTTTAAACAATGTTGATGATATTATAACGGAGTACGCTATCACCTGACAGGGGTTTCGCAAAAATGCGAAACGACCTGGTGGAATCCATTACTGTTATGTTTGACAATAATGAGCAGCGCGAAATAAATTTTGAGCAAACAATAAAAAGCTTTCCTGTTTTAAAGGATGAAAAAATATTTGCTTCCGTATCACTTGATGATTATCCAACGTTAAAGTAAAACAACCTTGCTACTATAATTGATTATGGTGGCAAGGAATTTAAAACCGCATTGGATTTTTGCCCCGATACGCTTTATCAATTAAGCACAGAAAAAAAATAAAATACACTGTCGTCCGATTAAATTTTAGTCTTTTCAATTTGGATGCCTCGGCTTCGCTCGGCATGA
>CAYSPG010000041.1:0-4039 GCA_964432885.1 uncultured Flavobacteriaceae bacterium
AAAACGATATACTAAACCCCTAAAGGGTTTTGAACCCTTTAGGGGGTTGTACTCATTTTAGCATTAATACACTTGCACAACAAGTGCAGGAAAACGAAGCCGTAACAGTTTCTTACGAACAGCAAATGGACGATGTTTTCCAACATGTTAACTTAACAGGCATAACCAGCCATCATTTATTAGACCGAGCCTACCAGTTAATTGATGCAAGCCTGTATGATGGTACATTAACAGGAAACAATATTATTGATTACGACCAGTGGTGCCGCGCTTACGGCACGCTGTTTACGGCAGCATGGCAAAGCCAGCACAGGCATATAAACCACTACTGAGTGGAATTATCGAAACATCGCCCGTGCCCATTTTGCTGTTGCACCAAAACTACCACCGCATTAAAGCCAATGCACAAACCGCCAATTTGCTGTATGCGCAAAACAATATGCTGTATGATGTAGCGGGTGCAGCCACTCCATTTGAGCAACTCTCTTTTTTTGGAGCAGCACCTTACATTAAAAAATTCCATAGCGGCAGTTTGCAGTTTAAAGTGCAAAGCAATACCAGCCACCATTTAGTATAAAAGCATTTCTTAAATTTGGTATTAAATATAAATGATATGAAACAGTTACTTTTTTTATTATTTGGTGTATTTCTTTTTACCTCCTGCTGCAAAAAAGATAAAGACAATGACACAACTCCCGTTGATGTTTTACCGCCAATTACACAAGAAGGCAAAAATACTTTTGGCTGTTTGGTGGACGGTAAAGTTTGGATTCCTAAAGCATCATTTCCAAATTCGTCTTTAACTTCAAGCTATCAGAGTAATGTTTTTTTGTTAAGTGCTTATAGAAATATTGATAGCACATCCTATTCTATTAATTATTCTGGATATTTTTTTCAACAAGGTAATTATCATTTTGATAATATACTCCATGGAATGACATACACAATTAACTCCCCCAGCCAATTTAGTATTTTTAATACCGACTCATCCTTTAATGGTAACATTTCAATACTAAAATTAGACACCGTAAACGGAATAATAGCGGCAACATTCTATTTTGATGCAATTGATACCGTTACAAACGAAATAGTACATATTACTGAAGGAAGATTTGATGTAAAATATTAACTACTAAAACATACATTATCATGAAAAAACAAATTACGATTATGCTATAGCTGTTTTGCAGCCTTGCTACCAATGCACAACAGGTGCAGGAAAACGAAGCCGTTACCATTCCTTACGAACAACGGATGGATGATGTTTTTCAGAATGTAGATTTAAGCGGCATAAGCAGCCATCATTTATTAGACCGCGCTTACCAGTTAATTGATGCAAGTTTGTATGATGGTACATTAAATGCAAACAATTTTATTGATTACGACCAGTGGTGCCGCGCGTATGGAACATTGTTTACAGCATCATGGCAAAGCCAGCACAGGCTGCCTCCACCTGCGCAGGGATATAAACCGCTAATGAGTGGAATTACAGAAACAATGCCCGTACCCATTTTGCTGCTGCACCAAAACTACCACCGCATTAAAGCCAATGCGCAAAGCGCCAATTTGCTGTATGCGCAAAACAATATGATGTATGATGTAGCGGGTGCAGCCTCTCCGTTTGAGCAACTCTCTTTTTTTGGCGCTGCGCCTTACATTAAAAAATTTCATACCGGCAGCCTGCAGTTTATAGTGCGAAGCAATTTGTATTACAGCAACACGGGCAAAACCATTTCAAACATTCAAATTGATTTTAACAATGGCAACGGTTTTGTAAACGCTGCGATGAACAACGTAATTAATGTAAGCTATACTGCTTCGGGCGATTATACCCTTGTTACCAAAATAACTTATACCGATGGCACCATGGTGCAAAGCCATTCAACCATTACCGTGGAAATCCCCAATCAACAATTCTCAATTTTACCAAACGAAGTTTTTCATGTGCAAGCAACAAAAAGTTACAACGGGCAAACCGGTGGAGCAATGGTAAGCATTTACTATGCCTGCGGTAATACTGCTCTAACAAAACCATTAATAATTGTTGAGGGATTTGACCCAGACCAAGTAGACTATGCTGACCAAACAAATGCGAGAGACATTTATTTATACCTCAACAAACAAGTATTTTCTCCTAATGGATATATTAATGTCCTGAACGAATTTGACAATGGAGGAGTGGATTTAGTAATAATTGATTTTGACAACGGAGGCGATTACATACAAAGAAATGCTTATGTGGTAGAAGAAGTAATAAACCAAATAAACCAGCGCAAACATGCCAACAACAGCAATGAGGGTAACATTATTATAGGCTTGAGCATGGGCGGCTTGGTAGCTCGTTATGCGTTAAGAGATATGGAAGTAAACAACCCACCCAACCTGCAACATGAGTGCCGCAAGTATATTTCGTTTGATGCGCCCCACAACGGAGCCAATATACCTTTGGGGTTACAAAACCTTATTGCTCACTTAGGCAATGCAAGTATTTTTGGACAAAGCATAAGCAGTTTTTCAAATGATATAGAACGCTCCATAGCCATTTTAGATAACCCTGCAGCACAGCAAATGCTGGTTTACCACTGGCGGTTTTTAACCGCTCCTGCTATTAGAGCCAGTTTTATGGCAGATTACGATAACATGGGTTGGCCAGTTAACTGCCAAAATTTGGCAATAAGCAATGGCTCGGAATTAGGTATTGCAGAAAAGCAACCCTTTAATGCCGGAGCTATGATTTTTGATGTTGAGTGGAATGGTAATTCTTTTGAAATTTTAGCCGCAGTATTTAACAGCGGTAGTGTAAACACTGGCTTGGGTGCTTTTGGAGCATTGGCGGCAACAATATTGTTACAGCCTTTTGCCGAAATAGAAATTGAAGTGCATGCACTACCCAATACAAGTTCAAGCTGGTTTACAATTTATGAAGGAAAATTTAAATCCTCCATTTTTTTTGGTTTGATAACTGTTGATTTAAGTGAACGAAAAGTTGAAGTAAAAAATCATTTGCCTTATGATAATGCACCGGGTGGGTTTGCACCTATTGATGATTATTACTCTGGCAATATCAGTGGTTTTCCGGGAACACTAAACTTGCACATCAGCCAATTTTGTTTTATTCCAACAGTAAGTTCACTTGCATTAGCAAGCCCAACTAATCAATCGGTTTATTACGATGTACATTCCAACCCTTCAGTTGTAAACAAATACGCAGATTATACAGCACCGGGAATCTTTGCTGTTAATACATCCAATGAAGAACATATATCATTAACATATAACAATGTGCTGTTTTTAAAAGATAATATTATTGACATGGTTTCGCAAAATTTAGGCTCCACTTCAGTTATTATCGGGCAGGCTTACAACTTTGGCGCTAATGCAACTCAGAGAACAGATAGCAGGATTACAAACGATATTACAATTGGAAGTGGCGGTAAAATTTGTGTAAACTGCGATATTCCTCTTGGGTTTACCGGTTCAGGGTTAAATAATCCAACTCCATCCTCAACATTTGATACCCGCACAGCCGGAGCTGCTTGTTTTGGCAACATTGAAATAATAATTGAAAATGGAGGGATTTTAGAGTGTGGCAATGCCAATCCTGATAATACCGGAAATTTAATTATTAAAGCAGGCGCTACCTTAAGAATCAAAAGCGGTGGAAAGATTATTATCCATGATAATTCAAAAATAATTGTTGAGCATGGAGCCGATTTTATTTATGAACATGATGCCATTATAGAATTACGGGGAGAAAATTCTTTGCTTGATATCCAGGATGACTGGACTGAGTGGGATATTTACGCAAACGAAAAAATGATTGTCACCAACGGAAGCACAAGCGCGAAAGGGGGCACACTGAATTTAAAAGCTGGTAATTTAGATATTTATGGCAACGGCACATTAGAAAACACAATCTGCACTATTAATTTATTAGAGGGCACTTATTTTTATTTTCATGATGATGGCCATATAGAACTGGACTACGCAGATGCCTGCCTTAGCTTTGGCGGACACCTTACTTTACTTGACAACAGCG
>CAYSPG010000042.1:0-3493 GCA_964432885.1 uncultured Flavobacteriaceae bacterium
TTTAGGTTGTTGTCAAAATCAAGAAAGGCATAAGTGCTGCCATCGGGAGTAAATAAGCCCAGTCCGCCTAAATCATAAATAATACTATCGCCAATATTTTGTGATGAATTATTTTGAACTCCGTTGTTTGTGAGTAAAAGTTTGTAATACTTGTTGCTCCAAAAACGGGGAGCAACTATCCACCAGTCGCGGCCATTGCCATGTTTGCAAGCTGTAATAAAACCATTGGCCATGGTATCGTTTGTTATTACTATGCTTTTTTGATTTTGAATAATGCCTCCCCTGCCACTGTCAAGACTCATGTCAACAACAGAGTATTTTAAGTTAACAGGTGAAACGTGATTAAAACCATAAGCGCTAAACTGGTCTCCACTTTCATGAAGAATATAATACAAGCTATCGCTTTCGGGCACTGGCAGAATTAACGCAGCCTGAAAAGATGCAAGGTTCTGACAATTTGTTGTTGATTCGTACCCCGGATTAAAATCAGTACTGTTAAACATGGTATCGTGCTGCGCATTTCCAATTTTTACACCATTGGTATAAAATAATAAGTTGCCTGCTGTATCGCAGATACTGGTGTTGGTGATGAAAAAACCGAATCGTCTTGGAATTGTAAATGTATCAACCACACCTGTGTTAAAATCTAATAGCGGTCTTGAAAAATATTGAATGGAGCATGAGCCACCACCTAATGTCCAAATATTGGTTCTGTTTTGTGAAAAAGAAAAATGGGAAGTACTCAAAGCAACTAAAAAGAAAAAGATTATTTTTTTTTGTAAGTACATCTTATTAAAGAAATAAAAGCCGGACAAAATACTTGCCCGGCTTTTAATTTGACTATTTTACAACTGCGAATTTTAGAGTTTTTATTTCTGTATCATCAGCTATAACCCTCATTGAATAAATTCCTTCTGAGAATTCAGCAAGTACTATTTCTGTTTTTTGTTGTTTATTATTTAATCTTACTATTTTAATTATCCTGCCGGTTATATCTATAATTTTTAACTTACAAACTTTATAGCCACTTAAATTGTATGAAAGCGTAATTTTATTTGCAGCAGGATTTGGCGCCAAACTAATAAAGTCATTATTTATTTTTTCCTCCCTGTTATTTGCTTCCTTGAAATAAGCACCGTTATTGCATAATAACTCATCAGAAAATTTAGCACCGGGGTTATATTTCCAAACAATGCCTCTTGCATCATATACTGCTTTGCCACCTTTAAACGGGCATTGGTATGCAATGTTTTCTGCAATTAATTTATCTGCATTATCAAGCAAAACAACATCAACATGTCCATTATGTTTTAGCATTAAAGAGTTTATTTCCTTTTGGTTTTGTTTTGAAACCGAAATTTTCATTTCTCCATTTTTTTTAATGCACCACCACCACCTTGCCGCTTGCGGCAATGGTGTTTTGCAAAACTACTTTGTAAAAGTAAACACCATTTGGCAAACCCGTTGTATGCACCACCAAACTTTTAAACGTACCATACAAATTATACTCACTTACTTTTTCTCCCATGGTGTTGTATAAAATAAACTGTGCAGTTTGGTTTGGCAGTAAATTATAGTTGATGTTAAAATAAGTATTGGCCGGATTGGGAAAACACCTCACATCTCCCTCTCCTTTGGAGAGGGCCGGGGTGAGGAGCGGTAATGTATCACACGGGCTGCCCACCCAACGCCCCAAATCGTAATTGGGGTAGGTGGGTACGGTAACATTACCAACCTGGTTTGTAGAAATTACAAACGTGTTTTGCACCACATTACATGCAGTGCCCGCACTATCGGGTGCATCAATGTAGTTGAGTATGTAAGTGCCTGCCCACGTGCCAATGTAAATTTTGTTATCAGGAGCAAGCTGTGCATTAAAAAAATTTGTTGGTTGAGGAATGTAGGCAGTATCCCAATCGGCAACAACAATTTTACTTGCGGCAATGTTGGGTGCAAGCATATCATACTGCAATATGTGAGCAAATTGTGTTACATACAAATACCGGCTGCTTGCCGAAAAAGCAAGCCCCATGGCACGGGTGTTAAAAGTTGAATCAAAAGGTATGGCAATATACGTGCTGTCATAAAACAAACCTGTGCAACGGTCGAACCGGAAAAGGTTTAGGTTGTTGTCAAAATCAAGAAAGGCATAAGTGCTGCCATCGGGAGTAAATACTCCTATTCCTCCATTATCCCACAATATGCTATCGCCAATTATTTGTGATGAAACATTCTGTACACCATTATTTGTTAGCAATAACTTGTAATATTTATTGCTCCAAAAACGCGGGGCTACAATCCACCAGTCGCGGCCATTGCCATGTTTGCATGCCGAAATAAAACCGTTTGCCATAGTATCGTTTGTTATTACAATACTTTTTTGGGTTGGAATAATGCCGCCCCTGCCACTGTCAAGGCTCATGTCCACAACTGAGTATTTTAAATTATAAGGTGTTACATGATTTAATCCATTATAAAAAAGCCAATCCCCACTCTCATGTAAAATATAGTACAAACTGTCACTCTCAGGCATTGGCAAAATAAGTGCACCTTGAAACATATTTAAATTATTACAATTTACTGTTGATGAATACCCCGGATTAAAATCGGTACTATTGTACATGGTATCGTGTACAGCATTGCCAATTTTTACACCGTTGGTATAAAATAATAAGTTGCCTGATGTGTCGCATATACTGGTGTTGGTGATGAAAAACCCAAATTTTCTATGAACGGAAAAAGTATCTGCAACCCCACTATTAAAATCAATGCTTTTTTGTGTATATGGATTGCAGGCAGCGTTTAACATCCAAATATTACTTCGGTTTTGCGCTATAGAAAATAAGGAAGAAAAAAGAATTGAAAAAAAGAAGATATTTTTTTTGTATAGCATGATATATAAAAGCCTCCGGTTTTTTGGTAAACCGGAGGCTTAAATTTTATTTTGCAATTGCCATCTTCATGGTTTTAATTTCATTATTACCTGCCATTATTTTTACTAAATAATATCCATTGGCAAAGTCAGCAACATTAAAATTTGTTTCAGCAACTTTAGCATCAACATCAAATGTATAAAGCACTCTTCCTGTAAGGTCAGCTACACTTGCTGTAACATTTTTAAAATCTGATAAGTTGTAATGAAGAGTAACGGTATTTTTTGCCGGGTTGGGAAATAAACTTATTTCGGTACCTCTGCTCGCAATAGAATGATTTTCTGATTGCCTGAAGTAAGCCCCATTGTTGCACAGCAATTCGTCTTCAAACTTTGCACCCGGATTGTACTTCCAAACAATGCCTCGCGCATCATACACTGCCTTGCCTCCCTTGTATGGACATTGCCATGCAATGTTTTCAACAACAGTTTTATCTCCTGTAGTTAAATTACCGACAGAAATTTTACCATCGTGATTTAACATCAATGCATTTATTTCTTTTTGATTTTGTTTTGAAACCGAAATTTTCATTTCTCCATTTTTTTTAACGCACCACTACT
>CAYSPG010000043.1:0-3354 GCA_964432885.1 uncultured Flavobacteriaceae bacterium
GTGTAATAGTGCCATTTTGCAAATACTGCACAGGTGCAAAGTTGCGCAGCACGGCACCGCCAAGCGTTTGCACTTTATAACGTGTGTTTACGTGGCTGGTGCTGTGGTCTTCTTTTCCTATTATGCCCGGATACTCCTTAAAAATTAATGTACCGCCCGTGTAAACATCAAACGTGCAATCAAACAGTCGCACGCATGGCTCAATGGTAAGTTGTGGTGATGATGGCGTTACCAATGCTGGATTGTTTAAATAATAGCGCGAAGCATACAAATGTTTGGTGCCGGCTTGTACCGACAATGGAAAATTAATTGCATCATTTGTATTTTCAGTTGTTAAATCTGTTTTTACCGGCACTTCACGCGGGTCTGCATAAGGCCCACCGTTTTCTGTTATATCATCAGCCATTACTTGTGCCACTGTTGGATAAACCCCACGTATGGTTTTAAAGGTGTAGCCTGTTGGAAAATGTAAATCACTTGCTGTTATGCTTACTTCGCTAGGGTTGTAGATGGTGAGGTCGGTGGGGTTAACATCAGTTATTAAAAAGTTATTCTGTATAAAGTATTTATGTTGTATGCCAGGTTTTAATTGCAGATTCCCAAACTGATCAATATCATATCCAGCTAATTTATTATAATTATATCCTGAATACAATAAGCTATTAACTAAACAATAAGGTGCAGGGTGTAAAAAGTCAAGCGTACTTGTAGCGGTACTGTAAAAAAGGTCATTACCTGAAGGATCAGAGAATCCCACACCATTACAATCAGGGTAAGAGCGAATGGGAAAGTAATTTAATGTTTTGCCTCCAATGTATATATTTGAATTTGTGGTTTCTAAATAGGAATGACCTACTCCATAATTTTTGTATAATATCTGAGGTCTAAAAATTACGTCCCAATTATCCGATCCCCAACTACCCCCAAGTGAATTTTGAGGAACGAACGGATAATACCTCATCCTTCCTCTTGTATTATCATAATAGAAAGTAATGGTGTCAATTATTTGATCGGTTGGTTGCATACCGCAATGAACATAAATAGAGATTTTTAGAGTAGAGTGTGGATAGAACGGTTGCAAACTACCTGAAATTGGAGTAGCTGTTTTAAATGCAAATGAAACTATACCTGCCTTATCTGAGTAAGCCTGAACAGGTGTTGAAACATTAACGAACCTGTAGCGCCACAAATTATTCCCCCACTGATTATTAGCCATATTATAGTTAGGCATTTCAAGATTTCTTATGGTTGTTGAACCATCGTCACATGTTCCCGAATATGCGCAATTCATGGCGAAGGGAAATCCAACAACTTCAACACTATATGATTTTAACAGAAGGGTATTAAAAGTATAAGCACTTGGCGGATCGTCACTTAGCCAAAATAATTTATCATATCCAATCATGTATTCGCCTATGTAATTCGTAGTATTGTTACCCAAAATAGACGGGTATGTATAGCCGGCAGATGTAATGTAACTCGGCATAGGCCCCCCGTCATAATTTGCATACGGGTTTATTACATCTTGAGAAACAGCATTACCCAAGGTTATTGCTGAAATGTAAATTGTCAAAACTATTGCTCTCATTTTAATTGTTTTTTATAAATTGTGAAACAAACTGTTTGTGCCGGGTAATAATTTTTAATGTATAAAAACCAGAGTTTAAGCGGGAAGTAGTAATTGTTATTTTGTTTTTGTTAAATGAATAATCGCAGCTAATTTCTCGTCCCGTTAGTTCAATTACTTTAATTACTAAAGGTATCTCTTCGCTATCAATATTCACGCTTGTATTATTCTGACAAGGATTAGGATAAGGCTCGGCTCTTAACTTCTTAGCGGCTGGTGTACTAGTTGATGTTGAAGTGTAACAAAAAGTACTGTCCATTGAACTAACAACAACAGGAATAAAATTGTAAGAACTATTCGGAATATTAATTGAACTATAATTTATCACCCCTGGAACAGGATTAATTTGTAAAGAAGTATTTGGCCAGGTATTCGCGTTATCAAAACAGGAAAACAAACTTGAATCGGTTTTGTGGAAGAATAAACTGTATGAGGTTGTACCAATTCCGCTAATTCCTCCATTTTCCTCAGCACGTATCTCGTTAAAACTGCCATAAGGGTAATTAGCTATGAGATGGATAACCGGATTATTACCAATGGAATCGGTGTATAAAAAACATAGTCCAAATGGCATAAATAATAAATTGCCATTATTAAGTTTTGTACTGTATTTAACTTCATCACCACTAGAAGCAATCCAACCATATTGTTTTGCCCAAATTACTCCACCGGAGGAGTCGCAAGAAATTACAAACCCATCAGAGTCAAAACCCAAACCACTCTTTCGTCCACAAATAACAAATCCATTCCCCATTTTTTTAACAGAGTTTGTAATTATCCACTCAGGTGTAATGTCCCATTCAAAATTCCAAACCGGTACACCATTGGTATCTGCCTTTAAATAGATAAGTTTATTAGTACTACCAGTACTATCAAATGTTTCAACTGAACCTGCAATCACAAAACCACTATCATAGCTTAATGTAAAATCTACAAAGTTTAAATTGTTATTCTCATATTTTTTCGCCCAAAGTATCTGTCCGGTTAAATCAGATTTTAACAATAAGCCTTTGGTTTCATTGCCGTTGTATCCCAAAGACGAATCGAATTCAAAAATACGGCCAACAGAATAGATGTGCCCATTAAACAAAATGGATTTTCTTATAACATATGAGCTATCCTGTAACGGATCAGCAAACAATTTGCAGTTAATAACATCTCCGTTACCATTTATTATTAATCCAAATGCAGAGCCATAATCGTAAAAGCCTCCAGAAGGAATTTTTCCAATACCTCCTGTAATATAAAATGTTGAATCTGTAAGCTCTATTATGCTTGTAATGTTATTTTCGGTGTATAAACCATCATAATACTTAGACCAAATTTCATCACCTATACTGTCGATCCTTATAACATATAAGCAACGATGCATAGGAGTTAGTGTGGTGCGCCCGACTAATAAATAGTCTCCATTTGATAATTTTATAAAAGAATTGCCTATGCAAACTTCATTTATGGATGTATTATAGCTTTTTTGTATTGTAGTTTGTGCATATAAACAATGCAAACTGGCAACTAATATTAAAATGAGAAATGAACCCTTCATAAAATTAGTTTTTAGTGTTAAATCACTTCCCCAACTCCTCAACCCGCTTCTCCAACTCCACAATTCTATTTTTCTGCTCAATAATATACAGGTAAAGCTCTTCAATGCTTTTTTGTTGCAGCATAATTTTTTTTTAGTAGTTGTTTATTTACTCACCACCACTTTCACCATCTCAGCCTTG
>CAYSPG010000044.1:0-2631 GCA_964432885.1 uncultured Flavobacteriaceae bacterium
ATAGAGTTTTGCAGAGCGGTTGGACAGTTGCAGCTAACGAAGAAGGGCTTAACGATGTTTTCAAAATGGGGAATATGAAAACTAAATGCTCGCTCAAAAAAATGCAACCGAAAGGATAAAGTTTTTTGCCGACAAGTTGGTTGCATTTTTTTGAACATGCACCAAAGGTAATTAGAATTACATAAGTTAGATAACTTACAACTGCCCCCATTTTGGAAATTTCGTTTAAGCTACATGTTATCTGCTGGGCTATGCGCTCAATCAGGGCACATCCGTTTCGAGTTGCAGCAGGATGGAAAGAAAAGGTTGATGTTAGCACAGCCGTTTTATCCAGGAAGGGTGTGGGGTGGATGTATTATTATTTTTTTTAGCTAGGGAAAACCTTTTATGAGCAGGATGCGAATTTGTGCGGTGGGTTGCTTTCTCTATTTAAAGTTTTGGTTGTGCGGTTGTTTTTCTGTGCGACTTTAAATTGTGAAAGCAAATGTTGGGGGATATTTTCTTTATAAATGTTTTATACTTTTGTTTATCGTTAAAAATAAAAAGAATGAATCATGTTTACGTTTACGAATCTTACTATAAAGGCGGCAAGATGCCGCAGAACAAACAAGGCACGAGCGGAAAGGACGCTCGCGCCTACAGGTAAGCTATCACGCACCGTTAAAGTTTTTGAAACCCATGGCGATGAAGGCGAATATTCAGTTAAAGCGAATGAGATGCAACCGGGGGTTTACTCGGTGATTTTGCAGCAATATGGTGTAATAGTTGCTTCTAAACGGATGGTGATAATAAAGTAAAGTACGCATAGTGAAAGCCACTGCTATTAAAAGAAGAGCATTCTTATTGAATGCTACAATTATTTTTTTCATATTAAATCCTGCAATCAAAACTTTTTCTCAAAATTTTAACAAGGCGTATTGGTATACACACTCAGGAGATACTGCTTCCCGGCCTGATTTTTTTACAACAGTTGTTGAAACTTATGATTCCAGTTATATTGCTTGTGGCATTTCAGTTAAACAATTGGCAAGCAAATTATGGATTATTAAACTGGATGAAAATGGAGATACTTTAAAAGAGATAGGTTATGGCAACACACAAGATTATATTTTACCTAACAACATTCAAAAAACAAGTGACAGCAATTACGTGGTATTTTGCAGCTATGCAAATTACACAAACCCTGTTGTAAATGCTGCCATTTATAAATTTGACAATAATCTTGACACGCTTTGGCACAGGGAATATACATCGGGGCTTACCAAAACGTATGGGAGATTTGGAATACAAACCAGTGATGGAGGTTTTCTTTTGATTGGCAGTACTACTGTGGCTAACAACCAACCTTTTCAGGTTTTTGTTGTTAAGACTGACAGCTTAGGAAATGAGCAATGGCAACAACAGTATGGCGGGATTTCAGAATTTGATGAAGGGAGAGGGGCAGTAGAAATGACCGATAAAGGATATATGCTTGTGACACGAAAATATCCTACTGCCGCAAGTTTCGATTATGACATAGAAATTATTAGAACAGACACCTCAGGAGCAACTTTGTGGCAGCAAACTTATGGAACATCACGCTTAGAAAATTCTGACTTTCTTCTAAAAGAAGATGATAATAATTTTTATGTCTTCGGTCAGGCATGTCTTGGGCCTGGAATTAATGATGACTATCGTGCGTATATATTAAAGATTGATTCTGTTGGTAGTATAAAATGGGATAACTATTATGGAATTGAGGGAGCCAGGTTTTATAAAGCTGTTTTGGTGAATTATTCATCAGCATTAATGATCGCAGGTGTTATTGATACAAATTGGGCATATAAAGCCGCTGGATGGGTAGTACAATTGGACACAAGTGGTTACATTTTAAAAGATGTACGATTTGTTCTTGATAGCACTAAATATATTAATTCTCAAATCAATAACAATATTTTCTATGATATTTTTCCAACTTCTGATATTGGTTTTATTTTAGCGGGTTACACTTCCCCCGGTCCAACAAACACACAAGACGGATGGATTGTTAAAATGGACAGTTTACAATTAAGTACAAGCATTGCACAAATCCCTTTACAAAAAAAAACTCCTTCTTTTACAACATTTCCTAATCCTTCTAAGGGAATTATTTTCTTTATTTTCAGCAAAGATATGCGAGATGAACTTTTAAATGTTGTTGTGTATGATGTTTTGGGTAAAGAGGTTTTTCGTGATAATTTTTTTTACCTGATGGAGCGGAACGGGATTAATATTGGAAGTTTAAATGCAGGAATATATTTTTTGAAGGTGGAGAGTAAAAAAGGAGTTTTTAGTCAAAAGATAATTAAACGATAGTTTATTACTTGCAAAACGCATGGCGCGATGGATAAAAATTTGTGTGCTGCATTTTTTGGTTGTGCGATTGCATGAGCGAAATGCGGCACTCTAATTTTGTGCGGCTGGTTTTTACACACAGGCGCGTTGGCAAAAAAAATAATAATACATTGCGCTGGGATGCGCAGAGGTTTTAACGATTGCAGGATGTTTCGGTTAAGCAGGTTTGATAGTGTTTGCAGTAAAGCCAAAAGCCTTGCAGATAACGAAGAAGGGCTTAACGAAGTTTAAAAAAGAAGGGATAGAAACCACAACTCT